>CAYSSJ010000008.1:0-77002 GCA_964433675.1 uncultured Candidatus Cloacimonadota bacterium
AATTTCTCTTTCTTACGGGATAATTGAATACATCAACTTATTGTGCTCTTCGCAAAATTTGGCGAAGAGCATCAGCCTGATAAACTTGTTCACACAACAAATGAATATAATCTCCAGTGCATAGTTGCGACCGGTCTTTAAAACATAACAAAGGTATGCGTAACTTCTTACACAATATGGCTTTACGGTGCTTCTGGGGGGGGGGGGGGGGGTAGCGTTTTAAGACGCTTTGTGCCTATCTGCTTTTGGTAAATAAAAAATTCATCAACACTTTTTTTCATATTCCCTCCTCATCAAACCGGAGCCGGTGAAGCAAATACAAGTTTTCCTTTTTTCGTCAAACCGAGAGCCGGTTCGCATTCATGAGGCAAGATTACAACACGGCTTTTCGTTGTCAAATACTTTTTTTCTGATAGTCGAAGATAGAACATAGAAGGTAGAAGTTTAAGAGTTCCTGGCGGTGTAGATTCGATAAATTCATCAATTTATTTCTTTCTGTTTTTCCGAAGACAAGATGATATCTTGTCCTACGCTTCATGCTCTTTGCTAAAAATTCCGTGAGCGAAGTGAATAAATTCCTATAAATTACTACCAATTCCTTCTCCTTCAACCATAAACTTTCAACTGCTTTTTACATTGTTCATTATACATTATTCATTCTCTCACCTTCTCCATTCCGACCTCTAAACCCTCAACCCTAAACTCTAAACTTCATCCTTGTCCTCCGTAGCCTCGGCGAAGGAGGATTGCTACTCTTACACCACTTTTCACTTTCCCCTGACGGGTCACTTAGACCGATAAGGGGTGGATCGAGCCGATGGTAGATTCGAGTGTGGCAAGAAAGTCCATATACAATTCACCCGGGATGAAAAAATCGATTACAAAGAGGGAGTCATCGCGAGTTTCCCCCAAAATTTTCAAATTTATCATATCATTAACACGATAAGCGACTTGGATAAAGCTGATCTTATTATGCTGATATTCGCCATGCATCAGGGTTTCAGAATCTTCAGATATTCTATCTAGAAAAATGTTGATAGCTATGTCTTCGTCATCATCGAGTTGGGTATGATCAAATTCGAATAGTAAAAAAGATATGTTTTGAGTAGTATTGGCGAAAATTTTCCGCAGACTTAGCCCCAACCCCCAATAATCGGAATCCAATTCAAATTGCTCTCTGGCTGAATCTTGAAATTGAGCTGTCAGATCATTCCAGTCAGCCGGAACCCTCATTCCAATAGAAAGGACTGAATCTTGATAAACTTCCCCAAGTAGATCTTCGTCAATCTCGAAATAAATATCCTGTTCTACAGATTCTCTACTGCAAGAGATCAGTACGAGACTGATGATCAGTGTGATGATAAAGGTGTATTTCTTCATTTTTGCTCCTTGTTATTTTATTTTGAGATAACTTTCTTATTAAGAGAATCTAACTTCACCTCACCTATATTCTGCTAATAGGGAAATTTCTAAAAGGCAATTTCCAGTCCGAAATGTGCAACTCCAGCAGACTGATAGAGTTTGCAGAACGAGGAAGATCTTCAAAAGTGAGAGTAAGCTTCGTAGTTACATTGCTGATCATTTGATGTTTAAGATTACCTTGCCAAGTGCTTATTTTGTTGCCCATCTCTCTTCTTGCCACACCAAATTCCCTACCATGATCATCAAAAATACGTGTGCCTCTTATTACATCTATCTCTCTATCGTCAATATTCAAGTTGGTAATAAGGATGGTGATCACCAATTTATTATCGTGGGTAGCATCGCAGGAAGTTATCTGATAAGAAAAATCGTAGGCTTCCAAATATGGAAGAGTGGATTCGTTTTCTTCCGTTTGAGCATGTTGTTCCACAAAAACCGTATCCGTTTTTGTGATAGTCTCCCCACTTTTTTCTTCGGTTAACGCGAAAGAAAAGCTGGCAGATTGGTGTGGCACTGTAATCTTTTCTGTCAGAGTCATATATCCTTCTTTGCTAATCTCGACGGTATAGGTTCCGGGGGTTAATTTTTGAGTAGATCTGAGCCATCTTTTGCCCTCCACAGCTACATTAGCTCCTCTGGGAGTAACGTTAATGCTGACATCCACATCTTCTATTGTATCCAATCTCAAATAATACACCGTTCCAGGTTTGAAACCTTGCTTGGGAGCTTCTAGTGTCAAATTATCATATCCGGCAGATTGAAGGGTAAGATTTTTTTCTTTTGCTGAAAAATAGAGATAATGCTCTCTCGAAGATATCTTCTCTTTCTTATATGTTCTTTCTCTCAGAGAAACTTCGACTGGCTGCACACTTTCCACCCTCAGAACTGCACAATAATTTTGATCCATATCGAGTACTGGTTCACGTTGTGCTTTGAAATCCGCCGGTAGATCTCTAAACTCTGATATGGTGAATTCTTTGGCAAACAAGATGAGAGAACAGAACAACAATAAAATAATCAGTAAGCTCTTTTTCATAAACTACTCCTCACATTTTTTATTAATTTTCCAAAATACTATAATTCTGGCAAGTTTTTTATTACTGCAGGTGCACATTTTCTATCAGACTTGCAGTAAAATAGCGGGTAGCTTGACAGCGTCGCAACAAGAGTAGCGAAACAAAGATGACTACGATAATCACAAGGATGATTTTTCTGGTGCGCATTTAGAGCTCGTAGTATTCTGTTCTTCTATCCGAGATGATATTGTTATAAGTAGTCACATCTTTATTAAGCGCTTCCTCAGGATCTACCACGGCTGTATGGATGCCAACTTCGGTCTCGTTTGTTCTTGCCAGAATCTTGCCTGTAGTTGATAGGATCTGGCTGATACCTGTAAATTTGAACTCCTTATCACCACTTTTTTCAGTTCCGATCCTGTTTGCAGTAACCGAGAATACCCTGTTTTCCAAACTACGGGTTATCATTGCCTGCTGGCACCAAGGCAAGACTAAGTTGGCAGGATGAACGATGATTTGTGCACCTTTCAGGTTCAGGGTTCTTGCAGACTCGGGGAAAATCCAATCGAAACATACCATCTGTCCGACCTTTACACCCTCTTTGGCAGGTGCGACAATGAACCCGAGATCACCGGGGTTGAACCAACGTTTCTCTTCGAAAAAAAGATGAATCTTCCTGTATAAATGAGTCGAGCCATCAGGATTGATAAGCACGGAAGAGTTGAAAATACGATCTGCAGATTTTTCGGGAAAACCGAAAACAAAGCTGCAATTTCTCTGCCTTGCTATCTTTTTGAATATTTCGATCGTCTCACTATTCTGATAAGACTCCGCTACTGATCTGAGCTGCTCTTTGCCGGTGAATGCATATCCGGAAGTTGCTAATTCAGGATAGACAATCAGATCAGCATCGGCTGATTCGGCTAATTCAACCATCGTCTGCACATTCTTTTCTAGCTTCAAAAATCTCGGCTCAAATTGGCATACTCCCAAACGATACTCCATCTTTCCCTCTTCTATATTTTTTTATCAACTTTAATTCAATCTCAGATTCTGTCAACCAAATCCAAAAATAGTGGATTAGAACAGCGCATTGGATAACATAATAAGGACAAAGCTAATGGTCATATGCAAAATGAAAATGCACCCCTTTTCTAATTTTGTGAACAAAAGATTCCACGGGTGGGTAAAAATATTATGTCTGGGCAGAATAGAAAACAGTTTGTCGAGCATGAGCTTGTGTATATCATAATAACAAAAAGTATAAATATCTTACTTGACAAATAGACTTTATATTTTTTGCTTGTTCTTAAGTGTAATAAATGGGAGTCAAAAAAAAGCTGACCGAAGTCAGCATTTTTTTGATATAAATTGGTAACCACTGTTTTTCAGTGGTTTAAATGTATTAAGAGGATGTTATTATGGAGAAGAAAATTGAAGCGATAGCAGCGAAGGCTTGTTCCAGACAAGGAGTAGCACTCTATGATCTGGAGATCAAGCCTACCAATAAAGGGCTTTTGGTGCTTGTTTATATCACCAAGGTTAGTGGAGTTACAGTCGATGATTGCACCAAGATATCCCGTTTTATCGATCACGAATTGGAAGAGCTGGATCTGATCGAGCAACGCCATTTCTTGGAAGTGTCTTCTCCGGGATTGGAACGAGAGCTGAAGTATAAGAAGCATTTCAACAGTGCTATCAATGAGAAAGTGAAGGTTACCTATCAGGATGATGGGAAAAGCATCACGATCATTGGACACTTACGCCAGGTGTTACCCGATAAGCTCGTTATCGAAAAAGATGCTGAAAATCACGAAATCCAATTCCAAGACATCAAAAAAGCAAAAACTTATTTTGATTATAAACGGTAAGGAGATACTATGAGCATGAATGTATTAGGCTCGCTTGCCGAGCTGGCCAGTTTAAAACAGTTAGATAAAGACCAATTGACAGAGATAATAAAAGATGGTTTGTATCAAGCGATATCAAAGAAATTAGAGCCGGAGAATCAACTCGAGATAGTTACTAATTTCGACACCAATAAAATTATCGCGAAATTCTATCGAATTGTGGTGGATCAGGATCTATCTTTGGGAGAGATCTCTCTGGAAGATGCGCAAGATTATTATGATGAGAACGCCCAACTCGGTGATCTGATCCCGGCTGAAATGTCTATCCAAGAATTTGAACCTAAAGTGATTAAAAATGCTCGTAAGGCGATCATGGAGCGCATCAAAAGATTGGAAGAGAGTCGTATCATGTTCGATTACGAGAAGCAGAAAGATCAGATAGTATCCGGGAAAGTTAGACGTGAAGATTATAACGGTTACATCGTAGATATCGGATATACAGATGCGTTGCTTCCCAAAGAGGAACAGGTGGAAGACGAATACTTCAAACCGGGTGATATTGTGCGTGCTTTTGTGGTCAATATCAGGAAGCGGAAACACGATATGATCGTGATCTTATCACGTACCCGACCTGAATTTGTCAAACGGATATTCGAGTTGGAGATTCCCGAGATTGCCTCCGGCGAAGTGGAGATAAAGAAAATAGTGAGAGAACCGGGATTCAGAACTAAAGTAGCGGTAAATTCACTCAGTGAAGGGATCGATGCTACTGCCTGCTGTCTAGGTCCGAAAGGATTGCGTATCGAACAGATCAGAGGTGAGCTAAACGGTGAACATATCGATATAGTAGAGTGGAATGCTTCACCCGAACAGCTTATTGCCAATGCGATCGGTCCGGATCTGGTAGAAAAGGTATATTTAGCTGACCGTGGAAAGTTTGCCAGGATTATAGTTAATGAAGAGAACAAGAACTTCGCTATCGGCAAAAAAGGAAAGAATGTGAAGTTAGCGGCAAAGCTGACAGATTATAAATTGGATATATACACAGAAGAAGAATTTGAAGAGAAAATAACAGAAGAAAGAAGGATAACCAGCCATGTAAGTGATCTGGATGGTGTAACGCCAAAGATTGCTGAAATTCTCAAGGGACATGGTTATACTTCTGTACAGGATATATTCGAAGCGAGCGTGGAGGAATTGTGTCATCTGGAAGGATTGGGCAGGAAAACTGCTCAGAAGCTGAAAGAGTCGGCATCTTATTTCTAATGTCGAACAAAGCTTCCAAAGCCGGTCATCTACCGATGAGAACCTGTGTGGTTTGCAGAAACAGAAAACCACAAACAGAGTTGATGAGGTTCGTATTCATCGATGGTGAGATCGTATTTGATCTGCAGCGCTGCTTACAGAGTCGCGGATATTATCTCTGCGATGAAAATAGATGTTTGGAGGATCTGGAGCAATGGTTAAAAAAGAAGAAAAAGAGATCGAAGCTGACCAGGTAGAGCAAGTCGTAAAATTGCTGCATTTAGCTAGAAAAGCTGGCAAATTGCAGTTTGGCTTTGATGCTTGCGAGAGGCTCTGCTTTGCTCAAAAAGCAGAGATGTTGATCATTGCGTCGGATCTGCAGGATAATACATATCAAAAAGTAAATAAAATGGCAGTAGATAGTAATACTCCGGTCTTCAGATTATCGACCAAGACAGAGCTTGGAAGAGAATTCAGAATTCGGGATGTCGGAGTTATCTGTTTGTACGATCGTAATTTTTCCGATGGTATCAAACGAATTATTAATCGGGAGGTATAATGCCTATTAAAGTACATGAATTGGCAAAAGAGTTTAAAATTTCTACAGCGGCATTGAAAAAACACCTCAGTGATATGGGCTTTCAGGCGAAGAGTCATATGAGCCCTGTACCTGATGAGATAGTGGAAAGAATACGAGCAAAATTCAATGAAGAAGTGGCAGCAATCAAGAAACGAGAGAACGATAGAAGAAGCTACCAGCAGAGGGTTAAACTGGCAGAGAGAAGACTGGTTCAAACCAAAGCGAAGCCACAGGAAAAAGAGAAGGAAAAGGAGAAAGAGAAGAAAGAAGAGATCCCTGTTTTTGTAGAGAAAGAGATAAAGAAAAAGCCAAAAAAAGAAGAAGGACCTTACAAAAAACCATATAAATCGAAAAAAGTGCCGAAACAGGATGCCGGTCCGTCCGTGATTCCTGTACCATCCGAAACTGCCAAACCTACCGGAAAATTATCTCGCAAACAGAAAGAGAAAAAACGGTTAGAGCAGGAAGAACGGGAAAAGAGCAAACATCTCAAAGCAAAAGTTCAGCACATGAAAAAAGGTGGCAAGAAAAAGAAATTTACTCCGACTGAAATGGAAGAAGCTGAGATCAGCAAAAACATCAAAAAAACTCTCGCTGCTTCCTCACAGAAAAAGAAAAAATACAAAAAAGACGAACGCTCTTCCAAGACAGAGGAACCATCAAAGATCGTAATAAACGAATTCACCTCAGTAAGTGAGTTGGCTAAGATAATGGATGTGCCGGCAACGGAGATTATTGCCAAATTTTTCAATATGGGACAGATGGTGACGATGAATCAGCGCTTGGATAGAGAATCTTTGGAAATGATCTGTGATGAGTTCGATTTTGATGTGGAATTCGAAGAAGAATATGGCGCTGAGATCTTAGAAGAAAAAATCGAAAATCAAGATGTAGAGAAAAAACCAAGAGCACCTGTGGTTACTATCATGGGACATGTAGATCATGGAAAAACCTCTATTTTGGACTATATTCGCAAAACGAACGTAATCGCAGGAGAATCGGGTGGGATCACTCAGCATATCGGCGCATATCAGATAGAATATAAAGATCAGAAGATAACATTCTTGGATACACCCGGACATGAAGCTTTCACTGCTATGAGAGCACGTGGCGCTAATATCACTGATATAGTCATCATTGTGGTAGCTGCCAATGAAAGTGTGAAACAGCAAACTTTGGAAGCTATCGATCATGCTAAAGCAGCCGGAGTTCCGATGATCGTGGCAATTAATAAAATCGATCTCAAAAATGCCAATCTGGATAAAACCATCTCCGATTTGAGTAAGCATAACGTCTATCTGGAAAATTACGGTGGTGATGTGGTATGGACTACATGCTCAGCGATCACCGGTGAAGGTATAGATGATCTTTTGGAACAGATCGTCTTAGTATCAGAGATAGAAGAATTTGAAGCCGCTTTGGAAGTACCGGCAAAAGGAGTGGTAATAGAATCCCAAAAAGATGCCAGTATGGGCAGTATAGCTACCATTCTATTGCAAGAAGGAACTTTGGAAAGAGGAGATAGCATAGTTTGCGGTGCCACTTATGGTAAGGTGCGAAAAATGGAAGATGAACGAGGGAATGAGATTGAGAAACTCTATCCATCTGATGTGGCTGTCCTCTACGGTCTCACAGATGTGCCCAAAGCGGGTGATGTACTGAATTTGGTAGAAAACGAGAAGACCGCACGTCAGATTGGTACCGAAAGGATGCATATACGTCACGAAAGAGAACGATATCAATCTAAAACCAGTCTGAAAAACCTGTTCCAAAAAATTAAGGACAAAGAGACCTCAGATATCAAGATAATCGTGAAAGGTGATACAGACGGTTCGGTAGAGGCATTGTGCGATTCCTTCCAAAAGATGAGTACAGAGGAAGTTACCGTAAACATCATTCGTCGCAGCGTTGGTGGCATAAATGAAGCCGATGTGAATCTGGCTTCCGCATCCGATGCTATTATTATTGGCTTCAATGTGCGCTCTAGCAGTTCAGCCCAGAAGTTGGCTGATGATGAAAATGTGGAGATCAAGATCTATCAGGTGATCTACGAAGCTATAGATGATTTGAAACTTGCTATGGAAGGCATGTTGAAACCTGAAATTACGGAAGAATTTTTGGGCTCTGCTCGTGTGAAGGAAGTGTTTAGAATAAAGAAAGTCGGTAATGTTGCCGGATGTTATGTAGAAAAAGGTGTGATTACCAATTCCGGGAAAGTACGACTTTATCGAGATGATATCTTGATCCACGAAGGGAATCTTGCCTCTCTGAAACATTATGCCGATGAGGTCAAAGAGGTGAAAGCCGGCTCCGATTGTGGTATTCGCATAGATAAATTCAATGATATCAAAGAGGGTGATATTATCGAAAATTACCAAATCAAAGAAGTTAGCCGACAACTGTAACTGCTGAGAGCAGCAGGGGAGGAAGATCGATGCAGCAAAAACGATTGAAACGCTTGGAAAAAGAGTTGCAGCGGTTGATCAGCAAGGTTATTAACTTTAAATTGAGAGATAAATATCTCGATTTTGTCACGGTAACTAATGTTACACTTTCTGCTGATCTTTCTGTGGCACGCATTTATTATACTCACTTGGACAATGCCCCAGATGATAAAATCCACCAAGCACTTACAAAAAGCTCAGGTGTCATCAAAAATGAGATCGCTTCTGCGAAAATGATGCGGAAGATTCCGGAACTTTTCTTTCATTACGATGAAGTAGAGAAAACAGCTCGGGAAATAGACCAGATCTTGGAAAAGATAAAATCCGAAAGAGATGATGACACCGAAGAACAATAGTCTGAAAAAACTTCGCTCTGTCCTTATCGGACATGTCAAATCTGCCGAAAGTATCGGAATTCTGATGCATACAAATCCAGACGGGGATGCTCTTGCTTCTGCATTAGCTCTTCAGGAAATATGTGCTGAGATTTACGGACAAGAGGCGGATATCATCTTAGAAGAGCATGCTCCTGCCATGTTTAACTTTATGGAAACTGACAAACGCACCCGCGTTTACCACAGCGCGCTTTGCTATGCGCTCATCATTATTCTGGATTGTCATGAAATCAGTCGAATTGGGATTTGCCATCCTTTAGCGGAAAAAGCGGACTGCATCATCGCTATCGATCATCATGAACAAGGAGATTTGATTGAAAATGCCATTACTTATATCGATACAAGCATGGCAAGTGTGGGGGTGATTATCTACTTACTATTTGCTTCTGAAATAATGAATTTACCCCAAAAATCAGCAACTTATGTAGCAAATATGATATATGCCAGTATTCTGAATGATACGGATAATTTTATCAATTCCAATGTAGATGCCCGCACATATATGGTTTCATCCGAATTAATGAGTTATGGAATGGAACCGGGTTATATTGCTCAGATGATGTTTATGAACAGACCGGTGAATTACTATCGCTTTGTAGGAGAAGTACTAAATAACATCGAAACTTTTCATGATGATTCGATATTGTTGTTGGTATCCAGCTTGGAAATGCTAAAGCGCTATCGGGTTTCAAATGAAGCTACTATGAAAATGACCAGATGGATCAAAGGTGCAATTGGAGTGAAAGTGATTGTCTATATTCAGGAAGAGAAAACGAATCTTTTTCGCATATCACTCCGTTCGAATTATTATGCAGTCAACAAAATAGCGGAAATGTTTGGCGGTGGAGGTCATAGCAAGGCAGCCGGTTGCATTGTAGAAGGTTCGTTTGAGTATGCCAAAAATGCTATTTTGGATCAGTTAGACAAATTGATGAAAAATGGATAATGGAATACTATTGATCGATAAACCGACCGGTATCAGTTCTTATGATGTGATCAGAAGGTTGAACAAAGTGGCGGGTAAACAGAAGATGGGTCATATAGGCACTCTTGATCCTTTTGCCAGTGGATTACTTCCTATCTGTATCGGGAAAGCTACCAAAGCTATCCCATATCTGAAAACTGATCCCAAAACTTACCTTGTAAAAATGAAATTCGGACTTCGTACAAATACCGGCGATATCACCGGAGAGACAACGCAAGAAGATGAGAGAGTAATTCAAATGTCCGATCTGGAGAATTGTCTTCCCAAAATCAATAGTATGACAGTACAAGACACTCCCCGATTCTCTGCCAAAAAAATAGGTGGTAAACGAGCTTATGAATTAGCCCGAAAGAATATTGATTTTCAACCTCCCAAACAGCAAATCAGAATTTATGAATTTGAACCGATCGAAATGGCATACCCATATTGTACTTACCTTTGTGTAGTCTCTAAGGGGACATATATTCGCACTCTCAGCGAAGATATCGCTGCCATGTTGGATACTGTCGCTACCACAACGGAACTGAGAAGATTATCGGTAGGGAATATCAATGTAGATAATGCTGTAAAATTGGATGATATTACCTCATCCAACTGGCAACAACATCTCTTATCGATACCAAAAGTTTGTCCACATTTGCATACGATCACATTATCCGAACCGGATGTAAAGAAATTCCTGCATGGTAGAAATATACGCTGTTCCGAAAACCATATCGGTAATATAATAGTAACAGATGAGAAGGGAACTTGTGTTGGTATTGCCAAAGTCGAAGATAATACGATCTATCCCAAAAAGGCGTTGCAATGAGTTATTTACATCGTAATTCTTGTAAACTCACATATCCTGTGCTGACGATGGGGACTTTCGATGGTGTGCATCGCGGTCATCAGAAATTGCTGGAACTGATGTGTAAAAAGGCAAAAGAGGTTGGTGGTGAAGCGGTGGTGCTATCCTATTATCTTCATCCTTTGGAAACTATCCATAAAAAGACTTTTCCCTATCTGCTTACCGAAAGAGAAAAAAAAGAAAAGATTCTAAAAGAACTCGGAGTTGATTGCATTCTTTATCTTAATTTTGATGAAAAACTTGCTTCACTTCCACCGCAAAAATTTATCACCGATATTTTGGTTAAAGAGATAGGGGTAAAAGAGATATTTGTTGGGTATGATACGCATTTTGGTAAAAACAGAGCCGGTAATTTTGAACTGATAAAAAAGCATGAAAAGGATTATGGCTATAAGACTTATTTTGTCAGTCCGTTTAGATTGAAAAATCGGATTGTAAGTAGCAGCATGATCCGAGATTTGATCCGCGAAGGTGATATCGAAGCAGCAGAATTCTATCTGGGCAGAAAGTATTCACTTATCGGGAGAGTAGTACGAGGCAAACAGATCGGGAATAGTTTGGGATATCCTACCATCAATATCGAACCGATCGAGAAAAACAAACTTATTCCAGCATTGGGAGTATATATCTGCAAGATCATTATCGACGAATCTCAATATTGGGGGTTGACCAATATAGGCTATAGTCCATCAATCAAAAAAGAGCAAATCAAGACTATCGAGACATATATTTTGGATTTCTCCGGTGATTTATACGATAGAAAAGTCGAGATCATTGTCCACAAACGGCTTCGAGATGAGAAATATTTCGAGGAGCCAAAGAAACTTATCACTGCTATAGATGAAGATGTGAAAGCTTTGAAAAAGTATATATTGGCAAATAGGTGAAATTATGTTCTTTTGTAAAGAATGCGGTTATGAATCTACCAAATGGAGTGGCAAATGTCCAGCCTGCGGTGAATGGGATAGTTTTAGAGAAAGTGCTCGATTCACTACCAAAAAAGGTAGGAAAAAACCGGCAGCTCAAGAAGCAAAAGCTGTCCGACTAAAAGATGCTGAAGTCGAAGGAGAAACTGAAAGAATCTCGACTAAAATAAGTGAGTTAGATGGTGTCTTGGGTGGTGGGATTATACCTGGCATGGTGATTCTACTCGGTGGAGAACCTGGGATCGGTAAGTCAACTTTGATGCTGCAAATGGCAGATAAGGTGGCAGAAAACAGACCGGTTTTGTATGTTTCCGGAGAAGAGAGCAAGCAGCAGATAGCACTGAGAAGCAAAAGATTGAATTGCCGAACAGATCATCTATATCTCCTCTGTACCACTGATGCTAACAACATACTCCAAGAGAGTAACAAGATCAAACCAGGCTTGCTGATAGTAGATTCCATCCAATCGATCTTCTCTACAGATTCGCAGTCCTCTTTGGGAAGCATCACTCAGATCAGAGAGACTGCCGCTTTTTTTACTAAACTGGCAAAACAACAGGATATACCGATAATTCTAATCGGGCATGTAACCAAAGAAGGAAGTGTAGCCGGACCAAAGATTATCGAGCATATGGTAGATACAGTGCTTTATTTTGAAAAAGAGATGCATCATTATTACAAAATATTACGTACAACAAAAAATCGTTTTGGCTCCACAAATGAGATAGGTATATTTGAGATGCAGAAAAATGGGTTGGTAGAAGTTCCAAACCCATCCCACATCTTTTTAGAGGGCATTAGAGATAAAGCCGGTTCTGCGGTCGGTTGTGTATTGGAAGGCAGCCGCGCTTTTCTGGTGGAGGTGCAAGCGCTCATTACCTCTGCAACTTATGGCACTTCACAACGAGTTACCGTAGGATATGATTATAAAAAACTCGCTTTACTGATAGCTGTTTTGGAAAAACATCTCGAATTGATGATCCGCCAAGAAGATATATTCGTTCACCTAGTCGGTGGAATAAAAGTATGGGAGCCGGCATTGGACCTTTCTGTGATAGCTGCACTATTATCCAGTTTCAGAAACAAACCCTTACCTCCCAAATCGGTATTTATAGGCGAGGTTAGTCTGAATGGCGATATCAGACATGTTACTCAATTGGAACAACGGATAAAAGAAGCTGAGAAACTCGGCTATACTAATATATTCATCCCACATGGGATGAAGAACAAATATCCAAGCTGTACTAGGGTGAAAACAGTAAATGATTTCTATGAATTGATTTTATAATAAAAGAGGGCAGATTTGTTCTACCCTCATATATTGTCATCTGAATAATAGTTACTAAAATGCTCCCGGTCTGGTAGCATGAAGTAACTGATTCAATAGATTTCTAGTCGTATTGATGTCGTTGGTTTGAGCTTGAGTATTGGCTCGTACCTCGGCTTGTTGCAGATAATCCAGAGCAGTTTGGAAATACTGGTGCCCTTCGGCGCGCGCTTCATCTCGTGCTGCAACCAATGAATCTGCTTTGGCACCATAGTAGATCGATTTGTCCTGATACATCTCATCCATCTCCAATACTTGCTCATACTTACCATAACCACGTGTTTGATAGATTTGGGTGAGTAATCTGTAAGGTTCATATAGATCCGGATTTAACTGCATGGCTTCCTGAGCTGCATTTTCGGCGTCATCATAACGTTCCATGGCAATATAAATATCTGCTAATCGTAAATAAACCTGTGGATTCTCCGGTTCGATTTCTTCCAAATCGAGTAGCGTATTCAAGGCTTCCTGATATCTTTCTGCTATACGGTAAGCACCGGCAAGGTTATAGTATGCTGTTATATTCTCAGGTTGTTCATCCACTATCCTAGAATACTGCGCTATGGCATTATCTATCATTCCGGCTCTATGGTAAGCTCGTGCAAGTTTCCTTTGCAGAGAAGCATCTTCGGGGAAATTTTCGACTGCAGTTTCCAGATATGTCAACGAATCTTCGTATCTTTCCAGATCATAGAGCAAATCACCAAGCGCTTTATGGGCGTCTGCATAATTTTCGTCTATTTCCAGAGCATTTTGGAATGCGCTTATTGCATCTGAGTGGTATTCTATTTGTTCATACAACTCACCGATCTTAAACCATATTTCTTTATCTTGCTCTGTTTCGGTTATTTGCTTGAGTGCATCAATAGCATCTTCGAAGCGATACATCTGTACATAGGTGCGATGCAGATAGTCGAGTAAATTTCTATTGGTTGGTTCATACTCCAAACCACTCAAAAAATGTTCTTCCGCTTGCTCATAATCACGATCTACATAGTAAATATATCCGAGATAAAAGTAGGAGGCAATATTTTCCTCATCTATGCGAAGCACATTATAAAATGCGTCTTTAGCACTATCATAGTTTTGACTATTAAAATGTTGCATTGCGATATTGAAACGGCGATCGATCTCTACATTTACCAATTGGACCATCGGTTCAAAGACTTGCTCACGCAAAGCTTCTCTGCGTGGATCTGTCGATCTTCCCACATTGAATCGGCGAACATCTATAGATTCTGTTCTCATAGCAAGCACATTGGCTACGATCCTAAATTCATTCTGGCTGATAGAATTCACTTCGCCCCAGAGTAAGATATCGACTTCCAGTTCTTGTCCTATTTTGACCAAATCATCTCTACTGGCATGAGCGGGATCGGAAATGCCGGCATTGCTCATAGCTCGTGAACTTTGGCGCATATTCATCAACTCCAGTTCATCAAATTCATCGATGACCGCACTCAAATCTCGTCTCATCAAAGCTCTTGTTATATAATCACTGGCTCTGTCTCGCCGAGTAAAATCTAATACCGCTACTTTTAAAGCAGAGGCAGATACAGTTGCAACCAGCATGATCAGCAAGGCTATTAAGACATACTTTTTCATTTCTCCTCCAAATATATTATTTTTTCCACAAAAATTCTTCACCTATTCTAGGCAAGCAATTTAAATTATAGTAGCAGAAAGCTGAAGATACAAACTTTTTTTTTGAGATTACCGAAATCTTCAAAGCAGAATAACCATTCATCTGCTATCTTCAATAGATAACTGTTTTTTACATTTCGACAAGTGCATCATTGGGATTGCTCATTATACCCATAGCTGTTTTTTGGGCTTTGAACCCTAATTTGCTATAGAAACCTTCTTTGCCGGGTGTCGAAGTGAGATGAACAAAGATCAGATCGTTTAGATTATCCATCAATAAACTCATGATCCGAGTTCCGATTTTCTGCTTCTGATAATCCGGATGAACTAAAACATCATATATAGTCGCATAATAGATCCCATCCGAGAGTACTCTTCCACAACCTATGATCCTATCTTCATCATAGACTATACAGGTTTTGTAACTTCTTTCGAATGCAGTTTGCAATATATCCGGATCTCGTTTACCCCAGCCCATTTCTTCAAAAAGATCTGCTAGTTTCTGCCAATCCGGGTTAGGATAGTTATTCTTAAATACCAAATTCATAAGCTACTCCACGATTTTTTCTATAAACTTCGAATTCATCAACCTAGCAACTGCCATGTAGCTCGGTTTGAAGGTGATTTTGCTGCCGACTTGAAATTTTAGCTTTTGCGATTTCGTCAGGTTGTGTCCCAGATCATATACTGTCATATCAGAAGTTGTGCCGACGAATTTCACATTCTTATCTTTCGGTTGAAGATCATCATCATCCACATCCAGAAGTCCGAAATCCAAAATCGCACGATAGGTATGATCATATTTGGAATTGATATCAGCAATATGCCCTATACTAGCTTCGCTGATCACTCCATCGGGATTAGTCTGCTTCTGCTCCAATTCGATAATATTGGCTTTATATTCGAATGCATCAGTAGATAGATCTTTGAATTTTTTATTATTCAAAGGTGAAGTGCCACAGAAGGCAGCTTCTCCGATTCTGAGGTGATTCACTGCTTTGGGTATCTTGTTTTTCCCCACCAGAGGAAGGGTAATGGAACTTCCACCTGAGATTATTTTCAAATTTTTATTGAACTTTGCTTCGATAAGCTGTTTGTAAAGACTGAGCTGAATGAGTTTATCGTAAGTAGGCTCTACACCGTACATACAGCCAAGATTAGTACCCAAACCTATCACCTCGATATTCGGCAGTTGGAAGATCTTTTCGTAAAATGATATGAAGTTCTCTCGTAGGATACCTTCACGCAGTTCACCCAATTCGATCATAATAATTATTTGATGCATCTTGTCAGATTTGCTGGCTTCTTTGTTCAAAGCTTCTATCGTTTCATAAGAAGTGTTGAAAGAGATGTCTGCATAGCGAACTATTTTGCTAGCCAGTTGTATTGCAGCCGGTTTGATATACATGGTTACGATATCCGGTTTGATCCGTTTTATCGTCCTCAAACTCGATATTCTCGAATCACCGATCGAGTGTATTCTTTTAATCTCCGGATCGAAAAGCAGATTTTCCAAAGTCTTCTTATGTCCCGAGAGTAGCTTGGCTACCAAAGTCCAATGTATATCATGAGGAGCCAGAAAGTTATTTATCTTCTGAAAATTCTTGAGGATCTTATTAGTCTTAACAACAAGTTCTGCCATATCATTTATCCTTCGTAAAACGCATCTCAGCATATTTGGAAGTGAAACCGACTCGCTCGTATAGGCGTTTGGCAGGATTTTCATATTCTACGTGAAGTTTCACGTCACCATCGGCTATAGCGAGTGCTTTTTTTACTACTTTGCCTCCGATACCTTTACCACGATGCTCTTTATGCGTCGCCACATAAACCAGAATGTTTTCGGGTATATAACCGCTCATACCAGTGAAATTCATCACTAATACACTTACTAACTCACCATCTTCATGGGCTGTAAGGATAAAACCACCCTTGCCGTGATTTTTGGAAAAAGCATAATCGATCGAAGCATTGATCGCTTCCTTGGAATCTCCAAATTGATCCAAATGCTCAAATAAAAAATCTACCAATTCTTCTCGGCTGATCTTTTCTGCTATTTTTTTTTCGTCTCTCCATTGTTCAATAGTAAACATTTTCTCTCCTTTCATCATGTTTAATGACCGTATAAATCAATTCTATATACGTACATAATTATTAATATTCTCTTATTTTTCATATTTAAGACAAAAATATAAAGTCTTGCTAAATAAGCAAGTAGTTTTTTTAACCTGAGCAGATTATCTTCCATAAATATATCCATAGCCACAAGATAATTTATCATCTCTATCAGAATTCATTTCATTCTTTTTTACTTTCTACTGATCTGATGAAATGGCGAAGTAAATAATCGAGTGCTACCCCCGTAACTCCCATTATTATAATATACAAAATCATCTCTTGATATCTGAGCAGATATCTGAAATCCAACAATCTGAATCCCAACCCCTGTGAGACACCCAACATTTCTACAGCTATAATTGCCGTCCAGCCCAATCCCCACAATATCCTGAGCAGATTGATGTGGGCAGCCAAAGTGATAGGAAGCTCTACCAGTTTGAACATCTGCCAGAAATTTGCACCGGAGACCAAAGCTTCATCTCTATATTCATGCTGTACATCCGAAAAAATACCGACCGCGGCAATGATGGCAGGGAAAAATAGGGTGATAAACATAATGACAGCAACAGATAGATCTCCCAAACCGAACAAAATGATGGCAAAAGGGAACCATGCAAATGGTGATACATGCCGAATAAAGTTTATTGCCGGCATCAAAAGGTCATGTAAACAGCGTAGATGTAATATGAGATATCCGCAGGGGATACTTATTAGCCAAGCGGCTAAACCTGTTACACTGACTCTGAGAAAAGATACAATAAAATCGTTCAATATAGTGTTAAGAGATATCCGTATCCTGAACATATTTGCAGCTTCGATCCCCAAAATTCTCAGCAGGATAAAAAATATAAAGAAAACTATAATTAGTCCGAGTCCATTATTGCGTAAGAATCTGATCATAGACCTCATCTCTATCCACCTTTTTGGAAATGTAATCTTTTTGGTACATGATGCGAATCATCTTTTCTTCAAATTGGATAGAATCTTCATCTAATCCCATCACAAACCGGGTGTTCTTCAAAGTCTTCTCCGCTTCTTGTTTTGATAATCCGAAATAAGCAGTGGTAAAGTCCAAAACCTTATCCTGATTATGCTCCATCATATCAATAGTAGCCTGTAGCTCCTCCAACAATTTGTAAAGAGCTTCGGACTTGTCTTCTATAGCTGCTGCATTGGCAGCGATATTGCAACAGGGATGTGCCGGATAAGCGTCACTATACCAATATAGGATATGGAAATGCTCATCGAATTTGAATATTGATGGAACATAGTAAGATAGGGCATCTACATCACCTTTTGTAAGTGCTGCTGCCATTTCGGACGGCGTGCGCAGATAGACCAACTCAGCAGAGATATCCAAGCGACTGAGCAAATCTTCGGCTAAGATATCCAGCGTAGAAGAACGGAGTACACCAATCTTTCTGCCATGTAAATCTTTCGGTGATTTTATATCCTTAGAGGCGATAATTCCATCACTCTCACGCTCGAAAAACGAGATCGTTTTCACATCATAGCCACTGGAGACATTGAGCCAAACATAGGTAAACGGGAGAATCGCCACATCAATTTTGCCGGCTACAAGCGCTTCATTTACTTCCCATCCGGAAGTAAAGTGCCTGATTGCTAGTTCAGCTTGCGATATTGTCCCATAATCCATTCCGAAAGTAAGTGGCAAATGGTCAACCGATGGTGAGATAATGCCGATTCGCAAGCTTTCGTCTTGCGTAGAACATCCGATCAGAATCAAACTGATCAATATAATACAAATCATAATCTTTTTCATTTTTCCTCCTCTACAAAGCAAAAGCCACCCTGTCCTACAGTCAGGGTGGCTTGATAATTCAAAGCCTAGGGCTTAACTGTTCTCTTAATTATTTACGACAACGCTTCGATCGATTTTCTAATGATCTCGACTGCTTCATGAAGCTGCTCTTTAGTTATTACCAACGGTGGTGCGAAACGGATAATATGCTGATGTGTCGGTTTTGCCAAAAGTCCGTTCTCTTTCATTTTCATACATACATCCCAAGCTTGCACACTATCGGTAGGCTTGATATCTATCGCATTTAACAGACCTTTACCGCGTATCTCAGTTATCAGAGGGGAGTCTATCTTTTTCAGCTCGGCTCGGAAGATCTCTCCCAGTTCGCAAGCTCTTTCGGTAAGCTTCTCTTCTTTGATAACTTCTAATGCTGCTTTTGCTACTGTACATGCCAGCGGGAAGCCACCGAATGTAGAGCCATGTTCACCCGGGCGGAATAGCATCATGATATCTTTGGAAGAAAGGATTGCGGAAACAGGCAGTACTCCACCGGAGAGTGCTTTGCCCAAGATCACTATATCCGGCTTGATACCGGAATATTCCGAACAAAGAAGACGACCGGTTCGTGCTATTCCTGTCTGAATCTCGTCCGCTACCAGCAAGGCATTATGCTTTTTACAAATATCATAACATTTCTTCAGATAATCCTCATCCGGCACATATACACCGGCTTCACCTTGGATCGGTTCTACGAAGAAAGCGGCGATATTCTCACCATGCTCTTGCATCAATTTTTCCAAAGCCTCCGTATCGTTGTATGGTACTCTTTTGATACCGGGGATGAACGGACCGAAATTCTTTCTGCAGACCGGATCGGTAGAAGCCGATACTATAGCGAGCGTACGTCCATGGAAATTACCTTCTGCGAAAACGACTATCGCTTTATCCTCTTCAATACCTTTTACTTCGTAACCCCATTTTCTGGCAAGTTTGAGAGCGGTTTCCACTCCTTCGGCACCCGTATTCATCGGCAATACCATATCATAGCCGAAAAATTCGGTGATAAACTTCTCATATTCTCCCAGTTTATTATTGTAAAAAGCTCTGGATGTAAGTGTCAGTGTTTTGGCTTGCTCTATCAGAGCATCGATGATTTTGGGATGGCAATGACCTTGATTAACAGCCGAATATGCCGAGAGAAAATCAAAGTACTTTTTACCTTCGGGATCCCATACATTTACACCATCACCTTTGGCTATCACTACAGGTAGCGGATGATAGTTGTGGGCACCATATTCTCCTTCCAATTTGATCGCTTCTTCACTACTAATGTTTCCGTAAACGAGTCGCTCAGACATTACTCCTCCTATTTTTAACTTTATTTATTTAAAAAAATACCATTTTAAAATTGATTTTAACTGTCAATATATTTATACTCCGTAGCTTGTAAAACTTTATTGAACATTGCATTATGTAGGATTGGAGCGCTGTTTAATCTGGTTTGGGATTTTTCAGGGTTCAAGATATATCTTTAGCAACCCGGATAAAACTCAGCGACTATTTTCTTGACAGGGAACTCGTATTTTCAGATTTAATTTTATAAAAATAATGTAAAGATGGTAATGATGAGAGCTGATTTTGAAAATACAGCCGTTGTAGTACCGGCATATAATGCTGCCAAATATTTGGAGGAACTGATCCGGCGGATAGCACGGTTTTTTCCCAAACAGCAAATAATAATTATTGATGACAGTTCAGATGACGATAGTTTTGCTATTTGCAAGCAGAATGGTGTGATTGTTCATCGGTTTACTACTAACAAAGGCAAAGGAGCGGCTTTGCAGCAAGGTTTCAATATGGCGATAGAAAACGGTTATCAATATGCTTTCACGATAGATAGCGATTTACAACATCAACCGGAGGATTTTCCGATTTTTATCGAGCGGCAAAATGTCACCGCTGCCGAGATGGTTATCGGTCGCAGAGCATTAAAGTTGCCCAAAATGCCGTTCTTGCGCGTATGTAGCAACCGTCTTACCAGCTCGATAGTCTCACTGGTAGTCGGTAGTAGGATTTATGACTCCCAATCAGGATTTAGATTATACAAGCTCGAACCTCTTAAAAATTTGAGATTTCGTTCTCAGCGATATCAATTTGAAACAGAAGTAATCATCAAAATTGCCAAGCAAAACGGCATTATCGATTTTGTACCTATAGAAGTTATCTATGACGGGCAAAGTAGTCATATCTCACATATGAGAGATATCGCTAATTTTGTACGTGTCATATTATCCGAAATTACAAATAAAATGGAGAAAGCATGAGAATACTATTGACAAACGACGATGGAATAGATGCGCCCGGTATCAATGCCCTGGCAGATGAGCTCAAAGATAATGGACATCAGATCATTATAGTAGCGCCGGATAAAGAACAGAGCGCTGCATCACATTCCATCACTCTGCATCAACCTTTGCGGATAATCGAAAGAGGCAATCATCGTTTCGCTATCACCGGCTCACCGGCAGATTGTGTTATCCTAGCTGCCAAAGTGATCGTCAAAACACCACTAGATCTGGTCATATCAGGTATAAACGGCGGACAGAACATGGGTGAAGATGTGCTCTATTCGGGAACAGTCGCGGCAGCGCTCGAGGCAATGTTTATGGGATTCAAAGCTATAGCGGTCTCGCTGGCTTCCTATAAAGAACAAAAATTCCAGACAGCCGCATTTTATATCCATAAACTATTGAAAGCCGGTATACACGACCTGATCGACAAAGACGAGATCTTGAATATTAATGTGCCGAATGTAGAAAAAGGTGAGATAGAGGGAGTTCGGATAACTCATACCGGACATAGACGCTACAAAGATTTCGTGGCAGAACAGCACGATCCGCGTGGTAGAAAGATATATTGGATCGGAGGCGACAATGCGCTCTGGGAAAACGATGATGGTTCCGATTCGATCGCTGTCTTGAACAACTACGTCTCCATCACACCTCTTTCTCCCAAATTTACCAAATACGACTCTTTTGCTAAACTAAAAAACTGGCAGAATAAACAAGGATGATAAGATGAAACTCGATTCCTATAGAGAAATGATGGTAGAACGCCAGCTAAAAGCCCGCGGTGTAGGTGACGAACGTCTTCTAAACGCATTTCGCAAAGTGCCTCGCCACCGATTTGTCCCCGCTGAAATTCAACACCTTGCCTATCAGGATTCTCCTTTGAGTATTGGTGAAGGACAGACCATATCCCAACCATATATGGTAGCTTTGATGCTGGAAACACTGCAATTGCAAGAAACCGATACGGTGCTGGAGATCGGAACAGGCTCCGGCTATCAGACCGCGCTTCTGGCTGAATTAGTCGCAGAAGTCTATACCGTAGAGAGGATAAGTTCACTGCTAGAAAAGGCAAGAGCTATCCTATCCGAGCTTGGTTATGAGAATGTATATTACAAAACAGGCGATGGCAGCAAAGGATGGGAGGGTGGAGAACCACCTTGTGATAGTTTCGACAAAATTGTCGTATCCGCTGCAGCACCGAAGATACCGAATTCGTTGATGAATCAACTGAAGCTGGGGGGGATTTTATCTATCCCGCTTGGTAGCAGATATATGCAAGATCTGGTTGTAATAACAAAAGATGAAGACGGCATTACTCATACCAGCCGAGGGGGATGTGCTTTTGTACCACTAATCGGTGATGAGGGCTGGAAATGAAAATTGTTCTCATTCTGATTTCGGTTATCTTTTTTTTTGGCTTTTTAGAAGCGCTAACGCCGGAAGAACCGATTGATCCAAACATAGTATTAGAAGATGAGGGGTTGAGAGCGCAAGTTGTGAATTATATCGAATCTTTTCGAGTACCCGATGAGCTGAAAGTTCTCCTCATCGCAATGTTACCGATTTTTGAACTGCGGGGCTCCATCCCCATGGGTATCCATTACTTTGATTTGCCTTGGATACCTGTGGTTATCATCTCTATAATCGGTAATATGATCCCGATCTTCTTTATCTTACTTTTCTTCGATATCGTTACCAGACTTTTTTTCAAAATCCCGATCTTAAAAAGATTGCTGGTTTGGCTTTTTGCCCGCACACGCAAGAAAGGTAATCTGGTCAGGAAATATGAAGAGATGGGATTGATCTTCTTCGTTGCCATACCACTTCCAATTACCGGCGCATGGACTGGTTCGCTGGCTGCTTATCTTTTCGGTCTTCGTTTTTGGAAATCGGTGTTCTTTATCTTTGTCGGCGTACTTTGTGCTGCAGTAGTAGTCAGCACTTTAACCTATCTTGGCTGGCTCGGAGCAATTTTGGCATTGACAGCTCTTTTGGCAATTCTTAGTTTCGATATTATAAAAAGAAGAAAGAAAGTATTGGAAAATAGGAGGATGAAATGAAATTTGTAACAATCGTATGCATGATGATAATAAGTTTGAATGTTTTCAGTTTGGATGTTTCTGGAAATCAGACAGGGACATGGACACCGGACAACAATCCACACATAATGGTCGGTGATGTAACCGTTCCGGCGGGAGATTCATTGTTAGTGGAGCCGGGAGTGGTTCTGACGGCTCAATCGGGCACCAGGCTGAACGTATATGGAAAGTTGATCGCCGTGGGCACTGAAACCGATAGCATCAGATTTACAGGCATTGATGGAGGTTTATGGGAAGGTATTAGATTGGATACTCCCGATCAGAGCCAGTTCAAATATTGTCGCATTTCAGATACCGACGGACTCAATGATTATGGTATCAATGCAGTACAAAGTCCGGTGCTGATCGAGAATTCACTTTTGGATAATCACCGCAAAGCGGTTAACTTCAGTGCAGTGGGAACCACCGAAGAACCCGAGATGATTATCCGTCATTCCAAAGTTATGAATTGTACCCAACACGGTATTTTAGTTACAGATAATTCAAATGTCCTGATAGAATCATGCGAAGTTACTCAATGCGGATTAGGTCCCCAATATCGTGGCGCAATTCAGCTTTCTTTGCAAAGCAGTAGTTCAAATTGTAGTCCTACCATCATAGATAATTGG
Source organism: uncultured Candidatus Cloacimonadota bacterium (assembly GCA_964433675.1). Classification (GTDB taxonomy): domain Bacteria; phylum Cloacimonadota; class Cloacimonadia; order Cloacimonadales; family TCS61; genus CAYSSJ01. The sequence continues at coordinate 23,623 of CAYSSJ010000008.1, forward strand.
ATCCATAACAACGGTAAACAGGGCATTACCATGGCGAATCTATTTAATTATGAAGAGATGGCTCCTCATGTGGAGAATAATTTGGTGGAATATAATCTCACCGGAATCTATCTCTTCAATGCCAAAGGATATTACAGAAACAATGTTATCAGGCATAACTTCATCGAAAACGATCCCGATTCGGGTGCAGGCGTGATGCTCTATGGCAGCGGGGCAAACGGAACTTTCTATCAAAACGAGATCTACGGAAACTTCACCGCATTTTATCTTGCTAATGATGCTACTGCCAATCTGGGTAATTTGGATAATCCTCATCCCGATGGTTGTGGAATTAATCATATGCACGATAATGTCTCCTGGGATGGTGCTTTGAACAGTGTGGTCAACCATAGCGCTATGGATGTGATGGCACAAAACAATATCTGGGATAGTGAAGATTACGACGAAATCGCAGCAACCATCACCGACGGTAATGACAATCCCGCCTATGGTTTCGTAATATTCGATCCTATCTATTCGGAAACTGATGGGGTTTTGGAAGGAGTGGTAGAACTGCAAGGAGAGATCGGTACAGTAACCGAAGTTACCATTGCCGCCGGGGACAGCATCACCTATCCTGATGAAACCGGTCATTATAGTCTGACTTTACCTGAGGGAAATTGGGATGTGTCCGCTTCGCATCCTTGGTATGAAGAATATTTAGCACCAGACATAGAAATAATCTCAGGCGAGACTACCATTTTGGATATTGAACTTCTTCCAACGCATGGCATATTGGAAGGTGAAGTGATACTCACCGGCGGAGATGGTAATATCACTGAGACTTTTATTGAGATAGGAGCGGAATCAATTAACCCGGATGAAGACGGTTTTTTCGAAATTGTCCTCCCTGCCGATATTTATGAATTGACAGCCAGCTTGAGTTTGTATCAAACTTTTGTTATCGAAGAGCTCGAAATTTTAGCCGGCGAAATAGCTTTCGTAGAGATCGAACTTGAACCGATAATACTACCGACACCGGAGAATCTGAACGTGGAATGTACTGAGGATGAAGCCCATTTTAGCTGGGATGAACCGGCGAATATCCCTGATGAAATAGAACTTTTGCATTATGCTGTCTTTTTGGACAATCTAAATGAACCGATCGATACTACAGAGGATACTTCATATATTTTTACAGATCTAATCTCCGGAGAGGTCTATGTGGCTGGTCTGGCTGCCGTATATGATGTGGGAGATTCCGAGATTGAAACTGTCGAATTTGAGTTTACCGGCACAGACGCTGATGATCCTTTGATCTCTTCTACTAAACTGATCGGTAACTATCCCAATCCATTCAATCCGGAAACTATGATTAGTTACAGCCTCAGCAGCGAGGAATATGTGATGATAGAGATCTATAATACCCGTGGTCAACTTGTGAATACTTTAGTAGATCAGTTTCAGGAACCCGGATATCATACCGTTATCTGGGATGGTAATAACAATAGAAATCATCCGGTCACCAGCGGTATCTACTTAGCCAGATTGAGAGCCGGTAAATACTCAAGCACCCAAAAAATGATTCTGCTGAAATGAGATGGTAGATGGTGGAGGATGGAGGGTGGAAGAAAAAGCAGGGAGAATTTTTGGTGAAAAGTGAGAGGGTGATCCCCCTTCGCCTCCCTTCGCAAATGCTTCGAGAGGCTACGAAGGACAAGGATGAAGTTTAGAGTTTAGAGGTTTAGAGGTCAGAAGATGGAAGACGGAATACAGAAAACAGTAGGCAGTAGGCCGTAAGCAGAATGTAGAAGATGAGAAGGTGAGAGAATGAGCAAAGAATATTTGCTGAATAGCAAGAGCAACCGATCGTTTCGGTCATTGGAGAATTGCCTGCCCTATACCGCATAGAGCTTATATTAATAAGGGTGGATACTTTTAGTGTTTGCTTTCCAAACACAACTATAAAAAATCCTTGACGAAAATTTTCATAAAATATTATTTTGCTAATGCACTATATGAAAAATATTGGTTACCTTAAAAGGTGCTGATTGAGATAAATGGAGAGAGTGAAATCCATGTACGGCAGAAAAAGCAGACAGCTAGTTATGTTAATACAAATGAAGGAGGGAAAATGCTCAAATTCAGCAGTTTTGTTTTGATACTTATATTTACCACATCCCTGATTGCCCAGACAGCCGTAGCACCATCAGCTGGAGATGGTACCGAAAATGATCCCTATCAAATCGAAAGCTTGGAGAATCTTTATTGGATTGCAGCGGATGATGATGTAATCCCTGACCCAGACCAAGAAACTCGTTGGCAGAGCCACTATATCCAAACAGCCGATATCGATGCAACTGATACGGAAAATTGGTTTACTGGTGAGGGATGGAAGCCGATCGGGTTTAATGGCATAAGTTTTTCAGGTCATTATGATGGAGGGAATCATATTATTGATCAGCTATATATCAATGCTCCGGAATTAAATTTTGTCGGCTTATTTGGTTTTACAAGCAATGCAACACTCGAAAACATAGGTCTGACAGATGTTAGTATCAATGGTGATGTCAATGTCGGTAGTCTGGCTGGAAGAGCTGGCATTACCACAATAAATAATTGCTATAGTACGGGACAGGTAACAGCTCAAGGTAATTGGAATGTCGGGGGGTTAGTTGGTCGATCATTTGTATCAACCGTTACAGACAGTTATAGTGAATGTGAAGTAAACGGTTATCTTGAAGTTGGTGGGTTAATTGGAAGTGGCGGGAATTCTATTATAAACTGTTACAGTATCGGAGATGTCAACGGTGAAAAGTATGTAGGTGGACTTTCAGGCAGTTTTTCAGGCTCAATAGAAAACAGCTACAGTACAGGTGATGTAACTGCATCCGATAGAGCCTATGGTGGTTTGGTGGGCTATATATCTGTTGCTATAACAGTATTGAATAGTTATTATGACTACGAAGAAGTTTTGGTAAACGGTGAAAATGTAATTACAATTGGCGCTTTGGATAATGATATGTTCGATGAGTGGATGAATAATGGTTTGTCTCTGGATATCGATGATTACTTACAGTACGAAGGAGGAAATTATCTTATAAACACGACAGATGACCTAAAGCGGCTTTTGGCGTTCGGACAATTTTCCGAGTATAGCTATATGTTGACCTCAGATCTCGATCTGGCAGGTAATGCTAATTTCTATATACCATATTTTCGGGGAACTTTCGAAGGAGGCGGATATCAAATTCATAATATTAATATTGATATGAGCGGCTATGCTATTTTGGGATTGTTTGGCTTAGTATCTGAAGCCCAAATTCAAAATGTCAATGTGGTAAACGCTAACATACACGGTTCGGGGAATATCGGCGGATTAGCAGGTATAAACTTCTATTCGACTTTGACCAATAATAGCAGTAGCGGTGAGTTCAGCGGATTTGATAACATTGGAGGTTTGGCAGGGAATAATTATAGCTTAGGACATCCTGACAAAAACTCCATTATCGAAACCAGCTACAGTAAAGGCATCGTAAACGGTTCCCAAAATGTTGGTGGTTTAGTTGGGAAGAATGACGATGAGATAAACAACTGTTTCAGTACTGCAGTAGTTAGCGGTACCAATTTTGTCGGAGGTTTAGTTGGGTTTAACTATACTTTTACCTGGCCACTATCCACACATTTTCATAAATCTGATGTTTATGATATCAATTATTATGCAGTCAACAAATCCGATAATCTAAGTAGCGACTTTGATAGGGATGACTATGGAGCAAGTATCAGCAACAGCTTTAGTATAGGCAGTGTTAATGGTGAAGAAGACGGTGTCGGAGGTTTGGTTGGTTATCAATCCTTACCTTCGGTAACTGATAGCTATTGGGATACAGAAACTTCCGGTCAAACCACTTCAGCTGGTGGCGAAGGCAGAACCACCGATGAGATGACTTATCCCTATGCTGATAATACCTATGTAGATTGGAATTTTGAGACAATCTGGGCTGCTGATGAGGATCATACGGTCAATTATGGCTATCCCTATTTGCAAGATACACCTTTAGTATCTGCAGAAGACGACTTTGTCATCTCCCAGTCGGAGGTGGTTATCTACAATTATCCCAACCCCTTCAATCCGGTCACTACCATCGAGTTCGAACTACCGCAAGAGAGCGATGTAACGCTGGAGATATTCAATATCAGAGGTCAAAAGGTACGAAATCTTTACGATTGCTACTCAGCCCCGGGTATCTACTCACTCTACTGGAACGGTAAAGATGATAACGGCAGGCAGTTACCGTCGGGGATTTACCTTTACAAATTGGTAACCGAGTATGAGGTGGTTACGAGGAAGATGATGCTTTTGAAATAAGCATGGAGAGAAACAGGATGAATTTCTGGTGAAAAGTGAAAAAGTGAGAAGTGAAAAGTGGTGTGAGAGAAGCAATCCTCCTTCGCAAATGCTTCGGGGGGCTACGGAGGACAAGGATGATGTTTAGGAGTTTAGGGTTTAGGGGTCAGAAATCGGAGGTCAGATGCAAAAAAATCTCATAATAGACGATATTGTCACACTGAGTAGCTTCGGCGCAAGCCGGAGCGTATCGAAGTGTGAACTTAGGAAATGTTGCATTGTCACCCTTCGATACAATCCCGACAAATCGGGATCACTCAGGGTGACAAAAACATTTCATCTCGCCTGCCATCTCAAACCCCCTTTTGTTCCCCCTTGGGAAGAGGGACATATGTTTGAGAAACCCCCTTTTGTTCCCCCTTACGAAGGGGGACTTTATATAGGCATCATAGAGCAAGATAGAGGTAGAAAAAAATGAGATTGCCACGCCAAAGTTTAGCAAGAAGAACAACTCGCAATGACAAGCTTTCAAAACAGCGAAAGCCGATCAAAATAGCTTTTTGCAAATCCCTCATTTCAATACCCAAACTATACATAGAAACAAAATATATTTAGGAGGAGAATATGTTTAGAACAACATTAGTTATTTTCATCGTCATGGTTAGTATAGCCTTATTTGCCCAGACAGCCGTAGCACCATCAGCTGGAGATGGTACCGAAAATGATCCCTATCAAATCGAAAGCTTGGAGAATCTTTATTGGATTGCAGCGAATAATGATGTAATCCCTGACCCAGACCAAGAAACTCGTTGGCAGAGCTACTATATCCAAACAGCCGATATCGATGCAACTGATACGGAAAATTGGTTTGCCGGAGCCGGGTGGAAACCGATCGGAAACTATACTTTTGTATCTGAGCCTTTGCCTTTTTCAGGAGTGTATGATGGACAAAATTACAGCATTGATGGGTTATATATATTTCATTTAAACGATGAGGCGATCGGTTTTTTTGGTTATTCAAACGACGCCATCATCAAGAATATGGAAATTATCAATGCTGAAATTACCGCTTTGGGCAGAATCGGTATTTTAATCGGATATAATGATGATTCTACTGTGGACAATTGCAGTGTCAGTGGTAGTGTAATCGGCAACACTATTGTCGGTGGCATGATCGGTGAAAATCGCCGTTCTGTCGTGAAAAACTCTAATAGCGACATTGTAGTAGAAGGCAATATTCAGTCTGCAGGTTTGATTGGTCGTGATCATAGATCATGGGTAATGCAGTGTAATTCGACCGGAACCGTACAGGGGAACTCAGTTGCTGGCGGATTAATTGCTGCTTCCTATGAATCGATAATTCATGAAAGTTATTCCAGTGTTGAAGTGAATGGCAATCATACTATCGGCGGACTGGTTGGTAATGCTAATACTGCCATCATTAAGGAAAGTTACAATACCGGTTATGTTAGTGGTAGTTCTCAGATAGGTGGTTTAGCCGGCTCTATTTATCGCTCCACTATTCGAAATTGCTTTTCAACCGGTGGTGTAAATGGGAACTTAGATAGTGTGGGCGGTTTAATTGGACAAATCAGTTCCGGCATGATTTATAATAGCTATTCAACCGGAAGTGTCCTCGGCGAAGGGGATACTGTCGGCGGATTACTCGGTGGTGGCTACGGAATTTCTGCCGTATCGAGCTATTGGAACATCGAGACATCCGGTCAAGATGAATCAATTGGTGGAGAAGGAAGAAATACGGAAGAAATGACCTATCCTTACGCTGAGAATATCTATGAAGGTTGGGATTTTGTTGAAATCTGGACTGCCGATGAGGATTATTCTGTCAACAATGGCTATCCATACTTTTCCGAAATACCTGTAAGTGCCGATGATGATCTTGTCACGATTACCCCTGGCATCCAAACTTATAACTTCCCCAACCCATTCAATCCGGAAACTAATATATCCTTTAGTTTGCAGGATAGAGCGCACATCACTGTCGAAATATTTAATGTTCGCGGACAAAGAGTGAATACTATATTGGACAACGAAAAAGCTGCAGGAACGCATATTATCAGCTGGAATGGTAAAGATGAGAATGGCAATCGATTATCTTCCGGCATCTATTTTTATCAAATCAGTTCTGATGATGATGTAGCAGCCGGAAAAATGATGATGATAAAATAAAATCGCCATTAGTTGATTCTAAAGAATTAGAGTCCATTTTGTAGATGTGATGATATACTTATTGACATCATTTCGTGGTAAGATAAATATATCTTCAAAATAGTAAGGAGGGTTGGACAATGAGGTTCAAATTAGTTTTAGTATTATTACTAGCAAGTATAACACTGGTTTGGGGACAATCTCTGGAGGAGAGATTGCAGGATTTATCCGCCGATGCGGCAAAAGCTTATGTAGGACCTATAGTTTCCGGTTTCGGTTCAAACTTGAATGGTGGATGGTTTCATAGTGCGCCTCGCAAGACATTTCTGGGAGTAGATATCAGCCTGGGCGCTGTTGTGATGGGCACATTCTTTGCCGATGAGAATGAGAGTTTCTCCACTGAAGGCAATTTCAGATTCACCCGCGATCAAGCTATGTTTCTCACTCAGGATTTTGAGGATTATGATGAAATGCGTCAAGAACTGATAGATGCGATAATCTCCGAAGATTTCTATGTCGGCATTTTCGGTCCTACCATTATCGGCGATCCGGATAACAATCTTATGATCCATTTCTATGAAAAAACTTTCGATGATATCATCAACCCGGATACAGGTGAGCCAGTAACCGTTCCCGGAACAGATGTGGAGCTTCCCTTTGGTGGGCTTATGGATTCACCGCCGATATTCCCGCTAGTGGTTCCTCAACTTAGCGTTGGTACTGTCTATGGCACTCGCGCCGTATTTCGTTATGTTCCCCCTATCACTCTTAAGGGCGAAGATGATGATCTGGGTGAGTTTAGTTACCTCGGTTTCGGACTGCAGCACAATCTAAATCGTTGGCTACCTCTCCCCTTGCCGGTGGACTTTGCCGCATCATTCTTTACTCAAACGATGAAGCTTGAGCCGGTAGCCGAAGCTACAGCTACTACATTGGGGCTCAATGCGAGCAAGCGCTTTGGCTTCAGAGCTCTAAATGTAACTCCCTATGCCGGTTTGATGATTGAAAGCTTCAATATGGATATCTCTTACGACTATATGATAGATGAACCCGGCTCGGAAGAAGAGATCCCCCTCGAAGTTGCTTTCAGCATGAAAGGTGATAATAAAGCCAGAATGGTAGTCGGCAGCAGTTTCAGAGTTGGTCTATTCAATTTCAATATAGATTATAATATCGGGAAATATAATAGTCTGACTACCGGAATAACATTGGCGTTTTAATTTTATTCTCAGCCTTCGATCTCGGTCGGAGGCTGATTTCTTGAGGTTTTATGGAACTTTTGGATGCGATAAAAACTCGGCGTAGCGTGCGCAGTTTCCTTCCGGATGCTATTTCGGATGACATTATGACTGAGATACTGCAAGCCGGTAGATTGGCGCCTTCGGCTCAAAACAGACAATGCTGGCGATTTGTAGTAGTTAGAGATGAAGAGCTAAAACAACGATTATCAAAAAAGAGTGGGCTTGTCGGCAAGATCAATTTCTTTATAGCCAAAGCACCGGTGATTATCATCGCTGCTGCCGATCCAAAACGGAGTGTGAAACTGAACGGTCAGGAGTATTATCTGGTAGATACTGCTATCGCCTTCCAGCAGATGATGCTAACTGCTTGGAATTTCGGTATCGGTAGCTGCTGGCTGGCAGCTTTCAACGAACAGAAGGTGAAAGATATCCTCGCTATCCCACCCAATATTCGCGTAGTTGCGATGAGCCCTTTCGGTTATCCGCGAGAATCTGATACTCTCTATGCCAAAGCGGTTAGCTTCGTGGCCAAAAGTAAGAAAAGAATGGACTTAGAGGAGATCGTTCATTATGATGTTTGGGGAAACAAGGAGTAATTCAGCGAAGCTTGATTTCATAACCTGCCAAAGAGCGCAGTACATAAGAAGCAGCCCACATCCCCATCATAGCCGGCATATAGCTGATAGTTCCTACCGGATTCTTAGTACGATGATCTCTAGTAGTTTCCGTTTGCACCGCATCTATCTTGATCGGCTTTTCATTAGAATAAACTGTCGGAACACCTTTCTTTATACCACGCTTACTCAGATGCTTACGTACTCTTTTTGCCAAAGGACACTGGTAAGTTTTGGAAATATCGGCTATAGTTATTTTCTGTGGATCAAACCGATTACCGGCACCCATCACCGAAATTATCGGGATTTTTTGATGATAGGCATATTCTATCAAATCTACTTTGTGTGCAATGCTATCGATAGCATCCACTACAAAATCGATTTTTTTTAAGATAGTTGAGAATGAATCTCTGTCGCAAATACCATCGTGGAGATCTATCTCAGCATCTGGATTGATATCGCCAAAACGGAGGCTTAGAATCTCTGTCTTCCTCTTCCCTATTGTACTATGCATTGCCGGAAGCTGACGATTGATGTTGCTCGGTTCGATCGTGTCGAAATCTACGAGTAGGATTTTCCCGATACCACCTCGAACCAAAGCTTCTGCAGCATAAGAACCAACTCCTCCCAACCCGATAACTGCTACTCTGGCTTCAGAGAATTTCCTCAGATTATTCTCTCCGAGCAGAAGTTCGGTGCGTAAAAATTGGTTCATAGAGATGGGAAGATATACTCAAAAGTTTTCTTTTGTATCTTCTTGAGCTGAGCCTGTGAGATTCCTGTTAGCTGAGAAACATAACCAATAATCTCCGGATAGTTATCAAGATAATTGTGTTTCCGATTCAGAAAAAGTGGTTTCTGATAGGGTGCATCTGTTTCAAACAGGCAATTCCCGTTTTCCAAGCAGAATTTCAGCACTTCGGCGTTTGGTGTCCGACCACAGAATGAATAAGCTAGATCGTAGTTTGCAAACAATTTGGCAATATCTATCGATCCGGTAAAACTATGAATATATCCACGTATTTTGGGGAAATTTCGTTTTAGGATCTTACTGAGCTCATAATAGTGTTTCACGACATGAAAAACTACCGGCAAATTATACTGCTGGGCAATATCGAGCTGAAGTAACAGCACTTTTTTTTGAGTTTCGAAATCATCATTCCGCTTATCCAATCCTATCTCACCTACCGCAATTATCTGCTTTTTATCACAGAGTTTTACCAGTTCATCATAAGAAAGCGGAAGTGATCTGGAGTTATTGGGATGAATTCCGGCAGTGATAAGCACATCGGATGCTTTGTTTTCCAAGTGCCATTTCACTTCTGCATCCGAGAGTGCTGACGAGATAAAAAGCCCGAGACCTGCCTCCCGGGCTTTTCTCATCTCTTGTTCTAAATTGTTTGCATCGGCAATGTCATATAAATGACAGTGTGCATCGATCCAACCCATATCACTGTTTAGAATCTGAATTCCACACCCATCGAGAAAGTCTTTATCGTCTCATCCGAACCGGAGATCTTTCCATCACCATCCAGATCGACATAACGTTCCTGATAGCGTGCTACCAGCTCTGTATTGGGTGCCAGCATATATCCGCCGGTTCCCGAGATCATAGAGGAAGGCGTTTTGAATTCTTTGAGTACATGACGAACACGGGTCTGCGAATAATTCACTTCTGCTCTGGTAATCCCGGGTATCAAACGTGGTTTCAGTGCTAATGTCCCCCAGATCGATCTTTTGTTATCTTTGTCTTTACCATACATATCTTCATAAGAAACGGTCAAAGAGATCAAGTTTAGGATATTGGACGTCAGACTACCATACCAGCCGCGTGATTTTGTCGCAGTCCCTATCAAAGTTTCTTTCAGGCGGACAGTGTCTCCTACTACTGCTGCACGCTGAGACTCATAGATACTATCGAAATAAGAAGGTATGAATTTGTCCTGATAATGCCTGAATTCCAGATTCATATGAAAGATTAAAAATTCTGAGTAGAATCCTGGAAATATCAGACCCCAATTATGATCCATTATCTGGGCAAATTCGGCATAATTACTCAAATAAAACAGTTGTGTTTGAATAATTGGCAACTCATAATCTATACCGAACGCGGTAATAGAAGCTTCACCGAGATCAGCGAATGATGGATTTCGTTTGCCTGCCATAATGTCAGAATCATGCCAAAACCATTGCTCGAATTCGTCATAAGTAGCATCTTCGACTATTTCCTGAAAAATAGCCCACCACTCATCGATATTTTCATCTACTTCGTTCCACTTATTTGGATTGTGGGGGAAGTCATCGAAAACATCGGGATATCCGTCTCCATCCGAGTCGAGTAGTCCTTTGTACTGATTTCGGTCGTGCGCTATCGTACCGCCAAGCCTGATATTTTCGATCAGCGGAAAATTGGTAGCTGCCAGCGGCTCTACCGTTACTCTACCCGCAAAGATATCCTGTTCCAGTATATCGGATACAAAAGCTTCCATCGTCACCGACGAATTTGGTATCTTCCCTCCTAACTGCAGGCCAATCTTTTTGTATTCGGGATAATAAACCATATTGCTATAGTTTTTCATTACCAAACCTGGTCCGAGTGAATATTGTGGAAACCCACCAATCCTACCAAAAAAGTTGTCTCCGCGATGTCCGTAACGAATATAATAGATTTTGTTTAGAATGTCTTCCCACTCGTTCCAATCTTCTTTTCGAATATTTCCATCGTTATCGATCAGAAGTTCGATATCCAAGCCGATACCCAGCTTCCCGATCGTGATCTCGGGCAACAATCTAATCTGCGCATAACTTGCGCCGCCTATCTGAACCGTTCCTACACCACCACCCATAGACAATCCCTCGCTCTTTGCTTCAGGAAGTGCTTCTTCTGCAATTAGCGGCATAGTCAGTATCAGACAAATCAAAAATAAAACTGCCTTTTTCATCTGCAACCTCTCATAGTTTAGATTTAGTAAATAAAATCCATATTCTTTCTTTTCATGTCAAGAAATATCTCATTTGCCAAATATTGCTATCTGTACCGGCAAGCCTTTATTCGGGATGGATCGGTATGATTTTACTTCAAGCATAGTTTTATAAAACATACAAATTCCTATCTTTTTTACTTACAATTCCACTTCTATCTTTTCGCCGGGTTTAAGCTTGTGTACTTCATCTTTCATTCCGACTTTGATCTCATCACCACGGCCTGTACTTACGAGTATCCTGATCATTTTGTGATTCACCGTAATATCGAGCCAGTTACTATGATATCTCAATCTGAAATGAAGATTTTCCACATCTGTTGGCAGTGATGGATTGAACCAGAGCACATCGTCTCTCATTACCATTCCGGTAAAGCATCTTTGGGCAATATCCACAGTTCCGGCCATCGCCACCAGATGGATACCTTCTTTGGTAGTGCCACCTTGGATATCGCCGATATCGCTTTCCAACGCTTCTTTAAATAGCCTCCATGCATGTTCACGATCGGTACGAGCCAAAACCCAAGAATGTACTACTCGGCTCAATGTCGAACCATGATCGGTATGTTTCAGATAGTATTTTACAATCTCAGGTATTTTTTCTCTATCAAAATCATAACCCAATTGCTTGAATATCCTTTCGATGATCTCGGCAGAGAATAGATAAAACAACATAAGCACATCCGCCTGTTTCGATATTTTATATCTATTCGGATTTTTACCTTCCGCTTTGAGGATCCTATCCATCCTATGTAAATCACCATATTTTTTCTCATAAGCCTCCCAATCCAATTCTTCCAGATCTTCATATCCTTCGAATTGGGAAGGGATACCATTTTTCTCGAAAACTATCCGCATTTTTTTGATTATATCATGCCAGCGCGCGATCTCATCTTCTGTCAAACCTATCTTTTTTGAAATCTCTTGGCAACAATCTTTATCGAGTAATTGCAGAGTATCGAGAGCTCGCTCGATACACCATACTGCCAATACATTAGTATAGGTGTTGTTATCCAATCCGGGTTCATCTCTATCCGGATAACCTTCATGATATTCATCGGGTCCTACCACTCGCTTGATCTCATATCGATCCAACTCCTTATTATAAGTGGTGAGTGAATCCCACAATCTGGCAATCTCAATCAACATTTCAGCTCCATAGGTGCTCAGAAACTCTATATCGTGAGTAGTTTGATAATAATCCCAGATATTATAAGCGATCGCACCGTTCACATGTCTTTGCAGATAGGTATGGTCGGGATCCCATTCTCCCGAACGTGGGTTTAGATGTAACTCTTGTGTCTCTTCCCTACCATTGCTACCACTCTGCCAAGGGAACAGTGCCCCGCGCAGATTTTCCTTTTTAGCTGCCAGTCTGGCTTTCCCAAGTCGGTAATATCGGTAGAGAAGCAAGGAACGCGTAATCTCGGGCAAATGATTATTGAAAAATGGGAGGATGAAAACCTCATCCCAGAAAATATGCCCGCGATAAGCTTCACCATGTAAGCCACGTGCCGGTATGCTGAAATCCAACTCAACCGTATTCATGGACGTAGTTTGGATGATGTGGAAAATATGCAATCTGAGGATCAACTGTGTTCGATCGCCATTTTCACTAAAAGTGATATCGGTTCGATTCCAATAATACTCCCATCGATTTACATGTGATTTGAATAGTTTATCGAAACTATCAGCGTGTTCTGCTGTGGTTTTAGCTTCCAGTGAGCATTCACTGATGGCTTTGTCTCTAGAAGTATAAAGCGATACGATCTTTTCAACATCGAGAGTTTCACCTTCTATTGCCTCGCATATCATACTGTGTGCTACAAAACCATCTTCTTCAAACAGACTACGCTCAGGTTCAACTAGTTTATCATCAAGATATACGCGTGTGCGTGCAGCTTCTGCTACTTCGATCTTGGATTGTTTTGTTCGAACTTTCATCCAAATGCAATCTTGTGCTGATTCACCATGCGCGATAGCATTCAGGTGATCGCCACGTAGAGCTTTGTAGCGTTCCACACCGCAATTGTTTACAGTACCGTCAATAGCAGAGCGGATCTGTATCTTGCCTGTCCAATTTTCCGGACGAATACTCATCTTGATTGCAGCCAGATGTTGCTCTTGAATATGCACGAACCTTTTATAACTCAGATTTGTAATGCGTCCTGCTTTATCTTTGAATCTGATCTCCCGCTCGAGTAATCCTTCTTTGATATGTAGTTTTTGAGAAAAGGATAGAATCTCCATTTTTTGCAGATCAAACCATTCGCCATTTTCCGGTCTGAAGTTCAATGGAAGCCAATTGGGGAAATTCACCAAGTCTTCATTTTCCACCATCCGACCGGAAATTTCTGTTTTCATCCGATTAAACCCACCGGCGATGTAAGTTCCGGGGTAATTAATACCATCAGCTTTGCTCTCTTCTCCGGCACCACGAGTGGCGAAATATCCATTCCCAAGCGTGCAAATAGCTTCTCTCAAGCCTTGCTCTTCCGGTTTGAATTGGTCATACTCCAAAATCCACATAGATATTATCTTCCTCCTCTCTTTCTATAGATTATTGCTTATTTTTTTTAAAAATGCTCTAACGGCATTTGTATCTGCCAAAAGATAGTGAGCTGCTGTCTCTTTCTCTTCGTCCGAGACCAAAATAGCGATACCGTCATCTTTGATCTCACGGAAGGCATTTTCATCTGTCAGATCATCACCGATATAAAGTGGAACGATATGATCTTTATCTAGTTTTAGCGCTTGAAGCAACCAGCGGAGCGCTTTACCTTTGTGCCAATCTATATCCGGTTGGATCTCTATTACTTTCTTGCCGCCGCTTTTTTTGAGTGAATCGAATTTTGCCAAAATGTCATCCACAATCTGATTCACTTTTTTTACATCATCTTCAGATTTTACCCGTCTGTAATGTGTAGCGATAGAAAATTTCTTCCGCTCTACCTGTGAGCCTTCTATATCTTCAAGAGATGTATTCAGTTCTTGCTCTACTTTGTCTAAGATGCTGATGAATTTCTCACCTTCTGTGTGAATTTTGGCAAAACCGTCCGGTCCGATAATATCGAAACCATGACTACCGGCATAGTAGAGATTATCCAAGCCGACACGTTTTTGTACATCCATCCTATCTCTGCCGCTCACGATTCCAACAATACACTTTTTACTAAGTTCTTTGGTGACTTGCTTCATCTTCTCATCTAAGATAGCATCTTCCGGTCTTTCTACTATAGGCGTCATCGTACCGTCGTAGTCCAGAAAGACAACGGGTCTTTTACTATCAAATTTTCTCATTATCTCGTCAAAAGATTGAATTGCCGAAGGTAGCCATTTCATCGGTCTATCGTTTTCTATTTCGACTTCTTCCATATCATTAATAACCACATCCGCACCGTGGGCTAGCAGTTTATCGCCAATACCGGTTCTATCTATCCCGATTACTAATCCGAATCCGCCCTTGCTTCCGGCGGTAACACCGGAAATGGCATCTTCTACCACGACGGTACGCTCTTGGGCTACACCGAGCTCTTCAGAAGCAGACCAAAATACATCGGGATAAGGTTTACCTCTCAGACCTCTTTTTGCAGCTATCACGCCATCGACTCGCGCTTCGAAGAGATCGTACAAACCAGCTTTTTTCAAGACCATCTCGCAATTTTTACTGGAAGAGATAATACCGATCTTCATACCTATAGAGATAGCTTTTTTGATGAGAGTAACTGTAGAATCGAAAACCTTCACACCCTCTTCTTGCAAGATCTGGTTAAAAGCCAGATTTTTTTTGTTCCCCAACCCACAAATAGTATTTTTTTCAGGTGGATCATCCGGATCGCCATAATTCAGTGAAATTCCCCGGGAAATTAGAAAATCTTCCACACCTTTGTAGCGCGGTTTACCATCCACATGATCGAGATAGTCGCTCTCGTTATCGAAGGGGACAAACTCTACGCCTTTCTCTTGTGAATATTGCATTAGAAATTTATCGAATAGTTTCTTCCATGCAGAAGCATGTACACTGGCAGTGTCCGTAATGACGCCGTCCAAGTCAAAGACAATCGCATCAAATTCCGAAGTTCTGATCATTTCCTTTTCTCCATTCATAAATCGCTCCTCTCATAAAAACGTAAAAAAATATTAAACCCTCAACCTGTCAAGATTTGAAACAGAGGTGATATAAATTTATCTAGTTTCCATTATCTGTTTAGTATAAATTTAATTATCCTTATTTTTCTTAGATTTAAGAAACAAACCTCACTTATCCCTCCAAGGATATATCTTGCCGATCAGCTACTTTCCAGCGAAAAAGGAGAGTTGCCTCCTTTGCACCAAATCAAACTTCGATACATATGATGCTGAGTAAAAAAACCATGCAGTCACCCTGCCTGAAGTAAGCACCAAATCCCAAGCACCAAGCACCAAATAAATCCCAAACTACAATGACCAAATGACCGAAACAATTCAACGATTGAACAAATCAACCAATTAACCAATCAACTAATCAACATCATCTTGCTTCTCTCGTACCACTTTTCACCTCTCACAGATTCACTTTTCACCGAAAATTCTTCTTGCTTTTCTTACAATAAACACCGTGAGCGAAGCGAACTAATACCTATAAATTCCGACCAATTCTTTCTTTCTGCTCTTCTCAAAACTCATCGCTCACTACTCACAACTACAACCTTCTTCACCGATCCGTAAGGCAAGTTGCCAACTTGCCCTACTTTTCTCTATCTTCCACCTTCTACCCTCTATCATCTCATTTCACCATCATTATCTTCTCTACTGTCTGCTCACCATTCTGCTTCAGTTTGATGAAATACTGACCACTGGAGACCGGTCTGCCATTGTTATCTCTTCCATCCCAGCGGCATTCGAATGTACCTCTGCCTGCATAAGCCTCCATCAACGTACGTATTTTCTGCCCTTTTACATTATAGATGGAAAGTTCCACATCTCCCGCTTCTGCCAATTCCAATTTGATAGTTGTATCCGGGTTGAACGGATTGGGATAGTTGGATATCTTGGTTCTCGGCACTTGGAGTATTTCGTCCTCTTCTGTACTTACCTGCGAGCTGAAACCCCATTCATAAGCGCCCATATCTATACTATCGCCTTGGATGCGCGGATTACCGGCAAGATCGGTTTCGGGAAATTGAATCCCCGGAGGTAGATCCATTGTTCCGGCACCTATTGCCGGTGAATCGATTGAGAGGCTATAGGGGTAGTCTCCTGTATAAGACCACAATGGATCGGTGACCAGATTGCCTTCCAGCCAGTGGACAATACTTTGATTATTTATATTATGCAAACCCTCATATCCACCTTCCACTATCGAGTGAGAGACAGTAAGTTCACCTGGCGGAAGTAGCTGATGTTTTGAGAGTACGATCGAATGGGGATCGTTGTTATGAATGATCGAGTTTACAAGATGCACACTGGCCATACTACCAATACCTAATGCTCCGCCATGTATAGAAGTACTTTCGTTATCTCCGAAGGTGGCATTGTATAGATGTAATTCGGTCTTACTAACACTCAAAAATGCTTCCGGTGTATTAGCCCAGCCAGGCTCGGAAGTATGATATTCACATTCGGTTATCTCCAGATTCATTATGATGCCGCTGTATGGTTCCGGTTCTATTGCATGATGGCCAGCTATCCCAATTGCACCTCCAAAACCACCAGTATGACAGGGAGTAACGGCACCAGGGACATTCTTTCTGATACGAATATTTTCGGCATAGTAGCGGGTGAAATACTGATCATAAAAAGTTGCTGCTACTTGTAATCTCAAAGCATCTGCTCCATTGTTATCGTAAATATGTATATTTCTCAAGATAAAATAATCATAAAGGTAATTAAAGCCAACCACTTGCCCCAACCGGGTCTGACAACCGGTTATATTCAAGTTTTCCAGCACACATGAGGTCGCCCGGGATATACGGATTGCACCGGGCATATTGTAATACTGCCGATCGCCACCGTTTTTGATGGTGAAATTCTTGATAGTGAAGTCTTTGTATTCATGAGCATCATCATGGGGAGAATTTCTAGCATCGAATGCCCAGGTCGTCTGTTCCATATCCAGGATGGTAGTCTCTTTATCAGCACCCACGATATCCACATAAGAGCGGATTTCGATCGGAAACTTCTGATTATTCAGACTAGATGAATACACACCTTCGGCGACATGGACGGTGCGCTTCTCCAGACTGTCCGGTTTAATTATCGTCATCGCCCGGGCTATGGTTTGTAAAGGCTCAGCGGCGGACAAACCGCTGTTATAATCAGAACCATCCGGACTTACATACAGATCTGCTGCTACCGGCTCGATCTTGCCATGATTGACAGAAAAACTGAAATCAGGGGGTACTCTGTCTCTTAATATCCATACATATGGAGTATTCGGGTTTACCACAGTAAATGTGTCTAACACGACGGATGATTGTCTTTGACCACCAAAAGTAATATCATGTGCAAAAGCTGAATAATTCAGATACACACTGTTCAAATCTTCATCACAGAATTCTAGATGATTACCTCCTTCTGGTGATATCATTATGGCTGCATATTCATATGCATGATTATTTCTAATGGTACATCCCTTTAACAATGGATCTCCGTTATCATTTTCATGAACAAATATCGCACTACCATGATAGGCACTATTGTTCTCGATAATACAGTTACTTATCACAGGTGAGGAGTCATTTATTATATAAACCCCCCCACCTGTAGTTTTAGAATAATGAACCCAATTTGCCTTACCATTTTGGATTGTAAATCCTTTCAATACGGC
This sequence comes from uncultured Candidatus Cloacimonadota bacterium, assembly GCA_964433675.1. Taxonomy (GTDB): domain Bacteria; phylum Cloacimonadota; class Cloacimonadia; order Cloacimonadales; family TCS61; genus CAYSSJ01. The sequence goes on from CAYSSJ010000008.1 coordinate 41,763, forward strand.
ATCACGGCTTTCACCGTTAACAAAGCTAATAACTGTACCGCTGTGGTTTCCGTCTATCACAGTCTGCGAGATCATACTCTCATCACCTGTGATTCCGTAAAGACTCATGACCACAATATCTTTACCGCCAAAATCTATATTTTCATAATATACTCCCGGATGTACCAACACCGTATCTCCATCTGATGCTACTGTGATACCGTAACCAATTTCTGTAAAGTGAGCTCCACCCTCCTGATTTATTTCCCACACCATGGCTGACAATAGGCAGCTAAGGCTGAGGAACAATATTGACATTATCATTTTAATATTCATCTGTTCTCCTATTTTTTTGCAAATTTTTGTTCTTTTGTAAAAGTGATGAGTGATCCTTCTTCGCCCCATCCGCATCCTCCTCCGCTAAAGCTACGGAGGACGGGGGCTTCGAAGGACAAGGCAAGTGATAAGTAACGAGTGAGAAGGGAATTAGCCGGGGTTTTTCGTGAGAGATTTGAAGTTTCAGAAAACCCCTCTGACCGGCTGAAGCCGGTCTTCTCCCCTTGCGAAGGGGAGCAGAACTTCGATCAAAAGAAAGCCTGTCATTGCGAGTTGTTCTTCTTGCTATACTTTTGCGTGGCAATCTCATTTTCTACTACCTCTATCTTGCTCTATGATGCCCATATATTGTCCCTCTTCGTAAGGGGGAATAAAAGGGGGTTTATATGGGTTAAAACCCAACCGAGATCGGAGATAACCACACCCACGAGCTAAAAGCTCGTGGCTATTCATAAGGTTGATATCATTGTTTATATTAGAGATTTCTCCACTTCGCACTGTGGAATAGGAGGATTGCTTCTCTTCCAATAAAATTCCATGAGTACCAGCGAATAAATTCCTTAATTCATTTCTTTGTATTTTGTCGAAGACAAGATGATATCTTGTCCTACGCTCCATGCTCTTTGCCAAAATTTCCATGAGTGAAGCGACTAAATTCCTATAAATTCCTACCAATTCCTTCTCCCCTAACTTTCAACTTTAATCTCCTAAACATCATCCTTGCTTTTCACTTCTCACTTTTTCACTTTTCACCAGAATATCTCCTTGCTTTTCATCCATCTTCTACCCTCTATCATCTTTCGATAAGTTCCAGAGACGGAGAGCATACTCCCCGCCTCTGTATATCACTTTATTTTAGCAACAGCATCTTGCCGGAGAGTTCGGTATTATCCGCTTTTAAGCGGTAGAAATACATGCCGGAAGATACCGCATTACCTCGATCGTCTGTTCCTCTCCAGACTACCGAATGTTTACCTTCTGCTGCACTGCCATCGTAGAGAGTCGTTACTTTCTGTCCTTTGATGTTGTAAACTATCAGTTCGACATTCTGTTCGGAGGAAACCGTGAAGTTTATCGTCGTGTCCGGATTGAAAGGATTGGGGTGATTACTGATCTCCATAACCACCGGTTCTTGGGGAGTTTGCATACCTTGCTGTGAGCCGATACGAACAAGTGCGAACTTCTGTCGTCTCGGTCTGAGTGTCTGAGCTGTATATGCACCAGTCTGCGGGTCTTTCACTTCTACTACCCGATATCTCTGTGTACCGCGATTTCTGCCGTAATAGAGTTCGAAGCTTAGATTACCGCCTATATGACCTTCATGTGTGTATGCTTGCAGTTCAAGCGGATAACTCTCGTTGAATACAGTGGCACCGACACATTGGTCATCTACTAATACCCCTATTTCCAGCAGTCCTTCATCATCCTCTATATCTTCGACGAAATAGGATTCGTAATCATAACTATCCGTATAGTCGAAATATTCCGGATTGTCAGCTAAGGTAAATTCACTCGGTTCAAGATAGTCGGGATAGCCGTGAGGAATATTCCAGGTGAACGTTAGGGGTTCATTTATGGAAGTTTCTATCTCATACATCTTACCGTATTCCATGCTCGGACGGGGATCGGCTGCATAGACCCAATTTCCCTGTGAGTCTTTTCTCATGCTCCAATTTTGGGCTCTTATAGCTTCCAATCTCTCTAAAGTGTCTTCACTAAATGCTTCGAAAGGACACTGTGAGCTCGGGATGAAATAACCGATCCAGTTTACAGTATTGGGCTGCAGGGTAATTTGTGTACTCAAATCTATCCTGTCGCCGGTTACATGTAAATAATATGGTTCTTCATCTATAGTTCTCAGTTTATATCCATCAGGACTATTGAATTCAATTTCATAACCCTGCCATTGACCATACTCCCAATACATTTCAATAATATACTCCTGATTTGGTTTAGCAAGTACACGATCTATCGTTCCTTCCAGCGGCTCAAGCACCTCCGGAGCCGGCTGGAAGCCATATTGGTCTCTTTCCAATCTCGGGAAGGAGTCCCAATGCCAGTTTCTGTCTTCGAACAGTTTCACAAGGGAATTATCGAGTCGGTTATTTAGCCCGGCATAGCCCTGCCACTGCAAGTGTGGATAGGTCTTGAGGATATAGGGATTGTGTTTCTGGATCTCCCAGGTATCTTGGAAATCCCAATTATCGAAAGTGTCATGCTGAACCATCTCGACTGTAAGTTTACCTTCACCACCGGCAGAAGTGCTCTGCCCGGAAGATTCGATGTCCCAGTAGCTTTGAATAACTATAGTATATGTTTCTGAACCTATTAAACCTCCCACAAATACATTCCCCGAAACTTCTCCTTTTGAATAAGACTTTTGAACTAAATTGTCTTGATATTGAGATCCTAGAGATAAACCTATTAAACCACCAACATATTGATCCCCATTTACATTACTTGTAGAATAACTGTTACGAACAGCACTGGACTGCATCCAGCCAACCAAACCTCCAGATAAATCATTACCATTAACATTACCTTCGCTATAGCTTTCTTCTATAATACTATATGGATCAAAAGAAACTCCAACCAATCCGCCGGTTAACGGCAAATCATCATATACATATATATCACTATGACTAAAGCATCTATAAATTTCAGTGTCTTCGATAACTCCAATCAAACCGCCAATACCTCCTTGAGGTCCTGGATAAATCCCTTCTACACACCTTACTTCACCGATACTATAACTATCAAAGATTCTTGAACCCATTTGTGCCCTAGCTATTAAACCACCAACATAAGCCGAGCCACCTCGGACGATAACTTCGCTATGACTATTGTAAATATCCGAATTATCTAATATGCCTATTAAACCTCCAACATATCTTTCACTTCCGGTAACTGCTCCATTACTATAGCAGTTTATAATAGTACTATTCATAACATATGCTGCTAAACTGCTAACTAATGCTTGTCCATTAATATTCACATTGGTTAGTTTTACATTTTGAATTATCGTCGTATTGTATAAAAAGGCAAATAATGCTTGAACATTTGCATTTCTATTTACATACAGTCCATCAATAACATAGCCATTACCATCGTAGCTTCCGCTAAATTCCTCATTATCTGGATGATCTGTTTCTATCCAAACTCCAATAGGATCCCATCCTTCTCCGGTATTCCAAGGTGGCACATTGAGATCGATATCGGCAATTTGCAAGAAATGAGAATCTAGATAATTTCTAACATTATCCAAATGCTGTGCTGTTTCAATTAAGTAGGGATCATTTATTCTCCCACTACCGCCGGCAAACTGTGCAAAACTTACAGTCACAGAGAATAATATGAATGACGCAATTATTATATTTTTCATCACTGTTTCCTCCAATTTTAATTATATCCAAAAATTCGGTTAACACACAATCTCTTTTTCTTACGGGAGAATCACACACATTATTTTACTGTCCTCTTCGCAACATTTCGCGAAGAGCATCAGCCTGATAAACTTGTTCACACAACAAACAAATATTATCTCCAGCGCATAATTGCGACCGGTATTTGAAACAGGACATGTGATTTCGTGTTTTATTGAATAATAAGGAGTTTTGCGGGGGGGGGGTAGCGTATTAGGACGTATTTTGCCTATCCGGTTCAGGTAAACAAAAAAATCATCAACAAGTTTCTTCATATCCCCTCCTAGTCAAACCGGAGCCGGTGAAACAATTGCACTCATTAGTTCTTCATTCATCGTTCGACCGAGAACCGATCCAACATCAATGTAAAAATTATAATTGCGCTTTTCTTTGTCAAATCAATTTTTCTCTTGTAGCAGCAATTTAGAGATTTCCTCCTTGTGCAAAATAGAAAGTTTTCATGTTTATGTTTCGTTGATGGTCATCTTAAAATTTCTTTTAAAATCACACATATTCAAAGCGACAAACTAAACCTTTTCAAACCACGAAATCACTCCTTTTTCTCACCAACTCTTGGTTCGGAGACATCGATCCGGGTTCTGGGCAGACATTCCGGATAGTTGTTTTTGATAAACTCGATCAATTTTTCTCTGATATGAACACGTAGATTCCATGCAGTCGGAGAGTCTTTGGCGCTCATCAAAGCACGGATCTCGACAGTCCTCTCTTTTGCATCGGTTACCTGCACCACATTTACATTCCCATCCCAGTATGAGCTGGCTTCCAACAGTCTGGTCAGCTCTTTTCTCAATGCTTCTAAAGGTAGGGTGTAATCGGTATAGATAAACACGGTGCCAAGTATTTCTGCCGTAGTTCTGGTCCAATTCTGAAATGGTTTTTCGATAAAATAAGTAGATGGCACTATCAATCTTCTCTTATCCCAAATTCTAACCACCACATAAGTCAGATTGATCTCTTCGATCCAGCCCCATTCGTTTTCCACGATAACCACATCATCCAATCTGATCGGTTGGGTAATAGCTATTTGAATACCAGCCAGGAGCCCGCCGATCACCTTTTGCGCTGCCAGACCGATAATCAAACCGGCAACACCGGCAGAGGCAAACAGACTAAGACCGACATTCCTGAGACTGTCGAAAGATAGAAGCACTATCCCGATAGCGAAGAGCATGATTATTACAATGACGATCCGCTCCAACACATTATATTGGGTATGAATGCGACGAGATTGCAAGTTGTCCTGCTTCGAAACATCATATTTGCTTAAAACACTTAGCTTTAACAGATGAACCAAACTGATCAGAATCCAGGAAATACTGAAGATCGTGATTATCAAAATCACTTTCTCCACAATTCTATGGATAGATTCCGACATAAGCTGGTAATGATTTAAAACAATACCGATTAGTACTGATATAGCCAACAAAATAGTTGGTAAGATCATTCTACGCCAATTCTTCATTCGACCTCCACTCTCATTGGTTTGCTATTATCTGATCTATTCTATGCTTTACTCGGACACTTGCCTTGCCATCCAAACCGGTGAAAAAATAGTCTCTGTATTCTTTCAGTTTTTCCTGCATCTTAGGGGTGGGATTCAGGGCTTGCTCTACCGCCGGCAGCAGATCATCCGGACTCTTCATATGAGGAAAGGCACCTCGGAGCCAATCTTTGGGATCGATAGATAAAACCGGCATCCCATCTGAATGTTTGAGCTTCTCATAAGGTAGTTCATAGATGATGCCAAACTTACCCAAAGCCAAGAACTCATTTATCACACTCGATGTGTCGCTTATCAGTGTATCGGCTGCATACATATAGGGATAAATATCATAATCATCTTTCCCGATGAGGAAAACAGACGGATGCTTCTGCGCCAATTTCTCATAATACTTATGCTGAGCATGGGGAGCATATTTGCCCGCCCAGCTATATGGGTGTAATTTGATGATCAGATTATAAGTTGGTATCAAGTCGGCTATTTTGTCTTTGATATGCTCTATGCAACTCGGTTTGTAAGATGGTGCGTAGAGAACTGTTTGTTTAGCATTATCCAAACCGATCTTTTCGATAATCTCAGTTTTGTCATAAAAATCTTCCCAAAAAAAAGGGTCTAACTTCGGAATCCCGAGAATGTAGAAATCAGCTCTCTCCTGCCAACCCAAGCTTTTGATATAATCGTACCAATATTGCCCTTCCAGAAAGACATGGTAATGCACACCTTTTTGTTTCACTATATTGCGGATGCGTAGTGTTTTGATACCGACACCGTGGTCTATATGAACTTTGATGGAATCACCATATTTTTCGGGATGTTTGAGTGCATCTCCACAGATGACCAAATCGAATCCTTCGGTCTCGTCGGTGAGTTTGTAGCCTTTTTTTTGCATCCAAGTAGCGATTCTATCTTTCTCATTGAGCAGAAAAATTCCCATAAACCGCTTCTGATCCTTGCCTATCCTAAATTTGATATCATATTTCTTATCTTTGCACATCTGCAAATATAGTGGATAAAGTGAATTGAAATAGTATTCTTTTTTCAAATCGAACAATACTTTTATCTTTGCCATATTCAATCCTTTCGAATGCAAAAATATATTGGCAGCAGTTTTATGGCAAACATTTTTCTCATGTTTTTTGCAATGTGGTCAGTCGCTTTTCTATTTCCAGTGATGAAAACGGGTAATTCTCTTTGATCCAAGCAAAGGTTTGTCTCTGATAAAAAAACACATGTGTCGGATCGTTTTTATAATACCAATTGGCAAAATCAATATCGGGATTATAAATCTCAGTCATACAATACATTTTCCCGGCAGGTTTTAGCAAGTTGGCAAGTAATCCAAATTCACGATCCGGATGATGAAAGTGTTCTATAACTTCACAACAGGCGATGTAATCGTATTTGTCATCCAACAATTCCGGATAATCATGAAAGAAGGGGTCATAAATTTGGATATTGCAACCTCTATCACACAAGATTCTGGTAATCACCGGACCTGTACCAGCGCCGAAATCAAGTCCTTTGGCTTCCGGGGTGAAATCTCTGCATATACTGTTGGTTATAGGAGAGACAAATTTCTGATAGTTCTCATCTTCCACATCATTGTTATGCGTCTCATATCGAGCTTTCTCCTCCAATCTGCTCGGATGCTTAGTTTCGGATAGAAAAACTGCATCGCAAACATTACAATGGAAATAATCCTCAAAAAAATTGCGTGATTTATGATGACAAAGGGGACATTTCTCGATTATGCTCATATTTCTATACTTTATAACCTTCTATTTCGTCCGGTGTGAATTCCACGCCCAATCCGAGTGCTATCCGATTGACGAAATTGAAATATGCTGCTATCATGTTGATATTCAATATGTCTTCATCTGAAAAGCCGGTATCCTTTAATCTATTTATCTGCGAGCTAGTTAGCTCAGACGGTTTCGTAGTTAATTGCACTACATAGTCTATCATATTATCTACTCTCTCTGACAGATCCAACGACTTGGGGTCTGCTATCAAAGCATTGAGCTTAGCTTCATCTTTCCAATAATGATCCAGCGCTTGGGCATGATGATTGATACAATATTCACAGCCGTTTGCTGCCGATACCACCACTGCGATGATCTCGCGCTCCTGTCTTGATAAACCGCTTTTGCCGAACATCAGACGCATATAAAGATCCATGTGTGCTTTCATCGCTTTGGGATTCAGACTTTGGATCTTCATAATGTTAGCCAGTTTCCCCCGTTTATTCTTCACCTGTTCGTACAATTTCTGCAACTCGCCCTTTGCTTCAGATTCGTCTATCGTTTTTATCCATGCCATAGTTTCTTCATCCTCCTTTTTATGAGGAAAATATCTTGTTCAGGTTTGAAGTCAAATGAATTTTCTTGCTTCGAGTTATATCAGAGTAAATTTTTCTCTTGTCAAAATAGCGGTTTTATCACAAAAGCGCAAAGTGAAGAGGTCGTAATATGCATTATAAATATTTGGAGCAATGGGTAAATGAAAACAGCAGTTTAAAGCTGACTGTCAAAGAGATCACAAAATTTCGTGACCAGATCTTTATAGGTTCTATGCGTTCGCAAAAGGGCCTTCATATCAACCTTTCCTCAGAGAATAGCTTTATTTTCCATGTGGAGAAACCACTGCATGATTTTACCCGTCATAGAGAACTTAACACTTTCAATCAGCATCTACAGCATGCCAAATTAAAAGAGATCAACATGCATTCTCATGATCGGGTCATTACGTTGATTTTTGAATATTTAGATCTGTATAATCATCTAAAGAGCTACAAATTGGTCTTGGAATTGATCCCACATTATCAGAATATCGTGCTCTTGGGCAATAACGATGTTATCTTAGATTGCCTTAGGAAAGTTAGCTATGCGGAAAATAGGCACCGCCAAGTCTTACCCGGACTAGTTTACCAACCCCCACCTGCTTTTCAGGTAGATAGACAGGAGGTAAATTATCCGCTCAAATTCGATGATAACGGCAAGATTATGGAAGCCGCAGTTGATGGATACAAAGAGATGAATTCCTTTTTCGCAGCATATTATCAGGATTATATTCTAACTAATAAACTCGAATCCGAACGAAAGCAACAGAGTAGAAGCATAGATAAAGAAATTAAGAAAAAGATACGGAAACTGAAGAAACAAGAGTCGGAATATAAGGAAGCGGAATCGGGCGAGAAATGGAAACAATATGGTGAGCTTTTGAAATCTCATCTCCATCTTGTCAAAAAAGGTGATGAATATGTCACTGTGACGAACTATTACGACAGCGATTATCCGCAAATCTCTATTCCTATCAAGAAGGATAAATCTCCGCAAGCGAATGTGGAATTATATTTCAAGAAATATCGCAAAGCAAGAGATGGTAAAGACATCATTGCCAAACAGATAGAAAAGACGAAACAAGAAATAAAAGAACTGGGAAGAAAGCGAGAGAGAGTACAGTATGAGGTTTATCTGACCGACGATAAATCTGAACCTGCACAAAAAAGCAAAAAGTATAAATTTCGCAAACTTGATGTGGACAACGACTGGCAGATAATAGTGGGAAGATCGGCCAAAGAGAATGATTTTCTCATCACCAAAGTAGCTCAATCTTGGGATTGGTGGTTTCATACCCGCATCTTTCATGGCACACATGTTATCTTGAGGAATTTTGCCAAAAAAGAAATGCCGGACGAACTTTTGCGACTTTGCTGCAGACTGGCTGCCTATTATAGCAAAGCCAAGCAATCCGTAAATGTGCCGGTAGATTACACGCAGGTAAGATATTTACGCAAACCACGTGGCTCGGCTGCAGGGTTCGTAACCTACACAAATCAAAAGACTTTGTTCGTCGATCCACTCAGTTTCAGAGAAGCAAGAGCATACTTAGCTACGAGGGCGAAAAATGCACCGAATAAAAGATGATTTAAGATCGCTTTTGAAAAACTGCAAAATATGCCCGCGAGATTGTGGAGTACATAGAATTTATAAAAGCGGCTATTGTAAAGGTGGGATGAAAATTCGCATCAATAGTTGCATGAAACACTTGGGCGAAGAGCCGATGATCAGCGGGCATAGAGGAAGTGGAACGATCTTTATGAGTAACTGCAATATGCACTGTCTCTATTGCCAAAACTACACCATCAGTCAACTTGGCTATGGACGAGAGTACACAGTGGAGCAAGTAGCTTCTATGATGCTCGATCTGCAAGCTGCCGGTGTGCATAACATCAATTTCGTCACCCCGACTCATTTTACATTACAGATCAGAGAAGCAATTATCAAAGCAAAGCAAGCCGGACTTTCTATTCCAATCGTCTGGAATTCCAATGCATATGAACATGCAAATCTTATCCGCGAATTAGAAGGTTTGATAGATATCTTTCTGCCCGATTTCAGATATGCAGACTGTGATGCTGCCCTCAAATATTCCGATGCACCCGATTATCCGACTTTTGCCCAAAAAGCGCTTAGCGAAATGCATCGCCAGGTTGGGAAAATCGAACTCGATGCTGATGGAATCGCCCAATCGGGCTTACTGATACGTATTTTACTCCTGCCAAGAGATTTGAACAACATAAGAGGCATTCTCACTTGGATAGCTGACAATCTCGGCACAGAGACTTACATTAGTCTAATGACGCAGTACTATCCTACATACAAAGCGAATGAATACTCCAAAATCTCGAGACCGATACATGCTTCCGAATATAGAGAAGCGGTATCATTAGCAGAAGATATAGGCTTTGAAAACGGTTATTTTCAGGGTTTGGGAATTACTCCCGAATGGACGCCTGATTTCAAGAAATAAGGAAGTGAGACTATGAATAAGAAAGCAATCGTATTACTCAGTGGCGGTATGGATAGTCTGGTTACCGCTGCTATTGCTCGGCAGGAATGTGAGAAACTCTATTTTCTGCATATAGATTACGGACAAAAGACAAGCAGACGCGAAAAAAAAGCATTTGAAGACATCGCGAAATATTATAAACCGTCAGAAAAAAAAATCGTCACGCTGGATTATTTGAAAGATATTGGTGGTTCCAGTTTGACAGACAGCTGTATGCAAGTGGAAGATCATAGTGATAGCAAAGCTATCCCAACCTCTTATGTACCATTCCGCAATGCTCATCTATTGGCAATTGCCACCTCTTGGGCTGAGGTTATCAAAGCTGGTCATATCTACATCGGTGCAGTTGAGGAAGATAGCTCCGGCTATCCGGACTGTCGAAAAGAGTTTTTCGAGCATTTTGAGAAAACTATTCGCTTGGGAACCAAAAACGAGTTTCCCATCTCCATCTGTACACCCGTGCTAGATTTGAGCAAAGCCGAGATAGTGCAAATAGGAAATAAGCTTAAGGCACCATTTCATTTAACTTGGAGCTGCTATCGAAACGAAGAGATCGCCTGCGGACGTTGTGATAGTTGTATCCTACGGCTCCGAGCTTTCAAAACAGCAGGTATAATAGACCCACTCCCATACGAGGAGGTCAGCGAATGAGCCCTAATAACAAAACCATCAAGATAATCGGTGCCGGTTTGGCAGGCAGCGAGGCCGCTTTGCAGTGTGCCGAAATGGGTTATGAAGTCGAACTATTCGAGATGCGCCCATCTGTTCAGACTCCTGTGCATGAATCGGGTGATTGTGCTGAATTGGTTTGCAGCAATTCTCTTAAATCTATGCAGGAAACTACTGCCGGTGGACTTTTGAAAAAAGAACTGCAGCTATTGGGAAGCAAACTGTTGCCGCTGGCTTATCAATGTCAGGTAGATGCGGGTACTGCATTAGCGGTGGATAGGGTGAAATTCCGCCGATTAGTCACCGCAAAAATCAGCAGCCAGGCAAACATAAAACTGCACAGAAAAGAGATAACCGAACTGGATGAGAGCCCAACCATCGTGGCTACGGGTCCGCTTACATCACAAGCTCTCACCGGTCACCTACTGAGTATTATCGGCTCACAGCATCTCTATTTCTTCGATGCTATCGCTCCGATCATCTCTGCAGATTCTATCAACACGGATATCGTCTTTTCCAAATCACGGTATGACAAGACTGAAGCTCATTATCTCAACTGCCCTTTTGAGAAAGATGAATATTACCGGTTTGTTCACGCTCTGCAAGCAGGTGAGAAGTATCAGAGCCATGAATTTGAAGATCGTTTTTTCCAAAGTGTTGATTTCAAGTTTTACGAAAACTGCATCCCCATAGAAGAATTAGCCAAAAGAGGTGAAGATACTCTACGTTTCGGTGTCATGCGACCGGTCGGTTTGGAAGACCCTAAAACCGGCAGGCGTCCTTATGCTGTGATCCAATTACGTGCCGAAAATACCGATACAGCCGCTTATAATCTAGTCGGCTGTCAGACTATGCTTAGATATCCCGAACAAAAGAGAGTCTTCCGTCTGATCCCGGGCTTGGAAAAAGCTGAATTTTTACGTCTCGGTTCTATACATAGAAATACCTATCTGAATGCACCTGAAATTTTGGACGAAACTCTTGCTTTGAATTCAAAGCCAAATATTCGTCTAGCTGGTCAGTTTTCCGGATTGGAAGGCTATGTCGAATCTATTCTGGGTGGACTGTTAGCTGCCAAACTGACGACCGGTTCGCTGCCAATGCTGCCGGAGACAACTATCAGCGGTCAGTTGTGGCGACACCTGATCACTCAGAAGAAAAACTTCCAACCTATGAATGCCAATTTTGGTCTGTTACCTCCACTTGAGGTTAGAATTAGAGATAAAAAAGAAAAGAAAAAAAGACTGTCAGAAAGATCAATCAAAGACTTGGAAAGTCTAGCTAAATTCAAGTGCAGTTAATACATTCCAAATTTATATCAATCGATAACCTAAAAAATAGAGTCTCCCATAATATAATCAGTTCTACTTTGTAACTTTTACGGTGCGGCAGCTAACTGTAACAATGCTGGTAAAGTAAGTGATAATTCCGTCTATAAGAGTCTGTTCTGTCTTGATCTCATAGTCGGAAGCTCCAGCTGCCATTTGATTTGTATCCACATCGTTAATCGGCACTAATCCGAAAACTGCATACCATTGACGGGCTTCCATTTCTTGTCCTGTTTGGGAACCACGACCGACAGTATGAACATGAGTAGCACAAGCTGCTAAGGTTAGCAGAATCACTATCATAATCATCAAGCTGATGCTTTTTTTGAACATTGACTACCTCCAATTTTTTATTTACTTTATGGAAGACTCTGTTGGCATTTAATACAAGGCAATATTTCGTGTCAACAAAAAAGCAAAAAAATAAGTTGAATAACTTTTTAATATATTCGGCAGACAAATAATAGTTGACATATAAATTTGCAGAAAAAAATTCATTTTCTATAGTGATAAGGGTAAAATATGAAAAATGTAGTTAGATTGTATAAGATAATCATCCGCTATTGGCCATTTCTGATAGCGGGGCTTGTATTCATGTTCGGATTCGCACTTTTTAGCGGAGTCAGCATCATGTTGGCAGTACCGTTATTGGATTATGTATTCAAGCCTGAGCCCACCGAGATCTATTATGAATCTCTCGCCTCGTTTCAATCAGCTATCCGCCAAGCAGTAGAAAATTTTGTAGCTGAATACGGTTCGGTTTTCGTACCCCGCAATCTGAATTTTTACAACCCATTGGTAGATAACCTGAAAGAGATCCTCAAACACACCGATCCCCTGTTTCTGCTGTGGTTCATCAGTATCAGTGTGTTAGTATTGATAATCTTAAAAAATCTTTTCTTTTATCTAAACAAAGTGATGTTTGCCAATCTGCGTGGGAAGACGGTATATGATATTAGAAATCAGATGTTCAAAACATATCTGAACCAGTCTTTAGCTTTTTTCAATATTAACAAAGTTGGAGATTCTTTGGTAAGAATGGTCAATGATGTGGAGCTGGTTAGCAATTTTTATATCAAATCCATCTTGGAAGCAATCCAAAATATCGTCTTGCTCCTCGTTTATGCACGCATTGCCTTGCTTTTGAATAGTCGTTTATTTTTGTATAGTCTTATCCTACTACCCATATTCACTTTAGTGCTTTCACATATGGGCAGGAAGATAAAGAAGTATTCTCGCCGAATTCAATCCAGAGCTTCCGATCTGTTCTCCACTGTAGAAGAGATATTAAACAGCATGAAGATTGTGAAAGCCTTCTCTCGAGAAGATCATGAGTTGGACAAATTCAAGAAGATCAATCGCAGTCACTTCAAATCTTGGCGCAAATCGCGAATTTACCATGCCTTCAGTACTCCGATTTCAGAATTCAATGGCACAATCACCGGCATTGTCGTATTTTTAATCGGCGGTTCCCAGGTTTTATCGGAAACCTCAGATTTTACTCTCGGTAGTTTTATGGCATTTCTGTTGGCAATCTTTTCTATGCTTCACCCATTGAAAATAGTATCCCGCGCTTATGCCGATATTCGCAAAGCAAATGTCTCCCTTCAAAGAATATCCGAGATCTTGGATAGAAAATATGAACTTATCGAGTTGCCGCATCATAAACCGAAGAAAACGTTTGATGACAAAATCGAACTGCTTGATGTATCTTTTTCTTATGGAAAATATGCCGAAGTTTTGAAAAACATCTCGTTCGAGATCAACAAAGGTGAGAAAGTGGCGATCGTCGGCGGAAGCGGAGCCGGCAAGACTACTCTTATTAACTTGCTTACTCGTATGTACGATCCTACCGGTGGCAATATTTTGATAGATGGCATCCCGATTCAGGAGATTAAACTTAGAGACCTCAGAAATTTGTTCGGACTGGTCACCCAAGAATCAATTCTGTTTACAGATACGATAGCGAGTAATATAAATTATGGTACGCTAAAACCGGTTTCGCACGAAGAAATAAAAAACGCGGCAGAGATAGCATACGCATCCGAATTTATCGAGCAATTCCCCAATAAATATGATGAAATGTTAGATATCAAAGCTTCCAATCTTTCCGGTGGGCAGAAACAGCGACTCTGCATCGCTCGCGCCGTCGTAGGTGATCCACCTATTTTGATATTCGACGAGGCTACCAGTATGCTGGATACGGAAGCTGAACAGAAAGTTCAACGTGCAATCGAGCAAGCTACCAAGAACAAAACAGTCATCGTGATTGCGCATCGCTTATCTACCGTTCTATCGTCCGATAAGATCGCCGTGCTGGATAAAGGGAAGATTACCGATATAGGAAGTCATCAGGAATTACTGACTCGTTGCGATAAATACAAAAAGCTTTGTGCTGCTCAATTTGAACTAAAACAAAATGGTTGATAATTTTAGAAGGTCTGTTTATGAAGATTAGTGGCTTTTCAATGGTTAAAAACGGAATTAAACTATACTATCCGGTAGTAGAAATGATCTGCTCGATACTACCTATCGTAGATGAATTTATTATTGCTATCGGTAAAAGTGATGATGATACCAGAGAGAGAGTAGCTTCCCTAGGAGATCCGAAGATAAAAATTATCGATACTAACTGGGATTTGGAAAAGTATCCTCGCGGTATGGAAAATGCCCATCAGACAGATATCGCAAAAAATGCTTGCAGTGGCGACTGGTTGTTTTATCTTCAAGCTGATGAAGTAGTTCATGAAAAGTATTTGCCGGAAATACTATCTGCCTGCAAAAAATATAAGGATGACAAAGAAGTGGAAGGTCTTTTATTCAATTATCTTCACTTTTGGGGTGATTACAATCACATTCAAACCGGACATGGATGGTATCCTCATGAGATCAGAATCATAAGAAATGAGTCCGATATACACTCTTGGGAATCGGCACAATCATTTAGAAAAATCCCGGATTTTGATGGCGTAAACTATCGTCAAAAAGAAGGCACATACAAAATAAAAGTAGCCTTAATAGATGCTTATATTTACCATTACGGTTGGGTTAGACCACCTCATTTGATGGTTAATAAAAAAAAAGCCCTAGATACTATCCATAAAGGAGCAATGAGAACGGAATTAATGTATCAACAGCAAGCAGCTGAATTTGATTATGGTCCATTAAATAGGTTGGAACTTTTTAGAGGAACACACCCACATGTGATGCGAAAAATGATCTCAAAAATGGATTGGAGCAATAAACTTCAGTATTTCGGCAAACCTGATCCGAACAGAAAACCGCATAAACATGAAAAATTGAAATACCGATTTCTTTCCTTTATAGAAAAAAGATTTAATAATGGTAATCAAGTCGGGGGATTTAAAAATTACAAATTGGTAAGAAAGTCATGAGAGTTGCCTATATTCACACGGGAGATTGGCCTTCTAATTCTCCCAGCATCACTTTTTCTACTTACAACTGCTTAGCACTATCTAAACAGACTTCTGAATGCCATTTTTTTATTAAACGAAATTTTCAAGGAAAAGTAGAAACTATTTTCAGAGAATTTTTCGATGTGGAAAAACCAAATAATCTGATAATTCATGATACCAAAAAACCCATAATAAATTCTAATGAGATATATTATCAACAAATATATCTGAGCTTGAAGCAATTGATCAATAAAGGTAAAGTTGATGCTGTAATTAGCAGAAATGTATCGAGCTTGCCTTTACTTATTAAGCTAAAACACCAATATGATGTGAGAGTATATTATGAAACCCACGATTTTTTTTCAGACTTATCTCTTCGGGATGATCTCAACCCAAAAAGAAAAAAAAGACAATCATTATTAGAAAAAAAATTCATCCCTCACCTAAATGGGTTGATCTGTTTGCAAGAAACCCAAAAGAAGTTATATAAAAAAATATTCCCGGAATGCGATATTCAAGTATTTAGAACCGGATTTTTAAAACATGAGATGAGTGACAAAAAAAGAAAATACATAACTTACATCGGATCGTTGGATAAGAACAAAGGAGTGAACATTTTATTGGATGCATTAAATTATTGTCAGAGCCAACTCGAAGTTCTAATTATTGGTGGTAAATCTGAAGCCGAGATCAATCGAGTAATAAATAATCATCCCGAAATCAAAGTAACCGGATGGATAAATAAAAAGATGGTAAAACAATATCTGAAAGAAACTGCCATTGGGATTGTTCCTCTCAGAGATACTTTTTTTAATCGACACATTACCTCCCCACTAAAAATATTCGATTATTTTGGTCACGGCATACCAATTATAAGCTCTGATTTGGACACTACTCGAGAATTAATAACCGAGAATCAAACCGGTCTTTTTTTTGAAGTTGAGAATCCAAAACACCTTGCCACTCAAATTGATTTCTTAATAAACAATGTTGACAAATTGAGACAAATGGAAAAAAAAATTTATAAAAATACGGGCCATTTTACATGGGAAAAACGTGCAAAATCCTTGCTTAACTGGCTTGAGGGGGTAAAAAATGAATAAGCTCTCTGTGGCTATCATTACAAAAAACGAGGAAGCAAATATAGATAGATGTCTGAGCTCGGTAAACTGGGCAGATGAGATTGTTGTAGTAGACTCTGGTTCACAAGATTATACTTTAAATATATGCAAAAAACACGGAGTGAAAATATTCACTTCCAAATGGTTTGGATTTGGAAAAACAAAACAACTGGCAGTAGATTATTGTAATCATGATTGGATCCTATCTCTCGACGCTGATGAAATAGTAACAAAGAGGTTGCGACAGCGGATAGAAAGTAAATTAGAAAATCCGCAATTCTATGGTTATCGGATCAAACGGTCATCATACTATCTTGGCCAAAAAATTAAGCACTGTGGTTGGGATAAAGACTACCCAATAAGATTGTTCAATAAACAACATGGCAGATTTAATAGCAAAATAGTACATGAATCAGTAGAAATATCAGATGCTAAATTAGGGGTTATTAATGAATTGCTTCTACATTACACATATCCGACTATTAAAAGTCACATTGAAAAAATGACGAATTATGCATTTTTAGGAGCCCAACAAAATTTTACTAAAAAAAAACGAGCTACTATAATAGGAGCTCTCTTCAGAGGTTTGTTTAAATTCATGAAAATGTATTTTCTGCAAAAGGGAATCTTAGACGGGAGATACGGCTTTATACTCTCCCTAAATTCTGCTATCGGGGTATATCTGAAGTATTTATATCTTTGGGAAAAAACACATGACCGAGATTAATATCCTTCACTTAGATACGGAAAGAGAATGGCGAGGTGGACAACAGCAGGCTATATATCTCTTTGAATACTTACTGAAACATGGTTACAAAACAATGTTTGTCTGTCGAAGAAATAGTAAATTGGGAAGTTATCTGCAAAAACAAAACCTCCCCACGTTGTTTGCCCCTCTTGTTGGAGAGTGGGATCTGTTCTCTGCTTTCAAAATTGCAACTTGTGCTAAGCAGAATAATTACAACTTGCTTCACCTTCATTCTGCGCATGCAATAACGATCGGATTATTAGTCAAAATAATTTTCCCAAAGATCAAATTGATCGCCGTACGCAGAGTCGATTTTTCTATTCATAAAAATATACTGAGTAAATATAAATACAAAAATCGGTTATTAAATGGTATTGTAGCAATTTCCGAAAACATAAAAAATATTCTTGCCAAAGATGGTCTTGAAACAACAAAGATTACAGTCATACGAAGCGGCATTGATCTTGATAAGTTCAATCAAAGTCCCAAAGATGGTAAGCTGCGACAAATGTTGAATATAAGACCAAATGCAATTTTAGTTGGGACTATCGCAGCATTGGTAGGTCACAAAGATTATCCTACTTTGTTAAAAGCTGCAGAAATTGTTAATGCTGCTGACGAGAATGTCTACTTCATAGCTGTTGGAGATGGTAATAAAAAAGTAAAAATTCAGAATTTGGCAGAAACTTTGAACTTGAAAGGACGTTTCATTTTCCTCGGATATCGGACAGATATTGGTAATGTATTAAAAGCATTGGATATATTTGTGTTGGCATCCAAATTAGAAGGGCTTGGGACTGCAGTTTTGGAAGCGATGTCTGTTGGTTTGCCGATAATCGGCACAAATGCTGGTGGTATCCCGGAAATGGTAAATGATGGCAAAAATGGTTTGTTAGTGCAAAAAGAGAATCCCGAAGCACTTGCAAAAGCCATTTTGGATTTATGTGAAAACAGAGGAAAAAGAAAAGCATTCTCACAAGCCTCATTGCAAATGGTTAAAGCGTATTCAAAAGATATTACTGCTCGTAAAAATATAGAATTATATGAAAAAATCCTATAATAATATTTTAGTAATTCAAACTGCATTTTTGGGGGATGCGATATTAGCAACTCCATTATTAAAAGGGTTAAAAGAGTTATTCCCAGAGGCTGATATCGACGTATTATGTCTTCCTCAAACAGAACCGATTTTTAGATATAATCCTAATATTAACAAAATACTCACATTTGATAAAAGGAAAAGGTTTAAAAAATGGATAAATTTTTTTAAAGTTGTATTTAAAATACGAGATAGAGATTATGAGCTTGGAATCTCTATACAAAGCTCTATGACTTCATCTTTTCTGATGATATTGGGTAACATAAAGGTCAAACATGGTTTTTCGAGACAGAAATTTTTAAATATGTCTGTAGATCATTCAAAACTTAAGGGAGATCACAAGATAGATAAAATTCTTCATTTGTTAATTCCTTTTTCCTCAAAAGAATATGACAGACAGACAGAAATTTTTTATTCAAATAAAGATAGCGAGCTTATCGAAAGAATTATGGGAGAGGTTCAAACAAAAAAACAATATAGTATTGCCGTAGCCCCAGGTTCTGTCTGGCCTACCAAAAAATGGCCAGCCGAAAACTACATGAAATTAGCATACTTACTTACCTCCCGTGGTTGTCAAGTTTTTCTGATAGGGAGCGCTGAAGACCATACTCTTTGTAATGAAATAAAAGCTAACAGTAGTGCTATCAATATGGCCGGCAAACTTTCTATTCTGCAATCAGCAGCTTTAATAGAAAAATGCAACTTGATAGTTACAAATGATAGTGCTCCTTTACATATGGCAAATGCAGTCAAAACAGATGTTATCGCAATATTTGGTCCTACAGCTCCGATACTGGGCTTTTATCCATACCGAGAAAATGATGTCGTGATAGAGTCGGATTTGAAATGCAGACCATGTAGCACACATGGAAGTAATTGTTGCCCCTTGGGACATTTTAGGTGTATGCATGACATATCTGTAGATTATGTTTGGAAAGTTGTTAAAGATAGAATTTAATGACAAGATTTTATGTTTATCAGAAAAAACCCTTGAATATATATCGAAAACTGAGAATTTTGTATCATGAAAAATATAGAAAAGGATATCTAAAATAATGGCTGGGAAATTGAAATTAACTGGCAAATTAGCAGTCAAGGCACAAAAGATGCTCAAAGATGTTTGCAAAATATTAGACGAAAACAATATCCCATATGTCTTAGAGGGAGGCACATTATTAGGAATCATCAGAGAAAATCGACTACTCCCTTGGGATAATGATGTAGATTTGACAATTACAGAAGACCATTTGGAAAAATTGATAAAGATTAGATACAAATTTTGGCTCGCAGGTTATCGAACAAGGATACGACGTTCGATCAAAGATATGCCTCATTTCCCCAAAGGTTCGGTCAGATTGATGAAAATCCAAACCAGATGGTTTATTTTCAAAGGAGTTAGTTTGCTCGATATCTTTGTCAAGAAGAAAATAGGAGACCAGTATTATTGGACAGTAGGCATCAATAATCCGGTTCTGAAATCTGCTCCTTATTTTTATTATGAAAATTTAGACAGATATGCTTTTGACGGTTATCATTATTTGGTACCACTAGGTTACAAAAGCTATTTACAACACCGATATGGTGATTGGGAAACGCCAGTCAAAGAGTATGACTTTAAAAAAAATGATAATGCAATAGTTACAGATGAAAAGGAGGTTAATTCATGAGAGCTATTATCATAGCTGCTGGTAAAGGAACGAGATTGTATCCTCTTACTAAAAACACGCCCAAAAGCCTTTTGGAAATAGGTAAAGGTTTAACACTATTAGAATCCCAACTACACAGCCTGAAAGAGAATAATATTAAAGATGTTACTATTATTGTCGGATATCGGGCGGAACAGATAGAGGCAAAATTAAAAAAATATGATGGGGATTTTAATATCAATACGATTTTTAATCCTTTCTACGATTGTTCGAATAATCTCGTTTCTGTTTGGATGGCTCGACATCTTATGGACGATGAGTTTATCACAATTAATGGAGATGATCTGTTTAAACCTTCTGTAATTGAAAACCTATTGAAATCAAAAAATAATATCACGATGGTAATTGATGAAAAAGAAAAATATGATGAAGATGATATGAAAGTAGTTCATCATGATGGTTTAATCCAAAAAGTTAGCAAAAAGATTCCTATTGTGGAAACTAATGGTGAATCTATCGGAATCATCAAATTTTCCGGTAAAGGACCAAAAATATATGTAAATGTATTGGAAGAAATGGTGAGGAAAAAAGAAAACTTAAATATATTTTATCTTCAAGCTATACAAGAGATCATCAATAAGGGCTATCCCGTTCACTTTTCCAAATGTGCCCCAGATGATTGGGCGGAGTTGGATTTTCATCCTGATCTTGTCCTAATTAAACAGTATCTAAAAAAATCAAACCTGATAGACACCATTTTCGCTGATTGATGATGAGTAATTTATTCACAATACAAAATAATTTTGAGGGATGTTATGATACATGACCTACTAAAAACCAAACGCGTAATTTTGGCTTCTGCATCTCCCCGCAGAAAAGAGCTGTTTCGCATGTTAGGGATCAAAGCTATCCCAAAACCATCAAATATTGATGAAAACACACACTATACTTCACCGGCGAAAATCGTTACTGTTCACGCCATCAACAAAGCAAGGCACATAGCAACGGATTATGATCCTCGATGCATTGTAGTAGCTGCCGATACGATCGTTTACCACGATAAAACCGTGTTGGGCAAGCCGGAAGATGAGAATCAGGCAAGAAGATATCTGCGCCGTCTATCGGGAGAGACACACTGCGTTTATACAGGTATAGCTATCTCATATTGTACCAAGGTAATATCCGCTTATGAGAGAACCAATGTCACTTTCAATCATATTTCCGAACAGGATATTTCCAGTTACATCGCTACGGATGAACCTTTCGACAAAGCCGGCGCTTATGGAATACAAGGTTTTGGCGGGCAATTTGTGAAAAAGATCAACGGCTGCTACTTCAATGTGATGGGTTTCCCTATTGCACTTTTCTATCAGCTTTTGCAAGAGGTCTTGGGTAATGAAACTGTTTCATAATGCCACCTTCTTTACTATGAAAGCTGAGGATGATACCCTCAAAGCGATTTTGGTGGACGATGATGGCATTATCATAGATGTTTATAGAGAGATGCCGATCTTACCTGCAGAGATCGAACATATTGACCTCCAAGAGAGTTTTGTCTATCCGGGTTTTATCGATACTCATACTCATTCTTTTGAAGGTGGTCTATATAGCCTTGCTGCCAATCTGAATGAAGTTCGCAGTTTCAGAGAATTATTTGAAATCTTGTCTCAGATCAAACCGATAGATGGGAAGATTTTCGCTTTCTCATTGGACGAAATGCAACTAGCCGAAAGACGTTTCCCCACCAATGAAGAACTGGACGAAATCTATCCTCATAACCCTGTCATGATCAGACGAATAGACGGACACTCTGCTGTTTTGAATACCTATGCACTCAAATCTATTCCCTGGAGTGAGAAAATATCGACAGTCTCAAACGGATTGCTACGGGGTCGATTGAATGATGAGGCTGCAAACTGGTTTCACCAAATATCCGAGGATTGGATCCTAAGAGCATACCAAGAAGCATCTCAAATAGCAATTCAAAACGGGCACACTACTATCCATACCATGATCGGCGATGGCAGGAACGATCCGGAGCATTATACCCTGATAGCGAAAAACTTACATTTATTCCCGATCGGTTTTATCTTGTATCCACAGATATTTGATGTGCACAAAGCTGTAGAACTCGGAGCAAGACGAATAGGAGGATGTCTGTTGGCTGATGGTTCTTTCGGCTCACATACCGCAGCGCTTTTGCAGCCTTATGCTGATGAACCGGAAAACTATGGACTACTATACCATTCAGATAAGTTCTGGTTGGATTTTGTCACAGAGGCACATAATGAAGATTTACAGGTAGCAGTTCATTGTATCGGAGACAGAGCTATTTCTCAGTTAGTAAATACTTACTTTACTGTTCAAAAGAATATCAACAAAGACCTTCGTCATATTATCATCCACAATGAACTAACAAATGAGGATATCATCTTAAAAATGGCAGCCGCTAGTATTACAGCCGCTATGCAGCCCATGTTTGATCAACTCTGGGCTGGTGAAGATGGTATGTACCAAAGAGTTTTGGGGGGGAAACGAGTTCAGATGACCAATAGGTTCAAAACTCTAGGGAAACATAATATAAAAATCGGTGGAGGATCGGACTGGTATGTGACAGAGCTAAATGCGCTCAAAGGTATAGATGCTGCTATCAATCACCATAACCCGAACGAAAGATTATCCAACTTTGAAGCTATTTCACTTTACACTAAAGATGCTGCTTATCTATCTCATGATGAGAATGTGATCGGCACTTTGGAAAAAGGTAAGTTTGCAGATATGGTAAGCACAAACATAGATCTTCTTTGTCCGTTTGATTATAAAAACATCGAAATAACCAAAGTAATAAAAAGAGGAAATATCTTAGCATAATCTAATGAATAGATTTAAGTTGCGAACTATTATCCAGATTATCACATTACTCGGTTGGCTGATTCTACTGATCTTGTTGATCAGAGGGATATTGTATCCTGCTCATCAATACTGCCCTTATGCAGTCGTTTGTTTTGGTTCACTATATCCTCTGGGATACCATTTGTATCTTATTGCTGTAATTGCAGGGTTGGCTATAACATTATCAGCAATTTTTATCGGGAGGAGATTTTGTGGGTATATCTGTTTTTTGGGCACAATCCAAGCAGCATTGTTTAACCTTCGTATCAGATTATATCCAAAAAAAAATTTACGAAAAAAGAATGATGATCTTCTAAAAAAGATAAAATATGTCGTATTATTAACGACTTTAATACTCACTATTACTTATCTTTCTCATTTATACATGAAGTTCTGCCCAGTATTAGCATTAGCAGAGATAAAGTATATTGGGCTATCGGGGCTTATCTCTTTGCTGACAATTTTACTCTTCGGTTTTATAATCGAACGGTTTTGGTGCAGATATCTATGTCCTTATGCCGCTTTGATGAATGTTGTGCAAGTATTAGGCTCGTTTATCGGCATCAAAAGATCCGTTTTGAAGCGAAAAAAATGTAGTAATTGCGGTATTTGTTCAAATGTCTGTCCGATGAAAATTGATTTGGAGAAGGTGGACAAGATAACTGATCCGAATTGTATTCATTGCCTCAGATGTGTTAAACATTGTCCTGATACTGGTAAAATAGATTACTAAAAAAAGAGCGCATCGGACTTTCCGATGCGCTCTATATTTTTATACGTTTTTTATTCTAATTCCCTTCAATATCCGGAACAATTTGTTGCATCATATTTCTAACTGCATCTTTTTCCATATATGACAATGGAAATCCGAACATGAAATTAAGGTTTTGATGCGGTCCTTGGTATCTGAGAGCAACCGGTTTGTCATTGAACTGATCGAACTCATCCTGATTTGTAGGACCTTGATGAGCACCGACCTCTTTACATTCGAAACGATAAATCGCTTCAGCCTCGATCTCATCTTCCACAAAGTAAGCTACTCCGGGAAGTCCTTCAAGATTATTCATCATAGGATTGAATGGATCGGTTAAGTTTAGTGGTACATACACGCCGGGTCCATTTACAGGATCACTATTAGCTCCGATGAAATATGGTTTTTCAAACCAATCGCCGGAAGATGATTTCACCGTGCCGGCATGGGTCATCGGAATACCGAAATAGCGTTGATACATCGGTCGTTGTCTTTCTCGGAAATAATGATGACTGTTTCGAGCTGCCACTCCATTTAAACTGAGGATTACATTACCACCGCCTCGTAAGTAGAGATTGAACACATCATTCTCCTGTGGTAATCTGGTTTCTGCAAGTGGTCTATCAGAATAATAAACTACAATTTTGTAATCTTCAAAATCGGATGGCGAGAATACGTTGTCTCCATAATGCAATTCCGAGTCAAAAACGGTTCCTCTTAAATCTGATCTGTTAAGATAATCTACAGGACCATCATACCAATCGAAGATATCTTGATAAAATTGGTCAATGATTTCTCTTGGTGATTGAGTCGGATGATTTTGAGTATCATTTATCAAAAGTATGCCGTTTTTCTGATTAGTCGGCATTCTATCTTTAAGATTGAAGTCGAAAGTAACCGGAGTCTGATCTACAACATCCTGCAGATCCACAGCGCGAACCTCGATCTTATGTTCTCCCGGGGGTATGCGTGATAAGATCAATCTTTGCGAAATTGCTTCACCTACAGGAACTCTTAGCCATTCTGTGCCGTCATCATCAACTATATTATGCTGAGCAGCTGGGAGTGGTCCGTACACATAAGGTTGATCATTCATTCTGAGATCGTAGGCAATGATCTCGGTGAAATATGGTTGTCCGGTTTGTTCATCAAGTACCTGTTGTGCTCTGACATCGTTGGGGTCATTAGTAATAATGAACCCTTCTCCGGCACGTTTACCATATTCGCCATGATGCCCCCAACGTAGCCATATCCTCAGATCGGTACTATGCATTGCGTTGTATTTACCATCTTTGTCTATAAAAAATGGTGTGGCAAATCGGATACCTTCTGCAGTGGTGACATTGGGTATCAATCTGCCGATCGCCTCACGATAATAAGGCACATAATGATTGGCTCCCAATACGAAAGTAGCATTCTTCCCTACATAGTTCATATGATCGTATTTTTGGTTTGTATAGAATATCGTACTTGGATAGAATCCTTCTTTCACAAGGAAGCTGATCTCAACAGAATCGGAAACTACGCCCGACTGGTGTACACCCCATACGGTCAAATGAGTGGAATCTTGCTCTACTTCACCTACAAAATCATTCGGGATAAGTGGCGGATCTGTTTGAGAAGTCAATACTCTTCGATAAATATCGTTTTGATCCTTAGTATCCCATATAACCTCCTCATATCCACCTTGTTCGGGTGGAATAACCTCGCCGGTAACTACATCACGTTTTTCTATCTTAAATTTGAAATGATCTGCTACACCATCATCGATAAAGGGATCGTTATATCTGATATTGAATACCAGTCTGACTCCCATTCCGATAGTTCTACCCATTATATCACCACGTGAAGATAGAACATTGACCATAGGCTTATGAGATTTAGCAAGAAAATACTTTCGTGCCGGCTCACTCACCGCTTCTCTGTCATCAATACATTTCACTTCGAAAATACTGGTGACATGAGCGCTATCTCCATCTACATGGGCAGGGAAATTAATCACAGTAGAAACATCATTAGTCCAGATTGTCTTCTCGTCACTTTCATCCAAGGGAATCGAAGTATCGGCTCCCTCTTTATAATGATAAACCCAACCATCCTCATCTACCACTTCTTTTCCTGAAGTTGCGATTGGATTCTCATTCTCGTCCATAACACGATAGGCATAACCTTCTACAACTCCGTCAGGATCAGTTCCCTGCCAGAATATTCTTTGCTGAAACAAAGCTGGTTCGTCCAAAGCTTCGGGATCTTCTACTCCTTCATATGATGTTATTCTAACGGTCGGTGGGATATTGGGATATAATTGCCCCCGACGATCATCACATGCAGCAAGCAATAGTATTACTAATAATAATACTAAGAAGGCCGATTGACTCATCCTTTTCTTCATCGTCTCCTCCTCACATACATTAAATCTTTATTTTTCATAATAATCATGATTAACGATAATTATAATTTACTCAATTCACGTCAACACTTTTTTATTTTTTTTCTCTGTTTTGTTAGCAATGAGTACATTGTTGAGCAGCATAGCTGTAGTGATCGAACCTATTCCACCCGGTACAGGCGTGATTTTGCTAACTGTATCATAACAATCTTCGAAATCCACATCACCGACATAACGTACTTTTTCATTTTCTTTGTACTCATTGATACCCACATCGATGATAATTGCACCCGATTTTACCTGCTCTTTTTTGATGAAGAAAGCTTTGCCGATAGCTGCCACCAGAATATCTGCCTGTTTCGTAATTCCAGCCAGATCGTTTGTGCGGCTATGGCATACAGTAACTGTAGCATTCCCGGTCTCATTTTTGTGCAGAAATAAATTCACCAAGGGTTTTCCGACTATATCGCTTCTGCCGACTATTACCACATGCTTACCTTCCGTTCGGATCTCATAAAACTTAATCAGCTCCAATACAGCCGCCGGAGTGGCAGGAACGAATCCATCTCTACCTAATACTAATCTACCTACATTGAGTGGATGTAAACCATCGACATCTTTTTCGGGATCGATCTGCAATGTGACCTCAAAATCATCGATGTGTGCGGGTAGTGGTTTTTGGATCATTATCGCATCCACAGAAGTATCTTTGTTCAATTTATGGATCGTTTTGATAATTTGGTCGGCACCAGTTTGAAGCTCAAAGCTTTCTATTCTCACTTCGATACTGCATTTGCCACCTTTCTTTTTCAGACTGTTGATATAGTATTCCGAAGCGGGATCTTCTCCTACTTGAACGATAGATAAAACCGGTTTTCTATCCATATTCTCCACTTCATCTCTTATCCCTTGATAAATATTCTTTACCAAAGGTTTGGCAACGAGCTCTTTACTCATCATACTTCCTCTTTATTCTCTTTATACTGCGCACTTTCCCGCTGTTTTCATCTAGATCCAATACGACTGCATTGATCTGCAATCCTTTGGAAGCAACGGTATAGCGAACCGGCATGCCTGTCTTTATCTTCCGGAAAATATCTTCTTTTTCTACTCCGATGATAGAATCGTGAGGTCCGGTCATCCCAACATCCGTAATGTATGCGCTACCTTGGGGCAACACCTCTTCATCGGCAGTTTGAATATGAGTGTGAGTGCCAATTATGGCGCTTACTTTCCCATCGAAATAGAAACCGAAGGAACGTTTTTCTGCTGTAGCTTCGGCATGAAAATCGATAATAATATTCTTAGTCAGTTCATAAAATGAAGCTAATCGTTTTTCCAAACATTGATGTGGAGAATTGACCGCTCCCATGAATGCCTGCCCCACCAATGTCGCTATGATCACCTTACAGTTTTCATCATAATCGAAAACAAAATATTCGTTACCTATAGCTTGTTCTGGATAATTGAGTGGTTTCACGATTCTGTTCTCATTTTTGATAAATTCATAAGATTCTTTTCTATCCCAAAGATGATTACCGCTGGTAAAAACATCTACTCCGGCGTTGAACATAGCGTTTGCCGTTTTCTCGGTCATACCTCTACCTTGTGCCAAATTTTCACCATTGGCTATACAGAGATCTACCGAAAACTCATCTTTGAGTTCGGATAGTTTTGCTATCACTATTTTCCTGCCCGCTTTACCGAACACATCTCCCAAAAACAGAATGATCATTTACTTAGCCACCGCCGTATGCCTTTTTTCTCTGATGACCAGCACTTTGATCTGACCGGGATACTGCATCTCCTGTTCTATCTTAGCTGCTATATCGGATGCGATATATGCTGTCTTACCATCATCTACGGATTCAGGGTCAACGATGATACGTAGTTCTCTACCTGCTTGGATAGCATAAGATTTGCTCACTCCATCAATCGCGTTAGCTATCTCTTCCATCTTAGAGAGTCGTTTCATATAAGTTTCCAGCATTTCTCTTCTGGCACCGGGGCGCGCTCCTGAGATAGCATCGGCAGCTTGGGTAAGTGCAGCATACACACTTTCGTATTCTGCTTCTTCGTGATGAGCTTCGATTGCGTTTACGATGATTTTCGATTCGCCGTTCTTTCTGGCGACTTCAGCTCCCAATTTAGCGTGTGAACCATCATATTCATGATCTATCGCTTTCCCCAGATCGTGCAAGAATCCGGCTCTGCGTGCCAATTCCTGATCCAATCTCAACTCGGCTGCCAATATCCCGCAGATCCAAGCTGCTTCCATCGAATGTTTGAGTATATTCTGTCCATAGCTGGTACGATACTTCAATCTTCCTATCAATTTTACAATATTTGGAGAAATATTGTGGATGTTGGTTTCCATACAAGCTTTTTCGCCGATTTCTACCAGAGTGGCATCCATCTCTTTTTTTGTTTTCTCTATCACATGTTCGATCCTGCCGGGATGAATTCGTCCATCTGAGATCAATTTCTCCAAAGCTATTCTGGCGATCTCTCTTCTTACCGGATCGAAACCGGAGAGTACAACAGCTTCCGGAGTATCATCAATGATCAGATCAACTCCCGAGATCATTTCGAAAGTTCGGATATTCCTACCCTCTCTACCAATAATTCGCCCCTTCATCTCATCGTCCGGCAGCGAAACTACCGAGACGGTAGACTCGGACACATGATCCACCGCTATTCGTTGAATTGCTGTAGAAATAATGTTGGAAGCTAATTTGGTAGCATTCGCTTTGGTTTGAGCAGCTATCGCTCTCACTTCCATAGCAGCTTCGTTTCGAGCTTTGTTTTTCAGATTGTTTTTCAGAATCTCCGTTGCTTCCTCGCGCGATAGTTTTGCAATCTCACTCAATTTCTTGTTTTGATGTTCTAACAATTTATCCAGCTCGGATCTTTTCTTTTGGAGCTCTTGATCCTGAGTTTTCAGTCGCTTTTCGAAATCCTGCAGAACATTCTCTTTCCGGTCCAAATTTTCCAATCGTTTGTCTAAACTATGAACTCGTTCGTTATACTCTTTTTCCAGAGAATGCAATTCTCTCTTTCGAACCGTGATATCTTCTTCATACTTCTTCTGGGTTTTATACCATTCTTCTTTTGCTTCCAGAACTATCGATTTTTTCAGGGTGTCAGCTTCTTTTTTCGAATCGTCGATTATTTTCTTCGCCAGTTCATTAGCATGAAGAATTTTTTTGTTACCTGCCGCTTTTCGGATCAATGTAAACAGATAGGCGATTATTATTCCGGCGACAAATCCAATGGCAATACTATATAGACTGTTCATGACTACCTCTCTTTATATTAAGCCCGTGGTATCGTGTATTATTGTTTTCCTGAACCGATAATCCAGGTGGACACCTACCTTATTTGCTTTACACTTCCAGATCGTGTCTGGCTTGTGCGCCGCAAATGGCTCGGTTTCCTTTGTTACATTGGTTCTGAAACAAAGATAATATCACGAATACCACAGGCATCATTTTTCTTCCTCTAGCTCCCTATCCAATATCTCTTTGAGCTTTTCTATCTCTTTGGATAGGTTTTCACACTTATCTTTCTCTATAAAAAACTTCTCCGTTATATTCAAAGAATACAACAGAAATAACTTCAACTGATCCACGGTATTGAACTTTTCATTCAATTCCGTAAGTTGATTTTGTAAATACTGCACATACCGGTCAAGTTTTTCTTTTGAATCACTACGGATGTAATACTTCTTACCTAATATCTCGATCTCAACCGGTTTCTTTTCCATTACAATTCATGTGTGTCCGATAATACAGAATCAACTTCTTCCGAAACCACTTTTAATTTGGACTCATACGCTGCGAGTTTTTTACTGATCTCTTCATTTTTGTTTCGGCATTCGGATAGCTGATTTTCGAGCATACTAATCTTTTCCAGATTTTCATTTTTGTTTTTATCGGAATCTTCTTGTGTGCTTTCAAGCTTCTGATGGAGCTCTTCATTCTCTTTACTTACTTGCTCCAACTTAGATTTTATCGTTCGATAACTCTCTATCAATTTATGAATTTTTTCATGTAACCCGTTAACCGCTGAACTATTTTCTTCCATCATCACCTCAAAACAATTTCGAATTTATTCTTCAATTTTTCGATTACTGTATTTACGATTCTGTTAATCTCATTATCTGTCAAGGTCTTTGTGTCTGCTCCAAGATCCAGCTTAAATGTAAGACTTCTGAAACCTTCTGAGACGCCTTTGCCAGTGTACTCATCGATCAAGCTTATCTTTTTGATATTTTTTTTCTCGGCTTTTTGGATAACTTCGACCATGTTTTGATAGGCAACATCTTTGGACACCACAAAGGATATGTCTCGTTCTACGGTCGGATATTTTGAGATTGGTGTAAAGTGAGGGACCTTCTCTCTGGGCGCAGATAGCAATTCATCCAGATAAATATTGAAAACAAAGAGAGGTTGTTCGATTTCAAACTCCTCTGCTATTTTGGCATCCAACTTTCCACAATTACCGATTTTCTGCTTTTTCACAAAGATATCCACAGCATGACCGGGCAGATAGAAGGGCAACTTAGATTCTTCCACAGAATATTCATAAACATTACAGCTTTCCAGTATAGATTCACAAACCCCTTTTACATCGAAGAAATCTACTGCACGTTCTTGGGATGACCAATGCAAAGCATCAGCGTTCCCGCTCATCAAGCCAGAAAGCTCAAAACTCTCTTTTGGCAGCTTTCTGCCCTGGTCTATGAATATCTTGTCCAACTCGAATAATCTGATATCGTGTTGGCTATGCTTGATATTATGGGATGCATTCTCCAAAAGATTGGGAAGCAACATCGTTCTGAGGATCGAAAAGCTAGTTCCCAGCGGATTTTTAACAGCCACCTCTCTGGCTTGAAAATCAGATTGAGAAAAACCGAATTTGTCGATGTGCTCCGGATGTGAAAAAGACCAATTGACCACCTGATTGAATCCTCGCTCGACCAATAGATCCTCGATTTTTCGGCGTGTTTTGAACCAATCCCAATTCATGATTAGCTCTTGCTCTTCATGAGAAGGCACTTTATCGAAACCGTGTAATCTGATCACTTCCTCTATCAAATCTACTTCTCTGCTTAGATCTTTGCGATAGAGAGGAATACTAAATCCGATCTGCGCTTCATCGCTATCTACTACTTTCAAACCGAGTGGCTGCAGATATTTTTTTACCTCAGTTTGAGATATGTCGATAGAAAGTAATTTATGCAAACGGGCGTATCTTAGGGCTACGATTTTTTCTTCTTTGGGCTCCGGATAGGAATCCAGCGTACCATCCAAAACCTCGCCACCGGCAATTTCTGCTATCATTTGAGCAGCTCGATCGCTGATAATAGCGGCAGTCTGATCGGCAAGATCACGCTCGAATCTATACGATGAATCGGTCGAGATCTTCAGCCGTTCTGCAGTTTCCCTGATAGAAGCGTACAAAAAATTTGCCGCTTCCAAAACGATGGTCTTGGTATTAGAAGTAATATGCGAATTGTTCCCCCCGATAATCCCGGCAAGAGCGATAGGATCTTGCTCATCTGCAATTACCAGCTCCGAATCTTTGAGGGTATAGGTCTCTTCATCCAAAGCATAAAATTTCTCATCGTTTTTAGCTGTTCTGATCACGATTTTTTTGCCCTTGATCTTTTCATAATCGAAAGCATGGAGTGGATGACCGTATTCCATCATCACAAAGTTGGTTATATCAACAATATTATTGATCGGTCGCAGTCCTATAGAGATCAGCTTTTCTTGCAACCAAGCCGGTGAATCGGTTACTTGCACATTTTTGATAACTTTCGCTGTATAGCGTGAGCAGAGTTTCGGTTCTTTATTTTCTAAGCGAAGATATTCTTTGATACTTAGTTTATCGGATTTTAGCGAGATTGTCGGCAGTCTCAATTTCGAACCGATCTTTGCCGAAAGATCTCTGGCGATGCCGAGGATTCCCAAAAGATCGGGGCGGTTTGGCGTAATCTCCAATTCATAACATACATCATCTTTGTTAATGTATTCGGACAGGTAGTCTCCTAGCGGCGCATCATCAGGCAGGATCATAATCCCTTCATGTTCGTCTGATATATCCAGTTCCTTCTCCGAACAGATCATACCATAAGATTCCACTCCACGCAGTTTTACTTTTTTTATCTCCTGCCCACCCAGTTTGGCTCCAATAGGTGCAAAAGGTACCTTTATTCCCGGCTTTACATTTGGAGCACCACAGATCACTTGGAGAGTATCGTCGCCGGTGCAGACTCTGCAGATCGATAGCTTGTCTGCATTGGGATGTTTCTCGACACTCTCTACTTTGCCGATTACTATCTTTTGTAACAAGGCACCGGTATATTCAATTTTTTCCACCTCGATTCCGATAAAGGTAAGAACATCTGCCAGTTTTTCCGGTGATATGGAAATATCGATATAATCTTTTAACCAATTATAAGACAATTTCATATTTTTATCCTATCTTTTCTATCGAAACTGTTTTAGGAATCGGACATCATTTTCGAAGAGCATTCGCATGTCCGGGATACGATATTTTAACATAGCTATCCTATCTATACCGAGTCCGAAGGCATAGCCGGTGAATTTTTCGCTATCAATATCGAGCATATCGAATACATTGGGATCTACCATGCCTGCACCACCCATTTCCAGCCAACCCGAGTGCTTGCAAACATTACAACCGGTTCCGCCACAATTGACACAACTGATATCCATCTCAGCACTCGGCTCGGTGAACGGAAAGAAATGTGGTCTGAAACGAGAATCTATCTCTCGGCCGAACATCCGATGCACAAAAATGTGTAGGATATCCTTCAGATCGGCAAAGGTAATATCTTCATCTACTACCAATCCTTCCACTTGATGAAAGGCAGGTGAGTGTGAGGCGTCGTTATCGTTTCGATAGCATCTGCCCGGAGCGATGATCTTTATCGGTGGTTTGTATTTTTGCATCACTCGCACTTGTACTGTAGAAGTTTGTGTTCTCAAAAGCACATCATCTTTTATGTAGAAAGTATCGGAAAGTTCGCGAGCCGGATGATCCGGTGGAGTATTCAAAGCATCAAAATTATGAAATTCATCTTCCACATCGAACCCTTCGGCTATTTGGAAGCCCATACTCAGAAAGATATCTTCCAACTCACGCCAGGCTTTGATGATCGGATGCAGAGTACCAAGCTGCGGTTTTCTGCCCGGCATAGTGAGGTCTATTTTTTGGGAATAGAGTGCTTTTTCATATTCTCTCTTTTTGAGCTCTTCCGCTTTTTGGCTGATTAGAGCTTGGATCTCACCTTTGATTTGGTTGACGACTTTACCATAGGCAGGTCGCTCCTCGGGTGAGAGAGAGCCCATTTGCTTTAATGCAGCTACCACTTTACTCTTTTTGCCCAAAAAACGAGATTTGAGCATATTGAGCTCGTGCTGAGAATCAGCTTTCCCGATCTCTTCTTTTGCTTGTCGGCGAATGTCTTTCAGTTCATCGAACATCAGAATTCCCTTTCTCTGCTATTGTTGTGCCTTCACCAGCTCACATAATTCCGAAAATGCTTCCATATCGTTATAAGCAAGGTGTGCCAGTGCTTTACGATCGATCTGAACATTGGCTTTTTTCAATCCGCCGATCAGAGTGCTATAAGAAAGATCGTGCATACGAGCTGCTGCGTTTATACGAACTATCCACAATCTGCGGAAATCTCGCTTTTTCGCCCTCCTATCTCTATATGCATATTGCCAACCTTTTTCCACAGCTTGTCTGGCAGTGCGGTAAAGTTTGCTTCTACCGGCCACATAGCCCTTGGCTGCCTTGAGGTATTTTTTCTTTCTCTTTTTGGATGCGACATTATTTTTTGTTCGTGGCATAATACTCTCCTTCTTTTAAATTCCTAACATCCGTTTTATCCGTTTTACATCCACTTTGTGGACCAGATCGGGTTTGCGTAGATTTCGCTTACGTTTTGCAGTTTTTTTTGTAAAAATATGCCCGGCGTATGCATGTGCTCGTTTCAGTTTACCTTTTCCGGTAACCTTGAACCGTTTTGCTGCGCTTCGTCTTGTTTTTAGTTTGGGCATTTTTCCTCCTTTTTATATTATTCTTCCTCTTTTTGCGCCAAGATCTTATCTATATCTTTCTTCGGTGTGGCTATCATAAATATTGTTCGACCCTCAGTAGTCGGCTTGCTCTCCAGCTCGATGATATCTTGCAGTTCTTTATACAATTTATCCAACAGCTTATAGCCCAGATCCATGTGTGCAAGCTGACGCCCTCTGAATCTGACGGTAAACTTCACCTTATTATGCTGTTTCAAAAACTTGATCGCGTTTCTCTTTTTGAAGTTGTAATCATGTTCTTCGGTATTGGGACCAAATTTTACCTCTTTAGTCTCCACTACATGCTGTTTCTTCCTAGCCTCACGCATCTTTCTCTCTTTTTGATAATAATACTGACCGAAATCCATGATCTTGCATACTGGTGGTTTTGCTGTCGGTGATACTTCCACCAGATCCAAACCTGCATCATTAGCCCTTCTTTGTGCTTCGCCTATTGATACTATGCCGACCTGCTTGCCATCTTCCGAAATCAACCGAACCTTATCGACCGTGATCTCCTCGTTGATCCGTTCCTTCGGAACTTCAGGTTTCGTCTTTGCTTTACCTCTGCTTCTCCAGCCCAAAAAACCTCCTTTTTCCTCTTAAAATAAAAAACTGCGAATGGAATCTCACCCGCAGTTGTTTTACACTCTTTTTTAACCTTACAAGTATTCATAATGATATGAAACCGTAAGGTAGAAGCGGGTAGCTCCATTTCTTACACAACTTTCGAGATGTAAAAAAATTAAACCCTTACTCTGAGTCAAGAAATTTTATTAAATCCCCGCTATATTATCTAATTAACTTCGCTACATTATATGTGATTTTTATAACAAAATATAGAAAAAACGAAAAAAAACTTGTCAACAAACTGTACTTTCAATCTTTTTGTCGATATGTTTATAAGTTACAGTTTGTTAAATTAAAGGAGGAAAAAATGAAACAAACAAAAAC
>CAYSSJ010000008.1:77102-110591 GCA_964433675.1 uncultured Candidatus Cloacimonadota bacterium
TACTCAGTCAAATTTACTGGTTAGGGAGTGTATTCATAATATGGAAGATCAGGTCCAAACATTTGTCTTGATATCCTCGATATTTTTGGGGATATTTGTACTTTTATCATCTTATCTTGTTGTTAAGCTGAAGATAAATGATCACAAGCTGAAACGCTCTGAGGAGGAATTGCGTAACTTGAACGAATCGTTACAGGAAATTGTAGCGGATCGGACTAAGGAGCTACGCAAATCTCAGATTATGTACAAATCACTCTATGAGTTCAACCGAGAAGTATTGGAAAACTCCCCGGCCGGTATCATCAAATTGGATGCAGAGCTAAAGGTAGAGTATCTCAATCCGGAGGTATTTCAGATCTTCCAGATATCTCCCAAAGATCAGGATTATTACATGGGGAAACGCTTGGATAAGCTCCATGATTTTAATCAGCAGGTATTCAAGCGTTTTTCCTATAATTTACAAAGTGGTAAAGCAGCGCGGATTAGAGAGATTCTGAACAAAGGGAAAGAAAACGAAACCCACCTCGTTCTCAAAGGTGTACCGGTCTATACAGATGCAAAGATCGAAGGTACAGTGATCTTGATAAACGACATGACCGAGAGCATAATAGCGGAAAAGAAGCTGCTGAAGAGCTACGAAATGTTGCAGAAAGCGACTGAGGATATCATCTTTGCTATGGCTTCTACATCCGAGATGCGCGATCCCTATACTGCCGGTCATCAGAAACGGGTGCAACAATTGGCGCTAGAGATTGCCAAAGTGATGGATGCCGGCTCCGAGCAGATCGAGGGGATCAAATTTGCCGGCTTGGTACACGATATTGGCAAAATATCTGTTCCCGCCGATATTCTCTCCAAACCGGGCAAGATAACCGAAATGGAATTCGAAGTTATAAAGAATCATACCAAAGCCGGTTACGAATTGCTCAGAAAGATCGAATTCCCTTGGCCTATCGCCGATATAGTTCACCAACACCATGAAAGATTGGATGGCTCCGGCTATCCCAAAGGATTGAAAAAAGATGACATCCTCTTGGAAGCTCGCATTCTCGCTGTAGCCGATGTAGTGGAAGCCATGAATTCACATCGCCCCTATCGACCCTCAAGGGGAATCGAAGAAGCGGTGGAAGAAATCCAGAAATTCAAAGGGAAATATTACGACCCCGAAGTGGTCGATGCCTGTGTAAAAGTCCTCGAAGAAAAAAGCTATATATTGGATAGTTGACCTATGAAATATGCTTTATTTTTTTTATTGATCAGTACTACTGCCCATAGTTTTGTAGTTCCTTTTTCCGATGAACCGATCCAAACTGAAGAAAACAAAGTCTCTTCGTTCATAAGAGTAGGTCCGCCCGATTCTGTACCCATACCTTTGGATACCGATTTTTGGCTCTGGCACGACCACGATTTCCTCTATGTAAAATCTCAATCGGAAATAGATGAGCACTTCCGACAAGGGAGCTATACTTCCAGAAACGACAGCCCTGAGGCGGACTATTTGCGCATACAGGTGATAACAGGTAGTAACAACGACTATTCCTACATGTTTTATGTCTATCCATTAGGAAACAGACACGATGCCATCAGAGACAAAAATCACTCCACCGATTCCAACTGGAACAGTAACTATAGATACCATTCCGAGATAAATGATGGCACTTGGGATGTGATCATGCGCATCCCATTCAAAGATTTGCGCTTTTTTGGCACTCCACCCTATGATTGGAAGATAATTCTCACTAGATATGTTTATCATGATAGCAGCACTTATTCGGATAAATTTCTACTTGGCAGTATGGGAAGGGGATATTTTAGAAATGCCCAAGATATCATCATCGCTGAAGAGATCTTTAAAAGCAAGAATTATCTTATCCGTCCTTATACAGTTGCAACTTACGACATCGAAAATGAAGATATCGAATATGATATGGATAATCTGGGAATAGATCTGGCAATTGATCCGAATTTTTACACCAAAGTAAAACTCAGTCTCAATCCCGACTTTTCCGATGTCCCTATGGATAGTGAACAAGATGTTTATAATCTCAGATACCCTCCTACTTATCGAGAGAACAGATATTTCTTCACAGAAGATTTGAATGTGTTTGGCACCTCGAGCAACTTATTCTATACTCGTCATATTATGCAGCCGCAATATGCTCTCAAAGTTACCGCAAACAGACCTGGTTACTCCTATGGATTCTTATCTGCCTGGGACAAAAAGATCGAGGAAGAAGGTGTGATCTACAATCGCGACCATATCTATAATGCACTGGCATACAATCCCCGTCTGGGAGATCTCGACTTGCAGTTCACCCTGCTCAATCGGATGGACTCAGACTTTTCTTATCACAACGAAGTTTTTTTGGTTAGACCGGTTTGGGATATAGACGATGAAAACCGATTGCGCATGGAGCTGAATTACTCTTATCTGGATGATGAAACAACAACTTCAAGTGGTTATTACGGAGAAATTGGATACGATCTAAACAAACAAGATTTTTCTTTGTCTCTCGATCTGGAAAAAATGAGTGAAGACTACACAGCAGATATGGGCAATATTTATCTGACCGATTACTACGCCTGGACTTTATCCTCCGAATACACCATGAATTTGCAACATGATTTTTTGAGGAGTATCTCCTCTTCTTTTTATGCCAAATCAGAGATAGATAATGATACTCAACAAGTGTTGGATAAAAGAAATAACTTTGAGCTAAGTTTCCGCTCTCATAAGTATCTGGAATTACATCTGGGTTATCTTCTAAAAAACGAGTTTTACCAGGGAAGTGTTTTCGACAACAGACGCAGCAGTGCCACCCTGTTATCCTATCATATCGATTGGCTCAATCTCTTTTTGGCATATCATGATATGAATACCCTCATCTACCAACTAAACGATATTTACCGTGGTGCATATTATCAATATGGCATATCGGGATATCTTGGCAGACACTTCTTTTACCGTTTTTCTGCCGATAATGTTAAATATTATGGGATCAAAGAGCATGGCTTTGATGATGATTATTGGATAATGAACTTGAATCTGCGCGTGAATCTGTCGAACCAGTTTAGCATCACCGGTGGTGGGCGATACAACAACTATGAATCCAATAATGTTTCCGGAAGATTGGGTATTTTTGCTAATATAATCTGGGAACTGTATCCCGGATTGTCACTTTACTCCGGCTACAAATTATCCGAAGATAGAATAAATGATAAGTTTGAATCCGATTATTCAAATATGTATCTAAAATTAACCTACTCTTTCTGACAGCTCGAAAACTTCTCATAGTCTGCTTTCTGTTGCTTTATCCAAAAAAGCATTTGACATGATTATATCAGTTCTTTTTTTTCCCTTCAAAATCTCACGTAGAAGGAGAGATATGGTTTATGCTTAAGAACAAGCGAAAGATTGACGAAATCATCAACTTATATTCCGGCAAAAAAGGTGCTTTGATACCTTTGCTCCAAGATGTCCAAAAACTGGAGAGTTATCTATCGAAAGAGACCATGCAATATTTAGCTGAAAAAACCGATTTCAAGCTGGCTGATATATTTGGAGTAGCCACTTTTTACACCATGTTTAGGCTCAAACCGCAAGGTAAATATATCATCCGGGTTTGCAAAGGAACCGCCTGCCATGTATCCGGTGCAGAAGCAATATTGGATACGGTGAGAGAAGAGCTGAAGCTGGAGGCTATGGAAGATACCACCGACGATGCACTTTTCACTGTGATGGAAGTGGCATGTCTGGGATGTTGTAGTTTAGCACCTGTTATCTTGATTAACGATAGTACGCATGGTAAACTCACACCCGATTCTATCAGTTCTATCCTAAAGAAATATAAATAAGGGGGAAGTTTTGTCTGTAACTATAAAAATTGGACTTGCAAGTTGTGGGTTGGCTGCTGGCGCTCAGGAAATCTATGATGCTGCGGAAAAATATCGGAAAAATAAGAAAGCCGCTGTCGAATTGCAGAAGACTGCCTGCATCGGTTTCTGCTTTGCCGAACCACTGATGGAACTTATCTCATCTGATGGTAATTCTATCACCTATTGTAATGTAACGCCGGAGAAGGTCGATAAACTCGTCGATAGTTTCTTAGCTGAAAAACCGATCGAAGAAGATATTATTCTCTCCAATTATAAGCTAGGAAGCGAAAATGACAATATAGAAAATCAGACACGGATCGTGCTGCGCAATTGCGGACATATAGATCCGGAATCTATCGCAGACTATATGGGAAACAACGGCTATAAAGCATTGGAGAAGGTAATAACTGCAAACGATCGGCAAAAGATAATCGATGAGATCAAAGAATCCGGTCTGCGCGGACGTGGTGGAGCCGGCTTTCCTACCGGGCTCAAATGGCAATTTGCTTACAATGCCAAAAGTGATACAAAATACATTATCTGTAATGCAGACGAGGGCGATCCGGGAGCATTTATGGATCGCAGTATTTTGGAAGGTGACCCTCACAGCGTCATCGAAGGGATGATAATAGCTGCTTATGCTATTGGTGCCAGCGCAGGTTATGTCTATTGCAGAGCTGAGTATCCACTGGCAGTCAAAAGATTGAAGCTCGCCATCAAAGAAGCGGAAGAGAGAGGCTTTTTGGGTAAGAGTATCCTCAAATCCAATTTTGATTTTTCCATCAACATAAAAGAAGGTGCCGGCGCTTTCGTATGCGGTGAAGAGACGGCGCTGATGGCATCTATAGAAGGTAAAAGAGGGATGCCCCGGATCAGACCACCCTTCCCGGCTCAATCCGGTTTGTGGAAATATCCTACCAATATAAATAATGTTGAGACTTTTGCCAATATCGCCTGGATCATCCTGAATGGAGCGGATAAGTATGCTGGCTTGGGAACCGAAAAGAGTAAAGGCACCAAAGTTTTTGCCTTAGCCGGTAAGATAAAGAATAGCGGACTGATAGAAGTGCCGATGGGAATGAAACTCCATGATGTGATCTACAAAGTAGGCGGCGGCATGAAAACAGAGAAACCGTTCAAAGGTGTTCAGCTTGGAGGTCCTTCGGGTGGTTGTCTGCCTGCCGAACTTCTAGAAACCCCCGTAGATTACGAATCTATCAATCGCACCGGTGCCATAATGGGCTCGGGTGGTATGGTGGTGATGGATACAGATACTTGTATGATAGATATTGCCAAGTTTTTTCTCAATTTCACCCAAAACGAATCTTGTGGTAAGTGTACTTTCTGCAGGATAGGAACCAAAAGGATGTTGGAGATCCTCACTCGTATCACCGAGGGAGAAGGAACAATGGAAGACATAGATACACTGGAAGAATTAGCCGAGAATATCTCTCGCGGCTCTTTGTGCGGACTGGGTCAGACAGCGCCCAATCCGGTCCTCACTACCCTCAGGTACTTCAAAGATGAGTATATGGCACATATCAAAGATAAGCAATGTCCGGCCGGGGTTTGCACAAAACTGCTGAAATATGAGATAATCGCTGAGAATTGTATTGGCTGTACAGCATGTAAACGGGTTTGCCCGACATCTTGTATTAGTGGCGAACCGAAAAAAATCCACAAAATCGATCAAACTCAATGCATTAAATGCGGTGCTTGTTTCAAAGCATGTAAGTTTAATGCTATAAAAAAATCTTGAAAAGGGATGACGTTATGATATCTATAAATTTAAATGGTAGCAAAATCAATACGACGGAAGGTAAAACCATATTGGAAGTAGCCAAGGAAAACGGGATCGAGATCCCTACTCTTTGTCATGATGAAGAATTATCGCCTTTTGGATCATGTTGGGTCTGTGCTGTTCAAATAGTAGGAAGGCGCGGATTTGTTACTGCATGTGGTACGGAAGTGAGCGATGGTATGGAGATCATCACCGAATCATCCGAGGTGAGAGCTGCCCGTAAGATGGCGCTTGAGTTGTTGCTTTCCGATCACTATGCCGACTGTGAAGCACCTTGCAAGCTTGCCTGTCCGGACAGAGTAGATGTGCAAACCTATGTCTCCCTAATAGCGAATGGTGAATATCACGAAGCAGTGAAAGTGATCAAAGAGACTCTGCCGATGCCGTTGTCTATCGGAAGAGTATGCCCCGCATTTTGTGAGGATGAATGTCGTCGCTCACTAGTAGAAGATCCTCTGGCGATCCGTCAATTGAAACGTTACTGTGCAGATCATGACATTTTTGACAGATGGCAATACACGCCACCGAAGATGCCCAAGAAAAACAAATCGGTCGCTATCGTTGGTGGTGGTCCTTCCGGTTTGACCTGTGGTTATTATCTTTCTAACAATGGCTACGATGTAAAAGTTTATGAAGCGGCTCCTCAAGCAGGTGGTTGGTTACGTTATGGCATCCCCGAATATCGTCTTCCCAAAAAGATTCTCGACAAAGAAATCGAGTTGATGTGTAAAAATGGGATGAGCATCCAAACAGGTGTGAATGTAGGGAAAGATATCACCCTCAAGCAACTGTATGAAGACTTCGATGCTCTATATTTGGCAATTGGCGCTCAAAAAGCTGTACCGATGAAAGTGAAAGGTGACGATCTGAAAGGGTGCTATCTCGGAGTTGATTATCTAAAAGCAGTCGCTCTGGGCAAAAAAGTGAGTTTGGGTAAGAAAGTGGCAGTAGTAGGTGGAGGTAACACAGCTATAGACTGTGCTCGTACCGCCAGACGTAGCGGCGCAGATGTAACACTTGTCTACAGACGTACCCGCAAAGAAATGCCGGCAGAGGCTTATGAAGTTGATGCCGCCGAGGAAGAAGGCGTCAAATTTCACTTTCTCACAAACCCGGTAGAATATATCGGTGCGAAAAACAAACTGAAAACCATCAAGCTGGAGAAGATGAAACTAGGCGAACCGGATGACAGTGGTCGTCGACGTCCGGAACCGACCGGCGAATTCTTCACCGAAGCATATACTTCCGTTATTGCAGCTATATCTCAGATACCGGATGTAGATTTCCTTACCGAAGATGCCAATCGTCTGGGAAAAGAAGGGCTCAAACTTACACGCTGGCTCACTGCTGAAGTGGACGAACAGACTATGTTTACCGGTATAGACAGAGTTTTTGCCGGCGGTGATTTTCAACGAGGACCTGCCACAGCTATAGAAGCGATAGCTGATGGCAGATTGGCTGCCGAAGCGATAGATCGCTATCTTTCC
Source organism: uncultured Candidatus Cloacimonadota bacterium (assembly GCA_964433675.1). Classification (GTDB taxonomy): domain Bacteria; phylum Cloacimonadota; class Cloacimonadia; order Cloacimonadales; family TCS61; genus CAYSSJ01. The sequence goes on from CAYSSJ010000008.1 coordinate 84,267, forward strand.
GGTAAGATGATGATGGATATTTCCAACATATTCACTTCCCAAAAAGCCAAAAAAATTGATGAAATCGACCCGACAGAATATGAACAATATGAAAAAATAGCCAAACTGAAAATGCCGGAACTCGACGCTGAAGCGAGAATCAAATCACATGATGAAGTAGAGCTCGGTTTTTCTGACGATGATGCCAAAATAGAGGCAGAACGCTGCTTGGAATGCGGTTGTCAGGTAAATACACATTGCGATCTGCGCGATTATGCCACCGATTATAAAATCGATGTTGAACTATTTATGGGAGATAAAAACAGACACCCTATCGATGAATCTCATCCGTTTATTCTGCGTGATGCCAACAAATGTATCAAATGCGGACGCTGTGTGCGTATCTGTGCTGAAGTTCAAGGTCCGGGAGTACTCGGTTATATTTATCGTGGCTTTGTAACCTATGTGGCGCCGGAGCTGGGAGAAAGTCTTACCAAAACCGAATGCGAAGCTTGTGGTAAATGTATCGAAGTCTGTCCGGTAGGTGCGCTGGTTCCCCGCAATCTAAACTATAAACTAAATCCGCACCAAACTGATAGGATCACGCAAAATTGCGGTCTTTGCAGTAACGGCTGCGAAATCGATATCAATATCCAGTCCGGTAGAATCACTACCATTACACCGGCGGAGAATTCCAAATACCAAAGAGATCTCTGCTTCCATGGCAAATTCGGCTGGCAGGTGTTTGACAATTTCAACAGACTGAAAAAACCTCTGTTGAAACATGAGACAATGAAAAATTGGGACAAGTTTCTCGAATGTTGGCAGGAATTCAAAACCAATAAGGAGATGAATTCTTATTTAAAGGAGAAGTTGGATCAAGCCGATTCGAAACATATCTACATCTCCGGTGATGTAACCAATGAAGAGATGCTACTGATGAAAACCATCGCTTCTTCTATGGGAGCCGAAATATCATCCCTGTCTTACTATCGATCTTTTGTAGAGAAATTCTACAATACCAAACTATTACCGAAGAATCAGGAAGATATCGAAAAAGCCGAAACTATCGTATTGGTCGGTGATGTGAATCATACTCTGAAGATAAAAGCAAGGCAAGCTCAAAGAAACGGCAAGAAACTTGTTATCATCTCGAAAGATAAGAAAGAGTTCAACAAATATGCCGATGTTCTACTCAATGAGGACCCGATAAACGATACACTCGAACGCATCTTAGATTATTACAATGATGAAGATGAGATAGCTTCTGAAGAAGTGATGGAAGAGAGACCCTCGCCGATAGAACTCGATCTTCCAGAAAAAACCTTGTTTATCTACAACAAAGATGAATTCTCAGAAGAGACGATGTGGAATCTATGGATGTTGGGAGCTATCGTGTGCGATTTTGAGACAGGCTCGGGTATTTGGCCTACCACTAGCATAAATAACTTTATCGGACTGCTGAAAAACAAGATAAAACCGGGTATCCCCAAACTGTCCGATTTTGTCGTCCTCTATGGCGAATTACCTTGTGAAGAGCAAAAAAAACGCATCCGAAACAGTCAGTTCATACTCTCGTTCACTACACATTTGGACGAACTCGATCCCGCTCATATGGTTTTTCCCAAACCATCTTATCTAGAGATCAAAGGAACAGCTTTTGCCAATGACGGACAGAAACTGGATTTCAAAAATCCGACCACGTCCAGATCTTTCAGAAAGATCCTGAGTCTGTTTTATGATCTTGAGCTTATCAACAAAGAGCAAAAGTCGGAAGAATATTGGCGTAAGCAAGCTGAACATATAGCAGAATTTGAGAACAACCCACTTTCAAGTTTGGAATTGGTCGACAGTCTTTCATCTATGGACAAAGTTGATTTCAGCAAGCCTAAGATTCGCAGTATCCACAAAAATCTAATCAATAAGCTTAAGAAAATGGCGAAATCTAATGGTGAGAAAAATAAAGATATATAAATTGATTGACAGTGTAGTCACTTTAAAAATTATGTCTTTATAAAGATATGATTATTAAGATGAGGAGTGATAGATAATGAAAAAAGGAATTCATCCGAAGTATGAGAAGGTCACTGTAACATGTGCCTGTGGGAATACTTTTGAAACTCGATCGACCAGCGACAAGTTAAAAGTAGAAGTTTGCTCAAATTGCCATCCTTTCTACACGGGTAAACAGCGTGTGATGGCTAAAAAAGGTAGAGTAGAGAAATTCAAGCAGAAATATCAAAAGAACGATAAAAATTAGTTTCGAAATGAGAATATGCACCACAACAAGATTTGGTTGTGGTGCTATTTTTTTGGAGTTGTCTAGATGAAAAAAAGGATAGAGATCGGTGGGCAGGCTGTTATAGAAGGCGTGATGATGAGAGGTCCCGAATATATCGCTACTGCCATACGCCGAAAAGATGATAGCATCGAAATTAAGCGTGAACCTTTTGTGAGCATCACCAAAAGGAACAAAGTTTTGGGTTTACCGATCATACGCGGATTTGTCTCGTTGATCGAAATGTTGATTATCGGCATCAAAACGCTGAATTTCTCTGCCACTCGTGCCGAATTGGATTTTCAGGATGAGAAGAAGAAAAAAAAGAGCAAAATCATGGAAAACATCGAGACATTCTTTAGTTATGTTCTCGCTTTCGGACTGGCTTTTCTCTTGTTCGCATACCTGCCTTATCAGATAGCGGAATGGTTGCAGCTGGGTAAGGAGAATGTTTTTTTCAATATATTTGCCGGTATCATTCGGATAATCTTTTTTGTCTTATATGTCTGGTTGATAAGCCATATCAAGGATATCAAGCGTGTGTTTGAATATCATGGAGCGGAGCATAAAAGTGTGTTTGCCTATGAATCTGATGCCGATCTGAAAGCGGAATTTATCCAAAAATTCTCTACCAAACATCCCCGCTGCGGAACTAGTTTCATCTTCTTAGTGCTTTTGATCTCGATTTTAGTTTTTTCTATCGTGGATACAATCTATTCCAATATATGGGGAGTACCTTCTGTATTTACCCGAATCGGTTATCATTTGCTCATGCTGCCGATAATCTCCGGTATCTCATACGAAATTCTGAAATTTTCCGGCAAACGGATAAATCATCCGCTAGTTAAGTTAATTACTTATCCAGGGATGGCACTGCAGAATATCACGACCAAATCACCGGATGACAAGCAGATAGAAATCGCCTTGTTAGCAATGAAATCTGCTCTGGGAATTGAAATTGCGAATTGCGAAAATTGTCGCTTTTTAAAGGAATAATATGATACCTGAAGAAAAAATTCAACAGTTAACCGAAGAATTTGAAGAACTAAAAACTGAAGTTTCTGATCCTGCCAAGATTGCAGATCAACGTTATTATCGCAAGATAACCAAAAGATTCAAAGAACTGGATAAAATACTGCAAGTGTATGAAGAAGTGAACCAGATAAAAGAAACTATCGGCGAAAACAAAGAACTGATCCAACATGATAATGAGCCTGAATTGAAGGAAATGGCAAAACATGAAAATGAACTGCTGCAAAAAAAATTAGCTCGGAAGACAGAAATTCTAAAAGATCTGCTCGCTCCCAAAGATCCCAATGATGACAAAGATGCCATAGTTGAGATTCGTGCTGGGACAGGTGGTGAAGAAGCAGCTTTGTTTGTGGCCGATTTGTTTAAGATGTATTCGAATTACGCTGAGAAAAAGGGCTGGAAGCAAAATATTCTCTCCTCCAATCCGACTGGTGTTGGCGGATTTAAAGAGATAATTTTCTCATTATCAGGTGATAATGTTTATGGTAATATGCGATTCGAGAGTGGTGTTCATCGTGTCCAGCGCGTTCCGACAACCGAATCTCAAGGGCGCGTCCATACCTCTGCCATATCAGTAGCAGTTCTCCCAGAAGCTGACGATATCGATATCGAGATAAACGACAACGACCTGAAGATCGATGTATTTCGCTCTTCCGGACACGGCGGACAAAGTGTTAATACCACCGACTCCGCAGTCAGGATTACTCACTTACCTTCCGGATTGGTAGTTAGCTGCCAAGATGAAAAATCCCAGATCAAAAACAAAGCAAAAGCGATGAAAGTATTACGTTCCAGATTGCTGGATATGGAGATAGCCAAGCAAGAAGCTGAAATAGCCAGAGATCGTAAATCACAAGTCGGAACCGGCGACAGAAGTGCCAAAATCAGAACATACAACTTCCCACAATCTCGAGTTACTGATCATCGGATCAATCTGACATCCCATAATTTAAACAATATCCTACTCGGAGAAATCGATGAATTTATCGAGACACTCAAACTTGCCAGTAAAAACGAACAAATGAAGAGCTGATGATAGTAATTTTATCGTTAATACTCATTGTAATCTTTTTTCTCCTATCGGCATTTTTCTCCGGTATAGAGACAGGGCTAGTCTCCTTGGATAAGATAAAACTGGAACAAGAATCCAAAACAAACAAGCGGAAAAACACTATCTATCAATTCCTAAAAACCCCTGATAACATATTCGGCACTACTTTGATCGGGAATAACATCTCGGTAGTTGTGCTTACCTCGGTCACAGTTTTCTTGATCAAACATCTAAACAAACAGTATGAAATGAATATTTCGAATACCACGATGACTCTTGCTCTCTCTATCTTGATTTTGATTTTTGCGGAAATGATCCCCAAAGCAATCTATAGAGACAAATCTTATCTGCTCGTCTCCAAGATGTTTCCTCTACTAAAATTCTTTTATCTGCTCTTTCGTCCATTTGTCAAAATTGTATCTCTCATCAATTCATTTTTTGTGCATATTCTCAAACTAAAAGAAAGAGGGAGCTACTTCAGCATTACCCGCGATGATCTTTCCTATATGCTATCCGAAGCTGAAGATACGGGTGTGATCCATGAAGATCAAAGGGAGATGTTGGAAGAAGCATTGGAATTTACCGAACTAAAAGCTGAAAATGTAATGGTTCACCGTACCGATATCATCGCTTTGCACAAGGATATGAAAACACCAGAAATCCTTGAGATTGCTCAACGGGAATGTTTTACCAGATATCCAGTCTATGATGATGACTTGGATAATATCGTCGGGATGTTGATAATTTATGATTTGATGAAAGTGGCAGATAACAGGGAAATGAGAGCGAAAGATTTTGTGCGGGAGACTTTTTTTGCACCCGAGACCATGAATGTGAACACCTTGCTCACCGAGATGCAAACCAACAAAAAGAGCATGGCAATCATCGTTGATGCTTTTGGCGGTACTGCCGGTTTGGTCACTGTAGAAGACATATTAGAAGAGATCGTCGGTGAGATAGAAGATGAATTTGATATCTCCAGTAAAAATGTGGAAGTTATAGGAGAAAATGAATATATAGTGCAGGGATTTGTAGAGATAGATTTCTTGAACGACCAATATGATTTGAATCTACCGGAAGGTGATTACGAAACCATCGCCGGACTGGTCTTGGACAGATTAAGGCGCATCCCCACTTTGAATACAAAACTGAAGGTGGGTAGATGGAACTTGCAGATAATTCAAGTATCTACAAATAAAATCGAGAAAATAAAACTGAGTTTGGCTGAAGAGAAATGAAAGTAATAAAGACAAATGTTCTCAATCCGGTCGATAAATTTCAAATTGAATATCTACCTGAAGTATATCTCAGTGTCGAAGGAACAAAGATAAAGTCTATAGAAACTGTCATGCCAGAAAATATTCCCTATGAAGACCACACGGATTCGGTTTGCTTGCCGGGGCTTATAGATGCTCATACGCATCTCTCGCAATTCTATGTACGTGGAAAGCATAGTCACGATCTTCTGCAATGGTTGAATGACCACATTTTTTTGGAAGAATTGAGATCTTCCAAGATAGAATATGCACGCAAACTAAGTGAAGATTTTTTCGAAGCTCTATTTAGAGTCGGTACTACCACAGCTGTCATCTACACAGCACCTTTCTACTCTGCTTGTGATATTGCCTTCGAAACTGCTAAAAAACTCGGTGCTCGGTCACTAATCGGTATGACTATGATGGATACAAATTCACCAAGAGAACTCAGCCAAGATACCGATAAGGCAATAGAAGAGAGTATCCGACTTTGCGAAAACTGGCACGATAAAAATGGACTACTACAATACATATTCAGCCCCAGATTTGCTCCTGTCTGTTCAGCAAAACTAATGCGGGAAATCTCCGATTATGCCAAATCGAACGAGATCTTCATCCAAACCCATCTCTCGGAAAATCTTGATGAGATCAAATGGGTGAAATCACTTTTCCCAGATTGTGCCAACTATACCGAAGTTTATGAAAAATATGGTTTGCTTACCGATAAAACCTTGCTCGCCCATGTTATTCACATCAGCGACGAGGAGCTCCAACTTATCCAAAATCATGATAGCCGAGTAATCCATTGTCCGGACTCCAATTTTTTCCTCAAAAGCGGTGCTTTTTTATCTAAGAAATTTATCGACAATGACATGAAATTAGCTTTGGCATCCGATGTAGGAGCAGGAACGACGTTATCGATGTTCAATGTTATGAAAATGAGCCTTTATCGTCAGGAAACCGATCAGATCATACCTGAGACTGCTTTTTATTATTCTACATTGGGAGCAGCACTCGCTCTTGATAAAGAGGAGTGTATCGGCTCGATCGAAAGTGGTAAACAAGCAGACTTTATCTTGATGCCGATAGAAGATATAGCTCACAAGACAGGTGAAGATATCCTATCAAACTTGATCTATCTATGGCAGGAACATCCAATTTCTGCTACTTATATAGCAGGTAAATGTGTTTATGAAAAATAATAATCGTGGAGGTAAGTTATGAAACTTGTAGAATGCGTACCCAACTTTAGTGAAGGTCGCGATCAGAATGTACTGAATGAAATTTCTCAGACTATCAAGTCTATTAAGAATGTAGTATTGCTCGATGTCGATCCGGGAGCAGACACAAACAGAACTGTGTTCACCTTTGTAGGTGAGCCAAATCACACTTTAGAAGCCGCTTTCCAGGCTATTAAAAAGGCTGCTGAACTTATCGATATGAGCAAACACAAAGGTGAACATCCGCGTATGGGTGCTACAGATGTCTGCCCCTTTGTTCCTGTAGCCGGTATCACGATGGAAGAATGCGTGGAACTTTCTAAAAAATTGGCAAAAAGAGTTGGTGAAGAGCTGAAAATACCGGTATATCTCTATGAATATTCTGCTTCCAGACCGGAATGGAAAAATCTGGCTAATATCAGAAAAGGCGAATATGAAGCTCTGCCGGCAAAAATGAAAGATGAGAAATGGAAACCGGATTTTGGACCACAGGAATTCAACGCCCGTGCAGGTGCTACTGCGATCGGGGCTCGCGAATTTCTCATCGCTTACAATATCAACTTGAATACCCGCGACAAGAAAAAAGCACACGATATCGCCCTCTCAATCAGAGAAAAAGGTAGGTTAAAAAGGGATAAGAACAGAAAGATAGTTCGGGATGAAAATGGCAAAAAACTCAGAGTCCCCGGCTTATTTCAAAACTGTAAAGCGGTCGGTTGGTATATAGATGAATACAATCGTGCTCAGATCAGTATGAATCTGACTAACTACAAAATCTCACCACCACATAAAGTGCTGGAAAAAGTACGAGAGCTTGCCCTTGAGAAAGGGTTGGTCGTCACAGGAAGTGAATTGGTAGGCTTGATTCCGAAAGAAGCTATGATCCAAGCTGGAAAGTACTATCTGGATGCCATGGATGAAACTACCGGCATACCGGAGAAAATGATTATCGAAACTGCCATCCAATCTATGGGATTGTCCGAACTCGGACCATTCGATATCTATAAGAAAGTGATAGAATATGCTATCGAGGATAAAGATAATCTTGTCAACATGACAATCTCCGACTTTGCTGACGAGTTATCGACCGATTCTCCTGCTCCGGGCGGTGGTAGTGTGGCTGCAGTTTCTGCTGCTCTATCCGGCGCTCTTTCTGCTATGGTTTCCAACTTGACCTACAATAAAAAAGGTTATGAAAAAGTATGGCAGCAGGCAAAAGAGTTGGCTGATAAGGGACAAGAGATCAAAAAACAAGCTCTATATGCCGTCGACAAAGATACTCAGGCATTTTATGATATGATGGATGCTATGCGCCTTCCTAAAAAGAGTGATGAGGACAAAGCCAAAAGAGCAGAAGCAATTCAAGAGGCAACCAAACAAGCTATCTTGGTTCCTTTGGAAACCATCGAAATAGCTCATCAGGCAGTCCAAGTTGCCAAAGAGATTGCTGCAATTGGTAATGAAAACGCACTCTCCGACGCCGGTGTAGCTGCTATAACTGCTAATGCCGGAGCTAAAGCAGCTTATCTGAACATCAAGATCAATATGCCCGGAATCGAAGATGAAAAATTCAAAACTGACATTTTGGGAAAAGCAGAGAAACTCTGTACTCAGATCGAAAAATCTGCTACTGAAACAGAAAAATCTATCAAAGATAATATCTAAATCTTAAAAACTCAGGGAGAGCGCCTCAGACGCTCTCCTGTTTTGTTTGGATCGGAAAGAAATATGAAATACTTATTCGGACCTGTACCCTCGCGCAGACTCGGTATGTCACTCGGAGTGGATTTGGTTCCTTACAAATACTGCACTATGAATTGTATTTACTGTGAAGTGGGATGCACTACAAACTTGGAAATCGAACGAGCTGAATATGTGCCGACGGATAAAGTCATCTCGGAATTGGACGACTATCTCAGCTCTAACCCGGCTCTTGATTATATCACTTTCTCAGGTTCGGGCGAGCCCACCCTGCATAGCAAGATTGGTAGCATCATCGAATTTTTGAAAACCAAGTATCCGCAATATAAGATAGCATTGCTGACCAACTCAACTTTATTGTCAGACAAACAACTCAGAGAAGAGCTCTGCCCGATAGACCTCATCTTACCTTCTTTAGATGCTGCTAGCGAGGATATATTTGAAAAGATCAATCGTCCTCATCCCAAACTCAAACCTAAAAACATAATCGCCGGTCTGAAGGCTTTTCGCCGCGAATGCAAGGCAACTATGTGGCTGGAGATTTTCATCATCCCAACTCAGAATGACCATGAGGATGAGATCCGCAAGCTAACAGAAGCAGCTTTTGAGATAAGTCCGGATAAGGTGCAGATCAATGCCTTGGATAGACCGGGCGCTGAAGATTGGGTGAAAAAATCTGATTATCATACTTTAGAAAAGATCAGAGATTTTTTCCTACCTATGGAAACTGAGATCATTGCTTCAAAACCACAGCAGAAGAAAATAAAATCCGATCACGCTGCAATAGAAGAAACTATCCTCAATACGATAAGACGCCGCCCCTGCACAATCGAAGACCTCATTTCTATCACAGGCTATGATAAAGAGCTCATCCGCAAAAAGCTCGATCTATTGAAGCGCCACAATCAAATCACCTTATCCAGACAAGATAGAGGTGATTTCTATATGATTCTGCATTAATCAGGATCGACTTTTAGCACATCTTTGATAAGCTTTTCCAAAGTCTCTTTGGGTAATGCGCCATTCGCCATTTGTGGCTTATCATCTACAGGTATAAACAGTATCGAAGGTATACTGCGTATGCCAAACATACCAGATAATTCCGGCTCCTTTTCTGTGTCAACTTTATAGATTTTTACCTTGCCCTCATAGCTTTTACTTAAATCTTCCAATACCGGAGTTAGCATCTTGCAGGGAGCACACCAATCTGCATAAAAATCTATGATAGCAGGTTTATCTCCTTTGTATTCCCACTGTTCGTTGTTCTCATAATCAAATACCTTTTCTTTGAATGTGTCTTTGTTTAGATTTTCCATCTTTTCTCTCCTTATCTTTTATTATTTAACCATATTATAACTAACAATTACATATAGGCAAATATGAATATTGTAGTTATATTGGCATTTGACTAATATTAACAACTATTATCTTATGTCACATGCAGATATTAATATTATTTTGAGGTTATTCTTTTCTCGCAGTTCCATGAGTGATATTTTACTCACTTTAACCTTGCCAATATCTAGCATGATAAATTATTTGTTTTATTATCTACCGGAAAGGAAATAGAGATATGAAGAAAGTAAGCTATTTGTTAGATAAACTTGATGATTGCTTTTCGAGTTATTCATCTGCCCAGATTGCCAAAGCAAAAACCATTTTTTACAAAAAACTCGCATTGAAAATGCACAAGTATTACGGTGGGAAAATGCAGGTAATGCCCAAAGCGGGAATTTATGGAATCAACTGGTTTAATGTATGGTACACTCCGGGAGTATCTTCCGTGTCCACTTCTATTCGTGATAACAACGATTTATCTTTTGAACTCACCAATCGCGGTAATCTGGTAGCCATAGTAAGTGATTCTACCAGAGTTTTAGGCGATGGAGATTGCACTCCTTCCGGTGGTTTGGGTGTAATGGAAGGCAAAGCATTTCTGATGAAATATCTGGGTGGAGTGGATGCATATCCTCTTTGTGTGAATAGTCGTAATAGTTCAGGTGAAAACGATGCTGATAAGCTCATCGGTTTTGTCAAAATGCTGCAACACAGTTTCGGTGCCATCAATTTGGAAGATATCTCTCAGCCAAATTGTTATCGTGTCTTAGACGAGTTAAGGGAATCTTGTGATATACCTGTCTGGCATGATGATGCTCAAGGAACTGCATGTGTTACAGTTGCCGGATTGATAAACGCTCTCAAATTAGTTGATAAAGACATCTCCAATTGTAAGATAGTTCTTCTGGGTGCCGGAGCTTCCAATACTACCGTAGCTGAACTTCTAATCTCTTTGGGTGCCGATGCCGGTAATATTATTCTCTTCGACTCAAAAGGTTCATTAGACTCCGATAGATCCGATATCGCCGCAGATGAGCGGTATTACAAGAAATGGCATCTGTGTGAAAATAGTAATCATGATAAAATTAAGACACACGAACAAGCATTTGTAGGTGCAGATATTCTGGTTGCGCTTTCTAAGCCGGGACCTGATGTAGTGAAACCAAGCTGGATTAGTTCGATGAACAAGAAAGCGATTGTTTTCACCTGCGCCAATCCGATCCCGGAGATCTATCCTTATGCAGCTAAAGAGGCGGGGGCTTATATCGTAGCTACCGGTCGAGGAGATTTTCCCAACCAGATAAATAACTCACTCGGCTTCCCCGGTATACTCAAAGGGGCACTAATGGTCAGAGCAAAAAAGATCAGTAATAATATGGTACTAGCAGCTGCACATGCTCTGGCTGATTATGCCGAAGCAAAAGGTATAGATTCCGAACATATCATCCCGACAATGGAAGATACAGAAGTTTTTCCGATCATCGCTGCTGAGGTCGGGAATGCTGCTATCGATGAAGGACTGGCAAGAAAAACGATGAGTAAGAGAGATCTGCAAATTTGGGCTAACGATGACATATCCAAAGCTCAGCTGGTCATTAATAATCTTATCGAGAATAAATTCATCTCGCCGCCGCCTGAGGACATTCTACAGAACACCTTATCAGAAACTATCACTGAGATGGAGAATACTTAACGTTTGATATAATGACAGCCGATAGATTTTTTATTGTGCAGAGCTGCTTCTATTATCAGAAGCGAGTTTACCACTCCATTTCTTAATTCGATAATATTCTTGGTCAGGCGTGATCTTTTGTAAAACTTAAAAATCCGATGGGCATGATAATTCAAGTCGGACTTGGCACGTTCCAGCCCTTTCTCAGTTCGAATTATGCCGGCATAATTCCACATAGTGAGCTGGATTACTTTCCAGTCTTGCTGAAAAAGAAGCGGATCGAATTCTTCTGAGAAACCGGGTGTCTTCCACTCTGGGATCTTATCAAATCGATTAACATCTATCTTTTCGAATCTATCTGAGATATCATTAGCTGCTTGTTTAGCCCACAAAAGCCCTTCCACCAGCGAAGTAGAAGCTAGTCTGTTCGCTCCATGCAAACCACTGCAGGCAATTTCTCCGATAGCATAGAGATTTTTGATAGAAGCTCTACCTCGGATATCTGCTTTGATCCCACCGCAAAAATAATGAGCTGCCGGTACTACTGGTATTGGTTCTTTGGATATATCTATCCCACCTTCCATGCAGGTATTGTATATATTAGGAAAACGGTCTTTTATAGGAAGATCTCCCTTATACCCACTAGCAATATCCAAAAACATGAATTCTTTTCCTGTACGTCCCATTTCATCATAGATCGCTCTGGCGACGACATCTCGAGGTGCGAGTTCCATATGCTCAGAATATCGCTGCATAAATCGTTCGCCCTCATGATTCAACAAGACAGCTCCTTCACCACGAAGAGATTCGGAGATCAGGAATCTATGAATATCACGATGATATAGAGAAGTAGGATGAAACTGGACAAATTCGGCATTGATAATATCTGCGCCGGCTCTATGTGCCATACTCATGCCATCCCCTGTAGCAGAGGGCAGGTTTGTGGTATGACGGTAAAGATTTCCCAAGCCACCGGTAGCGATTATCACTCGATGAGAGAAGAAAGTATCAACCCGCTTCTCACTATTGTTCAGAGCATACACACCCATCACTTCACGTTCCTTATAAAGCTCCTGAGTATCAAGCGAATTATGATTGTTCGTAATCAGATCTATGGCAGTATGATCTGATTTGATTTCCAATCCGATTTTCTGAGCATAGGAACATAACGCTTTCTGGATTATCTCACCGGTCCTATCTTCATAGTGTAGAATGCGTCTGAGCGAGTGCGCTGCTTCTTCGGTATAATCTAGCTCTTTTGCCGGTGTTTTGCTAAACTCTATACCGATCTTATCTATCAGAAAATCGAAAACCAATTTCGGACCTTCTTTGGCAAAAAGCTCCACCGCTTCCTGATAATTATAATAAGAACCGGCTATAAGGATATCTTTCTTGAGGAGCTTGCAATTATCTTGCTTGTTCTTTGCAATAATACCACCCTGTGCATAGTAAGTGGCTGTTTCCAGAGGGTTATCCTCTTTTGTGAGTAAAACGACATCAAATCCTTGTTCTTTGAGCATTATCCCTGCAGTGATTCCCGCAATACCGCTTCCTAATATCACTATATCATAAGAATATTTCATCATTTCCCGCTTTCTACTATCCGGATCATTTTCTCAAGAGCTTTTCTAGCATTTACCATATGCTCTTGTGATACTTCAACTTCTATTTTTAGTTCGCCTTCATTGTTTTCATATGCTTGGATAGATTGTAGCGACAAGTATAAACTTTCCAAATCTATCTTACCCATGTTAAAACAATCCGAACGCCTCAGCGGAACAATAGTTTTAGATGGATACTCCATCTGCAAACGATGGACAAAATGATATTCCGTTCCGATTCCCCAAACCGAACCATCCGCAGCATCTTTGACTTCATTGTAGATCTTCTGAGTAGAACCGCTCATATCTGCTGCCTCTACGATCTCTTCATCACACTCGGGATGAACTATAATGTTGATCTTGGGGTATGTTTTTCTCAACTGTTCAATATCCGATAAATGAAAACGCTTGTGCACAATGCAAAATCCATCCCAAATAAATAGTTTTACTTTCGAATAATCTCCTTCGGGAGTATCCGAATCGACTCGCATCACCTCATCCGAACCTAGCCCTAACAGATTGGCAGAGTTTATACCAAGATTATAGTCCGGGCTAAAAAAAACTGCTTTGCCCTGTTTATGATAATACCGGATAATATCTACCGCATTGGAGCTGGTACACACAGCACCACCATGCTCTCCACAAAAGCTTTTGGTAGCAGCATAGGAATTCATGTAAGTAACCGGGATCACTTCCTTTTGAGTCGATGAAGTCAATTTCTTATGAACATTCCGAGCGGCATCATCTTCTATCATATTGGCAAGCGGACATCCCGCCGTGATTTGCGGTATCAGCACCTTTTGCTTTTCAGATGCGAGTATCTTGGCTCCTTCTGCCATGAAGAGCACTCCACACATTACTATATATTCAGCTTTACTTCTGCTGCATTCTACCGCTAATTTATAGGAATCTCCCACAAAATCGCCAATCTCGACAATCTCCGGTATGATATAATGATGTACCGGTATTATCACCTTACTCCCCAATTCACTTCTTAGTTTCACAATCTTCTCGATAAGTTCGTTCATATCTGCTCACCTCTTTTTTTCAATGAAAAATCAAAACTCTTTACACTATGCGTCAATTCCCCCACAGAAATACAATCTACCCCGGTTTGAGCAAATTCTCGCACAGTTTGCAAGCTTACATTACCCGAAGCTTCCAAAATAACTTCCTTATTTACCAATTTCACTGCCTCTTTCATCATCTCACAGGACATATTGTCCAACATGATGACATCTACTCGGCAAGCCAGAGCGTCTTTCACTTCGTCCAAATTGCTGGCTTCTACTTCTATCTTGTAAGCATTGCCCCATTTATTTCGAACTGCATCCACAGCTTTGCTTATGCTTCCTACACAATCGATATGATTATCTTTGATAAGCACCATATCGAAAAGTCCCATCCGATGGTTTTCACCACCACCACATTTAACTGCATATTTCTGCAAATTTCTAAGTCCGGGCAGTGTCTTCCTGGTATCCATAATAGAGACCTTATTATCGACCGCATGTACATATTCGCATGTTTTGGTGGCAATACCGCTTAGATGGGCAATTATGTTCAAAGCTGTCCGTTCAGCTGTTAGAATAGACAATACCTTACCCTTAATCCGAGCCACCGTATCTTTTTTTTGTAACAAATCACCATCTTTGAAATTGAATTCAATTTTTATCTCCGGATCTATATAGTGAAATGCTTTTTTGAAATATTCTTGCCCGCAAAGGATACCATCCTGTTTTGCCAAAAGAACAAATTCATCCTGCTGATCACCAAAAATAGCGATACTAGTTACATCTCCCCTATCTTGCAGATCTTCCTCAAAAGCAGTTTTGATCAATATATCCATTTTCTCCTCGATTCCTTGGTAGGATAAACTCTGAGCAAATCTCTAATTGTCAATAAAAATTACTGACTGAGGTCAACTTTTATGGATTAAGATATCTACTGACCATCAATTCTTTGATACTGCAGTCTATAGGTTAGAGGTTGTTTTAGTTTTGAACTGGTGATAGTAACTCTAAGCTCCAACCCTTTTTCGGAACCAATATATTCATTCACCCGTTTACCATCTTCAGCTACGAATGATTGTCTTAAACTGTTGTCTTTGAAGATAGTAGTCACCTCAAACTCTTCTCCATCTTCCCGGGTCCACCTCTTTGAAGAACCATCGAGATTGGTCTTTACTGCAGGTTTGCCATCAGTAGCGATAAAAACACTATCTGTTTTTGTTATGATATCGATACTTTGGTATGGTTCATTTGTATTTCGCAGTCTTCTCCTTGCTATTGGTCTGGTGATAAAACTCATCGTGCTCACTGTCTCATCAATAGCAGCAAACACATCTTCGCTTTGCTCGGGTAAATAGATATAGTTCCCATCTAGATTGACTGGTTCAGCTACAAGATATATTGAGATGAGAAATAGAAAGCAAATCAGCCCCATAATTATTTTCATATAATAGCTCCTGGTTATTTTCTGAATAAAAAAACGGCTCCCAAATAGGAGCCGCTTTTCTAACTTGCTTTACTCTTTTGGTTCTGCTGGTGCAGCTTTAGGTTTCATTAATGCCTGAATCAAAGATAGTATTGCAATAACAATACCAATCAGAATGAAATTGATCGGCTCTTGTACTCCAGCCCATAGACCGGATACAATCGTCCAAATACCAACGATTCCAACTACGATTCCTTGCCATTTTCCAGCCCAAAAAGCTAAAACTGCTACCACTACACCAATAATGATTGCAACAATCGAATTAAATAGGCTGGCAAAAATAATACCTGTCAACAGTAACCAAAGACCTAGGATGAAATTTACCCAAGGTTTCCACATACTTCGTCCCTCCTCGTTCTTTTATTTTAATCCTCTCGGATTATTCTTATCTGAGGAGACTCCGTAATCTCCTATCATTCTTACCTTACCTATTTCTGTTGAAAAATATACAATTGCATTAATTTCTGTCAACTATAATTTCATTTTTTTGAAAAAATACACCGGGATATGATTCGTGGAATATAGTGTATCTTGCTATTTGATAATAGATTGGACGATTTTATTGGCAACACTATATATATCTATATCGTGTTGATAAATTTTTTCCAAATCAGTTTGTAAATTCTCATTATTTTCCAAATGATACTTAGCCTGTTTCAATAATTTATTGTGAGTTATATGTTTTAACTCGGTTTCCAATCTCTCTTTTCTTATCTTATCCAAAAGATCATTTTCCGTCAGATAGCTTAAGTATTCTTCTGTTTTTTCACAAAGTTTATCCACATCGACATTATCTCGTGCGATAACTTTATTGATCGGTGGTTTCCAACCCTTTGTTTCTGCCAGATCTTGCAGCATCTCGATCTCCATCACCGTTCGCTCCAAGCCATCTTTATCCGCTTTGTTGACCACGAATAAATCTGCTATCTCCATAATACCGGCTTTGATCGCTTGAATATCGTCTCCCATACCGGGTACCAAGACCAACAGAGTAGCATCGACATTTTTTACAATTTCGATTTCTGACTGTCCCACTCCAACCGTTTCTATGAAAATATAATCACATCCGAAAGCATCTAAAATCCGCACGGTATCGGCTGTTGCAGGAGATATCCCGCCCAAATGACCACGGGTTGCCATGCTTCTGATAAACACCTGATCATCAGCAGCAAATTGCTGCAGGCGGATCCTATCACCCAAAATTGCTCCGCCGCTGAACGGACTGGTCGGGTCAACAGCAACGATTCCGACTTTTTTTTCTCTGGTTCTATAGTACTTCACCATCTTATCGGTCAGCGTACTTTTACCCACTCCGGGAGCTCCCGTGATGCCGATGATCTTGGCTCTACCGAGATAGGGAGTGATCAGTTTGATTATTGCCTCGTTCATATCGGTATTCTCGGCTATGGAGATCAGTTTTGCAGTCGCCAGCATGTCATCGGCTAAAAGTCGATCTACTAATTGTTTTAAGGTTGTTTCGTCTATATTTCCCATTTTTTCAACTCAGCTATCAGCGTTTCCAGCTCTTTTTGGTAAGAGGGCGTTACCAGCACTTGCAGATATTTGTTTTCAGTTGTGGAATAAGAACACATCCCCTCAAAACCTTCCAGAAAATAGCCCAAATATATCCTCTGTGTATCCGGCACTTCGATTTTGTACTGGATGCAGCCGTCGGCTAATTCGGTTACGGACAAGACTTCAAATTCCACTTCTATTCCTTTGTATTATTCACCAGAACATGTTTCAATACTTCATTAACTTTTTCTACCAAAATTATGTTCAGCCCCTGTTTGACAATATCATTTACTTCTTCCAGATTAGGAGCATTTTTCTTTGGGATGATAACATTGGTTATCCCAGCTCGTTTGGCAGCGATGAGTTTCTCTTCCAAGCCTCCTATCGGCAATACTTTGCCGGATAGTGTAATCTCACCCGTCATCGCGAAATTATGTCGCACTTTTTTACCGGACAAAATGGATACCATAGCCGAAACGATAGTTACACCGGCAGAAGGACCATCTTTTGGGATAGCACCCTCAGGAATATGCAAATGCAGATCATACTTCTTATGAAAATTGTCAGCTATACCATATCTTTTGGCATGAGCGCGCGCATAACTAAATGCAGCCTGAGCCGATTCCCTCATAATATTACCCAAATGGCCGGTGAGCTCCAGTTTGCCGGTTCCGTTCATCTTCACGATCTCTATATCCAATGTTTCGCCACCATATTGTGTCCAAGCCAAGCCGGTAGCAATCCCGACGGCATCTTCTCTGTTCACATCAGAGTATAGATGCTTGGGAACGCCAAGATAATCCTTCAGTCCACTCTTTTTGATGGTTGCACTTCTTTTGACTTTTCCTTCTACATACTTCTTCACAACTTTTCGGACGATCGTAGCAAGTTTTCTCTCCAAATCGCGTACACCGGCTTCTCTGGTGTAATTATTTATCACATCTTTGATAGCACTTTCTGCGATTTTCACATTCAGTTTATTCTTGATGTCATGTTCTCTGATTATTTTTGGTATCAGATGTTTGGATGCTATTTTCTCCTTTTCGAAAGCAGTATAGCCGGGGATCTCTATGATCTCCATTCTATCAAGTAACGGACGAGGGATAGACATTAGTGTGTTTGCCGTAGTTATGAATAGAACTTGAGAGAGATCATATTCGAAGTCCAAATAATGGTCTCGAAAGCTGTTGTTTTGCTCGGGATCCAAAACTTCCAGCAAGGCTGAGGCAGGATCACCGCGGAAATCCATACTCATCTTATCTACTTCATCCATCATTATCAGCGGATTTTTCTGTCCCGCTTTTTTCATACTTTGGATAATAACGCCGGGTAGAGCTCCCACATAAGTTCTTCTATGCCCACGAATTTCAGCTTCGTCTCGCACACCGCCGAGCGACAAGCGCACAAATTTTCTATCTATTGCTCTGGCTATTGATTTACCCAAAGAAGTCTTCCCTACACCCGGGGCACCGACAAAGCAGATGATCTGCCCTCTCATCTTGTTAGCAACTTTGATCACAGCCAAATATTCCAAAATTCTCTCTTTAACTTTTTTCAGCCCGTAATGATCGGCTTCCAAGATCGCTTCTGCTTCTTTGAGGGAAAAGTCCTCTATTTTAGGCTCATCCCAAGGCAGATCGAGTATCCAGGTCAGATAAGCATGAATGACCGAGTATTCAGGTGAATAGGTACTCATGCGGGAGAGCTTTTTTAGCTCCTCTTCCGCTTTTTTTCTCGCTTCTGCGCTTAAATTTGTCTTCTTGATCCGCTCTTGGAAATCCAAGATATCGGTTTTCTCCTCTTTTGTTACTCCCAGTTCTTTGTGGATAGCTTTCAACTGTTCGGTTAAATAATACTCTTTTTGAAGTTTATTCAGATTGCTTTTTACAGTAGTATCGATTTTGTTTTCCAGTTTGAGAATCTGGATCTCTTCAACAATAGTTTTGTAGAGTGCACTTATAGCTTCAAATAGATCCTCTATCTCGAAGATACGTTGCTTATTTCTCAATTCCAGATGTGTATTTGCCAAAGCAAAGTAGAAGAAATCTTCCGGATCGACATGCTCTTCTAAAGGGATCAAAGTCTCTTCCGGTATCGATTTGTTCAAATCGACATAGGTTTTGAATGATTTTCTAAAAGAGCGTAATAATGCTTCCATCTCCATTTTGGATTGGGTATAATACATATCTCTCGGCTCGATTATGGCATCCATGAAATCCTTGTTACGACGGAATTGTCTGATCGTAACTCGTTCTTCTCCTTCTACTAGCAAGCGCATATTGCGATCCGGTAGCTTGAGTACTTGTAAGATGGTACATACGGTACCGACTCTATACAAGTTTTTCGCTTTCGGATCTTCATCTGCTTCTGTATATGACTTCTGAGTGACACAGACTATCTTTTTGTGCCTTTCCAATGCTGTGTCAGCAGCTTTCACAGAAGCATTACGCCCGACAAGTAATGGTGTAATCGTCTGTGGCACTACAATAGTATTACGCAATGGTATCACCGGAAGTTTTGTGTTTCTATTTTCAACTCTATTCGCCATTTATGTTCCTCTCTAATGTTTTTATTTATAAATTAAAACTCAAAGCTATGGTGTCAAATGTTTATTTATCATGGTCTGGAAAAGATAAAAGGATCAAATTCGTATCCTATTGATAAATAATAGAAGATTCGCTTATTGTCATTGACAGCCATCGCCGCTCTGATGGGTCCGAGTATGCTTCTGTAACCGACCTGAACACCGGCGGCATGGTAGAAATTATCATCCGGCAACCAGATATCAATATCACCAAGTGTCAAAATGTTATACTGAAGATCAACAAAAAAATCTGTAATCGGTTCCATTCGTAAAGCGAAAGTATTTATCCGATAAATAGGAGCACTGCGCTCTCTGGGATAAAAGCCCAAAAAGCTATCTATCCCACCGATGAGAAACTGTTCAAAATGCTCCGTCTGTCTTTTGAAAAATGAGCCGTATTCAAATTTATATTTCAAAGCGGTGCGATAACTTAAAGGAAGCAAAAATTGAGCTTCGCCATAGAACATCTGCCTAGACTCATCGCTCATAAAATCTTTGTTTGCAGTGGAATACTTTAGCATAATCTGATTCCCTTGCATGGGAAATACATAATCATCAAGTGTCTCATAATAAGCTTTTAATCCCACTCCTGCCAGAGTATATTTGGATTGAGAAAATTCGGCAATATCTCTGTAGTTTTGATAATGATATCCATAAGCATATCCTTCCAGCACTATATCATAAGCGCTGAATATACCTACCCCGGCTGTCAATCCGGTCTCCAAAGATAAAACACTATTCTCTTTCTCATGCTCCTCGTTGTAGGTATACAATCTGTCTTCTCTCAGATAAGGAAATATCCTGAAATAGGCGCCCCACTGCCTACCGAAGTTCTTTACATAATCGAGATTGAGTTCGGTTTTATCACCTGCCTGAAAGTTTATGAGCAACTTAGAATTAGTTTGGAGCAGATTATTTAGAGTGAAGTAAACTCCTGCGGTCAATTCATTGTTATTGTTATAAGTCAAGCTGAGAGACATCGTTTTTCGGTTTCGTTCTTCTACTTTGAGAGTGCAGTAGTATTTATTATCAACTTTGTTGATAGTGGGATAGATCTGCGCGAAAAGGTCGGAAGTGTAAGCACTTCTGGTAGCAGTAAAAATATTTTCTGCATTATAGTTTTCATTTGTGTTCAAACCGAAGTATTCGCGCACTTTTGCATTACTGAGCCAGATATTACCTTCCACTTTGATATCTTCGAAACTGATTGGTTCCGGCATCATACAAGCTGCATTTCTATTGCTCTTTTTTCTATCGGTATATTTTTTCAATTCATAGCCGACTAATTCTGCTGCTTTCTCTCCCTCTGATATGATCTCTTCCTTCTGGTCGAAATCTATGATGGAATAGTCTGCCAATTCAGGAGTTATCAACAACTCCACTTCCTTTTGGGATCTCTCGATGTTATGTACTATATTCAGATTTATTGTTTGATCGATTATATCTATCACCGAGCTCAGTTCTTCTTTGGATTTTAGTCCGCTATTAGTTTGGACGGCGATTATCCTCTCTGCGCCCATCTCTTTGAGTACATCGGAGGGTAGATTGGAAACAATACCGCCATCGATATATAGTTCACTGTCTATCTCGAACGGTACAAATACCGAAGGGAAAGACATGGAAGCACGAACTACTTCATGAAGATTACCTTCAGAAAATACTTTCCGCTCTCCGGTGAGAATATTGGTTGCTACACAACGATACGGTATGGCTAATTTGTCGAAATCTCTGATATGAATGGCAGGATACAATAATTCGAAGATGATGTTTATCAGATTGTGTCCTTGCATGATAGCTTGTGGTAACTGTGGTCTAAATTTATCATCGAGATAGAATGAGACATTGCTATAGGGTGCCCATCTTTTCTCGCCGATATGTAATTCCTGCCGTTTGACATCTTCCGCCATGATCATCTGCCAATCTATTGCATTGATCTTCTGCTCTATCTCATCCGCACTGTATCCGGCAGCGTACATAGCAGCTATCAAAGCTCCGCTACTGGTACCGGCAATGTAATCGATCTCGATATCGTTTTTTTCCAATACTTTTAAAACTCCAATATGAGCCAATCCTCTAGCTCCACCACCGCTGAGTGCCAATCCAATTTTTGGGCTTCCCAAAAGGGGGGTGAATAGCAACAGTAAGAACAGAATCAAGCAGTGTTTTCTTAAATTTAAACTGAAAAACGGGCTCAGAGAACCCGCTTTCATAATGTTTATTTTTTCAACTCTATTATTCATCTTCCTGATAAGACTCTAACAATGTCTCCTCGGTAGTTATCTCTTCTTCATAGACTATATGAGATCTATTCTGACCAGCATATAATCCGATGATCATCGGAGAGTATGCTATGATGGCACCTGCAAAGATGATGCTGATCGTACTCATAAGCTTGATAAGGATATTGATCGAAGGTCCGGCTGTATCTTTGAATGGATCGCCCACCGTATCGCCGGTGACGGAAGCTGAATGTGCCTCCGAATTTTTTCCACCCATGAATCCTTTTTCTATATATTTTTTGGCATTGTCCCAAGCTGCACCGGAATTGTTCATCATCACAGCCAATACGAATCCGGTTGATAAACCTCCTACCAAAAGCCCCATTACTCCTGCAACTCCCAAGCATAGACCGATGACAATAGGAGTAAATATTCCCAAAAGTGCAGGCAATACCATCTCTTTTTGAGCACCGATAGTAGCGATATGCACACAACGTGCATAATCCGGTTTCGATTTGCCTTCCAGAATACCGGGGATATCTTTGAACTGTCTTCTTACCTCTTGAACCATAGATCCGGCAGCCTTACTAACCGCCTTCAATGCTAAAGACGCAAAAACAAATGTGATCATCCCACCGATGAGAATACCGCCGATCAGCCGAGGATTCATGAGATGGATACCATAATAAGCCACAAAATCGGCAATAGTAGCTTGACTTACTTCAACTATCCGCACGATCTCTCCGGCAAATTCGATATGCAATTCTTTGGCTTGGTTCAATAGCAGTCCTGTACGAATTTGCTCTACATAAGCTGCCAACAACGCCAGAGCAGTTAGAGCAGCAGAACCGATAGCAAAACCTTTACCGGTCGCAGCAGTCGTATTACCAAGTGCATCGAGAGCGTCAGTTCTTTCACGAACTTCTTTGGGAAGATTAGCCATCTGAGCATTTCCACCTGCATTATCTGCGATAGGACCAAAGGCGTCCATAGACAGCGTAACTCCCAATGTTGCCAACATCCCTACCGCACCGAAACCGATGCCGTAAAGCCCCATTTCCGGATGTACGAAACCTTTGCTAACGCAAAATGCAGATAAGATACCTATCACTATGATCAACACCGGCGCTCCGGCAGATTTCAACCCGACAGCAAACCCTTCGATGATCAAAGTGGCAGAGCCATATTCGCCCTGCTTGGCTATCCCTTGTGTCGCCTTAAAGTCGTTTGAAGTATACACCTCGGTGGATGAACCTATCAAAATACCGACGATCAGTCCTATTATTCCCGATAAGAAGATTCCCATGGCATATTCGCCGGGCAGCATGATGCGTGTGATAAAATAAGCTCCTATAGCTATCAGAACAGCACTTACATACACACCTTTGTTCAGAGCAAACATAAGCTGCTTCATATTGGCATCTTCTTTGGTAGAAGCCAGATAAACTCCCAGTATGGAAAGAATCGCTCCCAATCCTGCCAATACCATCGGAGCGATCATAAAGTTAAGTGAAAAGTCGCTAAGATGTGGCATCTGTTTGATAGCAGCTAATCCAAGCGCAGAGGTAGCTATGATCGATCCTACATAAGATTCGAATAGATCCGCTCCCATGCCGGCTGTATCTCCCACGCAATCTCCTACATTATCCGCTATAGTAGCAGGATTTCTGGCATCATCCTCAGGAATGCCGGCTTCGATCTTGCCGACCAGATCTGCTCCCACATCTGCTGCTTTGGTATAAATTCCACCGCCCAAACGGGCAAACAGCGCCTGTGATGAAGCTCCTACTACATAACCTAACAAGACAAATACGATCGATTCCAATGCCATTCCGTTGGCGTGTAATACAAAAAACCAAAGAGAGATACCCAAAAGTGCCAAACCAACCAAACCGATACCCATTACGCCACCGGCTCTGAAAG
Organism: uncultured Candidatus Cloacimonadota bacterium; assembly: GCA_964433675.1. Classification (GTDB taxonomy): domain Bacteria; phylum Cloacimonadota; class Cloacimonadia; order Cloacimonadales; family TCS61; genus CAYSSJ01. The sequence goes on from CAYSSJ010000008.1 coordinate 108,132, forward strand.
CGATTTTCAGACTCTCGTTCAGACTGGTTCTGGCTGCTTGACTTGTCCTGTTAGATGCCAATGTGGCGATATTCATCCCCACATGACCTGCTATGGCACTGAATATCCCACCGGTAAGAAATGACCAAGGAACCAACGGATGTAAAACACCAAGATACCAAGCCATGAAATTCAGAAAAGCGAAAGCAACCAAAAAGAATAAGCCGACTATCTTGAATTGTTGTCTTAGATAGGCAAAAGCTCCTTCACGTACATAGCCGGCAATACGCTGCATATCTTCATTACCGGCATCTTTGTTCTTTACTTTGATAAACAATACTAGTGCAACAAGCAAAGATAACACTGCACCAATTGGCATTATATACCAATATAACGGAACGCTCATATATTTTCCTCCACACCCCTTAAATGTTATCGGTGATTTATATTATTTTTACCGATCATCTGTCAAGCTTTTGAATGATTACCAATTGCCATCACAGCCTCAAACCTCTGTTACTATGCATTTTAGCTTCATATTTTTTTTGCATCCCCATCATTTGTGTTGAACAAAACAGAGTTAAACTAAAAGTACTCATAAATCATTCCACTCCGATTATTCCCGATCCGCTTTCAACACTTCCAAAAATGCCTCCTGCGGTACTTGGACCGAGCCGATCTCTTTCATCTTCTTCTTACCCTCTTTCTGTTTCTCCAAAAGTTTTTTCTTTCTGGTTATATCCCCACCATAGCATTTGGCGGTCACATTTTTTCTCAGTGCATTTATAGTGCTTCTTGCTAGGATCTTGGACCCGACACTCGCCTGCAGGGCGATCTTGAACATATGTCTGGGGATAACATCCCGCAGCGTTTCGGTTACGCTCTTACCCCAGCTATACGCTTTTTCCTGATGACAGATGAAAGACATAGCATCCACCTTATCACCATTGATCAATATATCCACCTTCACCACATCGGAAACTTCATATCTCTTGAAAGCATAGTCGAGCGAAGCATAACCTCTGCTTACCGATTTCAATTTATCATAAAAATCAAAAATAATCTCAATGAGAGGCATATCATAATGCAATGCTACTCGTTTTTCATCTATGTATTGGATGTTTCTTTGTACTCCCCGTCTTTCCTGAACCAGCTGCATCACATTACCGATATAATCTGTCGGAACGATGATCTCGGTATCCATGATCGGTTCTTCGATATTCTCGATATTAACGGGATCCGGCATATCTACAGGATTATAGACGATCTTGATCTCACCATTTTTCAAATTCACCTTGAATCTGACACTCGGAGTAGTGGCTATGATCGGCACTTTGTATTCGCGCAATAGCCGTTCTTTGACGATCTCGAGATGCAGCATACCCAAAAAGCCACAGCGAAAACCGAATCCTAAAGCTGCTGAATTCTCCTTCTCATAAACAAGCGAGGAATCGTTTAACTTCAGTTTGCCCAAACTATCACGCAGGTTTTCGTACTCTTCGCCATTTACAGGGAATATCCCGCTATAAACCATCGGTTTGGGTTCGCGAAAACCGGGCAGAGCATTCTGACAGCCATCTTTTGCTGTCGTGATCGTATCTCCCACACGTGCATCTGCTACATCCTTGATACTGGCTATGATATAGCCGACTTCCCCGGCAGCCAAAGAATTGCGCTCCAACTTCTTCAAACTCAGATAGCCCAACTCTTCGATAACATATTTCTTTTCATTGGAAAACAACTTGATCGCATCACCTTTTCTAAGAATGCCGTCGTACATGCGTATCAAAACGATAACACCACGGTAGAGATCGAAATAAGAATCGAAGATCAGAGCTTTTGCCGGTTTTTTCTCATCCCCTTTTGGCGGGGGTATATCTTTGACGACACCCTGCAGTAGCTCTTCTATTCCTATCCCGTCTTTGGCACTGATCTTATAGATGCTATCAGCAGTCACGCCAATATTTTCGACGATATCGTATTCAGTACCTTCTATATCAGCTTTGGGCAGATCGATTTTGTTGATCACCGGGATGATCTCCAGATCGTTTTCCATCGCCAGATACAGATTGCTCATCGTTTGGGCTTCGATCCCCTGTGAAGCATCGATCAATAAAAGAGCACCATCACACGATGCCAAACTACGAGATACTTCATAAGAGAAATCTACATGACCGGGTGTATCGATGAGGTTCAATACATATTGCTTATTATCATATTCATAGACCATTCTGATAGCATGTGATTTTATGGTGATACCACGCTCCCGTTCCAGATCCATGCTGTCGAGAATCTGCGGCATACCGGAGTTTTTGGATATGACATGGGTTATCTCCAGAAATCTATCTGCCAAAGTAGATTTCCCATGATCAATATGAGCTATTATGCAAAAATTTCTTATTAACTCCCGATCCATCAAACCTCCATGTGCGGATAACAAAAACTTAAACAGGCTATTTGATGTCAACTTATTCCTTTAGG
>CAYSSJ010000009.1:0-109906 GCA_964433675.1 uncultured Candidatus Cloacimonadota bacterium
TAGCGAATCAATTGTAACTCTTTGTCTATTTGCTTCAATCTATTTATCAGACTATCTTTCACTTCTTCAAAACTAGCCAGAGATTTATCTTTGAAATCAGTTACCATGATTAGATGATATCCAAAATTAGTTTTGATCGGATCACTGATCTGTCCGACCTTGAGAGAAAAGGCAGCCTCTTCGATCGGTTTCACCATCTTACCGCGACCAAAATAACCCAGATCACCTCCCTGGCAAGATGTGGGACATTCAGAGCATTCTTTGGCTTTGGCAATAAAATCATCACCACTATCGATAGATTCTCGGATCTTGTGTATCTGTTGGTAACTATCCTCGGAATGTCCTTGCACCAGAATATGATGTGCTTTTACCATATCCTCGGTATAGAAGGCCTCCTTATTCTCTTGGTAGAGCTCACGCAAAGTATCAGTTTTGATCTCATCTCTGGGAGAGAAATTGGAATCTATGAATTTTTTTATCATCAGTTCATTATTGATCTGCTCTCTTAGTTGCTCGCGTGATTGGTTCTGTTTCTTTAAAGTATGGTTAAATTCTTCCTCGGATCCGAATTGCAACATAAAGTCTATCATTCTATTATCGATTTCTTCGGATGTTACATGCATTTGAGAATTTTTGGCGCATTGCAAGAGAAGATACCCGTTTATCAGTTGATCCAAAGCTTGAACTTTCTCCGCTTTCCCAGGCTGTTCAATCCGCTTGTTATGCTTCACTATTTCCAATTCGGCCATATACTCGATATCTGTGATCTCATAATCGTTGATTTTAGCAATTATCATCTGCTCTCCTTTTTATAATATTCATATACTCTCCAATCTCTTTTATTACCTTTGAAATAATAATCTCATCTGCAGACAATGTCAAATCAAATTTGCATTTTCTATACCAGGTGAATTGTCTTTTGGCATAATTTCTGGTATGCTGCTTGATCTTATCTGCCACTTCATGCAGGGAGTTCCTATTTTCGTACAACATCCTGAACTCTTTGTATCCCAAGGTATTGAGACCGGGATCTTCGAATGTATAACCTGAAATCAGCACGTTATCTACTTCCTGAAGTAAACCGCTATCCATCATTTTATCAACGCGGTTATTAATCGCTTCATAAAGTTTATTTCTCTCCCTTGTTACGAAAATGGAAAAGGGGTGGTATTTTTCTTCTCCTCTTTGTTCCTGCCAGTGTTTAGAAATCGGTTTATTTGTATATTCAAAGACTTCTAAGGCACGGATAATACGCTGCAGATCGTTAGGGTCTATGCGGGCAGCAGCGATAGGATCTATTTGTTCTAATCTTTCAAACATATCCCTACTGCCGAGCTTATTACTCTCAGACTCCAGCTTCTCTCTAACATAGTCAGGAATTACCGGCGCTTTGAAAAGCCCCTGTCTCAGAGATTTTACATAAAACCCAGTTCCACCGACTATCAATGGGATTCTATCTCTCTTGTGCAGGTCTGCGATAACCTCATCAGCATCTTCTGTAAATCTCCCTGCGTTGTAATTCTCTTTGGGATCTATGATACTGATAAGATGATGAGGGGTTTTTTTTAACATCCTAAGAGATGGCTTAGCAGTACCGATATCCAAATATTTATATACTTGTCTCGAATCTGCAGATATGATCTCTGTATCCAGAATCTTAGCGATCTCAAAAGCAAATTTACTCTTGCCGACCGCTGTAGGTCCTTCTATCGTAACAATCGGGATCATATTCTTTTAAATCGTTTTTCAAATTCTTCCAAGGGCATTTTGATGATCAATGGCCTTCCGTGCGGACAAAAATACGGTACTTCACATGCAAATAGATTATTGATAAGTTCTAACATCTCACGTTTGCTCATCTTCTTGCCAGCTTTCAGCGCCGCTTTGCAAGATACCGATTTTGCCACACTATCGCGAAAATCTTCCGTCTGTTTATACTCTTGCAACATCTGGGCAAGAATTTCTACAAAGACATCTCCCCCATCCCAATGTTCCAGCTCAGATGGGATTTCATCTATTACCAGAGAATCATCACTAAAGGATTTGAGAGAAAAGCCGATATTATTGAAGATCTCCATATTCTCTCTGATAATTTGCGGAACAGTTAACTTCATATAATTAGGGAGATTAATGACGATAGGAAAAAGTAGCTTTTGCGTTGTCGGTGGAGCACCGTGAATTCTATGAAGCATTTTCTCATACAAAATCCGCTCATGGGCAGCATGCTGATCTATTATGATAAGACCGTCCTCTACTTGCACGAAGATATAGCTCTGGTGCAACTGCCAGGGGTTGATGATATCTTCTTCCGGTTTAACGAATATATAAGGTTTATCTTCCGTCTCTGCTACCTTCTCACTCTCTTTGAAAAGGTCGGGTTGATATAGTTCGGTCAGTTTCTTCTTATACTCTTTTGTGCTGGGCTTAGGTGTACGTTTTTTGAAAACCACATTTTCGTGTGAGGTCGTTTTCTGCTTTTCTGCAGTACCTTTCAGTTTGGATTGAATAGAGCGGAATTTTGTTTCCTCATATTCCATTAAAGCATTACTCAGAGCATTTTTCACAAAACTATGCACCATGCCCGGATCCCTGAATCTCAGTTCTAGTTTGGCAGGATGAACATTGAAATCTACTTGATGTGGATCGACACTCAAAAACAGTATAAATGGTGGCAACTTGTTCTGTTTATACATGCGCGTTTTTTTTATGAATGGTTCATAAGCAGTTCGGATGCTATGAAAAATTATTCTGTCTTTGATAAACCTACCGTTGACAAAGAGATAACGATAATCTTCCAACTCGGAAAATTCATCTTCCAATCCACCGATATATCCATCTATTCCGATGTTATTCTTATCAATTTGGATTGGTATCAGGTCTTTTTTTAGGAAATTGCTGCCAAAAATAGCTGCCAGTCTCTCTTCTTTACTTCCTACTGCCGGATAATTCAATTTTTCCGAACCATTTACTATGAATGCGAAGTGGATCTTGGGATACTGGATTGATTGATAATGGATATAATCTATGATATGTTTGTATTCTGTCTGATCGGTTTTCAGAAATTTCTTTCTGGCCGGGATATTGGCAAATAGGTTTTTCACTGTCACGATGGTGCCTGTATTGGAAGCCGTTTTAGAAACATCTATCAGTTTGCCGCTTTTGAATACGATTTTAGTAGCCATAGAGTTTTGCTCTGCTTTGGTTATCAATTCCAGATTACTGACAGATGCAATGCTAGGCAGAGCTTCTCCTCTAAACCCCAAAGAAGAGATGCTGAATATATCTTCCACCGTATTGATCTTACTGGTAGCATGTCGTTCAAAAGCCTGTAGAGCATCATTCTCGCTCATTCCATATCCGTTATCTACAACTTGGATAAGTCTCTTACCGCCACTTTCGATCTTTACTGTGATCGCAGTAGCTTTAGCATCGATAGAGTTTTCTACCAATTCCTTCACTACCGATACCGGTCTTTCAACAACTTCGCCTGCTGCTATCCGATTTGCTACTTCTTCCACTAAAACTTTTATCTTATTCACTATCCATCCTCATAATATAAAAATCCCCTTCTTTTCGAAGGGGATTATATACTTTTGTCCCATCTTATTAGAGCTGAGACAATTTTTTGTAGTACTCATATCTATCTTTTACATATTCCTCGAATTGCTTGGCAAATTGCTCCGCTCTTTCGGGGAAACTAGATTTTAGAGAACTGTATCGTTTTTCACTTTCCAAGAATTCTTTTACAGGAAGCTTTGGTTCTCTTGTTTCGAACACAAGTGGATTCTTGCCTTCTTTCTTCAGTTCCGGATTGTAACGATACAAGAGCCAATAGCCACTATCTACAGCACGTTTCTCTTCTTCCTGTGTTTTTGCCATATCGATACCATGATTGATACAAGGGGCATAAGCCATTACGATCGAAGGTCCATCATAAGCTTCAGCTTCTTGGATAGCTTTTAGGGTTTGAACCTTGTTTGCGCCCATAGCTACACATGCCACATAAACATAGCCATAGCTCATCAGCATCAAGCCAAGATCTTTCTTGATAGTGCTCTTACCGGATTCAGCGAAGCGAGCCACCGATCCCAACGGTGTAGCCTTGGATGCCTGACCACCTGTATTTGAATAGACTTCCGTATCAAGAACCAAGATGTTCATATCCTTACCGGAAGCCATCACATGATCCAAACCGCCATAGCCGATATCATAAGCCCAACCATCACCACCGATAGACCATACCGATCGCTTGATGAAAAAGTGCTGCAATTCTATTATCTTCTTCACTATCTTATCGGTTTCTTTGTTACCCAGCGCTTTGGGTAGAGCTTTTTTGATCTTCTCTACTGTCTCTCGCATCTCCTGATCGGTTTTATCCCAATTTTCTAACGCTGTTTTGAGTAACGAAGTAAGCTCTTTATCTTTACCTGCCTCGATCAGAGCTTTCACATTGTTTGTCAGCTGTCTTCGGTTGGCAAATTCCGCCAGTTTCATGCCGAAACCATATTCGGCATTATCTTCGAAGAGTGAATTTGCCCACGCCGGTCCTCTGCCATCTTTGTTTTGACAATACGGAATTGTCGGGAATGTACCACCCCAGATAGATGAACAACCGGTAGCATTAGCGATTATCATACGATCACCGAAAAGCTGAGTAAGAAGTTTCACATAGGGAGTCTCACCACAACCTGCACATGCACCGGAGAATTCCAATAACGGTTGTTTGAATTGAACACCTTTCACGGTAGTTTCTTTGTTGCTTCCCATTACATCATTGGGTAGATCATCGAAGAATAACGCATTTTCAGCTTCACCGGCAACACGTTCCTCTTCGATCGATTTCATTTCCAATGCATCTTTGGGACACTCGAGTACGCAATTCTTGCAGCCTTGGCAATCTTCGATGTAAACTTGGATTTTGTATTCATACTCATCTTTGTCTTTGCCCATAGCAGGGATAGTCTTAAAGTTATCCGGCGCATTTTTCAGATCGCCTTTCCTTATCAATTTAGGTCTGATAGCAGCATGCGGACAAACAAATGAACACTGGTTACACTGGATACAATTCTCAGGTATCCAATGTGGGACAAATGGAGCCACTCCACGTTTTTCAAGCTTGGTTGTTCCGATAGGGACGAAACCGTCGTATGGCATCTGAGAGACGGGTATATCATCACCTTTCTCTCGCATGATCAATTCGATTACATTTTTGCAGAAATCATCCGCATCGTCCGGGATCAACTTTTTCCTTTCTGCCGATTTGCCTGGTAGCGAAGATGGGATAGGCACTTCTGACAATGCTTCTTTAGCCCCGTCTACTGCTTTCCAGTTCATCTCCACAATTTCTTTTCCACTTTTGGAGTATGTTTTCTCAATCGCATCTTTGATGTATTTGATAGCATCCTTCGGATCGATGATATTGGAGATCAGGAAAAACGCGGTCTGCATCACAGTATTGATCCTACCGCCCAATCCTAACTCATTGGCTATAGAAAGCGCATCAATCGTATAAACTTTGATGTTCTTCTCGATAATGGTCTTCTGCATAACTTCGGTAAGATTTTCGAATACTTCTTCCGGTTTCCAGTTCGTGTTCAATAAGAGAGTTCCATTATCTTTGATATCATCCAAGATATCGTAACGACCGATAAATGCCTGATTATGACATGCAATAAAGTCTGCATGAGCAACCAGATAAGTAGATTGGATCGGTTTCTTCCCGAATCTTAAGTGACTTCTGGTGATTCCACCTGATTTTTTAGAATCATATTGGAAATAGCCTTGAGCATAAAGCTCTGTATTATCACCTATGATCTTGATAGAGTTCTTGTTTGCTCCTACTGTTCCATCCGATCCCAATCCCCAGAATTTGCAGCTCACTGTACCTTCGGGGATAGTGTTTAACTCTTGTTCTACCGGGATCGAAGTGCCGGTAACATCATCTGTGATGCCCACTGTGAAGTTATGTGTGCCTTTGTTATCGAGATGATCATATACAGCTTTGACCATAGTAGGTGTAAATTCTTTGGAAGAAAGTCCGTACCTGCCACCGATTACCTGAATATCTTTCTTATCTTTCAATGCTGAGGTAACATCAGTATACAGAGGTTCACCGATGGATCCGGGTTCTTTGGTTCTATCCAAAACAGCTATCTTCTTCACACTATCGGGAAGTACATTTAGAAATGCATCTGCATAGAAAGGTCTGTACAAACGAACTTTTATCAGCCCGACCTTCTCTCCTTTAGCGTTCAGATAGTTGATTGTTTCTTCGATAGCTTCACAGGAAGATCCCATAGCTACGACTACTTTTTCTGCATCTTTAGCACCGAAATAATCAAACAGATGATATTGTCTGCCGATAACTTTGGCAAATTCATCCATATAATGTTGAACAATATTGGGTGTTTCCTGATAGTATTTATTCACTGTTTCTCTACCTTGGAAATAGACATCCGGATTTTGAGCTCCCACTTTAGCTCGAGGCATCTCAGGATTCAAAGCACGAGAGCGGAAATCTTCTACATATTGCATCTCTACCATTTCTGCCATAGTTTCGTAGTCGATAATCTCGATCTTCTGAATTTCATGTGAGTTTCTGAATCCATCAAAGAAGTTTAGAAATGGCACCTTTGATTTGAGAGTAGCTAGATGAGAAATGACGCCCAAGTCCATGATCTCTTGGATAGAAGAGGCAGCCACCAGTGCAAAACCTGTATTTCGTGCAGACATCACATCAGAATGGTCGCCGAAGATAGAAAGCGACTGACACGCCAATGATCGCGCCGAGACATGAAATACTGTAGGGAGCATTTCACCCGCTATTTTATGCATATTGGGAAGCATGAGCATCAAACCTTGGGAAGCTGTGAAAGTGGTGGTCATAGCACCGGCAGAGAGTGCACCATGAACTGCACCAGCAGCTCCAGCTTCGGATTGCATTTCTATTACATCTACCGGTTCGCCGTATATATTCTTCCTGCCGGAAGCAGCCCATGCATCAGCTAATTCACCCATATTGGATGAGGGAGTGATGGGATATATGGCGGCAACTTCACTAAAAGCATACGCTACATGCGTAGCAGCGGTGTTACCATCAATGGTTCCTTTTTTGAGCTTTTTCATAATTTTAACCCCTTTTATTTATCTTTTTTCTTCACTTTATCTTTACTTTCAAAGTTTTTTCTCTATTTATTTACGTCAACCAAATTATCGTTTTTATGGTTCGATTTCACCTTGGTCAATCTCATTTTCTTCTGGTTCTTCCGGTGAAATCAGATGAGCATACGGATCTTGCAATATGAGTTTCATTCTCCTGAATTGATTAGTACTCATAGTTTCAGATACGAACCGCTCTTTCAATGCTTCTATCTGTTGGAATATCTCGTATCTCTGCGCCGGGGTGGATTGACGTATCAGCTCTTCCAAAAGATACCAACTGACTATATACTCTTTTTGATCTTCATACAAAGATGCCAGTTTTTTCGTGATCTCATATTTATTCTCGTGCTCGGGATAATTCAAGTACAAATGTATCAGTACATTCTGTGCTTTTTCATACAACTGCTGAGAATGATAACCCAAATAGAGAAGATACAACGCCTCTTGAATATATACCGGATTATATTCTTCTACGATCGGTTCCAAAATGCGGATCGCTACTTCATATTGATTAATATAAATTGAATTAGTAGCATGTTTGAGCTTGATGGACGTAGTATCATCAAAAGATGGTTCTTTCAAAATGGTCTGATAGACATCGTTCGCTTCGTTATATAGTTGATTCTGCTCGTAAACTTCGGCAATTATGAGAAGAAGTTCTATCACGATCGTGTCATTTTCTATCTTATCTATCAGATATGAGAGTAATTCGATAGCCAAATGAGGTTGAACTTCAAATATTTTTGATTTGATCATATTCATGGACAAATTGATAAGTTCCTCATTTTGTTGCTCGATCAGTATGGGATAAGTAGCCCTGATCGCATCGCTCCAATTTTGCTGTCCCATATATGCTCTGCTTTGATAATATGCCACTGAATCGGCATAGAGGGGATGTATATCCATTGTATCGATAATGGAGGTTACCAAAGAATACTCCTGCAAATTGAGATAGAATTTTATCAATTCATTATAATATAAGGATCTTTGTTCTATCAATCGATTATCAGTTTGGGCACTCAGACTAACGGTTAATACCAAAATAATAATAATCAAGAGATTTTTTTTCATAACTCCCTCGCATACAAAGCTGCACCGATCGCACCGGTGATAAAAGGATCTTCGGGAGAAAAAATCTGAGTTTCCATTACCTCTGAAAGCATTTGCTTCATACCCAGATTTTTCGCTACACCACCTGTGAATACGATTGGGGTAATTAAGCTGATTTGAGACATCATTTGTTTTATCCGTTTGGCAATCGAACGATGAACACCAGCGATAATTTCTGACGGTGGCTTTCCGTCGCCGATAAGCCCGATAATCTCAGATTCAGCAAAAACTACACATGTTTGAGTTATCGGGATGACGTTCTCCGCCTGCATCGATAACTCACCTAATTGATCCAAGCTCACACCCAAAATGCGAGCTGTAACTTCCAAAAATCGTCCCGTCCCGGCGGCACATTTATCGTTCATAACAAAGTCCATGACCTTACCTTCGGGAGATACACTGATAACTTTGCAATCCTGCCCGCCGATATCTATGATCGTTCTTACTTCGGAATTGAAATATGAAACTCCCCGACAATGACAGGTGATCTCTGAGATATAACCATCGGAGAAGGAGAGAGATTTTCTGCCATATCCTGTGGTGATAGTTTTTGTGGCAACTTTGGAAAGCAATAGCTCACCTATAGCTTTTTCGATCATATTTCTGACTGTCTGCTCAGAATTCATACCGGTTTCCATCATATCATGATAGATAATATCTTGTTTATCCAAGATCACCAGCTTAGTAGTTCTAGATCCGATATCTATTCCCATATAGATCTCATTCATGCCCGATCAGCTCCTCGACCAACTTCGGTAAAACCTCACCGGATCTTCCCTGATGAAACTCATCAAAAAGATCCACATTTTCCGGCGGTTCCAAATTCACACTGATAGTATCTGCTCCTCTCATCTTTGCTACATAGACAAATTGAGCTGCCGGATAGACCACTCCACTAGTTCCTACTACCATGAAAATATCTACATGTTGGATCAGAACATCTATTTCTTCCAGATGATATGGGATCTCGCCAAACCAGACAATGTCTGGTCTCATAAGACCTCCGCAATGCGGACAAGTTGGTAAGTCCAAGCTAAGATCGAGGGCATCGGTTTTTGTCCGCTTTCGGCAATCAACACAAAAACATTGATTAATACTACCATGCATTTCGATTACATTACGATTACCAGCCATTTGATGCAAACCGTCAATATTCTGCGTTATAATTACAAAATTACTCTGTAAATACTCTTCCAATTTTACCAAAGCCAAATGTCCGTCATTCGGCTTCACTTTACAGACATTTTCATAACGTTGTTTATAAAACTGCCACACCAGTTTGGGATTTCGGTTCAAAGCTTGCGGGGTAGCAACTTCATCGATGGAATGATCTTCCCACAAACCGTTACTATCACGAAAAGTCCGGATACCGGATTCAGCGCTGATACCAGCACCGGTGAGTACTATCAGTTTCGTCTTTTGGTTTAGTCTGAATCTACTCTGCATATTTTCCCTCTTACTAACTAAGTACATGGATGACCAGCTCATCCCGATTGAAATAACTCTTTGCCAATTGATGAATATTTTCGATAGAGACATTCATCAATCTCTCGTTTCTCGTCTTATAATGATCTATCCCAAATCCGACTGCCTCGATAGTAGCCAAGATATCAGCTTGTGATAACATGCTTTCCTCATCGATTATTCTTTGACCAAGTATATAGTTCTTAGTCTTCTTCAGATCTTTTTCGGAAATACCGTTTTCTTTGACACTATCGAGCGCATCCAGAATCAAATTGATCGCTAAATCTTGATTATCCTTATCCACAATGGCATTAGCAGCAAAGAAACCTATATCTTTGATGGAGCTAAAATCATAATCTACCGAATATGCCAAACCACGTTTCTCTCTTAGTTCATTATAGAGAAGTGAATCGGAATCACCACCGATGTATTGGGATAAGACATTGAAAGCAGTAATCTTTTCCTTCTCTTTGTAACCGTCTAAAAATCCGCCCAGTGTTACAATTGCCTGATCATTACCGATATTAACTTTTTTATATTTTTTCGAGGAGGGTTGGATGATTGCGTTTTGTTTACTAAGCTCATCGTTTTTTTCACTACTGATAAAATACTGCTCCACCAATTTCAATGCTTTATCAAAATCGAAATCTCCTACTAAAGCCAAAGTCATATTATTCGGAACATACTGCTCTTTGTGCCAATTCCTGATTTTTTTTCTGGTAATATTCCGCAATGCAGTTTTGGAGCCATATTTATTTATTATATTGCTACGCGATCCAAAGAGCATCTTTTTCCAGAGCATAACTGCATAGTAAGGTGGAAAATCACGAATTCTATCTATATTACTACTATAACTTTGTTTTAGATTATCCAGATAGTCAGCCGAAAAAGTAGGTTCGAATACCGAATCGCTCAGCAACTCCAGACCAAGCTCCAAAGTTTCTCTGAAACAGCGTAGTTTGAAGTTGGTTGTCTCCATTTTCGGAATGATGGCAAACTGGATGCCATTGGAGCTGCATGTCTTCAAAAATTGCTCATAATTCCGTTTCTGATTACCATATAGCATCATACCGGCGGTGATGACATTTATCCCGCGGTTGTGTTCTCGCTCGTTTAGCTGTGAAACGCGAGTAGCCAGAGACATACCAATTGTCTGTTTCCCTTTCACATGCTTCAATATTACTTTCAATCCATTATCGAGCATCTGTTCATGATATTCTTTGTATAGCGATTTTGCCCGCGGCTTGGTAATCTCCCGCTTGATCGCTTGCAACGCTTTATCTTCTGATATCTGTTTTCTGCCGATATGATAGACATGTAGCTTCTCAGGTGTCAGATATTTATCGGTTACCTTATCTATATCTTCCTCATTTATCGAGTTTATAATATGTGGATAATTGTAGTAATTCTCGAAAGAGGAGATCAATTCTTCGTTACCCAAACCGATAGTAATCGAATCGACAAATTCGAAAGAATAGCGATAGGAAAAGACCAACTCTTTTTTATGATCTTCTATCTCCTGATCCGATAGTCCATATTGATGCATTTTTTTTAGCTCTTCTAAAAATGTGTATATAATCCTATCCAGATCTTTGTTCTTTTTCGGCAATACTTCTATCATCGTACAACCATCGTTTATCCCGCTCAGAGAATGTACTTTGATCCCATCTATCAGCTTCTCTTTGTTAAACAACCGGGTAGATAAACGAGAATTTTTCCCGATTGCAAATGCTTTGATGATCAAAGCTAAAATATGAGCTTCCGGCATTCCTTCGGCAACATCGGGTAAGACAAATGCAAGCATGTCATTAGATATTTTTTTAGGGAAGGAATAGACAGCCGGTTGCTGAGGAAAATCACCTTTTACCGGCGTATGGCTGATAGATTCTGTAGATGACCAATCGGAAAAATACTGTTCAATGTACTGTTTAGTCTTACCCTCATCAAAATCTCCGGTAATGACCATAAATGAATTTTGTGGTCGGTAATACTTTCGATAGAAGCTGTACAAGTCTTCCATTTGGGAGTGGGATAAGGTCTTGATATTCCCAATGATCGGATTTTTGTAAGGATTAAATCGAAAATAATGCTTGGCGATCTCTTCGATAAAAAAATCTTCCGGATCATTGTTGTATTGTTTTAACTCTTCAATGACCACTGCTTTCTCATTTTGAAAATGCTTTTCATCAAAGTTCGCATTTTGAGCCAATTCAGCTATAGTCTCTACTGCCTTTTGCAAATGTTTAGATGGTATGGTTATGTAAAAGCTGGTCGAATCATATTCTGTGTAGGCGTTTATAGTTCCACCCAAAGATGTAATGTATTCCATCACGGAATTATTTGGATATTTCTCGGTCGATTTGAACACCAAATGCTCCAGAAAGTGAGAAAACCCTGCTTCATTCTCCTCTTCCCAAGCGGAACCGATTCTGATAAACATCTGCACACAAACCAGCGGATTGCTGTGATCTTCAGCTAAGACAACCTTAAAACCATTTTCCTTTATATACGAAGTCGCTCTCATTTATTTTCCTTCTCTTCTGATATTACGCAAGCATAGGCACTATGATTGTGGATAGATTCCTGATTGTCCGATTCTACTACAAATGAACTGATCCGCTCATCTTCTTGTAGTTTGACAGTAACCGCTCGAACGATATCTTCCACAAATGCAGGATTATCATATGCCTTCTCAGTGACATATTTTTCGTCCACTCTTTTGAGAAGCGAATAGATATCGCAACTTGCCGAGTTTTCCACAATCTCGATTATCTCTTCCAACCAGATAAATGCAGCGGACAATACCTTCACCGATACCAAGGAACGCTGATTATGAGCTCCGTAATCACTCACCTCTTTGGAACAAGGACACAAGGCAGTAACCGGCACTTCTACTCCGAGATAAAGCTTGTAATCTTGTTTTAGCACTGCTTCGAAAAAACAATTGTAAGACATCAGTGAGCTGATTTTGGATATCGGCGCATCTTTCTGGATGAAATATGGGAATCTAATGATACAATATGCCACATCCGCATGTAGCGCTTTTTTTATATCTTGCAAAAAAAGTGGCAATTTCTGGATGAGATTCTCCTTATGATAACGGTTCAATACTTCGATAAAGCGACTCATATGTGTCCCTCGATGGTGATGAAACAACTCCACATATATATCCAACTCAGCGATCGTATTTTGTGTCCCATTCATCTTATCGTCCACCACGATCGGATAGCGGACATTTTTCACGCCAACCTTATCTATGGTTATATTCCGGTCATCTTGCATCTTTTGAACATCAATCACTTTCTTCATATAGCTCTTCCAAATATTTTTCTAAACCATCAGACATTAGATATTCTATACCATTCTCATTCTGGTAATGTATAATTGCCTCTGCATCCGGGATAGAATCTACCAGCTTGATAGCTTCTTGTGGTTGCATCACAAATAATGCTGTGGAGAGAACATCGGCATATATCGCTTGTGGTGCGAGTGCAGTAACGGCTACTGTCGGTTTAGCCGGGTAGCCCGTATGTGGATCGATAATATGATGATAACGCTCTGAATCTATTTCGAAATACCTTTCATAATCGCCTGAAGTTACCACAGCCATATCGTTAATACTCAAAACACCTATAATCTCATTCTTTTGCGAACGTGGATGTTGAATGCCTACTCTAAGCGGATTATCATAACCGAAAATATAGATATCTCCACCTGCATTTACCACTCCGGCAAATATCTCCTTTTCTTTTAGTAATTCCACCACTCGATCAATTACATATCCTTTGGCAATGCTGCCCAAATGGATCTTCATATCTTGCGGCTTGTTCAGCCTATTTCGATCAAACTCAATCTTCTCCATCCCTTGGGTTTGTTTAGCAGCTTCGATCTGTTGGGCAGTTGGGATTGACTGTATGTCGATATCCCACAATTCGATCAGATTTCCGATTGTGACGTCATACAATGAATCTGTCTGCAGAAAGAAATCATAGGCAAGTTCCAAGATCTGATAAAATTCCTCGTCTATCTGGTGAGATACTTGCTCAGCATGGTTTAACTCCCAAAGTTCAGAATCTTCCCGATAGTAAGAGAACTTCTGCTCATACATTTCAATGAGCTCAAAAGCTTCATCAATAGCTTTTTCTATCCTATCGGCATCTTTGCCAACAGCAGTTATCTCTATGATAGTATCCATTCCGAACTGTGTCTTACTGATAGAATGTTTTCTATTCTGATACAAATACCATCCTACTGTAAGAATTATCAGCAGTATTATAATATTGATGACATCTTTTTTCTTCACTTACCTTTACCACCTCATATCTCTTTTTTGTCAGGATTATTGTAGCTTATATTTTGTCAAATAGTTAAATCTTAATTAATTAGCTCGTTTGGCACAAAGCATCTAAGCTTTTTAGTGTGAATTTTTTATGAAAATGATGAGAGAAATGAACTAAAAAAAGATTATTAATCTCTTTGATAGTGTTTGAGCTTATTGTCAAACTATCCAAAAAAATTCCGATCTTGTTTAAAATAGCCAATATTTCAGCAGATTCTTTTGAAATGGGAATTGCTGTATTAACCGGCTTGGAGCAATCTCTACAGGCAAAGCCATCCTTTTGTGGGAAAAAGGCAGCATAGCGCAACTCTTCATCTTCTCGATCGCAAAACACACATCTGTTTAGGTTCATGGGAATACCGAGCATCAGAGTAAGGCGTAGCAAGAAACGCCAAAAAACTGCGACACCATTCTTCTTTACTGTAACAATATACAAGAAGTATGTACTAAGTAGGTTATAGAACTTCTCAGCTTCGTCTTCCGTGATGATAAGCTGTAGATAGATCTCGATACCGGCGTGGATCAAAGCCATAGTCTCATAATTCTGCCCATGTAGATGAGAATGGATAACAGCTGCGGTTTTGAGCACATACCAATCTGAATCCGGATTGTGATACAAAGACATCTCCAATTCATTAGCTCGCTCCAGCATGCCCTGTATCCTGCTTTTCGGTCTGTTGGCACCTTTTGCAATCACGGAGATCTGTCCCCACTCAGAGGTGAATACTTCCAAAATATAGCTTGTTTCTTTAAACGGTGTCTTTCTGAGGATAATCCCCTTTACTTCGAGCTCTCTGCTCATTTTCAGATCATTCCACCGTTACACTTTTCGCCAGATTTCTCGGTTTATCAACATCGAGTCCTTTCAGATCTGCTACATGGTAGGCTAAAAGTTGCAATGGAATCACAGATAGTAGAGGATGCAGATATGGTAGTGTATCGGGAATATAAATTATCCTGTCTGAAACTGTTTGTACCGCTTCATCACCTTCGGTTGCTATGGTGATAATATAACCGCTACGTGCTTTAACTTCCTGTAAATTAGACATTATCTTGTCATAGATAACATCTTTGAGAGCGATAGCAATAACCGGCATATTTTCATCGATCAAAGCGATAGGTCCATGCTTCATCTCGGCAGCCGGATAACCCTCAGCATGAATATAGGATATCTCTTTTAGTTTCAATGCCCCTTCCAGAGCAACCGGATAATTTATACCTCTGCCCAAATAGAGAGCATTTTGTTTGTTCATGATATCTTCGGCAATCGAACGGATCTTATCACTTTGAGAGAGGATCTTTTCTATCTTTTTTGGTATCGAGCGGATCTCATTGATGAAAGAGGCACCGAATTTGGGAGATAGATGTCTCATCCTACCCAAATATACAGCCAACAGTATCAGAATGGTGATCTGAGAAGTGAAAGCTTTGGTAGAAGCCACTCCAATCTCAGCGCCAGCATAAATATAGACTCCCCCATTGCTCTCGCGGGCTATTGTGCTGCCGATAACATTGGTGATTCCCAACACACGAGCACCTTTCGCCTGCGCTTCTCGAATGGCTGCCATAGTATCTGCTGTCTCTCCCGATTGACTGATCCCAAATACTATGGTATCTTCCGGTATAATTGGATTCCGATAGCGGTATTCGCTGGCATATTCTACTTCCACCGGTATCCTAGCCAAGCTTTCGATGACATACTTTCCTACTAATCCGGCTAACATCGAAGTTCCGCATGCTAGTATCTGGATCTTCTTCACTCGGCGCAACTCTTCTCCGCTCATCTGCAATCCGCCTAAACGTGTACTGGAAAGTTTCTCGACCAATCTCCCTCGAAATGCATTCTCGACTGAGATGGGTTGATCGTAGATCTCTTTGAGCATAAAGTGCTTGAAATCACCTTTGTCTATGGAAGAAACATCCCAATCCACTTCGGATACCACTGCCTCCACAAATTCGTTGTTGAGTGTCGTGATCTCAAAATTGTCTTGTTTGATTGTCACTATCTCATTATCTTGTAGGTAGATAACCTTTTTGGTGTGGATAATGATGGCATTTACATCCGAAGTGATAAAGAACTCATTTTTCCCTATGCCGAGTATCACCGGACTTCCGCGTCGGGCAGCTACAATTCTATCCGGATGCTGTTGGCTTACTACTGCCATACCAAAACTGCCTTCGATGAGTTTCATTGTCTCCTGCACAGCCAAAGATAGATTGTCATTGTTAGACAGAAAATACTCTATGCAGTGTGCCATAATTTCCGAATCGGTTTCACTTCTGAAAATATGTCCTTCTTGTTCCAATCGGGCTTTTATTTTCTGATAATTTTCGATAATACCATTATGTACTACAGCGATCTCATCATTACAGTCCACTTGTGGATGTGCATTTGTTGCACTCGGTTTCCCATGCGTAGCCCAACGTGTATGTGCGATGCCCACATGTCCGGCTGTCTCTTGGGGAGAAGGCAGAGCTCTTTCCAAATCTATAATCTTTCCCGATTCTTTGTAAACTTTCAGTTTCTTCTCCGAGTCCAATATAGCTATTCCGGAGCTATCATAACCGCGATATTCCAGTCTTTTTATTCCCTCTATGATAATAGGAGTGGCATTTCGCTCACCGATATATCCTACGATTCCGCACATGAGATTCCCTCCTCTAGTTTCACGGTTTTATTGGTTCTTTCAAATAAATATATCACTACTGTCATCACGATTATAGCCGGTATTGCCAGCCAAAACGATAGAGTGTCTCCACTTAGTAATCTGCTTACTATAGGAATATCTTCACCATAATGAGCAATGGTCAAAGCTAGTCCATTATTCAATATATGCGCAAACATGGGGATGAGAATACTACCCGTTCTCAGCAGCATATATCCCATCCAGAAGCCGAGAAAAGCGGTGGGTATCAATCTAAATGGAGACATGTGGAATAAACCGAAAAGTAAGGCTGAGATGAAAATCGCCTTCCAAAAACCATGTTTGGTAAATGCATTGATAAAATACCCTCTAAATAATATCTCTTCACATATCCCGGGTAGCAAAGCGATGATAAGTATATTTATCCAAAAAGATTCGGATACAAACACCAGTTTATTCATCTCTTCCAACAAGGAGCTGGGCACAGGAAAGATAAGATCTATCACCTGAAACAACAGTGCAGACAAGATCATCATTGGAAGTGCCAGAAAGATTGCCAAAACAAAATTGGATAGTTTGGGTAATCTTAATCTCAGAGCTTTTTTGATATCGGTCTTTGATATTTTCAGAACTAATATGGCAGGCAGCAAAATCAATATAAATTGTGTTTTAACAATACCGGAGACAAAATCCTGCATCTGCCATCTACCTCCGATGTGAAATAATGCTAAAAATAGCAGGATATAAAACATTATGGCAAAATTTGTCGAGAATATATTACGCTTATGCTTACCCCAAAAAGAAAGAGAAGAACTTTCGACTGTTCTGAACATGATGTTCTCATTTTTGAATAATGATAAGCATAGTCTGAAACTGAGGAGAGCCAAGATCAAGTTCGCCACCATTGTAATAATATAATGATCCCAGAGGAAATTACCGATCAAAATATCACGCATCAAAAGTGAGAAATTCAAAATCGGAATTAGCGCGAAGCCTCTATTTAGCGAGAAACCGGGGATCATACTGACCATAGAGAGGATAATGCCCAAAAAGATGATATAGGTCAGATAACTATTAGCTTCTTTGACATTTCTGGAATAAGTTGATACTATCATCAATACAGCCGTAATGAGCATAAGCATAGGAATGAGTAAGATCAATATATTCAAAAGACTGATAAGCGGCAGAGATATCACCTCTGTTAAAGCAGAGCCATTTGCCATGGAAGTCATAACATACTGGAAAGATAAGAATAAACTGACCAAATTCACGATGATGGAAGCAAACGAGATCGTCATGACTGTCATATATTTACCGAGCAGTAGCTCTTCTCTCATCGCTGCACTTACCAAGATAGTCTCCAAAGTCCCGCGTTCCTTTTCCCCCACTACCAGATCGGAAGCGATATAGGCACCACCCGAAATTGCCATCAGGATCAAAATGTAGGGTAATATTCTACCGACTCCTGCTCCCACCATTCTCTCCGGTGGAGCTATATTGTCCTGCTCTATATCTATCGCATGCAATATATCTTCTGAGACTTGAATATCCAAAAGGCGTTGCGAGATCAAATCTTTTTCCAATTCGTTCATGATATCGGATACGCGCCGGTAGGTAATTTGACTAAGTTCATCTACTTGATTATATGTGACTTTTAGCAGATAGATAGGATAGGGGGATTGCATATTTTCTCTATTTATATAAACAATAGCCTCAAGAGATTGATCCTCGATTGCTTTCCGCATAGAAGCCTCATCAAATATTTCCAATTGTGGCATTACGGAGATGTTGTCCTGTTCGGTCAAAGTATCATAGATAATACGGCTATATTCATCCTCGATATCATCGTGTATATAGATTGTCGAGGTCTTTTGTTCCAGCATCACTTCCTGACGCGAAATCAAGGCTGATAATCCGATAAATAGAATCGGATAAAGGATCAGTGGTAGTATAAAGGCGGAGAATATAGTTCGCCGATCACGTAAAATATCCAATATTTCTTTGTTAAATATGGCTCCGACTTTTTTAATGTTCATCTTTGTTCTCTTTTAATCTGTTTACATAGTAGATGAAAATATCATCCAAATCATGTAGTAAAGTATCTTGTTTGAACTCTTCCCAGCTACCTTCGGCAATTCTCTCTCCTTGATGGATCATTACTATCTTATCACCTATTCTTTCGGCTTCCCGCATAATATGCGTAGAAAAAAGCACGCACTTGCCATCTTCTTTGCATTGATGGATAAAATCGACGATATTTTTGGCAGTGAGAATGTCAAGCCCTGAAGTGGGCTCATCGAAGATCATCACCGGCGGATCATGGATTACCGAACGAGCGATTGAGACTTTTTGTTTCATACCTGTAGATAAGAGATCGATCTTTTTGTTCAGGAAGCTATGCATATCCAATAGTTCGGCTAATTCTTCTATTCGCCTTTCTATTTTGTTTGAGGGCACATCATATAGCTTGCCGAAATAAGTGATAACCTCTTTGGGAGTTAGTCTCCCATACAAGCCTGTATCTCCGGATAGAAATCCCAGATTAGCTCTTACTTTTTGGGATTCTTTTTGGATGTCATAACCTTCTATGATTGCAGTGCCGTGGTATGGTTTCAAGACGGTTGATAGCATTCTCATTGTGACTGTTTTCCCGGCTCCGTTTACACCGAGCAATACAACAATCTCACCATGAGAAGCAGTAAAGCTGAGATCTTTGACAGCGAAAAACAGAGAGTTATCTTTCTGTAAAAAAGTCTTTGAGATGTTTTGAACTTCTATCAATTACCTATTCCTTTTTCAAGTATTAAAAAGAGGTAATGAAAATCACTACCTCTTTATGTTAAGTATATATTACGCTTTGGGAATGAAATCCGTATCATCATCGATCAATTCTACGAATTTTGCCAATAGTTTGACAGCCTCATCCAGATCTTTAGTAGAGATTATTTCGTTTGGCGTGTGCATATAACGATTTGGTATGCTGACAACTCCGGTAGCTACACCGGCGCGAGTAACTTGGATAATGTTGGCATCCGTGCCGGTAGCTCTTGGTGCAGCTTCTACCTGATAGCTCACCTTTGCTTGTTTGCCGGCTTCTTTGAGTAGCTGGAAGACTTTAGGATTGATATTGGCACCTACAGAGATAACCGGACCTTTACCGCATTTCACATCTCCCAGCCTATTCTTGTCCATACCGGGATAATCTGTAGCATGAGTGACATCGATAGCGATTCCCACATGTGGATCTATTCCATAAGCACTGGTTCTTGCGCCTCTCAATCCGACCTCTTCCTGGACTGATGATACCGCATAAACATTAGCGGAAGTCTTACTATTTCTCAGCGCGTGCAACAGAGCAGCAGCTACATAGACACCGGCTTTATTGTCTGTCGCTTTAGTAGTGACCAGTTCATTGTTCAAATTTTCCAAACCTGGTGAGAATGTGATAAAATCTCCCACTTCCACCATTTTTTCTGCATCTTTCTTATCTTTTGCGCCGATATCTATCCAGAGGTCGCTGAATTTCGTCGATTTGTTTCGTTCATCATCTCTAAGAAGATGGATCGGCTTTCGTCCGATCACTCCACGATAGACATTTTTGCCATGATAGACATTCACCCTGATACCTGGCAGCATACTACTATCGATCCCACCAATCGGTAAGAAATGAATATAGCCGTTCTCATCAATATGATTTACCATCATACCGATCTCGTCAGCATGTCCGACCACCATAATTCTAAGTTTCCCGCTACCTTGCTTCAATGCGATCACATTGCCTGTTACATCAGTTTCTACTTTGTCCGCATATTTCTTTACAAACTTGCGATAAACTTCCTGAGCTGCTTGTTCAAAGCCGGAAGGACTTGGTGCTTCTACCAGCTCTTCGAAAAATTTCTTCATTGTCTGATTCATTCTATTTTCTCCTTAGCAATTATTTGCAGTTTCGTTTGCGAAAGGATTGACCGATTTTTTCTCTTGCTTTTTCGGTTTATCTAGCGGCACAATGCAGAGAAATCTCATCACACCGTCACCAACATTCTTGAACTGATGTTTTACATTCGGTTCAACGAAAATCGTATCCCAAGCTTTGAAGGGACGCTCACCCCATTCACTCACAAACATACCTTCACCTTCCAGTACAAACACTTCATGTTCAAACTCGTGGATATGAAAAGGTGTGTGCCCATCTTTATCTATTTCGAACATCCTAAGCGCGAAATTTTCCGCCTTATCTTTCTGGGAGATCAGCCATCTTATCTTTGCCCCTTTGGCTCCTTCCATATTCACTTCTTCTAAGGGGATTTCTGTATAATTTGCCAATTTCATCTTTCCTCCTTAAATTCTGTTTAGACAGATACCACTTCTTTTACTTCCGGTATCTCTTCTTTCATAATTCTTTCTATTCCGGCTTTTAGTGTAAGCGTAGCCATCGGACATGTCCCGCATGCCCCTTGCAAGCGAAGCTCCACTACGTTGTCTTTGGTAATATTGACCAATTCACAATCGCCTCCATCTGCTTTCAGCGAAGGCCTTACCTTGTCTAATACTGCCTGTACTTTTTCTCTCGAGATCATCTCTCCTCCATTATTGTCTATTCTTTATGCCATAAAAATATAGTCCGCTTTTTAGTAAAGCAAAATATCCATTTCAGCCTTGTCAGACAAAATGCTTGACTGTTAAACTACTATCTAAAGGTTGGCAATGATAAATAATCAAAAAAGATAAAAAAAGGAGAGGAAGATATGAAGAAGAAAGTGATTATAATGGGCGCAGCAGGAAGAGATTTTCACAATTTCAACATTTACTTTCGTGATAATGATTCTTATGAAGTTGTAGCCTTCACAGCTACCCAGATCCCCGATATCGATGGAAGGAAATATCCGCAAGAGCTTGCCGGTAAATTGTACCCAGAAGGTATTCCGATCTATGATGAGAAAGAGGTCTTATCTTTGATCAACAAACATGATATCGATCAGGTGTTCTTTTCATACAGTGATGTGTCTCATATCAATGTGATGAACAAAGCTTCGCTGGTAAATGCAGCTGGTGCCGATTTTATCTTGATGGGAGCAAATAATAGCCGAATCAAAACCAACAAACCGCTCATTACAGTTTGTGCTGTTAGAACCGGTTGTGGCAAGAGCCAGACTACCCGAGAAGTTGTCAAAGTGCTCAAAGATAAAGGATTGAATGTAGTCTCTATAAGACATCCCATGCCTTATGGCGATTTGGTAGCTCAAAAAGTTCAACGTTTTGCTGAATTGAGTGATCTTGACAAACATAACTGCACTATCGAAGAGATGGAAGAGTATGAACCCCATATCAACATGAATAGCATCATTTATGCTGGTGTCGATTACCAAGCGATCTTGGATGAAGCAGAAAAAGAAGCTGATGTGATAATCTGGGATGGTGGAAATAACGATACCCCCTTCTACACATCAGACAAAGAACTTCAGATCGTAGTAACTGATCCGCACAGACCGGATGATGAGATCACCTACTATCCCGGTGAGACCAATCTCTTACTTGCTGATGTAGTTGTGATAAACAAGATCGATTCTGCAGACCCGGAAGGTATCCAAATAGTCAGAGAAAATATCCGCTCCAGAAATCCGAAAGCTAAAATCATTGATGCCGCTTCACCTTTGACTGTCGATAATCCCGAACTGATCGATAATGCTAAAGTATTGGTAGTAGAAGATGGTCCTACTCTTACTCACGGCGAGATGAAATATGGTGCCGGTGTCGTTGCCGCCGACAAATATGGTGCTGCAGAATTAGTTGACCCGCGTGAATTTGCAGTGGGTACTATTACCGAAACATTCGAGAAATATCCGGAGATCGGAACTCTGCTTCCGGCTATGGGTTATGGTAAAAAACAGATGAAAGATCTGGAAAAGACAATCAATGCAGCAGAATGTGATGTAGTTATCATAGCTACTCCGATCGATCTTCGTAGAATTATCAATATTAAAAAACCAGCCGTACAGGTAAAATATGATCTGCAAGAGATTGGTCATCCCACCATCTCAGATGTACTCAAAGATTTCTAAGATATAAAACAGAACTATAGTGAAGGAGACTCAATAATGAGTCTTCTTTGCTTTTTTTGGAGGTAGCAATGATAAAAAAAGCAGTTTTAGCCTTAGGTGGCAATGCAATCATAAAAGCAGGACAAGATGGCAATATAGCCCAGCAATTTAAGAATACTCGTGAAAGCCTGAGTGGAATTGTGGAACTGATCGAACAAGGTTATAAACTTGCTATAACGCATGGTAACGGTCCGCAAGTAGGTAATCTGTTAATCCAGCAATTAGCCGGCTTAAATAGCAATATTTCACCATTACCTTTGGGTGTTTTGAACGCAGCCACGGAAGGAACAATGGGTTATATGATAGAACAAAGTTTGCAAAACAGACTACGCGAGCACAATATAGAGAAAGATGTTCTTACCATTATTACCCAAGTAGTTGTAGATAATGACGATCCAAGCATCAAAGATCCTTCCAAACCTATCGGTCCTTTTTTCTCCAGAGAAGAGGCTGAAAAACTATCCCAAAAATATAAATGGCACATGATCGAAGATGCGGGCAGAGGCTATCGTCAGGTAGTTCCCTCTCCCATTCCCATTGATATAGTGCCATCAAAAACACTACAAAAACTAGTAGATGACGGTCAGATCATCATTGCCTGTGGTGGCGGTGGAGTACCAGTTTATTTAGATGAAGACGGTAATTATGAAGGTTTGGATGCTGTCATAGATAAAGACCATGCCTCAGCTCTACTAGCCCGCAAAATAGACGCAGAACTGTTGGTTATACTTACTGGGGTGGAGAAAGTATCGTTGAATTTCGGTAAAGCGAATCAAAAAGATTTGGATTATATTACATTAGAAGAAGCTGAGAAATATATGGATGAAGGACATTTCCCAGCCGGCAGCATGAAACCTAAAATAGCTGCTGCCATCGACTTTATTAACAAAGGTGGCAAAAGAGTATTGATCACTTCTATAGATTGCATTGTTGAAGCATTTGAAGGAAAAAACGGAACTGTTATTCACACATAAGCATAAAGAAATCAGGTGGTGAATTTACGGAGGCGCAGATTCACCACCTTTATGGTCACTTGAGGGGGTTGAAGCTTACATATCAAGTATGCTCCTGGACCAAGATCTCCAAATTCTCCCAAAAGATTGGTCTGTTGCGCGGCATGATATCACGAAAGAAAGTAATAATATCAAAAATCCTACCCCCCACGCAATCCTCGTTGATCATGCACAATCTTTTGATAAAATACGAGAAAAAATGCTCACTTACATCTGATTCGGTATATTCTCGGATAAAATCCTCAGTAATGAAGATGGTCAGACTAAAATCACCCGAATCTATAGTGAAAGTACTACGAGGTATTGCTGACAGAGCTTTTTCCGTCAGCTTATTAAGCTTGCCATTATAATCTTCTTCCGAGTTTAATATCTTCTCATAAGTCTGACGATTGATATAATAACGATAAACGTCAGGCGTGATTACTTGCTGATAAAAATCATACAAGATCGGCGGATAATTGCTGAGATTACATATGTATCTGTCTATATTCAATTCGCTAAACGATTCCATCACTCCTCCAAACTCTCTTATTTACCATACTATAGTACAATTATCGTTCCAAAGTTGTAATATTATTTTTTTGATTTCTATAATTAACTGCTATATAGTAACTTATAACTTTACAATAAATCGATTAGCCCATTATTGCCAACTTTGGGAGACACAAAGAAGTCCAAAACCGTGACGGATTTGTCACAGTTTAAGGGGGCAAAATGTCACAGATGTCACACCCTATTATTTTTTTAATTCTAAGATACTGTTTCTCTTTTCTGCACAAGCATTGCAACTATAGCTTTGGCAAAAGTCGTAATATAGTTGGATTAGAGCTTGTTGAATGTAAGCATGGGCATTAATTTTTTTCTTTTGTGAGGAGTCCCCATATATGTTTTCATATAAGTGATGATATGATTTTCGGGTAGTCCTTTGTATTTCAGATATATAGATAGGGCAGTATGTTCCAATTTTTCGTAATCCATTTTTTTAGCATACAGCATAACTAACGGCAAGATAATATTGATAAAGATCGTATCGATGCGCGCTTTACCCATGGATTTCATTTTTGTGGTCTTTTCCGAAGCGAAGAATTCGTACAATTTTTTCATAAAAGTCCGCATTAAAAAAGAATCTTCCGGGAAGGAAAAGAGTTTGAGCAAATGTAGCATTAGCGAATCTTTCAAGCTATCATAAATTATCGGAGCAATCTGAATCATGCGCATACCAGGATGATTGACCGGTCTTATACGGAACGATTTCCACTCTATATTTAGTTCTCTATGGAAGTAGTTCTGCGTGCGGTAGGCATCCTCCCATAGTTCGAGTTTTTCCGGTTCGATATTTTTCTTAACTCCCTCGATCAATCCGGTAGAATAAAGCCAGATAGCAGTCATCTCATCTTGAGTTATCCCTTTGTAATAAAACTCTTTGAGTCTATCATAGGTCAGTTCATTAGCAAAGGATATCATTTGAAACTTGTTTTTACTATATCCCAAAGCTTCCATTATCCCTGAATAGACTAATTGGTCAAAGCTGGAGAAATAGAGTTCAGCTGAGAATCGTTTTATTTTCCTTTCTAAGCGTTCTATTCCCAAATGTTTCATAAGCAGCTCGAATGAGTGCGGCTCCAGCATAGCAAAAAAACTACAAAATTTTTCTTTTTGGGCGAATTCATCTTCCGAATAGAGAGTAAGCAATTTTTCGATATCATCATCCAAGACATTCTTTAGTTCCAAGATCTCAGTTTTACTACCGTTTTCTGTGATTGTGACATCGTAGTTACCATTATGCTCATATACTACATGTAGTATGACATCGTTAAACTGTTGGTTTTCATCATGATTATGATGCTTCCAATCGTTTGTATAGTGATGAACCTCGATATCACCTTTGCAAACTTGATCACCGATTTTCAATACTCCGTTCTTAAAATCTGGTCCGCTAAATGTATTCCACCTACCAGGCGATAAAATAGAGACCGGTTTACCGGATATCGTTTTCGCACTTTTCAAGATATGTTGCGCATCCCAGATATGATAAAGGAATTTTTCGTGAAATTGCATAATCCCTCCTCTTTTTTTTCCGATAAAACTCCTATATATCTACTTTATTTATTGTTTAATAAGACTTGAGACATATTTTCCGATAGCCAACGAAGCTGTCAAGCCCGGAGATTCTATGCCGATGCAATTAACCAGACCAGGAAAGTCTTTTTCAGTCTCTTCGCTGATATAGAAGTCTCTAAAAGCATCCCCTTCTTTTTGAAGCTTCGGTCTGATCCCACAATCATCCGGATGAATCTCATCAGACTCGACATCGAGGTATCTATTGATAGCAGAGACAAACTCCGTCTTGTACTTCTCATCCATACCATAGTCCAATTTATCTACATAATAGGCATTGGGACCGAAACGTACTTCATTATTCAAATTCAATGTTAGATGAATCCCAAGTGATCTTCCGTTCAGATCAGGGGTAGGATAGATTAGATGCTTTATCTCATCAATAGCAGTAGTCTTGTAATACTCGCCTTTGCACCAATGTAGTCTGAGATCATATTTGACTATATCTATCCCAACCAATTGAGCTAATACATCAGCATATAATCCGCCACTATTAATCAACACATTTGCCTTGATTTTTTCACCATTATCGAAATAGACAAGATAGCAGTCATCATTAAACTTAACATCAACAGCATGCATACCAAAGACGATAAATCCATCTTCTGATTCGATTTCTTTATACAAACTATTCATAAGACTGTGTGTATCTATGATCCCGGTAGAAGGCACATAAAGTGCTTGTTTTGCTTTGATATTCGGCTCTAGTTCTCTACAGCGAGACTCATCCAATATTTGCAGGTTTTCTACTTTGTTCTTCTCTCCATTTTCTTTCAATCTATAAATATGATGTACTTCTTCACTATTGTTGGCAACTACGAGTTTTCCTGTGCTTCTAAAGGGAATATCTCTATCTTGCGCATATCTATAGATAAGCTCGTTTCCCTGAACACAGAGTTTTGCTTTCAAACTATTTTGCGGATAGTATATGCCGGAATGGATTACCTCGCTGTTTCTACTACTGGTTTGCCTGCCAAAAGATTCTTCCTTATCCACCACTACCACATCTCGATTAGCGGTAGCCAGCTCTTTGCCTATTGCCAACCCGACTACTCCAGCTCCGATCACCAGTATATCAACCGATTCCATAATCTCTCAAAAATTACTGAATAGCCATATTGTCTATAAGCCTAGTTTTCCCTATATATGCTGCGATTAGGATTCGACAACCTTTTCTAAGCTCAGATACTGCCGAAAGATTCTTTTCATCTACAATGGCGATATAGTCTATCTGCATCTTATTGTCTGTTATTTTTTTTTTGATCTCGGCATAGACTATCTCCGCATCTGAGACCCCATGCTGATACAGTTTCCGGGCATGATTAAGTGCAGCGCTTATCGACAAAGCTCGCCTTCGCTCCTCTAAGCTCAGATATTTATTTCGCGAGCTCATAGCCAAGCCATCCGGTTCGCGCACGATTTTGCAGCCGACTACTTCGTGTGGCATATTCAGATCTCTTACCATCTGTTTGATTATGATAAGTTGTTGATAATCTTTCTCGCCTAAGAAAATCTGATCGGGAGTAGTGATATTGAGTAGTTTTGCCACTATGGTAGCAACACCTCTAAAGTGATCCGGTCTGGACTTACCACACAGAATATCGCTGAATTCATCCACTTTTATCCAAGTTTTGTAGTCTTCGGGGTAGATCATTTTATCGGTTGGGAGGAAAACAGCATCCACTTTCAGCTGAGTTAATAACTCGATGTCACGGTCAAAGTCACGCGGATAACTATCGAAGTCCTCATTCTCACCAAATTGACTGGGATTAACGTAGATACTCACTACCACATGATCAGCTCGGATAGAAGCTTCTTTTACCAGATTGAGATGCCCTTCGTGAAGATAGCCCATTGTCGGTACAAAACCGACAGTCCCAGTTAAACTACCACGAAATTTGCGTATCTCATTGATAGAATTTATGATTTCAGGCATATTAATCTATTTCGAAATAAGATCTATTATCGGGTGAATCTACAACTACGACTTTCGGTTCAAAGTTTTCCAGCTCCGCTTCATCGAGGATACCATAGTTCACGATAATCACCCGATCACCAATACTGACCAATCTGGCTGCCGCTCCGTTCACCCCTATCACTCCGGATCCTGCATCACCTTCAAATATATATGTGGAAAATCTGTTCCCATTATCGATATCGTACACTTCAACCCGTTCATTCGGTCGCATACCGGTGGCATCTAATAAATTCTTATCTATCGTAATACTACCGATATAATCCTTGTCCCTTTGTGTTACATAAGCACGATGAATTTTGGACAACAACATCATTCTTTGCATTGCCATGTCTCCTTCATAGTTTACTCTTATTTCTGCCATATTTTTCGGCATTGATTTTTTGTAAACAATAAATCCGCCAAATTATTCTTTCTGAGATATCGTCCACGATTCAGCATTATCTCGCCCACGTTTCTCATTAACGGTTTGCAAAATCAAACCGCCGGTGACGAAAAAAAACAAAACTGATAAAATCGCATATCTTTGATCTTGGGTAATACGAGCAATTTCGCCATATATGAAAGGACCGGCAATCGATGCCATCTTCCCGGTAAAAGCATAAAATCCAAAAAATTCTGCCATCTTTTCGTCCGGAGTTAGCAGTGCCAACATGGTTCTGCTGCTAGATTGACTGGAACCAATAGCTATCC
This sequence comes from uncultured Candidatus Cloacimonadota bacterium, assembly GCA_964433675.1. Lineage (GTDB taxonomy): Bacteria > Cloacimonadota > Cloacimonadia > Cloacimonadales > TCS61 > CAYSSJ01. Next base: position 28,617 of record CAYSSJ010000009.1, read on the forward strand.
CGGCAAGTAATCCCACCAGATAAAAATGCGTTATAGTTTGACTGAAAAAAGCGCCTAAGACTACCAATATCCAGATTATCAGAGTGATAGAAATCGTAGTTTTGGCACCGATTCTATCCAACACATACCCAAATATCAGTGCCCCGAGAATCGAAGACAAATTGGCAATAATGAAGTAAACGATCAACTGTTCTTGAGACATGCCAAAACGTGTTGCACCATATATTGCAGCAAAACTGATAACTATGATAATCCCATCATTATAAAGCAGGTAACTGACGAAAAATTTGAGTAACTCTCTGAAGTTCTTTATATTTCTACTCGTTGTATATATCCTCTCATAAGCTATACGAAAGTAGTTCTTTTTCTTTTGCTTTTGCTTCAATTCCTTCACCAAAATAAAAGTAATCAAAGCAAATACCCCGAAAAATACTGCGATAGTAGGAAAAACAAGAGGGGTTAGATCGTTTTGGACTAAAGGTAAAACTAGCACAAGTGACAACAAGCCACCGATGTAACCTACACCCCATCCCCAACCGGAGACTTTACCCATATCTTCGCGGCTAGCCACATCACCAAGAAGAGCATTGTAAAATACATTGCCGCTATTAAAACCAAAATTGGCAATGATAAAAAACAGCATTCCCTTCACTATGTCGCCCTCTCGAACAAAAAACAATAATGCTGTGAATATAACCGCGATATAACAATTTATGAACAGAAATTTTTTTTTGGACTTGGAATGATCAGCGATAGCACCGAAAATAGGCGCAGAAATTGCTACCATAAGCATCGACAAGCTCATAGCTCTACCCCACAAAGCTGTTCCCAGTTCACCCGAACCTACTACTACATCTTTGAAATAAACGCTATAAACAACTGTGACAATTACTGTGACATAAGATGAGTTGGCGAAATCATACATGATCCAGCCGAACATGCTTTTATTAAGCTTCATTTTAACTTCTCCAAATCTATTTTGGGTAAAGAATAGCCTTTGTACATCTCTACATTCGGGGTGGCTACAAAAAGCTGGTAAGAATCGGCGAACAACTTCATCACCTTATCTGCTCTGCTTCGATCCAGATCAGCTAAAATATCGTCGAACATCAAGATTGGTTTCTCATGAATACGAGTGGTGATAATATCGGATTGAGCCAACTTAAGAGTGATCGCCAGTGTTCTCTTTTGACCATGAGAAGCATATCTTTTTGCCAATCTATCTTTGATGATAAGATCATAATCATCTAAATGTGGACCTGCTGAAGTCCTTTGCATCTCTTTTTCGTATTCATAATGTCTATTCAGATGTTCCTGTAGCAAGTTGCCAATACATTCACCTGCTTTATACTTGAAAGAAAAATTGTAGTTTATCCGAACTTCTTCTTCCTCCCCACTTATTATCTCATAATACTTTTTCAATTTATGCTCGAATGATCCGAGATACTCCAACCTCTTCTCAATAAGGTTAGATGCCAGCTTTACAAATCTTGAGTCCCATGATCTTTTCTCTTCAAGATTAAAATCTGACTTTAACAATGCATTGCGCTGTTTTAAAGTATGATTGTATTCTCGCAGAAGATTGAGATATTCATATGAATATTGAGATATAGCCTGATCGAAGAAAATTCGCCGATTGGAAGGATACCCCGAAATGATAGAAATATCCTCAGGAGAGAAATAAATTACTTTTAGATAGTTGTACAATTCGCTGAGCTTGTCCAAATTCGTCTTATCAACTTTGATGCTTTTCCTGTTTTTATCTGCTGCTGCCTCTATTGTATGTTTTTTTTTATTTATCACACAATTAGCGCTAATTCGGAAATGTTCTTGGGAAAAACGGATAAGCTCGGGGTCATAGTGACTTTGAAAAGATTTGCCGAAAGCAAGATAATACATTGCTTCCAGCAAATTCGTCTTCCCAACACCATTCTTCCCGAAGATGCATGCACCTTCGGGAGAAAATGATATTGAGAATTCTTTATAGTTTCGAAAATTTTCTAAACTTAGTGACTCAATTCTCAATTACTGTAACCGTAAGGGCATCAACAAAAATCGTGCCGAATATTCCTCATGTTGCTCTGTGTTATAAAAAAGTACCGGTTGAGTAGATTGTCCCAAATGCATCTCTACTTTTTTGGTTTCGATCACATTGAGAATCGAGATCAAGAATTTATAATTGAATGCTATGGATATCTCTTCACCATTAAATTCAAATTCATCTATCTTTTCGTTAGCCTCTCCCTCCTCTTGCTTGGTGGATTCAATCGAAATAGTATCTTTTCTGATATCGAATTTGATCTTGTTTGTATCTTCGGAAGCTAAGAGAGATACGCGTTTTACCGCATCTCTGAGCAATATTTTATCCACTTTAAGGAGATTGTTGTTATCCGTAGGCATTGCTTTGGTATAATCGGGGAATTGCCCCTCCAATATATGGGTAAATACAGTATACTGACCATATTTAAACATGACACGATTGGACTCTATTAGCACAGAGACCTCATCAATGTCATCTATAACTTTATCCAAAAATATCAATCCTTTAGTGGGAATCACTTGTTCGATCGGTTTTTCGATATCAAAAGCATTGAAAAGCTTGAATTCTGCAATCTTCTTGCCATCTGTAGCTACCATTACCTGCTCTTTCGAGTTCATCTTCCAATATATACCGGTAAAGATCGGTCTGTTTCTCTCTGTTGATACTGCGAAAGTAGTATTATCTATCATTTTTTTGAACATCTGAGCATTAATACTGATCGCTCTGGATTCATCCACCTGCGGTATCAAAGGAAATTGGCTTACTTCGGCACACAATAGTTTGAAGTTTGATTGCTTACATTTGATTACCAGCTCTTCATCATCTAACATAAAGTTGATCAGAGCATCAGGCAGAGAATTGATAATTTCAGTAAGATTTCGTGCTGAGACTGCAATCTTGCCACTTGCGATCACACTGGCATTGAAGGTAGAAATAACAGTGATCTCGAGATCAGTGGCTGTGAAGGTGATTGTGTTTGCCTGCTCGTCTGCTTCTATCAGGTAATTCGTCAAGACCGGCATAGCATTCTTACTTGGTATAATGCTGAACAAATACTGAATACTGTTTTGCAAATCTTTCTTTTCTATAGAGAATTTCATGGTTTCCTCTTTATTTCATTGTTTTTTTTCATTATAATAAAAGAAAAGCAAGAGCTTTAACAATTAAGTAAAACTCTTGCTCATAACTGCTCACAACTACTTAACAGCGTCTTTCAGCTTTTTGCCTGCTTTAAAAACAGGAACTTTAGTTGCAGGTATTTTGATCTTCTGTTTAGTTTGAGGATTTACACCTGTACGTGCTTTTCTGTGACTAACCTTGAAAGTACCAAATCCTACTAACGAAACTTTGTCACCTTTTTCCAAAGCTTTTTGAATTGATTCGAGTGTCGATTGCAAAGCCAAATTAGCTGCTTTCTTTGTGATGTCTGCGTCTTTTGCGATTTTGTTAATTAGTTCTTGACGGTTCATGAATTCCCTCCTTCTCTTATTTTGTGCTTGAAACACGCTTATAAAACTGTATACGTCCTTTTTCTTGTCAACAAAAAAATTACTTTTTTGCTAGATTTTCTTCATTAACTGCTATATTTTGACTGATAAATGTCGTTTTTCAAACGTCGCCCGCAGTATCTATCTTACTATATATAAAGATGTTATAAAAACGCATGCGCTCCACACTCTTCCTGATTTGTAAAGACCAAAAAAAAATTATAATTCTTCTTTTACTCCCAGCAATTCATAGATCTTTATTGGTTTTGTTTTACCCTTTACCATTATTTCATCTATGTATTCGGCGATGATCTTATCTTTGGCGAGCAGATAAGTGGATTCACTGATGATAATATTATGTTTGGTGGGATAATTTCTGGTAGCTGCTTCTAAACGAGCTCCGAGATTCACGGTATCTCCGATTGCCGTATAGTCGAAGATCTGTTCCGAACCCAAATTGCCTACGGTAGCAGTTCCGCTATTTACACCGATCCCGATATCGAAAGGATCTCTTCTTTCACGCTTCCATTTATCCTGCAGTTGCTCCAGTTTCTTCCTCATCTCCAAAGCTGATTTGCATGCCCAATATGCATGGTCTTCCAGATCTATCGGAGCGCCGTAGATAGCTACGATCTCATCTCCGACGAATTTATCCAAAGTCCCCTTGTTCGCCATGATAACTTCTACCATTGCTGTCAGATGTTCTTTTAGAATAGACACAGTCTCCTTAGGTTCATGACTTTCTGTGTAAGGTGTAAACGATTTCACATCTGAGAACATGACAGTTATTTCTCGAATCGAGCCACCATATTCGAGTTTTCTGGGATCCTTGATCAGTTCTTCTACCAATTCCGGTGCGATATACCTTCCGAAGGCATCTTTGATAAATTTCCGCTCTCTCGATGTTTTTAAATAATGCGATACCAAACCGACAAAATAAAAAGTGATGACATAGGTCGGGAGCTCCATGGTAGGTAACAGAATATTTGAGTTAACAAATGTGAGATAAGAGATAATAAAAAGTAGGATGATAAGAACTATACTGGAGAAAAGTGAGACAATCGGTTTCACTAACCTGTTGAAAACAAATATCAGCAAGGCAAACAGCAAACTAATCAGGAAGAAAACAATCCCGGGTAGATGATGGAGATAATCGCGGTTGAGAGCCATCTCGATGAAATTGGCATGGATCTCTACACCGGCAGTCATCTGACGATTATCCAGAAAAAACGGAGTATAATGCATATCATGAAATTCGACCGCCGACACACCTATCAATACGATCTTATCCTCAAAGACACCTTCTTCTTTTAGATCTTCAAATCTGTCTAAATTCAAAAAAGGCATCTCAAATTCTTTATCATCTATCACATCGGCATAGTCATAATAGGTAAATGTCCGATTGGGTCCATAGTAATTTATCAGCGCACTTTTTTTTGTTCTTTTTGGAATAGCATTATTACCGATGACCAATACCTTGTCATGTTCAGTTATCTGCTCCTTCCAGTTTGCTTTGTCGTAATGCTTTGCTAAAGTAACAACTCCGATAGCATAGAAATCTCTCTCGCTCATTGTTTGAGACATCTCGTATCTTCGGACAAAACCATCGCTGTCACTGGAGATATTCACCGTTCCCCATGCCAATTCACGTTGAGTGATCTCTCTGATAGGCGGCAGTATCTGCTCACGAACAGCTTGAGCGTGCATAGTGCGGACTCTTTTGCCGGAGAAGACCACATTCCCTGCTTTTTGAGCAGATTCTGCCAACATCTTGTCTGCTTCTGGATTAGACGACTCTAAAAATTCGATATCGAATACCACCAACCTAGCGCCGGCTTCTTTTAGGTTGTCGATAACCCTAGCATGATATTCTCGCGGGAAGGGCCACTGAATATCCAGAGCTCCGAATGTATCGTCTCCGATCTCTACAATTACGATCTTCTCCGAGAGTGGTTTCTCTCCTCGCAATAAAAACAACAGATCTTGAGTCTTATGCTCCAAATTTTCCCAGAATTCCGTCAGAAACAGAATCTGCCAAACTATGAATATTACCAGAAATAGAGCAAAATATCTCAGTGTTCGCATTTTAATGACCTTTCTTAGAACCTTTGTTCAAACCTAAATCTCCAATTCAGTCTGGAATAATCGCTCTCTTCATTTTCGCTTTGAAATAGTCTCATGCCCAGATCAGTAGCAAATGAAGTGTATCTTGTTAACGAATATCTAGCACCAATATTCATCAACTGTTGAGTTTGTCCGGTAATATCTCCACTATAAAATGAGTAGCGAAAATCGGCATAAGGTCTCAGTCTGTTTTCAAAAAAGTCCATCGTTCCTCTCAACAATACAGAATTATAACCATATTTTTCTGTCTCGATCTGGGGATCCGTCTCGTCTGTAGCTATTGGAATGCGTTCATTTGTGTTCCCGGTATAAGAATAAGAAATGGTAGTGCTGAGAGGTAATTCCTCGAATCTGCTATTCGCACTCAAGGTGACAGTATTCTTCCTATCATCGAAATTTTTGTTGATTTCATCCCGACTGTTTAGGATATTGTAGGAAATATTGAACTGTGTTGGTGCAAGCGGTATTTGCCTCACATCGTATCCCATCCCAAACGTAATGTTACGATTGGTCATGTGAAACTGGCTTACAAACTCATCTTCGCCCGGCTCCGGTGCATCATTCTCCGAGTTCGAATTTGTGAATCCTACTCTGAAAGATGGAAGTCCGCGAGGTAAATATGCTATCTGAGTGAAGTAATTCGTGGAAGTAGTCGTATATTCTTTTTTATTGTAAACATTATCGGAGAGAATTGTCACACCCAGATTGATGGCAAGCTGATTATTCAACAATAGAATATTGTCATAGAGACTGATTATGCGGGCATCTTTGTTGCCATAGTTAGCAGATAAAGAATTGAAACTAGAACCTACAACCGAGTAAGATAAATTCAGATAGTTCCTAAGGAATACAGCTCTGACAAAAGCTTTATATGCAGTATTATTCAGTCCGGGTTTAAGTGGCTCCACATTCTCATTGATCACAAATATGGACTCGATCTCTTCCGGTCCTATCGGGAAATCGACATCCGTATTGAGCTTGGCATTCAACGAATCGAGTGAGAGAGCGCCTCCGATGATATTGGAATTAAAGAAACTCATAGCCACTTCAGCGCCTAAGACCAATCTCTGGCGAAGGAAAGCAAACTGAGCATCTGTCCCGATAATTATGTTATCCTTTGGAGTTACTACAGGCATCTCCGTTTGAGGATTGATATAATGATCTTCACTCAACGAATTGATATTGTCTTTGTTCTTGGCAAAACTGAGCCCCCAGACTGCGGAGCGCTGTTCACCCACTTCCACACGAAAAGCGGTGGTTTGTCTTTCAAATACCCCCCTTTTAGCAAGTGAGTCTCCTTCGCTGGACTCATTCAATATCCCATCGATAGAACGTGCTGAATTCCCATAAGTTGCTGTGAATGACCAGTCTTTTGCTTTGAAAGTCGAAGTAAAACCACGGATATTTTTGCCACTTAGGAGAAAGGAGCTATACTCGGGGATATGATCTCCAAGATATAAATCCCACCAAGGTAAACCCATCTGCAATGAATAGCGATTAACCGGTTGTTTATCTTTGTCTTCCAATGTAGATAGCAATAGTCGTGAGCGAAACCTGAGTCTTCTATATTGTCCTTCAAAACTAAGATTTGCATTGGTATTGAACTCAGTTTCATCCTCTAACTGATCTCCTTTGTAGCTTTGTAACCATGAAGTGGTTGTCAATCTGCCGCTCATGCCTAGTGGTAGTTCTACCGGTTTGATCCGGACATCACTGCTGTATTGCGGTGAACGGATAGTCTCTCCATCTATTGTTTGTGCCGAAATTTGGTAATAGTATTTTCCTGCTTTCGGTTTATCCACACGGTATACTAAGAGATTATCCGTTATCGTAGCTCTGTTTGTTACATCTCTGCCATTCAGCACTAATTTGATAGAATCGTAATCTATAAAATCTGAAATAGCAAAAAGAGAAATCGCTATCACGAAGTTTTCTTTGATATTCGAAAAGTCGGGATCGGGAGAGAGCAAAACAAAATTGTTCTCAGGCTCTCTGGGTGCTTGCACTACTATGGTTCGATAAGGTTGGGTTTCAGGGTTATTCTCCGGTAATGTATAAGATTGCATAAACCTATCTTCGATGACGAAATAGTATTCCAAACCTTGTTTTGGAGTCATGTCTAATACAACGCTAAATATCGGATTGGTCTCTGTTCCTCTTTCCATATCCATCTGTTCATAGCTCGTGCTGCCGATCTCTCTATAATAGATTGTAGCTTTGTCCACATCTTGAAATCCGGATCTGACTTCGAAACTCAACATTGGTGTCTCATTGCTGCGGAAACCGATCGGCGGTAGATGGAAAGCATCAACTTGGGCAAACAATCCAACTGAAACGCTCAGAATAATGAGTGTGATAAATAAATTATTTTTCATCTCGAACTCCTTTATTGTAATTGAATGCGGATAGTTCGAGTTTCACCCTGGTCGTTCTTCAGTTCGATCTCGATTGTTCCGGGTGTCTCTGTACCATCATAATAACCATGATATTCATCAGGGAGTTCGTCTCTGTTGATATCGGTTACATCTATCATACCGACACCGGTAGAGAAGGAAGTTTGACCTTTTTGCACAGTGGCTTCCAGCCCATCAGCTTTATTGCGCATCACAGATTCTCCTGAGAACGTATAAAGCCGAGTATGACCTTGGTCATCTACTTCCAAGAGAATCTCTGTACCACGAACTGAGATGACGGTGGTCGGTGTCTCCACTTCGAAAAGACCGGTTTTTTTGGTCACTTTAGACCATACGGTTCCCACTTCCAAAAAGCTACGCTTATCCAGTTCATCTTCATTTTTTTCTGCATTGATCTGCAAAATACTTAGCGGGAAAAGTCTGAGCACCGAACTACCATCCACAAACTTCACAGCAGCATAAGATTCTTCCATACTTTCCAGTTCGTCCTTATCAATTAGCAATTCACCAGTATTTATCGGGGTACTTTCATCGGCGCGGTTAAGTATAATCTCACCATTAGTTTGCAGTGTCAGTGCCACATGATCCACTTCTGCTCCCATTAATAATGAGGAAATTAATAATATAAATAAAACTATCGTTGTTTTCATGATTCTCTCCTATTCTATCTCAATGCCTTCGATTTCGATCTCGCCCAGAAGGATACTAATCAGAAGATCGTATAATTCCTGAACTGAGATATTCATATTACCAAATTCGATGTTTTCCGGATAGTAACCACTTTGTAACAAATCGATCAGATCACTCAAATCTTCACCACTCATCTGCTGCAAGAAATTAATTAGAGCTTGATTAGTAGCAGAAGTCTGCTGAGAAGTGATAGAAGGTTGAAATAGATAAATCGGGCTTTTCATCGTCGGATCAGAACTTCCGGCCGGATTAGATACTTCTGCATATACTTGCCAAGCATAAATCTGGTTGTCAACCAATGGTGGTGCGTCATTTGGATATGCTAAGACATTGGAAGTGAGATTCTCCATCTCAAAATAAGGTTGATACTGCTCTATCTCGTCAGCCGGTGGGATCGAACCATCAATTTCATATATTTTGAGATGATAATTACTCAGATTGGAGAGCCAGATAAACTGTGGATGGTAGTTCTGGATCTGTTCCGGTCCAAAACTCAATGGATTACCCGGTGATATTAGAGATATAGAGATAGGAATGTTTATGGTAAAACTAAATGTCTTCAAAGCAGATAATTCATTTTCATTATCGTCCACCGTATTTTCGGAACCATACTCAAACGCTTTGATGTAGCAGATGTATTGACCGTCCGGTAATAAACCGGTAGAGAGCACTATATCTTCAAAATCGGGGTTCTCACTCAAGAAATCATCAAAATTATAACCGACTGAAGTAAAGAACGAGCCTTGTGAGGAAAATATATCCCGATTGTTCAGCATGATATTCTGTCCCGGATTGATAGGTTCATTATTGACAGGGCGTATCACCACATTATCTATCAATGTGTTCCCTGCCCACAAAAATCTGAAACTAAATTCATAGTTTAGTGGTTCTTGACTATGGTTCGTTATGTTGATATTGAACAATATAGGTTGAGATTGTGGTTCATCCGGATTAAAATTGGATGGATAGAGATAGTTGTAGATTGCATTCTCCGGTGTAATCGATATTGATATGGGCATATCTGCATAAACCATACCAATACATGCCATCACAAACAAAACAAACACTAATTTTTTCATAATTGTCCTCCTAAAACAATTAGCCATCACTGCACTGAACAGGCAATGATCTCTTCTAACATTTCTATAAAACTAAAACCTGCTTCTTTGGCTGCCATTGGAGTCAAGCTTAGTGGTGTCATACCCGGCAGAGTATTCAATTCTAAGAAATAGAACTTGTTGCCATCATAACGGAAATCGACACGTACATAAGCTTGGCAACCGAGTTGATGATAAATCAGTAGCGCATAATCTTGGATTACGATAGCTCTTCTTTCATCCAACGGTGCCGGAACAATGTACTCTGTTTTGCCGTGAGAGTATTTGTTCGTATAATCGTACCAACCATTTTTTGGTCTTATCTCAACGATAGGTAATGCTTTTTTGCCTAATATACTTACAGTTAACTCCTTACCTTCGATATATTTCTCGCACATGATCACATTATCGTATTCAAATGCACTTTTTATAGCTTCTTCTATTTGGCTTTCATCTTTAACGATCGTAACTCCTACGGAAGATCCCGAATTGTTTGGTTTGATAACCATCGGCAGACCGATCTCAGCTATCAATTCTTCGGTTTGCATGTCAGTTTCTTGCTCGAGTAATATGTGTTTAGGATAGGGGATTTTCAAGGATTTGGCAATTAGTTTGGCAATATGCTTGTCCATAGCCAGCATGCTGGCTTTACTACCTGAGCCTGTATATTTAAGAGAAGCACAATCCATTATAGTCTGGATTGTACCATCTTCTCCATATCCGCCATGCAATCCATTGAAAACGATTAAAGGTTGGTGTCGTTTCACATCATCTATACAACTTATCAAAGTTTCAAAATCGATAGGATCGATATGTCTGACATCATATCCTGCTTCTTCCAGGGCAGTGCCGATCTGTGCAGATGAGGTCAGAGAAACCTCTCGTTCTTCAGAATGCCCACCCTGCAAAACTACGATTTTCTTATTTTTCATAGTTTTTTTTTCTGACATGTGCCGATTTATGTCAAGATTTATCATTGTAAATTTTCTAAATTTTCAAAGAATTCGGGATGTGATTTTTTTACGACATCTTTATTAGCGACATCTATATATGGGAAACGAACTGTGAGCAAAGAAAAAGCCATCGCTATTCGATGGTCACCATGCGAGTTTATTGTATGTGCAATTGGCGCTTCCATCAGTTGTTTGATGGATAGCACTCCGCTTTCGTAACTTGCTTCTGCTCCGAGTTTATTCAGCTCCACACACAAGGCGTTTATTCGGTCACTCTCTTTGTATCTGAGATGCCTAATGCCACTAATCTTTGTAGTTCCTTGAGCGAATAATGCTAAGACAGCTAAAGTGGGAACTTGGTCAGGTAGTCTGTTCATATTTGCAGTTACAGCTTTCAACTCACCCTTTCTGCCCACACTAATACCATCCTCTTTTATATGTACATCCGCTCCCATCTGAGCAAGTATATCCAGAAATTTTATGTCCGGTTGTTTTGAATAAATGCTCACTCCATCCATACAGATGGTTTTTGAGAGAATCAGCCCCAAAGCCCACCAATAACACGCTGATGAAACATCATTTTCGACTCGATATTCACTGGGTATCAGATAACTCTGTCCGGCAGGGATGTAATATCCATCATTTCTCCGTATTGTCTCGATCCCCCAATCTTTCATAATCTGACGGGTTAATTCTACGTAATCTGTTGATACGATGTTTTCTAGGGCAATAAATGTATCCCTATTGTATAGAGGAGCGTTGAGCAACAATGCGCTGACATACTGACTGCTGTAGGAACTATCTAATTTGAATTTACCTCCTGCAGGATACTTGCCGACAAGATGAAAGCCTCGCTCAAATCTGCTGATTCTAGCTCCGATGCTTTTCAATATTTTTATCAGTGGCTGGTGTGGGCGAGTCCATAACTGATTGCCCACAGTAAGGTATGTTTCAACTTCGTCCATCATAGCCAATCGGCAGATTATGAAGCGTAATGCTGTAGCGGAATTCTCGATGTGGAGCTTGATTTTTTGTGGAAGTTGTCGAGGAGGGATGATGCTTAATTCCTCGCCTCTCATCGTTATTTTATAACCCAATGCTTTTTTGAAATCTATCATTTCCCAAATGTCATCACAAATACTACTACAGTAAATCTTTATCGGTTTGCTCAAATTGAAGGAATTTATCATAAGAACTCTATTCATGATCGATTTTGATGCCGGTAAGCTTATCATTTTATTAGCATTCATCATTTTCCAAATTTTTGTAAAACCACTCCATATTCATTACTACTCCTCACGCTACGACATTTATTATTTGAATCATTATTTAAACTTACACTATTAGTTGTCAATTTCTTTGTGAGATTTGATACTCGAGATAACAGATTTTCTTTGACCGCTCGTCTTAGTTTGAATATATTGTAACAAAAATATAAGGATAAAGTATTATGCGAAATAGAACACTGAGTATTGCATTATTGCTCGGCATTTTATGCCTTATCATAGTCAGTTGTCAGACAGATGATAGACCTCCGGGTGTAGAAGCTCAGCAGCGGCAGAAGATGAGTTCTTTGAATGTACAATCTCAGACTAAATGGACTAATGGTGTGAAGAATCAATTTATCGAATTCGATAGAGACGGTAAACGCATCAGAGAATACTGGTATATTCCCAAAGGCGATGTGGTTACCAAACGCTATTTCTCGTATAACGATGCAGACCTGTTAGAAGAAATCGTTTGGTACAATATAGATGGCGTAATAAAGAGCAAATACCGCTATGAATATGATAGCTATGGACGCAAAGAAACCGAGTCCAGATATGATGCACGAGACCGACTGATTAGCAAAACGGAATACATTTATGATGCGGATCATAATCAGATAAAAGAGGTTTCTTCTGATGATAAGAATAATGTTCAATTTGTGCGAGAGTATCAGTATGATGAGAATAACAATCTTATCATGTTAGAAGACCGAACAGATTCAGGCACACTTAGAACCAAACAGAAATACTACTACGATGACAATAACAACAAGATTCGCGAAGAGAGATACGACAGAAGAGAAAACCTGATCAAATATCTTTTATATGAGTATTATGAAGATACCAATCTGCTAAAAAAGATGGTGGAATACTCTGCCGAAGATTCTTTGATAACGAAATACGAAAGTCAATATGATGATAAAGAACTCATAGTCGAAGAGATCTGGTATGATGAAAATGAAGAAATAAATCTGATAAATGAATTCAGCTATGAACACTATGAATAAATGGAGAAAATTATGATAAACAAAGTACTTTTATTGATCTTGGACGGATACGGGATAAACCCTTCTGAGCATGGCAATGCAATAGCGGCAGCCAAAAAACCCACGTTAGACAGTTTTTTCAACAAACATCCTCAAGCAACTCTCGAAGCTTCCGGGCTCTCTGTCGGACTACCGGAAGGAATTATGGGAAATTCCGAAGTAGGTCACCTGAATATCGGTGCCGGACGGATTGTATATCAACTTAATACTTTAATTGATAAAAAAATCGAAACCGGTGAGTTCTATGAGAACCAAGTCTTAAAAGATGCTATCCTTCATGCCAAAGAGAATTCTTCCAAACTGCATCTTTTTGGGCTGCTTTCCGATGGCAATGTGCATAGCAACAATGTACATTTATGGGCACTTTTGGAGCTCTGTAGTCAGATGGAATTCAGTGATGTATATCTGCACGCTTTTATGGACGGTAGAGATACTCTGCCCCATTCCGGGATGGATTTTATCAAAGAATTTCTCCAAAAAAGTAAGCAGTTGAAAGTAGGTAATTTGGCTACTATCTCCGGTAGATATTACGCCATGGATAGAGACAATAGATGGGAGCGAATCGAAAAAGCGTACAATGCCATCGTGCATGGCAAGGGGAGGTTTTATGAAAATCCCGTCCAAGCTATGCAGGAAAGCTACGATGAAAATATTACTGATGAATTCATAGATCCCACCGTTATCACAAATGCTGATAAACCGACAGCTACAGTTCAAGATAGCGATAGTATCATTTTTTTCAATTTCCGTGCCGATAGAGCCCGTGAACTAACCCAGACTTTTATTAATCCCGAGTTCGAACATTTTGAAACAGAAAGTTTTGAAGGCTTGAAGTATACCACATTTAGCCAATATGATAAAAAATTTTCGGATCGAGTACCTGTAGCTTTCAGTTTGCCCGAGTTAAAACGCATTTTGGGTGAGGAGATCAGTAATGCTGATCTGCGACAGTTACGCTTGGCAGAGACAGAAAAATATGCGCATGTCACTTTCTTTTTCAATGGCGGTGTGGAAAATCCCTATCCACAGGAAGATCGCGTCCTTGTACCATCTCCAAAAATAGCCACTTACGATCTTCAGCCGGAGATGAATGCCTTTGAGGTAAAAGATGAATTGATTAAAGCATTGGAAGCTGACAAGTATTCGTTCATTGTCACCAATTTTGCCAACTGCGATATGGTAGGACACACGGGAGTTTTCGATGCTGCCAAAGCAGCGGTGGAAGCAGTGGATAAATGTCTGGCAGAGATCATCCCAATTGCACAAAAAAAGGATTATAATATCATCATCACAGCGGATCATGGCAATGCCGAAAAAATGCTGGATGAAAACGAGAATGTTTTCACTGCACATAGTACAAATCCTGTACCGATAGTAGTAGCACTGAATTCGGACAAGAAATTCGAATTGAATGACGGTATTTTGGCTGATATCGCACCGACAATCCTTCATTTGATGGGTGTGGATATACCCAAGGAGATGACAGGGAGAAATCTGATCAAATACAAAGAGGCTTGAAATGCATAAATTTGACAGAATAGATATCAATCGAAAATGGCCAATCCCGCCCTGGATCAAATTTGTATTACTGATTGCCTTTGTATTGGGACTGCTCATTCGTGGTTGCTGGGTAAGGAGTCACCAAGAGCAATTCACTATCTCTGATGTCGAACTTGGACAAGTTACCAGCGCTTCTATAGACGTTAGATTTACAGTAGCCAATCATACCACGTTGGCTTCGAATCCAGCAGTTTATATTCGGGTTTTCAATACCCGGGGCGAAGTAGTAGCCAGCCGAATTACAGCGGTACTGATAGAAGCTCGTACCCGCAAAAGATATCTAAGAACTATGGATAAGATCATGATCCCATATTCCAGCATAGAAGAGATCACTCATGCTACAGTCGAATTGTACATCCCCTCTATACTGGATTGAAAATTGGAGTGTGTATGATTAAATTTATTCTAATCTTTATGTTATTATCGACCTTGTTAAATGCTCAGATCACGGATGAAGCTATAGAGAATTTTTATCTCGATGATGCTATCGGCAACGAAGAATTGTTCAGGCTTTTTTCCGATTGGCAGATTTACGAAGAGATTACTGCCAAAGATGTATTAAAACTTGGGACGATGACTTTGCAAGATACTTTGGACATACCATTTTGTTATTACATTCCACCGGAGTATTCACCGAGGCATAAAACACCCGTGATCGTATATCTTCATGGTGGTGTAGGGCGATCGGATTTCATAGAAGAGCCTCTTGAGTATGCGGGTTCCAATCCTTTCTTACCTATAGCGAGAGAAAACAATTGGTTTGTCCTATTCCCGCTCGGTCGTGATGATCTTGCCTGGTGGAAACCAACCGGGATGGAAAATATCGAATCCCAGATCATCCAGATGAAACAAAACTACAACATAGATGATGATCGTATTTATCTCACTGGCTTTTCAGATGGAGGATCTGCCTCATTTCATTTTGCTCTTACCGATCCAAGTATTTTTGCCTCTTTTTATCCTATGAGCGGCAATGCAGCTGTCAGTAATATTGTTACCGGATCTCCCACCTATCTTCCCAATTTGCAAAACAGATACACTCGAGCGGTCAATACCGATCTCGATCGCTTATATCCAACTGATAAAATGATCATGATAATGGATCTGGCTCTCGATGCCGGCGCTGATCTTTTGTTTAAATCTTACAATAATATCCCTCATAATTTCGACTATGCAGAGAAAGAACTGCCACACACTATTGCGACTATGCATTCTAATCCAAGGCAACCATTCAGTCCGAAACTATATTGGGAAACTTCCGCACAATCGCACAACAGATGCGACTGGCTTATCATCGATAGCTTAGACACTCTCTCCACTGCTGCAAATTGGCATCAACAGTATTCTACCAGAATACCGGATGACCGTCTTACTTTTGGGATCATCCATGCAGAAGATTATGATGGAGAAGGAGTAAAACTAAAAGAGGTCTATGATGCAACTCCCGCTGCAGTGATGGGACTTAAACCGCAAGATATCATCAGAGAGATGGATGGTAAAATAGTGAATAATATCGAAGAGTTGGTAAAAATCCGAGACAGCAAACAGCGCGGTGATGAATTCCAACTTACCATCAGTAGAAAAGAGAGAGAAGATATCATTACATTAGAAGGCATGTTCCCACCGATCACATATTATAAAGTCTTTCCCGAAACCGAAGTTTCAGGCGCGATCAAAGCAGAATATATCTCTAACACCTTTAGGATAACTACTTCTCGAGTGAGCTCTTTTTCAATATTAATTCATCCCAACATGGTGAATATGAATACGCCGGTACAAATATTTATAAACAGTAAAAAAGTATTCGATGATATAGTAGAAATTGATCGCTCATATCTTACCAATGATTTTAAGCAAAACAAAGATAGATCAGCATTGTGGGTAAACAAACTCTATTTTGATCTTCATAGATAAAGAAGAGAGGGATATGAATAAAAGAATAAACATGGAAAAGATAGTTATCATCATGCGCTATTTTTTCTTGATTCTAACTGCACTAGCGATAGTCGGCAGTATATATTACAGACAATGGGAAACTTTACTGGGTGCATTTCTAACTTTCATCCTGCTTCTATTACCGACAATTTTTTCCAAAAGAACAAAGATATCTATCCCCACACCATTTCAAGTTATTATCCTACTGTTTATTTTTGCTTCCATGTATTTAGGCGAAGTACACAACTTCTTCTACCGTATATGGTGGTGGGATATCATACTTCATTCGACTTCCGCTGTCATTCTGGGCTATCTCGGTTTTATCCTAATCTATGCGTTGAACAAGGATAGAAATATCGATGTGAAACTCAGTCCATTTTTCATAGCATTGTTTACTTTCTGTTTTGCTTCAGCTATCGGTGTGATATGGGAGATATTTGAGTTCGTAGTTGATTCTGCTTTTGGCGTCAATATGCAAAAAGCTCGAGACCTCGAACAGGTGTATGGTTACTTTGATACCAGACTGGGATTGATAGATACAATGCGAGACTTGATCGTCAACACTAGCGGTGCTTTGTTTGTCTCAATTTTAGGTTACTATTATAGTAAGAAAAAAATGGGCTCGGAGAGCACTTTCGTAAAACTCAAAGATCAGTTTATCGAGGAAAACCCGAATCTTTTTGAAAACAAAGATGAGCATAAAGAAAAATGATAGAAATATAAACTGAGGTGAGCAAAGGAGAAGCAGTATGAGTGTAAATATCACCAAAGAACAGTTGATAGATCTTCTCGAGATCAGTACATCCGAACAGTTAAAGGAGATCATTTATGATATTCATCCGGTCGATGTGCTCGATAGCATTGACGATTATGAAGCTAATAAATATCTTTTGTTAAATAAACTCCCATTGGATTACATTGCCGATATCATCGACGAAGCAGAGTATGAGGATAAGTATGAGATATTACAGCTCTTTCCTGCTCACAAACAAAAAATGATTATCAAAGAGATGGCATCGGACCAGTTAGTGGACTTATTGGAAACGATCTCTCCTGAGAAGGCAAAAAGACTTATCGAAGCTCTGGACGAGGAAGATGCCGAAGATGTAAAAGAACTGATGACTTATCATCCTGAAACTGCGGGCGGTATCATGGCAACAGAGTTTGCCATCATCAAAGAAGACATGACAGTCGAAGATACTTTGGAATTCCTCAGAAGAGAGTCTGAAAATATAGAATCAGCTAACTACTTATATGTATTGGATCATGAACAGCATCTAAAAGGAGTGGCGTCTCTCAGAGATATTGCTACCAGTGATCCACAAATTGAGATCTCGGAAATTATGAATGAGAATGTGATCAGCATACCGGTAGATATGGATCAGGAATTGGTTGGTAGATTATTCCAGAAATACGGGCTTTCAAGTATGCCGGTTGTTGATGAAGATAATAAGATGCTTGGTATAATTACTTCCGATGATATAATGGATGTGTTGAGAGATGAGAATACAGAAGACTTTGAAAAAATGGCGGCTTTGATCCATCATGAAGATCAATACTTGGAAACCAGCGTAATAAATTTGGCAAAAAAGAGGATTACTTGGCTTCTATTTTTGATGATCTCAGCAACTTTTACCGGCATTATTATCCAAGGATTCGAAGAAGCACTCGCCTCAGTAGTTATATTAGCTGCATTCATACCAATGTTGATGGATACCGGTGGTAATGCGGGTTCACAAACTGCTACTTTGATCATCCGTGGTATGGCGCTCGGTGAAGTGGAACTGAAAAACGTATTGCAAGTTTTGTTCAAAGAGTTGCGAGTAAGTATCATCGTTGGTTTTGGTTTGGCTGTGATCAATTATTTTAGAATAATCTTACTCGATGGGACGGATAACCATCTCGTTGCCTTGACTGTGTCAATAGCATTGATGCTAACGATAATCATAGCCAAAACAGTGGGATGTGTGCTGCCTATCTTCGCTAAAATGGTAAAAGGAGACCCTGCGATAATGGCAGCTCCTATCATTACCACCATTGTTGATGCTTTGTCGCTAATGATATATTTTACTCTGGCTACTTGGATCCTTAAGATAGGTTAGCGGATCCTCCTAATGTATCTGTTTATCGACATATATGGCAAGTTTGCCCAGTGAGTATACATAGCTGCCGAATTCATTATCATACCAGCCGAATATCTTGGCATGCGTAACCGGGATCTCTATCTGCTTAGATTCATCCAAACCATAGGCAGTTAATACTTCCTTGGGCACACTCATATAACCGGTTCGAGTGTGGGTTTGGTATCCTTCTATTATCACTGCCGCCTCTATCCCTTGCAGACAAGAAGAGACATTTTGTTTGTCTGTATAGAAGAGCAAGTCTTTTTGTGAACCTTTTGCTGCCTCTCTGAAAATATCATTGATCAAATCTTTATTTATCAGAGGTTCTTTGTTTTCCTTCATCGGTGAGTGAAAGGTAACATTAAGCAAAATCAGGGAGACAGTATTAGTGGGGATTCGAACTGAATCAGCCATGAAACCTATTCTTTGGATCTCGGGCAATACTTTTTCCAATGCTTTAGCTGCACCGGTGGTAGAAAGGATAATATTGTTGAACACAGATCGGTTTTTCCTCAAATCACTCGCACCTGCTTTTGGCATGGAATCGAGTATGCTCTGAGTATTTGTCGCTGCATGTATAGTAGCCATAGAGGCAGTAAGTATCCTCGAGGTATGTTCGGATTCCAACAACGGTTTTACCATATGTGCGAGCCCGGTAGTTGTACAAGAAGCAGCAGATAAAATATGATCATTGGTTGGATTGAACTCGGTATGATTGATCCCATAGACAAACATCTTACTATCGGGAGGCATTTTTTGAGATGAATCTTTGATCTTGAAAGGTGCGCTTAAGATCACATGCTGAGCTCCTGATTCCAGATGACCACGCAAACTCCCTTTTGCTGAATTGGCATCAACTGTCGGATCTACAAAAGCACCGGTACAATCTACTACCAATCTTACCCGATGTTTTGCCCAATCGATATTCTTCGGATTACGCTCACTGCGCAAAAATTTTACCGGAACACCATCGATATTGACTATCCCCTTTTCGCGATCAGTTATCTGAACATCAATATCTTTCCCGCGATAGCCATAGATAAATTTACCCATCTCTCCATAAGTGGAATCGGTAAGTACCGAATGAATCATATCATCCAGACTTTTTCCGATCTCCCTGCCAACATTGACTACATAACCATCAAAATGACCTACGGAAATATGATACCACAAAGTCAACTTTCCAATACGTCCCGAACCATTAATCCCAAGTAGGTTTTTGTTTTCCAATGTAGTTTGCATAACGCACTCCTTTTATTTTTTATAACATAGTAAAATCGACATCTTCCAATTTGATCGGATAGTGTCCTTTATAAATATTGCCCAATCTACCGTCAATCGCAATTTTATCACCTGTTTTAAATTTATATTTGTTTATCAGACAGGTTTTTTGAGTTTCCTGAACTTTGAGTTGTTTACAATTTACTACACACACTTTCCCCAGTCTTACGGCTGTAACGGCTGCATGTGAAGTAGAACCGCCTTTTCCTGTGAGCAATCCGTCACACTCGAAGATCATATTAATATCATCCGGCACAGTATCCGGTCTTACCAGAATATGTTTCTCATTAGGATATTCTCTTTCGATCTTTTTCAAATCTTCCAAATCGAAGGCAAGTCGCCCATTTAGCGCACCGCCACCAATACCCATACCTCTGCCCAATAGCACCATCTCCTTCTCATCGATATCGAAGATCATCAACTTATGTGCTTTTTTTATAACTTGATTTCGAGTCTGCAGGATATACAGATCCTCCGGATTACTCGATTCAAATGTAAATTCGATTTCCTGATGGCTGAAATTGTATTTATCGATCATTATTTCTGCCAATTTGTGCAAACGTGAGTAAATTTCGGGAAAATGTTTCTGCATAGATATGGCTGCACCATTGTAATTCTTTTCTTGGATTTCACTTATCGGCAGTGTATTTACCAAGCCTGAAACGACATCCTCGCCTTGACTGCACAAGGAAAAGTCTCCATACAGATTTACTCCCTGACGAGAAACTTTGGGATTGTATGTAAAGCTGACTCCTGTGCCTGAATCATCATTTATATTGCCGAGAACCATTTTTTGGATAAGGACTGCAGTTCCCCATTCTTCAGAAATCTGCAAATACTTCCGATAAACTTTTGCTCGTTCTGAATACCAAGAATCAATTACCGATAGAATACTAAACCTGAGCTGTAAATAAGGATCAGATTCGAAGTAAATATCGCGTTTGTCCAAAAGCTCTTTGTAAGCATAGGCAATCGTACGCATCTGCTCTGGAGTAAATTGAATCTTCAGAGCAACCTTATACTTCTTTTTATATTCCAAAATCAAAGCATCAAATTCATCTCTTTGGATGCCATGTGCCATTCCCCAACTTTGTATAAAGCGCCGATAACAATCCCAAGCTGTCCAACCGTAGTTATATTGTTTACACAAAATTTCTGCAAACTCGTCGTTCATGCCGACATTGAGGAATGTATTCATTGCACCGGGCATAGAAATAGCGCTGCCGGATCGTACCGATAGAAGCAGTGGTTTGGTAGGATCACCATAAGAAAGACCGGTGATCTTCTCTAATTTTTGTACATATTTCCTGACAAGATCATCGATCTCGGCACTCATATTTTTGTTTCCCAAGATTGCTTCCCTATATCTAAAAAGTTCGGTAGTCAAGACAAAACCGGGTGGTATTGGGAAATCATAGCTATACAGTTTTTTCAGATAATATGCTTTTGCTCCCAGAAAGATCTGGTTATCCAAATGTTTGTTTTCTTTATACAATGGACTGCAGATCAAATCGGGGTCATAACTCATCACGCTGTTAATGATCTGTGGTGTGTAGGTATCCACCATTACCCGTAAAGTAGAGAGAATGCTGGAGACAAAGTTGTCAAGTGCCTGAACCAAGAATGTCGAGGATAACAATTCTCGATAAAACTCTTCAGATTTTTTATGTATCAGCTCGTGCACTTCGATTTCGTTCAGTCTATTCTCCTCATCAAAGATTTGGGGGATTACAATTTTGAGGTGGTTATCATAAATTCTGATAAAGTACTCGTTGATGATCTCTTTTATACTATGTGCCATAAACTGAAAAATATTGATATACTGATCTAGAGTGAAACTTGATGATCTAAGGCTATAGCGGAGCATTTCCAGATTTGACTGTAAATTTTGATTGTTGATCCCATCAATTTGGAGACCTGAGTTGAACAATTCCAATATAGTGCAAATCTTTCTAAGTGTTTTGGCAGTGATATAAGATAGATTAACTTCTTTAACCAATTCTTCGAAATAGCAAGAGACTAATTTTTCCATCCTGAAAGTAAGCCCCAAAGCTTCAAATTTTGGTTCGCGATAATTGCCATACATAGATGGTATGCCTGCTGCTATGTGCCGTTTGTAATAAATATCTTCGCGAGCTTTAGTCTTCTCTTCGGATAATATGACCGCTTTCAAATGATCCATACAAGAAAAAAGCATTTTCAAGGCTTCCACCCGATCAATAGTTTCCATGCTTACTCTCAGTTTATTGATCTCTTGCTCAGATATTAGGTTAGATTGCTTTAAAAGTGGGATTATATCTTTTGCATCAAATGAATATTTTTCTTGGAGCAGACTATGGATATGCAATAGATAAAGTATCCGCTTGGCATTCAGATCATCATTATCAGCGATTTGTTTCAATGTGACTTCGATAGTTTCTACTTCGTATTCCAAAAGAGCGTTCACTTTGCATCTCAAGGTAGAGCATAGAGAATGGATCAGTTTATGGATCGGCATAAACCACTCACCATTTAGATTGACAGTAGCCAATACATCATCCGGGATAAAACCTTCCAGTAATGATATGTCTCCCTGATACCAAAACTCCAAAATTCGGGCAGTTAATTCTATATGAGTATTGTTACTCTCCGTATGAGTTTGTTTCCTCAAAAAATGGATGATCCTATCATTCCTATTTGCCAGCTCATCTATTTCAGTAGTAATGTCTCGCAGTTTACCTTCTGCTCCGATCTCATTGAAATATATCGGAAATATTCTGGTTAGTTGTTTGATCTGTTTGAAAAACGGGGCGACATTTGAATTCAATAATTTGGTGATATCTCTTTGAAAGAGGTCGGTATCTGATATGAAGATACCGCCCAGTCGAAGCTGTAAGATCAAAGCATACAAGAGATCTTTGAATTTTATCATATCCAGCTCGATCAGCTCGAGATAAGTTCGTATAAACTTAAGGTGATTTCTATCGACTATAAGCTGCCAATCATTATCGATCTCGACTTTTTTGATATAAACAAACCCGAATTGGATCAATTTATCATTAAAATAGTCGATCACCTCCTGATGTTGGTTGCCGATATATTCTTTTCCCAATGTGAGTATGCAATCTAAGATTGTGCTCATATTCGTTAGTTTCAATTCATCAAATTGTTGGAAAATCGAATCGATAAAATTAAATACACCATCCCCTTCCAATTCATCTTGAACTCTGCGTAGCAATCTATTCAAATCCCACATCAGATGATTTTTCAGATGCGTCATCCCCGCTAAATGCAAGAGATAGAATATGTAATAGATCTTATCCAACACCGTGTCGAACTGATCGGTAAACCTACGATAAGAAGTTGCAATTTCATTATAAAATATTATCTTGCACAAATCTTCCCAACCATCGGCCGCTTCCAATCTATCTCTGAGACTATCAAAAAACATAGTGCCGATCTTGTCGATCCTATCGCTATAATCACGTTGGAACAAATGCTGTTTATTCTGATACCACTTGTTTATATTCGTCGTTGTTTCCCAATACGATATAGTTAGCTCCAAAACTTCCCGCATCAGCTTTGTTACCCGATTTCTAAAATTTTCGTTCTTTGATAGAGTATTTAGATGGGTTTTCAGATATCCTGAGCTTTTTATATACAACTCTTCTTGATTGGAGAAATTATCTTCTAAAATGGAGAAAACCTTATCTATGATTTTATCTGAAACATCCTCTTTGTTAGATAAAACTCCGATAAATTCAATGAGAGTTTGAACTAACCGTTCTTTTTGAACCTCATCAAATTCGATTTTAAATAGGGTTGAGAAGAAATCTGCCAAACTCTCTAATGCTGTGCCCGATTCTTGATGAGAAAGATAAAACCATAGATCGTCCAATGCAATTCTACGCAATAATTCGATTATGACCTGATAGTTTTTATAAGGATGGTTAAACTCTAACAAAAACTCTTTAGTCCGTTTGTGTATACCAAAGTAATCAGCAGACAATTGCAGGAATGCTAAATGTTCCGGTGGGATTTCGATATCTCTTTTGGTTTCAGCTATATTTGCTTCCAAAGCTTTTGATGAGAATTGTTCTTTCATTTTTTATCCTTTTGCATTGATTTCTACCATGAGCACGGTAATATCATCATCGCTTTTATTAGCCAGTGCTTTCTCGATCATTTTCTCTACTTTTTGTTGAGCATCTATAGATTCGGATAGAATAGCGTGAATCTTATCGTCAGTTAGATAATCAGTCAAACCATCTGTACATAAGAGGTAGGTTTGGTTTTCATTTATCTTCTGCTCATTAGTATGTACAAAAACATCTCTGTTCAGTGCCATAGCAGCTGTTAACAGGTTTTTACGTGGATAATCGAGGATTTCATCTTTGGTCAGCAAACCTTGTTTGTATAGTTCCCAAGCTTCAGAATCATCTTCGGTTACCTGTCGAAAACCTTCATCGAGCAGATAGATTCTACTATCTCCCACGCTGGCACAGTAAGCAGTATCTGGGGTTATCAAAAGAGCTACCATAGTTGTGCCCATCCCCACTAAATCCGGATTTGCATTAGCTTTATTATAAAGAGTATTGTTTGTTTTTTTGACAGCTTCTATGAGCCATTTAGAGGGAGAGTTTTTATCATAGTTATTCTCGAATTCATCCGCTAACAATCCGACACAATTACTGCTTGCAACCTCTCCTCCATTATGCCCCCCCATACCATCACAAACTATGAAAAGAGAGGCGTCTTCTCCGAGGTAAGATATGCGGTAACTGTCTTGGTTTACAAAACGTGTTCTTCCTTTGACTGATTTACCGCTATGCCTTATCTTCATAACTCCCTCTTCCCGGTTTTCATCATCATTTATCAGAAAGGATATTTATAATCTCAAGTGCAATTGTCAAGGATAATGTGCCGACCGAAAGACAGAAATAAAACGTGGTTTCTTAAACTTATTGTTCTAAAACTTATTAATAATCTTAACCGCGCAGAATATCAGAAGATTAAAATGATGCTATAGACTCATCTTCAGTCAATAAAAGTTTTCTAAATCTCAGAAGTAAACGTTCTGCTTTGCTCATCTCAAATAATTCATCTCGTACTCTTGATGCCAAACCGGGATAGTCTGTAATAATGCCATCTACACCAAGCTCTATCATCTCTGCAATCGAATCTGCACTGTTAACTGTCCAACCATATACCTCCATATTATTTGCTCGTGCTCTTCGGATAGTTGTGGGCGAAATGTTACGATGATTAATTATCAGTACATCTACAGGTAATTGTTTCATATCGCCCAGGGTAATTGCAGAGACAAAGCCGGTTTTTATTCTATCATTCAATTCTCTTACTCTTTGCAGAGGATTCATACGTAAGGACATAATCATGATCTCTTCCTCTAGATTGCTTTCATTTACAAGGCGCACTACTTCATCAGCCAAATCCGGCTCTGAATTATAGTATTTTAATTCTATCATAAGCTTTATCCTATCTTCAGCTCTTTCGATAAAATCCTGTAAAGTCGCTATCTTTCTTTCCGCAGGATCGGTGCCATCATTCGGAATCTGCACAAGATGAGCTATATCACGGTATCTGACCTGGGAGATACGCCTTGGATCACGTGCCACTCTCATAAGGTCAACATCATGGACAACTACTATTCTTTTGTCACGCGTAAACTGCACATCGATCTCTGAGTAATCAGCACCTTGTTCGATAGCTAATTCCAGGGCAGCGAGTGTGTTTTCGGGTGCCGGTGGCGGACCTCCTCTATGTGCTGCGATTTTCACATCCTGCAATTCTGGTATGCGATCCAACATAATTCCGCTTAAAATTATACTACCTATCAACAGAATGGCCGATATGGGGATGAGATACCTGAGCTTAATCAAAGGCGAGAGTTTTTCTACGGTTTGCATTCTCATTTCTCGGATCTTAGGAGCTATGGGAGCAGCACTATGCAGGTCGGTATCATCATAATAGTATTTGGTGATCAGGGTAGAAACAAAAGAAAAACCCAAAAAGGATACGATAGTCCCAACAATCACAGACACAAGCAGATAAAATCCGGATGTTAGTACGATCAATCTGAGAGAAATAGAGAGGGCTGCGACCAATCTAATCAAAAGGGAAGCTACAAGATAAAGTGCTGCATCCAATATCAATGTCGCCAATAACCATATTCCAGCGGAGATGATAATCAGCCTAAAAAATCTGGCACTGCGATCTTTTGCCAAATACCAAGAGCGCAAAAATGCTTTGCGCAAGGATTTGTAACCATGCAAATATGCGGGAATAGTCATTATACTACGAATCACCAAATAGAAAGCCGCAGCAAACCATATAAGACACCAACCTATAGTAACTATGATGGTATGATACCATTCAGCCGGCTGTGCACTCAGGTAATAATTTATATCATGCTCACCCAGAAATAACAAGTATATCACATAGATGCCAACAATGAGGAAAACTAATAAAAACAGCATGGCAGAAACAGCAAACAAACAGAGCTTTGCCAATGTCGGTATTCTACCCAATAGTATCAAAAAAGTGTGAAACACACTGGTTTTGTAACCTTCTCGGACATCGGAGATGATCTGGAAAATACCGGCATATCGGATTATTATTCCCATCATGATCAGAATAAGTGCCAGTAAAATATAACCTATACCGGACGGTGATTGCAGCCAAGATATCAATTCCATGTTGCTTACTACCAATTGCCCACCACGAAAAATCTGCATGCTCAGCAGTGTAGAAGATATTGGCGTTAGAATGATGCCTATAAAGATAGAAACAATAAGTAACCAGGCAAACATTGGTTGCCAGAGCTGAATAACCCTTCGCCATGATAATAACAGTGTACTATCTAACAAATACTTTTTCAATTTATTTAACGCTTTCATAATTCTGTCGTAACATTATTATGCAATAATAACATTATTTAATAATCCCTTTTCTATCCCTCTTTGCTTTCCATCTGTTTTAGTATTTTTTTGATAAACTCGTCTTTGCCATTGGTATATTCTTCTCTATTGTCTGGGAAACGTTTTTGAAGATTTAATTTAAGGTTTTCATATTCTTTTGCAGTTTCCATATCTTTTCGTAAAAAATCACGGAATTTAATATGCGAAATCCAGATAGGATTATCAATTGCCATCATATGAACATGGAATTTCACGATTTCTGTATCCGGTTTGAAAAAAAACCGCCCGCTATTTTCCTGTTCACCTTTGTAGATGTAGCCGATTTTCTTCATTGGTTCTATGGTCTTCTCGATATCATTTGCATTTCTGAGGGCTACAGCAATATCTATAATCGGTTTAGCATAAATATTCTCTATCGCTGTACTGCCTATATGTTCGATTGCGCATATGTATGGTCTGATAGCATTGCTTATCTTCTCCCTCTCCCGCTGGTAAGCAACTTTCCATGCCGATGTGTAGTTGAGTAGTTTAACTTCATTGTCCGCCAGCCCCAGTTTATTCATATTTTCCTCAATCTTTTTTAAAAATATAAATCCAAGGGTTATATTGCTGTCAATGATTTTTGTGTGGAGAAACTGCTAATTACAATTTAATTAATGAAATTAACCATTCTACCTCACTTCTCTCAGCTAATTATTCCCCACTTTGGAATGAAACATGCTTTCAAAAGGATAAATAAATCGTAAATTTATGGAGGAAATCGATGAATAGATTCGCAATCATGATTATGACAGTGCTTATGATAGTATCAATTCAACTTTCAGCCGAAGAATTATTGCACCAAACACTTGACAACGGCATGGAAGTAGTAGTCAAAGAGAATCGGGAGAATACATCAGTATCATTGTATTGTTTTGTAAAGACAGGTTCTATTCATGAAGATGAATACTTGGGTGCAGGTATATCGCACTATTTGGAACATCTCGTCTCGAGCGGAACGACAGAGATTAGGACTGAATCGGATTATCAGGATTTGGGACAAGAAATCGGTGCCGTTACCAACGCTTACACCAGTCATGAGATCACTGCCTATCATATCACTGTAGATAAAGAGTATCTGGATACTGCGCTTATGATGCTTTCCGAACAAATCCAGTACCCGGTGTTTACCCAAGAAGAAGTAGATCGAGAACGTGAGGTCATCCTCAAAGAAATCGTTATGCGTTCCACACCACCTCGTGCGCAAATGTATCAACGCTTCTTTGAAGTATTGTATCCCCAATCTAACAAGAAATATCCTGTTATCGGATATATTAATCTTTTTAGAGAACTCACACGTAACGATATAGTCAATTACTATAACAAACGATATGTGCCCAACAACATGGTTTTCGTAGCAGCGGGTGATCTGAATGCTACAGAAGTAATGGACAAAATAGAGAGTGCATTCGAAGATTTTGAACGTGGGCGGTTAAAACCAGTCCACCTTCCGAGCCAACCTCGGGTAAGTGGCAATGTCAGAGTTGTGGATGAATTTGCTATCCAGCAGCCTACCGTTATCATGTCAACCATATTACCTAGTGTCGATTATCCTGACACTCCGGCATTACAGACTGCTTTCCAGATCTTGTTCGGACGAAGACAAGCACCACTACGATATAAACTAGTCGAAGAGTTGGAGTTAGTAAACTTCATCCACGCCTATGCAAGCAAATCTCCTACCATGCCGGAAGGCGAGATAACTATCATATTCGAAGCAAAAGATGTGGAAGATATAAACAGGATCATAGATATCATAGATCATGATTTCTCTCTGTATGCTCACGGTGGTATTACTCAGGAAGATATCGACAGTTTTGTCAGTCGTCAAAGAGCACAATTATTGTTGCAAACACCTTCCTCTTCTTCCGAATGTAATAGATTGGGATGGAATATCATCCGTTATGGTACTCCAGATTATCATCTTACTGAATTGGATAAAATGGAAAAACTTACTCCGGAGGATCTGCACCATGTTATCCAAAAGCACATTGTTCCCAAAGATCGGATAGTGTTCACTGCTCTCCCACTAGATAGCAAAAAGAAATTCGAAGAGATGGAAAAAAGAGAAATAACCGAAACTGAAATAACCAAAAGAGAGCTATCCGACCAGCTCACTATGATCCATAGACAAAACACAAGGAACCCGGTTGTACGTGGTCTTGTGTACATGCCGTTAACTACTGATTACGAAACCAAAGAGAATATCGGTTCGCTATCTTTTATGACCGAACTGATGTTCACAGGCTCGAAGAATTATCCACCCTTAGCATTATCTCAATGGCTGGAAGACCATGTAGTTTCCCTTGACGTAGCAATCAGTTCGCATGGGACATTTATCGACTTTCGGTGTCTGAGCGAAGATCTGGATAAAGTGGTAGATATCATCACCGATTGTATTACCAATCCCCTGTTTGATAAACGCGAGCTCTCTCTGGCTCAAGAGCGGGCAAACGAAAACTTCAGACGCTCTCTCAGTAGCGCTTCTACTCATCACTCTGATTTCAGAAGAAAGCATATGTATGATGACAATCCTGCCAGTTTGACCAGTGAGGAAAGATTGGACATTATCAGCGTCTTAACTCAGGAAGATCTTTTTGAGCTCTATAATACTTACTTCAACGCAGATGAAGCTATCATTACATTCTTCGGTGATATTGATATGAACCGAGCAGAACAATACGCGCAAGATATTTTCAGCATAATACCTCAACCTGATATGGAGCATCCCATCTATCCACTTGAAATTACAACAACTAATCAGAGACATATAAATGAATATGGGTTTGAAGAGGTAAATATCGACATAGCTTTTAGAGCACCTACTTCTCAAGATGATGATTTCTATGCATTTACGGTATTGAATCATATATTTGGTTTGCAACGAGGTAGGATTCACACCGCTGTCAGAGGTGAGCGAGATTTAGCATACTTTGCTCAACCACAACATATGTTCGGTAATGATTATGGGATTTTCCGTTTGATCACACAAACTTCTCTTGATAAAATGGATGATTTGATCGATGTTCTTATGAGCGAAGTGGAAAGAATTAAGGTCGAGCCGGTTGAAGAAGATGAGATCAGAACTGCTATCGATGGTTACAATAAAATGCTCAATACAATGCTTACGGATAACAACCTTCCTTATTATGTTACCAGAAACGAAATATTGGGACTCGGTTATGATTTTCACAAAAAGTACGATGAGGTGTTGTATGATATAGATAGTGATGATATAATACAAGTAGCAAACAAATACTTGTCCGATTATATTATCATA
Source organism: uncultured Candidatus Cloacimonadota bacterium (assembly GCA_964433675.1). Lineage (GTDB taxonomy): Bacteria > Cloacimonadota > Cloacimonadia > Cloacimonadales > TCS61 > CAYSSJ01. Next base: position 58,872 of record CAYSSJ010000009.1, read on the forward strand.
GTCTCAAAACCGGATGATGATGTAAAGAGGATGGTAGATTAGTGCAACTCTCAACCGAATTTTACTTTTCGTTTGATGCTCCAATAGTGGCTACAGCTATCCACAACGGTCATCTTCTGAGCAAACCGATCAAAGATAATATTGCCATAAACCAAGAAACTCAATTACGAGAGGAAGATCCATTTACCGAGCATTTCACTTCTATTGTTAATAATCGTATCATCGTTCATACTAGCCGTTTTCAAGTAGATCTAAACCGCTCACGCGACAAATGTTTCTATCAAAAACCGGAAGATGCCTGGGGTCTGAATGTACGAAAAGAAAAACTGCCTAACTTCGTAGCAGAAAAATGCCGTGCCAGTTATGATGAGTTTTATAGTACAGTAAGAGAGTATTTTGATAAGATGGAAGAAAAGTTTGGCAAATTTATCGTGCTCGATATACATTCATTCAATCATAGGCGCGATGGAATAGACTCTTCACCAGCTGATCCTGAAAAGATACCGGATATTATCATCGGAACGAGTAATATGCCAGCTATGTGGAATGATGTTGTCGAAGATTTTCAAAAAAAGTTGGAAGAGCAATCCTACTTTGGAAGAAAATTGAAAGTCGGAAGAAACATCCGCTTTCCCGGTGGTACTTTCCCACGCTGGATACACGACAATTTCCCGGATTCTGCCTGTTGTATAGCTATCGAATTCAAAAAGATATTTATGTGTGAGTGGACTAGCCTGCTCGACCTCTCGGCTCTGCGTTCTTTGCGAGAAGCTCTATCTTCTACACTTCCGTTATTGATAAAGTATCAACAAAACTTGACAACTAAAGCAAATGAGCAAAAAAAGAAAAATCACTATCAGCGGGTGTAGCTCAGTTGGTAGAGCATCAGCTTCCCAAGCTGAGGGTCGCGAGTTCGAGTCTCGTCACCCGCTCCATAATCGAAAAAGGATAGAGTTATGAAATTAATTCTTACCATCATTCTATTGAGTGTTATCTCACTCATGTCTGCCCAACCTTCTGCACCTGTAAGAATGGTAGCAGAATGGGAACCGGCAGCGGGAACATTGATTAGATGGCCTCTCGGCATCCCTTCAACTTTGGTACAAGAATTAGCTGAGGATGATACTCTCTATGTTTTGGCAGAGACAGATGCTCAAATTACCGGTGCTACCAATAGCTTTACATATTGGGGCATGAACTTGGATCATATCGTTTTTATTCAAACACCGACTAACTCGCATTGGACAAGAGATTGGGGTCCGGTAAGTGTCTTCGATGGAGAGGGAATCTGGAGTATTGTAGATTTTATCTTTGAAGGTTACCCTTGGGTGCCACCACGAAACAATCGTAATTGGCAACATGATAATGCGGTTAATTCTGTGTTGGCTGATCATTTCGATGCTCCTCTGTATGACATGCCGCTTTATTTTACCGGTGGTAATGTAATGACAGACGGTTATGGCAGTGCTTTCTCTACCGAACAAATGTTGGCTGAAAATTCACCATTGGCAACTCCACAAGAGTTTTTTGATATCGTCGAAGAATATACGGGTGTTTTTAATTATCAGATCGTCGATAATTTCGAATCTCATGGTATCCAACATATAGATTGCGTAGCCAAATTATTGGATGAAGAAACCGTGCTCATCAAAAGAGTACCACATTGGCATCAAGATTTTGAAAGAATCGAAACTATAGCCGAACAATTCGAAACTATGGAAAACTGCTTCGGCAGACCCTACGAGATATTCAGAGTGCATGATAGTACCGGTGTAGCAGCTTATACCAATTCTCTGATATTGAACGATAAAGTTTTCGTTCCTCTCTTTGATACAGATGACGATGAGGCTGCTTTGCAAGTATATGAGAATGCTATGCCAGGCTACGAAATCATCGGCATATATTACGATAACTGGTATGGTTATGATGCTCTACATTGTAGAACAATGGCTATTTTCGACAGACATATGCTGCATATAGCACATAGACCTTTGGATTCACAAGTTCCGGATAGTGAAGATATCATCATCTCAACCACAATAAATGCTCATAGTAATGAATCTTTGCTCGATGATGACTTGAAAGTTTATTGGAGAATCGAGGATGGACAATGGCAGGAGATACAATTAGAATCTATCGACCAAGATAGTTTTGCTGCCATCATCCCTATGCAGCCTGCTGATACTACTATTCAGTACTATATCGTTGCGGCAGATGATTCGGGAAGATCGGAAACACTGCCCAGAACCGCTCCCAAAACTTATTATGAATTCACCATCTTTTCGAACACTCAAGCGGAAGATGAAGTGTCACATCATCCCATAACCTATTTACGTAATCATCCAAATCCATTTAACCCGGAAACTATCATATCGTTTCACCTAAACCAAAAACAACATGTAATGCTCGAAATAATCAATATTAAAGGGCAGAAAGTGGAGAAATTGTTCGACGGACAATTGGAAATAGGAGACCATAGTTTCACATGGACAGGCAGTGAGGTCAGTTCGGGAATATATTTCATCAAACTAGAAACCGAAATAGAAACAAAGCTAAGAAAAGCTATATTATTGAAATGATTTTTTTCACAATAATCAAATCACCGGTAACAAAACTATTTGTAGCCGCAGATGAAAATGGCATTAGAACTGTGTCATTCAAAATAGAGAAAACATATCCGAGTGACTATATTCGTAGAGATTCTGCTCCCATTTTGATGTATGCCAAAACTCAATTGGAACAGTATTTCAGTGGGGAATTACAAAGCTTCAATCTCCCGCTTAATATGATTGGGAATAAATATCAGCAAAAGGTATGGACAAATCTCTTGAAAATCCCTTACGGAGACACAGTTTCTTACCAAGAATTAGCATCTTATTGTCATTCATCAACTCATGCCAGAGCAGTTGGGAATGCGATTGGGAAAAACCCGATAGCGATCATCATTCCTTGCCATCGTGTAATTCGAAAGAATGGAGCGCTCGGTGGTTTTGGTGGAGGAGTGGGCGTCAAAAAATTTCTATTGGAGCTAGAAAATAAACACAGTAGAGATTACTCTGACTGATAAAAATAAATCAATTAACAGCATGAGGGACAGTAGATTTGGCTACTATCCCCCACCTCGATAATTTTATTTCACTTTTTCTATCCAATAAGCTTGAATAGAAGCAAAACGGGCTTTGAGTTCTTCACCCAAATCTTCTGCTTCTTCTTTGGTATAGCGTTCATTCATTCGAAGTCGATAATATGTCTCTCCTCGAACTTTTGCCGGTACTATCTTCGTTTTATAACCGTACATTTCGAGTATATCTTTTTCCAAAGCTACTCTTGAATAGTCTTTCAGAGATACAAGCTGTAGTTCATATATCTTGTCTTCTTCCCGAACCACTCTTGGTTCACGTTCGTCTATCGGATCACGAAGATCATCTACCGGTTCTACTTCCTCTTCAACTACCGGTTCTACTACTTCTTCTTCGATCACTTCTTCACGTCTTTGACAGCCAATTACTACAATCAACGCGATTATCACGATAATATAAAGGCTCTTATACTTCATTTTGACCTCCTTATTACTATGGTGGTTGATATTGAAAAACAAGATAATATAGTCAATATATTTTTTAAATAATTTACTTTTTTTCGTATATGCTTGGAAAAAATTTGGTAAAAATCTGTTTTATAAACGAAACAAAATCTCTTTGGTACTATTTAATCGCAAAAAGATTTTGAAATTCACAAAAATGGCGAAATTTATCTTGACACGAAACCCTATAAAATGCGTTTGGAGATTCGAAAGTGCGCCCGTAGCTCAATTGGATAGAGCGCCTGACTACGGATCAGAAGGTTGAGGGTTCAAATCCTTCCGGGCGTGCCAGTTTTTTTGGTTATCTTAATATGAAAATGCTACTCTTGGTTATATTTCTGTAACTATATAAGATGTTGTAACATAAAATACAAAGGAGAGATCCGATAGATCTCTCCCTTATCTTTTGTACGATAGAATTTAGATTCTAGCGGTAAGTCTGATTCCGAAGAAAGAGAAACTATCTTCTGGGATTAAACTTCCGTTACCATCAGCATACTCATCATAGGAAGTGATAATATAGTTGAACTGCACCTTGATATTACGGTTAGCATACCAATTCAGTCCAATGGTAATGTTATCGTTAGTTCCGCCATATATTTCCGCATCTTCATCAGTGAGACAAGTTTGGCTATAACGAACAGCTAATTGGAATGCGCCATACTTGTTTCTTGGATGATCAAAGGCAGCAAATTCACCGTCAGCAACATCATAACCTCTAGATTCACCGGTGAGGAAATAGGAAGCAAAAGCATAGAAGCTATAGAATGAGGGATCATCTAAGTCACTATCTCTGTTAATCATCACACCTTTGTACTCACTCTGAAACTGGAAAGGACCATAAACGACGCCAGCTTCAACTCCATAACGATTATAATCGTCCACATCATTAATCCAACCGGTGTGCAGGAATCTGAGTCCACCACTGTTGCTAATTCTCGATTCCGGTCTTGCTCTATAACGTATCCTATAACCATCATCACCACCCATGGTTCTGTGGCTGCCGGCAACTCCGAGGTGAACGATCTTACGATGCTCGAGAATTGGTGCAATAGTCGCTCTCACATTGACACCGACCGGCTCACTGGCTTCTTCGAATCTGTTTTCCGTAATATCATCATGACCATACAGACCAGTAGTTACTGCCCAGTTTCTACCCCAATGATTATAAGAAATACCTTTGTGTCTTCCCGGTTCGAACACACCATCTCCAGCTCTTTCGTTAAACGTCAGCATTCTGGAGCTAGTAAGTCTTTCCAAGCCGAAAGCTTCTTTGAAGTACCCGGCTTGCATAGTACCATTATGTCCGGGGAAATTATACTTAACCCAGGCATCACGAACTTCGAATTCACCTCTTCCGAATCCGAGATCTACTTCGGCTTCCCAATCACGATAAAGTGTCGCTTTGAGGGCGAATGTACCTCTTCTCATCTGAGAACCATTATTTAGTTTGTTATCACCTTCGAAATACATACCCCATTCCCATTGTACTCTCGCATCAAACCAGTATTTGAAATAACCATCTTCTGATTCGAATACCAAAATACCTTCTTGAACTTCCCCGTTCTTCAGTTCCATAGTATGTGGCCAGGCCGCCTCTTCTGCATACAGTGTTGTCAAACCACCTGCAAAAACACATACCATTAAAACTAACAAGATACTACCTTTTTTACTCTTGTTAGACATGACTTCCTCCTTCTTCTTTCTTTTTTTTTGCCATCATAGACTCCTTAACTTTTTTTACCACAATCACCCCCTTATTTCTTTTTTAATTCAGCGTTTTTTAATATAGCCAAATCACCATAAACCTCTTCGTATAAAATGGTTTTGCTGACACATGATATATCTACAATTTCGTTACTATTGTGTTTTTGTTCCCAAACTACATTTTCGGCGCTTCTATAAACAGCCTGATCGAATACATTTTGCATGATGAATAAAAAGAATACAGATACAATCCCGGCGATAACAGGTGTAGTTACCCAACCGGATGCAATCTTGCCCAATACTCCGAATCTGATATTCTTTCCACCTTTGACTAATGCAATCCCCAATATGGCTCCGATAACAGCTTGTGAGCTCGATACAGGGACCAAAGGTATGGGCGGCAGATTATTTGCGACCAACCAATTTCTCAAACCTTCAGAAGCAAATATATATAACACCAGTGAATGAGATAATACTACGATAAATGCTGTTATCGGTGAAAGTCTAAATAGATCTTTCCCTACTGTATTCATCACTCTTCTGGAGTAAGTAAAAATGCCAACTGAGATAGCAAGTCCTCCCAGGATAAACAATTGCTCGGCAGTCGAAACCGTTAATACTTGGCTTAGTTGTATATCTTGGAATGGCACAGAATGAATGAACATCCCCATTACATTGGCGATGTTGTTTGCTCCCAGACTATAGGCTCCAAAAGCACCCACAACTATTAATGCTACGCGAGTGTATGCATCCATCCTCAGTAGATGTATATTCAATTTAGGCAATAATATTTTAGATAATTTATACAGTAATGCAGCAAAGATAGCAGCAAGAATTGGACAAACTATCCAAGTAGAAACTATTTTGGTTAGAGCTGCATAATCGATCGCAAAACCACTAAACAGATTCCAACCGATAATAGCTCCAACCACCGCCTGAGAAGTTGATACGGGCAGTTTGAGTCTGGTCATCAAGGTTACGGTAAATGCAGCTGCTATCGCTACGGTAAAAGAGCCGGCCAGCTCATTAATTGCTCCCAACTCACCTAAAGTATGGGCTGCACCTGCTCCTGACAAATATGCTCCAATTATCACAAACACTGATGCGATTAAAGCTGCTGTTTTGAATCTAACCATTTTTGTGCCGACTGCAGTCCCAAAAATATTAGCTGCATCATTGGCTCCCAATGACCAACCCAAGAATAATCCGCTGGATAGAAACAGAAAAATCATTTATATTTCTCTTTTGATAGCATAGATTGCCAAGCGATCTGCGACTGATTCGGAAGCATCGGAGATCCGTTCTACATGGAAAGTAAAATATCGCAAATGGATCTTGCAGCTAAGGTCCAAATCTTTTTGGAATATCTTCCTTTTGAGCATCACAGCCAGTTTATCGGCTTCTTTTTCATAATAAATTACCTTGTGGAGTAATTCGTTTACTAAATAGAATTCTTTGAAAAAAGCTCTGATCGCTTTTATCAACCATTCTACCGATTGCATGGATGCTTCAGCCAATTCTAAGTAGCTATCATCTAAATCCGTCGGTATCTGAGGGCATTCAACGGAAAATTCCATTAATGTATCTTTGATAGTATCGATAATGTCATCGGTGTTTTCCAATATCGCTAGCACATCACCACGATTCTCCGGAATTAAAGTTCTCATATAGAGCTGTTTCTCTATTTCGAGTCGCAATGCGTCCGCTTTTCTTTCCGATTCGGTTACACTTTGAAGTCTTTGCATAAACCCTTCATTGTCATCTTTTAGATAACATGCCAAAGCTTTTCGGAATTCAAGAGCACTCACCGAAACTTCATTAAGAAATGCTTCTATCTGAGATTCTATCATCTTTGTTAGCTTAAATAGGATTGGCATCCTCAAGCCTCCTTCTTATTTTTCTTTGCTTTTAGAAATGGCCAAATAAATGATACAATTGCCAAAATCAGTATTACTATACTAATCGGGCGTCCCAAGAACAGACTAATCGGTCCTCTTACCAAAGAAAGTCTCAGATTTTCCTCAATCATTCGACCAAGGATCAATCCTAAAACCACAGGAGCAGTAGGGAAATCATTCCTCCTGAGTAACCATCCCAATAAACCAAAACCGAAACAGAAAACAACATCTATCATTGAGCCTTCCAAAAAATAACTACCGATGAATGAGAGAGCAATAATAATAGGGAAAACGATATTTTTTGATACTCCGGTTATCCGTATCCACAGTTTATTGCCAAAACGACCCAGAAAAAACATAAATACATTGGCAATCAGAAGGCTGATAAATAACCCATAGATTATCTCCGGATGTCCACCATCCGCTTTGGACTGAAACAGATTGGGCCCCGGAGTGATCCTATGGATCATCAGAGCACCAAGCAAAACAGCTGTAGATGCGCTACCGGGAATACCGAGAGTTAAAAGCGGTATCAATGCACCCCCGACCGAGCCATTGTTAGCTGCCTCAGGTGCAGCTACTCCTTCCAATGAGCCTGTACCAAATTCCTCGGGATGTTTGCTCGATCGCTTGGCTTCATTATAGGCAATAAAGGTTGCAATGGTTCCACCGGCACCCGGGATACTGCCTATTAATGTACCGATGACCGAAGATTTAAGTATTACTTTGCGCATCTTCCAATATTGTTTTAATTTAGGCACTTCTTTTGATAAAGTCTGACTCACCCATTTATCTTTTTTTGCTTTCTCGATGCTATAAAAAATCTCACCTAATGCAAATAGACCTATCAATGCCGGTATGAAGCTAATGCCATCCTGTAGCTCGGACCATCCGAAAGAAAAACGGGAAAAGGATAATTGAGAATCGAACCCGATGGTTACTATTAGTAACCCCAAAGCAGAAGCTATGAAACCTTTCAAAGTGTTTTTACTCGACAGTGTGGAAACTATAGTAAGACCGAACACCCCTAGCGCAAAATACTCGTAAGATTCAAATCTAAGTGCTATAGCAGCAAGTGGACGTGTAAATAAGATCAGAATAATCGTTCCCACAATACCGCCTACTGTTGAAGAAAAGATAGATGTGCCAAGTGCCAAACCCGGTTTCCCCTTTTTAGTAAGTTCATAACCATCGAAAGTAGTAGCCACCGCTCCGGGTGTACCAGGAGTATTGATGGTAATCGCTGTGATAGAACCTCCATAATTTGAAGAAAGATATATGGATACCAAAAGCACTAGTGCATTTGTCGGGCTCAGATAAAAAGTAAGCGGTAAAAATAATGCTACTCCAATAGATGGTGATAAGCCGGGCAACACGCCGACGCATATCCCTATTATCACTCCTATTATGATCATCAATAACGTAGTCAAACTAAATATTTCGATCAATCCGGACTGAAAACCTAAGATTATACTCGTAATATCGAACATGCTTCATCCCCTTAATTCAAAATAATTCCCAATGGTAGGTGAATACTCAGCAAAATCTGGAAGACGATAAATGACGCTATAATATAACTACTTGAGACAGTTATCATCAATTTCCAATCTCTGCAATGTAATATATACATAGCTACAATCAGAAATATAAAAGTGCTGATATAATACCCTATGGCTACAATACCAATAAAGTACAATAATAACAACCCTAAGATCTGGTAGATTTTGTCAGAACCCGGCTCAGGTCTTGGACCTTCGTTTTTCTTGAACTCTTTGAAGATAAGCAATACTGAGAGGATAATTATGATGAAGATCCAGAGTCTTGGTATTAATGCTGGGCTGGTTATATTTACATCTGCCGGAACTAGAAAACGGGTGGTTTCGAAGAAAAAGAGTAGAGCCGCTCCTATTAGAAAAGTGCAAAAAGTTATCACGGAATTCACTCTTTTACCGGTTATGCGACTAATAGCGATGATTACTGCCAACATTGTAATTGCAATAATCAGAATCATAGTCCACAAAGGCATGTATCTATCTCTCTGATAATCTTCCAACAAACCAGCTTCCCGTAGTAACTCTACAGTCTCCAAAGATTCATATTCTACTAATTCTTGGAATTCTGCATGTCCCAGAAATTTCGGATAAAAATAATTATCTCTAAGATACTTCTGCCACTGTTCAGTCTGACTTATTTTAAAAAAAAGATCTTCCATAAAATCTACATATTCAAGTGGTACACCACGAGCAAATGAGAATCCCCTCCACATATACTCTTCCAAGTCATAACCATATTCGTAGAAAGTTGGAACATCCGGAAAGCTTGCCAGTCTTTCTGGTCCGGCAATTATCGCATTAGCAAGATCATCTTCTCTACCTTTGATATCTAACGGATTTCCTACATAAACGGGTGCTTCTTGTCTCAGCATTGCCAAGATCGATAGCGGTCCGGTGCGATAGTCTATCCATCTGGCTTCTATGCCAAGTGTTTCCCAAGTTTTTATCGCCATCAGATGATCTCTACCACCGGTACCGGGACCGATCCAAACTTGTTCACCATCTTTCTCGATAGCATCTGTAAGCATTTTTTCAAAAGTATTGATCTCAGCATGTTTATTGACTATCAATGATTCGGCATCATGTACCATGTAGGCAAAAAAATGGAAATCATCCATAGTGATATTGCTCCTGTTGACAATCACTGTGGAGAGAAAAGATTTTGTTACTGCCAATATAGTATATCCATCTCTGGGAGAATTGAGTACATACTGCATAGCCACTATCCCCTGAGTCCCGGTATGATTTTCAACCACCATAGTTATGCCAAATTCTTCCCGAGCTATCTCTGCAACCTTTCTTGCCATTAGATCCACTCCTGAACCTGGTTGGGAATGCACTGCTATTATAACCGGATTGGCAGGATATTCACCCTCTACTCTGAAATCGGAATAAACCACTAACAGTATTACTAAAAATAGGATGAAAGTAATGATTGTTAAGACTGTTTTCTGATTCATAATATTTACCTTTTCTATCTTATCAGATCCAATAATAATCCGTGTCTTAAACCTCTGTCGCTGATAGTAAGTCTATCAAGATGAAAAATGGAAAGTACCGATCTTACGATCGCTGCTCCGGCTAAAATTACATCAGCTCGTTTGGGTTGCAAACCAACTATCTCCTTTCGTGCATTTACTGTTTTTTCGGCAAATTGAGCAATCATTTGATCAATTTGAGCAAGAGTGAGTTCTGAACCTTGAATTACTTGCGGATCATAATCTTTCATCTTATGCTTAACAGCACCCATACTAGTTAGTGTACCACCAATACCTACTAATCTTTCTACTTTTCTATTCAAGTCATATCGTTTGAAAAAATCAATAATATATCCAAGCATATTTTTTAATTCTGCATGAGATACTGGATCGCTTTTTAAATACTCTTCCGTAAGACGTACGGCTCCGATATCGAGACTGAGTCTATCTTTGAGCTTCTCACCTTTGCCGAAGATAAATTCCGTACTCCCACCACCGGTATCAAATACTGCGATGTTTTCTTCACCATCCAAAAAGTCTCCCACTACGGCAAGGTAAGACAATCTCGCCTCTTGTTCACCATTTAACACTTTAATATCTATGCCTGTCTGAGATTCTGCTGCTTTGATAAAATCAGCGGCATTCTTAGCAGTCCGAAGACACATAGTCCCAACTGCATGGATTTTATCTACCTGGTGTTTTAGTGCTATTTGTTTAAATTTTTTCAGAACTTCAATATTCCTCGTAAATGCCTCGGGGGAAATGATCCCGGCCTTTTGCAGCCCTTCTCCCAGTCTGGATATCTCATTGGTGTCAATGATAGTGTTAATCTTCCCCTCTTTGATTTCGGCTAAAAAGAACTTAACCGAATTTGTCCCCAAGTCAATTATAGCGTATTTTTGCATGCTCTCCCCTATCTCGATCCCAGATCAGTTAATGTTTTCATTGCTTTGATGTAGTTTATATTTTCTTTCCCATACAATTGCAACTTTTTCAGTACTTTGATTACCAAATCGGGATCTCTGTGTTCCACTGCAATAGTTCTGAATGATTTATCATTAAAACTGACATCCGCGATCTCCACAATAGCTCCATCGATCTCATAACCAAATCTATGCTTTTTCACATTTACCAAATTTAGTTCTCGATTCTTTTTAATCAGATTTTCGATGTATTCTTCATAAGAGTATTCATCTTTTTCCAAATAAGGCATATTGAGTCCGAAAGCCTTGTAAACCACGGCAAGATCATTGATATGGATCGGAAATCCGGCTTTCATAATCACAGTCCACTGCTCCAAACCGACCGGATTAATTCGCAAAGGAGATTTGATATCCATCAATTGGTCTCTGATTTTGGTGTTGTCATCACTTTTTTGGGAAAGGATATAGATCTCTTCACTCTCACGCTCGGATAATTGCTCGTTTTTTTGGATCAACTTCTCTTGTTCCTCAAATTTGTCACCGAAAGTACGCCATTCCCAGCGGGGGATGATTTTTTCCATTTCTCACTCCTCTTTCTTATTAATTAATTCTTCAATATCAGCTTTTGCATGTGAGATTTTCTTCCAGTTTTGCTCCCATTTGTTGTAAAGTATTATCGATGCGGTCTCGAAAAGGTCTTTCATAAGAGGCTCTTTGACAATGTAATGTAGGTTACGCCACTTTTGAGTTCTATCAATGTAACCTCCTTCATACAATATCTTGAGATGCCCCGATAGTGTGTTCTGAGGGATGTTGATAGCTTCTGCTATCTCATTAGCAGTCATAGACTTCTTCTCAAATAACAGATATATAATTTTAATTCGAATCTCGTTCGACATGACGGTAAATAGTTTGGCTAATTTTCTGATCACAAATTCATCAATCATACCCATCACCTCATTTTCTAATTTTATCATATCGGCAATCTATGATATTATAACTTTATCGTCAAGCGAAAAACTCGATATTTTTCTCAATATAACATCCAATTGCTTATTATACAATATGTTAGCAACGTTAGTTTTTTTCACAAATACTATTCTAATGTTGTTTAAATCTGACTAAATGCATTTTCCTCTATCCGATTTGTTTTCTCTTGACGAAAAGGACACTTTGAGACTTTATATAAATAAAAAAAAGGAAAGGTGCTGAAATGCAAAAAATAGCAAGCTTTCTATCCGGATTCCCAAGATTACAGTATGCGGTTTTACCTACTCCTATCTATGAACTGAAAGCTTTATCCAATCAGTTTAACTGCAAAGTATTCTGCAAACGAGATGACCTCACCGGAGTTGCGTTTGGTGGCAATAAAGCGCGCAAACTCGACTATTTGATCGCAGATGCCTTAGAGCAAAAAAGTGATACGCTTATTGCTGTCGGTGCAAACCAATCTAATTTCTGCCGGATGGCTACCGCTTATGGAGCAAGCAATGGTATGGATGTTCATTTGGTTCTTGGTGGTAATAAGCCAGAGAAACCGACAGGTAATCTGCTTGTTTCCACTATTTTGGGAGCTAAATGCCATCATATTGATTCTAAAGATTGGGATGACTGGGAAGAGTATGCGAGTCAGTTGGAATCTGCTCTGCAAAAACAAGGCAGGATTGTTTACCGACTGCCGGTAGGCGGTTCTACAGTGATTGGCACACTTGGTTACTTAGACTGTATGTCAGAGATCATTACCGATCAAGATAAATTGGGACTAAACTTCGATGTCATCATGCATGCATCATCTTCGGGAGGTACACAAGCCGGGTTGGTATTGGGCAAAAGCATCAACGCTATGCAAGCTAAGATTATAGGGATAAGCGTAGCGAAGCAAGAGAATGAACTGAAAAGCGAACTTGCTACATTAATAGACCAAACAGCCGAGCTACTCGGGTATAAATGCAGCCATCCCGATATCATCGTCGATGATAATTTCATAGGAGACGGTTATGCTGCCATAACTAAGGAATGTACACAAGCAATCGAGTTTTTTGCCAAGCGTTTCGGCATTATGCTCGATGATGTTTATAGTGGCAAAGCCGCAGCCGGATTGCTTGACTATCTCCAAAACAACAAATTTAAACCGCAAAGCAACATACTTTTTCTTCATACCGGTGGTAACATAGAGTTATTCGCTTGAATGTAGCGGTTCATCTTTATTTACAATGATCTGAACAGATGAATCATTGACATTAAACTTGCAGTTTTTCTTTTGGTAATTTGAGAAAGAGGAGCAAAGATTGAAGAAAAATATCATCTCGATAGACGGTCTCGAAAAATCATTCGGTGATCAGCTTATCTGCAAAAAGGTAAGCTTTGGTATTCATGCAGATGAAAAAATCGGCATTTTAGGAATTAACGGAAGTGGGAAATCGACTCTCCTGCGCATGTTAGCCGGTATCGAATCACCTGATGAGGGAAAAATTGTCTATCGGAAAAATCTGAGCTTAGCCTTCCTACCCCAAAAACCACAACTTCAGGAAAATCTTACCGTCTATGAGCAACTATATTTTAGCGACAAAGAGGAGTATCGTCTGCTGAGGAAATATCAGCACCTTCTAGCTAAAATGCAGACTGATCCAAGCAAGTCACTGATCGAAGAGCAGCAGAATCTTCTGCGCATCATGGAAGAAAAAGAATGCTGGCAGATAGAGAACAAAGCCAAACGGATGCTTTCTATACTCGGATTGGAAAATCTGAATCAACCGGTCAGCACCTTGTCCGGTGGTAAGAAAAGGAGACTCGACCTTGCCAGAGTGCTTTTGGATGATCCGGATATTCTGCTATTGGACGAACCGACAAACCATCTCGATATTTCCACCATCGAATGGCTGCAGGAATATCTCGCTCAGTATAATGGGATAATACTCTTCGTCACTCACGATCGTTATTTTTTGGATGCCATAGCAGATAGGATATTGGAGTTGGAAGCGGGGATCTTACGCTCATATCAAGGATCTTATGCTGATTACTTGCATCAAAAAGAACTGCAGATGATAGATCAGCAAAGGAAAGAAACCCGCCGTTTAGCTCAATTACAAAAGGAGATCGTGTGGCTGCATCGTGGAGCTAAAGCGAGAACAAGCAAACCGAAGGATCATATCAGAAGAGTGGAAAACTTGATGGAAGATTCCCACAGTCAAAGCGAAAACCAGCTCAAACTTTCATTCTTAACTCACAGACAGGGTAAAACTATCTTAGAAGCTCACCGGATAAGCAAATCATATGATGAAGAGCCTTTGATTTCCGACTTTACTCATATTTTCCAACCCAGAGAGAGAATCGGTATCATCGGAGACAATGGCTGTGGTAAAACCACACTTCTGCGCATCTTAACCGGCGAGATCTCCCCTGATAGCGGAGAGATAAAAGTAGGACAAAATACTCAGTTCATATTTTACCGCCAAGAACCAAAAGGGATGGATGAATCCCAATCTGTGCTGGAATATCTGCAAAAGTATGCCTACAATGTCCAAGCCGCCGATCGTGCCGAATTATCTATCGAGCAAATGTTGCGTCGTTTCCTCTTTCCGGACAAGATGCATCGGATGAAGATAAAAAGTCTTTCTGGTGGCGAGCGAAGAAGATTATATCTTTTACGTTGTTTGTTGTTCGGCGGGAATTTCATCATTATGGATGAACCGACCAACGATCTGGATATCAAAACTTTGGAGATTTTAGAAGAATACCTCGATGAGTTCGAGGGTTGTCTGCTTATAGTATCTCACGATCGCTATCTACTCGACCGTATAACCGATTACCTCTTGATCTTCGAGAATGGAAAGATCCGCAAATTCGCCGCAAATTATTCCGAATATCTCCTCTACAAGAAATATAATTCCTTAGAAAATAAAACCGAAAAAGCCCAGAAGCCTGTCAAACAGATAAAAGAAACCAAGCGGAAAAAATTTGGTTACAAACAACAGCGAGAGCTGAAACTGATAGAAGAGGAGCTGGAAAAACTAACTACCAAGCAGCATGAGCTGGATGAGATTATCTCAAACAAAGCCTCCGAACTATCAGCTGATGAATTTGGCAATATAGCAGATGAGCAAACCAAACTGGCAGCCAGACTCTCCGAATTGGAAGAACGCTGGTTGGAACTCGAAGAATTAAGACAACAAGAAGAGTAATTTTCATGCAGAGAACTCGTATGAACTGTTTTATATTGACTCCAAAACAATCCTACAAAATTTGAGCTGTTATGAAAACTATAGAAACACAAGGGATGGATCTAACGCGCGGAAGTCTTTATAAGAACCTGCTAAGACTTTCGCTACCGATAATGTTATCAAATTTTATGATGACTTTCTATAATATTACCGATGCATTTTGGTTGGGCAAACTCGGAGATAATGCGCGCGATGCCGTTTCGGTAGCAGGATTAGCCTTCCCGCTGATTTTCTTTCTATCATCTTTCGGGTTCGGGTTCGTCATCGCCGGTACTGCTTTGATAGCTCAATACAAAGGTGCCGGGCAATATGACAAACTCAAACAGGTGGTAGGACAATTCATCATAATTATTCTTGTATTCATGGTAATATTCATCAGTGGTAGCCTAATCTTTCTAAACGATATACTCACTCTATTGCAAGTGCCTACGGAGATATTCACCATGGCAAAAGAATATATCTCAGTCATCCTGTTTGGCATTATTTTTATGTTCGTTTTTATGGCATACCAGAGTTTTTCACATGGTTTGGGTGATACAGTTTCTCCTATGAAGATCATGATAATTTCTGTGTTGGTAAATGTATTCATAGATCCTCTCTTCATTTTCGGCATACCTGGTTTTTTCCCCAGACTGGAGACTTTGGGAGCAGCTTATGCTACCCTGATTGCCAGGATAATCGGAGCAATAATGGCAGTGAGTTTTATGTTCAGGAAAAATCCGGATTTGATTCCAAAATTAGCAAATCTAAAGCCGGATTTCGTTACGATCAAAAAAATTCTCAATATTAGCATTCCGGCTTCACTTTCTCATTCTATGACCAGTTTCGGATTTCTCATTCTGCAGGGTTTCGTCAATAGTTTCGGAACGGTCGTAATCGCAATTTTCGCCATCGGCAATAGGATGACAAGTTTGTTTATGATGCCGGCAATGGGTATTAGCAATGCACTTGCTACCATTGTAGGACAAAATCTCGGGGCTGATAATACCGAAAGAGCCGAGAAAAGTGTATCCAAAGCAATGCTTTTAGTTCTTACGATCATGGGCATCGGCTGTACTATACTCTTTTTGTTCGGAGCCGAACTGACTCGCTTTTTTATCAATGATGCAGCTGTGATCGAGATCGGACAGCGGATGTTCAAAGTTACCTCGATCGCATCTTTCCTGTTCGGGATAATTTTTGTATTCATGGGTGTTTTCAATGGTTCCGGTCATACAAAGCCGGCGATGGTTTTCAATATCTCCCGTCTTTGGCTCTTTAGAATACCATTGGTCTTTATCCTTTCCGGTAGGTTAATAAAAAATTATGATTTCACGTTTGATTTTGTGAACGATTTGCTAGTCTTCTTGGCTCAGCCGTTATCAGCTCACCCCTATGATGCCCTCTGGTGGTCGATGGTTATCAGTAACCTGCTGACCGGGATTTGGGCTTTCTTACTCTATAAACGGGGAAAATGGAAAATAGGAAGAATCTGACTTTATTAGACGATATAAAAAAGTATTGACAGTTCTCTCTTAAATATAAATTTATGAGTTATGATCTCAGCATGGAAAGTAGATATGCATGGATTGGTAATAGAATGGCTTTCTAATGCTGAAGGAGAAACAGAAACTGAGAGCTGAGATCGAGGAAAAAACATGGGGGTGCTTATTATGATTATGAACAAGTTTAAGTTTATTGTAATCCTGCTTTTATTATCTTTTTCTTTTGCCTATACAATACACAACTTTGATTATCCAAATACTCGGGCAGACTATGAATTGAAAGATTATTCGACGAGTGGTATATCTTTGCATTTTTTGATAGAAACACCACAGCTTAGCAAAGACAATCTCGATGGAGAAACCATACACAGTTTAATGACGCCAAATGACTTTTTACCAGCTGAAGATGTGCCCGCTCTTCCTACCATCAGCCGCATTGTCGCACTACCGCAAGGTGCAAAAGCGGAGCTTAGAATCACCGATTACCAAATCGAGACAATGGAAAACATATATCTGGAGTTTGAGCCAAAAGTTACTTCCGGTTCCAATAACAGCACATCGGCATACTCCCATAATGCTACCGGCTTTCCCCGAAACGGATTTTATCCGCAAAATCCCTTTACCCTGTCAGAACAAACCAGTATTCGAGGAATGGATATCGTAAAAATAAGCATAGCTCCCTATCAGTACAATCCCGTTTCCAAAGAGCTTATTATCTACCGTGATCTAAAATTGGAAATAGATTTTGTAGGAGGTTCAAATCATTTTGGTGATGATCGTCTCAGAAGTAAATGGTTTGATCCGATAATATTCGATCTGGTTATCAATCCTCAGCAGATACCACCTCTTGATTATTCGGCAAATAATACTCGCCAGGATGGATATGAATACATTATCATTGTACCAGATGATCCTGATTTCATCAGCTGGGGAGATACTATTCGAATTTTCAGAATTATGCAAGGGATCAGAACAAAGGTAGTTACGACCACAGAGATTGGCGGAAATGATCCCGATATGATAAAAGATTATATTTCGGATGCTTATGATAACTGGGATATACCCCCCGTTGCTGTTCTGCTTTTGGCGGATCACGGCTCCTCGGGAAACACTGTTACCAGTCAGATTAGAACCGACCATCCTTTTCATGCAACCGATGAATATGCTTCCGACCACTATTACAGTGATATGAGCGATAATCATCTGCCGGATATAATCATCTCTCGTATCGCTGCTCGAGATGGTGATGAACTCGAAACAATGGTTAACAAATTCATCGATTATGAGACAAATCCTCCTACAAATCCACACTATTACAACCATCCTATTAGCTCTATGAAATTTATTAATCAGGGACTTTCAACTTTACTACCGGAAACCATTAATGGCTTTTGGGAAAATGAGCTTGGTAAAGAGCCGGATAGGCAATATTCTGGTTTGCAACCTATGTTCATGAATTGGACAACTCAATATCCTGATCTTGTCGCACTTTTCGGACCCGACGGACTTGGTTATATCCCAGAGACTCCCGATTTTTTAAACTATTTACCTTGGGATGCTAATGCAAGTACACTGAATAATGCTATAAATAACGGTGCGTTTATGTACCTTTATCACAGCAATGGTGCAATTGATAAGTGGTTAGCTCCTCATTATGAGATCAGTGATCTTGATTATTTGATGAATGAAGACTTGATCTTCGTATTCTCTCTAAGTGACCTGACCGGAAAGTTCGATACCTACCAAGAATGCCTTGTCGAAGCTATGCACCGACATGAATATGGTGCATTGGGAGTAATAGCTCCTTCAGATGTAATTTTTTCTTACGTGACCGAAGTGTACACCTGGGGCATATTTAATAATCTATGGGCTCAATTTTTACCTGAACATCCTACCACACCTCCTTCAAGAAATGTATTGCCCGCTTTTGGAAATGCAGGTGGAAAATATTTTTTGTATCAATTTGATTTAACACTAAATCCACAACACAAACAAATTACTTATTATCTATTCCACCACTTCGGTGATGCCTTCTCTACCGTTTATACCGAAATGCCACAAACACTCACTGTAGAACACGATTCGGTAATCATTGCCGGTGAAAATACTTTCAACTTGCAGGCTAATGAAGGTGCATTGATCTCTCTCTCTGTAGATGGAGAAATTATTGCTACGACTTTAGCTACCGGAAATTATCAGGACGTATCAATCGAACCGCAAGAGGAAGGTACTACTGTAGATTTGGTGGTCACAAAGCAAAATTACTACCGCTATCATCAACCCATTCAAGTACACCCACCTATCGATGCTGAGGATGATCCTGTCCTGCAGAACTATCTGAGTACAAACTATCCCAACCCATTTAACCCTTCTACGACTATATCCTACAGTTTGGCAGAGAATATCAACAATCCGAAAATCGAGATTTATAATCTCAAAGGACAGCTTGTAAGAGAGCTTGAGCTACCGGAAGAGCAGGGTATTAAATCCATCACCTGGGACGGTAAAAATATGCAAGGCAGACCGGTCGCCAGCGGCGTGTATCTCTATAGACTGGTAAACGACAGCAGAGCGGTAGCAAGCCGGAAAATGTTGCTACTCAAGTAAGATGGTGGAAGAAAGTAGGGCAAGATGGCAAATTGCCTGCGAAGGACAAGGAAGATGTTTAGGGTTGAGAGTTTAGAAGTTTAGAGGTCAGAATACGGAAGACAGGAGACAGAGTAATTCTATTGTGAATGAATAATGGATAATGTATAATGGTTAATGCAGTTTAGGGTTTAGAGTTCTGAAGTTTGTCACACTGAGTAGCTTCGGCGTAAGCCGGAGCGTATAGAAGTGTGTCTTGGTGTAAGAGAACCAAGATGATGTTCAATCGTTCAATCGTTTTGGTCATTTGGTCATTGTAGTTTGGGATTTATTTGGTGCTTGGGATTTGGAATTTATATGATATTTTGTGCTTTCTCTCCAAACCAATCCTCCTATCCACCTAACCTCCCATCTTCCCTCTACTCTCTATCCTCTATCTTCTTCGCATGTAAACTCATAACTCATAACTGCTTCACTATTGTATCCCTTCGTCCTTGATCCTTAATCCTTGCCTTGTCCTCCAAAGCCTCCCGAAGCATTTGTGAAGGAAGGCGAAGGAGGGTCACTCGTCACTTGTTACTCGTCACTCGTCACTCGTCACTTTTCACCTGATATCTTCTTGCTTATTTCACTGGAGAATATCACCTGCTCCCACCTACCTTGCTGAACTCATTATGGCAAGCGTGGATTTTTTTTTAAATTTCACTATACTCGTTTTTTTCTTGACTCATATTTGAAAAATTGTTTTTTTGGGATTGCATTATAAATGAAAAAGTTATGAGTTGTTAATATCGAAACGAAGAAAATGAGGTGTAGGGCAGTTTTAGGATCATAAGGAGGTAAGATGATCCTGAGGTTTGGTTACATTTTTTTTGTGTTGGATAAAGATTCGCTATCCTTCTTCATGAGTCATCGCCCATCTTCATATAAAGAAGTAATATTGTGGTCAAGATAACAAGAAAAGAAAGGAGAAAAAGATGCTTAAAAATTGTATGATTGTTTCATTGTTGATTATTTATGTAACCCTTATCGCTCAAACAGCGGTTCCTCCTTCAGATGGGAACGGAACAGAAAATGATCCTTATCAAATCGAAACTCTGGAAAATCTATTTTGGATAAGTGAAAATGAAAATGAATGGGATAAGTATTATGTTCAAACTGAAAACATCAATGCATCAGATACTGAAAACTGGTTTGAAGGTCAAGGCTGGAGTCCTATCGGTAATAGTCAGGAACATTTTTCTGGTAACTATGACGGGCAAGGATATGTGATTTATGAATTACATATAAACCGACCGGAGTCTTCATTAATTGGTTTGTTTGGCCGGCTGCATAATGGAACTATTCGGAATTTAGGTTTAGAAGAAGCTAATATCTTAGGTAATCTATCGGTAGGGGCGCTTGCCGGTATTTTAAGTTCAAATTCTACCATACTTAATTGTTATTCTACTGGTATTGTTAATGGTATTGGTGGTGAAGGGATTGGAGTTACAGGAGATACAGGTGGATTAGTTGGATTTATGAGTTGGAATTCCCGGATAGAATATAGTTATAGTTCCTGCACGGTAATTGGGGTTAATTCCGTAGGTGGATTATTAGGTCGAAGCCAACACCATATTAGTGAAATCATAAATAGCTATAGTATCGGTAATGTTATTGGTAAAGATTTTGTTGGTGGACTTGTAGGAATCAATGGAAATTCAATAATAACAGAAAGTTTTAGCTCTGGCAATATTGAAGGTGAAAACAACATTGGCGGCTTGGTTGGTTATAATGTACTTGTTGGTAAAATTTCAGATACATATGCTACTGGTAATGTAAACGGAATAGAAAATGTCGGTGGTCTCGTCGGATGGAACGGTACCGATTCTTCGATTATGAATAGTTACAGTATAGGTAGTGTTATTGGTGATGACTTTGTGGGCGGGTTAATCGGTAAAGAATCCAATTCTGAAACTGAATATAGTTATTGGGATATCGATACCAGCGGACAGACAAACTCGGCAGCAGGAGAGGGAAGAAATACAGAAGAGATGACCTATCCTTATACAGATAACACATATGTAGGTTGGGATTTCGACAATATTTGGGCAGCTGATGAAGATTATACTATCAACAATGGTTATCCTTATCTTCAAGATCAACCTCTCGTTTCTGCAGAAGATGATATGGTAATGAAGATAAATCAGACCAGGATATCCAACTATCCCAACCCGTTCAACCCGGATACCACTATCCGTCTGGAGCTTGCAGAAGCGGGCAGGATAGAGCTTTCTATCTACAATATCAAAGGACAGAAAGTACGCAATCTTTTGGACGCTCATACCGAGCCGGGTATCTTTACCTGCAACTGGAACGGCAGAGATGACAACGGCAGACCGGTCGCTAGCGGACAGTATTTCATCAAACTGAAACAGAATGATGAGGTGACGGTAGAGAAGATGATGATGGTCAAGTAAGATGGTGGAAGAAAGTAGGGCAATTTGGCAGCTTGCCTTACGGATCGGTGAAGAAGGTCGTAGTTGTGTGTAGTGAGTGATGAGTTTTGAGAAGAGCAGAAAGAAGGAATTGGTAGGAATTTATAGGTATTTGTTCGCTGCGCTCACGGTATTTTTGGCAAAGAGCATGGAGCGTAGGACAAGATATCATCTTGTCTTCGAAAAAATACAAAGAAATTAATTGAGGAATTTATTCGCTGGTACTCATGGACTTTTATTGGAAGAGAAGCAATATGCAGTTTAGAGTTTAGGGTTCAGAGGTCAGAAGACGGAATACAGAAGACAGGAGACAGAGTAATTCTATTGTGAATGAATAATGGATAATGTATAATGGTTAATGCAGTTTAGGGTTTAGAGTTCTGAAGTTTGTCACACTGAGTAGCTTCGGCGTATGCCGGAGCGTATCGAAGTGTGAGTTGGTGCAAGAGTAGCAAGATGATGTTGATTGGTTGATTAATTGATTGGTTGATTGGTTAATTTGTTGATTAGTGCCCTAAACAAATAGCCTCGTCCTTCAGGGCTAGGGCGAATTTTTAATACCAAATTCTTCTACGCCGTTCACGGCGTTGATAAGGTAAAGTCGGGAGATTAGGATGCTAATGCAAGAAGATGTTGAATTGTTGAATCGTTACTCTTCGACTATGCTCAAGGCGAGATTTGTTTAATCCATAAATTCATAGGATTTCGTAAGCTCAATCCTATGCTAACATATTTTTCTGCGTAATCTTTAGATTCTTGCTCTTTTATAAACTACAAAATCAAACTGCGGATAGTTTTGTTTTTGTAGAATTTGCCAGTCATTCCAATCAAATTTCGGAAAGAACTTATCTCCCGAATATTCTCCTTTAATATGGGACAAAAACATATATTCGACCTCATCGATAGTCTGCTCATAGATAGATGCTCCACCGATGATGAAAAGAGGTCTGTTTTGCTTATTAGCTATCTGAAAGGCTTCGCGGATGTTTTTTGCAACCAGAATACCGGAGTGGGATAGTTTTGACCTACTCACTACGATATTGACTCTACCCGGAAGTGGTGCGCTCAATGAATCGAATGTTGCTCTACCCATCAGGACGGTATTCCCCCAAGTAATTTGTTTGAATAGTTTTAGCTCTTCAGGGATATGCCAGGGCATTCTATTTCTTTCTCCGATAACAAAATTTTCACTAACTGCCGCTATTATGATTTTTGAATTGTTCTCCAAATTCATCTTTCCCCATCATTCTTGCTGAAGAGAGTGGTGCTCGTTTGTTTATTAGTTTAGTGATTTTTTGCGATAGTTCTCTGATTTCCCATTGAGCATGGCTGTCTGATCTCAATCTGGCAAAGTGGTGAAATTCACGCAAGTTAGCTTTCATAAGCACTTTACATTTATGCGCATTAGTTCTGGCATAAGCTCCCAAGCCGACTTTGATTCGTTCCAGTTTCTCGCACATTAGTTCCGCTTTCCTCATCAGTTCCGTCAGCTTATCGGCACAATCCGCCTCTTCTACCAATGGTGGCACTATAAATCCATCTGTATAATCGGATTTGATAATCGTACACATGCGATGTCTTTTGAACTGGGCAAAGCATGAGGCAGACATAGTAGCTTCTATGGTAAAATCTACCAATTCAAAACAACGTGGTAAAGTATGAAAACTTCTCATATCTTTATACAAAGATTGATAGATTTGATACTTATCTTCATAAGACAAATCCCGCACCTGATGGATTACATTTTCCAGCTCATCACCGGTAGTTTCAAATATCATTCCGGCGAGGATCAGATCATCCGGATCTGAGGTGGCTGCTACAATTTTGGTATTATCACTTGTTTTAGATGTAGATTTGGGACTAATATTTAGCTTCGCTATGCTCCATCTTAAAAATTCATCCGACTCTGTATAGCGTATCAAAGAGGGAACGACCGGACGAACAGAATCCAAAATCAAGCAATAAAGATTCCTTGCCTCTGCCAGATTCGAGCTATGTAACCTCCTAAGTAAGATAGCCAAACTTCTGGCATTTATCGTCATCCCCATCTGGGTCTGCATAGAAAGTGGTAATACATACCTGGCATCCTCTTTGGCTCTACCTTCCAGCTCTCGCTTTTTCCCTTCAAAACCGATGTTCTCGAGATGGTCTTTTAGTTTTGTATAGATCTGATAATATCCATGGTATGCTTCTTTCACATAGAGTTGATATTCTTTTTTGGATTGCTGATCCACAAGCTCTTGAGGGATTACATAATCATCTGAAAAGGTAACATAACGCTGAGATTTTTCTGTAAAAGAAGCCAGTCTGGAGCGCTGAATAATCTCAGTTAAGATACGGGAAACACCGATAAGATCAAAGTTGAAAACCGCATGTTCGGCTACGGAACTATGACCCATCTCAAAGATAATGTTTCGGTTCGATTTACGCGCTTTAGCGACCTCGGAGATTGCTTCTTCTCTCAATTCAGTCACCGATTTGTCGCTCCGACTTATTCGTGCATAAGAAGCAGAAATAGTCTCGGGAGTTGCTGCTTCTTGATCCGACAATTTATCGATCTGAGTTTTATCCAGATTATATCCGGCAAGACGAACAATCATAACTATCAGCCTCGGATGATCTCGATGCTACTGCTGGCACCGATCCGATTTGCGCCGGCTCTCAGCATAGCAATCGCCGTCTCCTTATCTCTGATTCCACCGGATGCCTTTACACCCATCTTCTTCCCAACTACCGCTCGCATGAGCTTTACATCTTCTACTTTTGCTCCGGCTTTATTGAAACCGGTCGAGGTCTTCACAAAATTAGCCCCGGCTTTCTTTGCCAGTAAGCAGGCAATGACTTTTTCTTTATCTGTCAATAAACAAGTTTCGATTATCACCTTGCTAATCACGTTGTTTTTTCTGCAAAGGGTAGCAATCGCCAAAATTTCATTGTATACATCCCGATATTGCTCACCTTTCAGCCAGCCGATATTCATCACCATATCTATCTCAGTAGCGCCATCGTCTATAGCACGTTGGGTTTCGAGTTCTTTGATGGAAATGTGAGCAGCACCAAGCGGAAAACCAACGACACTACATAGATCCACTTTTTTTGTATAAAGATGAGCCAGTGGGACATGAACAGGATGCACACAAACTGAAGCAAATCCGTGTTCTTCAGCTTCTTCACATATTTTTTGGATATCTTCTCGAGTAGATTCCGGCTTCAGTATGGTATGATCGATATATTGCGCCAGATCTGCTGTATCGCTCGCTAATTGATCCGGCATAGCGGTTCTATCCACAACCGACTCTATACTGATCTCATGTTCACCACCCGAACGTGATGGTTTCTGCTCTTTAATACCAAACAATTCGATAGCTATCTCTTTGATTGTTTTTTTCATAATTTACTCTCCCCTTTTATATTCTGCTGCCAGTTGACCGCAAGCCGCATTGATATCCTGACCTCTACTTTTTCTGAAAGTCACTGCTGCGGATAAATCTTGCATATCGGCGACAAATTTATCTATTTCTGCTTGAGTAGGTTTGGCAAACTCTTTGGATTCCACTCCGTTCCAACTAAGTAAATTGAGTTTACACGATATATCGCCCAAATATCTTTTCAAGGCTTTTCTATCTTCTTTTTTCGTATTGAAACCTCCGATGAGAATGTATTCGAAAGTAATCCGATAAGCTGATTTTTTACGATAATCCAACAGTGCTTTTTTCAATTCGGTCAATCCATACTGCTTGGCTACCGGCATAATCGCTTCTCTTTTTGATTGAATAGCAGAATTAAGAGACACAGCCAGTTTCAGTTTCAAGCCCGTCTGAGCTAATTTCTCTATTCCTTCGATTATCCCCACAGTGGAGAGAGTTATCCTTCGCGGACTGAAATTGAAGGTGCGACCATGTTGGATCAATCTGATAGCGTTGATCACATTATCGAAATTATCCAGTGGCTCTCCCATGCCCATAAACACGATATTGGTTATCTTCTCCGGCTTCAAATGCAGCCAGACAAGGTCTATCTGTTTCACGATCTCTGCTGTGGTAAGATTTCGTCTGAATCCAAGATCAGCAGTTGCGCAAAATTGGCAGCCACGCCTGCAACCCACTTGAGATGAGACACATAGAGTTCTTTTCTGATCATTAGGTATCATCACCGTCTCTATCCGCTCACCGTCTTCCAACTCCAAAAGGAACTTAGTAGTTCCATCCAAGGCGATCTCTGTTTTCAAGACTGTGGGAAGGGAAAAATCATAATCTTCGTGCAATTTGGTTCTTAATGAACCCGGTATATTAGTCATTTCATCCAGATCATTCACTCCACGTCCGTAAATCCATTCATAGAGCTGCATACCACGATAAATCGGTTCTTTGATCTTCTTTAGATGAAGCTGAAACTCATCGGGATGTACTTGCCAGAAATCGGATTTCATATCAACGTTTTTTCAGGTTGTTGAATTCTTCCAAAGTGATTATATTCTGCACATCATCTTCGGATATCAGATGTACCTTATCATTATAATAGTCATTTTTCAAAACGAACATCTTCTTATCGTTCACAAAGACATGTTCGTTTAGTTGCGGGAATTTGGAAGATTTTTGCAGATAGACATCTTCTTCGTAATGCAAACAACACAATAGCCTTCCACAAGGACCGGATATTTTGGACAGATTATTGAGCAGATTCTGATCTTTTGCCATTTTGATGGTAACTTGGTTGAATTTTTTCAGCCAGCTTACACAGCAATAAGACTTACCACACATACCATAACCACCATATCTTCTGGCATCTTCCCTCCCGGATGATTGATGCAATTCTATCCGAGTTCTAAACTCAGATGCCAACTCGCGTACAAAATCTCTGAAATCTATCCGACCATCGGCTGAGAAGAAAAAGGTCAGTTTATTACCATCAAGCTGATAGACAGTGTCCAAAAGTTTCATCTCAAAAGGATATCTCTCTAAGATTTCCAAAAACTTATTTCTGGCTTCCTCCTCTTTTCTTATTACAGCTTCCAGTTGGATATAATCCTCTTTGGTAGCTGTTCTCAGCACTTTCTCACATTCGGTGGTTGCCATTCTTTCTTCCGGCACAGAATCCAAAACGGCACAATTTATCACTTTGGCAATATCTTCACCACGTTCTACTTTAACTACTATATCCATATCCGGCTCGATCTTCATATTGTTGCGATTGATAATAAAACCGGTCCGGTCGGTTCTAAATAACACTTCTATATATTCTTTCATTATTACTCCATCATTATTTATACTGTAACTTTACTAAGAGACATTTCGTATGATCTGATATTGGTGTAAAGCTCTTTTTCCCTATCTGATAAATCTAAGTTCCTTCTTTTTTTTACTTTATCAGCAGTTAGAAAAAAATCCAACTCTCTGTATTCGGCAAAAGAATTTTGCATACCCCAGCTAAACGAAGAGATGAAATGTGCAAAAGGATAGCTACCATAGAGGTTGCAGCCGACTCCGATACAGCATCCGGTGTAAATAGTTGTGTTTATGGCAGTTTTAGTATGATCACCGATAATAGCGCCCAAGAATTGTAGCTTGGTATCAATCTCCCCTTTTTTAGAATAATTATACATTTTTACAGACCCGTAGTTATTTTTCAAGTCGCTGTTATTGGTATTCGCACCCAAATTTATCCATTCGCCCAGATAGCTGTGTCCCAAGAATCCATCATGTTGTTTGTTCGAATATGCCTGCACGATACAACCCTCTATCTCACCACCGATCTTACATATCGGACCGATAGAGTTGTTTTCGTAAATCTTAGCTCCTGCTTTTATCTTGGATTTCTTTCCTATGTATGCCGGTCCGATGATCAAACTATGCGACATAATGGTTGCCTTTTCATCAATGACTACAGGTCCTGCCGAAGCATCTATGACCACCGAAGGCTTTATCTCCACTCCCTCACCAATCCAAATATTGTAAGGATTCAACACGGTCACACCCGGCTCGGTCTCAAAATAATTATCTTTCTCATAAAAGAAATCTTCAAAATCCCGTCTCAGCCACTTTCCGTTTGATTCGATCATCTGCCAGGGATACTGCCAACAGACATCAGCCCCATAGTTCACTAGCTTAGCTTTTTTCATCACAGTGGAGATTTTTTCATAAGAATTTTTCCCGTCTGTAGCTGTGATCTTGGCAGCGATGATGTCATCATTGTAAACCAAAGCTTCTTTTGATCTTAGCTTTCGGATAGCTTCAGTTAACTCATCATCTATCTTCAATCTGCTATTGACCAGACATATTGGCTCAGCTTTTGTCTGATTGATGATCCAATCCGGATGTCGTTCTCGATAAATCGCTTCCAAATTTTCATCTATGATCAGTGCTGTCTGTTCGATATTCAGATAGGCAGCTATTCTTTGGCGTTGTTTTAGAATGCCAACACGCAGATCACCCACTGAACGGGCTAGGGTGAGCGGATAAAAATTTTCGCTTTTATGATCATCAAAAATATAATAGTGCACGATACCTCCTGTCACTTTTTTTCCAGCAGAAATAACTTTCTGATAATATTGTAAAGAATTATAAATGGATGGATGATCAGCCAAATAATGTAAAATGTTATCCGAGAAGATTTGAATTGATTCTCCCTAATCCGAAATACATTGCTACCATGCTTTAAGAGTAAATATTCCAAGAATATACAGATATATCCAAAGGCGAACAATTTGGCAATTATAGTCGCCAACTTAAAAACTAACAGTCTGACATCCTTCATATCCTCAGCGGATAAAGAAGAGTACCAAGCTCTGTCATTTGAGAAAAATTCCGACGCAGCATTGCGATGACTTTTGATCATGCTATGTTCCATAAAAGAAAACTTTGCTTTGCAGAGATTTTTCTGTGCTCTTTTCAGTAATGTATGCCTAAGCTCGTCTGCTGAATTATGCTCTCGATGGTAATACAATAATCTGCCAAATGTCTCAGAATTGATAGCCACATTAGCAGTATCAAAGATAAAACTTTTGCCCTTATAGAGAGCACCGGCACTTACAAAAGAGGAGAACAACATTTCACCATAGTATGCTGTATCCACGAGGTTAGTTGTCACGCTACGAAATATCGGTTCGTTGAAACCGATGAGCAGATCGATCTCTTCATCCATTTGGATAGCCATCGTCTCTATCCATAGCTTAGATATCTCTGCTCCGGCAGAAACAAAAAGAATTAGTTCGCCACGATTTATTTCCGAAAACCGATCGAGAAAATTCTGTTTATCAAACCGGATTATTTGGAAGTTAGCTTTGTTCGCAATGTATCCTCGGATATATTCCCGCACCGAATCGCTCATGTCTTGATCGACGATATAAACCTGATGGAGCTCGCCGGGATAGCTTTGATTAGCTAAGCCAAATAATGTCTGATGCATAGCCCATTGATCGTCCTGCCCGATAAGTATGACAGACACACTTCTTTTGGCATAAGACATTTCTACCTGTGGCGTTGTAATTCCTCTTATCAGCCACCATACATGAATGATATATACCAAAGCCGGTATAAGCGAAAAATAAAAGAGATAATTAATCATCATCTAGATCGTAATCGATAAAGTCATCGCCAAAAATTTGCCTTAAAGTATCTTTTTCCTCTTCTTCTTGCATCATAAGCTGGTAGTACAAACTCTGATTATAATCTTCACTTCGCTTATCATGAAATAGACTGTCCGGTTTATTTACCAACATCGTGCTATCTCTTTCGACAATCTGCTTGTCTTTGTATATCAGCGCACCGCGGAGATCGATCGGTTTTGGTAAAGGTTTGGCTTCCCAAACTACAGAGTCCGGACGACTGGTATCGGGATAGGTAGCGTAATATTCTACAGAATCGGGCCAAGTATATCTTCTGCCGCCGAGATCGATAACCAAGGAATCTCGAGGATTTTCGCGAAACATGCTGGGATAAAAATTGTAAGCCAGACTATCCGATAATGGAGTAGGTTGCGTTCCGACAATAAAATATTCTTCCATAGTCTCTTCGAAACTGGTTTTGGGAAGTAAACCGGTTTCTTTGGAGATGCGAACGGTTACAATATTGTCCGGTCTAGTAAACTGATAGCGTGTACCATCTATTATCGGCTCTCCTTTAGAGTTTTTTGGTGAATCTAATTCGATTGCTTTTTGCATGATCGAGGGCCAGGCGGGCAATGCTGCCGTAGCGCCGGATTGACCTTGTCCCAAAGAAGTGTTGTCATCGAATCCTACCCACACACCGGTTACTAATTGTTTATTGAATCCAATAAACCAAGCATCACGATAACCATCGGTCGTGCCTGTCTTACCTGCACCTTCCAAACGATAACCACGCCAGCGTACACCGGCGCCGGTGCCCTCCTCTATCACCGATTGCAGCATACTGGTCATCAGATATGCTACCTGATCGTTCACCACCCTGATGCGTTCGATCTCGGCAGATTCCAATACTTGACCGTCATCATCCTCAACTCTGCGGATGAAGATGGGCTGAGCTCTCTCTCCATTGTTGGCAAAGGTGGTAAATGCACTTATCAGCTCCATCGGGATCACTTCATTGGTTCCGATAGCGATAGAATAGACATTATAAAGTGGGGTTGTGAGACCAAATCGACGGGCAAATTCTATCACACGCCTTGCTCCGATATCATAGATCAATTTGGCAGCATAGACATTACGTGAATAGGTAACTGCCTCTCTCATGCGGGTATAACCATAATAACGGCGGGAATAATTCTTGGGATTCCAAAACAGAGTGTCGCTTTGGATATAAGATACCGGCTCATCTTTTATCACGGTAGCCGGAGTAAATCCCTCATTCAAGGCAGCAGTGTATAATATCGGTTTGAATGCCGAACCAGCTTGTCGGCGTGATTGGGTCATCCGATTTAGCTTACTATGATTGAAGTTCCGTCCACCGATCATCGCTCGTACATAGCCGGTCTCAGGTTCTATTGTAAATACGCCGCCTTGGACATATTCCGTCTTTATATTAACCGTATCTGCGGGAAAATCTTCGTATTTCACCTCATAATCGTTCCGGTTCTCAAAATCAATCAAACTACGGTTTAGTACCGAATCTGCATGCTGCTGCAGTTCCATGTCCAATGTTGTGTAGATCTTCATGCCTCCGGCGAACAATCGGTTCGTACCATACTTCGGTTCCAAATATCTACGAATATACTCGATGAAATAGTCCGCCGCTCCCCTATCACCGCGAGGTGAATATAGCCTGATAGTATCCTGTCTGGCATGTACATATTGGGAGTCGGATATCACTCCGACATTATGCATGCGGTTCAGCACTATATTTCTGCGTCTATACGCCCGCTCGGGATGATAGATCGGAGAATAGGCATTGGGTAGCTGGATCAGACCGACAAGAAGGGCAGACTCCTCAATGGTGAGATCTTTGGCTTCTTTGCCGAAAAATCTTTGTGAAGCTGCTTCGATACCATACATCCCCGCACCGAAATAGACTTTGTTCAAATACATCTCCAAAATTTCATCTTTGGAAAAATTCTTCTCTATACGTATAGCAAGCATCAACTCCTTGATCTTACGCGGGATCTGTTTATCCAAAGATAAGAACAAATTACGCGCCAACTGCTGAGTTATCGTACTACCACCTTGAGAAAAACGTCTGTGCTTGAGGTCAACATACAAAGCGCGTACCAAACTCATCTGATCCATACCCCAATGATTGTAGAAATTCGTATCCTCAACAGCCAATAAGGTCTCGATCAAGTGATCGGGTATCTCGTGTAAGCGAGCTAATCTTCTATGCTCAAACGCAAAAACATGGATCAGCTCATTATTGCGATCATAAACTTCCGAACCTACCTTCATATCATAATGATGCAGATCAGATAAGGGTGGCAATTCATTACTGTAATAATAAAACAATCCTGCTACGATCCCAACTACGAAAATCGTTAGCAGAAATATGAGATACAGATATCTAATCAGATACCATTTAACCGTTCTTTTTTGTTTTTTCATAAATCCCTATCGCTATGCTACCTGTAATGATACCGGTGATAATTGCCAGTACCAACAACAACGGTAACAGGTAGAACACATTGTTTGTCTTTATCAATACCAATCTTACCATGATCAGTTGTCCCAGATTATGCCCTATAGCACCTAATACACTGATACCGATCAGTCCGAAACCAAGATTCCCCATCTTGGCAGAGATCATCAAAATCAATGCCAGAGTAATACCGGCAAGTGAGAGCAGTATGGTAGGGCTGAGCAAGGTTCCCGAAGCTATGCTGCCTATCAATGTCTTGGCATAGGCAACTAATACCGCTATTTTTACGGGACAGTGCATTATCAAGAGCACGATGATAATATTAGACAGACCGATCTTAAGAAAAGGAACAGGTTTGGGTATCAAAAATTCTGCCATATGCAGCGTTACAGCCAGAGCGGTGTAGAAAGCCAACCGAAGAAGATACTGCTCTCTGGTAGTCCCTCTCAGATCGAAAAGAAAATTCTTTTCGACTACGCTTGCCTGATTATTGATCTGCGAAATATTATCCTCTCTTTATCACTTTTGTCAAAGAAGCACAGGTAAGACGATACCTGTGCTTCCAAGAAATCATTAGTTACACACTTTATTTATTCTTTTTCTCGAAATCTTTCATGAACTCTGCCAAATCCTGGGCAGCTTTGAGTGGAAGTGAATTATACATAGAAGCACGGCAGCCACCTACGCTACGATGACCTTTGAGTCCGATCATCCCTTTTTCTTTTGCTTCGGAGATGAATTTTTTCTCCAGATCCTCTGTAGGCAATCTGAAAGTTACATTCATCAGCGAGCGATCCTCTTTTTCTACTGTTCCGCTATAGAATTCAGACTCGTCTATAATATTGTAGATATAGTCAGCCTTTTGGATATTATGTTTTTCCATAGCTTCCAATCCACCTTTGCGCTCTACAAAATGCAGTACTTTACCGATCACATAAACGGTAAAACTTGGTGGTGTGTTGAACATCGAGTCTTTGTCTATATGGGTTTTATAAGACATCATGGTAGGAAGATTTTCGTTGAATCTATCTGCCAGATCTTTACGTAATACTACTGCAGCACAGCCGGCAGGACCGATATTTTTTTGCGCTCCGGCATACATGAGGGCAAATTTGGTAAAATCGATCGGTTTATGCAGAAAATCGGAAGACATATCAGCTATCAAGGGCACATCATCGGGAAGTTCGGGGATATATTTGAATTGTGTGCCGGCGATAGTGTTGTTGGTAGTGATATGTAAATATGCCGGATTGTTCGATAGTGTAAAAGATTTGGGGATATAGGAAAATTTCTTATCCTCAGAATCGGCAGCTATATGCATCTGCTTACCGATCTTTTTAGCCTCTTTCAAAGCTTTGGTCGACCAAGTTCCGGTGTTGATATAGTTAGCCACCTTATTTTCCGGACAAAGGTTCAAAGGTGCCATATAAAACTGAGTACTGGCTCCACCTTGCAGAAACAATACTTCATAGTCATCGCCGACTTTCATCAGACGTTTAAGAGTCTGCTTGGCATCTGCGAAGATAGCTTGATATTCGGCAGAACGATGACTCATCTCCATCACCGATAAACCATGACCTTTGTAATCAAGCATCTCGGCTTGTACTTCTTTCAAAACTTCCTCGGGTAAAACCGCAGGACCTGCACTGAAATTGTGAACTCTCATGATCCATCCTCCTGAATTATTTTTTTAATACAAATTTATGATTTTCTATTTTCATGCAAGCATTTTTTTATTTTATTTGATTATTATTACTTTTCCGGTCTGATAACGAGAACCATTTTCGACTTTCCAAAGATAGATCCCGCTAGATAACGACATGGAATTTTTGTCCCTGCCATCCCAATTAATCATAAATTCACCCCGATTATGATGATCTTTTAATATACTCTGTACCTTCTGACCTTTAAGGTTAAAGATCGAGATCTCTATTCTCGCTGGTTGAGCTAAACTGTAGCTTATCTTCAGATCATTCTCTGAAAAGTTAACCGGATTCGGATAAACATTTGCTAAACTGAACTTTTCGAACTCGTTTGGTGTGGCGCTGGTAGTCTCTTCGTAGAATTTCAGATCAGTTAGACCTACTCCAACTTCGAATGAATCTATAAACGTATTTTCAAGCATATCATAGAGATATACTGTGGAGTTCTGCACAAAGTCTTTAGCATCACCAATAGCCAGATAGTTAGCGAATGTATTCACCACATTCCCCGGATAGTATATCTCATCATCAGGAGTGATGACGATTTCATAAGAATAGGCATCATAAGCATAGATTCCGGCTGGCCAAGAGTTAGCCAAATAAACCAAATCATCGGTACCTTTGGCGATAGAAGCAGGGGAACCACCAATCTCGATGCTAAACTCGAAAGCCAAATTATCAGCAGAAAATATCTGTACTACCCCGAATTCCGAGACATAATCCCCACTGCAAACTACATGCAGTTTATCATCTATCATTTCCATCACAGCCGGATTGATCGCCGTGTCCAAGGTATCGATAACAGTAAAGTCTGCAATATCTAACACAGATATCGTTCCCGGATCATAGGTATAGTTGGAAAGATCGAAACCTGTATTTGCCACAAGCAGCTTCTCTTCCACGATCGTCATACCTTGAGGCGCTTTGCCTACATCGACACTTCCTACTACTTCATCAGTCTCAAGATCTATTTTATAAACTCTGTATGTTACATTACCGCTTACGTAGGCATAGTTTCCATGAATCAGAATATCATTGGGCATAGCACTGTCTTCCATGTAGATATAACCTACATGACTACCATCGTGTACACTGAGCTTCTGAACAACATTCTCGTATGTGATGACCACATAAATATGCTCATCATAAACTGCCGCTTTGTTCGGCGCTGTGGAGGGAAACTGCCCCAAACCGGCAAAGTTGTTTTCCACCTCGTAATTAGCCAAATCGATTTTGGATAAATTCTGACTGTTCGAGTTTACCACAAACAATGAACTCTCTGCTTGCAAAGATAAAACTGTAGCAAACATAAGTAAATACAATACGATCGTTTTCATCTTTAGTCTCCTTCTATCTATTTATTTTGATAGTGATACCACACTCCCATATCCTACCCGCTGCAGGAGTAAGAGAGTAAAGCTCATATGCTTGGTCGAATAAGTTGTTTATATTCAGATGTAATTTTGCTTCCCAGTCTGCATCGAGCCTAATTGTTTTCGAGTTGAAACAATCAACAATATGATAAGCTGGGATAGTATTGTGATCGGTATATCTGTTCGTCCACTGTTTACCATAGCGTGAGTAGCGAATCTTAGATGTGAAATCTTGCCAGTTCAGTTTGACAAATGCTGAAATTCGAGAACGAGGACGGTAGATCAATGGTCTGTTGTAAGTATTGGAATCGGAGGTTTTGTCCAGAGCGTAGGTTCTGCTCCAATTTGCCCCACTACTCACTATTTGTGATAGTCTTATCTCTGTTTCCGCTTCCAAACTCGTGATCTGTGCCGAAGCAACATTGCCCGGTTTCCAAGCATTCACCGAACGATACCAATAGATCAGGTCTTCTATCTTGTTTTCATAATAACCGAGTCTGAGACGAAAATCGGGGATCTGAAATTCGAAGAAAACATTCCAACCTTTCGAAGTTTCCGGTCTCAAATCGATATTGCCCACCGCTTGAGTATCACCTTTGAAATAGAGGTCGAAGAATGATGGTAAGCTGAACGAAGTACCATAAGCTCCACCTATCCTGAGAGTAAACCGATCTTCAAATAAAACTCGCGGAGCTATCTGCCAAGAAAGGATATCATCGAATTTGGCAGTGTCCGATCTGGCAGTGAAATCGTATCGGGAAGCTAAATTCAATTTTGCCGTCCAACCCTCGTGCTCCATTTCGATTTCACTACCGGCTGAGATAGCATGATTCTGCATAGAAGCATCGATATTATTTCTCTGTGAGGAACGTTGCAAATGCTCACTTTGTGCTTCGTATTTCAAGTTGAGTGCCAACACCTGCCAAGGTAGTTCCATATTCAAACTCGCTCCAAGCTTCTGATAGTCTGTATCAGTCTTCTCATGATGAACAGGCATAGTAGAGCGAGTATTATCATATATGGAACGCTCATCGAAGTAATAAGCATCGCTGTGGATGATGAAGATAGGATTGTTGTACTTCAACATCAGATGATGCCTAGAGCTTTGCATATCCATAGTAGCTCTATCGAACAACTGAACCGAAGAAATAGGACCGGGTAATCCTTTCTCAGCCTTTTTAAGTGAAAATGTGTATCTCGATTCGAGCAGTTTATACCGTTTTGCTAAGACGGAGTGGATATCCCACCCTTTATAGTGATTGTTATCTCTCACCATCTCTACCGATTCGTCACCGACAAGCGGATTTTGGTAAGAAAAATTGTTTTCTGCTTCCTGTCGAGAGATGGAGAGGTTAAAACGCCAAGTCGGTCTGCGAACATTCGTATTTACATGGTAGTGATGTTTACCATAAGAACCACGCTGATATGAAATTGCCGCTTTTTCTTCACCATCAGCTTGATCGGTGATAAAATGAATGATCCCACCAATACCGCCGGAACCTCCCAATATACTCGCATTCTGTCTGATAATCTCGATTTTATCGATGGAACTGAGTGGGATCAGACTCAAATCGAAAGTTTCACCCGGTTTACTTACCACGAGTCCATCTATCATGATGATGGTATGCCGATCGCTATGCCCACCCAATGATACTGTCTGTCTCTCCCCGGAAAGGGTAACTCTACCGATATTTATCTCAGCTCGTTCCGAGAGCAAGGAGTAGAGGTTTCTTGGCTCAGACATATCGATGACGATCTTATCATGGTTACGATAAAATTCCTGATAGGCATCCGAATGTACCGATATACCGCTAATTGACATGGGAGAGATTTCGAGCACTATCCGTTTCGGTATTTCTCCGGCTTTGTAACTGCGAGCAGCATAACCGAGTTTACTGAAGGTAATCTCTTCTTCGTTTCCCCTCACCGATATCTGATAAGCTCCCTTCTCATTACTGAAATAAATCCCGGTTTCCGTGAGAATATTCACATATTCTATCGGTTCACCGTCTCTATCGGTAACTACACCGCTTAGGCGCAGAGCGAATAATGTGATCGGAATAATTCCAATCAAGATAAGCAAATAAAATTTTCTCATGAATAAACGAAATTCGGTTTGCCGCTTATCGGATTTTTAACTATTTGCATCTTAGCATTATACAATTTGCTCAGATTTTCGGCTGTGATGACCTCTTCGGGAGATCCATCTGCCAATATATTACCATTTTTGATCATAATAACACGCTGAGAATATTCTGCCGCTAAATTAACATTATGTGATACCACCACTACCGTTTTCTTCTCCTCTTTATTTATCTGTTTCAAAATCTTCATCAGCTCCATTTGATGATTCAAATCCAGATGCGAGAATGCCTCATCCATCAGTAAAACTTGCGCTTGTTGAGCCAAAGCACGTGCCACTGCTACCCTCTGCTTTTCACCACCACTGAGCTGACTGTACATCTTATCTTTCATCTGGTTAAGATCCATCTTATAAAGCGCCTGTTCGCAATACTCTCTATCTTTTGCACTATAAGTCTGCCAATAGCCAAGATATGGAAATCGTCCCATCAAAACCATCTCATAGATCGGATAATCGAACTGCATCGTAAGCTCTTGCGGGATATAAGAAATGAGCTTTGCCAACTCTTTGTTCTGCCATAATTGCAATGATCTTCCCCTTATGCTAATATCGCCGTCCATAAGTGGTAAGAAACCCAATATGGTTTTCAGAAGCGTAGATTTCCCAGCGCCGTTCGGACCGATTATCATACAAAAATCCGCTTCATTGATTTCACCCGTTATTTCTCTAAGCACTGGCTCAGCAGAATAACCGGCTTTTATTTTCTTCATTTCTATCATAATTTAACTCCATTCTCCAAAAAAATACTTGCCAATTCCTACTATTTTACTATGTTATCACTCAGGAGGTATAAAATGCATCTTTCGACAAAGACAGGTTACGCTCTCAGAGCGCTTGCCATGCTGGCAAGAACGGCTGATGAGAAGCCAATTTCTATTGCGACTATATGTAAAACTCAAAACTTACCTCCTAAGTATATCGAACATTTATTTAGAAAACTCAAACAAAACAATATTATTAAAAGTGTGCAGGGAGCCTTTGGCGGTTATCTCTTGAACAAATCCAAAGAGGAAATCTCACTGAAAGATATCATGCAGGCTGTAGAGGAAGATTATTCTTACAAATACTGTGATGGGCATCAGCAGAAGCCCGAATTTTGCAGCGGCTTCCCCTGCGAATTTTATGCACTTTGGGATGAAATCAACAATAATATCGAGAAGTATTTGGAAACCTTTACTTTGGATATGATAGTAAAAAGAATTGGAGAGTAACTATGAAACCAAATTATTTTGATAACTGCAAAACCACTCAACCTTACCCGGAAGTGATAGAAGCCATGCTGCCATATTTTGTGGACAAATTCCAATATCCGGAAAATTTTATCGAAGCCGGCAGTCGAGCTGAGGAAGAGATAGGCAATTTCAAACAGATCGTTGCTCGCTCTATCGGCGGTAAATCTGACGAAATCCATTTCACCACCGGTGGTACTTCGGCGAATAATTTGGCGATCAAAGGATATTTGATGAAACACTCATCCAAAGGGAGACATATAATCTGTAGTGTGGCTGATTATCCGGACATTCTCACAAATGCAGCTTTTTTTGAAAACAGCGGCTTTGATGTCACCTATCTCAGTGTTGATTCCGACGGTTTTATCGATCTGGAAGAACTGAAACGTTCCATTCGTAACGATACGATACTCTTTATGACCACCTATGTAAATCACACTGTCGGAACTATCCAACCACTGAAAAAGATTCGTGCCATTTTGGATGAAGCAGATGATCAGATTGCCATGTTCGTAGATGCAGGTCAAGCTTATGGCAAACTTCCCATAAATGTGACAGAGCTTGGGATCGATCTGATGTCGGTCAGTGCGCATAAGATCCATGGTCCACAAGGTATCGGAGTGCTGTATCAAAGAAAGGGTATAAGCATAGCTCCCACCAAGCATGGCATTGCCAGAGTAGATAACTTGGAAACGGGCGGTTTGAGCATAGCACTTATCGCCGGTTTTGCCAAAGCTGTAGAGCTCACTTTCGCCAGTTTTGAGAAGGATACAAAGCATTTGCGCAGCTTATCCGACTATTGTCTGAAAACTATCGAAGAGCGGATTCCACATATTATTGTAAACGGACCACGTGGTAAATGGCGTGCTCCTCACAACATGAATATCTCTTTCAAATTTATCGAAGGAGAAGCTATTCTTTTGATGCTGGATCTACAGGGTATCACAGCAGCTACAGGCAGTGCATGTGCCTCGCAAGGATTGAGACCGAACTACATCCTGATGGCTATGGGTAGAACCCACGAAGAATCACACGGATCTATGAAATTCACTTTTAGCAAGTTCAACACTATCGAAGAGATAGACAAAGCAGTAGATAAACTGGCTGAGATCGTTGCTGAACTGCGATCGAGAAGCCCATTATATAAAAACAGGGAGAGATTATGAAGTATTCACAAAAAGTATTGGACCATTTTATGAAACCACACAATATCGGTACAATGGAATCACCCGATGTAGAAGCTACCGAAGGAAGTCCCGCTTGTGGTGACCAAATCACTATTTATTTGAAAATCAATCCGGAGACAAAGGTTATCGAAGACATCAAATTCCAATCCTATGGCTGCGCATCCAATATCGCAACTGCTTCCATTATTACCGATCTTGCCAAAGGGAAAACCATAGAAGAAGCAAAACAGATCAATTGGAAACAAGCAGCCGACGAGCTGGACGGTTTGCCACCTGTAAAGATGCATTGCTCCGTGTTAGCTGCCGATACGCTCCATAACGCCATCAAAAAATATGAGATAGAACACAACTTGGCAGAAGCGGACAAATTCGATAAGAAAGCTATCGTTAATGAACTAAGGAAAGTGATCTATCCCAAAACCGGCGAAGATATCGTCACATTGAAGATGGTGAAATATGTCGGATTCAAAGATGGAACTGCCATTGTCGATGTCGATGTTCCCAAATTCGACCAGTATAGAGAAAACCTGGCAGAAGAGATCAAAGAGCATCTGGAGAAATTCGACGAGATCAAGGATATCAAAATCACTATGTAATTCGCAACACTTTGGCATATATCTCCTATGCCTCCTCAAGCTCCTCCCTCCTCAAACGGGAGGAGTTTTTTTCATCCCACCTATATTGCTATAAAGATCTATTTATTTCTCAACATCAATAATATAAAAAACGGACTGCCTAAAAAAGCTGTAATAATCCCCACCGGTATTTCGATCACAGCCAGATGCATAGCCAAAAAATCGCAAAACAGCAGGAAAATTCCACCCGCAAATGAAGATAACACGATATTTATCCGCTGATTACCGCGCTGTAGAAAACGGACACTGTGCGGTACTATCAGACCGATGAATCCAATGATCCCGGCATAAGAGACTACAATTCCGGTCAGCAGTGAGCAGAGGATAAATAGTCTCTTTCTTAGAGCGGGTACATTCAAGCCCAAACTATGAGCCACCATATCGCCGGTGGAGAGTACCTGCAATCTGATCGCCTGAAAAAAAAGATAGATCATAATCAGAATTATAAAGAATATTAAGATCAAGAAGAAGTTCCACTCACTATGGCTAAAAATATAGCCCAAATTTCCCATCAAAACATTGATGATATGCCCGATATCTTTCTGGTTGAAATACATCAGAAGCGAGATGAATGATGAGAAAAATAACCCGATAATGATACCAGATAAGATCAGTTTTGTTCGACTGAAATAACCTCCGATATGTGCCAGCGTCCAAACCAAGATCATGGAAAGCAAAGCTCCGGCAAATCCAAACAGAGGCATGAGCAGAAACAGTCCCAATACGGATGCTACGATGCTTCCCATGGCAGCACCGGAGGAGATCCCGAGAATATATGGCTCTGCCAGTGGATTATCCAACAAAACCTGAAATGTGTAACCCACGCCGGCAAGCACAAATCCACAGACAAAGGTAAGTACTAATCGAGGTAAACGAATCGCTCTGATAATATGCACCGAAGCTGCATCATATCTCAAATAGATTAACACCATCACGACAAAGATGATGGTAAATAAGATTATGTTGACCAAGGCTCGTTTATTCATAGATCAGCTCCCGCAGAGCTTTGATGCCGTCTATCAGACGAGGTGAAGCTCGCAAAATGATATCCGCATCAATATCATTGACTGTGTAGATTCTCTCATGACGAACAGCGGAGATCACTTCCCATCCCCTTCGGTTCTTCATCTGCTCTTTACTGCCGCCGGGATAGGTAATAATTATAACCTCCGGATCAGCTTCTACCACACGCTCCGGACTTATACGGCTATATTCTCGTGGCAGAGAATCGAAAATATTTTCACCTCCGGCAAGGTGAACAAGTTCTCCCACAAATGAGTCGCGTGATACACTCATGATCGGATTCTGATAAATCTCAATATACACTCTGGGTGAGTTGGCAGGTTGAGAGCGCGCAAGTTGGGCTAACTCATTTCGCAGGCTATCCTGTACAACTCGGGCACGACTCTCTTTATTTAGTAACTCTCCCAATTGTGCTATAGTAGAAAGAAAGGAAGCAACAGATTGGGGATAAAACTCATATACGGGGAGGGAGATTTTCTGTAATTTGGATTTAAGATGCGCTTGCTCCAATCCCGAAATAAATACATGCGTTGGTTGAATAGATATTATCGCTTCAAATGAAACATTACCAAAAGAACCGACTTTTTCCACTTCTTCCAAATAGGTAGGATAATCACATTCTTGAGTAAGCCCGACGATAAATTCACCCGCATCCAAAGCGCAAACTATTTCGGCAATCTCGGGCGAAGTAACAACTATTCTGGGTGGATTAGCTAAAACAATTTTGAAAGCTAATAAAACTAGCGCTATAGTATATACTATTCTCATATTCCTACCTTGTCTTATTTTTTGAGACTCAATGGCAACAAGGCAGCAAATACAAACAGAATGCTCTTCCCTCCTCCGGGGAGTGCATCTCTGGCTGTAATGGCAGGTTTCCTGGCTCGCAGCAGGTATGTAATCAGAGCCTTCCCAAATCTAGTTTAGATCAGTGACTCTGAAACCTATGATTCGCTGCTTACAGTGGCGGAGACCGCTTCCGACTTTCACGGAATTCCCTCTTACGCTTGCACCATTAAGCTTCACTACTATAATCTTCTTGAAGTTATTTTTTTTTAGCTTATCAATATGTCAAGTATCTTGGTTAAGCTTTTCATAAAAATTCAGTTTAAAAAAAAATTACTCCACTTATGAACCTCAGTCTTCCGTTGATAACAGTAGGATAGCATAGATTCATATCTTTCTTATTCACAAGAAATTAAATTTATTACTTGACTTAATAGCTTTAGTCAATTTTTTTGTTTTAAGTATGAAGAAAATAGATAGTTTATTATATTGGTTGAGTTTTACAGGATTATTTAAATACTATAGTTGTAACAAAATTTCGAAGCATTATAAGAAAGGGGAAATATGGGAGCTATTGATAATCAAGAAATTAAATTGAAATTAACGAATCTGACCAAGATATTCGGTAAGAGGACTAAAGAAGCTATTAAGATGCTTAAAGAGGGTAAATCCAAGGTTGAAATTCTCAAAAAAACCGGTTGTACTGTTGGAGTGAACAATGCTTCTTTGGAGATTAAAAAAGGAGAAGTCTTCGTGGTGATGGGTTTATCCGGAAGTGGTAAATCCACCCTGCTACGCTGTGTGAACAGGCTGATAGAACCGACTGCCGGAAGTATTTTGTTGGATGAGAATGATGTAGCTAAAGCCAGTGATGAAGACCTGCGCACGATAAGAAGACACAAAATGACCATGGTGTTTCAGCACTTCGGTTTGCTTCCGCACCGAACGGTAGAGTCTAATGTAGCATTCGGACTCGAGATCCAAGGTGTGCTGGAAGAGAAAAGATTGAAAAAAGCACATGAGGTAATCGAAACAGTCGGTCTGGGTGGATATGAAACTATGATGACGAGTGAACTGAGTGGTGGTATGCAGCAGCGTGTCGGACTGGCTCGTGCACTTGCCACCGATCCGGAGGTCTTGCTTATGGATGAAGCATTCAGTGCTTTGGATCCTTTGATAAGGCGCAATATGCAAGATGAACTTCTGACCTTGCAGGAGAAAGTTCACAAAACCATTATGTTTATCACTCATGATCTGGACGAAGCTTTGAAGATAGGAGACCGTATTGCCATAATGAAAGATGGCTATATAGTACAGATCGGAACTCCCGAGGAGATTCTCTCCCAACCAGCAGATGATTATGTACGTGCCTTTGTAGAAGATGTGGACAGAAGCAAGGTGATTACTGCCTCAGCTATTATGTTCAAACATCCCGAGCGAGTGATAGCCCCCAAAGATGGAGTAGAGTTAGCTATCAGAAGGATGCGAAAACTCGGTCTTTCTTCACTCATTGTCACCGGTGCTAAGGATAAATTCCTCGGATATGTACATATAGACAAATGTGTAGCTCACAAGAAAAGTGGAGGACATGATCTCAAAGATATCATTCAGGAAGATATGCCCAAGTGCCATCCTGAAACTCCGATTGCCGAGCTGTTGCCTTTGGTCGTTAACACCAAATTACCTATTGCAGTTGTCAAAGATTCTGAGGAGATCGTTGGGTTAGTGTCCCGCTCCAGTGTGATCTCCGAGATCACCGGTGAGAATAATACCGAGAAGGAGGAAGAAAATGTTTAAATTACCTATTGGAATTGTATTTGAAAATATAATAAATTGGCTCACTGATAATTTGAGTGGTGTGTTTGACGTAATCAGGATGATCCTGATCTCAATACTCGATCTGTTCGAGAATATCCTATTTTTTATCCCACCCTATGTAATGATAATTGTTTTGGCTCTATTAGCCTGGCGGATCTCCGGTAAAGGAGTAGGATTATTCTCACTTATAGGACTTGCCCTCATATGGAGCATGGGATTCTGGCTGGAGACGATGGCAACTTTGGCATTGGTAGTTTCTTCCACATTCATTGCTCTATTGATAGGTATCCCGGTAGGTATCTGGGCATCCAGAAGTGATTCGGTGGAAAAGGTGGTTCGTCCGATTTTGGACTTCATGCAGACGATGCCGGCATTTGTCTATCTGATCCCTGCTGTGCTGTTCTTCCAGTTAGGAAAGGTGCCCGGCATGGTCGCAACGATCATTTTTGCAATGCCGCCTGCAGTCCGACTTACCAATCTAGGTATCAGACAGGTTCAGAAAGATGTGGTGGAAGCTTCCAAAGCATTTGGTTGTACCGCCAATCAATTATTGTTCAAAGTTCAATTACCGCTTGCCACTCCCACTATTCTTGCCGGAGTCAATCAAACCATCATGCTTGCACTTTCGATGGTAGTAATCGCAGCTATGATAGGTGCCGGAGGTCTGGGACGAGAGATACTCAAAGGTATCACCCAGCTTCAAATCGGACATGGTTTTGAAAGTGGTATTGCAGTTGTAATTTTAGCGATATTTTTAGATAGAATCACCCAATCTATGGGCGAAAAAAGT
Organism: uncultured Candidatus Cloacimonadota bacterium; assembly: GCA_964433675.1. Classification (GTDB taxonomy): domain Bacteria; phylum Cloacimonadota; class Cloacimonadia; order Cloacimonadales; family TCS61; genus CAYSSJ01. Next base: position 103,508 of record CAYSSJ010000009.1, read on the forward strand.
CAAAACAAAAAACCAAGGAGGAAAAAATGAGAATTCTGATCAAACTATTACTACTAGCAGCTATTGTAACGATGATAAGCTGTGCTCCCAGGACACCCGAAGAGAAGACGGCAAATCTGGTTTATGTTAATTGGGCAGAAGGTATTGCCTATACTAACTTAGCCAAAGCCGTGTTAGAAGACAAGATGGATTTTGAAGTAAACATCACTGCTGCTGACGTAGCACCGGCTTACACCGCAGTTGCTGCCGGCGACCAGGATGCTTTTATGGAAACATGGCTACCTGTGTTGCATAGAGATTACATGGATCGTTATGGAGATGATCTGATAGATCTGGGTCATGTCTATGTTGGAACACAGAGTGGATTGGTAGTACCCGAATATGTAGAGATCGACAAAATTTCAGAGATGAATCAGCATGCGGATAAATTTGACGGACAAATCATCGGTATAGATGCCGGTGCCGGTGTCATGCGTACTACAGCTGAGATCATCGAACTTTATGACTTGGATTTCGAGTTGATCGAATCCAGCGGTCCTGCTATGACAGCTTCTCTACAAAGAGCTATCAGTAACGGTGAATGGGTCGTAGTTACAGGTTGGAGACCACATTGGAAATTCGGACGTTGGGATCTGAAATTCCTCGAGCAAGACGAAGACAAGATGATGTGGGAAACCGGTAATATCCATATCCTTGGCAGACTCGGATTGGATGAAGACAAACCGGAATTAGCACAATTCCTTCGTAATATGCGTCTTACCGATGAAGAACTCAGTGATCTGATGCTGCAAGTTAATGAATCAACTCTGCCTACTATCGAAGTTGCTCGGCAGTGGATGAACGAAAATGAACATGTAATTGAAAGATGGATACCTTAAGAAAAAAATAAAAGGAGGAAATAGGTATGTTTAAAAAATCACTCGCTATTCTCGTATTGGTATTGTTTATAACCCCGTTGGTAGCAGAAGGATTTCATGTAGGAGGCGCTTTGCGCTATAATTTCATTCTGAACAGTTGGGACGATGATAACGCTAACAAAGGTGGCGAATTTGCCTTTGATACTTTCCGACTGAATGTGGATGGAGAAGCCGGTGGGATCACTCTGAGTGCAGAGTACAGATTCTATACCGATGCCTTTGGCGGTAGCTTCTTGCATCATGGTTATATGGGCTATGCATTCAACGAAAATACCGAAATGCAACTCGGTGTTCATCAGGTACCATTTGGTATCCAACCCTATGCATCCAATAACTTCTTCTTCGCAATGCCCTATTATGTAGGACTGGAAGATGATTATGATACCGGTATCAAGTTATTGCACACTTGGGACGATTTCGACTTAGCTTTGGCATTCTACAAAAATATGGAAGTTCCCGGTGCTGGGAATAGCAGATATTCTGTAGATGTTGTCGGCAATAACGAAGAAGTGAATCGCTTCAACCTAAGAGCTGCTTATAATTTGAATGACATTGAAATTGGCGGTTCCGCTCAGTTCGGTCAAGTTTACAATTATGGCACCGAAGAGATGGGAAGCAACTCCGCTTTTGCCGGTCATATCAATGCTAATTTCGGTCAACTCAATCTAAAAGCTGAATACATTATGTATGAATATGATCTTGAAGATGGCATCGAAGATACACCGTTCGTAGAAATGGGTTCTTATGGTTGGCCTTATGAAGTAGCCAGCAAAGCTGATATCATAGTAGCCGGTTTGAGCTACTCATTACCGGTAAATATCGGTCCTATATCTAATCTCACATTCTACAACGACTATTCTATGATGATGAAAGATCATGAAGACTATGAAGACTCGGCCATGAATGTGGTTGGTTGCATGGTTACAGCAGGCAATGTATATACCTACATCGACTTTGCTATGGGACAAAACCACCCATGGTTAGGTGGAGACTGGGGTACAAGCCTCTCAACCGGCGTAGAAGATGCTGATTGGGAAAATCGGTTCAACATCAACTTTGGTTACTATTTCTAAATAGTCTCCAAAAAAATAATAGGCGGGAGTATTGCTCCCGCCTTTTTTCTTCACATTCGTTTAACTGAATTTATCAATCTAACCGAACAGCATAACATACCTAATGTACTCAAACTTGAACAATTCGAACATTTGCTTGACAATTATATCTAAAATTTGTTCTTGTAAATAAAAAAGGTGGAATTGGGATGAAAAATTCTTCTGTTAATATTTTCGATAAAATAGCCGAAGGGTTCCACAGGGTGAGGCTGTTTCTCTACCTATTCCAACAACAAAAGATCCACCGCTATTTCTTAGTACTCGTACTATTAATGTTCATCTCTGCTTTCGTTTTTTTTCTGATAGAGTACGACAATATAATCAGTGCCACAGACACCATACATAGTTCATCAGTATTCAGTAGAGCTATCACAGTGCTGTACTGGTCGGTGGTTACCATTTCCACTACCGGTTATGGAGACATCTTACCTCAGACCGATGGCGGTAGGGTGCTGGTTATCATAATATTGTTCTTGGGGATTGTAACTGTTTCGCTGTTTACTGCAAACTTAGCATCAGCAACAACGACAAAAAAAATACTCGAAGGAAGAGGAATTATGAATCTGGCAAAAGTAAAAGGCCACTATGTAATCTGCGGATGGAAAAAACAGATGGGTAAATTTTTCGAGGATATTATCAAGAGTAATCCGGAAATTGTTTTACGGAAGATAACAGTGATAGCCAATGTGGAACCGGACGAGATCGAACTATTCAGGCAGAATTATCCGCAGTTTGCAGAGATATCTATTCTCCGAGGTGACCATTATAATGAAACTCTGCTCAAGAAAAGCAATGTGCAAAATGCTGCTAAAGTCCTGATCTTAGCCGATGAGAGTCATCCCGAATCCGTAGCTGGTGTCGATTCTCTTACCGTACTCACAGCAATGACCGTACGTGCGATATCTGTCAATGTCGCTATCTCAGCCGAATTGATAGATATCAAGTTTGAGAAGCATCTAAAAAATATCCACGTGGACGAAATAATCTATACTAACGAATACAGCAGCTCACTGATGGCCACCTCTCTTCAGTTTATCGGTCTTACCAAAATAATAAACGATCTCTTGATCCAGCATGGGACTGCTTATCTCTCTACCGAAAAGATCCCTGAAGAATATGTAGAACAGGAGTACAGCATACTGAAAGATCATTATTTCAAGCAAGGCAATGCTTTGCTTATTGGCTTATTGGAAAATGTGGGAAGTTTTTTGAAGCGGAAGAAGGAAGCGATCCGCGCTGCTCAGAAAACTGCCGATGTCAAAACCCTCGTCGATAATCTAAAAATAGCTAAGAATCTGGAGAATAATCAATCAAATATCCTACCCGAAGATTCATATATCGTACCGGGTAATTCGCTCGCTATTGTTATCAGAAAGGAGGATTCGTGATGAGTATATCTGCCAAACTCAAACAGATCTCGATTTTTCTCCCTTTACAAGATGATGAAGAGAAGATCGCTAAATTGGAAGAGATCATCTCCCAAAAGCACTTTGATGCAAAAAAATACATCATCAAAGAAGGTGAGATCGGCAACAAAATGTTCATCCTAAACAAAGGAATCGTCCTCATCGAGAAAAAAACAGCTTTGGGAGATTCTTTCCCGGTAGTTAAATTGACTGATAATATGAATGCCTTTTTTGGCGAGTTAGCACTCTTGGACGATGACCTCCGCTCGGCTTCTGTCTATACCTTGACTGAGGTGGAATGCTTTGTAATCGAAAAGAATGAATTCGATCTGTTCTGCCAAAATTATCCGGAGATCGGCTTTCTGATCATCAGAGAGATTGCCAAATCACTGGCAAGAAAACTTCGCAGTACTACCCATGATAATATGTATCTTATCGGAGCGCTATGTAACGAAGACAGCGACCTAAATCTGGAAGATATAGAAAAATGAGGATGCCCCGAGTATAGCACTCAGAGCATCCATAGTTTTCACACTCTTGCCCATCTCTACCAAATTATTTCATCAGCAGCATTTTTTTGGCGCTCAGGTGATTATCAGTCGAGATTTGATACAGATAAACCCCGCTGGCGACATTTTGACCGGCATTATTTTTGCCATTCCATATCACACTATGTTCACCGGCAGGCATTTGTTCGTTTAGCAGAGTTTTCACCTTCTGCCCGCGAATATTGAAGATCTCGATGCTAACAGATTCGGATTGCTGCATACTGAAAGAGATAGTAGTTTCCGGGTTGAACGGATTGGGATAATTTTGGTGCAAAACTACCGGTTTGGCTATCAACTCATCATCAGCTTGCGATGGAGGTGGATTATGAAAGTCGATATCGATAGCGGCATACATTATTTCTGCACCGGGAGCACCATTTCCCATGACAGAAGAACCGAAAATATGATCATCTAAGAAGAAGAGGTGCATCCTTCCCCATCCTTCTCCCATATCTTCTATTCTAGCAGAAGGATAGACATAAACCGGGAGCATGCCGAACAATTCGGGAGTTTCGTTGCTATTTAGTGAGATAGTTCCTGACCAAGTTTCCCCATTATCATTTGAAAGAGCTATAAGAGTCTCGGGAACTTCAGCCCAGTCTTCATATCCTGCTATTCCTTCAAAGGCATATTTATTCTTCAAGCCATCATGCCAGACAGCGGCAAGCCAGCCGTTATCTTCATTAACAGCCACCTTATGTTTATTCTCATGAAAAGCATCTTCTACATCATGATAATATACCGGATAGCCATTTTCCATAATCACATATCCATCATCATCATGTTCTATGCCTTCGCCGTGAGGATCCCAGGGTAATACGGGAGTATTATGATATAGATCGGGATCGCCTACCAATCCGATATTGTAAAAGGTAAATTCATCTGTATCGAAGTCGAATATAAATACCTTGGGATAACCGAAATACGAGTAGAAAGAGTTAGTTGGCACCTGATTCTCATCACTTGCCTGCAGCCACATATTATGCACTGTCATCAGTTTGGAATCATCATCATAGAAAAGTGAATTTTGATGATTGGAATAGAACACACCCCAATAGAGCTCTTCACCGTCGTTCAGGTCGAAATACGGCGTCCCATCTGCATTGAGCGGATTCTCGGTTTCACCAAGTCCGAAATAGCTCGGAATACTATGATATTCCCATTCGCCTTCGCCATAATTGTGGTTTACAAATACAAAAAGTTCCTCGTCCAGCGGTGAAGCATTCTCATCACCGTCTAAGATGATGTTGTATCCGAAATAAGCAACTTTACCATCGTCGGAAACGGCCATATTCTTGAAAGGACGGCGCAAGCCTTGCAGATGCCATTCATCCATCAGTGGCACACTGGTATAATTCCAGTCCAGATCGGTTTGACTTATCAAATCGCTTTCATCAAAATCCGCATAAGCTATGATTACATTTTCGGAAGGTCCGGCGGTTACCGGATTGTCTTCTGCATTATCAGCTGAGACATAGACTCTTTGACGTCCCGGCTCTGGTGATGGACCAATAAACATAACCGGCCAGATAAACTCATTACCTTCAAATGCAGGATTGGGATGTTGAGATTCATCAGGATCAATCATTTCCACGGGCTGCATCCATAAACCGGGAGTTTGCATCATGCTATATACATCATACGAATATACAACTGCCAGATCGACATTATTTTCCATCAGGCGGTGCCAAGCTACTAATGGATTTCCACTTTGTTTATGCATATCAATACTTACGAATCCTTCATTTCTTTCGACTGTGGATATGCGATCGGAAATATCAATCTCGCCATACTGATTGACATAAGCGTACCAAGCTCGACGGGTAGCTTCTGCAGTCTCTCTGGAAGTGTATGCGATATATATTCCGTCTGCCGCGGGTGACTGCAATTTGATCGGAGTACTATTGTAGCCTCCGGGCATGTAATCATAAAAAGTAGTACCTAAAATTGTCGGATCGACTACAAATTCGTAATGCCTTTGCTGCTCAATAGTTGGTTGTGGAGCATTCCTGATCTGCATTTCGATTGGTTCATAGACAACCGGATTTTGTAAAAAATCGTCTGAAGCTGTCAAACCGACCGTCATCACCACCATGAATAATAGTACAATTTTTCTCATCATTTCCTCCTTTTCTTTATCTGGATATTTTCCTTAATACACCTTATGCCTCTTCTGTGAATGAGCTGAGTTTCACTTTGGTGTATTTCTATCATTTCTTTAATTCCTGTCAAATCTTTTTTTCATGACACATGAAAACATTATATTTATTCTTCTAAACATCCAACCATATCCATAAACCTCTAAACCCTCAACCCTATGCTTCTCTTCCAATAAAATTCCATGAGTATCGGCGAATAAAATCATCAATTTATTTCTTTCTGTTTTTCCGAAGACAAGATGATATCTTGTCCTACG
>CAYSSJ010000010.1:0-89854 GCA_964433675.1 uncultured Candidatus Cloacimonadota bacterium
TTGACTCCTTTCTTTTTTGGAGTCCACCTTTTTCAGGACGGGTCAACTCGTCACTCGTTACTTGTCACTTCTCACCTACCACTTTTACGATCAACAACAAAACCACTCCACTGAGCACGATAGTAGGTCCGGTAGGCACATCCAAAAAGTAAGCTGCAATCATGCCGATAATTATCATCAAGAAGCCGATAAGCGAAGAGAGGAAGATGATGGGGGCGAATTTGTTGCTAACACTGCGCGCGATAGTAGGTGGGATGACCAACATGGCGATGACCAGCAGCACACCGACTATCTGAATGAGCATCACAATGGAAATGGCGATCAATATCATCAGCACAAACTCCAAAAGATCGACCGGTAGTGAGCGGATGCGGGCAAATTCGCTGTCGAACGAAATCGCTACAAATTCTTTGAAAAGCGTTGCCACTAGTACAACCGTAATAAACGTAAAACCGGCGAGGATGTAAAGATCAGTGTGAGTAACGGTGAGGATATTGCCAAACAGATAGCTCATCAGATTGGGAGGGTAGCCTTGTCTAAGATACATAAAGACGACACCGAGAGCCATACCGGCAGCCCAGAGGATGCCGATCATACTATCCGAGCTGATGCTGCGCGTTTTCTGAACTTTATGCAGAATAATAGCGGTCAAGACTGCAAAGCCAATCGCTCCGATATTGAGATGAATGCCCACAAGATACGCCAATCCCAAACCACCGAATGCGATATGACTGATCCCGCCGGAGATGAACACCAGCTTCTTGGTTACCACGAATGTGCCGACTATTCCACAGAGAATACTGCCGAGTATTCCGGCGATAACTGCATTTTGCATAAATTGATAGCTCAGCATCTATTCCTCCTGCAGGGCGGATGGATCGAGCACTCGATGCGGAACTCCATGAGTGATCATATCCACCGGGCAGCCGTAAACCTTTTCTATCGATTCTTTGGTGAGTTTACCGTCCGTATGACAGTGCATTTTCTTGTTCAGACAGGCGATCTGCTTCACATTCCGATAAATAGCGCCTATATCGTGTGAGACAAGTATGATGGTGATGGATTTATTAAGCTCGGCGAGTAATTCGCTCAATCTATCTCTGGAGCTGGTATCTATAAACGAGGTAGGTTCGTCCAGGATGAGCAATTTCGGCTCGGTGATGAGTGCGCGAGCGATCAATATGCGTTGCAGCTGTCCGCCGGATAGCTGCGAGATATGGTTGGTTTCCAGATGTTCGATATGTAGAGTATGCAGCATCTCTTTCACCCGCAGATTTGCCTGTTTCGGCATTTTTCTGCCGATCCGATCTCGGCTTAGCATACCCGAGCTTACGATCTCATGCACACGGATGGGAAACTGACGATCGAAATTGGTCGTCTGCGGTACATAACCGATGCTGTTCATGATATTACGATCGTGATAGATCACCTTGCCCGAGTCCGGTTTGAGGAGCTTGAGGATTACTTTCAGCAGGGTGGTTTTCCCCCCGCCATTGGGTCCCAAGATAGCCCAAAAATCATGCTCATGGATGGAAAGATCGATAGATTCGAGTACCGCATGCTTACCATAGCTGAAGCCGACATTCTGCAATTCTATCAGTTTTCGTTTATTCATCGAACATCTTACCTTTCAGTTTTCGTTTCAGTTCATAATAGAGTTCGATAAACTCGCGTGAGAAGGGGATCCGTTTTTTTGCAAACAAGAAGAGGTTGTATGCTTCGGTCATCCTATCGTGTTTGATATAGATAGAGATCAGTTCGGTAAAACTAAGTGCATCGTTCGGTGCGTATTTCAAGCTTTTTATCAGGCTATCGATAGCAGCTTCGGTTTTCCCCACCTTTTCGCAACATATACCATAGCTGCGGTAATAGAGGGCAGATTGGATGTTTTTACGCTTTATCTTCTTAAACTCTATATATGCCGTTGCCCATTGCTGCAAGCTGCTATAAGCCAACGCCTTCATGTAATGGATAGCGCTTTGGGAGCCGAACTTTTTCTCCGCTTTTGCCAGATAATAAAGTGCTTGTTTGAATTTTTTGCGAGTGATATAGAGCTCGGCGATGAAGGTGTATGGTATTTCGTTTCCGATATTGTAATCCAAGAGTTTTTCCAAATGTTCGATAGCAGCGTCCAGATCACCCAGTTTGGTATGAGCGTAGGCTTTGTTGTAGAGCAGTTCGGGGGAATTGGTATGGATATCATTATAATAATCGGCAGCGACCTTGAATTCTCCCAGCGACAGAAAGCAGTTTCCTAGATGGAAGAGGATATCCTCATCGGCCGGATCGATCATCAGAGCTTTGTGGAAGTGTTCGATAGCGCGTCTGAAAAGTTGTTTGGAATAATAAATATGCCCTAGTTCGCTATAGAGTTTTTTCTCTTTTGGATATTCTTTGATAGCATCTTCGAGCAGATTTTTGGTAAAGATCCAGTTTTTGTTTTTCATCAGCTTCACTTGCCAAAATATTTGCTCTTTTTTTTCCATTTTTATCGTTCCTCAATGGTATGGTTTTGCAAAAACAGTGAGCTGAGCTGCTGCATGATAATCTCCGGATCGGAGCAACGATTGATAAAATCGCGTGCCTTATTGCCGCCCGGCATTCCTTTGGTATAATAGGAGAAGTGCCCTCTCATCTCTTTTGTCCCATATTCCTTTCCTCTATATTGAAGTGATCGTTCGAAATGTCTTTTTATTGTCAATAGTTTCTCCTCAGCACTCGGCTCTTCATAATCCGCTTCATCCAAAATAGCCCGGATTTTTTGGAAGATCCACGGGTTACCGCGCGCTCCCCGACCGATCATGACAGAATCGCAGCCGGTTTGCTCGAACATACGGATAGCATCATGATGATTGGAAATATCGCCATTGCCGATTAGAGGGATAGTCAGATTTTGTTTGAGATTCTTTATCATATCCCAATCGCTCTCTCCGGTAAAAAACTGCGATCTGGTTCTGGGATGCAGGCAGATAAAATCGGCACCGGCATCTTGCATCGCCTTGCCGAAGTCGAGATAATTGATCGCATCCTTGTCCCACCCGGCACGAATTTTTACCGAAAGTGGAATGTGGGGGAGAACGTCCTTGATCTTCGTCACTATTTCGGCTGCTCTTTTCCAGTCTTTCATCAGAGCGGAGCCGGCATTGCGTTTGACTACCTTCTTCACCGGACAGCCCATATTCAGATCGATGAAATCCGGTTTGAAAGGGAGCAGCAAGGTGGCGGCGTGCATCATCATGCGCGGATCGGAGCCGAAAAGCTGGATACCGATGGGGCGTTCTGACTCATCGAATCTGATATAGGGCATACATTTTTCCATATTATACACAATCCCGTCGGCACTGACCATTTCCGTCACCAATACATCCGCACCGAGTTCTTTGCAGATAGAGCGAAATGGCTGATCGGTGAAACCGGCGAGTGGAGCGAGCCACAGTTTTCGATCTGTCAGATGATCAATTTGGTTCATAGGCTTTTCTTCCTGTTTAAGCAAAACATGCAGATACCGGCAGCTACGGCAGCATTGAGAGATTCTATTTTTACCGATTGTGGTATATGCACCCGGTGATGAGCGTTTTTTTCTATCTCATTTTTTATGCCGTGCGCTTCCGAGCCGATGACGAGGATATTGTTACCTTCGGGTAATTCAAAGTGGAACACATCTTCCGCATCATGAGCTGTAGTGATGATAATATTGGCATTTTGAGCGGATAACCATTTCTGATCATGATATTCTATCGGCATGACAAATACACTGCCCAGCGAAGCGCGAATTACTTTCGGATTGAATACATCGCAGCTATCTTCCGATAGGACGATACCGCTTATTCCAGCGGCTGTAGCAGTGCGGATGATAGTGCCGCAATTTCCCGGATCGCTGATATTATCGAGATAGAGCAAAAAACTTCTGTCTGAGATCGGTAAATGTTCAGTCGGTAGAAGAGCTGCTATTTCTTGCGGACTCTGTGTGGAACATATTCTGCTCATCTCGTATTCGGAGCAGATAAATGTCTCTTTGGAGTATATATCCGAGAGATCGAGTGCGGTATTTTTTCTGATGTATAGCTCATCAAACTCCAAACCGTAGCTGTTTATCTGCTTTATACTGCGAAAACCTTCGATAATTACTTTACCGGTTTGCTGGCGAAATTTTTTGTGTTTCAATTTTGCCAGCTGTTTCAGATGGGCTTTGCTCATGATCTGCATATTATCTTCCATAATTTTTTCTCCAACCTTCTATATTCCATTTGACATAATAAAGAATTAGTGAAAATATGCCAATAAAATGGTCATTTGCATGAAATATTGGGTAGAGATAGATGCCTATTTGGCATAAAAGTCTCTGCAAATAAAAGATATAAGAGGGGGAAAAAATTATGAGTAAGATTTGCCTGATTCTCTGCGGATTATTGATCGTTGCCATTCTATCATCAAATGCAGATCAGAGCTATCAGATATACAATGCTCACACGGGTGAGCGTGTCGATGTAAAGCAGATGGCAAACGAACTGCAAAACTATGATGTGGTCTTTTTCGGTGAATTTCATGGTGAAACTATCTTGCACGAGCTACAATATGAAACGCTCAGATATCTTCATGGGAATCATGAGGATATAGCAGTTTCTATGGAGATGTTTGAACGAGATGTGCAAGCTATATTGGATGCATATTTACACGGTGAGATCTCTGAAGAGGAATTTCTTGAAGAGTCTCGTCCCTGGTCGAATTATGAATCCGATTATCGACCTCTGATTGAATTTGCCCGAAGAAACGAGTTAGATGTCATAGCTGCCAATGTGCCCAGAAGATACGCTGCCATGCTGCATAGAGAGGGTGAGGAAGCAGTGGAAGGTTTGTCTGAAGCAGAGCGAAAATTTATCGCCAATGATCTGGTAGTCTTGGATGATGAATATAAAGAGAGATTTTATCGCACTATGCAGCGGAGTTTCGGCATGATGGGTGATATGCCTGCCGAGCAGCTCGACCAGCGCATTCACGCTATGTACAAAGCTCAATGTCTAAAAGATGATACTATGGCAGAAAGTATCTACGAATATCTGGAACAGAATACGGATAAAAGAGTCATCCATTTTAATGGTGATTTTCACAGCAACTCACATTTGGGGACAGTGCAGAAACTGGCTCGCATGGAGAATGATCTTAACATAGGAGTAATCACTCCGTTAGCAGTGGAATCGGCAGATGAATTTCGCTTTCCGTCTCATGCAAGCGAGACAGGAGATTTTCTGATAATTTATCTACCTACACCAAAAGATTCACAGCCGGATGCTGAAATGAAAAAGGAGATCCTCAAGCAATGATGGCAGAATATGTGATAGATAGTATGAGATAATGGATGGAGATTTGCAATAGATGAGATTGCAGATGCGATAAAAAAGGAGAAGATATGGAATTTTTGGAAAATCTTATAGTAGAAGTACCTATCCTCAATACCGGAATGATGATCAATCTGGTGAAGTCTTTGTTTCTTTTGGGCATTTTTCTGATCATCAATTTTCTGATCAAAAAGTTTCTCATTAACAAAGTGGAAGATGTCCGCAGTCGTTATCATTGGCGTAAATTCAGTAACTATGCCATTGCGCTGATAGTTGTGCTGGCTATCGGACGGTTATGGTTTGAAGGCATTCAGACTTTGGCAACCTTCTTCGGCTTGTTATCTGCCGGTATAGCTGTAGCTCTCAAGGATGTGATAGCCAGTTTTGCCGGGTGGGTTTTCATCATTTCCAGACGACCATTTGCAGTTGGCGATCGTATTCAGATAGGAGACAAGAGCGGTGATGTGATCGATCTGCGGCTTTTCGAATTCACCATCTTAGAGATTGGTAATTGGGTCGGTGGGGATCAGAGTACGGGCAGGATCGTCCATATCCCCAATGGGAAGATATTTACCCAAGATCTGGTAAATTACGAGACTGGCTTTAAATACATCTGGAATGAGATCGGTGTTACTATTACTTTCGAGAGTAACTGGAAAAAAGCGAAGCAGATCATGTTCGATATTGCCAGCACCCGTCCGGATCATATCACTAGCTCTGTGGAGAGTCAGATCAAAAGAACTGCTAAGAAATACATGATCTATTACAATAAACTAACCCCGATCGTTTATACAGATGTGAGGGATAATGGTGTCCGCCTTACTTTGCGTTATTTATGTGATGTAAGGAAGCGACGTTCATCGGCTGAGGATATATGGGAGAATATCTTGCTGCGATTTGCCGAGCATAGCGATATAGACTTGGCATATCCTACGCAGCGATTTTATGATAATCTTGCCGAAGGTAAACCGGGCACTAAACCTGCTTATTATACTCAGAATGTAAATGCTTCAGATCATGACCGGCAGGGTACTGATAAACCCTGAGACCGAATTCGGGGATGATAGAGAGCAGATGATCGAAGATATCCGCTTGGATACTCTCATAAAAAACCCAGCGGGTATCGTTTGTAAAAGCATAGATCTCGATCGGTATGCCGGTCGGAGTCGGCGTTAGATGGCGCACCATCGTGATGATATTGTTGTTTATCTGGGGATGGCGTTTCAAGTATTCGGAGATATAGGCGCGGAATGTGCCGAGATTGGTAAGTTTACGTGCGTTTATCACTGAGTTTTCATCTACATTGTGCTCTTTGTTCCAGCGGTCGATTTCCTCTTTTTTCTTGTTAAGATAATCGCGCAGTATGTTGATTTTCTCATACTGCTGCAGATCGTTCGCATTACAGAACTTCACAGAGGAGATATCTATATGAATAGAGCGTTTGATGCGCCGACCACCGGCTTCCTGCATGCCTCTCCAATTTACAAAACCACCATCGATCAATTTGTAGGATGGGATTATCGAGATCGTCATGTCCCAATTCTGTATTTTGATGGTATGCAAAGAGATATCGGTTACTACACCGTCGGCACTATATTGTGGTACTTCCAGCCAATCGCCTATTTTCAAAAGATCGTTGTGAGTCATCAGCAAACTGGCTTCGATAGAGAGGATAGTATCTTTGAAGATGAGCAGGAGAAACGCGGTCATTGCACCTAATCCACTGATAAGCAGCCAGGGTGATTTTCCCAATATTACCGAGATCATTACTATGATACCGAGTATGTAGAAAAAAATGACCAAGATCTGGAGGTAACCTTTGATCGGTCTGTCTTTGACGCGTGGAGAGGAAAGCATGTACATATCATTAATAACGCGTAGGAAAGCTGAGATAGAGGTGAGTACGATCCAAACCATCAAAATGCTGGTAATTCGACGGATAAGGATGGTCAATTCCGGGAATTCGGGTGCAAAGATAAAGAATATCAACATAGGTATTATGTTGGCAAGCTTGTGAAAGACACGTCTTTGCACTAGCATGTTATCCCAGCGGGTTTTTGTTCTCTCACTTATATTTGCGAACAAGCGTAAGATGAGCCGCTTTATGAGCAGATTTAGTAGAATGGCAACTATAACTAGAACAGCAAATGCTATCAGTTGAGCTATCCAATCATAAGAAATGCCGGTTAGATCTTGGATCAATGATATCATTTTTTATGTTCTTTAGCTGCTTTGATAAAATATTTGAAGATCGGATGAGCCTCATCCGGTCTGGATTTGAATTCCGGATGGTATTGCACGCCAATGAAGAAAGGATGATCTGATATTTCCACGATCTCTACCAATAGATCATCAGGCGAAGTTCCGGAGATCTTCATACCATTTTTTTCGATAATGCTTCTATAATCATTGTTGAATTCATAGCGATGTCTGTGTCTTTCGGAGATCTGGGTAGTTTTGTAGATCTGATAAGCCTTACTGCCTTTTTTCAGTTTGCAAGGATAGGCACCAAGCCGCATCGAACCTCCCATCATTTCCAGATAGCGCTGGTCGTACATCAGATCGATCACCGCATCGGCACAGTTTTCGTCGAATTCACTGCTATAGGCGTCTTTCAGTCCGCATACATGTTTGGCAAATTCGATGACTGCTATCTGCATACCGAGACAGATACCGAAATAGGGGATTTTGTTTTCCCGAGCGTAAGCAGCGATAGCGATTTTTCCGTCTATACCGCGGATACCGAATCCACCCGGGATCAATATTCCGTCTATACCATCCAGTTTAGTTTTGATCTCAGCTTCTTGCAGGGTTTTTTCCGAATCTATCCAAGTTATATTCAATTTTACCAAATTTTCCGCCGCTGCATGGATAAGGGCAGCTTCCACACTTTTATAAGCATCATGATGAGCTACATATTTACCACAAACTGCAATGTTTACTTCTTCGGTAGGATTTTTGATATTTGAGATGATCTTATCCCATTCGGAGAAATCAATTTTCTTTGCTTCAATGCCGAAATGATCACAGACTTTATCTTGTAAATCCGATTCCATAAAGACTTTTGGCACTTCATAGATACATTCCACATCGACTGCATTGATCACATGACTTTTCTGCACATTGGTAAACAGGGCGATCTTGCTTCTGATCTCATCGTCAAAAGCTTTTTCCGAGCGACAGAGAAGTATATCCGGTTGGATACCGATCTCCCGTAGTTTATAAGTAGAATGCTGAGTCGGCTTGGTTTTCAGTTCTCCCGCTGCCTGGATGTAGGGCACATAGGTAAGGAAGACGAATAGAGAGCGCTGTTTACCCACTTCCAATCTAAACTGACGAATAGCTTCCAGAAATGGCAGGCTTTCTATATCGCCAACCGTACCGCCAATCTCAGTGATAGCTATATCGGCAGAGCTTCCATTCTTTAGGATCAAGCTTTTGATCTCGTTGGTTACATGTGGGATCACCTGTACGGTCTTTCCCAGATAATCACCCCGCCGCTCTCTTTTGATTACCCGGTCGTAGATCTGTCCGGAGGTTGCATTTGCCAATTTACTGAGCGGATGTCCGATAAAGCGTTCATAATGTCCCAGATCCAGATCGGTCTCGGCACCGTCGTCGGTCACGAACACCTCTCCATGTTGAAAAGGGCTCATAGTACCCGGGTCAACATTCAGATAAGGATCCAATTTTTGCATTGCCACACTATAGCCCATTTTCTTCATCAGCAATCCGATAGAAGAAGATGCTATCCCCTTACCCAGGGAAGATAATACGCCACCGATTACAAAAATATGCTTTGCCATTTATAACCTCATTTCATAGTTTGATCTTTTTTCAAAAGCGCATCGATAGAAGAGAGCATTACTGGTCTGTTCGAGTTATCGATGAATTTTAGCGCTACCATGCCATCTATACATTGATCATAGAGATAATAGCCGTTAGGTTCACAATAGGCTTCATTGAATCCGTAGCTTAGATAGCATTCTTCGCCACTGTTCATCAAAGCGTTTTGAAACATGAAATTATCTTCATTTTCTTGTTGGAAAGTTACAAATCTGATATGCCCATCTTTGAAATTTACCTTTACATTGCGTAGCATTACATTTTGATAGTAAGCATAGTGTGCCACAAAAGTGCCATTTAGTCTGGAACGATCCAATGGCAATACGATAATCCCGGCAGGGATAATGGAGATCTTATGTGTATCCAGATTGCCGGTGTAAAGTTCCGGTTTCTTGTTCTTTTTGGCTTTTAGTTTTAGGTTGTCATTTTCGGATTCGATCTGAAAATAAGAATATGAATAGAGGTTCTCATCCAGAGTTTGCCCTTTTGATTTCAGATAGTTATAATCGCAGTTTGCAGCATGTAGATAAGAATCCAGTAGTGTGTCATAGTCTATATCTATGAGATTAGCTAAGGCATGTGAAGGATAGTTTAGGAAGATCAATTTCTTGTTTTTACGATAGATCTCATTCCAATATGATTTGAGAAATCTTCCATAGCTATAACCTCTATCAAAACTATTGAACAAATCGCTTACACTTTCCCAACTTACTTCTATAAAAGCACTGCTTGGCTCAATTTTGTCTAAAAAATAGGATGTAGGATAGATCCATCTCTTATTTTCTTCCGTATATTGTTTTTTGATGTTCAGAGAAAAAAGATCGAGGATAGAAAAGGCATTTTTCTCTTTGATAGCCAGTGCTAATTCCTCGACAAGAGGTAGTTCCAAAAGTGGGTCTTCATGCTCGGGCGTATTATATATATAGGCAAGAATATTTACGATCTGGTCTTTTTGGATGCGAGCGAGATCGGAGACAATAGTTTTTGCCAGTTCTTTGATCATATATACCAGCTTTCTCCCAAAGAGACACGTTGAAGCGAGTCTATATTGCCGGATAGAAGGCGCGATGCCATACGAAAGAATTTGTCTTCGTTATCACTTACATAGAAGGTGTTCAATCCCACCCCTTTAGTTTCGGGCGTAGGGAGGATATAGGAAAGTTTTTGTACTATGGCTTCGGCGCTGTCTATCAGCTTTACAGAATCTCCCAATATTGATGATAAAGTATCTTTGAGAATTGGATAGTGCGTACAACCCAAAACCAATGTGTCTATATCCTTTGCAATCAGAGGAGATAGATACTCCGAAGCGATGATGGTGGCAACTTCATGATTTTCCCAACCTTCCTCTACCAGCGCTACAAAAAGAGGGCAAGCCCGACTGAAGGTCTTGCTCTTAGCTGAGACCTTCTTGATTGCATGCGAATATGCTCTGCTGTTTATCGTTCCTTCTGTTCCGATCACTCCGATGTTATCATTTTTCGTTGCGGTTATGGCAGCTTGAGCGCCCGGTTCTATTACGCCGAGTATCGGAACATCAAAATGGTCGCGCAGATGATCGATCGCTACTGATGAAGAAGTATTGCAAGCAACGATGATGATCTTGGCACCGCATTGTTGCAAAAATCTAGCATTTTGCAGAGAATAATCTATAACAGTACGAGCAGATTTGGGTCCGTAAGGTACGCGGGCAGTATCGCCGAAATAGACGATATCTTCAAAGGGAAAGACCCGACGAATTTCGCGAAATACGGTTAGTCCGCCTACACCCGAATCAAATATGCCAATTGGTCGCTTATTCAAATACTTCCCTCACTTTTCACTTTTTAAATACAAAAAAAGGATGTGAAGACAAACTGTCAAGATAGTTGTCTGTCCGACTAAAATAAATGCTGGGAACAAGAAAAGTTTTTTCTGCTTGACAAGTAATAAGTTAAGATTATATTTGTCATGTCAATCAGCAGCAATCGAAATGTTTTAACAGAGCGTTTTCCTGATGCTTGGTTGAAACTTTTGATGAATGATACATCAGAGCAGAATACTAAAAAAAGATTACTTTAAGGTGAAGAAAGGTGGAGACTATGAGAGAATTGATAGAGCAAACGGAACTGGAAGATTTGATCAGAAAAACTGTTTTTATGAAAATCGGTGAAGAAAGTGATAACGAGCAGATCGCATATCATTGTGCTGATATGGCTGATACGATAATGATGGTTATCGACAAATATATCAGTGAAGAATTGGGCAGTGATGAGGTGAAAATCTTATACAAGAGCATCAAAAGAGACACTTACATAAAATTTTCCGAAACCATCAGCGAAAAAGAGTTAGGTAAGAAAGTTGATGAGATATTCTCTCAAATAAAAAATGAGATAAATCAATATATTGGTAGCGAACTTCTGTAGAAAAGCTGTTAAAGCATTTGAGAGATGAATTTAGTAAAATGGATTAGTCGGTTTGATATCTGAACCTTGACACAAATCAAAAAAAATAAATTATTACACTAATTATAACGGAATTATATGAGGGAGGAGTTATGAGAAAACTAATTTTATTAGTGGGGTTGGTAGTACTTTTAGTTGGTTGCACCCAAGAAGGATATCTCGCCGTTCACAATAAAACCGGTGCTAGAGCCGAAGTAGTAATCGATGGTACACGGTTTACCTTGATCGGAGAGACGACGGTAGAGGAAGTTTATTATGTCGATAGTTACTTATTATTTTCCGAGTCTGTAAAAGTAGATATCGAGCATTT
Organism: uncultured Candidatus Cloacimonadota bacterium; assembly: GCA_964433675.1. GTDB lineage: Bacteria > Cloacimonadota > Cloacimonadia > Cloacimonadales > TCS61 > CAYSSJ01. The sequence continues at coordinate 11,937 of CAYSSJ010000010.1, forward strand.
GGGACCAATGCATTTGGAACCCAGAAAATATTCGGTAAGCATCTCACCGAACAAAACCAAACATGTAAATATATATTATGATCGTAGTGGGCTTTTTATGCTGAATAATTCTACTACCCATATCATGGAAGTATATTTACGAGATAAAGAGACAGGTGAATTGAGCGAAAATTATCTGCCCAAACCGATCATACACTCTGAAACTGAACTTTTCCCGGTAATAACAGGTTCTTATTTTGTAGTTGTAATTGATGGGTATGGACACGACTATGAATCTGAGGAAGAGATCGAGTTTGTCGCCGGTGAGAATCATACTATTATATTCAATGGGTTTGATGTATATGCCCCATAAATAATGTTCGGTTAGAAAGGAGAAATAATAGTGGCAAAAAAGAGAGAAGCAGACTTTGAGAATGTACAACCCTCTTCTGATTTGATTTTAGTAGATGAGATTTTACCCGACCATTTGATTATAGTACCGGTATTGGAAAGACCTATGTTCCCCGGTCTTATGATCCCGCTTACATTTAGTGGTAAATCTGCTTATAATGCTATCATGAAAGCCTATGAGACCGAGAATAAAGTAGTCGGTATTGTCCTGGTGAAAGAGAAAGACAGACGAGATTTCTCCCAATCTGAGCTCTATAAGATCGGAACGGCTATGAAGCTTTTCAAGGTAACGCCAGTAGCGGAGAATACTGTGCAAGTCGTAGCTCAAGGGATTCGCCGTTTCTCCAAGATTAGTGAGAAGCGGCAGGAGAAGACTTTGGTTTGGAAAGTGAGATACCACTATGATTCTGCCCAGAAACCTTCACAAGAGCTCAAAGCTTATGTAATGTCCATTATGTCCCATCTAAAGGAATTACTCAGAAAGAATCCGATTTTTCAGGAACAATTGAAAATGGTGATGAACCAGCTTTCGCATGATGAGCCGGGGAAACTTTTGGATATTGTAGCCACTATGCTCAATGCCGAAGCGGTAAAATTACAGGATGTTTTGGAAACTTTCGATCTGATCAAAAGAAGCGAAAAAATACTGATCCTGCTCAAAGAAGAGATAGAATTATCCCAAATACAAGAGGATATAGAGAAACAAATAGAAGAGAAAGTATCTAAACAGCAGCGAGAATTTTTCCTCAGAGAACAACTGAAAGTGATAAAAAAAGAATTGGGTTTGGAAAAGGATGATAAAGCTGCTGAGATAGAGAAATTCGAAGAAAGAATCAGAGAGCTGGAGCTGACCGATGAGGCTGCCACAGTGATCGAGGAAGAGCTCAATAAGCTAAAGATGCTAGAACCCGTCTCACCGGAATTCTCCGTCACCCGCTCGTATCTGAATGCACTCACAGAGCTACCTTGGGGCATCCATTCGGAAGATAGGCTGGACATCAAAGTAGTGCGTAAGATTCTCAACGAGGATCATTACGGATTGGAAGATGTGAAGAAACTGATATTAGAATTCATCAGCACGATTATCAAGCGGGGTACGGTAGTCGGCACTATCCTTTGTTTGGTAGGACCTCCCGGTGTCGGTAAGACTTCGGTCGGAAGATCTATCGCCCGTGCATTGAACCGTGAATTTTTTAGATTCTCGTTAGGCGGAATACGGGATGAAGCGGAGATCAAAGGACACAGACGCACTTATGTAGGAGCGATGCCGGGCAAGATAATGCAGAGTCTGAAACGAGTAGGAACAGCCAATCCTGTTATCATGCTCGATGAAGTAGATAAGATTGGCAAGAGCTTTATGGGTGATCCGGCTTCTGCTCTTTTGGAAGTATTGGATCCCGAACAGAACATTGCCTTTCTGGATCATTATCTCGATGTCAGATTCGACCTCTCCAATATTCTCTTTATCACTACTGCCAACCAGTTGGACACTATTCCTCGTCCTCTTTTGGATAGAATGGAAGTGATAAGGATATCGGGGTATATATTACAAGAGAAGGTAGAGATCGCCAAAAGATACCTAGTACCCAGACAGCTCAAACGGCACGGATTACTAAAAAAAGAGGTCAATATCACTGATAAATCTCTGGAGATCATTGCAGACCGTTATGCCCGAGAAGCCGGCGTACGTAATCTGGAGAATCAGATCAAGAAGATCATGCGGCAGGTTACTTTACGTCAGGCAGAAGGTAAGGGTAAGAAATTCTCTATTAGCAACAGAAATATAGAAGATTATCTGGGTAATCCGGTTTATACCGCCGAGACTCTATATAAGAAACCGCAGCCGGGAGTGGTTTTGGGAGTTGCTTGGACTTCGCTGGGAGGTACTACCCTCTATGTGGAAGCTACCAATGTGAGAGCAAAAAATAGTGGATACGAGCAGACCGGTCAGCTCGGGAATGTAATGAAAGAATCTACCCGGATCGCTTATTCTTATGTTCGTCATATTCTTAGTACAAGCGAAGAGCATCGCAAATTTTTTGATACCAATTTCATCCATCTGCATGTTCCCGCCGGAGCTACACCCAAAGATGGACCATCTGCCGGGATCACGATGGCGCTAGCGCTCTATTCGCTTGCGACTTCCAAACCGGTGCGTACTAATATCGCCATGACAGGTGAACTGACTTTAACCGGAAGAGTATTACCGATCGGGGGAGTGCGAGAGAAAACTATCGCTGCCCGCAGAGTCGGTATCAAAGAGCTGATCTTCCCATCCGAAAATAAAAATGATTATGAGGAATTACCCGATTATATCAAAAAAGGTCTCAAAATCCATTTTGTGGAATACTTCTCTGATGTACTGAAAGTAGTCTACAATAACTAAAGTATAATTTTGAGCATAGCCCTGTTTCTTTTTGCATCAGGGCTATATTCATATTTATCATATTTCTTTCGACGTTGGTCAAACTTTTCGATAGTTTCCGGAATCAGCATCTCCCAGAGGATAGGATTGATTGGATCATGTTTTTGGTAACTATTTACAAAATCTGTATATGCTTTTCTAAAAGTGCTGTGATCAAGAATGGAAGCCCAAAATAGTAAGAAATGTATCAGATCGTTTTCCGGATAATCATAAACCCAATTGCTAAAATCTATCATATAGTACTGTTGGTTTATCGCTGAGTAGAGATAATTTTTCGGATTGGTATCTGCGTGACAGATGCAGCGCTCACCTTTGCGCTCCAGAGCATGTAGTTGATAAAAGAGATTGGCCAGTTTGACGAAATCAGGTAGGAGAAGATCTCCAATGCGGGTCGCTTCTATATACTCTATTACCAATGTATTAAGAGAGTTATGGTCTAAAAGTTTGGGAACGAAAGGGAGGTTCTTTTTGTAGATATAGAGTTCATTTTTAAATTCTTTGGTCGAATTACAGATCTTTATTACCCGCTGCTTCTCTTTTTCTATGATAATCTCAGCATTCATAGTTCAATTACCGATGCGATAGTATGGATACGGTAGGGACAATCTTGGCGACTTCTTTTTCGGGTAAGTATTTGTCCTACTATTTCATAGCAAGAACTACCGCATTTATTTTTGCACTCCGGTTCGCTTAGAGGAAGTACTTCAAATACGTGCTGTTCGACCAGATCAGTGAGCTCTTCAATATTATTAATAGCGCTTTTTACCGGCAAATGCTTATATTCTGTATTCTCATCGGCAAATTTGCCTGAGATGGCGAAGATAGTATCATCCAGAAGTTCATTTAGCTCATTCTCGTCGTAGGCACAGATGATTTTCGGTAGAGGTGCTGTTTTCATCCCTTCTACCACGACATAATCTGCAGCGAGATGAAGCAGCATCTCTTTCAGTGACAGATGTCTATGCCAGATCAGATAGGTTTCGTGCAAGCCACGGGCGAACACACAATCTCCACTTGCTTCCCAATGTTTCCAAGTGTTAGAGCCTTTTTTCTCCATACTGAAGTTTTCAGCATGTATATCTTTGATGGAAACCACGCGATGACCACGCTTTTTCAGCTCTTTGATGAGATTGACAACTGCAGTTGTCTTACCTGTATGATGATAACCAGCTACTGAGAAGACTTTCATAATCTAAGGATTGATAATCTGTAGCCAATCACCGAGCAGGAATTGTAATCTGCCGATCAGCAGGGAGATTCGAGCCATCACAGTATAACCAAAAGCAGCGCCGAAACTTATCATCAAAAAATAAATCCCGATTTTGGCAGTTACACCAAACGCCCCTTTGTGGGGCTTGCTAAAGTAGAAATATATTACTCCGGTGATCGTTCCTATTATCAAGATCATCTTGCCGATTATGATAAGATTAGAATTGCCCACAAAAGGATTGAACATTGTAGCTGTGAGTTGGCTAAGTACATCCGATTTGAGATATCGTAAGAAACTTATACCGGCCGTCGTTCCTATCATCAAAGCTATGGGATAGCGGCTTACCCATTCGGTTTTTGGGAAAAGTCTCATGAGCATCATAATACCTAAAAATGCAGGCACTAATTTGAGAAGATTACCGGAAAAATCACTACTCAAGGGACCAAATAGGTTTGGGATGAGTATATTGTAGATCGTATAAACGAACCAGTATCCGGCGGAGAGTCCCACAAAGATCTGTTCGGCTACTTTATAAAATGGGTTGTCTTTGTACAAAAAGGAAAAGATAGCAAAAGTGAATAATGCACCGAGCCAGATTCCTAAAACTGTGAAGAAATTTACCATATCAACCTCGTTTCTTCTTAGATTTACTGCGCCAATAATTCACATTAGCCAAGATGATAAATACGATAATAATAAGATGAGCCATAGATTGGGCATCCATCCCACTGGTAGCCATGCCAGGATAGTCGATCAAAGTCTCATATTCTGCCGCTCCTTTGAGTCCACCCAAGAGACCTCTGAGCTGCTGCTGTTCATTCACATAGGGTAGGAATCCGGGAGCGCTTACGGCTGTAGTACCGCCTGTAGTCGGTAATCCGTACATGTCGTTTGCTACCATTACCCACTCTTTCATGCCGGGTACACCGGAAGATAATGCGAATACGAAAGATATATTGTTGAAGTTATTTACTCCTTGCATGATGGGAAGTTCATTTATCGGAGTTCTGCCGGAATCTTGCGGAAAAACTTCGCGGAAATTTTTGCCCATAGCTTGGATTGTTACGATGCCACCGGCTTTATAGCCTAAATTCACATAATCAACTCCATACACTTTCTGGGGAAAATCGAGTAGTACTTTCTCAAAAGCTTCATCTGCTAATACGACTCCCATAGGCCACAAAGCGACTACTATCGGTTTGATATCTCGTTCGAAACAATGCCTGATCACAGATTCTGCCATCGGTTGCAATTCCGGTTTGCTAGCCGGATCATAATCAAAAGAGATTAGTACTCGACTACCAGGTTCGGTATTTTCTACCAGATCATATACTTTTTCTACTATCAGAGTAGTATCTATCGGAAGTGCCAAGACGAATATTAGTGGGATGATGACTCCGATGAACAATATCAGGAAGATGATCCGTCTATCTACTTGTTTCATACTATTTACCTCCCAGATATGAGCGTTCGATACCGAGGATGAGACGGAGCGAACTACCGATAATACCGAGTCCAGTACCGATCATAATGGCACGTTGACCGGCAGTGGTCGGATAGTCCATGATAAAATCTGCTATATATGGTAAATGTAGAAAATAGAGCGAGTCTGGCAAGCCACCGGTGAGGAAGCTTCCGATGCTGGTCCTTCCTAACATTACTAAAACAGCCGAACCGAGCAGTAGAAAAGATTCGGGAGACCTGCCGACGAAAGAACGATAAGCTGCCGAAGCAATAAAAAATGCCAATAGTGAAAACATGGTGGCAGATAAATGTTGATAGATATTATTGAAAAGATAATCGAAAGGTTTGCTACCCAACACACTCTGAATAGACTCTCCATGACCGGCAATACCGGCTCCCAAACCACTACCCCACAACAGACCGAAACCTACCATGATGGTGAAACTGATCAGTGTGATAACATAATAGGGCCAATTCTCCTGCTTGTGTCGGATCTTGAACAAGTTCACTTTGAACAAACTCAACTGACCGAGTAGGATGGCAAATCCGGCGATGATCATGAACCAAACTTCCAGTTCACCGGATAACTGACCGAATGGCTGACGGGGGATGAATTCGGAGATGAAGACGATCAACCCGGCGAAAAAAGTTATGAAAAGTGGAATTCTTCTTTTCAGCATAGATTACCTACTTTCTTTCATAAAGACAAAAAATCTTTTAAAAATGAGACACCGACTATTTCCAAGATAATTCCGATAATCAATACAGAGAGAAATATCGCTTTTCCGATATCTTGTCCTTTCAAACTACCGAGCTGATGTGGATCGCGTGAAAGATAGGCGGATGCGGCGAATAATTCTTCACCGATCAAAGTATAGTCGCAGGTTGCTACGAAGAAGGGTAATTGGCTCGGTTCAGCAGTTCCAGCCGTCTGCATAGATCCGCTGGCGAAACCTGTTTCAGCCAAAATGAGCGATTCGGCATAAAATGCTCCGAGGAAGAAATTGGCTGCTGGCTTCTCTCGGATGATAATGCCATCTACACCGGCAACGAAACCGAATTGATCGTCGGTAAGATAAAATACGGAAGTGTCTCTATATGCGTCCGGTCGGCCAGCTTTGGCATAAGCTTCTTTGACAATTTCCTTGGCAGTAGAGAGAACCATAGAGCGACAGACCGGTACGATGAGATCAGTATCATACTCAGCGGTTTTTTGAGCTAATCTTCCCAAGATGGTTAATCCGGCGATAGTTTGCATATTATCCAGATCAAGCGTGCCCGGTATAAATAAGACCGGTTTGCCCATTTCAGTAGCTCTACCGATTGCCTCATCCATAGATTCCAATCCATTGATCGGGCGGATATAGAGCTCTTTGCCTTTCTTGGCAGAATAGATGAAGAATATGATGGCAGCTGCAACTATAATAGCAATAATGAGCAAGGGTAGTTTGGTAGTGTCGAACCAAGAGGCAGTTGCCATTCCATAAGCTTCTAAGGTGGCAAGTTCATTATTCTCCTCATCATAATAAGTCAGGAGATATTGGTATTCTTCGTTGGGAGATATTGCAGTGTCATCCGTATAGCGTCCACGTAGTCTGTCGGTTTGTACTATTGGGACTTCAATCTCTTCCATATAACGTATTATGATGATATGAGCGGCGTCTGTGGATTGGAGGTCCCAAGTCAAAACAATAGCAGAACCATCATCTCCGGGGCGATCTTCAGCTTCAAAAAAAGTGTGATCAGATGGATACAAAGCTACCGATAGCAAGATAAAACATATAACTAAATATTTCATATGCTCTCCATTGATATTATAGTTGCTTTTTTTATCGTATAACTACAATTGTCAATTTAATTATGCAATATACACGATTTTTTGTATTGCTAAGCAGTCTTTCATACTAGACTAATATATTAGAATTCAGTAATTAGAGAAATTAATGGGATGGATTTTATTATTACTTATCTGATGAGATAGATCATGAAAATGAGAATAGTGATATAAATAGAAAAGGTGATATAGTCTTTGGGGTAAAGCGTGGAAGAATAAAGTGAAGAGCGCTGTGGGTATATCCTAAATGCTCTTAATTCGAGTGAGATGGCTCTGGTTTTAACTTCATTAATAGTGTTGGCAACGATGGGGAAGAGCAAGGTTAGATAAGCTGCCGGTCGTTTGACTAAGGGGAGCTTTCTCAGATCGATCCCGCGCAGTAGCAGAGCTTCTCGTCTTTGCTCGAAATGCGTATTGAAGATCGGTAGTAGATGAATCACAGTTGCCACTAGAAATGAGATCTCGTATGGGATATGCCATTTTTTAAAGGCGAGTAGATATTCATAATAGGGAACATCAAAGAGTACGCCGGCGATGACGACGATCAATAGCAGTCTCAGCGCTGTGATAATGCCGTAATTGATACCCACCGTAGTAATCTGAACTATCCCATATGACCATAAAACATTCCCTTCACTACGGAAAATTATCTGAAACAGCATCACCGTTAGTATGATGCTGGTTAACCTGCGAATCCGATGATACAAACGCTGGCATTTGTGCTTGCTGGGACTGTTCAACAAAAAGATAGCTACGGCAGCAATAAGGAGAAGAAGCTGTATCTTTACGGATTGAAATATGATAGAAAGAGTGGATGTGAAGATAACCATAATAAGTAAACTGCGTAGATTGAGCCTCATTCTAACTAAAGCTCCTTTCTACTTTGGACAGATTACTGCTTATCATATTATCTCCTTTTGGAGTCTTATTTTTCACAATGCTTATATTAGACAAGGAAAAAGTGTTCGACAAATAATCGGAGCAAAACAATAGTTTAAATTTTGTTGCCACCAAGATAATGTAAAAAGAGTTTTCTGCTCTATTTTGGTGAAATCATATTCTAGAAAATGTTATAGTTAGTTATTTCATAAAGAATAGTCACGATTTTTGTTGACAAGATTAGCAGAGTGATATTTTGTCACTCCTATATCGTGGTAACATGAGGGGGTGAGATGACGAAAGAAAATGAATATTTAGATTCATTTCGAAAGATCGGGCTGACCGAATCTGAATCTAAGGTTTATATAAATCTGCTCAGGAAGCAGAATTTTACTGCATCTGAAATAGCAAAGTTAGCCGGAATTTCGCGTTCGAAGATCTATGAGATCCTTAGAAGTTTGATAGACAAAGGACTATGTGTGGAGATATTGGGTAAGACGAAAAAGTACTCACCTGTCAATCCGGAATTAGCATTCGAAAATTTGCTCGAACGTTATCAACAGGAGTGTTACAGAACGATCGAGCAGAAACGTATTCTTATCGATAACATCATGAATAACCTTACCTCTTTGTATCTTACTGAACGTAACAACACCGATCCACTGGACTACATCGAGGTGATACACGATGATAACCGGTTGGCAAATAGAATCAGAGGACTGGAGAAACTAGCCAGAAAGGAGATCCTATCTTTCAGTAAAGCTCCCTATGCTATGAATCTCGATCCGGGAATCATAAAAAAACATATTGTCAGATACAAAGAAGATATCGATGCCATGGGTGTATATGAGATATCCGATGCTCAACAAGAGAATTTTTTTGAGGTAATGAAACTCTATGAAGATGCGGGGGAGAGAGTAAAGGTGACAGCACATCTTCCACTCAAGCTACATATTTTTGATGAAAAGATAGTGATCTTTTCGTTGGAGAACAAGTTTCATAGACCGGGTAGTACAACCTCGATGGTGATCGAACATATCGATTTGGCAAAAACTTTGAAAGAGATCTTCAAAGTATATTGGCAGAATGCTATGACAATCGAGCAATTCGAAAAAGAAAACATACAAAATAATCAAAAAAAATAGGAGGAGTTATGAAACAGACATTATTAGTATTGGCAATTCTTCTGATTGCCACTGCAGTAGTAGCCGATTGGACGATCCTACAAAGCTATACCATCCCGGGAAAAGCTTCAGGATTGGCTTATGACGGCACATATTTTTACTTTGGTATTTATGGAGCTAATGGAGAGAACGTCTATCGGTTCGATCCATCTGATGGTTCTTATCAATTACAATTCACCAATCCACAAATAGGCGATTCTTATGGGATGACCTATGATGGCGAATATTTGTGGATCATAGACCGTGAAAGCCCAAGCACAACACCGGCTTATGCATTACAACTCGATATGCAGGGCAATATTATTTCAGAATTTGATCTGCCGGATTATTATATGTCCGGCATAGCTTATGATGACGGTGATTTTTGGGTTCAGACTTATTATCCCGATCCGGGAACGGTTTACAAAGTGGATAATACAGGGACTATTTTGTCTCAATTCACCCCACCTGATGATCAACCGTGGGATATATGCCTGCATGACGATGATCTCTGGATCGTCGATTACTGGGTAGATGGTACAGGTATGATCCACAAAGTCGATCAGACAGGTACACTTTTGGAAAGTCATGAACCGGAAACTGAAAGACCGGCCGGTATCGTTTATGACGGTACTTATCTCTGGTATGTGGATGGTGCACTAGGAAACGATAGCAATCTTTATAAGGTTGACCTTTCTGGAACGGGAACACCACAAATATCCGTACCTTTCGACCAGTATGATTTTGGGAATGTTGTTATAGATGAATCTATCACAGTAGATGTGCCCATTACCAATACGGGAACAGGAACACTTACAGTTGATGATCTAATTTTTGCTTCCGATGTTTTTTCTACCGATGAGCCACTCCCATTCTCTATCGATCCGGGAGAAACTTATAGTTGTGATATTACCTTCACACCGGATGATTGGGGTGAACATATAGCAGATTTTACTATCGTTTCTAATGATCCGATAAATCCGAATACAGTCATTGAATTGCACGGCTATGGATTATATCCTGACGCACATATCATCGCAGATCCGACTTCTCTCTCTTACGGTTCGGTTCGCGTAGGTGCTCATACCGGGCAATACGTGCAGTTAAGCAATCAAGGCGTTACGCAGCTTACTATCAGCGATATCAGTTTCGGCGATGTTTCCTTCTTCTATGATGATACGGTAGAACTGCCGATCACATTAGCATCTCGTGAAGAATATAACTTGAGAGTGTGGTTCCACCCATCTTCCACAGCCAATATAAATACCGAAATGACGGTCAGCAGTAACGACCCGACTCAGGCAACTATAGAAGTCGATCTAAGTGGTAGTGGAGATGATACTGTTCTTGAGATGGGAGATCAGTTATGGTCGTTCGATATCGACACCGGATATTTTCTTAATATCAGGGCAATATCACCGATTCCGGATATCTGGGGTAATGGCTTATCTGATGTTGTAGTTTGTTCAGATGACAATCATGTTAGAGCTTTCAATGGTAATTCCGATGGTATAGCAGATATCCTGTGGGAGTACGAAATTCCAGCAGGTAGCGTATATTCACAGAAAGGTTTGGTAGTAGAAGAAGATCTGAATAATGATGGCTATCTGGATGTAGTAATCGGTACAACCGGTGGTGATCGTGCTATCAGAGCTCTTTCCGGCAAATCCGGTGAACAGCTCTGGGTTTTCAATACCAATATGTACGGTGGCGGTGGTTGGGTATACCAGGTAGATGTAAGCTACGACTATACCGGCGATGGCGTGAAAGATGTCTTGGCTTCAGCCGGCGATGATAGCAACGGGACTGGTCCCAAAAGAGTATTCCTGCTCGAAGGTGCTACAGGACAGATGGTTTGGGATTCTCCTTTGAATGGTCCTGGTTTTGCTGTGATTGGTATAGAAGATTTCAATGGTGATGATGTACCCGATGTATTAGCCGGTGGATCTAATGCAAATGAGACTGAAGGTAGAGTATTTGGTATCTGTGGTGCTACGGGTAGTATTATGTGGACTCATCACACAGCCGGTACTTCCGTATGGGCTCTTGCGCAGATAGAAGATATCACCGGTAATGATATACCCGATGTTATGGCTGGCGCTTTTATGGCAAATGGTGCATACTATGGTCTGGATGTTACTAATGGTGATGTAGAGTGGAGCGGCAATACAGGTGCTGCAATTATTACACGATTGGTTCCCTTGGATGATGTGAACTTCAATGGTTCTCTTGATATCGCAGTAGCACATAGTTCCAGTAATGCCACAGTTATCGATGGTTATGAAGGTACCGCTATTTGGAACCAACAGTTAGCGGATGGTGCTTGGCATTTGGCACGCACAGGAGACCTGACCGGTAATGGGATAAATGATCTGGTCATAGGAACCCTATATCAGAATAATAATGCCTACTTTGTCGATGCTACCACAGGTAATCCGCTTGAAACTATCCCATATCCAAGTGCGGTAGATGCTATAGGTACTATCCCCGATGTAGTTGGGAATGGATCCTGGGAAATGATAGCCGGTGGTAGAAATGGTGAAATTAGATGTTATACCGGTGGGCACGTAGAGATGCCGGAACCGGGAATTATAGGTGGCAATGTCACATTAGTGGGTGGAGAAGGAGATGTAACTGAAGTAGAGATATCAGCAGGAACTGAATCCACAAATCCGGATGAAAATGGGAATTACACACTGGAGATTCTACCGGGAACCTATACGGTAATGGCAAGCTTGGAAGGATATGAAACTGAATCTGAATCTAATGTAGTGGTAGAATCCGGCGAGGCTACTATCGTTGACTTCACATTATATGCTGATGAACTACCTATGCCTATCAATCTCGCCGTAGATAGCGATACCGGTGAATTTACCTGGGAGGCACCCGAGTTCAGTCGTCATTCACGTTCTCGCCGTGAAATACTCGAATACAATGTCTATCTGAATGGCGAAGGAGTGGGCACGACAGAAGATGAGATGTGGATTTATGAAGATCTGGAAAACGGTATGGAATACGAAGCCGGTGTGGCAGCAGTTTATGATGTAGGAGAATCTGATATAGCTACGATAACATTCGTATATACCGGCACAAGCGCAGATGAGCCGATAGTTACTGTAACTGCTCTTGAAGGTAATCATCCCAATCCGTTCAATCCGGATACCAATATCACATTCTCAATAAAAGAACAGTCAAATGTAATAATCGAAGTGTTCAACATCAAAGGTGAAAGAATTCGTACTTTAGTAGATAGTGAACTACCAGCCGGTAAACATTCGGTTATCTGGAACGGTAGAAATGAAAACAATAGAGAAGTATCCAGTGGTGTATATTTCTATCGAATGCGAGCAGGTAAATATGTCAGTACTCGCAAAATGATCCTTATGAAATAAGTAGAAAGAAGTATTAAAAGAGATTTCATAGGACAGGTCCTGATGAAATAAAAAACCTCCATACAAAAAAGGGTGGCTTTTCGAAAAGCCACCCTTTTTGTTTTCTCATCATCAAAATTTGATCAAGAATTTAGTGCCGTTTTCCCTATCAATAGTATAACTGGCTTTGAGCTGATCGAGCAGGATATAGACCAGTTTCAGACCCAAAGATTCAGTTTGTGGAAGCTTGATATCTTCCGATAAACCGATACCATCGTCGGAAACGACCAACTCTTTGTGTTCTTTGTTCTGTTTCAGTTCTACTATTATGTGTCCGGAACGTTTATCCGGGAAAGCATATTTCAAAGAGTTGGAGATCAACTCATTGAGTATTAAACCACAAGGAATAGCTTGATCTATAGTTAGATGTACATTATCGATCCGGTTAATTAGGGAGACTCGACTATGATCCGTTTTATAGGATTGTAACAAATGCTTGGTCAAACTGGAGAGGTAATCCTTGAAATCTATCTCGGAGAAATCCTCTGTCTGATACAATTTTTCATGCACTAGCGCCATAGAACGCACACGATTCTGTATTTGGTTGAAAACATCCAATATTTGCTCATCTTCGATGGTATCTGCCTGCAGTTTCATCAGACTGGATATGATTTGCATATTGTTCTTCACCCGATGATGTACTTCTTTGAGCAGGATCTCTTTTTCATGCAAGGAGCTTTGTAGCTGATCTTCAAATTGTTTTCGTTCGGTAATCTCCATAGCCAGACCGATCACACCCAAGACAGATTTGTCGATTTTACTCACTCTGTTTTTGATTATTTGGAATATATGTTTCTGCCTGTCTGTGCAAGTGAGAGATTCTTCGAAATGAACCGGTCGATCACTTTTCATAGCAACTTCATCATTATTTCTGCATCTTTGCCATTCTTCCTCGGTGATGCTTGGCTTATCTGTGTCAAAACCGAGCATTTTCTCAAAATACTTGTTGATAAACTTGATCTCTCCATTTGGTTCTGTAAGCCAGATACCGATAGGAGCATTGTTCACTATAGTCTGCAGGAGATGTTTTTGGTTTTTAACTTCATCTTCAGCTTTTTTCCGTTCATAAGCATTAGAGATCAGATTCGCGATCGTTTTTAAGAATTCAATCTCCGATTTTTCCCACTTTCTATGTTCATCACATTCATCGAATCCGACAAAACCGAAATATTCGTGATCAATATACATTGGTATGATCAAAATAGATTTTACTCTTTGAGGTTTGAGAATCTTTACCAGGTCACGGGGAAGCTCTTTATCCACATCTGTGGCAATTATCATACCTTCAGAATTAATTAACTTTGCACCTGAGGGCATTATATCGAAAGTGACATTCTGCATTCTTTGTTTTTGAGACCGGATACCTCGCTTATACCATTCGTAGGTATTGCTGCATTTGCTGTGATCCTCGTTATCTTCAAAGATATAAACTCTACTTACATCAAAATGTTTCCCCATCAATTTTAGAATATGATTCATCCTATCGCTAAAATAACTATGTTTGTTTAGCATAGTCGAAATATTGGTGAGCAATTCTTGCCTCTTTAGATGTTTTTGTATATTGAGTTCATGTTTCTTTCTATCATCTATATCCCTACATCCGAGTAAGAACCCGACGACCTCATCATCATCAGACAAGATGACATTACCGGTAGCCTCTACCCAGATATGATGACCTTTGATATGACGATAGCGAAATTCCGCTTTGTCCATGCATTTTTCTTGAATTGCAAAGTTTATCTTCTCCAAAAGGGAGGGGATATCATCCGGGTGTACGAAATCAAGGATGGATTTGCCTAGCAATGAACGGGGTGTGTAGCCAAACAGATGTTTCACCGAGGGAGTGGTGTACTCACAGTTCAACTTGTCGTTTGTCAAAGTGACTACATCACTAATAGTGTTTGTTACCTGACTTAGCCGTTTATCCCTTTCGATCACCTTCTTTTCTGCTTCTATTCGTAGCAATATGGTGCCGACCAAGTTTGCAAATAGTTTCACTTCATCGGTGAATTCCACTACTTTCTCACTGGAAGGTACGATGACGAAACTGCCCAAAAGGCGATCTTCTTTACTGATGGCTACTAAATAGACTTGGTCAATTTTATATTGTTCAGACAATTTTTGTATCTGTTCTTTACTGAAATGATCCGGTGCCACATCTTTGAAAGGAGCACAAATATATTTGGATTTGAGTAAATTCGCAGCCAGTTGTTTATTGATTTTCCACCTTTTACCAAGTAGTTTGATATCAACCGCTTCTTCGAATATTGCTAGAGCTTTTTTATCACCGGCTACACCTTTGGTTTTGCAATATCTTTCCTCCGGTTCATAAATATCCAAACAGACAAATTTGGCATCGGTAAGCCGGAGTAGATCACGACAGAACAGCTCATAGTCGGCTTCTGCAAAAGGGAAATCAAAGTAGTTTAGTGAAGCTCGGGAGAGGTGTTTGATCTTTGATTCATAGCTTTTTCTGGCTGTGATGTCATAACATATCCCCACATTGGCAATTGGATCTCCGAACTCATCCTTTATCAATGAAGTAGAGAGATATATCGGGAGTTTCGTCCCATCTTTTCTCATATTGATTATCTCACCTTGCCAGCCACCCTCTCGAGTTTTTTCGGATATTTCTGCGTCTTTCTGCTCATCAAAATCAGGGGGGCGTAAGAGTGCAATTGATTTGCCGATCAGTTCATCCTGCTGATAACCGAAGGTATCACAAAATGCCTGATTAACATAGATGATAGTATCTTCCATATCAGTGATACTAACGCAATCGTTTGCATGTTGGATAGCACCACTCATCATCCTCATTAGATCAGCGTTGCTTTTTTGCTCGCTGATATCTTCCAGCATGCCGATATAGTAACGTTTGGAAATAAAACGTGGATTGATAGTGGAAACCGTTAGCTTGCCCCACATTATCGATCCATCTTTTCGGTAGTATCTTTTCTCCATTTGATAGTGGTCTGACTTACCCTCTTTTATCTTTCCCATTTTTTCTATATCTTTAGCGAGATCTTCGGGATGAGAAACATCCTTTACAGTGAGCTTCTTAAGCTCCTTTTTATCATAACCGAGCATATCACAGAGGGAGCTATTCACATCCACAAATTTGCCATCATTGTCTATGAGGGCAATACCGACGATTGCCTGAGCAAATGCGGAGCAATAGCGATGGATCATCTCCTCTTGTTTTTGCATATAAGATTTCAAATTTTCGATCTCTTTTTCCAAATCAACACCATCATCTAATGAATCTAAACCGTTCTGTTTCTGCCTCATTTTTTCTTTTCCCATCTCTTATAACCTCAAAAAATTATCACATATTTACAAGTACTGAAAAGAAGAATGCGTAATTTATTGTCAAAGTATTTTTTGTTTAGAAAAATTATTTTCTCAAAACTGCGATAATAATCAGTGTATCGGAAATTGGATAGATGCACTAACTTCTCTACCTGAGCCAGGGTAACCAAATTCGGGCTCATAATAACTATCCAAAAGGTTATGAATATTGACCGATAGCTTGGTATCGGCGATATCAAAAGCGAACCGAATATCGTGAAGCCAGTAGGATGGTAGACTATGAGAGATGTCGTCTCTGTCCAAACTTATACGTTTACCGATCCAAAGCGAAGTATGCATGAGCTTGATATTCTCGGTTAACTTTACTTGATGTGAGAGCTTGATCTTGTTTTCAGGTTGGTCAAGTAAAGGAAGCGAGCTTTTCTGTTTGTCAGCTTTCAGCAAAGTCCATTCATAATCATGAGTGAAGTCGTTTATCAAATTGAATCTTAGGAAAAACTCCACTCCCTGAGTCGTCATTTGAGCAACATTTTCATACATGAGTGCGTTTCTTCGGATCATATCGGATATATGATTATAGTACAAAACCGTGCCAATCATTCCACTTACATTTGGGCTTGCTATTGGGTGTTTTAGCATGATTTCATATTTTTGAGCTTGCTCCGGTTTCAGATCTGCGTTTCCTGAAGAATGACTGAATAATTGGTGCATAGTAGGGAACTGATGTGAACGAGAAAATGCTGCTGAAATGATCATTCCTGCCGGATTGGAAAACAGTCCGATTTGCGGTTCATAATAATAGTGAGCCGAATTGAGATCGGAATGGGTATAGGATATGAGGGAATTGCCGAAAGTGAGAGAAAGAAGTTCACTATAAAGATCAGTTTCGCATTGTTGATAAAACGAGATTAGCGTCTGAGAGTTGCCAATCCAATTAGTTTCGTATCCGGGACCGCCTTTGCGGTTGTAGGTTTTATATTCAGCTCTCAAACCGATATCACTCCGCCATTTTTCTCCCCCAATATATTCTGAGTTCAGATGTGTTCCCAAAGTCCGGTTCTCTATCAGAGACCGCCAGGCTTCGTTTTGATAGCTTTCGTCTGAGTAAGCTATGTAGGTATCTTCATAAAAATCATGGAAAAGATTGGAAACTAACTTGAGCCGATCGGAGAGATAGAATTCTCCCAGAAGCGAATTATGATATCGTTCCCAATCCACAATTTTGCTATAGCGATCGTCTGCATGTGGGTAGATAGAGGGGGGATTACCCTTTTCAGGCATATATGAATAGCCGCTATTAAGCTGAAGAGAGTGCATCCGGAAGAGTTCAGTTCTCAGTCTTAGTGATATATCATATCGCTCGCGGGCTGAATTAGTCCGCTTGCTGCCGGGCTCAATCTCTGAGTTATCGTCGTATAATTTCAGCTTACGTGGCAGATAGTATCCATCGGTAATATAGTGCGTTACGGAGAGAAGAGTATGCAATTTATTGAATCTATGAGACCATGCCAATCTGTTATTGTATGTATTCGGATAGGTAAAGCTGGAATTGAGTTTGAGGCTATTCTTAGCCGTTTGAGGTTCGGTGATGATATTGATTGCTCCACCCATAGTATTGAAACCGAAAAGAGACGAGACCGGTCCTTTAATCACGTTGATGCGTGAAATATTGGCAAGTGGTAAAAGATGAAGATCCAAGTTGCCGAAATAGCCATCCGTTATCGGGCGTCCATCTATAAAGAATTTTATATGATGTTTTTCGAAGCCTCTCATGCGGATATTGGATTCACCTTTGCCACCGACAGATAGAAAGAGACCACTCATATCACTGATGGCATCGGCGATGGTAATATCTCTCTGGATATCGTCTGTATCATAATATTTTGTATCTATAGCTCCGATAGTTTGCCGGGGTGATTCGGCGATTACTGTTATGCCGTCTATTTTGAAAAGCTTGCGAACTTCGAGTGAATCTACAGCGTATATATTAGTGACAATCAAAATATAAAGGAGCAATAGTATCGATCTCATGAGATTTTTTTATTCTCTATCTTGCAGATCCTATCTGCAACAGGGAGGAAGCGCTCGTTTCTATGTGTCATTATCAAAGTGCCAAATCCACTTTCTTTACGCTTTTGAATGATTTTTATCAGTATGGAGATATTGTCATCATCCAGAGCTGCGGACGGTTCATCCAAGACCCAGAATTTTTGTTCGAACATAGCCAAAGCTGCCAAACCGATCCTCTTCATCTGACCGGTACTCAGCTCCCAGCATGGTTTATCCTTTAGATCTTCTATCTGAAATCTTGCTAATGCCTTCTGACGCTGCAACTCATCTGTTTCGTTTGAAATAAATCGATGCTGCCAGATAGAAAGATCCTCATCAGCTGTAGCAGCGACGACATTAGTCTCGGGTTCTTGTTTTAGATAAAGCAAGTAATTGCTCAGCTCTGGGACTTGAAGCAAAGACAGGTTTTTACCATAGAGGGATATCCTTCCCTCATATTTTTTTTCTAAGCCGGCAAGTATTCGACAGAGAGTAGTTTTACCGGCTCCGTTACCACCATGGATCAGGGTTACTTCGCTTGCGCGGATGGCAAGAGATACATTGTCGAAAATTACACTATCGTAAGAGATAGAAAGATTGGTAAGCGAGAAGATGATATCGTTTTTCATAGATCTATCACCTTGTGAGCAACAGATTGAAAATGCTCTTCATGATCAGTTATTAGCACGGTTTTACCTTCTTTAGCCAAATTTTTGATGATAGATTCGATCAGGGTCAGATATTGATCCGAAAGTCCAGCGCTCGGCTCATCCAATAGATATACTTCCGGAGATAAAGTCAATAGAGCAGCTAAATTAACCAGTTTTTTCTGTCCGTAAGAAAGATTGGCAGTCTCTTGGTAGCGGATATCATGCAGTGCGAGATCAGTGATAACCTTATCAATCCTGTTTTTTATCTCGATAGGCGGCAGGTTCAGATTTTCCGGTGCAAAAGCGAGTTCATGCTCCACTATGGGGAAGAAGAGAATAGGATTTTGCATCAGCATACTGATATGGGGAGCAGTCTGGGGAAGAGTCCAACCTCCGATATCCGAATCTTCGAAGTAAACTTGTCCATCAAGCTCACCTTTGATCATTTTGGGGATCACTCCACAAATAATGTTCAGTAGCGTAGTTTTGCCACATCCGCTCTTACCGCGGATCAAGATGATTTCACCACTTGCCGCTTCAAAATCGAAGGATTCGAATAGCCAAATTTGGCTTTGATGATAACGAAATGAAACATTGTCTAATCGGATCATTGCATTTCTATTTTATGAACATTTTTCAGCCAACGTTGGGCAAATGTATCCGGCGGGATAATAAGGCGAAAAGTGCTGCTTCTATCATCTAGTTCCAGATACAGATCCTTCATCTCATTTCTTTTGACGGTGAGTCTCATCCCATCGATCGAGCTCACCGATATCTGCTCTATTTCTTTGGTGGCAATTTCGAGATAATCCAATATCTCTGTAAGCTTATATGCCTGATGAGTACTACCTCGTTCGGTATGGATAGGATGTTCTGCAAGTGCAGAGATGTCATCCGATGATAGTTTATATTCCTCTTGTTGATAGATGACAGCCAGCTCACCTTCAACGCTGATAGAGTTTTGAAAGATCAGGACCAAAATGGCAAGCATTAGCACTAACACGAACAGTAAAAGCCGAACTTTTTTCATTTTATCATACCCCATATTCCGATAATATCTTCATCTATCGCTCTGAAGTGTGTGCCTTTACCATCTTTGTCGTGCATACCATGGTCGGATACGAAGAGCACATCTCCGTTCCAGAGCTTAACCAGTTCCTCTATATATGACGTTACCAGTTTCGTTTGTTCCAACCGTTCGATGCTATAAGCACCATGATCATGTCCGGCTTCATCTATGGAGACAAAATGGACAAAAATCAGGTCATACTTGTCGGAATGGATCCTTTCTGCCGCCTGCCGGAATATAGCATAGTCGTTATATCTGAGTGTATCAATGGCAGATACAAACTCGATCTCTTTAGCAAAAAGCCGGATTGCGCCGCCGAGGAAAACCGAATTTTCAAAAGTGGTAAAGTTGAAGAGTTCCCGAGCTTCATTCCTATTTTGCAGTCTGTCACCACTGCCCAATGCCCAAATATTGTATCTAGATTTGGGAGGATAAGCTGATCTGAGTGGTTGAACATCCAAATCGTGAAGATAATTTTTCTCTCCCAAAGCTGCCAGATGTTGATGATATATATGGCCATAACTATCAATGATGATAACCAGCAGGGGACTGGGGTAAGTATCTATCGTATTGTGCAAAGAGAATATGTCTTGTTGCGGAGGATTTTGCCAGATGGCTATGAGGGTGTCTGCTTCGAGTTTGAAATGATTGGACTGTAAAGAAAAAGCATGGGAGAAATCAGTTCTATCATACCAAATATACTTACCATCGTTGGTGAGAGTCAAGATAGAATCTTCAAGAGCAGGCAAACGAAATGGGGAGGAGGATTCATATTTAGAGGCGTAATTTCCATATCTGCTACTAGCACCAAGCAGGCGAAATTCTGCTAGGCGGGCACTAAAGGGAGTGTATATCTCGCTAGATTGATTGCCCTGTAAAACAGAGAGTGAGTAAGATGGAGCGGGACTGTATAAGGAGATCTCACTGATATTCTTCAGATTACAAAAAGCCGGTAATGAATCACTCTGAGCATGGAATTCCCCATCAGATTTGTATAGATACAGATAGGGATATGAACTAGCCGGCAGATAGGCAGCAGTACCATCTGCCGCTATCAAAAATGCAGCTTCGGAGCGGTATGAGGTCAAGATGCTGTCCAACCTGCCTTCGGATGAAATAGTCGCAGGATTGGCTATATTGCCCGAAAGTTCAATCTCAGCAGTACTGCAACCATAGAGCAAGAAAGCTAAAAGAAGTATCTTTATCATTTTATTATCCGTATTTTCTTAAGTTCGTTTAGGTTCAACCAGTCATTCGCTTTATCCAAAAGTTTGCCGCTATTTGTAAATGCTTCTGTTTTAGTATCATGAAAGTCCAGTCCGGTTATTTGGGAAAAATGCTCATAAGAAGAGAATGCATTTGGGAAGAAGTAGGCTATCCCATGCGCTTTGTTTTGAAAATAAGCGATATTTTTGATCCACATCCCAGCAGGCATATCAGGACTTATGAGATCGTAACTGCCATCTTCATGCGGGATAACGAGAGCATTTTTCAGATAACTCTGATAATCCAATCTCCGCTCCAACCCATCGCTGCCTTTCAAAATATATTCGCCGGATGTGTAGGGAAGATAGTCGATGATCAACCGTCTGAACAGATACGCTTTTTGCCGTGAGTATGACAGTGGATGAATGATAAGTGGTAAACTTTTTAGGATATTCTCAGCTGAGAACAGAATGTTAGGATCCATCAGCATGGTATCTTCCACTACATCGATATAGCTAAGCTCTGCTATCCAATACATCTCTCTGAGGGTGGGGATGACAAGCCGAAAAGAAGCGAGATCCTGATTATCCTTTCTGAGAGCGAGCAGGCAAGTGTGGGAATTTACTTCTTGGCGTGACAATCTAACCTGATAACCATCATCAGCAGTAAAGATGATCTCGTCGTAAGCAGCGATCGTATGCGCTTCTAATAAATGTTCCAGAAATATTCCTACCCACAGTTCAGTTTTTTCTTTACCATCCAAGATGCGTGAGGTTTGCACAGTCGTGAGCATCTCATCTGTAAAATCTTCTGCTATGATGTCTATACTTCCCGATTGATGATGCAGAACAAGAGCTTGGCTATGAGCGATAGATGCGCTCAAAAAGATAAGAATAATGATAAATCCGAAATGTTTCGTCTCCATCTTCATACCAGATTATATGCCCTCAGTTTATTAAATAGTGAATGAACAATAATGCCACCGATAATTCCCGAAATTGCTGCCGTGGTTAGTGAGATGAGCAACGGAAGCCAAGCAAGGCGCATAACGATTACGGTGACTACTGTCGCACCGGTGATGTTTGCCATCATACACATTATGGTGTGAGAGAACACACTATTATGATAGCGGCTGATGAAAGCGACCAGATCTACTATGACACCCGGTAGAGTATAGCTGAGTAGTGAAACGATGCCATGACTGCCAAAGTAACCGAGCGAGATCATCACGATCGCCTGAGTAAGCCCCACCAGAGTGCCAACTCCCGGTTTTCGCAAGATCGCTATCGCCAGCACGATCCACATCATATATAGTCCGCCGGCAAGTGAACCGCCCGGGATCATCAACGGGGAGGATACCAGATGGATCAGTGGCGTGACGATCGGTTTGATCGCCAATCCGAGCGCACTCAAGATGGCGATCATCAACAGATCATAAGAAGAGAAGCGCTTCAACCAGCTCATCAATAGGTTGCAATCTCACTCAGATATACATTCAGCAAAGATTCTGCCGTGTCGGTGACGGTATTGGTATCATCCAAAAAGATCAGAGCTTCACTATTTTTTATCCAATATGCACGATTGAGTTGCTGCCAGCTCAAAAGATCCGTGCCGCCTGCGAAGTATTCAAAGAGATATTCGTAATCTTCTTTGTTTGGTGTGATATAGTCGCTGATGAGGTAGCGAAGTTCTATTACTTCCGCTTCATGAGAACCTTGATCATCATGATACAATATCTGCAATGATGGTAAGACATTGATGTGAAACAGAGTGATGTCCGCCTGTTTGACCACATTCACTTTGCGATACATATTGATATATCCCAGGTTTTTCACATCATAAGTCGAGGGGATAGATTCATCGGGGAAATAAGCACGATGCTGTTTCTCCGGTATGTAATAGCCGGTGCTAAACTCATCCCAGACCAGATCGGGATATCCTTTGATACGGGGTGAGAAATTGCCATCGGCATCGGTGGACATCAGTTCGTAAGTGTAGCCGTCATAAAGGTAGTCAGTTACAAAATCGAGTAACGGATAAGCGGTTACAATTTCGTCATCATAGGATATCTCCACAGGATTATAAAATCCTTCCAGACTATCCGGAATTGTGATCTCATGATCGGGATGAACCGCCCATTCAGGTGGATCATATTCCGGTGGTGCACTGCGATCATCACAAGAAGAGATGAATAGCAGCAAACCAAGTGCTAAAATCGTCAGATATGTTTTCATCTGCCCTCCTAACTAATTTATTAGAAGGCAAGAGATTAATCTCGCCTTTCCAAGCACGGGAGGCACTCCGGTTTCCCAAAATACCCTAACGGTAACTGACCTTACCACTACAGCTTAGGTCATGTTACTCAGCGATCACTACCAAATTGATGAAGTACTGTTCTCTGTCAAGAGAAAGAGGGTGAGGTATAATTATTCGATTATTAAGAATTATTGCTGTATTTCCAATTGCCATTTTCATCATAGTTAAAGGAACCTGCATAACCACAGGCATTCCAAACCATATCATAAGCTGGTTTCAGAGCTTTTGGGATATCATCATTGAAATCTTGAATTATTAGATTTGGTAGAATAATATCATCGTCTTTTATAAAGATGTCAGGCATTATTCTCATTCTCCAATTTGTATCGTCCTTAATAGTATAATCTTTAATACCTAACAATGTAATACCAATGACGAAAGGTGGAGTCACATTGATTTGTTTATAATATTTAAGGTGTAATTCAATAATCCAGATTATTTCTTTTTCATATGTTTGGGTAGTCAAATTCTTTTCCTTTGAATTAAGTATCTTATCATCAACAGATTCGATTTGTCCGTTTCGAAAAAATTGAAAATATGTTATATTATTAATACTAAAATTGTGTTTATATTGATATGAATGATTGTAGCAGTTTTTACTAAATATACCATCAAAATTGTAATGTAAATCTTCTCCATAATTATTTGATATAGTTTTGTGCATTTGTTTAAGATTAATGTTGTCGTCCATATGATCATAGTTCAGAGGAATAACATGGAGAACTAACTTTGCTTCATCATTTAATCGTATAAATGTTTCATTGTTTTTTATCAATGCTATCCTTTCCAATCTCCAATTTTTTGCTATCTCCAAATATGTTGAGCCTGATAAAAAGGAAGTTCTGATTTCATTGATCTCCATTGGATACTTACCGGAAGAATTTCTGGCATAAAACTTCTGACTACCACCTAAGGTCACCATATGAGGGGTGTTTAAGGAACGGGGTATTCTTAATAAATAGATTTGTTTTGTTTCATCAATTGGTATAGAAACAAAATGATAATATATTATTCTAGGTTGAATTCCATCTCTCAAGAGACAATCTAATCTGTTTTTTTCCGTATCCTCATTTATCCTTGAGATGCCGCGAAGAGCATATTTTTTATCTCCTATCGAATCTTCTTTTTCTTCTATTCCGAATATAATGTCCCCACCACCGGAATTTGCCATAGCTGTAACTTCTGCTAAAAAATCTTTCTTTTCTTTATTCGTTGTCCCCGGTAATTTACTTTTATATTCCAAATTGCGAGTTTCATGAACTTGATTATCTATCAATGAATTAATATCATCGATAGAAATTTCATGCAATGGTTTGTAGAATAGTGACATATATAATCCCCTAATTATTAATACTATATATTTTAAATATCAACAAACAAAGCAAATATGAGTTTTTTCCCATGTTTATCAATGCTTCTTTCCGTATCTTCATTATATTCTAACCTCATTAAAATCTTCACAGCATTATGAAATGCTTATATTCAACAAACAATTAATCCTTTAAATTTAAGTCAAATACATTTTTCACAGATGAATGAAAACTGAACGATGTAATCGCTAAAAGTACTTTCAAATCGGATGTTATCAATAAAAAAAAGTTCCCCAACGTTTTGTTGGGGAACGATTTCCAAAAAGATATCAAATAGAGCGGCTTCGAATATATATACAAAACTGATCGGAATCCGAAACCCCAATTCTATATCAACAAAATATTTGTCCCTGCCCTATCCTAATGATGCTCATTTACATTTACAAACAATTTTCATATAGCTTGAGACGATCATAGCTTTGATTACATCACCTACTATGAACGGCAAAAATCCGATGATTAGCATAGTTTGTACCGAAAAAGTTTGAGTTGCACTCATCCATAGACTTAGATGAATCAATCCGGGGATATAAATCAGTAATTGTGCTAGGAAAATATGGGAGAATATGTTCAGGATGGTTTTTTCTTCTCTATTGTGTAGGTAATTACTTAAATACACAAAAGCCAGCAGATATCCGGCTATATACCCGCCGGTGGGACCGGTTAGTGCCGACAAACCACCATTGAAGCCGCTGAATATTGGTAATCCGGCTCCACCTGCTACTATATAGGTCATTATAGCCAGCATCCCATCCTTTCGGTTTAAATAAGCGGCTAAGATGGCTATCCCGATCTGCGTACATACTATTGGTACGGGCGTGAAGATAAGCGGAATTCTCATCTGTGCCAAAAAGCTCAAAATTAATACCATACCCACAATGTTTACCATTCTCTTTAGATTGATTAAGTAAGCTGCAGATGTATGATTGCCTACTAATACCTGGCTATTTCCTATCATTTTTACCTTCCTTTTACTTTTTTTAGGGAGTATAAATTTTGGATTGAGGCTTTCTGTCAATCGGAAAGTCACCTTCAAACAAGGTAGGTTTGAGCAATCATAGCGACTAAGAAGATGCTTAAGTAACGAGTATTCAATAACTATATGAATTATCGTTACTTTGAAGATTAACATGCTTGGGGACAGTGTCTGTACTCGAAAAGATCATAAACAATAAAAAAAGAGATTGACAAAACCTACTATTTTACTATGATTTTATTGGTAGGAGGATGAATGGATAAAAGGTATCATAAAAAAGCGTTGTTGCTTTCATACTTTACTTTAATATACAACTTATTAGAAGGAATATTGTCGATAATTGCCGGGGTAATCGCCGGAAGTATAGCTTTAATCGGATTCGGAATGGATAGTTTTTCCGAATCTCTCTCGAGTATAGTTATGATCTGGCGTTTTCGCTCTTATAAAAAAATGGATGCAGATCAGGAGAGAAAAATAGAAAACCGTGCTATCAAACTGGTGGGCTACACTTTTTTCATTCTTGGTGGTTATGTCCTTTATGAGGCGGTGAAAAAACTGCTACTCCAAGAGAAACCGGAGCCATCTGTAATGGGGCTGGTGATCGCGATCTTATCGTTGATAATCATGCCCCTCTTGTATGTGGCCAAAAATAAGACGGGCAAACGAATTGGAAGTATGAGTTTAGTAGCTGATTCCAAACAGACTTTGGCATGTGTATTCATGTCTTTGTCGCTTTTGATAGGGTTGCTTATGAACCAATGGTTCGGTATTTGGCAGGCAGATCCCATCGTTGGATTGCTTATCGTCGCATATTTATTCAAAGAAGGTTTCGAGACATTGAGAGAGGGGAGACTTTGCAGTTGCTAAGAATGGGAAATCAGCTTATTATATGATTTGGAGGAATTGATGATAGGAAGTAATCTGGGATTATATACAGATTTATATGAATTGACGATGGCTCAAGGATATTATCTAACTGGCAGGCATAACACTTCGGTATGTTTCGACTATTTTTTCCGCAGTAATCCTTTTGGTGGTGGCTATGTCGTATTTGCCGGTTTACAGGATCTTTTGGATAGCATCAAAAATTATCGCTTTGATCATTCCGCATGTGAATATCTGGAGAGTATCGGTTTTGACAAGAAATTTACTTCCTATCTGGCAGATTTCAGTTTCCAAGGAGAAATTCTTGCTCCACGAGAAGGAGAGGTCGTCTTCCCATACGAACCTGTGATGATAGTGAAGGGTAATATATTGGAAGCACAATTGATCGAAACAATTTTATTGAACATTATCAATTTTCAATCTCTGATAGCCACCAAAGCTTCACGCATGAGGTTAATGGCTGGAGAACGATTATTGGTCGATTTCGGTCTGCGACGTGCTCAAGGGTGTGGTGGAATTCAAGCCAGCCGTGCCGCTATGATTGGTGGCTGTGATTCTACGTCCAATGTTTATGCCGCTCAGCTTTATGACCTGCCTTGCTCCGGAACACAGGCACATTCATGGATCCAGAGTTTTGACGATGAACTGACAGCTTTCAGACAATTCGCCGAGATCTATCCGTATAACTGCATCCTGCTCGTAGATACCTATGACACTCTCCGATCGGGAGTTCCCAATGCTATACGAGTAGCCAAAGAGATGGAGAGTAAAGGCAAAAGATTGAAGGGTATCAGACTCGATAGCGGTGATCTGGCTTATCTTAGTAAAAAAGCAAGAAAAATGCTGAACGATGCCGGTTTGAATTATGTGATGGTTTTTGCTTCCAACCAACTCGATGAATATCTGATAAGAAGCTTGGACCAACAAAATGCACCGATAGATGGATTCGGAGTGGGAACTCGGCTGATCACCGGCAAAGATGATGCCGCTTTGGATGGGGTGTTCAAACTAAGTTCTAGCGATGGTAAACCGCGGTTAAAGCTATCCGAAAATTTAGAAAAGATAATTTTTCCAGGTGAGAAAAAAGTCTACCGTTTTTTCAACGGTGATGATATGTTCTATGCAGATGCAGTTTCGCTGTCTAAAGAGAAAAAGGTAGATATTATCCATCATCCGCATGAACAGGAGAAATCATGCTCTCTAAAAGGATTAAGAGCTGAGCAGTTGCTGCAAACAGTGCTGAAAAATGGTAAACAGAGAAACGGTAAAGTGCCGATATCTGAAATTACAAACTATATGTATAAAAGATTAAAGGAATTACCCGAAGAACACAAAAGATTCGAAAATCCACATATTTACAAAGTAGGATTGAGCAAAAAGTTGTGGAATCTGAGAAACAAACTGATCCACACTAAGGTAAAAGAATAGAGGAGGAGAGATGAAAGCGTTATTAATAGTCGATTTGCAAAATGATTTCTGTCCTGGCGGGGCTTTACCTGCCCCGGAGGGAGATAAGATCGTACCGATAGTAAATGACCTGATGGATAAATTCTCTATCATACTAGCCTCCAAAGATTATCATCCCAAAGATACAGTTCATTTCGATAAATGGCCACCACACTGTGTTGCCGGAACCAGAGGAGCAGAATTTCATCCTGCTCTTCAGGCAAGTAGAATCAAGCAAATCTTTCTGAAGGGAACCGGTAATGCTGATGACGGCTATTCATCCTTCGAAGCTACCAATGAAGATCTGTTCAGATTTTTGCACTCTCAAAATGTAACCGATCTTTATATCGTAGGACTTACTACCGAATACTGTGTCCGTTCTACCGTATTGGATGCTATAAAAGGTGGTTTCAAGACTTTTGTGGTTGCAGATGCTATCGAGGGTGTGAAACAGCATGAAGGCGATGTGGAGAAAGCATTGCAAGAAATGAGAAGTGCAGGTGCACAATTAATAAGTTCGGATCAAATCTCCTGATAAATATTGCTTAGATGTTAAATTTTGTTTGGCAAAGGTAAAGAAATGATTAAATTATTTCATTATGATTAGTTATGAAAAAATGATGGCAAGAGAAGAGAGAATCAAAACAGATAAACTAAGAAAAGAATATTGTTAGGAGTTTATGATGAGACTGATAATTGTATCCAATCGCTTACCTGTTTCAGTATCCAAATATGAAGGTGAATATCATACCAAAAAGAGTGCGGGTGGTTTGGTCTCCGGATTGAGCGACTATCTCTCTGCCTTGGGGAAGACCGATTCTGATATTGATGATTATCTATGGATGGGTTGGCCCGGCATGACTATTCCCAAAAAAGATGAAAAGCTCATCCGGGAAAAAGTGAAACAAGAATTCAACGCTGCTCCGGTTTTTTTCTCGCAGAGTTTGATGGACAAAGTCTATCTCGGCTTTTGTAATAAAACCGTCTGGCCTCTGTTCCATTATTTCCCTACCTATGCCAGATTCGATAAAGATTTTTGGCAGCAATATCAGAGATTGAACCGCATATTCAGAGATGAGATCTTGAAGGTGATAGAA
Source organism: uncultured Candidatus Cloacimonadota bacterium (assembly GCA_964433675.1). GTDB lineage: Bacteria > Cloacimonadota > Cloacimonadia > Cloacimonadales > TCS61 > CAYSSJ01. Next base: position 41,106 of record CAYSSJ010000010.1, read on the forward strand.
CCTGATGATATCATTTGGGTTCACGATTATCATCTAATGCTACTGCCTGGAATGCTACGCGAACAGGTTTCAAATCCGATCGGGTTTTTCTTACACATTCCTTTCCCTTCTTTCGAGATGTACCGTTTGCTTCCCAACGAGAGTCGAAATAAGATATTGGAAGGTCTTTTGGGAGCAGATCTCATCGGATTTCATACGCACGATTATTCTCAGTATTACCTACGCTGTTTACGGAGGTTATTGGGTATAGAGAATCATATGGGAAGGATTGCATTACCGCTGAGAACTGCACGAGTGGAAACTTTTCCCATGGGAATAGATTACGAAAAGTTCCACGGTCTGGAAACTTGTGTGAAGATCCCCGGCAAACCGAGCGGCAGCGAGCAGAAAATGATCTTGTCTGTTGATCGCCTCGATTATTCCAAAGGGATCGTAAAACGATTGCAGGGATTCGAATTGTTTCTGGAAAAAAATCCGCAATGGCATGGGAAGGTGTATCTAAATATGATAGTAGTTCCATCCCGCACGGGAGTTTCTTCTTATCAAACTATAAAAAGAAAACTGGATGAACTAGTAGGTAATATTAATGGTAAATATGGCAGCATAGATTGGACACCGATCATCTATCAATATACATCTCTGCCACATCCACAGTTGATCGAGCAGTATCGGCGCAGTAATGTGGCTCTGCTAACTCCGCTTCGCGATGGAATGAATCTGGTAGCCAAAGAATATGTCGCCTCATTGGTAGATAAGAAAGGGGTTTTGATACTTAGTGAATTTACCGGTGCTGCCAAAGAGCTAAGCGAATCTATCATTATCAATCCGCAAAGTACTGATGCTATAGCTGATGCTATTTTGGAAGCTCTGAACATGCCCGAAGAGGAGCAGGTCAAACGGAACGAGATCATGCAAACCCGTCTGAAAAGATATAATGTCGTGCATTGGGCAGACGAATATGTAAAAACACTTTATGATATCTGGAAATTATCTACCGAATCATTTTCCAAAAAGAGGTATACCGAGCAAATAGCTACTCAACTTCTGGAAGATTATCATCAAGCAAAAAACAGAATAATAATCCTAAACTATGATGGTACGATCGTACCATATTCCCAAGAACCGCAAGCGCCGAAACCAGACAAAGAACTGATCCAATTACTCAGAAATGTGAACAAGAAGCAGAAAACGGATATCGTTATCTTGAGTGGTAGAAGCAAAGAAGAACTGGACGAATGTCTGGGCAAACTCAGTATTAATCTTATAGCCGAGCATGGTTCTTGGATCAGAGATGCTGCTACCCAAAAATGGGATCAGCTCAAACCTCTCTCTGCTGAGTGGAAGGATGATGTGATGGAACTGCTTCAAATCTACACCGATAGATTGCACGGCTCTTTTATTCAGGAAAAGGAATATTCGGTATCTTGGTATTATCACAAAGCTGATATTGAGCAAGCTGCCTTCTTGGCTATGGAAGTGTATGAGAATCTGGTAGATATTACCAGCAATATAGATGTCCAAGTCTGGCACGGAAACAAGGTGATAGAAGTCGCAAATTCGGGAATTAACAAAGGTGAACTTGCCATGCATTGGCTTTCACAAAAAAATTATGACTTTATTCTCGCAATAGGATCGGGATGGTCGGATGAGTTGCTATTCGAAACCGTACCTGAGAGGGCTTATTCCTTTAGAGTAGGGAAGATACAGTCCGAAGCTAAATATCTGCTCGAATCTCAAGACGAGGTCATCAGTTTGCTGAAGCAATTGAGAAGATGACATTGCTCACTGAAAGATCGCTGACATACAGTGAGACATTGGCGGATTAATGAGACAGTATTTTGCTTAAGATATCTTTTATTAATCCGCCAATATTAGGTCTGTTGATCACTTTAATATCAGAGTGGAGTGTTGTAACTTCACACTGATCGATATCGACAGTTTCAGACTTTATCAGCAAAGATGATAAAGTCGATTCTGTGTTATCGGTCAATAGAACGATAGTTACAATAGCAACTACATAGAAGAACAAGATCAAACAGTACATGGTAAGTTGATGCTTTTTCATGAGAACCTCCTTTTTTACTGATTCTCTGAGCATATATCGTGCCAAAAATGAGATAGTATCCTATTTGTATGAAAAATAAGGTAGATATGATATCGCTAAATATATCATTGGCTCCGCGAGTTTATCAATTTGATAAATAATACCAATTTGTCTTATAAATATGAGAAAATTCTTGCAGAAAGAGTAGCGAGATATATTTTTGTATAGTGAGATAGTAAAAATAAGGAAGGGAAATTCATGAATTTAACTGGTAAACAGAGAGCAGAGTTGATAGCAAAAGCGCATAATATGCCGGCTACACTGCATGTAGGCAAACAAGGTGTTACTCCGAATGTAATCGAAAGTTTGGAGCAACAACTTGAAGCAAATGAGTTGGTAAAAGTGGCATTGCAATCGGATTTTCGCGAAGAGAGAAAAGAACTGGCAGCAGAATTGACGATGGCGACCGATGCGATTTTAATCCAAACCAAAGGGAAAACCGCGCTTTTGTATAGGGAAAATACTGAATAAAATCTATGAATGATGGAATCATACTCGGGAACAAAATAATTGAGATTGTTTTAGTAGCAATGTTATTAGCTCAAATACTCAAAGGAGTGTTTTATTTTGTTAAACATAAGAAGTATAGTCTGAAACAATTTATAGAGACCGGTAGTATGCCGAGTTCGCATTCAGCTACCGTGGTATCTTTGGCTACTGCTGTCGGGCTATCCGAAGGTTTCTCATCCACGTTTTTTGCAATTACAGCTGTATTTGCCCTGATCGTGATGTACGATGCTGCCGGAGTTAGACGCGCGGCAGGTGAACAGGCAGAACTTCTGAATAAAATCGTTCATAACATAAAAGAGCGAGAGGGAATGCAGCTTTTGGAAAAAAATCTCAAAGAACTATTAGGTCATTCACCACTGGAGGTAATGGCAGGTGCTATTTTAGGTTTACTTGTAGCACTAATTATGTATGGAGTTTAAGATGAAAAAAGTAGAGATCATTTCTCGGAAAATACTGTTCGATGATTTTTTTAAGTTGGAAAAAGCAAAGCTGAGATACGAAAAATACGATGGTGATATGAGCGCTGAAGTAAGTCGTTTGAATGTAGTTCGAGGCGATGCTGTCAGTGCAGTGTTGTATCATAGAAAGCGTGAGAAATTGGTCTTTGTAGAACAATTTCGTTACGCTACTTATCAGAAGGATAATGGTTGGCTTTTGGAACTCGTAGCCGGTATGATGGCAGAAGGTGAAACTCCCGAAATTGCCCTAAAACGTGAGATTTATGAAGAGTTGGGTTACAAAGTAACCGATTTGCTACCAATTTGTTGCTTTTATGTAGCACCGGGAAGCTGTGATGAGAAAATCCACCTATTCTACGCAGAAATCGATGATAATGTTCGAGTTGGTGCAGGTGGTGGAAATCATCAGGAACATGAAGACATCAAAGAGATTCATCTGACTCCTGCTCAAATAACCGATATGATAGATTCCGGTAAGATCATCGATGCTAAGACATTGATCGGATTGCAATGGTTTTTGTCGAAGAAATTAAATTAGCTCAATCGATCGGACTCTTTACTGATACCGCCGTACATTGCCATCTGCCTCTTTTTCTTCCATTTTAGATAATAAGGTAGCTGAGATAGGAACAATCCCAAGATCACAATCATTATGCCACCGATCACTCGAACGGTTAAAGGTTCATCAATCACGAAAAAGGCAATGACTGCTGTGAATACCGGGATCAAGTTGGTGAAGATAGTTGCATTTATCAGTCCGATCCGGTGTATGGCAATGGTCATAAAAATAAAGGCTAAAGTAGAACCGAAAATAGATAATTGAACAACGGCAAGTACGCTGGTGGTATTGAATTGTAGTGTCTGAATAGCATCCCATTCCCGTAGATACAGAAACGGTAAGAAAAAGAAAATTCCGATAATATTTTGGGCACGTACAATCACCAAACTGGAATATTTCACTGCCAGTACTCTTACAATAATTCCATATCCGGTTCCTGCCAATACGGCAAAAAGCATCAATGCTATCCCTTTGACAGATTCATAGTCGATAGTTCCACCAGATACGATCAGAAATACACCGGCAAAAGATATGAAGATACTGACAATATGGATCAATACTATCCTCTCACGTAGAAAGATAAAAGTCATCAAAGGTGTGAACAACGGAATAGTAGATATGATAATAGAACCGAGTGTAGCCGACACATGTTGCATTCCATGGCTTTCTCCCATAAAATAACAAAATGGTTCGAAAAAAGCCAATAGCAAAAAGAGCTTATAATCTTTTTTATCAATTCGGGTAGATATTTTGCTGAAATGCAGAAATAGAGATAATAAAACATAAGATAACAGCAATCTCAAGAATATGATGGTGATCGGCTTGAACATCTCAAATGCCTGTTTATACCACACATAACTAGCTGCCCAAAACAGCATAGCTGCAACTGCTGCAAGATATACTACGAATCTTTTTTCTTTCATTTTCCGACTCCCCAAAGACCTTTTTTCTAGCGTCATTCTCCTGTCAATATTTCCTTTTTATTCTATCCCAAACGAGAAGCTTGACATTTTTGGACATGATTAACAATTATACTCAAAGTAGGAGGAGATATGAAAACGAGAAAAGACATATTGATAGAAGCGATAGAATCGGAAGTGGAAACGCAGAATTTGTATGCCATGCTCGCAAAAGCATTCAATAAAGCACCGTCCAAACAAACTTTTATTAATTTGATTCCTTTGGAAAATATGCACGAACAAAAAATCCGGCAGCAGTTTGGAAAAGAGTTCCCGGACGAAAAGCTTACAATCTCACCGGATAAATTGCCAAAATTGGCGATTGAAGAAAGGTTGGAGGAACCTGATCAAGCGCTTAAATTTGCAATAGCTCAAGAGGAGAGGGCGTATTATCGATACAAACACTTGGCAGAAAATAGTGATGATGAAGATACGAAAAAACTACTTCTCAATCTCGCCGAGGAGGAGAGTAATCACAAAGATCTGCTTCAGGATGAGCTCAACCAACTACATGGAACAATGATCTGGTTCGATAGTTCTGAACTGAACGGATTATTTGAAGATTAAAAAAACCCCGCCGTTAAGCGGGGTTTGATTAAGTTTACTTTAGCCCTTCACGTTTTAATAAAGCTTCAGGGTCTGGTTTTCTTCCTCTGAATTTTACATAGATATCCATTGGATGTTCTGTATTACCACGTGCTAAGATGTTATTGCGGAATGATTCAGCTATCTCATTCGAGAATATCCCCTTTTCTTTGAATAATTCAAATGCGTCTGCTTCTAATACTTCTGCCCATTTGTAAGAATAGTATCCGGCAGAGTATCCTCCTGCAAAGATATGACTGAAACTGCATGAAGTATTTCTGCCTTCCACTTTTGGAAGCAAGCGTGTCTTTTCGATCACCTTATCTTCATAAGCAGCCACATCATCTATATCGCTGGGATCATTATTATGCCAAGCCATATCTAAGTAACCCAAACTAAGTTGGCGTAAATTCATACTTCCGGCATTGAATCTCTGAGCGTTCTTCACTTTTTCGATAAGTTCATCCGGCATTTTAGTTTCGTTTTGATAGTGATTTGCAAAAAGATCGAGTGCATCCTTTTCCACTACCCAATTCTCCATAATCTGTGAAGGCAGCTCCACGAAATCCCAATATACATTCGGACTGGCAAGAGAAGAATAGGTGCAATTGGATAGCAGAGCATGTAGTGCATGTCCAAACTCATGGAATAGAGTCTTCACTTCGGAATGCTGCAACAAAGATGGATTTTTATCGGTAGAGGGGGAAAGATTGGCAACGATGGAAACATGAGGTCGGTGAACTTTGCCCGATTTCATTCCTTGCCTTTGATAGGTAGTCATCCACGCTCCATCTCGTTTGGTTTCTCGTGGGAAAGTATCCAGATACAAGAGCCCGAGATGACTGTCGTCCTTATCTTTTACCTCATAGACAATTACATCTTCATGATAAACCGGGATATTATTTATCTGAGAAAAATTGATGCCATAAAGTCTATTAGCGACTTTGAACAATCCATCAATTACATTTTCCATTTTGAAATAAGGGCGGAGTTCTTCTTCATTATAGTTAAACTTTTTCTCTTTCAAAATCTGGGCATAATAATGTGAATCCCAAGCGGAGAAATCGGTGATCTTATCATGTTCATAAGCCAAATTCTTCATCTCTTCCAATTCTTCTTTGGCAGTGGGAAGAGCAGCGTCGAATATTTCATCTAAGAAAGATAACACAGTAGTCGGTTTTTCTGCCATTCGCTCTGCCAATACATATTGGGCATGGGTGTCAAAACCCAATAGATTGGCTCTTTTATGTCTGAGTGTTGCTATCTGTTTTACCATATCCTGGTTATCGAATCTATCTTTGTATGCTCGTGCCCCATAAGCGCGATACATCTTCTCACGCAGTTCTCTGTTTTTGGCATACATCATCACAGGTAGAAAACTGGGGATTTGCAATGTAAAAAGCCAACCGGAATCCAATCCTTTTCGCTTAGCAGCATGAGCAGCAGATTCCAATGCTGAGGAAGGAAGTCCTTCAAGCTCGGATTTGTCTGTAATGTGCAGTGAAAAAGAATTGGCAGAATTCATCACATTTTGCATGAATTTAGGACTTAATCGCGAGAGTTTATCATCTATCTCGATGAGTTTTTTCTTATCCTCGTCGGATAATCTGGCGCCATTACGAACAAAAGCCTTATAATTCAGCTCCAAGAGACGAGCTTGTTCTTGGTTCAGATTTAAAGTTTTTCGCTTGTTGTAGATGGATTCTACTTTGTCGAATAAAACCGGATCGGTGAGAATACTATTGTTCAAAGCCGATAGCATCGGTGCTATCTGCTGTGCCAGCTCTTTGAATTTATCATCGGATTCGGAATTCATCAGATTGAAATAGATCGTAGCTACCTCATCCAGATGCTCACTGGCAAATTCCAATGCTTCTACTGTATTTTCGAAGGACGGTGGACTCTGATTTGTCCTTATTTTTTCGATATTTGCCTTGGTGATCTCCATTGCTTTTTCAATAGCGGGTAGGAAGTGTTCTCTTTTGATCTGATCAAACGGAATAGCTTCGAATTTGCCGTTTTTTGTCCTTTCTAACAAGGGATTTTTTTCTGTACTCATCAGTTACTCCTTCTCTATATTATTTTTTTTACTGATATGTCTCATAAAATACAAAATCACTATTATCTTTTCGCTTTGGTCTGGGTTCTTCAGCTGCGAGCTTATCTGCCAATTCTTGATTCTTTGGTTCCGCTCTTTTCCCAACCAGAATAAGAGTGATAACATCCATATCTGCAGGAATATTCGTAAGCTCTTTTACTTTTTTGGGACTATAGCCGGCAATTGGATGAGCTACAAGACCCATTTCAGTAGCTCGAAGTATCATAAAAGCAGAAGAAAGTCCTATATCAAACTGATAATAAATGCGGTCTTTGATGATACAATCATCCTCTTTTTTGCCGAATACCACTACAATTAGAGAAGCATCGAAAGTCCATTCGTTCCCTTTGGCAAAAACAGCTTTCATTTTATTTAGCATCTCGTCAGATTTGATAAACAAATATTTCCATGGTTGTTTGTTGAAACATGACGGTGCCAATTTTGCTGCATTTATCAGTTGTTCTATGATAGAATCATCAATTTTGCCAGGTTGTAATACACGGTAGGCACGACGTTTTTCTATAGCGGTTTTTACATCCATTATTCCCCCTATTCAATTTGTAATACTCACTAGCTTTCAGAGCATAAAAGTAATTGCTCTTTAGAACAGCGAGCATTTTTTAGTAAATTACTATAAACTAAAGACCGAGCAGATTCTTCACTTTCTTTTGAAAATCTTCCGGATCCAACGGTTTATCGATATAAGCCTGTGGTTCTGCCCCGAGCGTTACACCCATATCTTTAGCATTATATTGCATCCCAGTCGTGGAAGCAATTCCGGTAAGCATAATGACAGGTATTCTCTCGGTAGATGGATTCTTTTTCAGCTCCTTGAACACTTGGAAACCATTCAATACCGGCATCTGAACATCCAGAACTACCAGATCGGGTTTCTCACTTTCTATCAGTTGCAAACCTGTCATCCCATTTGTAGCTGTCTTGATATCAAAGTCACCAATTTCAGAGAGCATAGCTTCACAATAATCAAGATTAACCTGCTCATCATCCACAAGAACGATCTTCTTTCTATCAGTCATATTTCCTCCTTTGGAGTGTTTGTCTTTTTCTTCGGTAAATAAATCGTAAAGGTTGTTCCTTTGTCCACTTCCGAGTCCACATCTATCCGTCCGCCATGTTCCTCGATGATTTTGTGGGTAACCGCCAGACCCAATCCTGTCCCTTTGGAACCTTTGGTGCTAAAAAACACTTGGAATAGTTTTTTCTTTGCCTCGGGCGGAATTCCACTGCCATTGTCAGAGACCGATAAAGCGAAGAAATCTTTGGCAGCACTCTTTAATGAGACTTCAACTTTCGCATCAGGTCTATTTTCACAAGCATCTACAGCATTGGATACAAGATTGAGCAGACTACGTTTTATTGCCTTTCCATCAATTTGCACATTACCAATTTCTGCATTTGGCTCAAATGATAAGCTTATACCTTTAGATTCTGCTTTCTCTCTCATAAAATCACAGACAGTTTGAGCCAGTTCATTTATATCCACATCGATATATTCCGGTTCCCGTTCTTTTGAATAAGTGAGCATATCCAACACAAGGTCTTGCATGAATGTATTGTTCTTTTTCACAGCTGTCCAACCCTTATCGATTAGCGTGGGATTGTTCTTCTTCAACCCCATATCGACAAGATATGAACCGCCTTGGATACCGTTTAGCACATTTTTGATGCAATGAGCCAGTCCGGCAACTGTTTGACCAACCGCGGCAAGCCGTTCATTTTTTACTATATCTTCATGTAACATAGCATTTTCTACAGCTAAAGCTGCTCTTTTGGACATAGCTTGCAAAAATATAAGATCTGATTGGTCAAAATCGGCGTCATCTTGTTTGTTCAGGACTTCTATGGCTCCCCAAAGCTTGTTTTTTGTTGCCATCGGTACACAGAGGATAGACTTGGTAACAAAGCCACTTGTCTTATCGGCTTTTTTGAAAAAACGGGGATCAGATTGAGCATCATTGACGATGGCCGGTTCATTGTCTTGAACCACATGACCGACTATTCCCTGCCCCGGTTGCATACGGAAAGCTTTGAGCCTCGATGCTTTTTCACCTTCGGCTATATAAAAAACGAGTTCTCCACTTTGGTCATCCAATAAGATCAAGGAGGAGGCTTCGACATGCATTACCTTTGTAGCTACATCCATTACAGTTTTCAAAACCTTTTCCAAAGTTAACTGTGAGCCGATAGCCTGACCTATCTCATAGAGAGCTATTAGCTGTTCTAAACTCAAATTGTCGACCATATAACCCCTTCCGATTTTTTTTGCATACTCTCAAGATATATATTTAAACGTCAAGAGATTTATTCTTCTAGTAGTAAAAATCTCCTTATCAAGCTCTTTGTTATTCTCTATATTCCGCGGGATCTATGCTATAACGTTTGAACTTCTCATACAGATTTTGTCGTTTGATCCCCGAATAAGCTGCTGCTTTGGATACATCACCGCCATATTTTTTCAGAAGCTCGATGATGTAATGTCTTTCGAATGTCTCTTTGGCTTCTGCATAGGGCAGGTGAATGATCTGACCGGAGAACATCCCGTTGTTTGAAGTAGCATAGTCATAGACCGATTCAGGCAGATCTTCGGGTAAGATCTTATTATGAGAAGCAAGAGCAACAGCATGTTCCATAGCATTTCTGAGTTCGCGAATATTCCCTTTCCATTCTTTGGTGACCAGAATGGATTTGACAGGTTCGGATAGGTTGATATGCTTCTTATTGTGTTTCTCGGCAAATTCCTTGACAAAAGAATTTGCTAAAAGTATGATATCTTCGGTTCTTTCCCGCAGAGGTGGAATATGAATGTGGATTACATTTAGTCGGTAGTAAAGATCTTCCCTGAATTTTTTCTTTTTTACGTTAGCTTCAATATCTTCGTTTGTTGCAGCTATGATGCGAACATTTACTTCGATATCCTTATCGCCACCCACTTGTCTGATCGTACCTTTCTCCAACACTCGCAATAGTTTTATCTGAAAAGAGGCGGAAGTTTCAGTGATCTCATCTAAAAACAGGGTGCCGCCATCAGCTTCTTGGAAGTATCCGATCTTATCTCGGACAGCACCGGTAAAAGAGCCTCTTTTATGACCGAAAAGCATACTTTCCAATAAGGTTTCCGGCAAACCACCGCAATTCACTACCACAAATTTATTATTTTTGCGCAAACTATTATTATAGACGAGCTCGGCAAATAACTCTTTACCAACACCGGTCTCACCGGTTAGTAAAACAGTAGTTTCCAGAGGTGCTATCTTTTTGACTTTTTCCATAATCTTTTGGATCGCCATACTGTTTCCGATGATCTTCTTACTGATGAATTCCTTCTCCAGCATAGTCCTCAATCTTCTAATCTCTTCAGTTTGCCAGCGAACTTTTAGGATTCTATCTATGACGATCTTTATGAGCTCAAAATCCTCCACCGGTTTTTCGATAAAATCTTCAGCGCCTTGTTTCATCGCTTCAACAGCCATTTCTATCGTTGCTCTGCCACTGATTACCAACACAGCTATTTGCGGCCATTTTTGTTTGATAGCTTTTAGAAGGTATAGACCATCTTGACCCGGCATTACCAAGTCTGTCATGGCAATATGATAGATATTTGTGCTTAGTTTGTCCAAAGCGTCATTTGTCGATTCGGCCGTATCAACATCATATTCATCTTCCAGATAACGACGAAATACTTCGCGAGTTAGCATCTCATCATCAACTATGAGAATCCGCGCTTTACTTTTTCTATTCATTTCAGTTCCTTAAATGGTAGGCATAATGTGAAAGTGCTTCCCACTCCTACGGTGGTTGTCAGTTCGATTCTGCCATGATATTTTTCTGCAATGCTTTTACTTATGGCAAGTCCCAACCCGAAACTATCATTTGCCCTATTGCTTTTGGTAGAGAAAAATGGCTCGAAGATCTTTTGTCGGTTCTCCTCTTCAATACCGATTCCTGTATCACAAATCTCTATAGCGATCATTTCATCAATAAACTTGGTGGTCACATAGATTGATTTATCTTCACTATTTTCAACTGCTTGAGCCGCATTGTTCAATAGATTAGCTATTATCAGACTAATATCGCTATGAACAGCATCTATATCGGGAATGTTATCATCAAAAAAGGTCTCAAGAGAGATGTTGTGTTTGAAATACAGATTATGTTTACAGAAGTCCAACTCTTGTTTAACAATGTCATTCACATTTACCGGACGACAGGAGGCTATACTATCTTCGCGTATTTTTTTCAAAAGACTTTTTACATTGTGGGAGATGATCTTACCGGCGCTGATAATCTTATCTGTATCTTCGCGGCACTTCTCCTGCCTTTTCAGGATTTGGGCATAACCCAAAACAGTATTCAAGGGGGAATTGATATTATGAACAATACCTTCTACTCTCCGACCCAGCTCTGCCAGTTTATTACTTTTTAACAAAGCCAACTCCAGTTTTTCACGTGCTCGCGATTCTATTACCTCTTTCGTAATATCCAAAATACTGCAGACATAACGCAATTCATAATGATCTATTACTGGTTTTAGATTGATACGCAGATATTTGATCTTATCATCTTGTTCCCATCTAAGATTGTTCAATTCCAATCCATTATCGGAAAGATCTGCTAATTTTTCATTTTCGATCGGTATCAGATCTGTTAAGAGTTTTTGTTTGATATCTTCACTATATTCAATATCAGTTATCCTCTTAAAACTGCTATTATATAGCAATATCTTGAATTGCTTATCCATCCAAACCACACCTTCACCGAGGTTTTCAGTGATGGTTTTATATTCTATCAAAGTGCGGTTATAGTTGTTGATAGAGTAATTCATATCGTTGAATGTATCTATCATCTCACCTAAAACCCCCCGATATTGGTTATCCATAGGTCCGATCAATTCGGGGTTGGACTTGATCTCCTGCATTCGAGTGCTGATCTTTTTGACAGGCGCTAATATTGTTTTACCAAACCACGCACCGGTGAAGCTGATAATCAGTATTGCAATGGAGAGCAAAACCAGGAAGAAAAAAAGGAGATTCTGATGAGCGAACTTATTAATGTCTCGCGAGAGTGTGGTGATGAAGATCCCTATCGGTTCACCATTGAGATTAAACAGTGGGACAAGTCCAACTGCAATTTCGATACTAAGATTTGTGATAAGCTCAGTCTTGTTATGTTCGTGCATTTTTTGCAATCTGGAATTAAGTGTGGTTGCATTTGTTCTGATATGTTCGGGAAGCATACTGGTTCGAACTTCTTCATCGACAGGTGCAAAAAAGACCGGCTGATTAGATAAGTTCAGAGTAGCTATGCTAATAAGATCCGATAAAATAAACATGCCCAAAAATTCGTCTGTTTCGGATATGACAGGTAGAGCCACGATCTGATAGATATTTCTGCCAAAAAGTGAGTAAAAGCTATGTTTTGTATATCGGTCTCGATAAACCCTGTCCAAGTTTTGGGTAATCATTTCCCAATTTTCACCGTATAGTTGTTTTTTGTCTTCAGAAAAGAAGTATATACCTCTGCTGGTCAGCGATTTTGTGTTTGCTAGGATGATCTGTGCCAAATCATCTAATTCTCGGTTATTGATGGAGTGGTGCAGTTTTGGTTTATCAGCAATTTCGCTCAACATTATCTGGGCAGTATTTACATGAGAGTTAAGTGCCATTTTTATATCTACTATACGGGGAGATAAGATCGATTCTTCATGCTGTTTGATCCCATAACGGATGATCTGCCATTGAAAAGCAATTAGGATAAGAATAAGTAGGAAAGTGACAACAAAGAAAAGAATGAAAATCTTTTTTTCAAGTGCTGTCTTTTTATTTTTCATAGCTCAATTTTCTTAAGAATCCATCACATCTCGAACGATATGCATCAATTTGTCCGAATCAAATGGCTTTTGTAAAAATCCTATATTCGAATCGGCAATATATTCTTTGATACGGTTGTCTTCTACAGAGCCGGACATCAAAACCATTTTTAATTTTGGATTGGTTAGTTTAAGCTTGTTAGCAAGTTCAAAACCACTCATGTGAGGCATTCTCACATCTGAGAGCATCAAATCGATCGGTTTGTTGTGTAATGCTACTTTACTTAACGCTTCCTCACCACTTTCTGCTTCGATCACTGAATATCCATTCTCAGATAGTAAATCTGCAACAAATTCTCGGATCACTGCATCGTCTTCCACCAATAGTATGTTTTCATGTCCGGTTTGCACCTCTTCTACATACTCTTTCTGTTTTACCGCTTTTTCATTACTGGCAGCCAGATAAATCAGAAACTCTGTACCTTTACCGATTTCACTATCTACCACTATACCGCCACCAGCTTGATTGGCAATGGTGAAAATGGTTGCCAGTCCTAAGCCGGTGCCCTCTCCCTCTTCTTTCGTTGTGAAAAACGGTTCGAAAATATTGTTTAGGATATCTTCCGGGATACCAGTTCCATTATCTTTTACACTGAGGACGATATAATCCCCCGGTTCGATGATATTATGTTGAGTAATAAGCCTTTCTTTGAGGGTGGCATGATATGTGCTGAGTTCGATTTTCCCATCGTTGGACATAGCATCGCGAGAATTGACCACTAGATTGATGGGAATCTGTTCGAATTGACTGGCATCGATCTTAGTTACACAAGGTTTATCATCGAGGTTTATACTAAGTACCGCTTTATCTCCGGCCAAACGATGCAGCATCTGTTCCAGTTCTTTTAAATTATGATGGATATTGATGGTTTTTGGTTGGATAACTTGTTTTCGGGAGAAGCTAAGCAGTTGCTTAGTCATATTGGCAGCTTTTTCAGCACTGGTTTTTATTACTTGTACATCATCACAAAGATCGGGGTCATGGTGGTGTTTTTTTATCAGCTTCTCTGCATATCCGTTTATGACGGTAAGTATATTATTGAAATCGTGTGCTATGCCACCGGCTAATCTTCCTACCACTTCCATTTTTTGAGCATGGTGAAGCTGCTGCTGGATTTTCTGTTTCTCTTCTTCCGCTTTTTTCTGAGCTGTGATGTCTCTTCCTACCGATTGAAATTCAGTTAGCTTGCCTTTTTCATCATAAAGCGCTCGATAAGTCCATTCTTCCCAACCCACTTCTTTGTTATCGTAAATATTTTTATACTCATAAGTTGCGGAAGGATTTTCGGGTGTTAGTTCAGACAATCTTTTTCTGATAATCGCTTGTTCTTGCTCGGAAAGTTCCGCAAGCCAATTCGTGTCAATCAACTCATGAGCTTTTTTATTCTCCCTTCGGCAGTATGCCTCATTTACGAAAGTAAGCGTGCCATCAGGCAGGTAACGATTGATATATTCGGTTTGATCTTCTACCACTGCTTTATACTGCGCTTGGCTATTCTTTAGTTTCTGTTCCGCTTCCTTCAAAGGAGTGTTATCTATGATGATACCATAAAAAACGATTTCATTATTATACTCTTGAGCCAATATCCTCTCTTCTATCCAGATATAGTATCCTTTTTTGTGTTTCAGTCTATACCATCTTATCAAGGTATCTTTGTGTCCTTCCTGCATCCAATTATCCGTTTTTTGTAAGATATAATCACGTTCTTCGTCGTGAATGCGGGAAACAATGAAATCAGGATCATTCTTTACCTCTTTTGTGCTAAAGCCGGTGAGATATTCCACATTATCTGATATGAAGAAATGTTTTTTGCTTTTCTCATAAAGAACCATACTGGGTAAATTTTTGAAGATTGTAGTAAGACGAAGCTGTGTCTTTTTGGATTCTCGTTCTATCCTTTTACGGTTATTTATCTCATTTTGTAGGGAATTGAACATTTGTGCATTTTTCACAGCAGTAGAAGCATAAGTGGCAAAGGTCTCTACCAATGCCAATTCGGAATCTCGAAACTCATTATCTCTGCGGCTGAGCGTCATCGCTCCCAATGTGCTTCCTTCAACTGTCAATGGTGCAATAATCAGGTTTTCATTTTCATGTTCAGGTGTGCCGGGAATTTGTTGCCCACCGTTTTGATCCATCACATCATTTACTATCATCCCTCTTTCGTTCATTACTGCTTGGCCGGTGAAGCTGTTATCTATAGATAGTGTTTCGGAGAGAACTTGCTGTTCATATCCCGGTTCGATAGCTATTTTGGGAACCAATTTTGTTTTGGATTCATTCAATAGATATATAGTGCATGTATGGGCTTTCATTATATCCATTGCACTTTGTGCAATTCTATTCAATACGATATCAAAATCGAGGTCGGAAGTTAGAGTTCTGGCAGAATCAAACAGTTTCTGCAGCTCGTTGTGACGCTGTTGCAATTCGGTTTCCAATTTGTGCCTATATAATGCCATTTCGATAGTGGCATAGAGTTCTCGCTCTTCAAATGGTTTGAGAATGTATCCAAAAGGCTCGGTATATTTAGCACTTTGGAGTGTGCTTTCGTCGGTATAAGAAGTAAGATAGATTACCGGTAGGTTATATTTTTCTCGGATGATCTGGGCAGTCTCGATACCGTCCATGTCACCTTCTAACTTGATATCCATCAGAATCAGGTTTGGCTGGTAATGTTTTACCATCTCCAGTGCTTGGTTACCTGATGATGCTATGCCGACTACTTCATACTTCAGATGTGACAGGATACGCTTGATGTCTAAAGCTATTATTCGTTCATCTTCAACTATCAATATCTTTTTCGTCATATTAACCCCTATGATTACGGCAAAAAAAATGTAAAGCTATTTACGATTCAGTAACTATCATAATGCTACTCGCTAAAAAACTTTATCATTTTTTCCATTACTGTCTATACTCCTGATATTTTAGAAATCACAGAAATATAATTTGCAGTCATAGGTCAATATTTTTTTTCTATCAGATTGGGGAAATATGGCTGGGATGGGAGGATTCGAACCCCCACATACGGATCCAGAGTCCGTTGTCCTACCATTAGACGACATCCCAAAAAAATAAAAAAGCCACTCGTTGGGAGGTGGCAATAAAAATATGGCTGGGCCGGGAGGATTCGAACCCCCGAATGCAAGGACCAAAACCTTGTGTCTTAACCACTTGACGACGGCCCAACACTATCTATATTTTCTGGCGGAGAGGGAGGGATTCGAACCCTCGGTGAGAGTCTCCCCCCACACACGCTTAGCAGGCGCGCACCTTAAGCCAACTCGGTCACCTCTCCAGTACTGAAAAGAACTCATGGCGGAGGATGAGGGACTCGAACCCCCAAGGGCGAAGCCCGGCGGTTTTCAAGACCGCTGCCTTACCAATTAGGACTAATCCTCCACTTATTGAAGCCATCAAATAATTTTACCGCTGATATCGTGTCAATAGTTTTTTCTTAGTTTATCGGTAACCAAATTCGTGCAAACTACCGTCTTTCTTACGCCAATTCGGCTTAATTTTTATCCAAAGATGTAAATATGCTTTTTTACCGATTATGCGGTAGAGTTCCCTCTCGGAGCTCTCTCTGATAGCTTTGATCATTTTTCCTTTGCTGCCCAATAGGATCGGCTTCTGCGATTTCTTCTCTACCCAGATATTGGCTTCGATATCGATACGGTTATCCTTTTCTTTGTACTCTTCCACTACAACTGTGCTACAATAGGGTACTTCCTCGTAGAGCTTCAGAAAGATCTGCTCTCTGATAATCTCTTGGACAAAAAAGCGCATCGGCAGATCAGATAACTCGTCTTCAGAGTAGAAAGGGTGAGCATAGGGGAGAAAATCGGTCAGTTTATCTATCAGGAAATCGAAATCATTCATCTCAGAAGCTGATATTGCTTTGATCTCATCAAAATCGATATCATTGAGCTTTTCTATATGCTGTTTTGCTGTTTCTTCCTCGACCAAATCAATTTTATTGATCAATGCCATTTTCGGTTTTTTTACCTGCTCGATGATGTTTAGAAGCTGATGGTCATAATCGGTAGGGAAAGAGGCAGCATCGCAAATAAAGACGATGACATCACAATCTTTGAGAGAATGAGATATGTACTCCATCATTTTTTCCTGGAGCTTGTAGCGGGGTTTCAGAAAACCGGGAGTATCCAAAAAGATTATCTGCTTTTTATCATCTGTAAATATGCCTTTGATTTGATGTCTGGTAGTCTGCGGTTTGGGTGTAACTATCGAGATTTTCTCATGTAGTAGTTTATTCATCAGCGTCGATTTGCCCACATTCGGTTTGCCGATGATGGCGACGAATCCGCTTTTGAAATTATCAGTTTTTTTTACTTCAGTGTGCATAGTTTATATACCATATTCTCCATAATGATCGCTTGGTTTATATTCAGGGATTTAAGCTGAAAATCGGTTTCGGCTAGAAGCATGAAGGCTAGCTTGATAGTTTGTGTATCAAATCCACGTGCATGGGCGACATATTTCTGCCTGTATGAAGGATATACTTCCGGAATATATTTGTGAGATATCTCACTCGGACTGAGTCCTTCTTTTCTCAAATTCACTATCTTCCAAATGATGGAGAAGAAATTCGTCAAAATCGCTAATACGAAGATACCGGATTCTTCATTTTCCATCAGATTCTCCAAAATGAGCATCGAATTTTTCAGATCTTTCTGAGCTACATAGTCCTGAAGCTCGAAAATCGAATTTATCCTGGAATGACCTACACATTCAGAAACATCATTTGAGTCTATTGACTTTTTGCTGCCAATATACAACAATAATTTGTCCAGCTCATTGCTGGCGACCATGTAGTTCAGATCGACTGTAGCAGCAAAAAGATCCATCGCTTCTTGTGAAATATCGATATTGTTCAAACGTGGTTCATACGAGAGCCAATTGATGATCGCTTTCTGATTGTATGGTTGTTTACATTCGATTATCAATGCATTTTCTCTGATTCTCTTCACAGCAGATTGACGTGCATCCAGACTATCGGCTATGATTATCAAGCGCGAAGTAGAGAGAGGGTTGCGACAGTAATCTGCGATTACATTTTTAGCACTGGCGATCATATCATCGAATTTTTTCAACACTACCACTTTGTATTTGGCCAAAAATGGTGGCATTTCCAAGTTTTCCACTATATCATGAGGAGAGCTGGTATCTCCATGCTCGATAGAGTAGTCGAAATGGTCGTCTGTTTTGGCATCCAATTTGGATAAGGTCGTTTTTAATACTATATCCCTGTAATAAGTCTCTGTTCCCAATATGATCGTTACGAAAGGGATGGCTATCGTGTTTTTTGCCCTAAGAAATTCATAATGCTGATAAACGTTTTTCTTTTTTCTCATAAGACAAAATATATGAAGGATAGCAAAGCGATTGTCCAACAATAATAAGCAAAGTATTTCAGTTGCTTCTTTTTGATCATTCTGATAAGCAATGCTATTACTAAATATCCGGAGATGAATGCTGCTATCATACCGAGAATATATGGGAGGTACATATTACGCTCGATTGAGCTGATCTTGATGATATTCACCAAATTAGCTCCCCCAATTGCCGGTATCATCAATAAAAAAGAGAATCGCGCCGCTTCTGCACGGTTCAAGCCAACCAGTATTCCACTTGCAATAGTAGTGCCCGAACGAGAGATGCCGGGGAACATTGCCAGTGATTGACCCAATCCGATCATAATCGAGCGTTTGACACCCAAATCAGCAGATTCAATATTTTTTGATTTGATTTTATCGGAGAAAAATAGGATAAGACCGGTAACACAGAGCATTGCTATTACAAATGGGATAGAAGAGAAAGCAGCTTCGAAATAATCACCGAATAACATATATATTACGCCAGTAACTATAGTGGCTAGAATAAGATAGAGCACAATCAAGCGTGAGCGTACTCGAGATGCAGTTTTGTCTCGAAAATGGATAACGGAATCGCACAATGAGATCAGATCTTGGCGGAAATATAACAAAACGGCAATAAGTGAGCCAAAATGTAAGAAAATCTCGAATCCGATATCCGGTCGGGGAAAGTTCAAAAACTCTATGCCCAGCACTAAATGTCCCGAGCTACTAACTGGTATAAATTCTGTTATGCCTTGCAATATTCCTAATAGAATACCGTGTAATATCTCTATCATAAGAACTCCGGTAATTCAGTTTCAAATAGCTTTGATATCGGAACGATCTCATAACCTCTTTGTTCTGCGAGTTCGACGAACTTTTTTAAATAATTATACCTTTCTCTGTTGGTGGCGTGCGTGATGATGACGATCTTGTCTTTTCCTTTATTATTGATAAGATTATCTATTTCCCGCATTTTTTCATGCAGAGTCTTATCTGTCGTATCCGGCTGATCTAAGAATAGATCACGTTTGAAACTGGGCACCATCATCTCTTGAGCCGTGCTATATGCTACAGACGAGCCGGTAGTGTAACTGTCGATAAAAAACAGCTTGTTATTCTTAAGTACTTCGAGCACATAGCGCATCACATCTTTATCGGCGGTAGCAAGCGAGCCCATATGATTGTTAGCTCCCACACAATCGGGTAGTTGACGGATATAACCTTGCATTCGGCGGACTATCTGTCTTTCGCTCAGATGAACGAATATGGCATTTGAACCGGGATCATTCCTGGGATAGTTGATAGGTTCCATCGGTATATGAATGAGAGCATCGTTCCCATTTGCAACTGCCTTTTCCATCACTTTGCGGGAATAGGGCAGATCGGGTAGGATAGAGAGAGTAATGGGAGCGGATAAAGAAAGGAAGTCCTCGAGCAGTTTGCCGTCATAATAACCAAAATCATCCACGATGACTGCGATCTGAGGCTTTTTTTCGGAATAGACTCCATCCGGGGCATAATATATAGTTACCACCAAACGGCGCTGATTTTCCAGATCAGCTATCTGAAGTATGTGCTGGGCACGGGTTTTTAATTCTTCTCCACTGATGATCTTGCCACCACTGATCTCAACCTGACCGGTAATAATCATATTAGCGTAGTTCAGATCAAGCTCATCTCTGTTTATACCAATATAGACATAGATTGTTTCTTCGCGGTAGTTAGTACGGTACTGAGAATCGGGAACGCCCAAGAGTTTGGCGGCATGTCGGATAGCATCGAGTACAGTCTCTTCGCTTTCCATTTCTTTTACCTGCACAGCGCTCGGTTCTTCTTTGCGCGCTATCCGAATATCATAGGTACTGAAAAAAATAAAGTAAAGCGCTGCAATGATAGCAACGATAAGTACGATCAGAATGGGAATTCCCAAACTATTTTTCTTCCCTTTTTTTCTTTTTGCCATTTTTATCCTATCCTATTTTTTTATGTGAAGCCGATGCGAAATACGTTTTTCAGTCAAGCAAAAAAGTGTTCTCTTCTCTTTATAAACAACAAAAGCCAATGTGGGATAATTGGCTTTGATAAAAAATGGTGGGCGCTGAGGGACTTGAACCCCCGACCACCTGCTTGTAAGGCAGGCGCTCTCCCAACTGAGCTAAACGCCCATTTCACATCTATGATGAGGGTGAAATTTACAATCCCTGTTTTTCTGTCAAATTGTTTTTTAGAAAAATGCATATCGCTGCATTTCTGAGCAAGGGGAAAGCTTTTTTGAACTTTATCAGATAGTATGATTATTTATTCAATCCTGAGAAACCTACTGAGCAAGCGGTAGCAAACTTCGAATCTATAATCTTTATCCGAGCGCATATCAGAAATAGGGGTGATATCTTCTGCCAGGATTTTTCTTAGATTATCTTCATCTGGCATATTGGAATCGACGAGAAAGGCTTCTGTGTTCTTCAATCTGCGAGGATATTCGTTCAAACTGCCAGCTGCTAATTTCACGGCCGTTATTTTATCGTTTTCTATCCTTTTCATGCCTGCGAGCGACAATTTGGCTATAGCGAGAGATTTACGTGAACCGATCTTACGGTAAAATGTTTGCCAGTCTCTTTCTGCATCTTTAGAGATATGCACCGAGCCGATGATTTCATTTGGCTTCATATTGAATTTCTTATAACCGAGATAGAAATCACTTAGAGGAAGTTTATGCATTTTCGATTTTGCCAATATTCTAATGCGGGCATTTAGCACTAAAAGTAGTGGAACTGCATCGGCAGTCGGAGAGCCATTGGCGATGTTACCGCCCGGTGTTGCTACATTCTGTAGTAGCGGAGAGCCGAATTGCTTGAGTGAAGTTTGGAAATAGGGGAAATACTGCGCTATGATATCTGAGGTGATGAGTTCTCTAAAAGTGGTAAGGGCACCGACCACGATCTCTTCATCAAGCTCTTGGATACCATGCAGCTCTTTTAAATGATTGATGGAGATAACTGTACCATCAGTGATGATTTTCTTCTTGAGCTGAACATTAATATCGCTTCCGCCGGCAAGGAAATATTTCTTACCATCGGTTGCTTCACAATACCTAAAAAGTTCAGATAGGTTTTTCGGTTGATAGAAATTCATCTCATACCTCTCTCTTTTACTCTTTGGCAGGTAAGCATCACTGCATCTATCACCTTCACATATCCGGTGCAACGGCAGATATTGCCGCTCAGGGCGTGTTTTATCTCCTGCTCGTCTGCTTCCGCTTTCTCTTTGATATAATGATAGGCAGCTACGACAAAACCGGGGAAACAAAAACCGCATTGGACTGCATTTACCTCATCGAAGCAATCTATCAGCAATTTGCCTAGCTCGGTTTCTGCTAAGTATTCTACTGTTTCCACTTTTTTATCGATCACATGAACTGCATTCATGATACAACTGGTCACCGGTAAACCGTTCAGAAGGATGCTGCAGGCGCCACATTCACCTTCACCGCAACCTTCTTTCGTACCACTTAAGCCAAAATCATCTCTCAGTACATCGATCAATCTCTTCATCGGAGGAACATCTACGATCACATCATTCCCATTCAGACTAAATTTGATTTCCATCCTAACCTCTATCCTTCATCGCTTGAAAAATTCTCTCCGGAGTGAGTGGCAACTCATCTATAAAAATACCGGTAGCATGATAAAACGCGTTTCTGAGTGCCGGAGCTGGAAAGTCCATCGGTAACTCTCCCAATCCTTTCGGCAATAAGCTATCTTTGTACAAAAATTCCACTTCAATTTCCGGCATATCACTACTTGTCATCATAGTATAATCAGTCAGACCCTGTTTTCTGCCGAATCCTTTTTTGTAAAAAAACTCACTGAGACCAAACGCCAAGCCTTGGATGATACCGCCATGAGCCTGTCCCATAGCTATTGATGGATTAACTGTCTGACCCACATCCATCACATTCCAACATTTCTTTATCTCCACCTCGTAAGTATCGGCATGAAAATAAATCTCCACTACGCAAGCAGCCCAGGAAAAATCTTTGTAGCCCACTCCCTGATAAGTGTCATCATCGAAATAAATATCCGGATCAGGTAGGAAGCGAGTTCTAAATTCGAGTGGGAAATCATCGGCGTTCGCTTTCACATAAGCAGAGAGGTCGGAGAACTGCAGATCTGCTTTGATTTGCAAAGCCAGCTTCCTGAGCAGATTACCGACAATGTAGATCGTTCGAGAAGCTACTGTAGGACCGCTATTGGGAGTTTTACCGGTATTGGGATTGATCACTTTGGTTTTGGAAATAGGATGATCGATTGCTTCGCTAACCATCTGTGCAAGCGTAGTATAGGCACCTTGTCCCATATCCGTATTAGCGACATATATCGCTATATCGGCATCAGCTGTTATCAAAATCCGCACTTCAGAATCGAGCATATTCTCACCATTGCCCGTATAACCTCCTCCGTGTAAGCCCAATGATAGACCGATACCACGTTTATCTGTATGTGTTTTATTCCAAAGTTTAAATTCTTCGTTTTTTTTCTGATAGTCAGATATCTCTACCACTTTTTCCAGACAAGCAGCAAGATGGTCTTCTCTGATCTTTTGTGAAGATGGTAATTCGGCGCCGATCTGCAATACATTGTTCTGGCGCAGTCGATATGGATCAATATTCAAATGTGCTGCCACACGGTCTAGATGAGCTTCGATAGCATAGATTGCCTGTGGTGCTCCAAATCCTCTGAAGGCACCGTTTGGAGGAGTATTGCTGCGAAAAAGTCTGCCCATTATGTAACTATCTTCTATGCTATATCCACCACTGGCGTGCAATACACTACGGGATAAAACTACTGGTGAGAGTGTCTGATACGCACCGGCATCGAGACGCAGATCGATTCGCAGTGATTTGATCTTTTGGGAGTCGGGGTCTGTATAGGATACGATCTCGATTCTGGATGGATGTCGCTTGGTTGTAATGAGAATATCATCAGCTCGATCGAGTACGGTTTTTACCGGCTTTCCACTTTTATATGCCAAAAGTGCGGTGATACCAGCTATTACATTGGGGAAATCCTCTTTGCCACCAAAACCTCCTCCGATACCTTCCGACGCTTCTACGATAGCATCTGAGATGTTATCTCCCATTATCGCTTCAACTGCTTCTTTTACAAAAAACGGACATTGCAATGTGCCTATCACATTCATCACACGGCTCTCAGGTTTAAAATAAGCGAGCATACCTTGAGTCTCCATATATACATGCTCCTGATGCGGAGTGCGATATATATGATGAGTTTTGATCCAATGCGACTCAATCTTGATGTTACGTCGATGGTCTATCTCCAACACTTTCCCAAAGGCATTATTCTCATCATCCAAACATTCGTCTATATCTGTAATAGCAGGCAATTCCTCATATTCGACCTCGATAGCTTCACAGAAAATCTTCAATTTATCTTTGTTTGCATGCGCTACACCGAGCATGATCTGACCGAAATGTAGAACCTCACTTTCTGCCATAAAAGGTTGATCGCATTCCGGTTCGGGCACTTCATTTTTGCCCGGGATATCTTGTGCATTTACTATGGTAAACTCGTTTAGATCGTAGCCGGATGGATATTTTATCCCCTTGAGCTTGCCATGATCGAATTTGGCATAATAGAGGTAGCCATAGAGCATATCTTCCATTTTGTAATCGTCTAAGAATTTGATGGAACCGTTCAGTTTTGCTACGCCGTCACATCTTCTAATATTTTTCATTCAGACCTCGTCAATATTCTTTCCAATTCGGACAAGTTTGGTTTGATCGGTTTTGAATTTTTCATTTTGATGGACTCAGGATCTTTCAATCCACTACCGGTAAGTAAAACTACTGCTTTTGCATCCGGTTTTAATCTATCTCTATAGGCGATCATACCGGCAAAGGCAGCAGCAGCAGCCGGTTCTACAAAAAGTCCATAAACGCCGGCTAATCTACTTTGTGCTTCCATAATCTCCTCATCTGTTACAATGAAACCGAGTCCTTTATAACGGTCAATGTATTCTTTTGCCATATAAAAATTGCGGGGAACATCGACAGAGATAGAGTCTGCTATGGTACTGCTTTTGCTAATAACGAATTTATCTTCGCTGAGATTCATAACCAAATTAGGACTTTTTTCACTTTGCACTGCTACGATAGTAGGAAGTTTATCTATGATGCCGAGTTTTAGTAAATCTTCGAAACCTTTATATACTCCCGATAGGATGACACCATCACCGCAGGGCATGAAGATAATATCCGGCATTTTTCGATCCAATTGGGAGTATAACTCCAAACTGACAGTCTTTTTACCCTCTATCGTTAGCGGATTATAGCCCGTATTGCGATTGAACCAACCGAATTTTTCTGTTGCCTCAATACTCAGTTCATAAGCTTGGTCATAGCTACCTTCTATTCTAACAATTTTAGCGCCATAACTGGCAGCTTGCAATATTTTGGCTTTCGGTGCTGAGCTTGGCACTATTATAATCGCTCTTTGATTCTGCGATGCAGCAACTCCAGCTAGGGAAGAACCTGCATTTCCGGTCGATGCTGCGATCAGAGTGGAGATACCCTGCTCCTTGGCATAAGCGCAGACCAGATCGGAGGCTCTGTCTTTGAAGGAAAAGGTCGGATTCTGTGAGTCATCTTTTAGATATAACGAGAATGGAAACTTGTCTCTATCGAGTTTATCTATTCGATAAAGAGGTGTATCCCCGATTTTTAGATACGAAAGACTATTTATACTATCGATAGGAAGAATTTTGAGATATTTGTCATTTTCGAGGGTTGCAAACTCTCTTTTTTGGGTAGCAAAGATACTTTCATAATTATAAACAATCTTTAGGATTCCTTTGGGAGGCAGCTCAGGTCGATTGGCTGCAGAGCATTTGGGACAGGTATATAACCAGCTGGAGCCGGGATAGATTGTATTACAGTTAGTACATTCGAAAGAGTATTTCATCAAAGATATTCCTCGATCACACCGGTTTGTTTGTTGAACTCTTCGATCGCCTTGTCCCATTTTTCTACCTGGACAAATTGATTTTTCCAATAATATTCATCATACCATTGCGCATCCAGTTCTTCTACATTTTTACCCTGCTGCTCCACCCAGGTGAAGTATTTCAGGTTATGCATCCGTTTCTTATCATAATAAGATAGTTCCATAGTATGATCGATCTTCAAGCCCAGCAGAGATTTTTCGTAATCTATAGCCGCCTGTGTTTTGCTATATCCCCCTCTTTTTTCTCTTTCTTCTTGCAGCCGGGATTGGTACATCTCCATCGAATCGGTACAGACACTCAGAAGCACATCATTCTCGTTCATTTCATAGTATTTTGCCATCTTTATCATACCCATTAGATTGGCTATCGAGGAGATTCCCAAAAGATCCAATTTGTCCAGTAGCTCTGTGTCAATACCGAGATCTGCTAGAAACTGCTTTCCAGCCGGCTCATTAAAAAGCCTCATCAGATCGATGCTCACCTGATCATCCAATCCGATCACCATATCCATATTTTTCAGATTATGTATCCAAGGCACATGCTTATCGCCTATACCTTCTATCCTATGCGCTCCGTAACCATTGTAGAGCAGTGTGGGGCATTGCAGAGCTTCGCCGGCTGCTACTTTGATTTGCGGATATTGCTTTCGAAGATATTCGGTGCTGCCCAAAGTTCCAGCTGAACCTTGTGTCAGAAAAACACCACTCAACTTATTGCCCGCTTGCTTCTGTTCTTCATATATTTCTTGCATTGCCGGTCCGGTAACAGCATAATGCCAAACAGCATTACCAAACTCGCTGAACTGATTCAGATTGACGATCTCCTCCGGGCGTTGAGCACATAATTCTTTGGTTTTATCGTAGATCTCTTTTACATTACTTTCCGATCCGGGTGTAGCATATATTTCTGCTCCTACTTTCTCAAGCCATTTAAACCGTTCCTTGCTCATCCCTTCGGGCAAAACGGCGATCGATTTGCAGCCCAAAAGATAAGAATCATACGCACCACCCCGACAGTAATTTCCGGTGGAGGGCCACAATGCTTTTTGAGTGGTGGGATCAAACTTTCCCTCTACCAGCTTCTCGACCAAAGGACCGAAAGTGGCACCTACTTTATGAGAGCCGGTGGGGAAATACTTGCCTACCAGCATCAGTATTCTTGGCTTGATTCCAGTCAATTCCTGTGGAATTTCGATATAATTCACTCCACCGAAACCGCCACCAAATTCAGTCGGTTCATTTTTCCAAGTGATTCTAAATAGATTAAGTGAGTTCAGATCCCAAAGCCCGATATTCTTGATTTTTTCTTTGATTTTGTTTGGGATAAGTTCGGGATTACGCATCTGCCTATATGTTGGTATGATTATATGTTTTTCCCGACAGCGTCTAATAGTATTTTGCAAGACTTCTTTATTTTTTTGATTCATTATTTCTCCTTCTCATTAGTTCCTCAATCTCGGTTCGGCGAATGTTTTCAGAGTATGAACCGGATTTTCCGCTTTTGCTAATAAGATCATAGCTGCGATTACGAATGGTTTGAAACCGGCTTGCGTATAAGTGTGGTGGATGCTGTTGTCAAACACATCTTTGCTCACTTCACCATGTTCACAATTGAACCCTGTTATATCTGCAGGTAGGGGGTGCATATATAGAGCATTATTCGTTTTGGACATCATCTCTCTATTGCATTCCCAAGCGATATGTTTCTCATTTTCCGCCAAACATTCTTGTTCCAACCTCTCTAGTGCTGCAATATCTCCATTTTGCAGATATTCGCTCCTTCTTTGCATCACATTTATAGGAGCCCATGATTTGGGACAAACGACATCTGCAGCTTGGAAAGCTTCCTTCATATTATTCGTTATTGTGAATTTTCCACCCGATTCTGCAGTTTGTTTTTCTGCTTGGCTGACAACTTCCGGCAGCAGATCATATCCTTCAGGATGTGCCAGGGTTACATCCGCACCGAATCGGGTGAGCAATCCGATCATCCCTTGTGCAACCGAGAGTGGTTTGCCGTAACTTGGTGAATATGCCCAGCTCATCACGATTTTCCTGTCGCGGATTTGATCAAATCCACCGAAATGTTGCTTTAGCTGCGTCAGATCAGCCAAAGATTGAGTAGGGTGATCAATATCGGATTGCAGATTGATGATCATCGGCAATTGAGCTAATATGCCGTTTTTAAACCCGAATTTGACAGCCTCGGCGAATTGGCGTTGATATCGGTCTCCTACGCCGATAAACATATCATCGCGGATACCGACCACTTCCGTGAGAAATGAGATCATATTGGCAGTTTCTCGTACCGATTCTCCGTGACTAATCTGCGAGGTTTTCTCGTCTAATTCCTGAACTGCAAGTCCGAGCGCATTCGCTGCGGAAGCGAAACTGAAACGGGTGCGTGTCGATTTGTCGCGGAATATGGATACCGCTAAGCCACTATGGAAAATCTTAAAATGCTTTTTCTGATAATGCAGCTCTTTTAGTAGCTCAGCGCAGGTAACTATCGCTTTCAAATTTTGAAGTGAGTGTTCCCAAGTAAGCAAGAGATTTTTGTTTTTTAGATTGAAATCGAGATCTTGCAGAAGTTCTGTTTTTTCAGTATTCATTTTTTTACCTCCTCTTCGTTCAGCTTAGCTACCAAAGCGGCATAAAATGATGAAGCAGCACTCAGATCGGATATTTTGATACTCTCGTTTGGTGCATGCGCTTCTATTTCATCGCCGGGTCCCATTCCAATGCACTTGATCTCTGGATGTTTGCCCATGATACTCACACAATTGGTGCTAAAAGTCCACTTACCGATATTCGGTCTGCGATTCAGTGTGTTTTCATAAGCCTGAGTTGCAGTATGCAAATATGGTGAATCTGCTTCCAAAACCCAGAAGGGGTAGAATTTTTCGATCGGATAAACCTTGCCTGTATAAGCAGATTCGTCATAATGTAAAATCTTGATTTTAGCATCTCTTTCACCTGCAACTTCACAGCATTGTTTAAGCTCAGCAATCACAGTTTCGCGGGTTTCATTTTTAGTAAGACGTCGATCGAGCTGCAACATCGCGTAATCTGCTACTGCACATTGACTGGGAGAGTCGGAATTTATAATCGTAGCTGTAACAGTTCCTTTGCCCAGAAAAGGATCGCTAACGAGCCGGTAGTTCAATTTTTCGATTTCCAAAGCGATTTTGCTAATTTTGTAGATAGCATTATCACCTCTTTCGGGAGCAGAGCCATGACATGAGATACCTTTTACCTCGAGTCTGATCTCCATCCTCCCGCGTTGCCCACGATAGAGATTTAAGCTGGTCGGCTCGGTACTGACCACCAATTCGGGTCGGATCCCTTCTTCATTTATCAGATGATCCCATGCAATACCGTCGCAATCTTCCTCCATTACCGTTCCGGTGAATAAAATGGTGAAGTAATTGTTTAGATTCAAATCTTTTATCATTTTAGCAGAGATCAGCATAGCTGCCATACCTCCGAGTTGATCGGCAGCACCTCGTCCCCAAACTCGTCCACCTTTTATCAATCCGGCGTGTGGTGGGAAATTCCAATTTGTCAAATTACCCGGATAGACCGTATCAATGTGGGCATCGAAGGCTATCAAACGCGTCCCACTTCCTATTCTACCGATGATCGAGCCGAGAGCATCGAGACGAACTTCATCGAAGCCGTATGCTTCCATTTTAGTTTGGATAAATGCTGCCATCTGCTTCTCTTTGGTAGAATAAGACGGTATTTTTACCATCTCAGCCAATAGTTCGGCTGTCTCCATCTCGTAATCCAGCGATAGATTTCGTATCTTTTTATATATATTCATTCAGTTAGCTCCTTTCGTATTTTTCATTCTCGGAATCCGGAGCGTCGGAAAATGCACGACAGCCTTCTCATACGATAGATACGTTTGAGCTCATCAATGATAAACTTGTTCATAAGAGAATGTATTTGTGGTTTTTGTAAATAGATTGAATGAAATCTCTAACACTTTTAGTTTCGATATCTGTATCGATAACCTTTCCTGTGACATCGAGAACAACATTAAATATATTATGGTCTATTCTTGTAATAAATCGCCAGCTATTCTCAGCAGGAATGGCTAAAAAGAAGCCGTTATTCTCCGATTTTTCAAGCTCACTTTCAGTTGAGAAAAAGGTGAACTTATCCCTGTAGGGTTTACCTTGATAGGGACAGAAAGTTTCGCAATTGCCACATTCATTGCAGAGAGCATCGATATGAAGAATCTGATACATATCTTGCCTACCAGCGACTGAAACGGCAAGATTAGCTCTATTGGGACAGACTTCCACACATTTATTGCAGATGGTGTTGCACTCCAAACAGCGTTTACATTCGTCTGATATCCGGTTCTCTGAGCTAAGCTCATCATAAGTGGGTGAAATGATCGCTTTTTTCTGCTTGATGGATTCTAATTGTGAATTCAGATCGAAGTTTATCTTTGGTAACTCCGAAAGCTTCTTGTTTTCTTTTTCGACGATAGCAGTTGCGATATCGGAGCCGTCGGAGATAGCTTTGATAACCGAAGTAGGACCACGATAGGCATCTCCACCGATGAATACATCCTCTTTGTTGGTCTGTAGGTATTTATCGGTTTTTATATTACCGTCCGAAGTTAGTTCGATTCCATTGGTTTTCAAGAATTCATAGTCTGTCTCTTCGCCGATAGCGAGGATCAGTTTGTCGATTTGGAATTCCGTAAACTCGTCTTTTATAGCTACCGGTTTTCTTCGCCCGGATTCATCTGCAGCACCGAGTCTCATCTTCTGACATACGAGCTTACCATTTTCGTAGCAGACGGGGGAGAGCAGAGGATGGAACTGCACACCATCACGGATGGCGTTATCAAATTCTTCTCTATCAGCGGGCATGTATTCTAACGTTCTTCGATATATCAGATGCACATTCTCTGCATTTTGTGTTCGGATAGCTGCTCTGGCACTGTCCATAGCTGAGTTGCCACCACCGATAATTGCTATATTTCTGCCATAATCGTCACTCTCCGAATTTTTATTGAAATCTTCCAAAAAATCGATTGCATCGACTATTGATTCATTACCGGTCTTGAATTCTAATTCTCTACTCTGCCAAGCTCCGATAGCCAAAATTATGTATTGATAATCGGCATTTTTCAAACTGTCGAGTGTGATAGCTTCGATGCCAAACTTAAACTTAACTCCCACACTTTCGATCAGTTTTAGATCATTGTCTATTGCTTTTTCCGGTAAGCGGAAGTGAGGGATAACATAGCGCACCATTCCACCGGCTTTCTCTCTCTTATCAAAGATAGTTATATCAAATCCGCTTTTTGCTAAAAAATAACCGGCAGAAAGACCGCACGGTCCGGCTCCGACTACTGCCACTTTCGGCATTTTAGCTGAGACATTTTCTGTTTGCTTCTCCATATAATGCTCGAACCCACCCTCTGCTGCTACTTTTTTCAGTTCGCGTATCGATACCGACTCTTCATAATCGTTTCTCACGCATTTTAGTGTGCAATTGTGATCGCAGATATAGCCGGTGATAAAGGGAAGTGGGTTTTTGCTAATTATCAGTTTGTAAGCTTCCTCAAAACGATTCTCGTTGATAAGACGGATATATTCCGGCACATCCTGACCGATCGGGCAGCCGTGTTTACAAGGCGCTGTATAGCAATCCAGCATCTGAAGCTCATCATCCAACTTCATCTTATCCAATCTGCGGGTATTTTTCTGATAGATTGGATCTGCTAGCGCCTCCGCGGCAAGTTTGGCTGTTAGTTCTGTGCGGACAAACTGTGGGATTTCATCAGTTTTTATCTTATCAGCCAACTCTGCCAGCTGGATCAATCTTTCGTAGCCTCCCGGTTTCAGCAGTTCGGTAGCAAAAGTGATCGGCTTGATCCCGGCTTTGATCAAGTCTATCAGGTTAAAGTAATTTGCTCCACCACAAAAAGAGATCGGTAATCTGCCCTCGAACTCATCTGCTAATTTTGCTACCAGATTGATAGTAAGCGGATATAGCGATCTGCCGCTCATATACATCTCTACGCCGGGGAGTATTTTTTTGGCATTCACAACCGGAAGTGTGTTGGAAAGTTTCACGCCAAAAACTCGGTCATTTTCCGCAGCTACTTTTTGCAGATTAGCCAACATCTCTACAGCATCTTCGTATTGCATATCGTTTATAAATGTCTCTTTTTTTAAAACAATATTATAGCCCAAGTTATCCAGTATATCGCTAGCCTGCTCGTATCCTAGGAGGGTGGGATTCAGTTTCACAAAAGTGTGTAATTTTTTCTCTTGCAGAAGATAGCGGCATATCTGCTCCTGTTCGATTGGCGGACAGCCGTGCATAGTGGATAAAGTTACGGAAGAGCAAATATGCGGACTGATAGTATCTATATAGCTTTCATCATTTATACCGGGGATGGCTTTGTTTTTGATCTCGGTTTTAGCTATGTTTAGATAAGTTTGAAATAGTTTCGTGTGGCGTGCATCTTTCAGATTTTCGATGAAGTTATTAACTTTTGCGGAACGAATTCCTTCGAGATCATAGCCGATACTCATATTGAATATGAAATTTCTCTCATCAGATGAGGACAAGCCCAGCATTTTGTTGAGGATATGGATTAGAATCCAAGCTTTGAGATATTCATCATAAGCTTCGGCGAGAGATAGTTCGGTAGACCATTCGGTATTGTATCCTTCATCTTGAGCTTCGATACAAGGTTTGTCAATATCCAAATTATCCAATATTTGCACAGTTTTGAGCTCGATGTATCGGCTGCCACATAAATAGGCAGAGACGATATTCTGAGCAGATTGAGTGTGAGGTCCTGCTGCCGGTCCGAGTAGCGTTTCGCATTTCTCATCAAATACAGCGTAAGGCTTTTTATCTTTTTTAGAGAAAAACTTTTGGATTCCGAATATAGTTTGCTGATTAGCATATTCCTCTATTATCCATCTCAGCATTTTCTTGAACGAGATGGGTTGCATAACTTCACTCATAAATCCCCTCACTTTTGATTTGCTGCTTGGCTTGTTTGAATTTTTCAAAGAGTTTTTTGGAAATCTCAGCTGCTTCTTTTTTGAGTTCCGGATACGGATCGATGGTGATATGATAATCTTCCAAGAGGATTTTGTCTTGTTTGAAAAGAAAACGGCAGCGAGATTCGGTGATAGCGAAGATAAAATGAGCCAAAAATGTATCGTCATTTAGAGGAGTGGCAGCTTCATAATCGAAAATGGCAATATCAGCGGGTTCTCCTTCTCTGATCCCGAGTGGTAAACCGAATGTTTCTTTCAGACGGTAGTTATTTTTCAGCAGAGCTTCCATCTCGGCATAACCGAGATCAGGGGATTGATTTAGGTAGTTGGTCATCAACATCGAATTTTTCATCGCTTTGAGAGCATTGGAATGCATGCCGTCTGTCCCAACTGTAGTCTTGATACCAGCATTGATAAACTTGTGGATATTTCCGACATTGAGCCCGTTTTTCATATTGGAATCTACCGCTTGAACTATATAGATATCTCTATTTTTGAGGATTTTGATATCATTCTCTTCCAAATTGCTGCAGTGTACCAATATCGAGTTTGGGCGCAGCAACCCGAATCTGTCCAATCTCTGCACCGGTGTGCAACCATATCTCTTTTTAGTTTCCAGCACATCGATTTCAGCTTCGGCTATGTGGATATGGATAGGATGATCACCGGTTTTATCAGCTATGGTTTGCAGACTCTCATCACTGAGTGTAAATGAAGCGTGCATTCCGATCATACCTTTGACAGACTCATATTTGCCGGATTCTGCGAAGTTGATATTTTCAGCCAAAGATCTGGCAAAAAAATCCTGCCCATTTCTGTCCGATAGTTCAAAGGCAATACTTCCAGCCAGACAGTACTCTTTGAATATAGCTGCCATCTTACTCAGGACACCATTGACTTGAGCGGAAACATGATGGTCGAATATGGTAGTAACACCATTTTGCAGACATTGCTGCGCTGTTAGGACGGTGGAGAGCATCATATCTTTGGTTTCCAAAGAGCGGTCTAATGTCCACCAGAGATTCTTCAGATTACCCAAGAAATTCCCGAAGGGAACATCACAAGGCACACCTTTGGATAAAGCCGAATAAATATGATGATGACCGATGGTGAGCGCAGGCAGAGCTATCTGTCCATGTGCGTCGAAGATATGGTCTACTCTGTCCATAGGAGAATCATATCGCACAAGTCCATTTTCTAAGTAAATATCTCTCTCTTTGATTCTGAACCTATCCGGGTCAAACAAATTTGCTCCACGTATGAGAATATTCATGATCAGACTCCTTTCTTAATTACTGCTTGTATGGACTGAATTATCGGAATATAGCCGGTACAGCGACACAGGTTACCTTCCAGATCGGTTTTGATCTCATCTATTGTCGGATTTGGATTTTTGTCCAAAAGCGCTTTGGCACTCATCAGCATTCCGGGCGTGCAAAACCCGCACTGGATAGCACCATGGTCCAGAAAAGCTTCTTTGAGAAGACTCAAAATCTTGTCTTTATCTAAGTTTTCGATCGTCTCTATCTTAGCATCTTGCAGATGAGTTGCCAATACCAGACAGGAATTTACCGCCTCTTTGTTCATAATCACTGTGCAGGCTCCACATTCGCCAATCCCGCAGCCTTCTTTGGTTCCCATCAGACCGAGTTCGTCACGCAATATATCCAAAAGTCGCATATTATCCGGCACCGTCAGTGTGACTTTTTTACCGTTAACTTCAAAATTTATCGTGTTCATTTATCTTCCTTTCTTTGACGTAAGATGTCCAAAAGTGCTTCCTGACAAAGACTTATAAATACCGGTTTCTTATAAACCGCCGACCATCTGCCGCCAATCTCGCTTTCGATCTTATCGGAAAGAGGTTTTTCGATGGCAAGAATAAGATTGTCAGTGAGTTTGTTCCCGAGCAATTTATCTTCTACATCATATATCCTTTGCGGACGGGAAAACATAGCGCCATCTACTAGACGGGCACTTGTGATAATGTCCTTATCATCGAAAATCAAAATTATGCTGACACTCATTCGAGTGATGCTCATACTGTTTCGTCTGCCCAGTTGATAATAGCTGTGATAGATATTTTCTGTCCTCAATTTGGGAATTATGATCTCGGTTAAAAGCTCATTTTTCTTTATCCCGGTTTTATAACCGTGTTCGATAAATGTTGCAAGTGGAATAATTCTCTCTTTTGTTGAAGAAACAAGTTTCACTTTGGCATCATAGGCGATAAGAGGGGGAACCGAGTCGGCGCAGGGAGCAGCATTGACGATATTACCGCCGATAGTAGCCCGGTTACGTATCTGAAGTGAGCCGATCTTCTTACAAGCTTCGACAAGTAGTGGAAAGATTTTCTTTATCCTGCTGTTTGAAACAATTCTAGAAAAAGTTTCCCCGGCAGAAATAATCAGTTCATCCTCATTCTCAGTGATACCTTTCAATTCTGGTAGTGATGAGATATCGACCAATTGGAGCGAAGTTTGTACATGGCGCGCAGTGACCAGAATATCCGTCCCACCTGCCAAGATTTTGTGCTTTTCATCTGCCAAAATATCTAATGCTGCGCTCAATTTTTTTGGTTTGCTGGTGGTGATATCGGCAAGATACGGTGATTTTCGCTTGTTATGAGCTTGTTTTTCGGCACTCTGCCTTTCAGGTTTGCGCAGATTTTTGCCCAGTTGCACTTGTTCGAGAGTTAGCGGTATGCGGTAATTGAATTTCCCACAAGCGAACGCATAGGCATTATTTATAGCTGCAGCGGTGAGCTCTATCGGTGGTTCTCCCAAACTTTTGGCACCATAGGGACCGTACTTATCCGGATTCTCTACCAAAATCGCTTCGATATGAGGAACATCTTTGATAGTTGGTATGAGATATTCGTCCAAGTTTTTGGATTTTATAACTCCGGCTTGGGTATTGAGGTCTTCCAAAACTCCATAACCAATTCCCTGAGTAACCCCGCCAAAGATCTGCCCTTCAGCTCCCAAGCGGTTGATCACCTTACCCACATCGTGGGCAGCTGTCACCTTTTCCACTTCTATCTTGCCGGTATATGTATCTACTTTGACCTGAGCGATCTGGCAGCCATATACATAGGTAAAATACGCATCTCCCTGTCCGGTCGTTTCTTCCCAATTCACTTTCGGTCCTTTGAACCATCCGTAGGCAGACAAATTTACGCCAGCCGCATAGGTTTTTTGTACTGCAGCTTTGAAACTGATGAATTCATTTTTTGATTTTGCTTTGCAGATCTTGCCATCCGACCAGATTGTCTCTTCTAGCTTCGTTACTTGCAATTCGTCTTTAATTACAGAGAAGATGTTGGATTTTATCTGTTGGGCAGCGTCCAATACAGCATTGCCACCTACCATGGTTCCCCGTGAGGCAACAGTCGGTCCACCATCGGCAATTGTCGAGGTTTGTGGCTCCAAAAATACTATATCTCCCAGATTTATTCCCAAAGCATCTGCTGCAATTAGAGAGAGAGAGGTGCGCAAACCCTGTCCGTTTTCGTTCACACCGACAAATACGATCACACTACTATCAGCTTGAACAGAGACGATAGCGGAAGAAAAATCGGTTCCTTCCGCACCAAGGGAACAGCCCCGGAAACTACAAGCCAAACCGATCCCGTATTTGTAGCGTTTGCTACTTTCGTTTTTTTGTTTATACTCAGAGCGGATATCGTGATATGAGCTTTTAGCAACAGCTTCGTCTATTACTTGCTGAAGCGAGACTGTATGTTTATGAAGCTTCTGACCGCTTGCGGTGATGCTATCTTGTCGGTAGCCGTTTATACGTCTGATCTCCAGAGGTGATATATTGCACAGCGATGCGATTTCATCCATGAGTGATTCCTGGGCGAAAACGATCTGAGGTGAGCCAAATCCTCTGAAAGCGGAAGTATAACAATTGTTCGTATAAACTCCTTTGATATCGGTGCGCACATGCTCGATCTCATAAGGACCGGTAGCTTGCACGACAGAACGCCAATTGACGAAAAAAGTGAGTGCTCCATAGGCACCACTATCGGCGAGGATATCTATCCCCATCGCTTTGATCTTACCATCGGGACGAAATCCCACCTTATATTTCATAATATAGGGATGACGCTTATAGCTCTCTCTGATAGAGTTCTCACGATTATAAGTAAGCTTCACCGGTTTAGAGGTCATTTTTGTCAATAATGCTGTTCTGCATGCCATACAATTGGCAATATCGTCTTTTCCTCCGAATGAACCACCCAGATTGGAAGGCATCACATTCACTTGGTTCAGATTGAGCCCCATGAAGCTGGCTACCATTTTTCTGGTAGTATATTGGTTTTGGATGGAACCGTAAATTTGGACACCGCCTGTTGTATGATCCGGCGCTGCTGTAACAGTTTCCGGCTCTATATAAGCGTGTTCTACAAAGCCGGTATTGTAAGTGCGCTCAATAACATGCTCCGATTCGGATAGAGCTTTGTCTGCATCACCTTTGATGAGCGGGTAGTGAACGACGATATTGGAATTGTATTCCGGATGAATTAGTCTGGTGGTTGGTTTGACAGCTTCTTGCGGGTCGGTAATCGGTTCATATGATTGATAAGATATCTCTATTGCATCAGCAGCAGCCTGAGCTTCTATTTTACTAGCGGCAGCAACAACTGCCACTACATCACCATGGTATCTGATCTCATCATCTATGATCGGAAGATGGTCTTGGCGCACCAACCCGATCCGTGGTGAACCGATGATATCCGAGTAACTGGCAATGGCGCGAACTCCCGGCATTTTCTCAGCTTTAGATATATCGAGATTGGTTATCTTCCCGGCAGCTATATCTACATAACGTACAGCTGCATTGAGCATGCCCGGCAAAGTGATGTCATCACCATAGATTGCCTTGCCGGTGGCTTTTTGCATCCCATCTATTCTGCGTACTTTCGTGCCGATACTCTTTCCCATATTTTTTCCTTTACATTCTCACTTATTTCCGTTTAGAAAATCAATCTGAGTCTCGCCTTTTTTCAATTTTCAAATATTCATGTTTGATGAAAATATGTCAATTAAAAATGAGTAGAGGCTTTTTTTTTCTCTAAGTATGAGACAAACTATTGAATGAAGAATGATGGAATTATCACAAACAGAAATTCTATTGACAAGATATATATGTCGTTAATAATACCCAAAAAATAGGAGAGGGATATGATAAACGAAAAAAGAAAGAAAAGTGGATGTTGAGAGTAAAATAAATTGGATTGAAAAGAATAAGGAGAAACCTGAATGAGAATCGGTATTATTTGTTTTATTTTGATGATAATCACTATTGCTATTGCACAGGAGAGGGTTTTTTTTATCGGGGATGAGCCGGTAATAGATGGTAAGAAAAAGGATTTGATAAGCGAACAAAGCTTGAGGGATTTTAATATAATTCAAAAGAGCTCTGAATCTTTACCGGAAGTCAAGGTGTCATATTTTTTGGGATACAATTCTCAATATTTATATATCTATATAGAGGCAAATAGTGATAGTATGATCATAAGGGATAGAGCCTATCAAAATGGTGATGGCTTTCATTTCATGATCGGATTTGCTCAGGAAAATGAAAAAGAGACGGATGAATTTTATGTTTTTGGATTTTCTCCGACAGATGATTGGACTAATAAGATCCGATGGTATTATAATGTTGATTTGAGTATGCGCAGATTGGGAGACAACGTATTGTTTGAATCTGCAGTGCATGATGGTAAGATTGGGTTTGAACTGCTAATGCCTTGGAGTAATATGAAACCTTATCATCCTTGGATTCATGAAAATTTGGCGTTTAATCTATGTTTTGTGAAAGCTATATATGATAAGGATAAAATCTATTATCTCATCGAGGCAGACGATAGATTACAGAGTGAACAATCAAGAAGGAAATATGTCAGATTAGAATTCGATCCTCCCAACAAAGAGGGGGAGTTCTTCTCGATGCCCAACCGTCATAATTACACTAAAGATGAAATTATTAAAGTTAGAATTGTAGGTTTTTCTGAGAGGAAGGTAAATAAGAACTTTAGGGTGGATATTATGGGAGATGACCAAACCATAATTTGCTCAGATAAATGTGAATTCCTGAGCGAGATTGGCTTATCCGAATGGGTAATTGAGTTAACAAACAATACATTGTTGATAGATAATTATAAAATTTTGGTATATGATGGCAAGAAGAAGATAGGAGAGCATTTAATCTCTGTTTTTGACAATATAGATTTTGAAAAACTCAGAAATGTGCTATCAGAATATAAAGATTATATTTCGGAAAGTTCTCATTCTACATTATTATTCTATATCGAAGAGTTGGAGAAAGAACATAGTAACTTGAAGTATTATGAATCTTCAGATGCATTAGTTTCAAAATTAAAGGAAATTGATGATTACTATGATGAAATAATAGCCCATAAGGATCCTCTAATTGATAAGAAAGGTACATTTCGGAGGGCTTTTCTTTCGGAATATGACCATACACTTCGCCCATATTCCGTTTATATCCCACCAGATTA
Source organism: uncultured Candidatus Cloacimonadota bacterium (assembly GCA_964433675.1). Lineage (GTDB taxonomy): Bacteria > Cloacimonadota > Cloacimonadia > Cloacimonadales > TCS61 > CAYSSJ01. The sequence goes on from CAYSSJ010000010.1 coordinate 80,251, forward strand.
TAATCCCGACAGTAAATATCCTTTACTGGTATATCTTCATGGAAGTGGTCAAGATGATAGGGCTTTGTTTACTACAGAATATATCAAAGAAGGTTTTATCATTTTAGCACCAAATGGGAGAGGAACTTCCAACTGTTTTGCCACACATGATTCACAACTCGATATCAAAGAAGCGATCGGTGATATATTGCAAAACTATAATATCGATACTGATAAGATAATCCTGAGTGGATTTTCCATGGGAGGCTATGGAGTTTATCGTACCTATTATGAGCATCGAGATATTTTTTGTGCGCTTGCTGTTTTTTCAGGACATCCTAATCTGGCAAATAAATGGGGAGTAGGTGACCAGATTAATTTCCTTGATGAGGAAGTGGTCAAGATTTTTTCTGATATCCCCATTTTCATCTATCATGGTAGAAAAGATCTTAATTGCCCATTTGAATTAACTAATAGATTTGTCCAAAAACTATCTGCCTCTAATCCGAATATCGTTTTTGAGATTGATAATGAGGCTGGGCATAATATTATGAATCAACAAATTAGGGAAAAGTATTATAAATGGCTAAAACAACAAATTTGAAATAGTATAAATTTTTAGTTGACAGTTTATGAGAAAGTAACATAATTTACATTAAATTATTTGCAATTGGAGGAAATAATGGGGAATGATATCAGTTTACATGAGTATAAGAAGAATTATCGAGAGGTAGTCAAACAGGAGGAAAAGCGAGATTTTATCATCCATTTGATTGTTTATGTCTTTGTAAATATCTTGTTTCTTGTCATTAATCTGCTCTATTCACCACAACATCTATGGTTCTTTTATCCACTGATCGGTTGGGGCATCGGGATTGCTATGCATTATGTAGGAGTATTATGGATAGAAAAATCGGTGAAACAAAGAGAAGCGAAGGCAGAATATATGGCACGAGAAGCAAGATATGAACAAAAATCTTGAGCGGGTAAAGCTTGAAGAATTATCGGAAAACAGAGAAAGACTAAGGGCTGCGTTCGAAAATACTCATGATGCAATTACCATCTATACTATCGATGGGAAGTTCATAGATTGTAACAGAAGAGCTTTGCAAATTTTTGGCATTGAAAGCAAAGCAGAATTTGTTCACACACGTCCTCATAAACTCTCACCAGAATTTCAACCTAATGGTGAAAGATCGGAATCGTTGTGTCTCAAATATCTTGCTGAAGCGAAAACGCATGATGGTTTTATTCAATTTGAGTGGGTACACAAAAAGAAGAATGGTGAAACATTCCCTGCAAAGGTAATCCTGACGACCTACGATATTGACGGCGAAACATATCTACAAGCCAATATCCGTGATCTTAGCAAGCAAAAAGAAGCGATCAAAGCTCTTGAGCAGAGTGAAAAGCGGTTTCGTGCCCTCGTACAAAACAGTAGGGACATCATCGCTCTCTATTCTGCTGAGGGAGAAGTCCTGTACAAAAGTCCCGGGTTCGAGAATCTTCTTGGTTATGAGCCGGATGAAGTAATCGGAAAAAATGTGCTGGATTTGGCACATCCTTCCGATAAAGAGAAAGCTGCCAAAGTTCTTCAACAAGTTTTGCAGAAACCGAAAGGATCCAAGCTACACTTCGAGATAAGGGCTAAACACAAGGATGGTTCTTACCGGTTGTTGGAAGCGACGATTACCAACCTATTGGAAGATGAGAATGTAGGCGCCGTGGTAGGTAACTATACCGATATCACTGAAAAGAAGAGGAATGAAGAGCTGCTGCAGCGACGCATTTATCAATTGGAAATCGTGAATGAAATTACCTATGAAATGACTCAAGAGGTTGATCTGCATTGGATATTGAAAACGGCTGCCGATCTCATCCATCAAAAATTGGGGTATTATCATGTCGGCATCTTGCTTTATAATCATGAAAACAATACTTTAGGTTATCAAATCGTTGCCGGCAAATACAGTGAGATAGCCAACCCGGATTATGAACAGAAAGCCGGAGATGGCTTGATAGGTAAAGCTGCCAGCGAGATGAAAGTACAACTCTGTCAGAACGTGAAAGTAGATCCTGTTTATTTCGTCGGTTTTGAAAAAAAAGTACCTACTCTTGCCGAAATCGCTTTACCGATCATACATGAAAATCAAGTATTGGCAGTCCTTGATGTACAAGAAACCAAAATCAATGCGTTTGATGATATCGATATCCAAACTTTGCAGACTATTGTCAGACAAATAGCGATAAGATTTGAAAAAGCAAAAAATATCAAAAGATTGGAAGATGAGCTAAGAGCTCGTAAAAGTGCTGAAAAACGTTTGCGTGAAAGTGAACAGAAATTCCGTATTGTAGCCGAATCTTCACCCTTTGCTATCATGATTTATCAGAATGATAAATGGATTTATACAAACCCGGCAGGAGAACAGATCTCCGGATATTCTGCCGAAGAGCTGTATAAGATGAATTATTGGGAAATAGTAACCGATGAGTATCGTGATTTGGTCAGACAACGGGGACAAAACAGACAAGTGGGAAAGTATGTGCCTCAATCTTATGAATTTACAATCAGATCCAAAAACGGAAAGAAAAAATGGGTATATTTTACAGGTAATTTGATCGAGTTTGAGGGTAAACCTGCCGGTTTGATTTCGGTGGCAGATGTAACTAAATTGAAAAAGACAGAAAAGAAGTTGTCCGAAGCTCTCCGGGAAAAAGAGACATTATTGAAAGAGCTTCAACATCGTGTGAAAAACAGTATGGCGATGATACTCTCTCTGATCAGATTGGAACAGGCTCAAAAAAAAGAGGAGCGTATTGTAACTGCCCTTCAGGAAGTAGAACATCGGATAAAAGTGCTCGCAGATCTGTATCAGCTACTCTACGCTACCAGTGCCGAGGAGATTAAGATAGACAGATTCATCCGGAATATCTGTTATTCGCTGGCAGAAGCTTTATCTGCTCAACAGCGTGTTAATATCAATATGGATTTAGAGCCACTTGTCTTGGATGCAAAACGAGCTTCCTCTTTGGGACTGATAGTGAACGAACTGCTAACCAATGCATTCAAATATGCTGTTTCCAATGATAAGAAGACGAACATCAATATCGGATTGGTGAAAAGAGGGGAGAATCTGGAATTGTCTGTTTCCGATGATGGAGCAGGTTTACCTGAGGATTTTGATCCGGTAGGTTCTGCCAGTTTCGGATTACATCTGGTAGAGATTCTTTCCAATCAATTGCAGGGGACTTTTAGCTGGGAAAATGATCACGGAGCTCGATTCTCGGTAAGTTTTCCATTCTGATAAAGACGATAATTATTTTATCTAATCCTTCGGTTAGTTTTCGTGTTGACATCATTCGTTTTATTATTATATTGCTAACATAAAGAAGAAAAGGATTAAAATATGAAAAGATATATTTTATTGGCATTAATCGTTGTAATGGTTTTTGCACTGAGTGCTCAGTATGATGAGAAGCAGATTTTGATGCAGCAGGCTATGCAACATACCAGACAGAGACAATTTGATCAGGCTATCTCGGTTTACCAAGAGATTTTGGATAAGTTCCCCGAAGATCGTGATGCAGCTGATCGTTTGGTGAGAAGTTATATCTCAGTATCAAATTTCGCCGATGCCAGAAGAGTTTTGGATAAATATAAGGATAATTTTTCTGATCTCGATTATATGCGGCATAATATCAATCTGCTATTGAGAACCGGTGAGAAGCCGGCAGCAATAGATGAGGCAGATAGTTTTCTAACCAAATATTCGGGTCATATCCAACACTATCGCCAGATAGCATCGATTTTCGAGCAAAACCGTCATCACGATGTAGCAATCGATATTTACAATCGAGCCCGGCAAGTCAGCAGCGATGATGAGTTGTATAGCAGAGAATTGGCATCTGCTTATGAGAACAGCAATATGCCGGATAAGGCAATAGAGGAATATCTGAAACATCTGGAAAAAAGCAGAGGATTTTTACATTTCATTACCAATAGATTTCGCAATATTTTGGACGAGGATGAAAGTAAGATACACACGATCAGAGAATATTGTGAAGATTCAGAAAACGAACAACTCAGAGAGGTGTATGCCAACTCCTTGGCTTATATCGGAGAGCATGAGCAAGCATTGCAAATATTTGCAACCATCGACCCGACTAGGGTGAGAGTATTCGGCGACCAGCAGCTAAAAGATGGCAATTTCGAAATTGCCCGTAGAGCTTTCGAGATATTTCGTGAGCAATCGCAAGATCCACATATAGTTGCCGATGCGAAGATCAGAATAGCCAATGCCTATATCGAAGCGGGAAATCTGGAAGAAGCAGAAGCAGTTTTGATGGAAGTGTACAACAACAACCAAATCCAATCACGCCAATATCGCTTCCGTACCAGAGCAAACCGGGAGGCTCGAGAAATGCTTGCCGATACAGTATTAAGACGTAATGAACCGGTAGAAAAAGCAATTGATTACTTGAACGAAGCCTCCACATTTGCCTATAACGCCAGTGAAAGAAAAGAGATTCAATATAGAGTTCTTCACCTAAAATTAGCTACCGGTGAATATGAGGCTGGTGATGATATGCTGACTGATTTGTTGGAAGATGAAGATCCAAGCTCCAATGCCTATAAATCGGGCACTTTTTATCAGTTCCTTTTGGGACTTTTGCGAGGTGATGCCAAAACCGACAGTTTACTCGGTGAAGTAATGATATCTATACCGGAGAATGAACTCACAAACGAAGCTTTGCAGCTTTATGTAATCAGTTCAGAGTTATCGGGTAATGCTCGGGATAAATTTCTGCAAGGTTACAGAGATAAGCTGCTTTACCGAGATTCTTTGGCAGTTCAGAGCTTGATAGATGCTTTCGAGCTGAGCGGGAATGAATCTGTTCTACTTTTGGCAGCAGATTGGGCACTTGATGCTGGTGATTATCAGAAAGCCGGTTATTTGTATGAGCATGATTACACAGACGAGACCAGCAAGCAATATGCTCTGCTAAGAAAAGCAATTATTGAATCAGACGAGCAGAGACGGGATATTGCATCTAGTTTTCTCAAAGATAATCCAAGCACGGTTTTCTCACCTCAATTTAGGAAAATGGTAACAGGAAGGTAGATTGAAGACAGCGCTGGTTTTACTGCTGATTTTCTTCTTGTTCCTCCTCTTCTTTAGATTTCTACATGTTATTTTCTTTCTGGTATTTAGATACTGGTATCTGTTTCTGGGCATATTAGCAGCCTACTATTTGGTTTTCAAAGGAAAAAAGGCTAAAGATGTAGAAGACAAATTGGATCCGGATAAGGAACTAAATATAAAACCGAAATACAAGGTAGAAGAAGAAGATGAACAAAATTGATGAACTTGATGCTCATAATAAAGCTATACTGAATAGTTTTTGTTACCACTTGCAAGTAGAAAAAGGCTTGTCGGAAAACACTCTGGAAAGCTATAAAAGAGATCTGATAGATTTTTTATCCTTTCATGAAAAAAAGTGTGAAACCATAACTGCTAAAGAGATTATAGATTACCTGGTAAATTTACAGAGTCTTGGCTTGTTGACCTCTTCTATAGCGCGGAAACGGAGCGCTATCAAAGCTTTTTTTGTGTTTCTTAGCGAAGAGGAGATACCAATCGCAACTAAAACTACCGATATCCCAAAAATCAAATATCAACATCATATCCCTGATGTGTTGTCTGTACGAGAAATGATGAAGTTTCTAAACTCATTACCGTCTGATTCCGCCTTAGGTATGCGTAACAAAGCGATATTCGAGCTGCTTTACGCTACCGGAATGCGCATATCCGAGCTTATCAATCTTACTTTGCATGATGTTTTATGGGATGATGCAGTAGTAAAAATCTCCGGCAAGGGTGGAAAACAGCGGCTTGTTCCGATTGCTTATCAATCTCTCCAATTTGTAATAGACTATGTCGAACAAGCTCGCGATATACTCAAAAAAGAAAAGCAGACAGCGGTTCTTTTTTTAAATAGATCCGGTAACAAACTGAGCAGAATGGGAGTTTGGAAGATCATAGATAACCATGCACTTAAAATCGGGCTAAAAAAGCATGTATCTCCTCATACATTTCGGCATTCATTTGCCACCCATCTTCTGGAAGCCGGGGCAAATCTGAGAGTGGTACAAATACTTTTGGGACACAGCAGCATAAACACTACCCAGATATATACCAATATAGATAAAGGTTTTTTGATAAAAGAGCATAGACTATATCATCCCAGAGGGTAGAAAAAGCATGTGGAGAAGCAAAGAAAAGAGTATGTATTTTTCCTCGAAGAAGTTTCTATGAGGCTGGTCAATGATGATCACTTCGACCGTTTCATCTCAGAGTTTTATTGACAGTATGGTTTAGTGAAAAAAAATGTCCAAAGTAAAATAGTAGTTCAAAATAAGGAGGGAATGATGTATAAAAAAATTACATTAAGCCTGCTGATAATAGTGGTCAGTTCGATATTATTATATGCGGATAAGCCATTGGAACGTCAGGCAAATGAGTTGGGAGTAGAGGCGGCTGAATTCTACAATCAAGGTAGGTTTCTCGAAGCCGGTAATAGCTTTATCCAAGCAATTGAGACAATGGTACAAGCAGTAGAAGAGGATGGTATACCACGAGATGAATCTAAAATCATAAACTGGTATAATTTTGCCTTCCAATCTTATGCCCGAGCCGGAGAATATGAAAAAGCCATCGCAGCCTTGGATGAATTGCAAAATATAGATCCTAACAATTGGGATTACTTCAACAATCAAGCGATTATATACAGACGATACCTTAATGATTTAGATAGCGCTATTGATACTATCAAAGAGTATAACGAAAGAAATAGATCATTTAGAGCGGAACAGGGTATCGCATCCATGTATTTGGAAAAAGAAGATCTGGAGAATGCACTGATTTGGTATAGAAATGCTTATGAGCTAAGACAAGACTCCAGAGTAATCAGAAATATTGCTACCTTGGAAAGACGGTTGGGCAACAATGATGCAGCAATTCAGGCATATCAAGATTTCATCCAAACTGAGCCAAGAGAAGAAGACCTGATTCGAACCTATAGAAATCTTGGCGCACTTTATGATGAATTGGACAGAGAAGCCGATGCCATAGAAAGTTATGAGACAGCCCAATCCTTGAGCTATGATCCTGATATTGCCATACTTCTGCTAGACAGATATTTCGAACGAGATAACTATGATAAAGCGATGGAAAAAATCACTCAAATCCTAACCAGAGATCCCGGTAATGAAGAAGCGATTTATTTCCGTGCTATGATCAGATACAATCAAGGTGCTCTGCAGCAAGCAAGAGAAGATTTCGAAAGGTTGACAGGAAGCAGACAATATGGCGATATAGCCAGAGGTTACATAGAAAGTATAGATTCTGAACTTTAAACGAGGTATATATATGAGACCAACAATTATAGCCGGAAATTGGAAGATGAACAAAGTCTTTGAAGAGGCTTCTGATTTTCTGATCGCACTTAGTGAATTTCTGGAGCTCCAAAATGTAGATAGAATGGAAGTGATCGTTTGCCCTCCTGCAGTTTATCTGGAATTAGCTACCGATATCTCTGTAGAGAGTGCTTTTGCTGTAGGCGCACAGAATGTTAATGAAAATGAATTCGGGGCATATACAGGCGAGATCTCCGCTCCTATGCTATCCTCTCTGGAGTTGAGTTACTGTATCGTTGGCCATTCCGAAAGGCGTCAGTATTATGCAGAAAAGGATAAGATAATCAACCTGAAGATAAAAGCCTTGCATGAATATGCTATTACACCTATACTTTGTATCGGAGAGACATTGGAGCAACGAGAGTCCGATAAAACAAAACAAGTTATAGAGATGCAACTAAAAAAATGTCTGAAAGATGTAAATATGCATAATGAGACAATCATTGCTTATGAACCTATTTGGGCTATCGGCACCGGGAAAAATGCTACACCAGAGCAAGCTCAGGAAATTCATGGATTCATAAGAGATTGGCTTAGAGATAACTATGATGAGGACATCGCAGATAACACTCCGATTATATATGGTGGCAGCATGGCTCCTGATAATCTCGAAAGCTTGCTCGCCCAGCCGGATATTGACGGAGGATTGATCGGTGGAGCATCACTCGAGATTGAAAACTTCACAAAAATGATAGAAATGGCGCAAAAATAATATGCTGGATATGAAGTTCATCCGCGAGAATGCAGCTCGTGTGAAAAAGGCAATAGACGATAAAAACGAAAAAGTAGATTTGGATTTAGTATTATCGTTAGATGAGACCAAGCGAACACTTCAGTATGAATATGATACAATCCGGGCAGAGCAAAATAAGGTATCCAAACAGATCTCTGAGCTGAAAAAAGAGAAAAAAGATGTCAAACCGATTATCGCTGAGATGAAAGATATCGCAGAAAAGTTGAAAAACATATCAAAGCGATTAAATGGTGTTACAGATCAATTGGAAACCGAACTTTTGCGTATTCCCAATATCCCTTGCGAAGATGTACCAGTTGGTTTGGATGAAGAATCAAACGAATTTGTAAGAGAATGGGGAAAGCCAAAAGAATATGATTTTGATGTCAAAGATCATCTGGAATTGGCAGAAATGCACGATCTTTTGGATATCAAACGAGCAGCGAAGGTATCTGCTAGTGGTTTTGCCGGATATCTCGGTTACGGTGCACTTTTGGAACGTGCGCTAATCAACTTCATGCTCGATTATCATGTCAAGTATCATAATTATACCGAAATCATGCTGCCGGTATTGGCTAATAGAAAGACGATGACCGGCACCGGTCAGTTACCCAAACTCGAAAACGATATGTACCTTATAGAAGATGATGATCTCTTTTTGATCCCGACTGCAGAAGTTTCGGTGACAAACTATTATTCCGGAGAGATATTATCATTAGATAAATTGCCTGCAAAATATGTGTCGTATAGTCCATGTTTTAGACGAGAGGCAGGTTCATACGGTAAGGAGACTAAAGGGCTACAGCGATTACACCAGTTCAATAAAGTCGAGATGGTCTGTCTGGTCAGACCGGAAAAATCTTATGAAGTTTTGAAAACTATGCTGAGCGAAGCAGAAGATATATTGCAAGCTTTAGGTTTGCATTATCGTGTGCAAAAACTTGCGACCGGTGATTTGAGTTTTGCTTCTGCCAAGACATACGATCTGGAGGTTTGGGCACCGGGAATGCAGAAATATCTCGAGGTCTCATCGATCAGCAATTTCGAAGATTTTCAGTCTCGTCGCGCTTCTCTACGTTTCAGAGATGGTAGTGGGAAGGTCAAATATCTGCATACTCTCAATGGCTCCGGGCTAGCAACTCCGAGAACTTTCATCGCCTTGTTAGAAACATATCAAAAAAGAGACGGTTCTATCGAAATACCGGAAGTTCTTCGTCCATATTTTCCCTTCGAAAAAAATAATTCGATTTGTTAGTGAAATCATATTGTGAATCATGCGACAAGGTTAAGTGATAATCTTGCCCGAGAGAGATAAAATAATTGTCGATTTCTTCATTTTTTGATTGACACGAAAAGGGTGAGATAGAATTTTGCTGAACCTCACGTGAGTGAGATGAAGATCATTATAGTAGAGA
>CAYSSJ010000011.1:0-86975 GCA_964433675.1 uncultured Candidatus Cloacimonadota bacterium
AACAGCGCAAGACTTAAGGGGACTGCATGCTGAGTAAAAGAAACATAATCCGAAACTTCGTAAACAACACCGACCGACCCTTTTCTTCCACGGACGTATTGATCGACACCGGCTTGAATTTTCACTATATAAAAAATACAATGATAAAGCTAAGAAAAGAAGGGCTGGTCAAAACTATCGGCAAGGAAGGTAGAAGCGTGATCTATGTTCGCGCTACCCGGAGGGTGAGGAGTGAACATGAATGTGACGTGAATACACCAAAAGCACGTGAGTTGGAAACAAAAGTGAAAAAAGAGGGATATAGATCTCTGCGGGAGTTGGCGAAAAAACTTGGCGTCAGCCATGAATATGCTCGGCAGGTAATTACAGCCAGAAAGTTGCACGACAAGAAGGTGGGCGAATATACGGAAGAATACAGACAGATGAAAAAGCTGGCACAGAGGCTAGTGCGCGTACTGAAAAAGTTGAGAAGAGACAGGCAGCGGGAAAGCGATCGTCTCTTCCGTAGCCAGATCGAACCGTTTCCGCAAGACTATGACCCACGGGGAGGACGAAATGCAAAGAGAATACGATAGGCAGGGGAAATACTTTCATCACGTCGTGAAACTGGCAGGATGGACAGAGAAACGTGTAATGGGCTACCTGATCAAGAAATTCAAAAAAACACATTTCAATGCGCTAGATGCACGTGAGAAACGCGAAGCTATTAGCACGATGAAGTTCTACGCGGATAAGAACCAGCAGAAGCGCGAAAGGAAGATGAGAACGCAACAGCTTGAAATTTTCGATATAATAGAGCAGGATGATATTGAGATCCTTTTCGAAAGTTTCAAGGACGAGATGAACAAACTACATTCACGCCAAGACAAAATGTGGACACTCGGCAATTGTCACGACTGGTGGAAAAGCCGCTGGCATGAGTATTGGCGATTTCAGAACTCCGGCAGAAAAGCAATAGAGAGGTTCGAAATGGTGTGGCGAAAATACAATGACATGAGCAACGAGAAAAAGACTTCCAAAAACAAACAAGGCCATGCACTCTTAGCGGGTGTTGGCGGTAGTGCTTCATTGACAGACAATGAAATAGCAAACCAAATAGAAATGGAAGATGAAGAAGATGTGCTTTGGAGCGATGTAGAAGATGAAATTGATGGGCTACCATACCCCGAAGTAGATGAGACATTGTTTGCGATAGAGTCTAATTTCCCCCCAAGTGATTTAACAGAGGAACAATGGAATAGAGAGCGGTCTTAGCATTACCGATAACTCCGGCAGAAAAGCAATAGAGAGGTTCGAAATGGTGTGGCGAAAATACAAAAATGTAATGCAAAGGAGAAACGATGCCAAAAAGTAAAGCACACGAGTGGAGCCGAGAAGGCGAACTGGAAAGAAAAAGAGATGCGCTGGCAGAGACGGCCCGAAAACTGATGCGGGAATACCGGGCAATCTGCAAGCAGATAGACCGGCTGAAGGGCGAAAAAACAAGGAGGGAAGAAGATATGATACGGTATGCGAAAACAGATGTAAAAACAAAAAGCAGACCGAAGCGGGAAAGACCGCCACGACCTGCTGCCCAAAATGGTTCCATTACGAGAGATGTAATGCTGGACGAAGGGAAGATATATGGGCAGAAGGACTTTCAAATCGGCAACATCGGGGCAATTCGCGTGAACACCCATGATATAGACATCCAATATCTAATCACTTATAAGGGATGCGGTTTCTGCCATTGCAAACTACACAACTACGAATGGCATGTGCAATTGTACCGCCAAAAGCTCAAGGGATGTGAATTCAAAGACATGGCACAAACTATGGGCGCTGTATTGGAGACACTAAACGGGAGGCACGCATGAGCAAAAGCTTCAAAGTAACCTATCGGGGCGATGGCGGTAAACCGGAGATAATAATAATAGTGCGGGACAGCGTGTTCGATGTGCTGGAATATCTGCAGACGAAGCTGTGGGCAGAGACGATATCTCGAATTGAACAAGTAGAATACATAGACCTGGAGGCGTAGGATGAAAACAGTATGGTGGGTAGCGTTTTTCTGCGCTACGGTAGTGATTGCCGGTTTCATCATCATGGCTGGCAGTTTCGAGAGTGTACAGAACACGACATTTTTCCGCATAGTAGCGGGAATACTATGGATCGGCTATGTGCTGCTAATGCTGAGGGTGGCACGTCAGATCCGCGAATGTGAAGAAACATTGAAGACGACAATGCTGGGAGGCGACGAGTTTTGCCCACCAAACGGATGGAACTGTCGTTGTGGAGTTGAGATGATGACAAACGAAGAGGGAGCACAAAATAAATAGGAGGAAAGAAAAATGGCACAAAAAGTAAAAGAAGGACGGGCTACATATTGGCTCGATGCGGACGGCGAAAAAGTCCCGGAAAAATACGTTCCGGAGCACGACAAAAAGAGAGACAAGGTAGTAGAGGAGATCTTCACACGGGTGAAAGAGCTGCAGAAGATGATGCATAAGTACAAATTCGAGATAGCTGAAATGATAAGCGGCTACCTGAACGAGACGGCAGAAGAATTCGGCGAAAACTGGAAAGGCAATGCCACGCTCTATAATTTTAACCAGGACTGCGGTGTAGAGGTGAAGATCCAGAAAAGGCTAAGTTTCGATGAGCGCCTGAACGTGGCGAAAAAGAAGATCGACAATTTCATCAAGGACATCGTAAAAGGTTCGAAGAAGGAACTGGTCGCACTGGTGAACAGCGCATTCCAGCCCGATCAAAGTGGTAATCTGGATGCACGACAAATCATGAAGCTGAAGCGGGTGGAGATAGATGATCCGCAATGGAAAGCAGCGATCGAGCTGATAGATAAGAGCCTGATCGTGCAGGGCACGAAGACCTATTACAATTTCAAGATCCGGAAAGAGGACGGAAGCTGGAAATATATCGTCTTGAATTTTTCGCGCATCGGAGGCGAATAGATCGATGAAAACGCTGCGGCAGAAGCATCTGATCCTTACCAACCTAATTGGAGAAGCCGAGACGAAACGGCTTCTCCATGCCTGGTATGACAGGGCTATTCGACGCGAACAGAAGCGGGCGGATGCTGTGGAAGAGAGCGGCCCTACTGCGGATTTTTTCTGCAGAGAGGTGTTGCGCGATCTGCATGAGCGCACCGGACTGCAATACAGACTGTCGAAAGCGACGAAGACAGCCATCATGGCGCGGAAAAACGACGGCTTCACAGTCGAGGATTTTCGGCATGTACACGAAGTGAAGACGGCGCAATGGGTGGAAGATGAGGAGATGAAGCAATATCTACATCCCAGCACACTCTACAGGGCTTCGAAATTCGAGAAGTATCTGGTGCAGTGGGAGATGTATAGGCAGAAGGAAAAACAGCGGGAGCTGGAGAGAGAGCTGAAGAGAAAGAGACTGGAAGAACAGGAGCGCTATATGGAAGCGGAGCGAAAAAGAAGATACGAGGCAGTGAGGAAGCGAAATGAAGACTCCTAATCCGGACAAAAAGAAAGTCGGCTGCATGGTGCCGTGGTGTACGGAGCGATGGTGCACCATGAAGAGGAAGAAATTGTGCGCGTTGCGCAGATATTTTCTCGAAGAGCAGCTAGAGAACCGGCGTTTACTTAGCAAAGTAAAGGATCCGGAAATAAAGAAGCTGATAAAGGAAGGGGTCTATGGACAAAAGGAAAACGCGAAACAAAAGAATACGGGCTGAAATAAGGAAGCTGTCAGACAGGGGGTACGAGATCCAAACCGCTATCAAGATCGTGGCGGACATGTTCTATCTCGCGCCGGCAACGGTCAGGGATATCTGGTATTATAAGCGGTGAGGGTCAGAAAAGATTTGTTTATAATAAAAAACTGAGTAATATATTATTTTAAGCGACTGAGGACTTGCTATCCAATGAGGTCGTGGACGGCCGGGGAGAGCAAGCTCCCGTCCGGTCTCCGAGAACGGGTAACACCCGTTCTCATTTTTTATAGACTAAAATGCCTGACCTTTGAGTATTTATATAGCGTGTTTTGTTTGAAGCGATAATGTTAAAGTATTCTAAAGAGCCATCTTTGGCTAAGTCTGCAATTAAGATAATACCTTTATCATATTTTTTTATATATCTTACCCTTTTTTGTTTTAGCCAGATTTCATTTGGTTTTGTGATAGTATCGTCGATGTTTTTCATATATTTTAGTCTTTTTGCCAGATCGTCGAGTTTATGCTCTTTGAATTTACTCGCTTTTTCTTTTAGCAGAGCGACGGGTGTTCCCGTAGGATCGGATAGAACCCTGTCATTTAGATAGTCTGCATATTCCTTTAATAGCTGTGAATGTGATTTTCCGCTGGTATCGTGCAGATTTTTAAATTTATTCTCTGGTATATCCTGCCATTTGCTAAGATTTAGATCCGTCCAGCTGTAATGACCGGATTCCTTTAATTTTCTATCTAACCATTTACCCCAAACTGTAAGATCTTTACCAGTGTTTTTTTGAAAGTTTTCGTCTATAGGTATCCACGGTTTAGGTTTTAGGGCTTTTTGTGCTCCCTCTTCGTTTGTCATCATCTCAACTCCACAACGACAGTTCCATCCGTTTGGAGGGTAAAACTCGTTCCAAAACTCGTCATTTTGGTGGGCGACCGTATCGTGCAGCTCGGCATGTTCATCACGCACACGATCGTCCATGACGGCAACATAGCGCAAATATGGGAATGTATCTTTCATAGAGGTGGCATTTTGCCACTGTGAGGCCAAAGAAGCGTTGTTAGCAGCGGTGTTGAAGTTTGTACGGAGATGATATGGGTTTTCGGGTTCGAATCCGGAGAGCTGCATTTGATTTTTCCATTTATTGAAGGTGGAGCCTTTTCGGATAGCGTCTTCCGCCTCGTATTTTAGCTTGTTTCTAAGTTCATCGGCATTGACATGGGCGACTTCGAAAGCTTCAGCTCTGAAGGCATTGATAGCCTGGATGTCGTTAAGAGACCAATCAATATCAATGTTGTTAATTGTGTTTTTGGGCTTCAGGCGATCATTTTTATATTCAGCGATAATAGCAGAGTTAATTTCAGCGCCAAGCACTAGATGCAGATCGGTAAAAAAAGCAGGGAATTCCGGTTTATCGAGGGCTGCAATGTTTTTTTTTAGGATTTGCGCGGACTTAATAACTTTTTGCAGTCCTTTTTCGATGTACTTAGAAGAGTTTATAATATTGGTTGTTTTTAGATGCGCTTGCAGAGGAGCGGGGCTGGTTATTTTTTTTTTCATACCATCTTTAGGCTCGGGGATGTCGTATGTTTTATAGAAGTATTCCGGGTCGATATTAATTATTTGGTTTAACCGCCTATCTATCTGTATTTTTTTGCTAGTGTCGATTAATCTTACTGGAGTTAGTTTTACGGTGATGCGATCGGAACCGAAATTAATATGATTGATTCGTGTAAGAAAATCGGAGACATAGGTGGAGGCTTCTCTTAAGTCGCCTAGTAGGATATCTTCGCGGACTAGATTTTGTATGCGGGCTTGTGCATATCCGCCATATTCGGATTCTTTTGTAGACATTGTCTGTCCCAAAATGCGCCTGGTTTCTCGGTCTTCCACAAAAGAGACTAAGGTTTTGTAAATATCAGCGGAGCCCGATTTATTTTTAAAGTCGATGAATTCTATGCCCGTATTTTCTGGTAATACAGCCGAAAGGTCTGTCCCGAGTGATGTAATCATCTGCTTTAGTATATTAACGTCTTTTTGTGAGGTGCCCGGCGAGTACTTCCCTATTCTGACAGGTTTGCCGTATGTTTCGGTAAGCTGTGCCCAGTTATTGATCGCGAAAGAGAAAAAGCAGTAATATTTCAAAAGCGATTCAAGTATACATTCATCTTTGTATTTAATGATAAAATTAGGTTCAGGCAGGGGTTTAAAAATGTCGTCTATAAACAACGCCATTTTTTTATTTTTTAGGCGCAAGTCGAGGTTTTTGTAGCTTTCGAATCCGATTGGCTTGTATAAAGAGTTTTCCAATGTATATAAAATCTGGTAAAATGCCACTCCGTGTAGCTTCAAATCAATGCTTTGTTCGATGAGGGATGGTAGGAAACAATCGAGAAACTCGTCGAAGAATAATTGTTGTTTTGAAGAGAGCTTGGAGGTAATTTTGTATTCAGCTGTTTTAGCTGCTTCTTTTCTAATATCAATATTTGCAGCTAGGTTGTCATTTGATTTTATCAGCTTTTTAAAAATGGAAAGGATGTGCTGATAGTTTCCGGATTCTTTTTCGGTTTTTGCCATCAAGACATTATCAGGGGTGATATCTGGTGTAATATTGAAGGTTTGGTCATTTTCTTGTGAGAAAAGGACAACAGGTTTTGGTTTTTTCAGTAGATTTAAGAGATTCATAAATGCTCCTTAGAATAGTTGTTTTAAGAGGGGTGATTGTTTTTTTTCGAGTGATGCATAGTTGTTATAGCCCTGATTGAGAGATTCTTTGATTTTAGAGACAGCTCCTGCCAGGGCATCGGGTCCATCGTCCGCTGGATAATTTGGGAAGCCGAGCAGCTGATCTTCCAGAATCAGAAGGTCCTTGGTTTTTTGAGCTGGGAATAGAATCCAACCCCATTCAAAAAGAGGTTGCAATTTCTCTATTCGTTGTGATTTGTTAATTTTGTTTTCAACGGCCAACACCGGTAGAGGGTAGCCCTTATTTTTTGCTATCTCGGGGATAAATTCCCAGATTACCTTTTGCCAGAAATTTGATTCCATATAGATAGTAGTATCGAAGCTGGCGTCTATGTAATAAAGATACTCTATCATTATTGGGATCGAAGTCTTGCGAATGAAACAATCGAGGAGGTTGTATTTCTGTTTGGAATAGCCAACAGTGATGATAGCCTTGTAGTCGCTGGTAGATTTTTCACCCAAGGATGGATCGCAAAAGGTAACGATTTTCTCTTTCTGTCCAGGGATGAGCCCGTATTTGAACCAGCGAGCCTTGAATTTGACGCCTTCGATGATAGGGTTCATTCTCATATGTCGCTCGTATCCTATGCTTCCCATAGCGTTGCATATACGTTTTAGTTCGTGGCTAGAGAAATTTTCTGGCCAGGTGGGGTTGAAATCTCCGTCATCGGCGGAAATTAGCAAGAAGTTGTGTTGCGGGTTATTTTCTTCTTCTGTTTTTATTTTAAAAAGGTTAAGAGCGGATTTTTGGTGTGTTAGATTTCCCAGCCAGACAAGCGTTCCCTGTCCTTTATACAGTGCTCCGTATGCTTCTTCGCATACATATTTTAGCTTATCTTGTGCGATCTTTTCATTGTATGTCTGATGATCTTCGAGATCGTCGATATCTATATAATCTGGTCTGAAAGAGCCAAAGAGCTTCCCCCTTATTCCGGATTTATACCCGAGAGCCAAAAACCGGCAGCCTTTTTTTATACTAAAGTCTGTTTCTTCACCTTGTGAAAATGCGAGTTGATTACCGAAATCATTAATAAGCCTTTTATTGTGGAGAAATTCGATCCTAATGGCTTCAGTTCTTTCTTTTGCTAGCTCGACGCTTTTTGCGATTTTCGCGTTGAAATGACAATCACCTTTCAATGCTTTCCATATAGGCTTGATAATAGAGAGGAACGTGGTTTTACCCAGTCCTCTGAAGCCAGCGATTGCAGTAATGCATCCGTTAGTTTCTGTATAGCGATGCATTTTTTTGTGTGGTTTGCCGAATTTGGCTTTTATGTAGTGCGGGAAATATGTTTCAGCAAAGAAAAAAATATCATTCAGGGCTTTTTCTCTTCTTATTCTTTGTAACGTTTTGTTGTCGTTGGGGAATATGGTAGTTTCCCTTGTTATGTCTTCGATCAGTGACTGGATTTTTTTTTCGAATTCTTTATTGGTCATTGCTTTGTTCATAGATTCTCGCTATATTTTTTTCTAAGGAAATCGGCAATTTCGGGGAGATATTTTCCCAGAGCCTCAATGAACCGATCGTCTTCGATGTATGTTCTGGTGTATGAGATAATGTCTTCGAGCATACTAAAGATGTTTGCGAGCATCATCTTTTTTGGTAGCAGTTTTTCCATCAGTTTAGAAGTCTTGTAAAGACTATCCGCGGTAGAAGGATCTGTAAGACTGCCGTTTTGTATAGCTTCCTGTACCTTATTATAGAAGGCTTTTTGCATTTCGCCTACGAGGTTGATAGTTCCTGATCCAACCGCAGAATCCCATTTATATTGATGCTTCCATCGATATAGCGTTTTCTCTGGTATTTTCATCATGCTGGCTATGTAGCCGATACTTTTGCCTTCGATAACATAAAGGCTTTGGGCATGTTCTTTTATCGCGTTTTTGTATCTCATTTTAATCCCTTTATATTTCTTAGAAAATACTTTTCCATATATGTAAGTGCCACTTTTGTTATACTTTTTTCATCATCATCATCCAAGAAAAGATAAGGTCTTGCGGGTATGTGGATGTTCAACATGCCCTGTTTGGAGAGTGCCATAAATTTCCATTTTTCTATTTTTGTTTCGTAGAACTTGGCCCAAAAGTATTTTTTCATTTTATCAGTTATTGTTTGCTTTATGTTGCCACCTTCGTGATGGATGCGTGCGTAAGCGAGGTTTGTTCCTACAACTATTGTGTCACTCACTATTTTATAAGAAATTGAGTTGAGTAATCTGGCAGATTCTATAAGAGTTGTTCCCTTCTGCCCCTTTTTATTCGTCTTATCTGTCTTGGGCTTAATTTGGTTTCTTCTTATCCTGCTTTTAATGCTTTGGACGGCTATGGCGCCGATATGGTCGTATAAGCTTTTCATAGTTTAGTGGAGAAAAATCTTTTTGTAGCCGAAAAGACTTGCGCCATGTCATCCGCTGTTATTTCGGCAGTTCCAAAAGTTATTTCTTTTTTTAAAATTTTATCTAGCAATTTGTATCCATTTTGTTTTTGCTTTTCTACGGATTCGGGAACATCTTGCCTAGCTTGGCGCTTGTAGATTTCAAAGATAGTAAAATCGAGACAAATTTTTTGAATCAGGGTTGGTACAGGGTCGGGGAGAGTGTCGAGATAGTCTTTTATAAAATCTTCTTGAGAAGAGATTATCCCCTGTATATCCGCGTCGGAAAAATCGCTAAGTAGTATATGCGCGTTTCCGATAGCATTTTTGACACTTGCTATATCTATCATACTACCTCCTTCTTAATCTATTCGAAAAGACATTTTGTAAATTTTGAATCCGGGGAAATTGCCTATTTTCTCAAAGCCATTATAGGCTACGATATGTCCCGGGAATTTAGAATATTGTAAATGCTGTTTGATGCTGTCTATTGTGTCGAGCATATTGGCAGTATTCGGTTTGCCGTATAGGCTATCAGTGCAGACGTATAGATCTATATCAGCGGCATGGTTGCGGGCTATCTTGGAAGATTGTGATCCTGCGATCACATCTATAAAGACAGCAGGTGGGAGGATTATATAGTTCTTGGGGTCTTCAAACTGCCCTTCATAGCTCTCTACTTGCTTGTAGAAATTTGTGCTTTCCAGGCTTTCTTTAATATGCTCTAAGACGCCAGCTAAATTCATATATCCTCCATGAATTTATTATAAACGGATATGTAGTAATAGAAAAAAAAGTGGGTATTTTACCCACTTTTATCTATAACATGATAAAATTGATTTTAAGATACTCAAAGGAGGTGAAGATGAAGTGGTATGACATAAAATGTGTAGATAAAAATGTAGCGGATATATATTTATATGATGAAATCGCATCTTGGGGTATTTCGGCGAACGATTTTAGGAAGGAATTTAATGAGATTGTTGCAGAAAAGGTGGTGCTGCATGTCAACAGTCCCGGCGGTGGTGTTTTCGAAGGATTAGCCATATACAACTTATTATCGCAAAGCGATAAAACTATAGTTGTACAAATAGAGGGCTTGGCTGCTTCTATTGCCTCTTTGATATCGATGGCCGGGGAAAAGATAATAATGGCAGAAAACTCGATGTTGATGTTGCACAACCCACTGATGAGGATAACAGGAGACAGTAATCGGTTGAAGCGTTCAGCCGAGTTGATGGACGAGGTGAAGAAGCAATTGGTTGATATATATAGCGAGCGTAGCGGTTTGGAGAAAACTGAAATAGAGAGCATGATGGACGCGGAGACTTGGATGACAGCAAAAACGGCCAAGAAAAAAGGTTTTTGTGATGAGGTATCGAAAGCCTTGAAAATTGCTGCATTTGCGGATATAGATAAGTTCGAGTTTCATAATCAGGCGATATTTGAAACACTAAAAAGCAAGATGAGGAGTAAAGGAGAAAAAATGGATCTAAAAACCTTGAGCAAGATTTTGGGCGTAGAAGAAGCTGGTATCGAGAACAAGATAGAAAATATGCAAAACAGCTTAGAAGCGCTCGAAACGGAAAAGCAAAGATTGCAGGAAGTGGTTAACAACCAAAAGGTGGAGTTGGCTATTGTAAGCAAAAAAATAGCTCCCCGGGAGAAGGAATTTGCGCTAAAAATGTTGGCGCAAAGTGAAGAAGTGTACAACGAATGGCTCAATCAAAAAACTACGAAAGTGCCGGACGACACTGTTTCTATAGCTGATGGAGATGAGACGAAAAGCATAACATATGAAAAGCTCCTAGATGATACGGATCTACATGACAAGATCAAAAACCAAAACCCAAGCCTGTATAGCAGGCTTTATAACGAATATATCGGAGGTTAATGATGGGGTTCAATCCACAAATATGGTCTGCTGAAACAGCAAGACAAATGAAGAAGGCATTGGAGAGAAACTTTAGAGTCCATGCCAGTGTGATAGATTACACTAAATTCACCAAAAACGCAAGAGCAGAAGGATATAACGGTCCTTTTATCGGTGATATTGAAGCTATGCCAATGCCGATTGCTGATGGAGATTTCAATGCGCTTGATAAGCAAAATGTGAATTTTCTATTCGATCAGGAATATGGCGTGCCGGTCACAATAAAAGATGTCGATGAAGCACAGAGCAATTTAGCTCTTCGAACGGAATATGCGAAAAAGGCGTCAAACGGCTTGATAAACGCCTATGATCTTTTTATCATCAAGCAAATACTGGACAATATAGATTCTACTCATTTGCTGAAAAAAGACGATTCGGAGAACAATAAGCTAACAGAAAAGGATTTCAAAGAGGCGCGTAAATTGTTGAATGCAGCCGGCGCACCATTGGAAGACCGTTATGCAGTGCTGAATGTTGACGACGAGAGTGATCTGACAAGCATTGATAATTTCATCAGCAGAGACAAGATGGGTGATGCAACACTACCGCAAGGGATTGTTGGTAAAGCATACGGATTTCTGATAACCTTAGAACCCAAAATGCCATTAGTACTGGCAGGTGGGCGTTACGACACGGGTGGAGGCACCAAAAAGGTTGATTTATTCTATCAAAAAAATGTGTTTGGTTGGGGTCGCCAAAAAGAATTCGGCACTAAAATAGAACCCAAGGCGGGTTCTGCTGCAGACATGATAAACATCTGGTCGAACTGGGGTGGCAAGATACATGCACCTAAATTTGGTGTAAGCATTCGCGACAACGCGACAACATAGGAGGCAAAATGTCTTTAACGAAAGTTACTTTTGACGATTACGTGGCAGACGATATACTAAAGTTTGAGAACGTAATTGCTCAATTCGCGCACGGGAAATGTTATATCGGAGAAGGAATTCTTACAAAGTCTGAGGCTGATAGCATGTGCGCAGATCTCACTACATTGGATACTGCATTGGGCAGCGATGTAGATGAAATATCCGACTTGGGAGAGGAGCCGGGAAGCGAGAAAAGTGAGGTAGAGAAACTTAAAACGTCCAACTACCTGATAGAAGGTAAAAGAACCAATACAGTCGAGCTTACCCTTGTCGGGATAAACCAAGATCGTAAAGACTGGTTGGAGCAACAGCTAAACAAAACAATAAAGACAATAGTGTTGGTATCCGCTTCAGGTAAGGATGTAATCATATTTAACGGCATGCGCTGGAGCTATGATCGAGAGACGACGCTGAACGGTTTATTCTCCGGGAAGATTAGTACCGAATATAAAGGACCGACCGGCAGCAGATATCTGATTTACATGAATATAGAACCTGCCACTGTAGGATAAAGGAGGACAAAATGAGAGGTATATGGTTGTTGGTGCTGGTGCTTATAATGATGATCGTTATAAGCACGCCGGCATTTGCGGAAAATACGAATAACCCGTTGGCGGGTGGTGTCGGGATAAACGACATAATCACAATCGTGCTGATGGGGCTTGGGCTGGTAGCCGGCAGCTTCCTGACCAAGATCATCAAAACACTCAAAAAGTTGGCAGCTCTGATACATGCAGTATGGGAAGCTGCCCTAGATCACAAGATCACGGAAGCAGAGTGGAAAAATATATTGAGCAAACTGAACGCTCTGCTGGTTATATGGAAAAAAAATTAAAATGAGACATTTCCTTCCCCTGGTGCTGGTAATGCTGGTAGTGAATACACATGCCAGCATACCGGCATTTCTGCAATATAAAGGCACACAGGTGGCGATATCTGTATCCGGCCGGGGCACACTAGAAGGTGCTACTTGGGACACACGGGCAGAAATCCGCAGAGAGGACAGGAATTGGCGTTTTGTCGGCATTTATGAGACGCGAGACACATATAATACTTACGAAGTGAAATACGCAAGATATTGGCACATTATACAAACACAAGCAAAAGCGCTCTCATATGGAGGGTCAGATATCTATCATCTCGACCTGCGCTATCGATATCGTGGTAGTAATGTGGGAGTGGTACAGCAATGGGAGGCAGGAAAGCCAAAGTCGTATTTGGTAGCAGGTACGAATTATTCGAAAGAGATCAACTTCTTCCTCACGCCTGCGAGATTGCAATGGGAAAGCGATATGATGACGCGCGATCTGAAAAAATATGTGTGGGAGTCGAATGTCCGTGCCGAGCTGCAGATTATAACTCTTTTGTCGGGTGAATTATCTGTTATAATGCGGGACTATGGTAGTATCCGCTGGCTAATATATACGGGATTGAGGCTAAGATGGTAGAGACGATAGTGGTCGGTATCTTCGTGGTAGTAGTCTCGGGAGTGATATTATGGATGTGGAAGGATTATTCGGGGAGAGTAAAAAAGCTCGAGGCGGAGATAGAGAATCTTCGCGATATGTTCAGGGCAGATATCAGCACAGCTTTAAGCGAGGAAAAGCTAAGAAAGATTCTAGATGAATATTTCAACCATTTTGAGCTAATGCTGATAAACGAGGGCCGTCTGAGACCAAGATATCAGGCAAGGAAGAAGAGTGAGAGCGGAAAATCTTGATTTTTCCCGATTGCGTTATTTTGATCGCAATGAATTCCCTGGTGATGTTCTCGACCACATGGAGGCTTTGATTATCCTATTATTAAACAAGCTGAGGAACGGGCTGCCGGCCGGCTATAGCATCTATCCGAGTCCAGTAGAACGTGCACATGTAAGGCAGGAGGAATCGAGTAGCAGGCATAGCACAATGTGTGGGAAAAGACTCTCAGATGCAACCGATTTCTTCATGTGTTGGGAACATATATTTTTAGCGTGGCAAGAGGCACAAAGGATTGTCGAAATAGGTGGCATAGGTCTATATCTCGATACGAGATATCAATCAAAAACCATGCCTATGATGCATATAGATGCGCGGGATGAGAGACTTCTCTGGGTATCTATACAAAAAGAAAAAGAGCGGATATATGTGTATCATCATATAGATCCGATAAAGTTTCATGCAGTTATCGGGTCAGTTCATGCAAGAATAATAGGAGGATGATAATGATAAACGATGAAATACAAAACATGAAGAATGGCGTACAAGAGGAGTATAAGAGAACAATGGAACAGATGGAGATGGTAGAGAAAAAACTGATAGCAGGAACGGGTGCACTGTTGGCATTAGATGAGCTTAAGAAGGGATTCATTGGCAAATTTATGCGTAGCAGGATCTCCACACTAAAAATGGAGGTTCAATCCGAGCAAAACAAAGCAGAAAGTGAGAAAAAGAAACTAGAGGCAAAAAAAGCAGCCAGTGAAGGGGCGCATATGGTGCTTGGGGAACTGGAAAAAAGATTAGAAAAACTGGGAGGTGAATAATGAGTTGGGAAAAGAAATTACATGCAGGGCTGTTCGATGTTGCGAACGGCATACCGCAATTAGACGGAAGTGGAAAGCTACCGGAGAGCAAGCTTGGGTCTTTGTCGATTAGCAAGATTACGGGCTTACAGGGGGAATTGGACAACAAAGTAGCTACTTCCCTTACAATAAACGGAAAGTCTCTAACGTCTAACATATCACTAAGTGCGGCAGATGTCGGCGCACGTGCGGACACATGGCTGCCAACTAAAGGTGACATAGGGCTTGGCAATGTAGAGAACAAGAGCAGTGCAACTATCCGCGGCGAGCTTACAAAGGCAAATGTGTTGGATACCGGACTTAGTAAGACGGATATAGGGCTTGGCAATGTAGAGAACAAGAGCAGTGCAACTATCCGCGGTGAGCTTACAAAGGGGGACATTACCGGCACGAATCTTCACACTGGAGATATTACCCGTACTGTAACAGATCTGCCGGCTTCCGGTGAACCAGGCGAGAGCGTCTTTTATAATGATAACGAGTATGTGTGGGTTCCTTAGTATCAATGTGGATGATTAAGCCGAGAAATCCAGGGTATGTATTGCAGATACATGAGATCGGTGAAATAGCAGGAAAAGGTGATTTATCCATCGATCTGAGCGATTACGGCATAATGCAAGAGCCATATAAGTCTTACTATGTAGAACAGTTGCTTACATTCTACGCTAATCATTCGCATTCTGGTACGAAAACACATTATCTGATTCGAGCGTACAGGAAATTGGCATATAATATAGTGACGAAAGATGATGGAGAGCATTATTTGTATAACTCCAACGTCCAAAACGCACATATAATTGGGTCGGGGGGTAGCTTCTATGAAATAGAGAGAGACGAATATGGAGAGATAAAACTCGCCGATATCCCGATCACCGTCAATACACCCGGTGGTCAGGCAAGCATTTATATTCAGAACCTTGTACATAACAATGCGATCATAGACCCTACCCCAAATATTGTTTTGAAGATAGAAAATAAACTAACTGTTGTGGTATGTATAGATAATATCTCGCAGGGATAGGAGAGAAAAATGGCATCACGACTAAATAAAAATTTCATTCACGTAATCGGAACTAAGAAAGAGATAACATATCTTGTCTCAGATTTAGATGACCTTGAAATCGATGCAAATGATATTTATTTTGCAGTAGCGAACGATGAGACAAGCCAACCGACTTTCACGAAAACACTCGGCAACGGAATAGAGATAAATCAAGAAGATAAAAAACAATTTATCGTTACGATAGATATGGCAGATACGTTATCAATGCAAGCAGGCGAATATTTCACGCAGGCATTAGTGCAAGATGGAAATAATGACTGGTTTATGGTCGGGCAGGGGACAATGACCTTAAAAAATAATTTGAGGAAGAATTGATGTTTGGATGCAACACAGGAAAGCAGAGCTTTACAGCAAGCACCGGAAAAAAAGCGTTTACCGGCAATAAGGGTAAGATAATAATACCCGCACCGGCAGGCGATGGATTCGTAAGCGCTAATCCTATTCTTCTCGACGCAGTATCAATATTCGACGCTGAGAGCTTGGATTTGCGAGAAGGAGATCCCGTGAATGAATGGCAAGACGATAAAGGCAACATGAATCTACGAGAGGATGGCTTTCCACCCGTATATAGAGAGAACGGTGCACCAAACGGCAAACCGGCGGTAGAGTTTAATCATAACAATCTAAAAGATGAGAATGGGGTAACGATATCAGATCAATATTCAATAGTGATAGTATTTAGCACACAGGAAGACGCAACTATGTCAATATTCTCAGCTCCGAATTTTTATGGAATAGCAAGCTATTGCTATGGTGGCACATCAGCATTGATCTTCACTCCGGATGGGGGTGGGACGGAGATTGGGATTGATAGACCAAAACCATTTGCACCATTCGTTTATGGCATATCTGCGGAAAATGAGGGGGCACGAATATACGATAATGGGAATTTTGCTACGGAGATGAGTCTAAGAAAAATTACACCGATAGACGGATTCACATTGGGGCTTGATAAGGTTCTGGACTGGTGGTTCATAGGCAGAGTAATGCAAGTCATAATATGGGATAAATTTATATCACCGGCTAAACAGCAGGATGTAGCGGAACATATGATAAATAAATGGGGGCTATAATGAATATAATAATTGATGAGAGCAGGATTAATAAGGAGGAGATATGAGAGTATATACGAATCTAAATGTACTAAAGAAGGTAAAAAGATTGTTTAACGAAATGGGGATTGGTGGTGTATTGGATGGTGATGAAGCCAACATTGACATATCTGTGGGCAAACTGTTAGACAGGCTTCTATATGAGGGTAAGTTGGTGGAGTTTCTGCAGATTATAACAAACGACAACCAGACTGATTTTGAAGAGATGGAAGCTGATCAAGTGGGAGGTCTGATCGAAAATTTTTTTACCGGTATAGTCAAGTACTTACCAAGCTTCCTGAGAGAAATGGTAAATATTCAATACCGGCAGAAAATGTCTTCTTAGACTACATATATGTTCTGAAGAGATTGGGGCTATATGAGCCGGATTTGGAATTGGACGAGGCAGTATATATTGTAGAAAGGCTAAAAAGAGATGAAAAAAAGTAATGGAGTTTATTTGAAGAGATCACGAAAGAACCCTTTTTCCGGAGGTCTTTTCATGTCTCTTTTTAATATAATAAACGGTATGCCGATAAAGATAAAAGCGTATATTGCCAGAATTCCAATCCCTGCCAGAAAGTTGATCATCTTTCCTCCTTATTTAGATAATAAGTCATATCGATCTGTGTGCAACAAGGAAGTTCCAATATGAAGAAAAATTTAACATTAAGCATCAAGATCGATTTGAAGAGAGCTTTGTCTGGCTTAGGTGAGCTGGATGAGAAGGTAAAAGCTACTCTCGACAAGATGGGTCAACCTGTCGTGCTAAGTGCAGATGGTTCTGGTGCTATAGACGAGGCGAATGATGTGGCGGGCGAGATTGATGGGATTCCTGATAAAGAAGCAACGATGAGCGCAGATGGTTCTGACGCTATAGACGAGGCGAATGATGTAGCGGGCGAGATTGAGGGGATTCCGGACGATAAACATATAAACATAACAGGAGATAGTAGTTCAGCCGTAGGATCGTTGGCTCGGTTGGGACTTGCCTACCAGGGTATAAATGCAATAGTAGGGCTATTTCGTCGGAACGTATCTGATCTAATCACGCTGAGTAATGTGCAGGAAAAAGCCGAGAATGACTTGTATAATGCGCTTAAAATCAAAGGAGAAGCTGCGGACTTAGAAATAGAGAGATTAAAGGAGTATGCGTCGGAGGTTCAAAATCTGACTGCCACCGGTGACGAGCAGTCGTTGAGTTTACTGGGTCTGGCGGTCAACATGGGTATAGTGTCGGAAAAGCGAGAAGAGGCGCTAGAAGGTGCGATAGGTTTGGCTAAAGCCTATGAAGCCGCGGGGCTTACTCAGGAAACGGCGATGAAGGGCATAGCTCTGGCTTATCAAGGTGAATTTACACAGCTACAGCGGTATATACCGGTATTACGGAGCGCACAGACAGACACTGAGAAAATGGCGATATTGCAACGAAATATGGCAGATGGATTTGAGCTGGCGAAGGCTGAGACTGAAACCGGAGCGGGGGCGTTGGAGCAATATCAGAATTTGGTGGGCGATCTAAAAGAGAAGTTGGGGGATTTAGTAAAAGAAGCACTGTTGCCAATTGTAAGAATCCTGAGTAATCTTGCGATGGTATTGAATGAGCATCCGGCGTTGTTCAAATCAGTGGCTACATCAATAGGGATATTGGTTGGAGCGCTAGTAACATGGAAAACAGCACAAATCGGGCTTAATTTGGCGTTAGCTGCCAACCCTATTGGGATTGTGGTAACAGCGATAGCTGCACTGGTGGCTGGCATAGTAGTAGCGATAAAACATATTGGTGGGTTTTCGGCTGCATGGGAATATGCTAAAGTAGCTTTATTGATTACATGGGAATATTTTAAAGCCTTTGGAGACTTTTTAATTCATTTCGGATTAGGGGCAATAAAGGTGCTCACCTATCCATTCACCGTGTTGCAAGAGACTGTCAAGAGTGTTTTCTCCAATATTTCCGAGATCATGACAGCCCTTTTCGCGGGAGATCTTAAAACCGTTGTAGAGAAGGTGAAAACTGGTTTTGTTTCTGGTTTTAAGGAAGCGAACAATTCAATATTAAACTCATTTTCAACATCAATAAATGCTTTTAGTGGTCTCGGTAAAAAGGCAGAAGAGATCTGGCAGGAAGCCGGTAAGGCAGCAGCAGAAGCAAATGAAAAGGCGAAAGAGGCTGGTGAGATAAATGACGGAGAAAGAGCGACATCTGACGGAAAAGAGGTTTTATCACCAGCGGAAAAGCAACGTTTAGAAGATCTGGCCAGACTGAGACAAGATTACAATTTGAAGATGATAGGGGAAGAAGAGAACCGCCGGATCGCAGAGCTAGAGTTGCAAAAAGAAAGTGAGCTGGAAAAGGCGAGAGAATTACAAGCATCGAAAGAGACTTTGGAAAAGATAGAGAAAGTGTTCCAAGATAAAATTACTAAGATCCAAACAGAGGCGGAAGATAAAAGGCGTATAGAAAAAGAAGAGATAGAAAAAGCTTTATGGGAGTTTGAGCAAAAACAGCTTGAGCAGACAGACCCGCACATAGCCAGATTGAATTCACAAATTCGGGCGACTGAAGACTGGTTTGAAAAGCGCAAGGAGATGCTTCTGGAGGCTGGCAAAACGGAGGAGGAGATAGCCAGAGCGAGGACAGAAGCAATAGAGAATCTAGAAAAAGCATCTATGACTCATCGTATCAAGATGGGAGCTCGCGGATTGGCAGATATGGCTGAGAATCTTGCCAATTTTGGTAAGATCGGGTTTGGACTATCAAAGACATTGAACATGGCACAAGTTGTAATGGAGACACCGGCAGCAGCTATGGCAGCTTATAAGTCCGTGGTAGGCATCCCGGTAGTGGGTCCCACCCTGGCGCCAATTGCCTACGCGGCTACCATGGCCCAGGGCGTAATCAGCCTAAAAGAGATAGCTTCGGCTAGCCCACCTAAGCTGGAGCGCGGTGGAATTCTGCGTGGTAGAAGGCATTCAGAAGGTGGGATATTGATAGAAGCTGAAGACGAGGAATATATCACAAAAAGGGACAGGGTGCGAGCGTTAGGAAAGAGTGTATTTGATTTTATCAATTTTGCTCCACTGGATAATGTAAAACAGGCTTTGGGGCACATTACTATTCCCAATATGCGCCAAATACCATCCCCTCCTCAATTTGTATATGCTAGCGGTGGAGCGGTATCGGGAAGTCCGGGAATGGATGCGAACGGTTTGGTCAGCCGATTGGAACGGATCGAAAAAGCCATAATAGATAAAAGGGTGGATGGTGTGTTTGAACTCAAAGATAAGCGGACAGGTACAGAGCGTTATGAAGTATACCTAAGAGATAAGGAGCACTACGAGCGGAGGCGGCGGTGAAAATCCAATTTGTATTAGCAGATGGGACAGCACACACATTTTGTGGCAGCGAGATAAAGTTTGCCTCGGCACCAACGCTAAAGACCTCATATAGCATATATAAGGATATTATACATGTCCCCAATATGCGATTTGATTTTGTGTATAACGAAAGCTTTAAGGATGGTTTTTTATGCTTTTTAAGTACAAACCTGCACGAGATAGAAAAGGTGCATTTATACTCGAATAGTGGAATATTGTTCTCTGGTGTAATCGATTATGAGAGTGATATTGAGATAGCAGACAACAGAGTCGGGTTAGACTTTATACAAGAGATTTCCCCTTTATTGGATATTGAGCTCCCGTCTGGTGCATATATATCTTGTACTCCGAGGCCGTTACATCAGCTTTGGGGGGTGCAACCTGTGGGAGCTGGTGTAATGGAGGAAATCATCAATAGGTTTATAGACACATATATGCCAGGGTTTACGACATCATTCCCAGATGATTTTATGTTATTGCAGCCTTTTCATTGGATCGTAGACACAAAGCTAGGGAATATGATCGAAAACTATGAACCACGTGCATTAGGACTTAGACTTTATTTTGGTAACCTTTCTATATCGGAGGCACTTAAACTCATTTGCATGGCGGGCAATTGTCGAGTTACACTACATGGGAACGAGATTATCTTTGTAAGTTACGCCTCAGAGGGTACTGTAACGCCGGACGGGGAGATAGCTAAGTCCGGCATAAGCATATCGAAAGAACAGAGAAATATAGATCGTAATGTGGAAGCTCGCATCCGGATGAGCGTAGTGTACGAATCCGTAGAGGGGCATACCCAGGATCGACACTATGATGAGATACAGACACGGGATTGGTTTGAGGAGTATTATGACAAGTTTGGTGTTATAAGCTATTCTGAACACAGCTTTATTGGTCTAAATAGCAATCTTCACTGTGGGGATAGATTTAGACATGATGTGGGACATTATATAATTTCTGAAATAGAGCGGGATTGTGGCATGATTGATTTGTCTTTACAGCCAATCCGGATCTCAGCATTAGAGGTTTAAAGTGTTTAAGCTGATAAGATTTTTAAGTATATCTGGTTATACAGAGGAAATAGCTGTTCATGAAGGTGAAGTCGATGTGTTTCCGGCGACCAAATACTTGTACGATGAAGAGGACCCGACCAATAAGAGAAGGCGGATACGATTTGGAAAATATAGTGAGGCTGAAATAGAGTGCCGCTTTGTGTGCGATTACGCTAAATTTAAACAAGTGGCTGGATTTCTTAAAACGAGCGATTTAGTTGCTAATTTAGATATTGGGCTCGGATTGTATATATTGTTTTACGACGGTGATGACAGTATACATGCATACCCGGTGTTTGATATAGCCGAACAGCCAGAAATGCGACACGATGATCGTTTTTTCACCCAGCAACATATATTTAAATTAAAGTCAGTATATATAGAGCACCCTCATTTGCCAACATTCCTAAACTATGGAACTGGCAATTATGGGGGCGAATTTTATGGATATTAGGAGGAATACATGGCATACGAATACACACAGAACCCACCAGTAGGAGAGCCTGGTGTTGGCGAACAAAATTGGGGAGATATCCTAAATAACATCTTAGATGAGCTTAAATCAGCAGCGAATAATAACTTTAATCTAATCGGGAATCACAATCATCCCGAATATGCTTCTACCCAGGTTGTTGACACTTTGTTGGCCTGGTATAACACCCTCAACCCCGACACGTCGGGAGTCGACATTTCTACCACCATGCATAATACATATTGGGGATTGACTATATTTTGTTCTACCAATCCGAATATATATGTTCGCACATGGCAGGTTACTATACGAAAAGCAGGTAATATTATCTATCAAGCCTCGCAAGCGGGGAGTCTATTCTATGTGCCGGAGGGAGTTGGGTTTTCAGCTAATGACACGCTTGGTATAGAGATAAAACTTTATACGGGAATCACTTCCACGATTACAAGTGACCCATATACACATATATATGATCCGCCCACAGTGCCAGCTATTGGTGAGCTACAAAGTCAATTATCCCAGCTTACGATGGGGAATATAATCGATTCCTTCATCCAAAGTGAACCAGCTCTAACAGCATTAGCTAACACCTTACAAGGATCAAATCTTTTGGCCACCAAGGTAGCCAATTTAATTAAGGATATGGCATGATAGAGACGATACGCAGCGAGACACTCGTAGATCTCGTAGCCGGTAATATAGGACATGTTAATCACTCTGATCTTGACACTAGATACCACTGGGCGATGGCGGATCTACGGAAGGAGAATCTTGGCATTCATGGGCACAATTTGATTTTGGATTGCGATGCTCTTCCTGAGATAGGCTATCCCGGCCAAGAGATCAGAGTACAGGGTATTCCGTATGTATGGGTCGATGATGGAGTATAATATTTTAATGAGAAATTCTTTATTACTTTTTGCTAAAAGTTGTGTTACAGAACACACAAGTATTTCTTATTTGACAAGTCTCTGTCACAAAAAAAACAAGCCATTTGACAAAACTTTGTCACAAACAGCGCGCCATATTCCACTATATTTGACAAAACTTTGTCACAATTTGCCAAATTACGTGTCATCGGATATTCTCAAAAAAAAATTATTCATGCGTTGACTTGATATCGTCTTATTTTACCGTCATATTGTCACTTATAAATATCACATTATTTCACTATTTTCTCGGAACTATTTTAATTCATCCAGTAGGACATATCTCTGGATAAAGACCACAACGCTCATTCCATCTACCTACGGTT
Source organism: uncultured Candidatus Cloacimonadota bacterium (assembly GCA_964433675.1). Lineage (GTDB taxonomy): Bacteria > Cloacimonadota > Cloacimonadia > Cloacimonadales > TCS61 > CAYSSJ01. The sequence continues at coordinate 22,488 of CAYSSJ010000011.1, forward strand.
TATGCTCACTCATCTTTTTGGCATCGGAATAACACTCATTGACATAATGTGGATTGGGTGCATGGTTATTTCTTATCCTTACTTTTAAACAGTTTTCTGTACAAATGGTCTGTTTCATCAATTAACCTCTCTGAATTAAATAATCTTATGGCTTTCTTTGATGCATTACTTTGTAATGGAATGTATTTATCTCTATTAGTTATCCAATCCAGTATTATATCAATAAACGATTTAGAATCACCTGCGGGAAAAAAGAAACCATCTTTACCATATTCGATTAAATCTGGCACGCCCCCGACGTCAGTTGCCAAAACTAATTTCCCACATGCCATCGCCTCAATGATTGCCACAGGAGTTCCTTCATTGTTGGAAGTCAACATAACGACATTTAAATCAGCATATGCTTTTTTTAAGTCTTGAATATTCCCTGTTAAAATGACATTAGATTCAAGTTTTCTTCTTAGGATTTCTTTTTCAATATTGCCTCTAAGTTCTCCATCACCTACAATAACAAAGATTATCTCTTTGTGAATCTTCAAAATTTTCTCACAAATTTCCAAGAACATCATATGATTTTTTATTGGAGTTAGACGCCCGATAATTCCAACTAAAGGCATCTCTGAGGGTATATTATACTCATCTCTAAAGGAATTAATATGCGTTCTATTCGGTAAAACATTTTCAAAATCAAAACCAAGATTAATTATTTCGATTTTTTCCTTTTCACATATTTTCAGATTAACTAGTTCATCTTTCTGTTGTCTGCTAATAGCGATAATTTTGGTAGTATATCTTGCCAAAGCTCTTTCAATCATAATAAAAAAATGAGTTTTAAATTTTCCGAAGTAGTTTTTGAAAATGTTGCCATGAAATGTATGAATAATTAACGGAACCCGCATTAGAATTGCAGCTAATCTTCCAACCAAGCCAGCTTTCGCAGTGTGAGTATGAACTATGTCAGGCTTAAAACGTTTAATCACTTTGATTATTGCAACTAGTGCTTTAAAATCTTTAATCAGTCTAATCTCACGACTCATAGTATCAATATATATCGGTTCTAAACCATATTTTTCAGCATAATAATACATGTCTGATTCATGATTTTCCGTTTTTCCGGATAACAACAATGTTTCATATTCTTTACTGTTTAACTTCGAGTTTAACAATACAACATGTATTGTCGGTCCACCGACATTTAATCTAGTAATAATGCGAAGAACTTTAATTTTCACTTGAATGCTCTTGTAAACTTTGAAAAACCTTAAAGGTTTTTCTAGCTGTAGCTTCCCAACTATATGATTTTAGATTTTTGGAGGCTTTGATAATTACTTCGTTCCTTAATTTTCTATCTGTAAACATCCGTTCCAGTTTATCTTTGATATCTTCGATATCGAATGGATCAAAGTATAGAGCGCCTTTCCCACATATTTCCGGAATGCATGAAGTATTGCTTACAACTGAGGGAGTATTCATTGCAGCAGCCTCTAACGGAGGGAATCCAAAACCTTCATATATGGAGGGAAACACTAAACAAAGTGCCTGATTGTATAATGCTAACAAAACTTCGCGCGAAACAAATTCCAAATATATAATATCTTCTTCTCGATTAATTATCTTTAGCTCTTGTTTGTATTTATAATTCTTTTTACCTACTATTATTAATTTGCAATTTATTTTGTTGGCTTTTTTCAGCTCAAGATAGGCTTGAAATAGATTCAGGTAATTTTTTCTTGGTTCTAAATGTCCAACCGAGAGAATAAATTTATCTTTTCCGATTTCATATTTGTGTAAGATATCATCGTCTAATAAACTGATATTATGAGGCGTAAATTTATTTTCATTAATAGCTTCATGAATTACTGAAATTTTTGTTGATTTAATTCTATAATACTTTAATATTTCTTTTTTTGTGAATTCAGAGACAGTGATAATAGTTTCACATCGTTTGATAGATTTTCTAAAAGCGTATTTAATATATTGATACCTAAAAAACGGATAACTTTTTGGATAACGTCTAAAACGTAAATCATGGACAGTCATCACCATTGGGCATTTAATGACTGTTGGTACATGGAAAAAAGGAGAATGGAAAACATCAAATTTTTCTTTTTTTTCTTCAGCTTTCCAAAATTTATTTTGAAATAAAGCTCTTTTTATTTTTTGATTTCTAGCGAAGGGAAATAGTTTATATCTCAGATTAGCAGGCATTGTCTTCTGCCAAAACTTTTCATCATCTTTAGAGACATAAAAAATGAATTTGGATTCTTTATTTAGATCTGTCAAATGAGTTACCAGATTGTAGATATATTCTCCTATCCCACCTGACTTTTCACCATAATAACAACAATTAACTGCTATTTTCATTCATCCTCCTACATAGACCTACTAGATTGATATCTATTTACTAAGTTTGATATTTTATCTGCCAACTTGTGTGTAATATTTTTCAAATCATAATCTTGGAGCATTTCATACGGTCTTTTTTGATATCGTATTTCGCCTCTATACGCTTTTTCAAAAAGACTAACCATTTCTTCAATATTATTATTAGAAGCTGTTTCTCCCAATTGATTTTTATCTAAAAACTCGAACAATGGTCCTTCGCACACATTAAAACTGATAATGGGTTTGCAACTCAAAGCATATTCAAATACTTTTGCAGAAACAGCATCTTTTCTAATACTGGGATAATAAAAATGCACTAATACATCTGCGCTCTTTTGCATCTCCAATACCTTATCCCTCGGGATCGTTCTGATACATTTTATGTTGTGACTGTTGATGTTTTTTATATGGTCTATAGTTTTTTTATCAGACAAGCCAACAAAGATTAGCAGACAATTGTTTATATTATTTTTTTTGATAAAATTGTCGAAAGCTCTTACTACATAGTCAGGATTATAATCCTCAGATTTTCGATTATACTTACCCGTGTATAAAAACACAAATTTATCCTTTTTTCCCTCAGTTTCCATATCTGCATTGAAATCTTCCAAATCGAACCCATTAGTTAACTTAATTACTTCTCCCCTACTTTTATATGTTTTTAGATAATCTACAATCGGATCTGTAACTGAGATTAACAAATCAGCATTTTTTACACTTTTTTTCTCCCAATAATTATCGGTAAATCTCCTAATAAAGCTCTGCTTTTGGTTGATCAAATTATTTTTCCAGGGATCACGAAAATCAAGTACAAGTGGGATATTAAATAACTTTTTTATGATAACTCCGGGAATAAATGTGCTAAAAGGTTCACCACATACCATAATTGCATTTATTCTTTCTTTCTTTATGGTTCTTATCATCTTTGGTAAAAAACTAATACTCCACCAAATATACTTATCAGGAGAGAACAGAAAATCTTTTATTATATACTTCATTTTATTGAGTATATTGTTACTTACATTTTGTGCAGCAAAAGATTCTGTTTGTGGGATGATGACTTTTTTTCTTATGATTATAGCATTATCTGGAATATCTTTATTTAGTTTTAGATTCATTCCGCTTTTGTTATCAGCGGTAAAAATATACATTTTCACACCTAACCTGGCCAGGTATTTAGAAAATTTCAAGGCTCGAAATGCACCCACAGTATTGGTGGGAGCATAATTGACAGTCAAATATAATAATCTTATTTTATCAAAATTTAGCATAATACTTAAGTAGATACTCAGCTATTTTTGTCGCTGCTTTACCAGAGCCATAAAGATCGACATTCTTGTCTGGTTTGACATTGCGCATTTTTTCAAAAGCTTTTATAATACTGTTTTTTTCAGCACCAGCGATATGGTTGAATCCATGCTTTACTAGCTCCACCCATTCAGTTTCATCTCGGACGGTTACACAAGGCTTAGACATAAAGAAAGCCTCCTTTTGTAAGCCACCGCTATCGGTAATCACCAAGCTACAATGTTGAAGCAACCATAGCATTTGTAAATAACCGATCGGATCGATGATTTCAAACTCCGGTTTTAGATTATAGCTTTTTATGATCTTTCTGGTACGCGGATGCATGGGGAAAACTATTTCCATTTCTTTGTTTATCTCATTAAACGCTTGAATTATATTGGATAATCTCGTCTTATCGTCAGTATTCTCCTGTCTATGAACAGTTGCAAGAATAAATGGCTCAGACATTTCTTGTTTTGGTTTCTCGGCAAACTGAGCAAAATACTCTACCGCATCTTGCATCACATCTCCGGTTTTTAATACATCACACTCGAAATTGCCATATCCCTCATTTTTCAAATTTTCCACGGCTTTATCCGTGGGACAAAACAGAGCATTACTTATACGATCGGTTAATATACGATTGATCTCCTCAGGCATATTCATATTTCCCGAGCGCAGTCCCGCTTCCACATGTGCTACCTTGATATGCAATTTACGGGCAGCCAAAGCGCCGGCAATAGTTGAATTCGTATCACCATACACTATTACCCAGTCTGGTTTTTGTTCGAATAAGACATTTTCGACTCCTTCTAACATAGCGCCAGTCATCGCTCCATGTGTTTTGCTATTAATTCCCAAATTATAGTCAGGTGGAGGAATTTTCATCTGTCTGAAGAAGATATCGCTCATATTATCATCAAAATGCTGGCCAGTATGCAAGATAATCTCATTTACCTTTTCCTGCCTTCTCAATTCTTTGCTGACCATAGCAGCTTTGATGAACTGTGGTCTGGCTCCAATAATAGATAAGATTTTCATAAATGATATCCTTGATATTCATTAAGATATATAACATTATTAGTTACAATAACATCCTGAATATTTGAGATAAAAAAGTCATGCCTTGCCAAATTGCAGAATGAACAGCTGTTTAATTTCCCAACATACATTCTACATACTCCTTTGCTTCTGTAATAAAATTCCCTGTCTGCCTAATCCATTTTTTCCCATTTTCAGAATACTTTTTACGTACTTCAGGGTCAAACAAGCAAGTTACTGCATCTTTGAAATCATTGTAACTCAGAGGATCAATAGTTATGCCAGCATTGCTAATATCTATATATTTTTTCACGTTATCGAAGTTACTTGTCAATATAGGTAATCCTACAGCCATATAATCAAAATTCTTGACCGGTAGATTTCTTTTATATTTTACTATTGGCATTAACAAACAAACTCCGACATCATAATCTTTTAGTTTTGTCATCAACTCAGCATAATCAATCCAATCTTTTTTGATTATCAACCCTTTATCTGCCAAACTGCCTAAATCCTGATTCGCTGGGACATATACAGTAAACTTGAGCTTACAATCAGCATGCTCTTCATTGAATCGTTTACAATAATATGCGCACTCAATTATACCTCGGTATTTATTAAACCCGCCAATATATATCAGACTTAAAACATTTTTGGGAGAAAAGATGATCTTATGATCAGCAACCTTGTAAGGAAAATTACGTAACAAACCTACCCTTTTTGCTTTATAGATTTTTTTTCTATAATTTTGGAGAAGAAATTCATCAGTACAGAAAACCGCATCAAATCTTCTAGCTAATAAAACTTCTGTCATTCTAGCCCATATCCCTTTCAATCTTCCTTTTATTGATCTGTTTCTATATTCTAAAGCTTGCAGATAATAATCTTCTTGTGCATCGTAAATCAATCGTGCTTTGGTTTTTTGTTTAGTTTTCAAAGCAATTCTCAATTCTAGTGCATGTGAAGCCTGAATAGCATCAGGAGAGATTTTCTTTGCATACCTTATAAGATGTTTCGTTTGTATCCTATTCAATACAAAACGGTCTAAAAGTGTTTCAGAAAATCGATAGTATGGTCCAACGCAAACAATTCTTTTAAATTTAATTTGATTATTTACATTCTCTTTTACTACTATACTAAACTTTTCGTCTTCATACTCTTTTGTCCAATCTAGGAAATAAACCTTCAAGTTTGGTTCATTGTCCAGAAGAATTCTCATCTGTCTGTAGCAAAGTCTGGGGTCATTGTAATGATGATGTTTCCCTATGAGCAAAACTTTTTTCATTTTACTCTCCATGAATTTGCAGAACATATCAAAATTTGAGATATCAGAAAAAAAGCAAATGAATTTTTGAGGATTAGTTTCATCATATTAAAGTATATTAAACTATCCATTTCTTAGCATTCTCCTCAACTTGTTATTTATTAACACATACATAACAAGTATTTCTTTATATTTTACTATTCCTGTCAATGGTAATAATGATATAAACAAAAGTGTAAAAACGGTTTTAATTAAAAACGGCACACTCAAAAAAACAACAAGAAAGACAAATATCGCAGTTAATGATATAAAAATAACAACTGAAAAAATCTTGTAGGGTATATGATAGACTTTCTGGGAAAACATGAATAGCAATATGGTCATCACAAGAAAAGATGCTAAGCTAGAGATAACAGCACCCATCATGCCGATTTTGCTAATCAAGTAATAATTTAGCAATACATTTAGTAGCGCTGCGACTATATTCGTTATCGAAACATAATATGTTTTTTTTGTTAATGTAGTTCCTACTGAAAAAACCATATAAGCCCCATACAAGACATAGGACAAAGCGATAAAAGGGATGACTGAATAAGCCGAATAATAATCTACATTTGTAGTAATCAATTTTATAAAATCTTTTCCATAAACTGATATTATGATAAAAATGATACAGGCAATAAATATATATATATTCAAAACTTTGCTATATATATTCTTAGCATTTGCATCATGCTGGTACTTGAACATTATGGCAGCCCAAGATAGCATGAAGGGAGAAACAATTAGTATCTTAATTAGCATGGCAAATTTTACACCCAGGGAATAAATACCAACTTGCGACATGGCTATTTCTTCTGGTAACAGATACATCAACATATAACGATCTGTGAAATTTAATACCCACCCAGCTAATCCTGCGATAGCAAATGGAACACCAATCTGTAGAAGTTCTTTTACATATTCCCATTTGAAAACTGGCAGCATATGTTTTTTAAAATATGGAATAAAAGCAATAAAGCAAACTAGCATCGTAATGAATATTGCTTCCCTGGATCCAAGATATCCTCGCTTTAGACCGGCTACGAATAAAATGTTCAGCAGTGCATAAATTATTATCTTTACTATTATAAAAATCGCATAAGTTTTTGGCTTTTCTTGAGCGCGTAAAATAGATAACCCTATTGTTATCAACCCTTCAAAGTAAACAGCTCCGATTACTAGTACAAGCAGGACAACACTATGCTTACCACCAATAAGAAACGGAGCAATACTCTCTCTAAGAATAAATATTGGCAATAAAATAACTAATGATGATACAGAAAAAAAAATTAATGTGGAACTAAGAATGACTTTTCTTTTCCCGATACAAGTTTCTTGAAAATAAACCTTGAATAGAGAGGAGTTAATCCCTAACTGAATGATGATTAAAAGAACCGTGTTCAATACATTACAAATTTGTAATACTCCATAATCGGCCGGCGTTAGATAGCTAGTATACAAAGGAAGCAGTAAAAAAGCAATTAAGCGAGAACCAATACTTCCAAACCCATAGATAATGGATTGTTTGCCGAGTGAAAATATAGCTTCTCTCATCCGATGTTTACCCTAATTATCTCACCAATTCTCGCACAAACTGCTTCCCAGTTATATCTTTCTATAACTCTTTTAAAACCTGCCTCTCCCATAGTTTTACACATATTTGGATTGTCTAATAATAATAAAGTTTTTTCTTCAATATCTTTCATATTATCCGGATCGACCAGATAACCTGTTTCGCCATTTACAATTGCTTCTGGCACACCGCCGGAATTACCACCTATAACAGGCTTTTTACAAGCATTTGCTTCTAAGAATACTATGCCAAACCCTTCATATCTATTTGGCATAATAAATATATCACAGGTATTAATATATTCATTAACTAAATTGTGAGGAACTTCTCCGCAAAATCTCACGTTATCAATCACTCCTAATTTAATAGCCAGTTGTCTCAAGTGTTTTTTGTATTTGCCTTCACCAACTATTAAATAGTAAGTATTATTATATTTTGTTAGAACATTGGGCATAATTTGAATTACGCTTTCATTCCCTTTGTTAGGGATAAGAGAAGAAACCGTTAGCAAAATTTTAGCATCCGTTGGAACATTATGTTTGTGTAAAATATCGATATTCTTTGGTATAGGATAAAAAAGATTTGTATTAGCACCAAGATTCACCACTTTGATTTCTCTTTTTACTCCTAAACTTATTGCCAAAGATTTGATATAATTACTATTGGCTATTACTAAATCTGCATGCTTCATAACCAAATTAAAGAGTTTTTTTATATTCCACTTTTTACCTTGTAAAAGCAATTCGGCACCATGTATGTATGTAATATAAGGATATCCATATCTGACTTTGATAATAAGACCTACGACTCCCATAGTAATAGGTTTACTACACTGGATTATCCAATCTTCTTTACTGTTATGAAACAATTGGTGAGCTCCATCCAAAAATCTTGTTACTTGCCTTACGGCATTTCGATTCAATATAAGTATAATTAGGAGTTTAAGCAGAAGAAATGATTTCTTGCTTTCGCATACTAATTTGAATATTTTTTTTAGCCCCTTCATGTAAGAGAGGGGTTGAGTAGAATATCTAAAAACTTTGAATGGAAGTTCATCACCGATTGGCTCATTATTATCCCGATAACACATAACAGCAGGTTGACCTCTATCCCAGTTTTTAGCCAACTGAAGCATATAAGTTTCTATGCCACCTTCAACAGGATAAAAATTTCTTGTTATTATTAATGTGTTAGTTTTTTTCATATAGTTGATAACGAAGTTTATCGTATGACACAATCAATGCAAAATAAGAAGCCAATACAAACTGTGAATTGAGTTGGTGGTAGGCTGTCATCGGAATATCGACCATATTGTGCACGATAAAATAAACAAAGAAACATAAGAATAAAGACAGTATCATTTTATCATGCCTACATACCGGTTTTTTGTACATTTTGAACAAGTATCTAAAAAACAACACTATACTAAATAATAAAGCAGCCAATCCGATCAGTCCTTGTTCTGCCATAGTATTTAATATAATATTATGTGCTTGTGTATGATTAATTTCCAAAACCAGCGTAGAAGCTCCTATAATAATGGGGAAATAGTTTAAATACTCATCTTGGAAAGTATTTGGTCCGAAGCCAATTATAGGTTTCTCGACAAACATATTAATCGCTGTTTCCCACAAACCAATTCTCACTATTGTTCCCATGTCCAGAGTTTCCAAATCGAACCGTGCCATATATTTTGCATCTCCTATACTGTAAACAAATCCGCCTATAAGTAACACAAACACTAACAATATTACGGGGAATAGCAGTTTATATCTTTTAGGAAGCATCAAAAATAAATAAACCAATATTGCGATAAAAAGACCTATGTATGCTCCTCGAGAAAAAGTGTTTAGAAACACCCAAAGAATAATCGAAATTATCACAATACATAACAATTTTTGGATGGTTTTTTTTGAGCATATAAAAAAACCGATAAATAAAAAAAAATGAAACGCTAAAAATGGTGCAAAACTATTTCTACTCATGAATGTGCCTTGAACATGATTTAAAGCAGGACTGAACATATACAAGATTTGATAGACTCCCACAATGAGAGGTATTATCAATGAAAGCGATATTAATTTCACAATTCTTCTAAAATCATCTGAAGTGGAAATGTAGTTTATCAAATAGATACCAAAAAATATTGCTTGTGAGTAGTTGATGAGCATATGCACAGAACTCTGATAATGTTTTGAAAAAAGCATTGAGATTATAAAAGATGTTCCTAGTATCAAAAAGGGTATTGTCAGGCCATTTCGTTCAAATTTTATCAAGGGATGCCTGTATAGCCAAAAGAATAAAAAAAATGGCAAAAAAAGCACATAATGTGTAAGAATAAAATTGTCATCCCAAAAAAAATGTATGCCCAGCAATACGAAAAAAACAGCTAATAGCTTGGTCTCAAATTCCCTTAGCATCAACAAAACTACCAGAGGAGTCACTGCCATCAATTGAACCAATTTGGAAGGTAAGGCGTCAGTTATAAGGAGCAAAAATATCCCTATCGCATAGAGAAGTAGTATTCCAACGATATACTTCAAAGGATGTTTATTAAAACTTGAGATACTTTTTGATTTCATCAATTTTCGGCTTGTTCTCTTCATTATCGAGCATCTTTATCCGCTCTACTACTATAGCTGCTATCGAAAGAGTAACTATAGTGATAAGAAAAGTGATGATACAAAAACGAGCTCTACTGGGCTTACTTCTCAGTCCGGCTGGGATAGCTTGATCTAGCACTTCGATTGTCGGTAGATCTTTTATCTCATCAATCCTTGCTTCTTCATATATGGGATAGAGATATTCGTAAATTTTGGTTTGAATTTCCATAGTTAACTCCAATTCCATATATTGCAAGCCCAAATCAGGCAAATCTTTCAAATTCAGAACGAATAGCTTCTCTTCTCTTTTATCTACATGTTCCAGATCGGCGATTCTTTGTTTCAAGAGTTGATTCTTTGCTTCTAGCTTTGCTATCATCGGCGAGGATGGTTCGATGAACTGCCGATTGAAATCCAACTCAATTTCCGTAGTTACTTGCTCTGAGATAATATCGGAGTATAGGTCAACCAAATTCATCGCCTGTAATTCCAAATCTATCACATTGTGTTGTTTTTGGAACTTATTAATTTCGTTGGCAATTGAATCTATCTTCGCTTTGACGTTAGTCAATCTTTCCTCAATGAATTCTCGCTTTTGACGTCCTTTGGTCATCCGGTTTTCCAAATTATGTCTATCCAACAATTCGATATAGTAATTGGCGATATCAGCAGAGAGGTGCTTATCTTTGGTCTCTGTATTAAGGGTTATTATGCCGGTCTCCCTATCCAGATTTACATCTTTTACTTTTTTATTCAAAGCCTCTACTGCTTCTTCCATTTCAACCCGCTCATCTTCATCTTCAATCTCGAAGTAAGCTATCAGATCGAACTTGCGGACCACATTCTCAGAAAAAGTTCTACTATTGATAATTGCTATCATTTCCAATGCATTGACCTGAATTTGCGGACCAAGCATTGATAGTCCCATTCCCAATAACTGCGAACCTGCCAAAGGCATCGTTGCTCTTTGTTCCTGCAAAGGCATAAACTTGGCCGTAGATACCCAGTATTTTGGAACCAACATAATATAAACCACTGCTATAAGCGAAACAATCAAGGTGGGAAATATAATCATTTTCTTATACTTAAGCAGTATAGCTATAATATCAAGTATTTCAATATGTTTAGATTTCATCATTACTTCCTATATTTTTTTATGCATTTTTTTTTAATCCTCACTACTATGTCAACAGAATATTAGAGTATCGGATGCTAACTCTTGATATCTATACCGATCGGACAATGATCCGACCCCATGATATCCTGTCTTATATATGCGTTTTCAACATTATCAATAAACTCTTTGTTAACAAAGAAATAATCTATGCGCCAGCCAATATTCCTTCTGCGAGCTCCAAAACGATAAGTCCACCAAGAATATTGTTCCGGACGGTCGTCAAAATATCTAAAAGTATCGATATAACCATGCTCTACCAGTTTATCCAACCACTTCCTCTCGATCGGTAAGAATCCGGAGATATCTTCATTATCTTTTGGATTTGCCAGATCGATCTCTTTGTGAGCAGTATTGAAATCGCCGCATATTATTAGATTCTTACCCTCAGCTCTGAGCGATTCCATCAAATCGAACATACGGTCATAGTAGTCGAGCTTATACTGCAATCGCTCTTCGTTCATCTTACCATTTGGGAAATAACAATTAATCAGAGTAAACTCATCATACTCTGCTATGATCAACCTACCCTCTTTGTCAAAATCCGGATCGCCGATAGAATAGTTTATTGCTTTCGGTTTTAGTCTGGAAAACAGAGCAACCCCCGAATAGCCTTTCTTCTGAGCAAAGTTCCAATATTTATGATAAGTTTGTAGTTGTTTTATCTCTTCCGGGATCTGTTCTTTCTGCAATTTAGTTTCCTGAATTGCCAAGATATCCGGTTTTTCTTGATTGATAAATTCACAGAAGTTTTTTCTTACTACCGCTCGTAATCCGTTTACATTCCATGACAGAATATTCATCATCACCTCGCTTTTTTTGATAAGCTTTCCACGCCAATACGTTCACATTCATCATATATCGGACAAGCATTGCATTTTGGATTGCGTGGTCGGCAAATATTCTGCCCAAATGCTACCAGATAAGAATTGAACATCAGCCAATACTGGGGTGGCAGAGATTGGCGTAGTGCCATTTCTGTCTCAAATGGCGTTTTGGTGTTTACCAATCCCAATCTGTTCGATATCCTATGTACATGCACATCCACACAGATAGCCGCTTTTTTGAATGCTATTGTCCTCACCAAATTCGCTGTCTTCCTCCCCACTCCGGGAAGCTGGAGAAGATCATCTATTTTATCCGGGACAGTATTGTCGAATTCTGTTTCCAAAACATCGGGTAATTTCTGTAAATACTTTGCTTTATTATGATAAAAACCGACCGGATAGATCAACTTTTCGATTTCTGTCAAACTCAATTGTTTCAGATCTTCCGGCTTATCCACTTTCTCGAAGAGTTTTTTTACTACTTTGGAAGTGGTTTCATCTTTGGTGCGCGCACTAAGGATTGTAGTTACCAATATTTTGAAAGGATCCTTGGTTTGTGCTTCTACCAGATCTACTACAGGTGTGTTGTATTTCTCAAATTCACTTTTCAGTTTTTTGTATATCACATCAATATTCTGCATAAGGCGATCATGATTACCACGCGTCTTTGAGACGGTTTAAAATCGTCACACTAAACATTGCCAAATTCATATAGATCATATATACTACAAATTCCTCGAAAAATTGGTCGGGATGACTGGATTTGAACCAGCGACCTTTCGCCCCCCAGACGAACGCGCTACCTAGCTGCGCCACATCCCGACGAAAGACAGATTTTGAACTATCTACTATGATGACAAGCATTTTTTTTGAGCAATACATCATTTGACATTTATTTGGGGGTTTACAATTTGGTTTCGAGGTAAAAAATGAGTATAGTGGCTATATCCGATCTGAAACATACACTGGGGAATCGGCAATTGTTCGATTCCGTCAGCCTCACTTTGGAATATAATAGTAAGATTGGACTCATTGGGAAAAATGGCTCGGGGAAAACGACCTTGTTTAAAATCATCCTCGGAGAGATTCTTCCGGAAAATGGTGTGATAAATAGAGCGAAAAATAAAAATATCGGCTATCTATCTCAGGAACCTCAACTACCACAAGATACAACACTCTATGATTTTGTGCTCCACTCACGTCAGGATTTTATCGCCCTGAAAAAAAAGTTGGAAGATGCACAACATCAACTCACTTTGCAAAATTCGGAGGAAAATCTAAAAAATTTAGAAAGAATTCAGCACCAATTCGAGCTGATAGATGGTTACAACTTCGAGACTGAGCTGAAATTGGTCCTCACCGGACTGAATTTCCCCATCTCCTGTTGGAACCGGAAAATATCCACCTTTAGCGGTGGTGAACTAACCCGTATCCAATTAGCACAATTGCTTCTGGGAGCACACGATCTTCTCCTTTTAGATGAACCCACCAATCACCTTGATCTCACTATGATTATTTGGTTGGAATCATACTTGCGAAACTCGGATAAACCTTATGTAATCATTTCTCACGATAGAAAATTTTTGGATAAGACTGTTACCAAGATATTGGAGCTCAAAGACGGTAAACTGAATAAATACACAGGCAACTACAGCACCTATGAATCCCAATCTGCCCTGCAAAAAGAGACTTTGCTAAGAGAATATCAAAAACAGCAGAAAAAGATAAAACAAGCCGAAGAGTTCATTCAGAAGAATATCGTGCGAGACTCCACGACTGCGCGTGCCAAAAGCCGCCGAAAAATGTTAGAAAAAATGGATCTTATCGAGCTTCCAAAAGAATCTAAAAATTTAGAGCTCACTTTCGAAACCGACGACAGAAGTGGGAATGATGTGTTCATATTTGAAGATGTCAGTTTTGGCTTCGAAGATGCTCCTCTCGCCCGAAATGTCTCTCTGCGTATAGGTTATCAGGATAGAATTGCGGTAATTGGGAAAAACGGTTGCGGAAAAACCACTTTCTTGAATATTTTGAATGGCAGTCAGAAACAACAATCCGGTATAGTTAAAATGGGAGCCAATCTCAAGATAGGTTATTACGATCAGATGCAGAGCGGATTGGACGAAAGCATAACGGTGATGGATACGATCTGGTCTTTGGTACCTTTGGAAACGCAAGGTTATGTGCGAGGCTACTTGGCTAAATTCGGGTTCTATACCGACGATCTGGAGAAAAAGGTCGGTTTATTAAGTGGCGGTGAACGGGCAAGGTTGCATCTGGCAAAATTGATACATGAGCGACCGAATCTGTTGCTTTTGGATGAACCTACCAATCATCTCGATATACCGCTCATATCCAGCTTGGAAAAAGCTCTGCAAGAATATGACGGAACCGTCGTATTCGTCTCTCACGATCGCTATTTTATCGATAATGTGGCGACTAAGAAATTTGTCTTTTTAAACAACACCATCTCCGAAACAGATGCGGATATAGAGATTATCTTGCAAGAAGAACCAAAACAAAAACAGAAAACTAAACCACGCAATACCAAAACCCGGCGGATAAATCCCATACTTCTAAAAAAATTAGAGACTGAGATCGAAGCTATATATCAAAAAATTGATCAGATTGATGACGCTATCAATCAAAACGAAGCTGTTTACTCCGATGAAAACTCATATAATGATCCAAATAAGATTATCGAAATTACCAAAAAGATAAAAACTCTAAAAGAGGATAAGCATAATCTCAAAGAAGAAGTAGATCTGCTGGAACATAAATATCTGCAATATATCGAGCATAATGAGGTAAACGCATGAAAGTAGGATTTACCTCGAGCTTGCCGGTAGAAGTTATCTTTGCTGCCGGACATACACCGGTGGATTTGAACAATATCTTCATAAACAATGCACCGATGGAATTGGTAGAAAACGCCGAATATGCCGGCTATCCACGCAATATCTGCGCTTGGATCAAAGGTATTTATTCAACAGTTTTGCACCACGATATCGATGCCGTGATCGGCGTGATGGAAGGAGATTGCTCCAATACCCATTCTTTGATGTGGACTCTGCAAGATCAGGGTATTGAAGTTATACCCTTCGCTTTTCCTTATGATAAAGATCCCGCCAAACTAGATAATGAAATCTCCAAATTGGAAGCGCATTTTCAGACTTCCAGAATTGAAACTCAAGCATATAAAACCAGGTTGGACCAGATCAGGAAAAAGCTCATATACCTCGATAAACTTACTTATCAAAAACAACTGGTCTCCGGTTTTGAAAATCATTATTGGTTGGTGAATTCATCTGACTTTTGGGGAGATCCGGATATATTTGAGGAAGATCTGGATTGTTTTCTAACTGAAGCTGAAAAACGTAAACCGATCTACTGCAAGCATAGACTGGCATATCTGGGTGTGCCTCCGATTATCCCAGATTTATACGATTATCTACAATCGCTCGGTTGCTTAGTGGTTTTCAATGAAATTCAGCGTCAATTCAGTATGCCCTATCTCGCTGAAAATATCATAGACCAGTATTTGCATTACACTTATCCATATAGTATTTTTGAGCGCTTGGAAGATATAAAACCGGCGATCGAACAGAGGGCGATCGATGCCTGCCTTAGTTACGCTCAAGCTTTTTGTCATCGTCAGATCGATACGATGTTGATAAAGAAGTATCTTGATATACCTGTGCTGATGATCGAGGGCGATAATCCTCAGCTATTGGACAATAGAACGAAGATCCGCTTGGAAAGCTTCGTTGATATGATGGATCACAGATAATTCAGAATCTGTACTGCCCACCTAAAACGAATCTGCGCTTCTCTTTTGGGAAGTCTCTTCCTAAATAGCGATAATAGTCCTCATCAAGTAAGTTCTGTATCTCTGCAAATGCGGACACCCTTTCTCCTAGTGCATAAGAGCCATAGAGATCAAACAGGAGTGCATTATCCATATCCCGATCTTGCTGACGATATTTATCATTTATCTTGCCTGCAGTATAGTTCGCTACCAAAACAGTCTTT
Organism: uncultured Candidatus Cloacimonadota bacterium; assembly: GCA_964433675.1. Lineage (GTDB taxonomy): Bacteria > Cloacimonadota > Cloacimonadia > Cloacimonadales > TCS61 > CAYSSJ01. The sequence goes on from CAYSSJ010000011.1 coordinate 38,716, forward strand.
AATGAACCTTTTTCATAAGTTATAGAAGTATTTATTGTGTTTCCAGGCAAAAAAGGAATTTCATCATCGTAGATATGATAGGCTACCCCAATTTCCCAAAATAAATTATCCCAACTATATGCTGCTTTTAGTGAAACAGTTTGCTTTAGAAGATCAGTAAAAATTTTATAATAAACTTGGTGGTATATGTTATCCGAGTTATCTGTATAGAGGGCATCGCGTATCAGATAGTCTTTATCTTTTTCCCATCTGACATTATAGGAGAGGGTGAGAGGAACAAAACTATTATGAAGTAGAGCGACTGTACTATTCAAAGGAGCTTTCCCGATCCGATAATCTTCTCTTATCCACTGAAATTGATTTTCTTTGAAATCATTGATCCGGTTTCTTTCTACTAGTACAGGCTTGTTTTCAATCCTCAATTTCATACTATTGGTAAGCTCAACTTCCTTGTATAAATTCAAGGAAGCATAGATATCATCTTTATCTGCTGCCAACCACACACCAATTTGATCCAGATAAGGATTCAATGCTAGATTTATTGATTTAGCACCCGCATGACCATAACCGCCATGTAAATAAATAAGCTCTCCATCTAATTTATTTGCCAGCCAGCTTGTCTTTAACCCGTAATGAAACTCCTCTTTGTCGATTTTATCCCAACTAGGCTCGAGTTCCTGCGTTCCGGTGAACAAACTACCCCTCAACTGTAATTTTGTAATAGAAACATCGTCATTTAGACTGATCTTTGGTGTCTGATAGGATAAACCAATCTCGCGTATATCTGTCTCAAGATATGGTTCTTTTACGGTAAACAATCCACCTCTGAGATCCAGAGTGAACCTATGATCGGCAAATTTATTCTGCCAGAAGGCACTATATGTATTGGATCTCCAACTGGTAGTAGGCTGATCATGATTGTAGTTTAAATTCAAATTTAACCAAGGTTTATCCTGCGAGTAGGAAGCTAATTTTGCATGGACATAAACAGGATGACCGATCATAAGCATAGCACTCAAGTTGGATTCATCATATTCTTCCTCAATCATTTTATTGGGAGAAGATAGATAAACTTGGGGCTCATGATCGAACCTCTCTTTCTCATAAATAATCCAATGATTCTGCAAATCATCGTCATATCGTCTATAATCGGGCAATAGTTCGGACTCGCCATAGATAAATATATCGCCCAAATCAAGAGAATCTTGGGCTGATAGAGCTGTGGCAAGTACTAGGATTATTATCAGATAGCTGCAGCGATAACTCATGGCATAATCCCCCTTACATCCTTTCCTGCAAATCATTTCTCTTCTCGGGTGGCAATTCCTGTTTGATAAGATCGAAGAGATTGCGTGCTTCTTCTTTTTGATCGGTTTCTAAATAAGCGAGACAAGCATAATACTCTGCCTCTATGCGAATATCGGAAATATCCGGATAAAGATAGCGCACCCGCAAGAGTTCCGGGATCGCCTGCTCATAGTTATTTCGCTCATAAAGTGACAACCCTTTGAGAAATTGTGCTTTTGCTCTGATTAGTTTGGATTCACTTTTCACTAGTTCTTCCAAAGTTTGATCGATCCTTTCATACTCGCCTCGTTCGATATTCCACCTCACCCAGATAACTTCAGCTTCTTCCTTCTCAGATTGGGAAGCAAACTCCAGAAATCTGGCATGATCATTTTGATAGGTGCCCACATTAAGCTCGGCTGATATTTCGAGTAGTTTCAGCCAAATTTCTATATCCCGGACCGCAAGAGCAGCATTTCTTATCATATGATAAGCTTGTAGCCGCTCGCCTCTGCGTAGATTCGCCATACCCCATTCATAAGAGAGATATGGACTGGGGTTTTGATTGTGCAATCTCATAAAAAGATTTTCAGCTTCATCATATCTTCCGGCATAAGATAGCGCCCTCGCTTTCATAAAACGGATATCGTGCAATCTTTCGCTGCGTGGAAAACTATTCTCATACTTGTTTGCAGAAGCAACCGCTGCATCCCACATCTCTCTGTCAAATTCATATTCCAACTTCCGCTCTAATATCATCCTTTTGTTCAGATCGGCAATATCAGATTCCATCAAACTCTCCAATTTATCACGAAAATCGATATCTGAGGATTGTTCCACTGCCCACTGTAGTCCGTTTAAAACATTTTGGACTAATTCTCTGTTCGTTGTTCGACGGATTACCCGATCATACTGTTGGATAGCGTTTTTATATTGACCGAGATTGTAATATGAATCACCCAATCCGATCATTGCCGAGAGGTACTCAGCACCGTCCGGAAAGTTCTCGAGATAAGTCGTGAATTGCTCTATCGCTTTCTGATAGTTCTCTGCACTAAAGGCAGCCAAAGCACCTTTGATAATATATGCTTCCGGAGAGGTTGTCGTAATTGTAAGGCGACGATAAATATTCTCCGCCTCATCGAATCTCTTGAGCTGATACAAAATTCTCGCTTTGTTTGCCAATATCGCTTCTCTATCTTCGGAGTTGCGTGCATGATCTTCCGCCTGATTTGCAGCTTGCAGAGCAGCAGCATAATCATTTGTGGCAAACATGATATTAGCTCTCAAAAAGTATTTATCAAAAAGATAGCGCGATTCATCGGGGATATTGGTCAATGCAGACAACGCCCGCTGATAATCACCTTCTCGATAGCGACAATGAGCAATTTTCTGCCAAACGACACCTTTGTCTACCTTTCCAAGAAGAGCACGCTCATAATATCTTCGTGCCAATTCATATTTCTCTTGTATGAAGCTGATCTCACCCAGATAAAAATTGCTCATGCCTATCTTATCCGATACGGGATATTCTTCGGTAATCTTGATAAAATGTTTGAAAGATTCATTGTAATTTTCGTGCTGAAATTTTATCACTCCCTTTTTGAACACAGCTTCATCGGAGAATACACCTTCCGGGTATGTGCTGGTATAGTTCTCAAACTGCGAAAGCGCATCATCAATCCGATCGAGATTGAATAATGCTTCGGCGCGTAAATAGGCAGCTTTTTCTTCTGTTTCTTCATCCAAATCGAATTCGGCAGCCTTGTCCAGATTTTGCAGCATCTCTTTATAGTTCTCCTGCCGGAATTCTAGAGCAGCGATCTGATAATATGCAGCTCCAACAAATGGATGTTCCGGATTATCAGAGATGAATGATTTGAGCTTGCTTATAGTATTTTCGGGAAGCGGATCCAATTTGGCAAGATAGAAAAAGCTATTGGTACGAAGCTCTTCATTATCCGTAGTATCGTACAAATCTTGTAAGATAGCTTTTGCTTCGGTGGGATTATCCAGACTGATATGACATAGTCCGCGATAATATTTGCCCTTATCTGAGCTCACATCTTCCAGCTTCGATAATGCATACACATAACTTTCATTCTCGTAAAACGCTATTCCCACCAATAGAGAATATTCTTCATAGTAGCGAGAGGTGGATGGGATCTCTTCAAAAGCTATATTTATGACATCATGATAACGGTTCTGCTCTATATTATAGGTATGAAATTTGACTATAGCCAAGTTACGCTGTTCATTACCAGATGATAATTCTAAGAATTCGTTTACGATATCATAAGCTTGTTCCCACTCATCTGTAGCTAAGAAGAGATCGAGCTGAGCCAGTCTGATCATCATATCATCACTTCTGTCCCATGCCTCTTCGTAGTAAGTTCTTGCTTGTTCATACTCTTTCTTTTCGTAGGAGATTCTACCAAGATAGTAATATGCTTTCCATATTTCTCTATGTTTGCTAAACTCTGAGACGAATGAGTTTAAGTGCTTTTGAGCAGTAGGGAGGTCATTTGAAAAAAATCTGGTCTGCCCGTAGCCGAGTAAAATATCAGCACGAATACGAGGTTGAGTACAATGCCTGAGTAAATAAGCAAATCCATCGTCGGACTCCCGGTAATTTCGCTGCTGCAAATTTATCATAGCCAGCATGTATTGTGCATCACAAAGATAGTCGCTCTGAGGATAGTTTCTGATGAATTCCTTCAGCACATTTTTTGCCATTGTTAGGTTGTTATCTCTATACAATCCCATAGCAAAACGCAAGTCATCAAGTTCAGATGCAACTAAAGTACCGACCATTATCAACAGTAGTAATATCACATAAGTTTTTTTCATCTTCACTCCCCTTATTGTTTATTAAAAATATACTTGTCTATTTCATTAAGCAAATTTTTTATCTGTCCGTTATTAGCAGAAAGTACTAACTTGGAGGGCAAACGCATAGCATTAACTTCATGTTTTGTAAGCACCTGATGTGTTTCATCATCATCGGTAAGCAATACATCAGATTTTCTCGCAATCAAAAATAGCTGATAGAAAGTGTTTGGCTGAATAGATCTCACTCCCATATTATGCAACTTACCGTTAATCTTTCCGCAGACATAAAAATTCACTTTTGCTCTCTCGTTGATCTTATTTATCAGCAGCGGCAGATTAGTTAACTTGGAAGTATGAAATACGATATTGTTCTTCTGATTTTGCACGAACGGGATAGCATATTGCTCAGTCTGATCTTTTTTGATAGACAAATCCCTGTTTTTATAGGGAAGCTGACAGTAATAAGATATTTCGTGAATCAGCTCTATACAACTATCTGGTGAAGGCAAGAAATGTATGTTGCCTTTGTTGTTTATATCGAAGACCACTTTCTTTTTTTTAGGTGAAAGAGACTTGATTTTCCTTTTCTTATATAAATTGATGATGATATTCTCATTTTTGTTATCACCATTTTTTGAATCGGTTGTAAATTTAATTGACTCAGGCAAATCCAGATTTTGGAAAAATGTGATAAATTGATCGTTTGTAACAAAACTAATTCGGTCATATCGATTGTGCCAACCAACGATGTAGCTGATGCATTGCAGACACTCACTAATACTTGATGGTAGAAAAACCGTACATTGTTTGCTTTCTTCCAATATCTTCGAAAAATTAACTCTTTTATCCTGTTTCGAAATTCTCATCTGTTATGTTGTCCTTTCCTCAACTGTGCTTATAAGGAAGTGCGATGAACACTGTTGTTCCTTCATTTTCCTTGCTATTCACCCAGATTTTGCCTTTATGTAAATTCACTATCAGTTTTGCTGTTGCCAATCCTAATCCCAATCCGCTGGAGCCGAATTCTATCAAACCGGAACTGTGAGAGTTTACTTCCGTCAATTCGTACAGTTCTTTGAAGATATTCTCTTGTTCATGCTTCGGAATGCCGATACCATTATCTTGCACATAGACTATCAAACTGTCTTCACTATCTATCTTCTCCTGTTGAAAAGCCGATTGACGGGCTCCGAGAACGATCGTGCCGAAATCTTTGGTGAAGCGGATAGAGTTGAGCACCAGATTGTAAACGACCAGATAGAAAGCTTCCCAATTCAACGCGATCTTAGGAAGCTCCTCTTCGATTTCGGTATTGATCTGCATATGTCGGGTAGCAGATAAAGAAGTAGTTTCTTCTGCTACTACTTCCAATAATTCACTAATATCTACCGGTGCTTTTCCCAATTCACTCATCAACTTATAGCGATTGTAATTGATAATATCATTAACTGTTCGATGAATCTGCTCTACATTGTTGGAGATCTTATCAATCAGATTCTGACTTTCCCGTTTCATCTCAGTATCGGATAGTCTGTTTACATACCCTTGCAGAGTTTGTAATGGTGTTTTAAGTTCATGACTGGTAATGCTGAGAAAATCTTGCTTTATCCGATCGATAGACATAATTTCTCTGTTTTTCTGCAGCAGAGATTGATATTGCATTGCATTTTTTAAAGCCACAGATATCTGGATCAGCAACAATCTCATGAATTCCGGATTAACAGAAAGACCATCCTCCTGCCGCCCGTAATTATCTATATATATATAACCATAAGTGAGATTATCGATAATAAACGGAGCACAATAGACAGATAAATTGTCATAATCAAAGTCCAGATATTCCTCAAAAGCTGTTTCATCTTTCACATTGGAGACATAAATCGACTGTCTGATCCGCTGTACTTCGCTGAGGATATGCTTGCTAATGTATGCATAATTCCTAACCAGATGCTTACTTTCATCCATAGCTACTTTGTAGATATAATTTTCGTGTACATCCTTTTTTATAAAGAATCCTCGCGATCCGTTGATGAAGTCTATCGTAAAGGATACTATCTCTTGTTCTAATTTATCCAGATCGAAGATAGAGTAAAATTTTTGGGTCATGTTGATCAATTTGGTCATCAATTCCATGTCATTATTCAAATGGGCAAATTCTTTGATCCTGATTAGAATAGATGTGAGATGAAATCTGAGGATTTTGATGATCTCCATCTCATCTTTGAGGAAATCCAACTCTCCCCTATCAGCCAAGATCAATCCACCCACTTTGATATTTTTTATCCGGAGTGGTACAAAACAAACATGATTACCATTAATCTTCTCCCTGATAATTTCATTGGCATCTATTGCTTTTTTCAAGTTGGTTCTGTAATCCTTTTTGAACAGATAATCACTAGTTACATTTGATAAAAGAAATGGTTTGGATGCATTGATCAATTCTTCTTGAAGCACTATGGCAAAATAGTGAGGAGAAAATATGGTGTCAATTGTCTTGCACATCAAAAATTTAATCCGATCCAATTCTTTAAGTTTCAAGATGTCATATAGTTCTTCCTGCCATTTGGTTATATCTTTATGAATCCTAGGCACTATCTTTACGGTAGAGAAATCTCTGACATCTTCTATGTAATAATCATGTTTTTGCAAAAAGAGTTCTTTTTCTTTACTGCTGATTCCCTCTGCTGCATTATTCAGCGCAGTCTTATATTTTTTGAAATACTCTTTAGCTTTGGATCTCACATTCAAATTTGTATATATCTGTACGATCAGCGCATAGCAATCAATTTCCAATAGAAAGAGTTTTTTCTCTTGTACTTCATCCAAAATATTCAGAAGTTCACGAAGAATTTTTCGAAAACTAACTTTCTCATCAAGTAATTTGATAATAGCCAGTTTGATCTGTAATACCCGCCGCCAATAATGAAATTCGTTTTGCTTACAAAGTCGCTCGGCCAATTTTGCTATTTCTTTGGCTTTGCTTAGTTCGCCAATGCCAAGATAATACTCCACGATACGAATGTAATTGATTGATTGAGCATAGAGATTATTGTTCTGTTTAGCATAATTGAAAGCTAGTTCGATTTTTTCTCCGGCTTCATCGAGTTTACCTTTGTGTTTTGCCACAAAACCGAGCATCTGATAGAAAAACTCTTCTTCTCGCTTTTCTAAAAAGATATTCTCGGAATTTTTTAATAGTGTGCTCATCCGATCATAATCACCAATTTGATGGAGATAATAAAAATATGTCTTCACTAGTGGATTAACAGTACTGATTTTGTTTTTCAGCAGCTCCGGAGCATGTTCTTTTATGAAGTCGAGATAGTATTTGAAATTGTGGATCTTGCTTTTGGAAATAGCGAGATTGTGTATGATCGAATCATAAAAAGGTCTTTTCTCATGCTTCAAAGTTCGCTGATAAGCTTCGTTCAGATATTCTTCCGCTTTTTGGAATTGTCCTAACTTGATGTATAACTGACCGAGATTGACGATGGTCAGGATAATAGCTCTTTTGTAACCGGTCTCTTTACAGAGATTATACGCTTTGAGAAAATATTCATGTGCGGTCTTTGTATCACCTTTGTTCAGTGCTACATCACCGATATTATTGTAAACTATTCCCAGCTTTTGCTGGTAATTTGCTTGTTCCCAGACCTGTCGGGTGATCTGGTAGTTTTTGTTAGCCTCGTCCAACATTTTCTTTTCACTATAAAGATAAGCAAGGTAATTGTGCAATGTGCCGAGTTTGATAAAGAAATTTGCATCATTACTGGATTTTATTTTTGGCAGGTATTCTTCTATGATGCCGATCGCTTCATCTTCGGTTTCGGTAAAACCTGTATGCAAAGCTTTCAACCCGACATACGCCATTTCTTCTTCATCGTTCAGATGCATATTCTCCAAATTCTGAACACATTTTTGCAATCTTTTCAGATCATTTTGTAATAGATGAGTCAAGCCGAGTTGGAGATAGATATTTTTTTTCAACGACTCCTCTCTAACCATGGAAAGAGCTTTTTCAAAACTCTTCTGCGCTTTGGCATACTGTTCTGTTTCCAGATAAAAACTGCCAAGCGTATAATGCTTCTCAGCTATATTTTTCATCTCTTTGATATTATCCTTCAAATCATCGGAGATATCGGAAACAGTACCCCATTGCAGTTTGCGTACGAGCAGTTTCAAATCGCTTTTCAACTCATCCACGCTAACGATGCTATCTGTAGTAAAATCTAGTTCAGCTATCGAACAGATCTCCTCAAATGCCTCTTCTTCTTTACCTTTTTCGGCATATAATGCCACCAATTTTAGTTTGTAATCTCGTACTGCTTTGAAGTCTTCAATATATTGAGCATGTTCAATCACACCCAAAAGGATGGAAACATTGTAAAATGTCTTATCAGAAAAATATTCGAGGATTTTATGGGATATCGTTTGTTTCTCCTCGTAGGTCAGTTCGGCAGAGAAGCGTTCTTGCGCCGGTCTATAGGTGAAGTAATAGTATTTGTCCCTCTTTTCCAATAACTCGTTGTTCATCGCATCTCTCAATAGGAAAAATACTTCTTTTTCGGAGATATCGAGAACGTGTTTTATTAGCGGATTAGACAGAGGAGTTTTTACAAATCCCAATTGTTGCAGATATTTGTAGTTCTGTTCTCCCAGATGGCTCATCCGCTCGAAAACAGAATGTACGACATCTTCGGGTAAGGCATATGCTTCAAAATCATAATCAAGAATGAATTTGTTATCTTTGAATATTATATTTTGTTGAGCCAGATCCCACAATATCGATTCAATAAACATCGGGTTACCATAGGTAAGCTCTCTGATCTTGCTCACAAACTGCTCAGGTGGCTCGACATTCAACAATCTTTTGATCAATTCCTTCGTCTCAGCCAGATTTAAAGGCTCTATCTTTATCTGTACAGTATGGATAAGACCTTCGATTTTGCCGATATCATTAACGCTAAGGATTATCAGGATACGTCTGTTCATCAAATCTTTGGAGATATAATTTACAAAGTCGATATCATCTTTCGTAAGATGCTGAGCAGCGCGAATAATGAAGATAATCGGTTTTTCTTCAGAGAGATGATAGACGAAATTCGAGGCAGTGATGAAGTCTAGATCGAGTTCTTCTTCATCTTGCTCCAGCATTGTGGCAGATTGTTCAGAGCCGAATAGGTATTCCTTTAGTTTTTCAGACATCACAGAAAGGTCGGAAGCCAATTTTTCGTTGTTCCGCACAGCATTGTGAAATTCTTTTATCAGAGCAAAAAACGGGTCTCTATTTATGCTACTGCATTCATAATCAAATATGTAATATTCGTCCGTAAGCAGATGATATCTGAAGAGCATGAGAGTATTCGTCTTCCCCATCCCTTTACCGGCAGCGAGTACCACAAGTTTGCCATTACCCTGTTCTATCAGCGGGATAAAATCCAGCAACTGGTGCGCATAATTCTCTCTAGCAAAGTAGCGTCCCATTTTGATATTATTTAAAAAAGTCCAACCTTTTGAATAGGGATATTGTTTGAGTTGTATCTGATTGATATAAGATATTATTGCTTCTGCATCGGGGAATCTATCTTCCGGGTTCCGTTCCAATAGTTTCAGGATGATCTTTTCCAGAGAATCCGGGATATCAGGATTTAACTCACGTGGGAATTTTGGGAACAGATTGTACTCATTGCCGGCAATAAAGCCAGTAATCTGCTCAACAGTATATGGCAGAGCTCCAGTAGTGAGACGGTATAAGATTACTCCCAAAGAATAATAATCACTCTGCGGAACCGGATTGTTATCCAGATAAATCTCCGGTGCCACAAAAGGTAGTGAGCTTCCGATCTTTTGTCCACCTTCGCTAAAATCCAGCTTGGCGAAACCATAATCCATCACTCGTACATCTACTTGATTGCGGAGAATTTTGTATGCCACATTCTCCAACTTGAAATCTTTGTGAATGATCTTCTGACTATGAAGCGCATTGAATGCATAGCAGATTTGCACTATAATGTCATAAACAAGCTCTACATTAGAAGGGATAAACTTGAAATATCTCAGAGTATGTCCTTCATAATGCTCACGAATATAATAGACATTGGAACCAAAATTCCCAAAATCATGTACTTTGAGCAAGTTGGGATGATCTATCTTGGTGATGTGATACATCTGCTCGGCTGAGAATTTCTCGTATAAACTGTTGGCATCTAAGTTGTGAAATAATTTCAGTGAATATATCTTGTCTGTCCGTGTGTCTTTTACTTTATATACTATAGACCACAGATCTGTCATTAACTGTTCTATCACTTCATAGCGTGAATCTATTATCATATCCACCTCTTTTTCATTATTACGTCTAATATATTAGACTCCATATCGTTGTCAAGTCAGTGATTTATTTTTTTCGTGTTATCAAAAAAACGATTGACGATAAGATGCTTTCCTAATAATCATATTTTAAAAAATTAAGAGGGGTAAACATATGAAAGCAATAATTTTGGCAGCTGGGAAAGGGAATCGCTTAAGTTCGGTTACCAAAGGTCTACCCAAATGTATGATAAGCATTAACGGACAAAGCCTTATTCACCATCAAATCCTTAGTTGCCGGTATTTTGGCATAGAACAGTTTGTCTTCGTGTTGGGCTACAAAAAAGATATGATCCAAGAGCATATACTTGAGATACTACCACCCGAAATGGCGACTTTCATTACCAATCCTTATTATGAAACGACCAATACACTTTATTCCCTTTGGCTTACAAATGAACTTTTTGATGAAGATTTCATCTACTTCAATGCTGATGTTATGTTCGAAAAAGAGCTGCTGGGAGAAATCGTGTCACCATCGGAATATTCTCAGCTATTATTGGACGAAAAATCATGCCAGGATGAAGAGGTGAAAATGATCTTAGACGACCAAAACAGGATTTTGCAGATTGGGAAAAAACTCGATATCGATAAATGTGCCGGTGAATTCATCGGGATAGGCAAATTCAATGGAGAAGTATTACCGCAATTTCGAGATGCTTTACAATATGGTGTGGAGAATAATGAGAAGAACAATTACTTTGAATATGCAGTAGATATACTGTGCAGAGAAGTAGTACTGACAGCTGTTCCAACCGGTAATTATCGTTGCATCGAAATAGATTTTCCCGACGATCTAAAAAAGGCAAAGCAGATATTTGGACATTAATAGATGAATCTCTCTCTTGTCGGTATTAATGCACGTTATACACATTCAAACCTTGCCCTGCGCTATTTACGACAGCAAATAGATCATGATTTACATCGCTGCTTTTTGCAAGAATTTACCATCCACGACAGAAACGATTGTATCCTTAATGAGATCTGGAAAAACAATCCCGATGTAGTAACTATTTCCGTATATATCTGGAATTCTTTGATAGTGGGCTTACTTCTGAAAGATATCAAAAAGATCATGCCGAAGACAAAGATTATTTTGGGAGGACCGGAAGTTAGTTATAACCCGGATGAGTGGCTATATAGATTTCCTGCAGTTGATCATATCGTCTGTGGTGCCGGTGAATATGGTTTCACAAAAGTAGTGGAAGCTGTTTATAATAATGAAAATTTGGGACAGATAATCCAGTACCCGGTTACTGATCTGAATGCTATCACTTTCCCTTACAAGGATGAAGACTTTCCTGAGATGAAACAGCGCTATGTCTATTACGAAAGCAGCAGAGGTTGCCTTTTTCGCTGCAGCTTCTGCATATCTTCCCGAAACGATATTCCTATTCAATACCGAAACTTAGACATAGTGTTCAGCGAACTCGATTATCTCATATCCAAGAAAGTCAATATCATCAAGTTCGTTGATAGGACTTTTAATGCGGATAAGCATCGTGCCCGCACTATTTGGAAGTATCTGATCAAAAAGAATCCTAAAACACGGTTTCATTTCGAACTTCATCCCGCCCTTATGGAAGATAAAGATTTTCAGATTTTGGCAGATGCGCCCGCCGGGCTCTTTCAATTCGAGATCGGTATCCAATCGGTAAATCCTCTCACTCTTGAGTCTATCAATCGTCCGCTGAAATGGGGACAAATCTCAGCCAAACTTGCCAGACTGACGAGAATGAGCCATATTCACCATCATCTAGATATCATAGTCGGTTTACCATTTGATGACCTCGATTCTATCCGTCAGGCTTTCAATCGGGTCTATTCACTTCATGCGGACCACTTTCAAATGGGCTTTCTGAAGGTGCTACCCGGAACTATGATGGCAGCACAGTCGCGTGAATACAACCTTACCTCTTCCGATACTCCCCCCTATGAAATCTTGGGCAATCGGTGGCTTTCTTATGCAGAAATCCGCTATTTGCACAAAATTGAGTTTTGGTTGAACATTCTATACAATTCTCACCAATTTAACCGCTTCTTAGAAAACATCGTGCAGTATTATTCTACTCCTTATGACTTTTTTACTGAGCTTGCCGATTTTGCACAACAATATCCTACATATAAAGACTGGAAGAAAAATGTGGGGATTCTGCTAGATTTCTGTGTCACAAGCAATGATTCTGAATTTCTGAGAGATTGTTTGCGGTGGGATTGGTGCCAGCAGTATGGATCGCACTATTATCCCCCACGTTTGCAAAACAAAACTTGTAATCTGGCAAAGAAGCTAGGTTATCCCAAGCTGAAAGACATATTTGCAGATAATAGAGATACTTCCCACAAAAGAGCGATATTCTTTATGCCCAGCTCTGCTAAGTTTGCAGAAAAATATGAACTGAAAAACCGTATTGTAGCTTTCGTTCGGGATCACCGACCGATAAGAATAGATTTATAGATCCATATCCAATCCCAGTCCGATCTCATGAGCAGAATATTTCTTATCTCTTTCCACAAAGCTAAATGGTGAATCTGTTCGTCTCTGCTCAAAGTTATAATTCGTTCTTAATTGAACCGAATCTGTCAGCGGTATTCTGAGCAGATTATAAAATGAGAATTTTCTATCTTCCCTACCGAAATGGTAACTGTTTGTTTCATATTCGGATTGGAAGAATCTCTCTTCATATTCTATCCTGCTGAAAAAGTGAGTATCACGCTTGAGAATATGGAATGGGAAAGAAATGGAATAATAGTAATTATTCATCTCATAGGAAGGATCTTTTTGGACATTCAAATCCGGATAAGCTTCTGCCCCACCTTTAGCAGCAGAAATCCTATAAGCATATCTAATGGTCATGCGTATATTATCGTTTGGGAAAACTATGAAGCCGATGTCGCTTTCTATATTGTTAGCATCATATTCAGTAAAATATTTGTTGTAATATAGATGAGAGATGTCAAACTTGTAATCAAGATGTACCATATCATGAAAACGCCATCTGAATCTGACGCGGTAGATATCTCTGGAATAGGTAAATTCTCTGTAGATTGTCTCCGTCTCTAATTCACTGGTAAAATTATTCACATAAATTTCGGGAAAATAGAAATAATTCAAAGTAACAAAGATTTTTCTGCCGAAAAATTGTTGGAATTCATAACCAAAATAGCCACTATCTTTTATGGGATTGTTCCAGTATTTATGATAATTCAAAATAAACTTATTATTCTGTGTTCGCCCCCCCAAATATGTATGTCTTAAACCGAGCTCTACTCGGACGGAAGTTATTATATCATCTGCAGATGAGATAGTATATTTTTCCGGTCTGCCACCTGCTTTGTATTCATCCAGATGATAAGGAGATAAATTCAATATATTGCTATTGTATTTGGTTTCTATTCTTGAGCTTGGCAGTATCAAGATATCTATAGCAGATAACGGGACAAAAACAGTTAGTATGATTAGGCAGGTTAATATCTTCATTCTTCTATCACTCCAATTGCAGATTTACTGATATAAAAATTGAAGATCAGATCTCTATTCACATCAGGATCTTCTATGATTATATGATGGATCCCTTCGGGAAACTCCAGTATATTTACATCACCGCTGGATGGTGTAATCTCCATATTATCGGGGAAATAGGCAGCATAAGATTTGAAAGCTGTCTCATGGTAAGTGGTCATCAGCTCGCCATTACTATAAACATTGTAACGGTAGCTATAGCTATTTACCAGAGGATTATCGTAAACCAGACGGCTGATTATCTTAACGTAGATCGGTCCTTTTAGAGTAAATTCTACCCTATTGTCATCATCAGCTCGGAAATATGTATACGTATCCTCATTCACCTTCAAAGTCACGATCTCTCCATATTTCTGCGGAGTATAGCTCACGTATCCTATCCTTTGTCGTCCGCTAGGTATATTATCCGCATCCAATCTGAATAGGATGGGTATTTCGGATATATTTTTGATCGTAATGCGCTCTTCTCTTTCTTCAGAAGTATAGGTGAATAGATTGAACTGGGATATCTGCTCTCCGGCGAGCCCTCGGGTTTCTGTGCTAAGATTGCCGACGGAACGATTCACTATTCTCTCCTCTTTATTTGATCTGAAAGAATACTGATAATCCTCTCCACTCTCTGCATTAATGATCAATCTGGAATAAACTTCCAAAGTCTCGACTTCAATAATACGCACCCGCATCGTTTCACCCGGGTCTAGCCGATAATAACGCAGAATCCTACCGGTTTCTCTGTTAAAAAGCGAAAACTCCTCCGGTTCACGCTCGAAAATTATTCTGTTTGCATAAGCCATACTAAAAAGCAAGCTTATGATTAGAATGATCTTCTTTAGCATCATATATTGATTTCCTCTTCTTTTAGTCTTAATTTGTTATGATCAAAAAAGATAACTGTTGCTATAAGGATGACCATGATTGCCAGGCTGATCCATGTAATGGTCATGTTATATCTCTCGCTGATATACATCGAACCCACTCCTGGTGCAGGTAATGGATCGGGAGCCAAGGGAAGATCATATTTTTCTGCAATAGCGGATATATCCAAAAGATGTAGTATCGGAACCCGTTGCTCGGCGAAAAGCATCATCGTACCTTTGAGTGGGACATTGCGCATGGAAATATACCGATGGTAGCCTGGGCGGATAAGACGTCCGGTAATGGAGTGACCTAAACTGGACAAACCACCACCAACGTTTACATACATCTTATAAGACCGATCTGCGGAAGCTTGCTCCCACAGTTCCTTTTTTCTGATAATATTTTCTGTTAATGTATTCTCGGCAACCAATTCCACTTCATTTCTCTCGATTGCTTCTATGATCAATTCTCGTCCGACCATGCTCAGTCCACGACCGAGATCCTGTCCACCACCAATAGAGGCTGCAATGCTTTTATATGGGAAAATCTCCTGCTCATACAAGAAAGTCTCCATGTCCAGCCAGGTAAATTCCGGATCAGTAGCTCCAAACATCGAAGCACCAACAGAATAAATCATCACCAGATCCAACTCCATCACTTTGGCTGCGCTCATAACTGCAATGTTGATTGCCGGGAACGAACCCGTTCCGCTTACTGCTACCAAATCACCCTCTTTCAGACCGGCTTCTTTGAAATAATCCACTATCACAGCAGCATAATTGGGGTTCAAAGAGGTAAGCTTGGCAACCAGACTGCCTCTGTCTGTAGTTATCAGAGTTTCTCGCTCGCCAATTAGAGTAGTTCTATGCGGATCGTTTCTTTCATCTACGAAAATACCTTGAGCTAAACGATAATCGCGAATAGATTCAATCGCTTCCTCCATGGTTTTGGCAGCTTCCAATTTCTCGTCGTGATAACGTTCTTTTACCATTACCCTGCTATTTTCGACCCAGATAAAAAGTCCTATCGCTATAATACATAATACCAGCATACTTGTTAATGATTTTGCACTTGGAATAAACATCTTTCACCTTCTCATTCTATTATCTGTCCACCGAAAATTATGACCAAAAGTAATCTGACTACTACAGCAACGACGATCATGATAGTTAGTGTCTTGATGATACCTTGTCGTTCCATAGAATTAGCTATCAAACCGGGAATAATATAACCGATCACATTCACGGCATAATCTGAGGGTAGATTTACAAAAAGTCCGTAAGTTCTGGCAATCCAACCGAGAATAAAGCCGAGAAGTACCGAAATAACCATCCTTCTGCGACCATAAATAAACATGATATGACCCAGTAGTTTTACGATGCCATAAACGATAAAACTGATCAACAACGTCGCTACGATCGTCCAGGGCTGATGTAAAAATATAGCTACATAACCGGCAACGACTATACCACCGGCTGCAGCTCCAAAAGTCTCTAAGAAAAATAAACTTATCAAAACACCTAATCCGATTGCTACTTCAAACATTTTCTCCGTCCTTCTCTCTGAAATAAGCTACTATCTTTGCTCCATTACCACCAATATTACCAATACCCAAAAACATCTCGGTTTCACTGGCATGCTCATAAGCTGTCTCAATTAGATCATGTCCGTTTATCCAACCGCAATTGACTATCTTTTTTGTTGAGATCCCGTGAGATAAGGCATACAGTCTGATAGTTTGCGGTTCATCGCCGATTAAGTATAACATGTTGAAATCCTGATTTTTTAACATACTCATAAGCTGTTTTGATCTGAACATTCTATCCGACCGGGTATTCAATACAATACTCACCGAATCAATATCCGGATATAAGCTGAGGATATAACTAACCAAAGCTTCGGTTGACTCCGGATCATTTGCAGCGAAAGAATGAGCGAAGTAGAAGTTCTTCCCACCATATTTACATTTGAAGATCTCAGCCGCACCTATATCCGGTATTGCTTCATACATACCTTTTAACGCAGCCTCTTTGTCCACTCCACAATGTTCGCAAACTGCCAACGAAAGCGCTACGTTTTCTTTGTGTTCTATATAGGAAAACCCCTTCATCATATCGTTGGTTATATCTTGGTGCTCTACAAAATGAAGATCCGTATGCATTTTATGTGCTTGCTTTTTCATCAGCGGATACATCTTCTTTTCAGTTGTAAATGCAATGGAATGATGGGGTAATGTATTACACAACGATAGGGTGACATTTTTCAATCCCGGTCCCATCACATCGAGATGATCTTCGCGCGAATTGGTGATCACTCCGATATTCGATTTGACTATGTTCTGCTCGGTTACCCACTGATACTCCGGAGTAACTGCCATACACTCCAATACGAGGATCTCAGCTTGCCTTTTAGCAACGAATTTGATTATCTTGAGCTGCTCTCTGATATTGGCACCAAAATGCCTGATGATAGGTACTTCATTACCATTTTCGTAGATCAATCTTGGCGCTGAGCCGGTAGTTTTGGCTATTACTTTCTTCTTCCCAGCACGTAATCCGGCAGCGATAAGCCGAGTTACACTCGACTTACCGCGCGTTCCGTTTATATGTATTATCAATGGTATCTGTTTGCGATAATTCTTGTGGCGCTGGTACTCAAACACGCCAAAGATTATCAGTACGATCAAACCTATTATTAATCCGTGCATATCACCTTATTTCAACAATAAACATTTCTTTATATCTGTCTTCTGACCATCAACTGTTAGCTGATAGAAATACACACCTGATGATACCTCTCTGTTTCGCATATTTCTGCCATCCCAAACTGCTTCATGGTGTCCTGCTTGTATCGGCTGATCCACCAGGATTTTTACCAACTCACCTTTGATATTGTAAATCGCCAATGAGACCTGAGCTTCGTTCGGTAAAGAGTAACTGATGGTTGTCGATGGATTGAACGGATTGGGATAATTGACACCCAGTTTGATCGAAGACGGATCGATCACGATATCATCTGCGGATGTATAAGAATCGGGTGGATGAGTGGTAAACTTGATAGCCAGACCATTCTCAAGCGGAGTGGCACTATCGGGATAATAATTACAATATGTATATTCTATTCCGTCGGAACGATAAAGATTTTGGATTCCTACCGTCGAATAACAGCTATTGTGGGCATTGTTATCTATTGTATGATAATTGAACTGAATCTCACCATCACCGGTTGGAGTGGAATGATAAGCAGGATCATACAAAATCACCTGAAATCTTTGTGGTGTTTCGTTATCTATCCTACTCACACAGTTTTCCCAAGAAATCACAAACAGGTTTTCTGTTTGATCATAGTAATGAACGATCCTCATCTCTTCATGATTACCCTGAGAGATTTCCGGTCCGATCAGATCGTTCCAGAATGGTGCTACCAATGCCGGCGGACTAAAGGCAGCCGGTATAGGCCAATTTCTGAACCAAGTATGCCAGGTTGTCCCAAAAGACATCCAACCATTATCACAGACAGTTACACTATCAAATTCAACTCCGTAATAAGTAAAATCAAACGGCAGTGGGATAGTTTCAGATGTATCATCAGTCAAATAAATAACATCACCATTCCCACCCTGATAAGGATCGATATCGTACCAAAAATAAGATGGGGCATGCTCATAATCCGTATCATAACTGTCGTAGGCATAATATCCTCTGCTGTCAGGACCTGTCGGAGCAGTATTGTCAACCAATCCCGCTTCCATTGTCATGAATGCAGTTGTAGTTCTACCGATATCATCGATGAATGTGATCTCCATCGGAATCATTCGACCACGCGCACAATCCGATTCGATAAACAGAGTGAATTCTGCTTCGCCACTTTCACCGATATTCACATCTCCGACTACAGAGCTACCATTAACTACAGAACCAGCTTCGGTAAGAGTCTCCAGCTCTGCTTCCAGTCCGATAGCATCCACTGAACCCATGTTTTTGAAGCTGACTCTGATATCGGACTCTTCGCCAATCTCCAGTATGCCACCATGGTCAAGTACTGTGATATCTTCAATCTGGAAATAAAGTCCTCCGACTATGAGATAAAACTTGGAAGTAAATTCATCGTTGATATCCATGACAAACTCGATAGAGTGCTGCTCGGGACAATCCGGACTAATCTGCACAGAAACCACTTCATCCACCACAGCTCCTGCGGCTATATCTCCGTAGTTCATTATAGGTTCGGAGATACTCACATAAGGTGAATTGGAAGATAGTTCCGCACTAACATCTGTAGCGAGTTCAGTACCGAAATTCTTCAAACTCAAACTGAGATCTACCTCTAGTCCGGACAACACTTCTGAAAGCGGTTCGAACTCGACCAGCCCGATATCGATACTTTGCGATACCACTTCAATCTCAGCAAATTCGGGGTGATAGTTTGGTTTGGTGATAGTGATATCTATCGTACCTTCGGTCTGTGAGGATAGATACATCGTAACCATCCCATCTTCTATAATCTGCACATCATAAAATTCGTCTTCTTTGATAGCGGTGACTATACCGCCATCTAATCCCGCTACGGAAATATCGACATAGTTTTGTGCGATAGAAACTTCAGAAGGCACATCTGCTTCGATCGGTTGGGGAACTTTTGTCCACCAAGAGAGAGAAGGATCGCCTAAAATGTTATAGACATGAAAATAAAATTCTACCCATTGTCCGGAGCCTTGTTGATTAACAAAATTCTGATACAGTTCTATCTTTCCACGCAATACAGCAGAACCAAAAGTGAATATATCTTCTGCTAACAAACCATAATATATACCTGAGAAAATGGAGTTATTGAATCTCGTACTGGTATGTAAGTCGGAAGGTCCGACAAATGCTACCGCACCTTTTGGGTTTGTTGGAGTTCCGACTCGCAACCATTTCTCGCCAAAGGCAGGATCGACACTATTGGCAAAATCACCGGTATTACAAACGATGGAGGTCACAATCGGTAGTTTCCGTCCGTTATTGAGCTCGTCTATATTTTCATTGTGGAAGTATGGATAATGCCATCCATTTGCATCACCCCAACCGCGATAGGTTGCCATGCTTACTCCTTCGTTGATTGCATTGATGATAGGTGTGGGCGGATAATAATGCCCCGGATAAAATACTGAATGGATCGTATGATATCCATAATCGTAAAGCCAATCTCTCAACATCCTTGTAATATCACCGGGAGTAGTGGGTATTGGTGGAGAACTTGCGTAGTCTCCCGCAACCAACAGTGCACTTTCATACCAATCAGTATTATCCATGTATGGTTCTTTTTCATAATAGAGAGTCTTAGCTATTATTGTCTGGAGTTCTGTCATATTATCCACAGAAAATCTACCGACCAACATATCGGGGAAGTAATCATCACTTTCAATAAGTGTGTAGGGATGATCGGTTACATTATTGGCATCACCAAAATAAAAAGATGGCATATTGTATGGATTATCTACATCGCCGATCAATAGTAAAAAATCTGGATTAAAATCGGAATAATAAACACTTTCGATATAACTCTTAATTTGATTACTGGTAGTTCCCGCCTCCGACATAGTAGCTACCTGAGTTCGGATACCTTTGGCATTTACCCAATCGGTATATGATGATAACACTGGTGCCAGAGCATCGGGAGTGATGATCAACATAGCGGAAGGTCTAACTTCGGTATCCCATAAATATGAGTTTTCGAAGTTATCGGCTAACTTGTCATACAGCGGCAGAAAAGCCGGTGAAACAGAACTTGGATGTCTCAACGTACCAGTAGGTTCCAAAGTAAAAGAGAGAGTGCGAATTATTTCTGAACTTTCGTTCGCTGCCACACTCAATCTGATCGTGTGTCCTTGCATTTCACGCATGACAAAACTATGTGTGATCTCGATAAGATCGGAAGCATCACGCATCTCCGTCCTCAGGATTTCACCATCGGCAGAGATGGTTACCACCTCACAAATCGGATTCGATATTATCACTTCATCCGATGGGAAAGCTATAGTGGTGTATATATCTTCCCTTATCGATAATTCCTCATCGTTTTCAAAACTTATCTGTAGATTGGGCTCCATATTCTCATATCTCAGCTCGGCATAAAGACCGGAAGCCAAGATAATCAAACTAAATATTAGACTTAAAATTTTCATTTTTCCCCCTAATTACTTCATCAGCAACATTTTTTTGGTTGAATTAAAATTGCTGGTTTTCAAACGGTAAAAGTATATCCCACTTGCGACAGGATTGTTTCTATCATCTCTGCCGTTCCACTTAATGCTTATGTTATTACTCTTCTCTTTCTCTTCATCCAAGAGAGTACGAACTTTCTGTCCGCGAGCATTGAATATTTCCAATTTCACATGCTCATCTTGAGCCAGAGAAAAGCGAATGGTCGTATCGGGATTGAACGGATTGGGATAGTTATTATATAGTTTAGTATAAGATGGTACAATCTCAGGCTGATCAGTAGATGTGGCGTCCATACCAACTATTTTGATAGTCCCTATTGACCAGCCGGGATCATTCAAAGTTTCATCCGTTTCAAATCTGAACCGCAGATAGATCGATGTGTCTCTATAGTTATCCAGCGGAAGCACCATGGGGTGCCAAGCAGAATGAATACCGGAATAGGAAGCTAATTCTTCCCAATTTGAACCGTCAGTGGATACCTCCACATGGCAGAAATCAAAACCATGTTCAGTATAGTACTTTTGCTCGAAACTTAATGCAATATCACCGGTAATTCCTTGCAGATTGATAGGCTGAGTGGTTTGCATGTATACATTGATATTGTTTTGGTAAAATTGATCATCGTTATCTCTCACATAAGTTCTATCCTGTTCAGATCGTATATTCCACGGACCTTGAACTTCCCACTGTGAAAAGCCGTTTTCCCAATCTTCTTCGAAATAAATCTCTTCGGGGTGCATCTCGAAATCGAGATAACTAATTCCGCTACTGTGATATTTTTGATAAAATCTGGGCATATGCCCGTCTGCTAAAACCAACATCTCGATATCCCCGGCATATGTATCGACGTTGAACATAC
This sequence comes from uncultured Candidatus Cloacimonadota bacterium, assembly GCA_964433675.1. Lineage (GTDB taxonomy): Bacteria > Cloacimonadota > Cloacimonadia > Cloacimonadales > TCS61 > CAYSSJ01. The sequence continues at coordinate 60,644 of CAYSSJ010000011.1, forward strand.
CGGACGAATCTACATAAAGCGTGTCATTCCCGATTTCGTCGAACATAATGATCTTTGCAGATATAGGATCGCCGTTGCTTGTCACACTACCTTGTAAAACCGCTTCCGGGATCGGTTGCATTTCTATGGTACGATTAGTCCAAGAAGATTGATTGATCACTACATTTTCCACCACTTTTTCTTCATAACCTTTTTGTCTTACTCTCAAAGTGTAGGTCCCCGGTGACAATGGTCGCCAGAATCTACCGAATTCAGGATCTGTATAGCGTGGCGCGAAATATGGTGCATGACGCTCTTCGACGATCACCTCCGCAACCACCGGCTCACCGGTGACTGCATCCAATACATGCCCGCGCAACATATTACGATCGGTTTGATATCCGATTAGTCTATTGAGAAGATAATAGGCACCTACCAAATTTCTCTCCGCCGTATCATCGACTAGCCAGACTTGTGATCCACCGGGTTGCAGATTAGATGTTCCGCATTCAATCAAAAATTGAATTGTGCCATGCTGTTGGTAGAACCAATCATGAGCATTACCACGCCGACCTACAGAAGGTAAAGGTTCATAACCACCACTTCCATCCTCTTTGATTATCAGGTTGGCAACCGTTGTACCGATTTGCTGGATCAAATTGAAATCCGGTGATTTTTTATCTGGTGTGTGTTCAAAAGGATAAAACAATTTTTCTGCAAAATTACCGGTTCGTGATGAATGCCAAGCTATTGAATAGATGAAATGATGCTGCTCTGCCAAATCAAGTATTGTTTGAACTCCACCTTCAGAAAAAGGAGCAGGTCCTCGATAATAGTCATAAGGTTCATTGTTCGCAGATCCTGTATGGTACAAAGTATCACCATGAACCCAATTGAACGGGAAGTTTCTGTTCAAATCGACTCCATCGATATCGTTTCCTGGTCCGGGCACGAAATCGAATATACCATTCAGATTATTGTCTCGCTTATTTTTTCGGAACGATACATCCCATCCATCCATAACTACCTGCAGTCCTTCAGGATTATATGATGGTACGATCCAGATTTCCAGATTGTTCAACCAATGGCTATATGGAGAAACATTTCTGTTCTCCAATATATCTTCGATCATGTATATACTCGTCTCATATCCCAAAACCTCTTCTGAGTGTACTTGTCCCAGAAACAATGCTGCCGGTCTATCTTCATTCTCATGCACATTAGTAGCAAGCTTTACTGCCCATATAGGTAGTGGTTCCTGATATGGATCAGCACCTAAAGTTGCACCGATAGAATCGACTTTCATCAGATCCGGAAATTCAGCTTCCAGAGAGTCTATCAGAGCTTTCATCTGGTCGTAAGTATGGTATCTGGGGTCTAAACCTGTCTGTGCACTTAGTCCTGCTAGGCTTATTGTTAATGCAAGTGCTATTATTAAATACTTCATAACTCCTTTACCTTATATAGATCATTTTATTAGCGTTAGATTTATACTCTTTTGACTCGAATCTATAGAAATATATGCCACTTGATACCGATTGACCACCGTTGTTTCTACCATCCCAAGTAACTGCTTGCTGAGTAGCGTGCAGTGAGCGAACCAACTGACCTCTGACATTATAAATCTTTACTTCCGGATTAGTATATTCGGTCGGTTTGATACTCAACGAGATAGCAGTGTTGTGTTTGAAAGGATTGGGATGATTTTGCAATACGATACCCGGTTCTGTGGGCAATACTTCATCTTCTTCTATACTAGTAGTAGTCGAGATTTTTTGAGCATAAATCCCCACAATATCGGTCTTCCCGCTGGAACGTGTATCTTCCCAAACCACATAGATGGATTCGTCATTGTCGCTTACTGCTTGTGGAGCTCGTTGATTCTTTAATTGATCCACAACTACCATACCACTGGATGTCCACATAGGTCCACCGGTATGACCAAATTTCTGAGCACGTACGACAGAAGCTGCTTCTTGTTCATAATCTGACCAAACCACTACGGTATAATCTCCATGTAAGGCTAGATAAGGATGTGAAGTCTCTTGTGGAACCACAGCCACTCCGATACCATTATCATCCCATAGCGGTGCTCCATCTTCATCATATTTCTGTAAATAAATATCATTGGATTGACCTGTTCTGAAATCTCGCCAGCTTAGATAGAGATGATTGTCTTTATAGGCGAAATTACGGAAGTTTTGCTCGTTATTCTCTACGATCATCGGCATACCGTCTTCCTGCCACAAAATCTCACCATCGTTACTAATATGCTGTGCATAAATATCCAAAACATCGTTGCGATAATCGTTCCACATCACGATCACTCCTTGAGGAGTCTTGAACGACTTCACATTTGCCTGTTCAGGTGAAGAATCACCGCAGATAATGAGACCATCTTCGGGCCACCCTGCTGCTGTGTTACCATTGTCATCGACTTTTTTCATCCTAATAGATTCTTCTTCAAATGAGCCATATCTCCAGACATAATAGTCTTCGACAAAATGAGGTATTTCCGCATCATGGATATCGTCATAAATCACTGCTCCTTCATCTCCCCATTGTATTTCTCCGGCCACGATTCTTTGCCCGATTAATTCAGTTGAGCCGGTCGCCAACGAATAAGCTCGGAAACCGACGAAAAATTCAGTCTGTCCATTTTCGTGTTTTGCAGAAGCTTTGGGTAAAAGTTGATCGGTAAAGACCCAAGGAGCTACGAAGACACCATCATCATTATAGATGAAATTGCCTTCATTATCAACCACTTGGAATTTTGCCATTTCGATACCATCGACATTTTCCTGCCACACAATGCCTATTTCTCCGGTTTCTTCCACTAAAACGGCATCATAACTGCTTTGCGCACCTTGAGCAGTCGATGTGATCGGTGCACCATTTTTGGGTAGTACAAATGTACCGTCCGGATTGAGAGTTTGTATATAGACCCTGTTTGCTATGGCGGCATGACGGCTATCCATCCATAAAAGGGTGGTTTTGCCATCATAGTAGAAAGTGGTAATATTGAGTCCATCACCATCGAGTCCATAGTACAATAGTTCGCCGTTATGAGCCAGAATCTCGTTATGATTGCTATCATATATCTGGCTATACATACCAATAGAGCTATCCCGCTTGTCTCCCCATCCTACAAAAATATTGTCGTTACTTATCTTCACATTGGGAGAGAACTGTTCACGATTGGCATCACAAACCGGCATCCCATTAGTTTCAAATACCGGATTACCGGATGAATCCATCAATTGCATATAAATATTCTCGTGTGGATGGCCACCTTCACGCTGATCTTCCCAGACTATATAAGCACCGCCATTAGCATCGCCAATTAAACGAGGGTTTTGTTGGTGATAATCTTCTACTACTACAGCAGCTCCATTTGCTCCCCAGAGCGTATTCCCATCAGTATCTATCTTTTGAGCGTAAAGGTCATATCTATTGGGATCTTCACGAGTATCTTCCCATACCACTATGGCACCACTATCCGAAGCTGAAGTTATGCGTGGGTTTTTATAAGTTCCGTCTAATACGCAAATTTCTAATTCATCATTCCAAACGAAGTTTCCGTCCAGATCTACTTTGTGGGCATAAATATGTCCTGTTTCATTATCCCGCTTATCTCTCCAAGCAAAAATAAAACCACCGTTCACATCAGGTGCAATTCTTACAGTTTCCTGACCACTGGGAGCATCGCACAACACCAAACCGTCTTCTCCCCACAACAGATTTCCTTCTTCATCAAAGCGTTGCATATAAAGATCTGAGGTCCCGGATCTCGAATCTACCCAAGCCATAACTCCACCGCCGGTTCCATCTTCCCAGAGGGTATGGCCAGTTCTGCTTCCGGTACCTGCTGTTATCGGATTTCCGTTTTCATCCCAACCGGGTGCGATCGTACCATCAGCGAGAATATGTGTTCCATATATATCTGCACTTCCGGAATTACGATGATCATGCCAGATCACGTAAGCACCACCGGCACCGTTATTGATAATGTTGAGTGAGATCTGAATCCCAGGCACCACACAAAGCGGCACACCTTGCTCATCCCACAAAAGATTACCTTGGCTATCTATCTTCTGGGCATAGACATCACCATCTACTTCATGACGAAAATCTACCCATGCTACGATAACATCTCCGTCTCCGGCATCGATGATTACAATATCTTCCTGTCTATCTATTTCCCCATTGATGAGGATACCATCTTCTCCCCAGAGCATATTACCTTGATTATCGATACGTTGACCCCAAACATCACGATCTCCTAGTCTTGTATCTGACCATACGAAGACCACATCACCACCATCAACTTCTGTCATCGCTCGTGTCCACTCAATATTCGATCCTTGTCTTATCGGAACACCTTCTTCATCCCATTGCAGACTTGCCATCAACACTGTCGATAGCATGATTACCAGTAAAGTTATCAAAATTCTGTTAAACATCTTAAAATTCTCCTTTATCTTCTTTATTTAATAATCTATTCCCAGAGCATATATGCCGGTTTTGGTTGAAGCATAAACTCTATTTCCGTGAAACATAACACTATAAGTATAACCGATTCGAGAACTGGTGACCCTTCCAATCTGAATTGGAGCAGTTGGTTCGCTGGCATCGAAAAGATAAGCCCCTCCGCCACCGGAACCTATAGCCACCAAGCCGTCTTGAACATCAACAGATTGAGCCCATCCACTTGTATTTTTTTCAGATAAAATATGTGGTTCAGTCGGATCACTCACATCTATGATAGAGAGTCCTTCCTCTTTACAGGCAACATAAGCTAAGTTGTCAACAACTTTGACATCTATCGCTTGACCGATAGTAGTTACATTGCCTACTATGTTATGTGTTTCTTTATCAATGATATACAAGCCCAACTGTTCGGAAGTGACATAGATATAGTCGTCATCCACATCGAAACCAAATACGGTGAAGTGGTGGGTAGAACTATGTTGGATACCACCCCAGCTCCAAGTGCCTGAGTTTTCGTCATAATTATATAATGCATGAAATATTTGTCCACCACCATCATACCTAACCCAAAATATCTCAATGTTACCATCTTCTTTCAGAAAAAGCTTAAAATCATTAGTACGTGCTGTGTTAGTAGTAATAGAGTCGAACAAGTTAGGTTGGACTGGATCGGAAACATCAAAGAGGCGGTATTGAGCCGGACTTCCAAATCTGTCGTAAATAAACAGTAAATCGACTTCTTCCACAGCTTGGATGAGACGCATATTCTCAAACATCCCTTGGTAATATGTATAACTCAACTGTTCTAACTGGTGATTATAGATTGAAAAACCAGCTTGATCTTCAGCCACATATACATTATCATCACCTACATAGATATCCATAGCGTATCCGTGTGTTCTACTTTCATAAACTACTTGTAAAACTTCATCTGCTTGCGCAGGGTCTGTGGGTTGTGCACAGTTGCTTAGAGCTAACAGTGCCAGTGAACATATCGCTAATATTAATCCTCTATTCATCTCACTTTCCTTCATTCTTTTAATATTTTTCTTTAATTATATGCATTTTTTATTCCAACTAACTGTCTAAATTGGTCTGCTACATTCTGACTATCACAAACTATGTTGTTATGTAAATCGATCAAACTTGCTGCATCTTCCAATCTATGTAAATTACCATCTTTGGCTTCTAAGATCTCTCCTCGTTTCTCAAAATCATTATGGGTTATTGCCAATGCTTCCAATACATCATCCAAAAAAATATTGTGTGGTTCATTTTCTGCTAATATAGTCCTCAATTCACGCCGGTAGCAAAATTCTATCTCCTCCGAATTCAGGCTAAAGCAATGATATATGATAAGTCCGAAACAAAAAATTAGCAAAATTCGCAAGTACATATACTCACCTTTTTATTTTTTTGCCAAATTGTTATTTCATATGATGAAGTCAATAGATTTATGATTATTTTCGATTGACAGATTCAGGCAAAATTTTGCTTTTGTTTTTTCTCGGAATAAGTGTATTTTAATATAATAATATAAGATAGAAGGAGTGAATTATGGCGAACAAAAGAGTTTATCTGTTCGGTGATGGTAAAGCCGAAGGCAGAGCGGATATGAAAAATCTACTCGGTGGTAAAGGAGCAAATCTCGCTGAGATGAACCGCATCGGCTTACCAGTACCCCCGGGTTTCACGATCACAACCGACGCCTGTGTTGAATATAACAAACTGGGTAAGGAAAAAATCCTTGAGTATCTAAAAGCTGAAGTTGAAGCTGGGATCAAGCATATAGAAGAAATTATGGGAACAAAATTCGGCTCTCGTAACAATCCATGCTTGCTATCCGTTCGATCGGGAGCTCGCGTTTCTATGCCGGGTATGATGGATACGGTTCTAAATCTCGGTTTGAATGATGATTCTGTAATCGGTCTGGCAGAGAAAGCAGAAAACGACCGTTTTGCATGGGATTCTTATCGCAGATTTATCCAGATGTACGGCGATGTGGTGATGGGACTAAAACCAGCTTCTAAAGAAGAGATCGATCCTTTTGAAAAGATCATGGATGAAGTAAAAGAAGAGAAAGACATCACTCATGATCTGGAATTGACAACCGATGATCTGAAAGAGCTTGTGAAACGGTTTAAAGCAGCTATCAAGAGAGAGACCGGCATAGAATTCCCGCAAGATCCTTGGCAACAGCTCTGGGGAGCTATTATAGCCGTTTTTGGAAGTTGGAATACAGAACGAGCTATTTATTATCGTCAGATCAATGAAATCCCTAATGACTGGGGAACAGCAGTGAATGTACAAGCAATGGTCTTCGGAAATATGGGAGATTCTTCGGCTACCGGCGTTGCTTTCACTCGTGATGCAGCAACCGGCGAAGATATCTTCAATGGTGAATATCTCATCAATGCACAAGGAGAAGATGTTGTTGCCGGTACCAGAACTCCACAAGAGATTACTTTGGAAGGCTCAAAAAAATGGGCAAAGCTAGCCGGTGTTTCAGAGGAGGAACGTAAAAACAAGTTCCCATCTCTGGAAGAGACAATGCCGGAGATTTACAAAGAGCTCTGTAAAATAGAAACAAAACTGGAAGAACATTATAAAGACATGCAGGATCTGGAATTCACCATTCAGGAAGGTAAACTCTGGATATTGCAAACTCGAAATGGCAAAAGAACCGGAACAGCTATGGTAAAAATCGCCATGGACATGATGAAGGACGGTCTTTTGGACGAGAAAGAAGTTTTGACAAGAATGCAACCCAATCGCTTGGATGAGCTTTTACACCCGATTTTCACTCCGGAATCCATCGATAAAGCTAAGGTACTCGCCAAAGGATTGCCTGCCTCTCCCGGTGCAGCTACCGGGCAGATCGTCTTCTTCGCAGATGATGCCGATGAGTGGGTAAAAGATGGCAAACAGGTGATTTTAGTTAGGATTGAAACATCCCCTGAGGATCTGCGTGGCATGAATGTATCCAAAGGTATCCTCACTTCTAGAGGTGGCATGACTTCCCATGCTGCCGTAGTTGCCAGAGGCATGGGAAAATGCTGTGTCTCAGGAGCTGGTGCTTTGAAGATAAACTATAAAACACGCAAATTAGTGGTGGACGGTAAAGAATTCAAAGAAGGGGATTGGATATCTTTAAATGGCTCGACCGGAGAAGTTTATGAGGGGAAACTCGAAACCAAAGATCCGGAATTGAGTGGAGATTTCGGTAAACTGATGGAAATATGCGAAAAATTTACCAGAATGAAAGTGCGCACAAATGCCGATACACCCAATGATTCCAAAGTCGCCCGCGAATTCGGGGCTGTTGGGATCGGTCTGTGCAGAACTGAGCATATGTTCTTCGAAGGTGATCGCATCAAAGCAGTTCGCGAGATGATATTGGCGAATTCTGAAAAAGGAAGAAGAAAAGCGTTAGATAAGCTCCTACCTATGCAAAGAAGCGACTTTGAAGGTATCTTTGAAGCAATGGCGGACTTGCCTGTAACTATCCGACTACTTGATCCTCCATTGCATGAATTCGTACCTCACGATGAGAAAAGTCAACAAGAGATGGCAAATGAACTCGGTGTTTCACTAAAAGAGGTGCAAGAGACAGTCGATTCTCTATCCGAAGTAAATCCAATGCTCGGACATCGTGGTTGCAGACTGGGCAACACATACCCGGAGATAACGGAGATGCAAGTACGTGCTATCATAGAAGCCGCTTTGAACCTGAAAAAGAAAGGGATCAAAACTATACCGGAGATCATGGTTCCACTGATCGGTACAGAACAAGAATTCATCATGCAAGAAAAAATCATCAGAGAGACAGCCGAATCTGTATTCGAAGAAATGGGTGACAAAATTGATTATTTAGTGGGAACAATGATAGAAATTCCACGGGCTACCCTAAGAGCTGAAGAAATCGCTAAAAGAGCCGAGTTCTTCTCCTTCGGGACCAATGATCTTACCCAAATGACCTTCGGTTATTCCCGCGACGATGTCGGAAAATTCTTGGAGATCTACAAACAAAAAGGATTGTTAAAACATGATCCATTCCAAATTCTCGATCAAGAAGGTGTGGGAGAATTAGTCCAATTAGGAACTGATCGTGGTCGAAAGACTAACCCGGACTTGAAAGTGGGAATCTGTGGGGAGCATGGTGGGGAGCCTTCCTCAGTCAAGTTCTGTCACAAAGTCGGCATGAATTACGTTAGCTGTTCACCATATAGAGTCCCGATAGCCCGATTGGCAGCGGCTCAAGCAGCTATCGAGTAATAAACAATTGAGTTATAAAGAAGCCTCCCGGACGGGAGGCTTTTTGTTATGGATATTTGATGTCATACTTTGAAATTAGCCGGTAAATATGTCTGCGACTGACACCGATAATTCTTGCTGCTTTGCTTTTGTTACCTTCTGTACTTATGATTGCTTCCCACACCATCTCCTTACTAATGGCATTCTTATCTTTAAATCCTTCATTTTCTCTGATCTTTTTAATATCCATTTTGTTATCTCTGATGAAGATAAGATGATCCAACTCGATAATATTCGAGTCTGTTAATAAGATAGCATGAATAATTACATTTTTTAGCTCTCGTACGTTACCTGGCCAATCATATCTCAACATAGCCATCATCGCTTGAGATGAAATCCGTTTCACTTTTTTGTTCAACCGGACACTTTCCAATTCCATGAAATAATTAGCTAAGATTGGGATATCATCCTTTCTTTCTATCAAAGTAGGTAAACAAATAGCAAATTGTTGCAATCTGTAATAGAGGTCTTCTCTAAAATTACCTAACTCTACTTCCTTCTTAAGATCTTTATTGGTAGCAGCGATAAAGCGTACATCCACAGGTAGCGGCTTAACTGAACCGAGCGGATTGACAGTGTTCTGCTCAAACGCTCTAAGTAGCTTGCTCTGCATATCGAAGGGGAGATTGGTAATCTCATCCAGAAAGAGAGTCCCTTTATGCGCTTGTACAATTTTTCCCATTTGTTTTTTTACTGCACCGGTAAAGGCTCCCCTTTCATGACCAAACAGTTCACTTTCAAACAAAGATTCTGGGATAGCACCACAATCCACGTCAACAAACTGCTTATTTCTCCTCTCACTCTTTTCGTGTATCATACGGGCAAATAGCTCTTTACCTGTTCCTGTCTTTCCTTGCAGACATACAGTCACATCAGTTTTTGCTACCCGATCGACTTTTTTTACTACCTGCCTGATCGCTTGACTATCACCCAACTTACGTTGTAGCGTATATTCTTTATCCAAAAGTCTACGAAGAATTCTGACCTCTTTGCCCAACTCTATTTTTTCCAACGCTTTTTTAACGGTCATAAGCAGCTGTTCGTTATCAATTGGTTTTGTCAGATAGTCATAGGCGCCCAATTTCATGGCATTAACTGCTTTTCTGATATCACCATAAGCAGTCATCATGATCACGATTGTGGCAAAAGATTTTTTCTGAACTTGTTTTAACACTTCTTCACCTTGAATATCCGGCAATACTGAATCTAAGAGAATGAGATCGGGATCGTAATCATTTATCTTCTCCAATCCTGTTTTGCCATCCTCAGCCTGAAAGACTTGGAAACCGGCTTTTGTCAATACACGTGTTAATATCATCCTTAACTGACTCATATCTTCGATAATCAAGATCTGATACATAAATTCACTCCATATCTATTTCTTTTTTTAAAAATTGACAGGGAAATCTATAATCACCCTGGTACCAATACTTACTTCGCTTTCGATGTTTATGTCGGCATTATGTAGCTTTAAATATTGATAAACCAGAGGCAGCCCCATCCCATCTCCGGTTTTTTTCGTGGTAAAGAACGGACGGAAAGCATCATTTAGTTGTTGTTCCGTCATTCCCTCACCGGTATCTACTACTTCGATTTTGATCTTATTATTTTCACGATTAACTTTGATCTCTATCTCTCCTCCACTCGGCATAGCTTCCAATGAATTGTAGATCAGATTCATCAAAATACTTTTGAAGTTATCTTCATCAATTCTCACTTGTGGGACATTTTTTTCATAAGAAAACCTAAGTTTTACATTCTGAGACTGACATTTGTTTTTCACCAATTCGGTCACATTTTTTATTGATGATATCAAATCTGCAACCACGAATTTATTGGATGCCGGTTTAGTAAATTTGGAGAAGAGATCTATTTTACTACTAACCAGATCAATAGTGTCTATGATCATATCCATATCATCGGTAAATTCTTTTCCTATATGGCTGTAGTTTTGTCGATTGTATTGCGCTATACTTCTAACTGCAGCGGTTGGGTTTTTGATTTCGTGAGCAACTCCGGCTGCAAATTGTTCCAAACCGGATAAATACTCAGCTCGGAGCAATTGTCTTTGCATTTCCTTCTTTTCTGATATGTTTCTCACAAAAGCCCACAGTCCTTGCATTTCTCTTTTTGAAGTTTGTACCAGATATACTCTGAGTTCAATGGGGATAATCGAACCATCTTTTTTGACATATTCTTTTTCATATACATCCGAATAGCCCCGTTTTAAGATTTGCTCTCTGATGATCTTTTCTTCCATGATATGCCATTTTATCGGTGTGATATCAAAATAGGTCATCTCTTTAAGCTCGGTACTGTTATAACCAACCATTCTGCGAAAAGCTGCATTTGATTCTACTATATATCCCAAATTATTGATAAACACATAACCGTCTCTGCTGCTTTCATATAATTGTCGATATTTTATTTCTGATTCTCGATGAGCATCTTCGATTTTTTTTCTTTCGGTGATATCTCGTGCTATCCCGCATATACCGAAAATAGTAGCGTCTTCATATCTTAATGGGAATTTGATGACATGGTAGGTTCTGTCTGCGAATAGGATCTCTTCTGATTTTATCTCACCTCTTAAAGCAGCAAGATCAGTTTTGAAACTGGCGAATTCATCTTTGATACCAAGGTCATTATCGTTTTTGCCTAAAATTTCTTTTGCTTCGAGTTTAAATAGCTTTTCTGTACCTGGATTGACAAAACTATAGTGAAGCGATCTATCTTTTATAAATATGGCATCCGGATTATTTTCGTAAACTGATCTAAATCTTGCCTCACTTTCCATCAGATCTTTACGAATACGCTCATTTACAATTGCATTAGCAAATATCTCGCCTGCGATTTTTAATAGTGCGGCATCGTCTTTATCCCATTTCTTCTCGCTTTTTACCGAATCAAACCCAAGAAAACCGATCACTTCGCCGTCATATTCCATCGCTAAGGCAATTACAGACAAAACTTTCTGGTGCTGAAGGATATTGCGTTCCGATTCAGTCTCATCTGGCATTTCATTCACTTCTGGTATATGGATTATGCCATTCTGTTTCAACTCCGATAACCACCAAGAAAATTCTGCTGTATCCAGAACTTGGAGCATATCTATTTGTGGCTCGATTCCGTCTGCACACCACTCATGAGAATTATACATTATCCGATAGTTATCTTTGAACAGGAAGAGATAACTCCTATCCACATTGGTAAATTCTCCCAATCGTCTTAGAGCCATATTGATTTTGTCATTTACATCTTTGCTATCAGTGCTTATAAAGCTTGTAGATATTGTCGATATCAAACGCTCGAAATCGTATCTATGAAATAACTTTTCCCCTGTCACTTTATGATTCTCTATCTCTTGTTGTAGTTTGATATTGGTATCTGCGAGCTCTTTTGTCCTTTCGCTTACCCGATATTCCAATTCATTATGAGCTCTTTGCAATCTGGCTTGTACTTTTTCCTTCTGATTGATCTCTTGCTTTAGCTTAATATTGATTTTTTTATTTTTAACTGAGAAGTAAACAAAGACAATCAACAGTATCCCGATGAAGAAGACGATCAATATTAATCTCGAGTTTTCCAATCTTCTTCTTTCTGCTTCCAGTTTGTATATCTGGTTATCTCGCCTGATCATCTCCAACTCTTGGTTGACCCTTTCCAACTCGAAACTCTCTTGTAGATTTGCTATCCGTTCTACAGTATCTTGACTGAGGATGCTATCTCTAATTTCGGTATAATTGTGCAAATTTTCATATGCTGCTTGATAATCACCTGTAAGAAAATAAAGCTGCGATAAGGCATTATAACAGTTTTGCATAAGCCGTGGTGAAGAATCGATACTAAGAGCAAGTTCATACGCACTTTCAAAATAGTATCCTGCAGTTTCATAATCTTCCATAGCCAGGTAAAGACCACCTGTATTTAAATAAGCTTGCGCTAATCTATTGTGTTCTTCGAGTTCTTTAAACAAATTGATCGCATCGAGATAGTAATCGATTGCTATATCATACTGTTCCCTGTCTTTATATATCCAGCCGATATTGATACGGGTCAAAGCTATTAGCAGTTTATGGTCCTGTGCTTCTGCTATCTGATTTGCCTGAATATAATGATGCAGAGCCTTCTCATTATCACCTAATCTTTTATAGGTATTTGCCAGATTATTATATGTGATCGCCGCCTCAGTATAGTCTCCCCGCTCCTCAAACATTCTGGCTGCTTCTCTATAGTACTCAGATCCTCTTTCATAGTGTTCTATAGACCAATATAGATTCCCTATGTTATTATGCACAATCGCTATTTGACGCTTATTACCCAAAGCTTCATTTACTCTTAATGCTTGCAAAAAATAATCGAGAGATTTTTCATAATCATCGATATCTCTGTATATATTTCCCATATGATTAAATGCAAGAGCTATATTGACAGAATCATGCAGAGTCGTAAAATCATTAATTGCATTTGTCAGATATTCGATTGCCTTCGTATATTCGGATTTGCTAAAGTATATAAATCCCAATTTATAATTATTCTGGGCTATTGCCTTTAAGTCATTTACTTTTCTTGCCAACCTCAGAGCTTTGTGAAAGTATTGTACACTCTCCTCATCGTCAGTTTGGCGATAATGCTCACCAATCTGATAATACACATCCATTTGTTCGGCTTCTGGTAATGACTCTACTATATTGAGCAGACTATCCACGCTGAAAAGTCCAATATGCATCCAAAATAGGGATAAAAACACTAATAACAGCTTAGCATATTTCATAACAAATCCTTCTTTTGAATACTTTGTGAATCAATATGAATAATAGAATTTTTAGTCAAATCTTTTTTTCCCCGGATAGAAAAAAGAGACCAAATCCATTCGCCTAATCTTTCTCAAAGCTTCGAGAACTAGCTTTTTATTTTTCGGCTTAAACCATTGAATCAGAGCCTTTTGCAATCTGACCTCTCTTCCGTTTGGCACATGGATTTTATTGCCGGACATATCTTCGTGGACATAATACATAAGCGTGCTAACAGTCATCGGCGTAGGAGTAAACTCTTGAATCTGTTCCACTTTGATATCATTGTTCTTTAGATAGACCGCCAACTCGACTGTCTCTCTGATACCGCAGCCGGGATGACCTACAATGATATATGGCAATACATATTGTTTCTTACTGCTTTTTCTACAGTACTGATAATAACGATTCACAAAATGCTCAAACACTTCAAAGCTTGGTTTATTCATCAAATGCAAAACTTCTTTATCATAATGTTCAGGTGCAACTTTCAGTATGCCACTGGTATGGTATTTCGCCAATAGGTGGATATATTCTTCGTCTAATAAAGCAAGATCGAATCTAATCCCTGAAGATACGAACACATGTTTCACACTCTCTATCGCACTCACTTTGCTCATCATCTTTTTCAGCTTGGTTTGATCGGTATTAAGATATCTGCAAATATCAGGAAACAGACAAGAGCGCCTGGTGCATTCTACTTCTTTGCGCAATTTACAATACATTTGATACATATTTGCTGAAGGACCGCCTATATCCGTCACCGTTCCTTTGAATTCTTTGTGCTTAGTTAGTTTTTTTATCTCATCTATGATAGAATCGATCGATCGGGAGCGAATTTTTTTGGTTTGATGCATCCCTATAGAACAAAAACTACATCCACCAAAACAACCACGATGAGAAGTTATCGACATTTTTATCTGCTCATATGCGGGGATCAGTTTATCTTTGTACATCGGATGAGGTAGTTTGGTGAAATTCAGATCATAAAGGTTATCTAACTCTTTTGTAGTCAATGGTTCTGCCGGTGGATGATGGATCAGATACCGATCGTTAAATTTTTGACATAGTGTATTTTGGCTCTGATCTTTGTAAAACAGATCGGACATCTTTTTGAAATCGGCTTTGGAGAATTTTTTATGATACTCTGGCAATTCGACAACATCTTCATGGGGAGAGTTGTTGGAGATAACGACAGTTCCCTCGATATCCTTCATTATCTCATGATAGTTTGCAAGTTTGCTACCACTGTTTTCTTTCAATCTAGAGGCTATTTTCGCTATAGCTCTTTCTGCCATACCATAAACCAGAATATCTGCTTTGGAATCGAAAAGAATGGTATTTCGCACCTTATTCTGCCAATAATCATAATGTGGGATTCTGCGGAGACTGGCTTCTATACCGCCTATTACGATAGGCACATTTTTGCTGATTTGTTTGATGGCGTTAGTGTAAACTATAGTTGCTCTATCAGGTCTCCTCCCACTATCTGCAGCTGGTGAATAAGCATCGGTGGAGCGCGGCTTTCTCTGCGCAGTATAATGGTTTACCATCGAATCTATATTCCCGGCAGAAACTCCCCAAAACAGATTAGGCTGTCCCATTTTCAGAAAATCATCAGCATTGTTCCAATCCGGTTGAGGTATGATTCCGACCTTAAAACCCTGAGCTTCCAAAAACCGTGCGATCAAAGGCGCACCAAAAGAAGGGTGATCTATATATGCGTCTCCGCTTACTATGATGATATCAAGACTATCCCACCCTCTTGCTAATAGGTCAGATTTTTGTACTGGTAAAAAATTAGGCATTATATCGGCGACATCAATATCACCATGCACAGATTTATTAACGGCCTAATCGAATTACATTGATAGCCTGAACTCCTTTGTCTGTCTGCATTGTATCAAATTCCACCGTCTCTTCGGGAGTCAGAAATTTCCTCTCTTTATCAGATGAAGTTACAATCGATTTCCAGTGTACAAAATATTCTTGATCATCATCGGTAATAATAAAGCCATATCCCTTTGAATCATCAAACCATTTTACTTTTCCTTTCATATACATCTCCTTTCATGTTTTCAAATGTAAAATTTATTATTTATACTATTTTATGCAAGCATTTTCTGATGATTATCATACCATCAGCATTTATGTTCGCTCTCTACATAACTATCTATTTTAGCAGCAGACATTTTCTTACATCTATCCTCGTGTTATCTGCTTTCAATTCATATAAATATATGCCTGTCCCCAATTCTCTATTTCGTCTATCTCTTCCGTCCCATTCCAAAATATGATTCCCTTTGGAAAAATGTTCTTCTCTTATCAATGTTCTGACCTTTTGCCCTTTAATGTTGTAAATATTCAGAGTTACATCAGCTGCCTCCGGTAAAGAGAAGGCAATTTTGGTATTTGGATTGAAAGGGTTGGGATAGTTTTGATGCAAGATGGCAACTTGGGCCGGAAGCACAAAATCATTAGCTTCAGTAAACAATTCATTATCTCCATAAAAACCCGTTCTCTGATAATTACCACGATAAACATTCCAAGGTATTTTTTCACCTTTAGGGACTTTGATATCCAATACATAAGCTCCGGTCGGAGTTCCGCTAACAAATTCGAAAGTCCCATTGTTGTCTATATCTTCGATAGATGCCGGATTACTGCCGCTCGTATTCACGGGAACCGGTGTAAATGGCAGACCGCTGCCATCTATTTTGAATCCATATAAAGTGTTGTCCGTTGATAAGAACAATACCTCGGGAAATCCGTCATTATCGATATCTACAGCCAATGGTGGAGTATTCACATTCTTATTATTCATCACCGGGAAACCTGGAAAATCGTCGCCATTTTGTTTGAAAAGGTAAACCGTACCATTTTTAGTTACCAAAGCAATATCCAACTCACCGTCATCATCGAAATCAGCGGCGATAGGAGAGCCTGCGACTTTATGATTCAATTCTTTAGATAGAACCAGTTCACCGGTTTGATCGATAATATGAACCTGATTGTCTTCTGTGCCTACAACGATTTGACGATTGTCCAACACTATCGGTGCCGAACGGATCAAACTATTGAAGCTTGCCGGGAATCCGTTCAACGAAGCCCCTGTCCCATCTATGGCGTGAATATTACCATCCAAAGTCGCTACGATAATATCGGCAGTTCCGCTCTCATCGATATCTGCTACTGCCAATTCTGCTCCTGTAACAAATGATAATTCGGTTGGGAAACCTTGCAGAACGTTTCCGAATCTATCAAAAGCATAAAGTTGTGAATCTACCGAATATACTATTATCTCCGGATGTCCATCACCTGTGATGTCAGCTACTACCGGAGTAAGCATAAAAATGTGATCTGTTTCTATATAAATCTGAATTTCCCCAAATCTATCCAGCACATATACTGTTCCATTTCTGGAAGCAAACACAAAGTCAAGTTCACTGTTTCCGGTCATATCCGCTATGGCATAACTTCCGAAAATGTCCTCATTCATCTGAATAGGTGAATTGGTTTGATGATTCTTTTGAATATCAAGTATCTGGATAGATCCCATCGCATCGGAAAAGACAATCTCTTTTTGACCATCATTATTAAGATCCAAAATGGCAGGGTTACTTCGGATTGCTATACTATTGTACCAGGGCCAATTCTGATAAAAAAGTGAAACTCCCATACCGAAATTAAAAGCTTTCTCGAAAAAATGTCCTTCTGCTGCAGGGGCAGTTACTTCTATAGTATAATGATAAGTTTCATAATTTGCATTTTCGGGGATATTGATGATAAAAGATGGGAATTGAAAACTATTTCCACTCGGAATAAACGGTGCATATACACTGTCTTGAACCACATCCATATTCTCATCTGTGAAGCTCAGTATGGCTGAAATATCACTTGCATCCGACCACCCCTCTAAGTTTTCCAAAGTAAGAAACAATTCTATCGTTTCTCCCGGATTAGGGATTCCATCACCGTCTCCCATACTATCATCGTATTCTACGCTGACGACATCAAGATAGGGAAAGCCTTCCGGTGCATCTTTGATCTCGGTAGTCGGTTCACCGAAGAGAACAAGCTGGAAATATATCCATCTCATAACACCGCTCGATAATGCTTGGTTTACCAAAGCCTCCCGCGAATGAACTTTTGTATCACCGATCCTGCGGATATTATGGTCAAATAACGCCTCGAAGAAAGTGATATCATAAGCCTGAGATGGACCTTGAGTACTCCCGGGCATGTACCACCCGTAGCGAGTATTGCCGATAAAGGCATAGAGTCCGCCAGATGCAGTGACCAAATGTTCACCGACCGCATTCTCCTCTCCACTGGTAGCAAAATCGAAAGCTGCCGGATAACAACCTTGTGTATAGGCAAACCCATAGCTTGTATTGTTCATTTGATGAGCTGACCAGCGTGTCTGACCAAAAACGATCGATTCATTTGCATGTCCGAGATGATTGATTATACTCAATCCCTCATTGACGGCTTCTCTAACTGCAACATTGCTAAAAGTACCATCTCTTTCGTAGAGGGTAGAGATATGGAAATCAGGATCGATAAGTGGGCTAATTTCATCTTTGTAGTCTCCACCCCATGTTGGTTCATTATCCAAATTTTCACCAAACATATATGCTATCCCATCACCGATATTTGTATTAGTACTATAATGTTGGTTTTTATACAGAACATTCTCGAATTCAGTTTCTGTTTCACCTGGAATTCTGGAGATAGCCACTTCGGCAAACATATCTACCTCATCATCTACCTCACCATAGATTCCGTTGCCATTAGCATCCCAGCATCCATCTAAATTACTGAAATAGATGTCGGAAGGCATAGCATAATCCACATAGTTCCCCACTTCTCCATAAACTCCACGCTTGGGAACTACCGTATCGTCTCCACCGAGGATAACATATTCCAACGGAGTATCTGTTCCCGAATAGGTCTCATAGGCATCTATGATGAAATTTCGCATTTTTTCGGCGTCATCTACACCATCGTAGCTGCTGAGGATCTCTTCGATCTCGAAAATACCGGTAGGAATACCCTCTGATGCTTTCCAATCTATGTAATCTGAAAATGTATCTGTAAACTGCTCGCCAGTGATAATAACCATTTTATAGGGTTCTGATGGGTCTGGTAAAATACTCCGATATTGAACAGGATGCTTGCTATATGAGTTTATATTTTCCGGATTGTTTACCAACATGCTTATCCTGTCTAGTGTTCTTCTATTCGTTAACAAAAATCTATTTTGCTCTTCGTATAAATCGCTGTCTGATTCTGTTTGTATACGGACTTCTGCTTGACGATACCAATGTACGGTTCTGGTCACCGGGTTGTATCTGTAGGGATAGATATTTAGTATGGCAATATCATGCCCGCGAAGTCTTTCGCTGCTCAAATATTCATAATCCCTCGTCGGGAATAATTGGTCCAATTCATAAACAGATAAATCAAGCTCTTCAGAAGTTATTTCACTATTTGATATTGGTCTGGGATGACGAGCATAATCTATATCGAACCGCCCGGGCAATTCCTCTTTGCCGGACAATATAACTTCCACAGAAGTAACTTTCTCTCCCATAGGCAATAAATACCTAACAGGAACGTAAGGAATCGCAGGCTCACCCGGTGTATCATTTTTCGGCAAATCATTCACGAATGATCTGTTTTGGATTTCCGGTGTTTGAACTTCGATTGTCAAAGCTCCGATTTGAACTACTAAAATCAGCATTAATAAAATGCCACCAAATCTATTCTTAAACATCTTCTCCCCCATTTTTTCTCTATTAATAACCAAATATTTCATACTATTACAGACGTCAAGAGCAATATGAAAAACGATAATTCTTTTGACAATCAGAGAGCATTTTCAATTTTGGGAATCAGTCGGGATGTAGCGCAGTTCGGTAGCGCGCCTCGTTCGGGACGAGGAAGTCGCTGGTTCAAATCCAGTCATCCCGACCATTTTTTTTAAATTTAAACAGTGATCAGTTTTTCTCCAAAATTATGGTAACAGGACCATCGTTGACAAGTGAGATATCCATATGGGCACCGAAAACTCCCAAAAGTGGTTTTTTACCGAACTCTTCCAAAGCCTGAGCAAAGTCTTTGAAGTATTGTTCTGCTGTCTCCGGCTCACCTGCCTCAGTAAAATCCGGTCTCCGTCCTCGCTGACAATTTGCATAAAGCGTAAATTGCGGTACCAAAAGGATCTGCCCGTTGATATCTTTGACAGAGAGATTGATCTTACCCGTATCATCTTCAAAAACTCGGAGGTCTGTTAGTTTTTTTGCCAGCCAGTCTATTTGAGTTCCGTCATCTTGGTTCGATACTCCCAAAAAAACGAGCAGCCCTTTTTTAATCGCTGAAACTACATTATGATTTACCTCTACAGAAGCCGAATGCACTCTTTGAATTACCAATTTCATGACTACTCCTTATACAATTTTGGAAACAGAGTTCTCTCTATACCTTCTATTATTATATGCAAGATCATCATATGAATCTCCTGAATACGATCTGAGGTTTCTCCTCCGATGATAAATTCGTGATCTGCTATACCTTTCAGTTTACCACCATCTTTACCCAGCATAGCCATGGTGATCAACTGCTTATCTTTGGCTAAATTAATAGCTTTGATGATATTCTCCGAGTTCCCGCTGGTAGAGAGACCGATAGCGAAGTCACCGGCTTTCCCATAAGCAGATATTCCGCGTTCAAATACATATTCAAAGCCATAATCATTTGCTACGCAGGTGAGATGAGCAGGATCGGATAGCGAGATAGCCGGCAAAGCTTTTCGGTGCTGACGATAACGCCCGGTGAGCTCTTCGGCAAAATGCATAGCATCAGTACAGCTACCACCATTGCCAAAAATGAGCACCTTATTACCGTTCTGAAAGCAACGAGCAATCGCCCGCGCCACTTCGACAGTCTCTTTTAGCACACTTTCATCATTGCATACGATCTGCATCAGAGAGAGTGCATCTTCATAAGAGTTTTTGATTTCTTCAAACATCATTGCCATCCTTTCTATCTTTTTTCCATTCTTCTCGTTTTAGATGATATAGTATATAATGAACCGGACAAGTATAAGCTTTCATATTTTCAGAAAACTCAAAAAATCCTTCCCGCACCGGTTTAGCCTTAACATATTCCTGCATTTTGATGGAAGCGATATTGTTTTTGTTGGGGGTTGCCTGAACTATCTCTGCTTGCGAATTTAGAAATATATGATCTACTAATGCCTTTTTGACTTCTCTTCCAAAACCTTGCTCCCAGTAATTCGGTATAATCTTCACATCAGTTTCTACTATCCCATTTTCATCTACGACACCGATCTTGGCATTACCTATGCGGGTATGGTCTTTCAGCATTACAACCAAAAGTGATAGCTTATCGGCAGCTTCTATGATTACTTTCACCTGTTGTTCGGAGATACTCAGTCCATTTGGGAAGCCGACGAACCTCATCACTTCCGGAATATTCCAGAGATCGGCTATAAACCGAGCATCTTCGGATTTAGCCGTGCGTATGATCAGACGATCGGTGAGAATCTCCATAGCTAAAACTCCGCTCGAATCTCCGCTTTTACTTGGTGAACTGCCGATTGCTGCGGATAACTATTCCCCGAGTACTCCAATCTGGCGGTGGTATAGTTGTTCATCCGATAATCCATACTGGAACTCCAGGTCAGAATCGTTCCTTCTCTCTTTTCCGGTAAAAATCCCAAAAAACCACCTTCTTTTTTATTATACCTCATAGTTAATCTAGAAAAAAACCTATATTTTCTGTCAACATAATAAGTGATCCTTTCCGATATTTCTATGCTTTGGATGGTGTAACTATCCTCCATCAGTAGATGCTCTCCGGTTTCCTTGCTTAAGGTAAGACCTGTTTGGGAATGCATATCATCGAGTAATCTAGAGCGCAAATCGAGTTTGAGCGCATCGGTATCTATTGCCGAGTCGTATCTGGATTCGGTTTCATTGGTAGTTTCGTACATTACTTCCAGCTGAATATTTCTCAAAAAGTTTAGTCTGGCGATAAATTCCCACAAATCGGACTCTTTGCTCTCTCTGTACTGAAAACGATTATCCAACATCTTTTCTTTGCGATAGCGAATCTGTCCGGTCAATTTTCGTCTGATGACATCCGTCCATAGCGTCTGCTGCAGAACCTGTCTGCCGTAAATTGTGTTTTCATCATCCATAGCTGCATTGGGATGAAAAAAATAGATGTCCAGTTTATCGGTAGTCTTCGAATTTTCGGAAGCGAGGATATATGATTCGCTTTGGAATCTATCCCAAAAAGAGGAAGTCAGCATCTGTGGATTTATGGTCAAAGTAGCGTTTGCGTTCAGATCAACCGCCATTTCCGGATTGTCATAATCTATGGATGTGATGACCCAATCATATCCACCTTCACCACCTATCACGCCGGTACTGTCATACAGTCCATAACTGACTTGGATCAATTCGCGTTCTTTGGGATAATACTGCACATTGCGAAGTGAATAACCGGTTTGCAACCGAACGGCATCTTTCAGAAAAGCGGAGTTCAAATTTAGATCTGCCATATCGTAACCCTTTTTTTCGGGCAGGTTTATATTTCTTCTTGAATATGAAAAGCGGGCGCGATGTTTTTGTGAATTGAACAGTGTATTCAAAGAGATCGTGTTTGTACTACGAATTTTTGTCCAATTATCTTCTGTATCCAAAGAATCGGTTGTTTCTTCTTTATAAGAGAGTTCGGATGTCATCGCTTGCAAATTGGAAGCTAATGCCAGTTTCCAAAACTGCTCTTTTTGATTCAGCTCATTTTCTTCATCTAGTTCCAGAGTGGACCGTCTGGAAAAATACTCGCCGCTCAGATCGAAATTTCGGATTTTAAGCGTACTATTAACTCTATGATTGATCTGCTGTCTATTGCCATGAGTTTCATTCTGATAGTGTTGTTTCCACTCTGAGTAACGATAATTTATATCCAAAAGTGAACTCATGTATCTTGAGCGAGCGATAAAGTTTTGTTGGGTAGCATAGTTTTGCCCTTTTTGATGGATCATCGAAAAGGATGGATACAAACGCTCGGCAATGTCGAATTTTACCCCGGCGGTTGTTTCCGAAAGTGCCACTGTATCAGGTAGGGAAGTAAATTCATATAGCTGTTCCGATGAGTACAGATCAGCAAAAGTAGATGCATTTTCCGAAATAGTTCGATAAGACAAATTCAGTTCCGGATTAAACCTATCAAGATCCGGATGTAGTATAAGCGCTATATTGCTTCCGTAGCCATCATTGTTCTCATTATCCACAGATGAGAATGTGTTTTTATCATGTTGGGTAAAAAGCCCCTCGGCACTGAGTGTGAATAACGGTTCTCTCCAGTACAATATGGTATTATAATTTGCTTTGTTCTGTGGAGCGGTAAGTAATCTCACCGGTAAATAAGCACCCTTCCCCACTCCCACATATTCATAGTACTGGTCATTATCAGCTCGTTGATATGCTCCTTCTTCTATCCCGACATAAGAAAAGCTTAGATTATAATTTCCCTCTCCATCGGGTCCGACATACTCAAAATATTCCTCGCCATTATCATTTTTTTTTATATAGAGCCCTTCTCCGGGATCTGTTTGGAAAACACCGCTAGCCCAAACTTCCGCATCTCCCGCTTGTTTCAAAAGTTCGATATCATCATCTGAAAATACAGCTCCGATCGGATTATCTTTGTCATCATTTTGGACGATCATATTACTCCGGATCTTGATATTGTCTGCAATATGCTGCTTTGCAGATGCCAGATACATATTCTGCCTATACTGTTCGTCACTATACTGAAAAGTGACTTGTATAAAAGATTGGGACGAAATAAAATGTCTGTTTGTAAAAGTGATACTCCCTTCAGCATAATCTATGGTATAATCCAGTCCGCGCTGCATAGTCTCTCCATCGAGAATCACAGTTTCAGAGCCTGCTATCACCTGAACTCCACTGCCCGACACCCGCAGATAATAAGGACCTTGTTTTGCCTCAACTCCATGGAAAGTCAGGGTCGCATTTTTGCCCTTTGATAAAGCAATCGCTGCCTGATAATGACTATTTCCGAACCAGCTTGCTTTCAGACCTTCAAATTGCGGTGTGAAATTCATGAATTCAGTATCCCTGAATTCCATCTCCAGATCTCCGAATGCGAGTTCGTAGTTGCTACCATAGATCCTGAGCAAGATTTTCTCGATATTGCTAAGTTCACGGGTAGTTCCCTCGGGAGTGATTGGAGTCTGCGTATCGGTCAGTTGTGCTTCCACATTCACATTCTTACTCAGTTCACCGGATATTTTCAAATAAAGAGATTGATCCAGGTCGAAATCGGCGTTGTTTGCAACGGAGACAGAGATCGTCTTATTACCCGAGATCACCAGATCGGAGTCTGTCGGTCTTCTGAGCTGTGCACGGTGAGTAGCCCTTATATCTTCATCTTCCGAATAGCTTTGAATTTCGTAAAGCGAATAGCGTCTTATCAGGTCTTCCGGATAGATCATATAAGATATTTTGATCTCCGGATAATGCTCATATAGCTCCAGAATACCGGTTTGATAATCCAATATGTAATTTCTATCTCGTTCTAATCTAACCGAGTCCTGCCATACTTCTTCGGAGTTTACTATGATGTCTCCATGTTCCAGCTTGTACTCGGATTCATATTCCGAAGGGAATAGCATTTCCGCTTTGAAAACCGGAGAGAAGTAATTATAAGCGCCCAGAAGCCATGGGCTGAAGCAGAATATTACAATGATGATCGTCTTTATGTTCATACCGATTTAGTAAAAGTTCACCCTATACTTTTCGAGCTTTCCTTTTTTATAACGAAATTTAGCTGAGAAAAATCTGTCTCCCTCCAGCCACTTCATAAAGATATAGTCACCTTCCCAAAGATGTAATTCATATAATTCATTTTTATCTATCCATTCTAATTTTCCTTCTTTGGTATGTTGTTTCAATCTGCCGGTAAAATTATCGGCAGTAAAGACAAATACTAGCCAGTCATTTTTTCCGTCGAATTTTGGGAAGGTAATAATTCCATGAAGTTTCGGCTCGCTTATCTGCAATCCACTTTCTTCTCTTACTTCCCTGATCACGCACTCCTCGGGGGATTCTGACGGTTCGATTTTACCACCTAAACCGTTGTATTTACCGTAATGCAGATCTTCTTTGGCACTGATCCTGTGCAGCATCAAGGTTTTATCTTGACTTTGTATATAACAGAGCGTTGCTGGTATGAAACTCATCTCTTATTCGAGCGGCATTGCTATCCACAAGATGATGTAAATTACAAAGCCTATTCCTCCGAATAATACCGATAAACCGAAAACAAGCCTGAGAAGGCTGACATCTATACCGAGATAATACGCCAATCCGCTGCATACACCGGCTATCATCCTACCTTCCCATCTGCGAACCAGTCTTTTCTTTCCCTCCGGTTTTACTTCGATCTCGATCTCTTGAGATATCTCTTGGGTATCTTTGGGAAAAACCAGATACATAATAAGATATACCAATACACTCGTGCCACCGAAAAATATCGAAATGAGAAACAATATCCTGATTATTGTGGAACTCACACCCAAAGTCTCAGCGATTCCACCACACACACCGCCGATCATCTTATCCTTGCTCGATAAGTGTAACTTTCTCATCCTGACCTCCTATTCACTGTTTTTATTTAATATCCTTTTCCGTTCATTTTAAGTCAAGCAAAAATATTATTTGTAGGAGCAATTTAGAAATTTCCACCCTTGCCAATGACCGAAATAATAGCCAGCGCCTTTAGGCGTAGGGTTTTTAAAATTCCAAGCACCAAATTCCAAATTCCAAATAAATCCCAAACTGCAATGACCAAATGACCAAAACGATTGAACGATTGAACATCATCTTGGTTCTCTTACACCAAGACACACTTCGATACGTCCTGCACCTACTTTCCGGGCTATACCAACTAAGAAAAAAGAAAGTAGGTGCAGGACTACTCAGTGTGACATGTTCTATCCTCTATCTTCTTACTTCCTACTACTTACTATCTACTGATCTCTTACCTCTGACCTCTAAACCCTGAACCATAAACTTCTAAACATCTCCCTTGTCCTCTGGAGCCTGTAAGGTGAAGGGGGATTGCTACTCTTGCAACACCTCAACGATTCAACCAATAAACTAATCAACATCCTCTTCTTTGCTATTCATCATTTGGAAAACGAGATTTCTCGACACCGAGGGCGTGATAAGTAATACGTGATAGGTTATACGGAAAGACAGGTGAAATGACCGGACTTCTTTAAACTTTCACCCTTCAACACTAAACCCTAAACTGCATTATTTATACATTGTTCATTCACAATAGAATTACTCTGCCTACTGTCTTCTGTCTCCTGACCTCTGAAATGACGCCTTCGATTCAATGGGGTTAAAACCCCGAGAGTAGTTGAGATAACCACACCCACGAGCTAAAGCTCGTGGCTATTCATCTGGCATTGACACCAATTAATAAATAAACAAATCAACATTCTCTTCCACCACTTTTCACTTCTCACTCTTTCACTTTTCACCGAAATTTCTTCCTGCTTCTCTTACTATAAATTCCGTGAGCGAAGCGAACAAATTCCTATAAATTCCTACCAATTCCTTCTTTCTGCTCTGTCCAGTCCTAAAATAGTGGACTTTGTGGATAACTTTTGCATGCTATACATA
>CAYSSJ010000012.1:0-81303 GCA_964433675.1 uncultured Candidatus Cloacimonadota bacterium
GAAAGACTGAACTCTATCGTCGTCTCCGGGTTGAACGGATTAGGGTAGTTGATTAGTGATGAAATCTTACCTTCTACCGGCAGATCGGTTTCCTGTTCTTCGGTTGGATAAAAAGAAAATCTCGTTTGCAGTTCCCGAACTTTTTTCTGGTATGCATCCAGTGATGCGGTCTTTACAGTACTGTTTTCCGGTAATGCTCTTTCACCGGTTTCGGATAGCTTTAGATAAGCATAGCCTTGATCGATCATTGCCAGTACTATTTCATCAGGATCCTGTGAATTATTTATTATATCTTCCAATAGATCGATTGCAACTTCATATTCATTTTCTTTTATATAACACTTGGCAATGATTCTATTGACCGTTTTTTCTAGTGAAGTCCCGGTTTCAGGTTCAAGACTTTCCAAAAAGCCGATTAATCCGATAAAATCCTGATCGGTGAGTGATTTAATATGATAAAGATAAAATACCGCTGTCCCGGCTGCATTGGATGAGGGGTAATCGGAAATAATCTGAAGCAAGGTCTGTTCGGCACTTGCATAATCTCCGTTACCAATATCAGATGAAGCAGAATTCAACAGTAACATTTCATTGGAATACCTTGAATTGCCAAAATACCAGGCAGCCAAAGTATCCGGATCCAATCTATCGAGGTCAGCTGCTGTCAAATTAGTTCCGCTGATATCGACTTCTGTTTCTTGATCCCAATCTACATTAATTAACAAATAACTGCCATCGTTGTCACTTATAGTAATCTCCGAACCGTTCTCCATACTGTATGTATCCTGCCATCCGCAATATTCTGCATAAGCGTTATTTTGAATAGTAATAAACTCAAAAGGATCCTCGCCTGTAAATTCTGTGCCATCATAGCATAGCATTCCGAAACCATCATTGTTTACTAATGTTACATGTTCAAATATATCGAAAAGAACTCCATTTGCAACAAAACCATTACTATGGTTATTACTAATAATAGTATTGGAAACAGTTGAATAGAATTCCGCTGTATCATATAAATATATCCCGATACCATTCCCATTAAAAACTGAACCAAAATTAACGTATTCCAGATTAACAGGAGATTCATAGGCAGAGATGGAACCTCTGTTGTTTATTATATTACAAGATCGCTCGGAGGTACCTTCGATGGTAAGTTTATGGCCGTCCCGGGCAATGAACTCACCTGCATTTTGGAAATCCGTTAGATACAAATTCAGTTTTGCCATATAGGGAGATTCAGATATTTTTTCTATCGCAAGTTTTCGGATACCCGATATGGCACAATTAACAAACCAAAACTCATCTTCATGGTTAGGATCTTTGATAAAAATACCATCCCATAATTCTTCCTCTTCTGAAGAAGAGATGGTAATTACCTCGCCTGGATCTTGAGAATCATCGGTTGTAATTATCCCTCCATTTTGTGCTATTATCCTATCACCGGGAATCCAGTTGCCATTACTAAAAGAGCCCTGTTCACTTCCGATAATCGAGCTGCCCCAATCGAGGAATAGCATAGAGCCCGTACCGTCTATTATCACTCCGGAACCACTTTTCAATGACAACATGCTATCAGAATTAAGCTCGAAATAACCACTATTCTCTATGGTAAGATTCGATTTCACCAAATGCAAAGTCCCATATTCTTCGTAAGTACCGTTGATAATAGCGTTAGAACCCGAAGATAAAACAAGTGAACTCTCGTTCATAAAACTGCCGTTAACGACAAATTCTCCAGTGACATCACACACAGGAATATTCGCACTTTGCAAACTATTTAAGGAGGCAATTCCCCCGTTAACGATATTGAAATCTTCTATTCTGAAAATGTTTGTATCATTTGCTAAAATTGACAATGTCCCATTATCTTCGACATCGATATTGGTGATATATATATCCCCATAGCTAATGCCATCTCCATTTGCGATAATACCTGCGTTTGTATTTTCATCTACTGACAGCAAAGTATCAGAGACTCTCAACTCACCTTCATTAATAACTATGACTTCACTACCGTTATGTAGTGTCAGATCAATAATATTTAAATCTACGCCGTCTATAGTCAGGGTACTATTATCGGATACGGTGATACTGTGAAATAGTGCTAATGTTTCACCATCTATGGTTGTATCATTGGTAATATGCCAATCACCGTAATATATACATTCTTCGAGCGAAGTATCGATATTATTGAATACATAAGGTTCTCCTTCCGGTGTAATGATAGCCAAGTTATAATTTGGATGCTCCAGCAAATTATGGAATGTTACCATATATTCAGGATATGGGCCTGAGAGATCATATTCATTATAGGAATTCATATAAACATCATATCCTGTTATATCCAATTCATGGAATATTATGCGGAAGTCATTTTGTTTATAATCTGTTAAGTTGGTAAGGTTCTTCATAAATTTTGGATTCGAAATATCATTGATCAAAGGATCGTAGTTGTCATATGGATAGTTAACATTATGTGTGGGTGCCATAACATCCCATGTCCATGCGTATCCACTATCATCTACCCAAATAGCATTAATCTCTCGTTCATTTGTAACATATGGTACAATACCACCAAAAGTAGCAGTTGAGGAGCATCGCTCATAAATTGTTCCACTAATGTCATCTAAAGGATTGAACATTCTGACGATGATATTATATGATTGGGGATCGAAGTTATGGTAATAATTATTATTAGGTATAAAGCTTTGTAGTCCTTCATTATATAATGTAAGCAAACATGAAGTGTTTTCGGCATACCTTTCGAACAAGACCGAATGGTTATTCACAACTCTATGATTGAAGTCGATATGTTCGTACAGATACTCATCGTTCCATTCATATAGTATGATAGGATCAGTAGGTTGGTTTGGAGAATAATCGTAGTTTGCTTCCAACGAGAGAATGTCATTAAATGCAGTAAAAGCGTATATCTTCTTTGTGCTGTCGGTTATAAATGTGGAGACAAACTTATGATTATCACATTCAACTTCTTGTATATCCAGAGTTTCATACGGACATATCTTTTCTTGAGAAAAATGATATATCTTTCCATAATCGGAAGATATATATACTTGACCGTCAGCATCGACAATCGGTCTGGTTAGAAATTGTTGATTTTCTTCCCAATTTGATATATCATTGTGTATTACATTCAGATAATAGTCAACAACAACCAACCTTCCTTTATTACTGACAGCTATCAAATTAGGTGGATCTTTTAGGTCAAAGGCAAGCGGAGCACTGAAGAAATCTTCGTCCGTATCATCAATAAACCTAGCACTTTCCAAAGTATAATTATTGGGAACAGACAAATCGATTTTGAATATATGAAAAATGCCGGGGATGAAGATGTTATCACCGATTACTGTTGGTGTCGCCACATATTCATAAAGAGAATGGTCATCCGAATAACTTCTTTCGATTTGCCTCAGATCGAATGCCCATTCGACACAATAGTTAGAGTCAAAATTTGATGATATTCCCATTATTACGCCACTTTTGTTCAATACGATTAGTTGTTTGTTCTCTTCATCCAAAACCGGACTTGCCCAAGAACCGGTACCACCATCAAACCTAGCGTAAGCTTCTCTTTCTCCATATGTATCTTTCATTAATGGTAAGTCATTTTTCTCATCATATGCATTCCTTCCACATGGTGGTAATGTGGCTAAGTTTGTCGTCTCAAATTCGTCATCAAATTCAAAAAATGTATTACTGCCCCACGACCATCCAAAATAAGAATTATCAATTTCGGTTCTGAATAAAAAAGCATCTTGCCCTATTAATACTCTAGATAATCTATATGGAACCAATCCAAACGATGACATATAGATCTCATTAGAAAAATTTACTCTTTCTGTAGAAACTGCAGGAATATTTCGGATTCTATCCGCAAAAGGAAGTTCATTAGATGTTGGTTTCGTTTTCCCTCCCCACAAATTATAATGTCCTAGACTGATTATAAGTATGATAACTATTATCAATATATTTTCTCTTTTTTTCATTTTAATCTCCTAACATATAAATTATTTTTTTTGTATTTTAAAATGTATATATATTTCTGATCATTCATGGAGGGTGACTAGTAATGATAAATCTGTTTACATAACAAATGAATATAATCTCCAGCACATAGTTGCGACCGTTGTTTGAAATAGGGCATAAGACACCGTATTTTATAGTTTGATAGAGAGTTCTGAAGCTGGGGGAAGGTAGCTTATTATGATATTTTTTGACAAGCGGATGTGAATAATAATTAAATCCATAAGCAAATATCTTCATTTTCTCTCCTCATCATATCGGTATCGGTAAAACAATTATTCTCATTAATTCTTTATTCATCGTTCTACCGATATTATCATAACCACAATTATTATTGTTAATATCTCTGTCAACACATTTTTAAATAATGAATTATGGAGAATGGAAATTGGGGAAATAGGGCTGTTTAGAGAAATCCCAAGATCGGATTATGGTAGCGATTCATTTTGCTGAAAGGGAAAAGTAATAGCCTGCGCCTTCAGGCGTAGGGTTTTCCAAGCACCAAATTCCAAATACCAAACAAATCCCAATTCCCAATGAACAAATGACCGAAACAATTCAACGATTGAACGACTCAACACCTCAACGATTCAACCAATCAACCAATCAACAAATTAACCAATCAACATCATCCTGCTTCTCTTGCACCAACTCACACTTCGATACGCTCCGGCTTGTGCCGAAGCTACTCAGTGTGACATGTTCTATTCTCTACCTTCTATCTTCTTACTTCCTACTACTTACTGCTTACTACCTACTAATCCCTAAACTGCATTAACCATTAACCATTATACATTATACATTATACATTATACATTCTCAATTGAATCATCCTGCCAACAGCCATTAAGCAAAAGACTGGAGCATAAATAAATACACTCCAGTCTTCAGTGGGAGGTTTGGGAGGTTTGAGACGTAAAAAAAATTACCAGCCACCAGAAGCTCCGCCACCACCGAAGCCGCCTCCGCCACCGCCGAAGCCGCCAAAGCCACCGAATCCACCGCGACTTCCGCCACCTCGACTGCCCATGCTGCCGAGTAAGAGCCAAGGTAGGAGTGAGCCGCCGCTACGGTTCTTCCTGCCGAATATGCTCATCGCAAAGATAAAAATGAACAGTATAAGCCCGAGTGGGAGTTGCGCAGTCTGAGAGCCATGTTCCTGCCGGTATCGGGCCAGTTCTTCATCGGAGATGACAAATTGGTCGTCTATTAGTCCGGAGAGGGCACTCATCCCATCACGAATGCCGCCGGAATAATTGCCTCTGCTAAAATGGGGAGTGATCACATTACGGATGATATATCCTGCTTTGAGATCGGTGATGATATGCTCCAAACCGTAACCAACTTCGATGCGCAGTTTCTTCTCTCTTTGAGCTATCAAGAGCAGAATGCCGTTATCCAAATCTTGCTGACCCAATCCCCAGCTTTCTGCTACTCTCATCGAATAATCTTCCAAAGCCTCACCTTGCAAAGAAGGGATGGTGAGCAGTACCAACTGGGCGGAAGTGCGCTCTTCAAGCTGCCTGAGATCACTTTCTAATTGTGCTTTTTGCTGTGAAGATAAAAAACCGGCATTATCGTTTATTCTCCCTCTCAGAGGAGGAACTTCCAAAGCAACTAACCCCTGAGCTATAAATACTATGCAAATTATTATTATCTGTTTCATGATCAAGTCTCCAAAATCGCTATTTCGTTATCGAGTTCATTTACCGTGCCCGGTTTGATGGGGAAATGCTCGGCCAATAGTACGCCGCACTCTTCTATGGCTTCGGCAAGATGATCCACCATCTTTCCTGCATGGATACCGTCTATGATGTGTTGAACTATCTCCTGCCATTTTTTCTGTGGTATCTTGGCACTGATACCTGAGTCTGCCAAGAGAAGCACTCTCTTTTCCAGATATGAGATGAAGATGAGGATACCGGTACTGTCTTTGGTATTATGCACTCCTGCTTCTATGAAATGCCGCATTGCTCGGTTCTCCACCTTTTCTTTGAGCACTCTATTCGGTACTATCAGCCGTTCTATCAAAGTGATACTGGCAATGAAATATACTATACCGATCACCAGAAAAGTAGAGAATCCATAAAACAGAACAATATAGCTGACATCGTAATTCCAGAACATCGTGCTGAGCCAGGATTCTATCGGGCTGACGAAAAACATCATGATGATGAAATAGACGAATCCACAGATCAGTGAGAAATATAGTTCCCACAGGGAATATTCATCACTCTCCTTTATGAAAGCAGTGGCGATCTCGCCGGTTGTTTTGCTTTCGGCTTTTTTTACAGTTTCGCTCAATCGGTCGATATGTTTTTGTGTCAGTTTAAACTTTGCCATTAGATCTCCTTGGTTAAAATTCCACTTGCGGAGCCTCGTCGGCACCTTCCGTAGCAGTGAAATAGGGGCGTTGTTCAAATCCGTATAAATTGGCTATGAAAACACGTGGGAACTGACGTATGTAAGTGTTGTAGTTTCGTGCGCTTTCGTTGAAGCGACGACGTTCTACTGCGATCCGGTTTTCCGTGCCTTCCAGTTGATCCTGAAGAGCCAGAAAGTTTTGGTTAGCTTTCAAATCCGGATAATCTTCCACTACAACCATCAAACGGCTGAGTGCAGAGGAAAGCTGAGCTTGTGATTGCTGGAATTGTTGGAACATTTCCGGATTATCCAAAAGCCCTTCCGAAAGCTCCAAAGTACCTGCTGCGCGCGATCGTGCTTCGGTTACCATCTGAAAAGTTTCCCTTTCATGAGAGGCATAGCCGCGTACGGTTTCCACTAGATTCGGGATTAGATCGAAGCGGCGCTGATAGACATTCTCTACCTGTCCCCACTTCTCTTTTACATCTTCATCCATCTGTACCATATTATTGTATGATCCGACAAAATAACCGTATATGATAATAATGAGCAGGATAAAAGCGCCAAGAGCTATCCCACAACCGGTCAAAACTTTTTTATTCATCTTACATCCTCCATTCTCATTTTTTGTACTTTATCAGCAGTGACGGTTTTTTCGTCAAATAGATTCTACTGTTTCGCTTATAAAAATACCATTTTCATTTATTTTCCTTGTTTTCCAGATATGAGGTAGCAGTTTTGATGATCTCCTCATTAATCCCCAAAATATCGGCTATCATGAGAGCGGCACGAGGTGCAGGTGAGTCTGCTTCTACCGCTTCCAATTCATAATTCATGTACTTGTGAAGTTCTTGTAGTCTTCGAGAGAGGATATCTTGCCGCTGCAAGTCCAAAGCACGATACTGGTCTGCCGTGAGACCGATCACTCGGAAATGATCTACACTTTTAAATTGAGAGAGCTCGGAGAAGTGAGTAGCACACAAGACAAGATGAGAGCTGTTTTTCAGATATTTGATCAGAGCTCGGGATAGGGCGCTCCCTTCTTGCGGATTTGTCCCGCGGGCAAATTCATCTAGCAAAAACAATCCGCTTCCCGGTTTTTGCAAAGCTTCGTTTATTGCCACTATTTCGGAGGCGAAACTGCTCAAGTCCATGCGCTCCGGCTTGATGCCGCTGAAAAATATGAAATCTACCAAAGGCAGAGATGCTCGTTTGCATGGTGTGGGGATAGCATGAATAAGACAGTAGATCAATTGAGCGCTAGTTTTGAGTATCGTGGTCTTACCACCCATATTTGAGCCGGTGATGATAGCGACATGGCGCTGCATTTTCAGACCTACCGGCTGATATTTCATGCCACTTTGTTCCAAGCTTTTCTTGGTCGGGATATTGATAGCATCTTCAAAATATAAATTGCTGTTTTTAGTTACTTCGGGGATGCAGCACTGGTTTTGCACTCCGAAAAGAGCACGAGCCAATAGATAGTCGAATTTCGCTACCTTCTCACCGGCAGAAAACAAATCGGTAGCATAGACAGAGATTACTTTGGTTATCAGCTCTCGCACCTTGATCTCAGCTTGGCTCAGTTTTCGCTCTGCTTTTTTTATCTCTTCTTCGAGTGCTAGTATCTCCTCTGTCTTACGTAATTTGAAAATACAGTTGGCGAAGTTTTCGCTTTCCGGATAAAAACGAGGAGAGCCGGATAGCTTCTCAAGCAGTGGTTTATTTTGGCGCGATACGACCAAGCGTGGTTCTATATCAGCAAGATCGAGTTCTTCTTTGGCTTGTTCTAAAGTGTTCCAATAGATCTCTTCTTTTTTTCGTATCAGTTGCCGGACTGACTGTTTATGGGAGGAATAATCATCGGAGTATGAATCGCTGAGATGGAAAGCAGGGCTATTGTGCCCATCTTTGTCCAAAAAAATGAATAGCTCGTCAAATGGGGGAATATGCAAGACATGATCGGCTTTGTATTTCTTCAAAGATTCAAAGAGCTGATTCAGATAAAATACAAACTGTTTGATCTGTTGGATTTCGTTCACTTCGAGTGTGTAGAGAGATTTTGCCCGCGAGAAAGTGATTTCTATAGATTCGATATGCATAAGCAAGGATGTCAGCTCGGGTACAAATCCCTTTTGCTTTTTTATCAGATTTATCAGAAATGAAAGCTGAGAGTACTCTTGCTCTGCTTCTTTTTCCTCGCCTGGTTTGAAGATATGCGGATTTTTTTTGTATTTTTTACCCACTTGTGAGATTGGATTTATCAGAGCGTCTATCTCATGTAAGTTAGCGCTTTTTTTTGTCACATCATCAATGACCATATTCACTTCCCGATTCATATTTAGTGAACCTCTGCCACATCTACTACCGGAATGTCAAATGATTTCCTGATATCTTCACGCAACTCTTCGCAGTCGAGATGCATGCCGCTAACCGAATAGCTGTTTACTGCGATTCCGTCTATATTAAGACGGTGGAGACATTTGATTTTTCCCATCTCCATCAACCTTTGCAGCTTATCTTTTTCGAGATGAAGATTGAACGGATGGCGAATGATGATATCCCCATCATAGGCTTGGATAAAAGTTTGAACTGGTTTGAAAATGGCATCCGTGATAGCTCCGGGGAGGTATATCCAATCGGAAGAGATGTATTTATCCAAACTGAATTTTTTGTGGAGCACAGATTTGATCTTGGTGGTATGAAAGCCATCATCGTCCCTGTAGCAGAGATATTCCGGATCTTCTATAGTAGTTTCGGCTCGAGGTATAGAGCTGAGTTGGGAGAGTTTGTTCAATTCGCTCATAATTTCCCGCTTATTACCAAATTCGGGACTTACAGCTACCAACAGTGAGTCTATCTGAGCAGCTCGAGCGATAGATCTTCTATCCAGAGAGCCATCGATGAATACATGCTGAGCACCATGGGCGAGCATCGTTTCTGCGATCGATATTTGCTGAGTTACAGTCGGCGGTCCGATGATCTCCAATTCCAGATTTCGCAGTGCTCGGCAGAGCCACAATTCTTTGCCCACCGATTTATAGGGTAAGCGCTCGATAACTTCCAAACCGGAGGAATGATTTCTGAGGATAGAAGCAAAGGTGGTGAAATATGTGTTTTGAGGCAGATATGCTTTCGGTTTGATATGTCCACCGACAATATCTTTGCTTTCGCCGTCTCTGCCGGTAGTGAGCACACCGACAGTAGCAGAAGAGATATGCTTCAGTATCCAATTTAGCAGAGTAGTTTTACCGGCATTTTTTGATATACCGATGATGACTGTGAGTTTTTTCTCACCTGTGAAGAGATTTTGCAAAAAGTGCCGTTTATTCTTTACGGTGATTTCTTTTCGTATCCGGACCAATAGTAATATTCTCCCCGCGCACCAAAGACATCACACCTTCACTGGAACGCTGAATTTCAGACACTTTATTTCGATAGTCCATATCTGCTTGGTCAGTGTAGTCCGGCTCGGTATAAGAGCAAATTATGCCCTCATAATTTCTTAGGATGACTCTGCCGGGGCTATTTGAGATAATGTAAGTCGGCTGCACCGGTATCTTGCCTCCACCACCGGGAGCATCCACTACATAGGTGGGAACGCAAAGACCGGAAGTATGACCGCGCAAAGATTCGATAATCTCGATCCCGCGGGAGATCGGCGTTCTGAAATGAGCAATACCTATTGATAGATCGCATTGATAGATGTAGTAAGGACGGACGCGGTTATAGACGAGCTTATGAACGAGATTTTTCATTACATCTACATTGTCATTTACACCTTTGAGCAATACAGATTGATTGCTCACAACGATCCCGGCTTCCACCAGTTTCTTCAGGGCAGCTTCGGACTCATCTGTGAGTTCATTGGCATGATTGAAATGCGTATTGAGCCAGATCGGCGGGTATTTCTTCAGTACTTCCACCAGTTTGTCTGTTATCCTCTGAGGCATGACAACCGGCGTGCGAGTGCCGATACGGATGATCTCCACATGTTCGATCTCGTGTAGTTTCTCGAGGATATCATCAAGTCGTTCATCACTCATGGTAAGTGGATCGCCGCCACTGAGGATCACATCTCTAACCTCGGGTGTCCTCTTGATATAGTTTATAGCCTTATCTACCTGCGTCATGGGCATCATAGAGTCTGTTTCGCCGGCCATTCTCCTTCTGGTACAATGCCGGCAATACATGGAGCACTGGTCGGTGATCAAGAGCAAAACTCTGTCCGGATAGCGATGGGTAAGACCGGGCACGGGTGAATCTGTATCCTCATGTAGCGGGTCGTTCATATCCGAGTCTAGAAATACAGACTCCATCTTGCGTGGTATAGCCTGCAGTCGAACCGGATCGCGCGGATCTGCCGGATCTATCAAAGATAGATAATAGGGGGTAATTGCCATGCGAAAAGAAAAATTTCTCAGCGAGAATACTTCTCTCTCTTCGGGGATCAGGGTAATGTATTGTTCCAATTCTTCCAGAGTGGTGATCCGATTACGGATTTGCCAATGCCAATCGTTCCATTCTTCTTGTGTGGCTTTCTTCTTTATATCAATCATAATTAACTCCTATATTTCTTTAGAAAATCAGAATCAGGAGGCTAGCGAGCAATACGATGCCCGCCAGCCAGATAGAACAGCAAGAATAAGGATGCCGCTTTCTGTGCTGATGCAAACGTTCACCCTCTTCTTCACTGATAACTCCTATTTCTTCCAGAACATCTTTTTTTCGCTTTTCAGTCATGAAATTTAATCTGTGTATCTCTCTTTAAAAATCTTCATCAGGATTGGATGACGACGTAAAAGATCGAGAGATATAGCTGCATGACCGTGCGCATAGCCATTTCCGAGTATCATATCTACGTCAGCACCGATTCCTTCGGCGCCCAATGCAGCTTTGGTAAAGGATGTCGCCATCGAGAAGTAGTAAACTATACCTCTGTCTTTGCAGGCGAGAATAGAGCCCATCTCAGTATCTTCTACATTCACACAATTTATCACTACATCTGCCAGCTTACCGTCGGTTAACTTGGATACTCCTTCCATGATGCCCAAAGCATCAGTAGCATCTGCCAGAACCACTTCATCACAACCGGTCTGACGACAGATCTCCGTATAGCTCTCTTTGCGAACTATGCCGATTACTTTACCGGTAACGCCGGCTCGCTCTTTTGC
Source organism: uncultured Candidatus Cloacimonadota bacterium (assembly GCA_964433675.1). Lineage (GTDB taxonomy): Bacteria > Cloacimonadota > Cloacimonadia > Cloacimonadales > TCS61 > CAYSSJ01. Next base: position 11,586 of record CAYSSJ010000012.1, read on the forward strand.
TACCATATTACAAAGTACGCCCGATTTGCCGTGCGCACCGATAATAGCAACCGTATCACCCGGCTTGACCAGACGTTCCACCTGTGCAGGTGCACCGGCTACATCCAAAACGGATAGAGCAAGGTTTTCATCCATATCATCCGGAAGTTTGGCATAGACACCGGAGCTGAATAGTATTGCCTCACCTTCGATCTCTGCCTGATCTCTGTCTAATAAGACGCGTTTGACTTTCTTCACTTTTAGGGGAGTAAGAGACAGCGAAACTAACGTGGCGATCTTATCACCCACCTTTACCTCATCTTTCATCTCAAAGTTCTCTCCGATCTCTGCCACACGCCCGATGAGCATGCCACCCGAACCGGTATCCTCATTCTTATGCTTGCCCGTTCGCTCTGTAAGATCGATGATATGATCGGCAAAAGCTTGTTCCAGATCCTTGTGCCCTTGCTTATCCAATTTGGTCTTGATCTGATGAAAAGATGCCGAATCTATGTTCAACCTGATAACATCGATCTTCATCTCATTATCCCAGATCTCCTGCATGTCGTTGTTAACAATTCTTGCCGGCTGGGGCAATACTCCCTGCGGCTCTACTACGCGATGTGTACCATAGCGATCTCCACCTGATTTCATTTTCCCTCCATTTTTTTATGTTTTTTATTGTCGAAAATTTCCGGAGACCGGTTTTATGTCAATCTATTCTGCTTAGGTGAGCGTAACTATCTGGAAAAATTGATACTAAAAAGAAAGATTGATTGGACTATCCCAGTAGCTCCGAAGCTTTGTTGTCCATCAAGCGAGCTGCTAATTCCCACAATTTGGACTGTGTCAGGAAGTCACACTATAAGTGTTAGAAAGACAATAATTGCATTGCCGATGCTAAAAATTTGGAAATATAGCTAAAAAGTAATAAAAAACGATCTTATTGAATTTCTATCAAAACAGCGACATAACGGTTCTGAGAAAGGGATACGGAGCAAAATCCGTGCGGTTGGTTTTTTGTCTGAAATCCTACAAAAACGAAAACGAGTGGTATAAAAACCAGAAGTGTGACATCTGAGACATACGCAGCCGAAAAGTGTGACAAAAATGACACACTTTAAGGGTTTTTTTGATACGAAAAATCTCTTAAGATTGACCCGGCAAAAAATTATTTTCAAATCTGGTCGCTGTAACAACATGGACAATAAGGATATATGCGATTGCCAATTAGAGCAAAAGAATCTGTATCGTAATTTGGCATGGTTTTTGCAATTATATTTAGAAAAAAGAAAGGAATCCAAATGAGACGGCATGTATTGATTATCAACGGCAACAATGATAACTGGTATGCACTTGCCAACCAGTTAGATAAGGTCTCCGTGCAGACTGATGTCACGCATAATCCGGAAAAGGTTCAGCAGCTTTTAAAGCGGTATCACTACGAGAGTATCATAATCGAAAGAGATCCTTCCCATTTTGACACATGTGAATTGATCAGAAGTTTGATAAACTCAGGGAAAGAGATCAAGACGGTCGTCATTTGCAATGAACTGGATGCCAAAGAGAAGAAATGTATAGAAGAATACGGAGGTAATGTCTTATGGAAGCCTTACGAGATCGAACAATTGATCAAGTTGGTTTCGGTAAATTAGAGCAAAGACAGTTTCGCAAGAAACTGATCATTGAGATCTGCTTTTTCGCGGTACTTGCCTTCTTTTTGCTGTTTTGCGGTAGTTCAAACAAATATGTAAACATTGTGCAAAGCGGCTATTTGGAAGATTATGGGAAAGAACCTTTGGGGATTGCCTTTGAAAATAACTTCATCGATCCTATCTGGTCTTACAGGCAAAGGGATGATGAGCATTTGGTTGTTTTTAAGGGTAAAACCTATTTCTACGAAAAAGTGGTGAATATGAGAATCGAATTCATAGTGAACGAAGAGAATGAGTCTTTTAGTATAAAACGATTCTACCTCAATGATGAGCCGAGAAACATGCTCGATTTCTGGAGCGCAATGGCTGTAGTGTACAGATAATTCAAACAGAATTATTTGCAGCTAACATTTTTTTTTTAAAACAACGAAGAGTACCAAAGAAGACAAAAAAATTGAAGTGATATGTGGATTTTAATAAATTCATGATATGAGAATTGGCAGCAACTGCCAATATGTTTAACACTATTAAAATCTTCAGTGCATCTTTTTTATTGACAGTTTAAATTAGCTAATAATATTATGATTCTATATAAAAAAGGATCATGATTGAGCATGGCTCATAGTTTGATGATAGCTTCTCGATTCGATTGTGATATTCTGGAGGGTGATGATGGATAAAGGCCAAAAGCCGCTCGAGATGAAGAGATCTCTGCAAAAAAGGCATCTACTCATTATTCCTGTCATTGTTGTGTTCAGTCTGTTATTATTCATCTTGGGGTACTGGATTATAGGAAATGAGATCAGAGAGCTAAGAGCAGAGAATTATGATAAATTACAGATTATATCCAACTTACAAAACACACAGATATCAAATTGGCGAAAAGAGCGAATGGCTGATGTATTCCTGCAATCTAAGCAACCATATTTCCATCAGTCTATCCTAAATTGGTTGGCTGATAGGGAAAATCATTTTTATCTCGATGCGATTGAACTCAGATTGAATCTGGTAACAGAATCTTTGGATTATTATCGTGCCGTATTGACAACGATAGACGGCAGTGTATTGGTGACGACAGAAGAACAACTCACAGAGCTGAGTAATATAAGCAGCGATTTGGTAAAAAATGTAGCTATGTCCAAAAAAGCTGAAGTTGGCAATTTTTATCGAACTGATGATGACGGAAGGAATTCTATCGATGTGGCAGCACCGATCATCGATAAAACGGGAAGATCTGTAGCAGTATTGCTACTCAGTAAAAATCCCGAGAACAATTTGTATCCACTAATCCAACTATGGACTGTTTTAAGCAGGACAGCAGAGACAGTATTGATAAGAAAGGATAACGATGAGATCGTATTTCTAAATAGGTTACGCCATCTTCCCGATCCACCGCTTACACTTAGAATTCCAATCTCCGAGACTGATAATCCGGCAGTGAGAGCAGTGTTGGGCGAAGAGGGAAGATTTGAAGGCTTGGATTATCGTGGGGAAGAGGTTTTGGCTATTTTGACTCCGATTTCTGATTCCCCTTGGTATATAATAGCTAAAGTGGACGCAGCGGAGATATTATCGCAAGCTCGCTCTCGCGGGATGCTGATCGGTCTGATAATACTACTGTTTATCGGTACGGTTACCCTAGTATTAGCTGTAGTATTGACCAAAAGAGATAAGGAATTGTTTGAGGATCTCTATAAAGCTGAGAAAAAAGAACTGGCAATGCAAGCGGAAATAGAAGCTACCCTCTATAGTATCGGTGATGCTGTTATCACTACCGATCTGGATGGGAAAATTACTCGTATGAATCCTGTGGCGGAAGAGCTGACAGAGTGGACAGAAGAAGAGGCTACAGGAAAGAAACTGGTAGAAATCTTTAACATTATCAATGAGAAGACCGGAGAAGCAACCGAAAATCCGGTTGATAAGGTTTTCAGAGAAGGTGGTGCCGTAGAATTAGCGAATCACACCTTACTGATAACAAAATTCGGCAGAGAGATCCCCATCGCTGATAGTGGAGCGCCGATAAAGGATGATAACGGCAAAATGATCGGAGTGGTATTGGTTTTCAGGGATCAAACCAAAGAGCGGGAAGCACGAAGAAAACTGGTAGAGAGTGAAGCACTATTGAAAATAGCCGGTAAATTAGCCAAATTAGGCGGTTGGTCTGTCATATTGGATCAGAACAGAGTCGTCTGGTCAGATGAAGTAGCAGCTATTCATGATATGCCGGTCGGTTATTCACCAATTGTGGAAGAGTCTTTAAACTTTTATGCACCCGAATATAAAAGCAAGATCACAGAAGTGTATGAAGCATGTGCTACTAGGGGTATCCCTTATGATGAAGAATTGCAAATTATCACACGTAGAGGAAAACGAGTATGGGTGAGATCTATCGGAGTGGCAATTCGCGATACTCGCGGAAAGATCATCAAAGTGCAGGGCGGATTTCAGGATATTAGTGAGAGGAAAAACGCAGAGAAAAAACTGAAGGTGGCAGAAGAACGTTATCGGCTTTTCTTCCAAAATGATCTAACCGGTGATTATCTATCAACTCCCGAAGGTAAACTGATAGATTGCAATCCGGCATTTGCAAAGATTATGGGCTACGATTCGGATGAAGAGATTTTGAGCGAGAAGACTATCCATTTTTATCCAGATTTTATTGATAGAGAAGAATTTCTGCTAAAATTGCAGAAAGAAAAAATCATCGAAAACTATGAATTAAAACTGAAAAGAAAAGACGGACAACTAATCGATTGTATAGAGAATGCCATAGGTTTTTTTGACACTGATGGAACTCTTACTGCCATCCAAGGTTATCTTTTTGATATTACCGAACAAAAACAGATGGAAAAAGCATTGCGCGAAAGTGAACTGCATTTCAGGACTCTGGCGAACTCAGGACAGGCTCTGATATGGACTTCCGGAACTGATATGAAGTGCAACTATTTCAATAGAACATGGTTGGAATTTAGGGGAAGGACTCTGGAACAGGAAATGGGAGATGGTTGGACGGAGGGTATTCATCCGGATGATCTGGATTTTTGCATCGATACCTATATGCAAGCATTTAAGCGCCGAGAAAAATTCAGCATGGATTATCGATTGCGCCGCCATGATGGTAAGTATCGCTGGATACAGGATGATGGCTCACCGCGTTATGATCTGAAGGGAGAATTTATCGGTTACATCGGGCATTGTCTGGATATAACAGTTCGGAAAGAAGCCACAGAAGCGCTCAAAGAAAGTGAAAACCGATTCAGAACTTTGTTTGAAAAAACAGCTAATCCTATATTGGTGATAGATAAAAAGGGGAACTATAAGGAAGCCAACCAAGCCGGACTGGAGTTTTTGGAGATTTTGAAAGAAGATTTGCTGCAGAAAAATGTTAGTTCTTTTATGCTAACTGAAATAAATCCGGAAGATATTCTGCAAGAACATCGTAAACACTGGCAAAAAGGTGGTAGAGTGGAAACCACTTACCTAATCAATGGCAAGGTAAAAACTTTGGATCTGACTATTACACCCGGCAGCTATCGAAATGAAGAGGTCGTGTTTGGCATAGGTATAGATGTCACTGCTAAAAAAGAAGCTGAAATACAACTAAAAAAAGAATTGCGGGAAAAGGGAGTCTTACTGAGAGAGATTCATCATCGAGTGAAGAACAATCTTGCTATTATCTCCAGTTTGCTCAATCTGCAATCGAGGACGATCACCTCTCCCGAGAATGCTTTGGAAGCGTTTCAAAACAGTCGCGATCGCGTAATGGCTATGTCGTTGGTGCACCAAAAGATCTATCAAAGCGAAAAGTATGCTGATGTGGATATGAAATATTATCTCAAAGATATGATCTCCCATCTTTATGAAGCTTATGCTTATGATAAAAATATTAATCTGAAATATGATTTGCAAGAAGTTAGCCTGGAAGTAGATAAAGCTATCCCTAGCGCGCTGATAGTGAATGAATTGGTTACCAACGCCTTCAAACATGCCTTTCCGGATAATAACTCCGGACAGATCATCATCAGCCTAAAGCGGTTAGAAAACGGATATGTAAAACTTAAGATAAGTGATGACGGAGTGGGATTGCCAGATGAGATTGACAAAAATCTCTCATTGGGTATGAATCTAGTCTATATGCTCTCTGAGCAACTTCATGCCAAAGTTAGTTCAGATACTGAAAATGGCACAACCTTTGCAATAGAATTTCCGGGTAGTGAACATGAGGGCACTTAACTTAATCATCGTGGAAGATGAAGCGATTATCGCTTTGGATCTGAAGCTGACTATGAAAAGGCTTGGTATGCAAGTCTTGACTGTATGCCAAGAAGCAGATGATGCTGTAAGGCAGGCGAAAGAGCTGCATCCGGATATGATCCTGATGGATATTGTGCTGGAAGGTGAGAAAAACGGCATCGAAGCTGCTTATGAGATCAGAGAATTTTCTGATGTTCCGATCGTGTTCCTCACCGGCAATACCGATCTTCTGGATAGTCAAACTATAGGTGATATCAAGCCTCTGGAAATTGGTTCCAAACCACCGTCTGATTATCTTCTGCATAAATGGGTGAAAAAAGTAGCAAATAATTTTTAAAAAAAAATGATATAGGAGGAATAGAACATGAAGAGAAGAATACTGATGATAGGACTCATGCTAATCTTTGGATTAACTATACTTCAGGCTCAATTCAGCTTTGATGTGGAGACCGGCTTGGCTTTCCCCGGCTATAACGATGTGAGAATACCCAATGAAGCTAACAGCACCCTTTTTTCACTAACGGAAGATTTGGAAGCAGATGCCGTTTTTGCTTATCGGATGATGTTGAATTATCGCATAACTGAGCGTAGTGAAATCTCTTTCTTATATGCACCGCTTACGATCAAACCTGCGGGAAATATCGACCAAAACATCAAATTTCAAGGCAGAATGTTTGAAGCCGAGAAAGATATCTCTGCCGTTTACCGCTTTGATTCTTATAGACTGCAATACAGATATCATTTGCCCAATAAACTCTGGATTTTGGAAGCTTTCGGATTGACGGCGAAAGTACGCGATGCTGAGATTACGTTAGAAAATGAAGTTCATACTGCCAGCAAATATGATACCGGTGTCGTACCGCTGATCAATTTTCTATTGGTATATGATGTGAGCGAAAAAGTGAGTATCTCCTCGGATGGAGCTGCACTGGCATCACCCTATGGTAGAGCTGCGGATGTTCTTACCTCACTCAACTATAAATACAATGACAAGATAAACATTAAAGCAGGATATCGCATTTTGGAAGGGGGCTCCGATATCTCCGAAGTATATACTTTTGCCCTGTTTAATTATGCTGTGATTGCTCTGCAGGTATCTCTTTAGAAGCATTAGCATACCAGTGAAGGCTGGGAGAAGAAATGGGAAGTTTATGCCAAGTATAAGTGCTGATCCTCCTCTCTCATTCATCCTGCCTGCCATGCCGAAGTAAGATGTACACGGATATGATCCCAATTTTATCAAGATAGTAGTAAGTAGGCATCAAAGAGCGGAGTGAAAATAGCGTAATTTGTTTTGGCGGATAATCTGGGGAAAAACATTGACAATTTAAGGCAGAGAAAGAGAAAGATTCCTAGCAAGATAATAAGGAGGTGCCCGTGTCTTCTCTGATGCTGTCAGATCAGATGCCGACGATATTTAAGAACAAAACGCGGCTAAGTTTGGATGTGCTGTGGCATATCGGCGGGATATTGGTCTTCACTATCTTAGGATCCAAACTATCTTGGCAGACAGGGCAGTTTTGGACGGCGGAATTTGCTTATCACATCATAGCTTATACTTGGCTTGCCTATATTCTGGGGTTATTTGTCGGACGCAGACTGATGGCGCAGGCTCGTAGCAGGAGCGTAGCAGCAGTTTTTCTCAGCGTCTCCATCTTCTATCTGATCATGCTTAGTATGATATCTTTCAGCAGGGTTTATTATTCCAGGACATTTATCGGTATAGCCTTTATCATTACATTGTTATGGCAATGGCTATCGCTGGTTTTTTTGATAAGAGTAAGACCGAGATTGGGGCTCATGCCGGTGGGCATGACCAGATCTCTGCAAAGTTTGAGTGGCGCGGAATGGGTGGAGTTGAATGAGCCCAATGAAGTGGAGAATGTAGACGGGTTGGTCTGCGATCTTCACGAGGAAATTGCTCCGCCATGGCTTCGATATATAGCAGAATCCAGTTTGCGGGGAATACCCATCTATCATGCTGCTTCCGTTTATGAAATGTTGACCGGACGTGTGTCTCTGGAACATTACACCGATACGATCGTCAGGTCATTCTCGCTCCCACCTCTGTATCCGCATCTTAAGCGGTTAGCTGATCTACTCACAGTATTGATAACACTCCCGATTGTCTTGCCTATATCTGTAATGATATCTGTGGCTGTCAAACTCGATTCTCCCGGCAAAGTTTTTTTTACGCAAATCCGTGTTGGACAGAGGGGTAAACTGTTCAAATTGGTAAAATTCCGCACAATGTACACCGATAATGGTGATAATGATGCCAGTTTTGCCAGCATAAAAGATAAACGTGTCACCAAGGTAGGAAAGCTTCTCAGACGAACTCGCCTTGATGAATTACCGCAGTTATGGAATGTTCTCAAAGGAGAGATGAGCATCATCGGACCACGCCCGGAGCAGGTAACATTCGTGGAAGAATTTACGGAAAAGATACCTCTGTACCCATATAGGCATGTGGTAAAACCGGGTATAGCCGGTTGGGCTCAAGTACACCAAGGCTATGCCGCTGATGTGGAAGAAACTATCGAAAAGGTATCCTATGATCTCTACTATGTAAAATACTTCTCCCTCTGGATGGATATGCTCATCGTATCCAAGACCCTGAAAACTATGATGACCGGATATGGGGCTAGGTAGAGGGGGGAAGCAAGTAGTATCGGTTTTTATAATTATCTTTAATAGAGGTGTTTGATATGCAGGTATTGATAACATTTATTGGCAACAAAGATCCTTACGCCAATGAAAAGAAAGAGTTGGGACCAATACTTTCTATCCTGAAAAAGCGTAGATTCGAGAAGTTGTATTTATTGTTTAATAATGATAATTACTGGGATGAAATGATCGAAACTCAAGACTACTGCAATCAGAATTATCCAAATATGAAAGTCGAATTTAGAGAAGCAAGATCATTGGATCCGACGAACTACAATCTTGTTTATCCAGCAATGTATCAGGTCGTAGAGAATTTAAAAAAGGATAATCAAAAAAATGAATTAACCATTTCTGTCACTTCAGGTACTCCAACAATGCATGCTTGCTGGCTATTTTTAGTGTTTGGTGGGGTCATCGATGCCAAATTGATTCAGATATCAAAACAATCAGGTATAACGGAGATAACCTTCCGATTAGATGATTATCCAAGTATAATTAAAACCGACTCTATAAAAGCTGAATTGAGCAGATTGTCCAGAGAAAACAAAATCTTGAAACAGAATTTGAATCTGAAATCGTCCGTAGAAAATGGTTTCTATATACCACAAAGCGGTATTGATCTTGAGAATGATATAGTGATCGGATATTACAGAGGTGCTTTGAAAATAACCAATAATAATGCAGCAGAAGCAGCTAAACTTCTTAAAATGAAACCCCACACCTTTAGAAAACGACTTAGGAAATTGAGAAGCATAGGCGTAAAAATCTAATGGTAAGTAACGCCTCATTCTCAAATAGTAACCATTGTTACCATTTTAAGCCAGAGGAGTTATTTTGTAATATGCTGATAAATAGACGCTTATAAAGATGTATTTTTTTTAACTGGACATAATAATGAAACTGAATACAGTTAAAAAATGATTAGGAGGAAAAATGGATATTAAAGATTTTTTATTGAATTATGATGAATCTCAACTTAAAATGTTGGGGATTCTAAATACAAGAAGAAATCTGCTCAATAGCAAAAGTGTATATCCATTGATTGATTTGATGATAAGAAGTGATATAGAAAAACTGACAGGACCGAATTGGTTTCTTGATATATACGGTAATTTCAGTAACCCAAAGAATTATTCATTGAGGTATGGAAATATAAAAGATCTAATGAAAAAAGGAGATATCTTTCTACATCAAAACAAAATGATAAATCCATATTATCAATCTACAACTTATAACTCGATTATAAACAGAGTAGTCTTATCAAAAAGTTATGATAGCGAAAATGATTGTCGTTTTGATATTGATGAGACAATTTTTGTAAATGAAGACCTCTCAAAACCGGAAAACAGAATCAATCTCGCATTATTTGGACTGTTTCTACATGATAATTTCAGAGAATGGTTTTTAGATAAATTAGAAATGCCCACAGATTCGATAATATTCCCGACAGTGAATTTGGATGGAGGAATTCGTCCTGATTTTGCTATATCTGACAGTGATAATTTTCCATTAGCATATATTGAAGTTGAACTTGGGACTGAGGATAGTGGACAGTTGATTAATTTCAGGGAAAAGCTCAACAAGCCGGTTTATTCAATTTGTGGGAAAAAGAATTATAATTGTCACCTCAGTTTAGAAGAAATCTATGATTTTTTAAACAAAGAAAAAAAAGCATCACAACTTAAAAAGAACTTTACTTATTTCGAAAAACTATATTATGAAAATGTTGTATCAAATAGGAACAGAAATTATAGATCGACAACAATCTCGGAAACAATTAGAAATACTCCGATTGTTAAGGCACTTTTTTCCAATTTAAGCATTCATGAAGACATTGGGCGTAGTATGTATCCAGGTGAAATTTTAATAGAGACGAAAAAAATGTATGGATTTTCACTAAGAATATATTCGAAGAAATCGAAAGTAAGGAATAGTTTCTCTATTATGGCTCGTTCCGGTGGAAGGGATTTTATTATTTTCCCATCTCTCAAAAAAATGCAAAAATACCTACCCGCAGCAAAACATAATTATGTTAATGATTATGCCAGATTAATACTATCATTAGGATTTGATATTTACAATATTGATGTTAGACAATTAGGCAAATTGTCAATTAAAAAAGTTGAGGCCAACATTGATAGTTTCATTGAAATTATCAAACTTCTATCAGAATAAGGATTAGTTATGAATAAAACACAGTTAAAAAAGAAATTTATTAATGAAGAATTCACACTTGAAATGTTAGATGATAATACTGTAAAACAAATAATCGGACTGTTCCATGAAAACATTTTCTCAGATAAAACGCTGATCATGAAAATATTGAATTTTATGGATAAGCATGAATGGAAAGTATATAGGCCAAAGAGCGATTATAAAGTATCACTAAATGAAAACAATATTGAAATTGAATATGATACAATAAATAAAATGCCAAAAGATTACAAAAAACCCAAATATGACAAACCTCAAAAAAATAACGATTCTTATAACAAATATCTGTTTAAATTATTTAATCGTATTGAGAGATTTTTTTTAACAAATATCAATCAAGAATATTTTGATAACAGGCATGATTTTAAAGAACACTATTTTTCCCATTTAATGGGAGTTGATGAACCTATTCAAGAATTATTAGAATTTTATTTAGACACAAAAGAAAAGTATCCCATTGATTATTTTGACACTTTCAGTCACCTATACTTTGGTAACTATATGCTTATTAGGATAATTAAACACATATATAATTATGATGAAAAAAACATACCATTATTACATAAATTTTACTTAGCAGTTACGGAGTCAAATTCTGAAATTATTGATTGGGTTGGGAAAAGTATTATACACGATATGTGTCTTGACTGGTTTATTGATAATAATGAATCATCTTTAATAGAAAAAGTGTTTTTAATTTTATACTCTTATGGAGAGGGAACTTGGATAATAGATCAAGTCTTCAACTCTATAATTCTTTATAACCAAGAATACGCAAAAAATTTTATAATCAAACTAAGTAATAAATATGAAAAAAACATATATTTTCTTGTTGCCAATTATATTGTTACTGCATTGGATGATATTGAGATAGTAAAAGTTGCTGGGAAAATAAATGATAAAGAGACATGTAGCAGTTTTCTTGGTCAGCTTTTATTAAATTATCTGCACCAACAGGAATATACTAAGTTCTTTTTTGATCTCAAACAATTGATAAAGATTTTAGATAAAATTCCATCAATATTAAAATACTTATATGAAAATAGCAGTTCAGATTCCCTGAGATCATTCGCCAATAAGATACAAGATAAAGCTCTTTTTAAAAGCTATTGTGATATTTTTTATATAAACTCTTTCAAATATTCTTATGTTGACATAAATGATATTCTTCTTTGGATAAATTTTTTGCGGAGTCAGTTAAACAGTAAACTGCAATGTAAAGACTTGGCTGAAGAAACTTTTATTTGTCTGGAAAAAATCATAAAAGGCAAAGGTGTTATTACACCCTTCTCTCATGAAGTTGCAAAAAAATATAAAATTGAAGACGTATCCCATATTGATGAACAATATCCTATAATCTCAAAGATTACCATATTAAATTCAATTTTTATGATGGCTCGGGAAAAAATAGATGAAAATGAAAAAGAAATTATTGATTCCATATTGTTATTTAATCAATCAACAATAAATCTAATTTCTCTGTCGGAAAGATTTTTGAACGAACAAAAGATACATGAAGAGCGAAAAAAAATAATGGCTAATCTTTCTCATTCCATCAAAAACCTGTTGGGTACAATTATCGATCCTTTGGAGAATATGAAACAGGAAAAAGAGGTTAAACCTATTATAATTGATAATGCCATAAAGGGAGCGAATCTTATTCGCAACATTGTTAATGCCATGAACTTATCCTTGAAAGGCTCGGCAGAGGATTATTATTATGATAGTAAAGAGAATACTGGAAGTGAAGCTCTTTCTTTAAAAGAAATATTATTACAGTCACTCACACAATCAATTAGTAATCTATTTGATGCAAAGCACTTTGGGATATTTATGAGAAATTATTTTGCTGACAGAGAGGTTTATATGAAAGCCAAAAAAGATTTTGATTCACTATCACTTCAATTAAATTTATCAAAACTAAATGACTACATAAATACTTATTTCCTTGATCTAAATATAGATATAGACAATTCGGGAGAATTATGTTTTGGTAACGAAAAAGGCTCAGCAGTAAAAACACTGATCCTTTTTCAGGAGGTTATATTCAATGCATTAAAATACAGCTCCTTTGTATCCAAAAAGAATAGAAAAATATCAGTTGAATTGAAAAAAGTGGAGTCAAATATAATCTTTAAGCTTTCTAATCTATATAAAGAAGGTGTTGCAACCAAGTCTTCCGGTTTGGGATTATCTATTGTTAAAAACTTTGTAGATTTAATGAATGGTAAACTTGAAATTAATAATGAAAGGGGCATATATATGTTAAATATTACTTTCCCTGACTATTGGCAACAAGGAGGCAATAAATGAAGATATTGTATGTAGAAGATGAACTGGAAAAGAACATTCCCAAAATAATCAGAATGTTCAGAAAGTATTTGGGAACAAAAATTTGTAAAAAGTTACAGCAGTTGGAAGAAGACGAATTTGGTGCTACTGCTAACGATATCTTGAAAATTTTTGAAAAAAGCAGTATAGTAAAACTGGAGAATTCTTTTCCAAAAGCTCTTGATTGGGTGCTTAATCATTATAATGAATTTGAATTTTATATAATAGACCGTAATCTATCTAATATTATGTATGAATTAGAAGACCTAAAAAAAATAGATCCAAAGTTCAATGAAAATTTTTACGACAAATTTTTTGAAAGAGAAGGAGATTATTTTTTAGAATTATTGATTTCTAAAAACTTTGATGTAAAAAATAAATTTTTCTTTCTAACAGCAAACTCAAGTGATAGATTAAGAAATGAAGATGAGATACAAAATCATATAGATTTTGATAGATTTCAAGATCACAATTTTATTGATAAATCTAATATGGAAGAACTGAGGCAGCTGGTTCGTCAGATTGAAGACTCTAAACTATTAAATCTAATGAAAGAGAACGAGAGATATTTACAAATATTACGAAAGATTGATGAGAATCTTAAGAACACTTTTGTTGAGTTATTAAAAAAAAAGGATGACACAAATCGGGAACAAATCACACAAAACATGTCAAATATCAGGTTAGTTTTTATAAACATCATTACAATGTTCGCGCTTAGCCATAATTTGCCAGATACTTACTATAGTTTCAATAAAAAAAATGAGAAACAAATTAATATGTCTGGTTTTATTAAGTGGGTCAAAGACTATAATTATAAAAAATTCTCTTGTAGTAGTATCATAAGCAATTTTCTGTATAGTATCAAAGAAGTTTCGAGCGATTATGGAGCACATATGGAATATGGCATACAAAGAGTGGAATACAAACCAACAACAGATACGGTAAACTCGTTGATCTATGCTTTAAAAGATATAATAACATGGTACGATGAGCTTTCTATTAAATGAGATTTTCTTTTTATTGACAGTAAAAGTAGGTAATATGGAAAATAAAATAAATTATATAATATTGGAGGCTAAATGCAAGTGTTAGTTACCGGTGGAGCCGGATATATTGGCAGTCATACCTGTGTGGTATTATTGGAAGCCGGTTATGAAGTGGTAGTCGTGGATAATCTTTGCAACAGCAAAGAGGAATCTTTGCGGCGGGTGGAAGAAATTACCGGCAAAAAGGTAATCTTTCACAAAATGGATCTCTTGGATAAAGCAGCACTTCGGGAAGTCTTCTCCCGATACGATCTCGAAGCGGTGATCCATTTCGCCGGGCTTAAAGCTGTAGGTGAATCTGTCGAGAAACCACTTCTGTATTATCACAACAATGTGGTGAGCAGTATCATATTGAGTGAGCTTATGCTCGAATTCGGTGTGGACAAGATCGTATTTAGTTCCTCAGCAACGGTATATGGTGATCCCGAAACAGTACCACTCACCGAAGATTGCCCCTGCGATCCGCTCAATCCTTATGGCAGAACCAAATACATGATAGAACAGATCCTTTCTGATATCAGTAGTGCAAATCCCGATTTTGCTGTTTCCTTGCTGCGCTATTTCAATCCGATCGGGGCTCATAGTTCGGGTAAGATAGGCGAAGATCCGCATGGCATTCCCAATAATCTTCTACCGTTTGTTTCCCAAGTAGCAGTCGGAAAACTATCCCAACTATCTATCTTCGGGGACGATTATCCCACCAAAGATGGTACCGGTGTGAGAGACTATATCCATGTGATGGATTTAGCCGATGGTCATATCAAGGCTTTGGAGAGACTACAAAAATCTGCCGGCACTCAGATTTATAATCTCGGTTGTGGCAGAGGATATAGCGTACTCGAAGTAGTGGAAGCATTCGAAAAGATCAGCGGTAGGAAGATACCGAGAAAATTCGCTGACCGTCGATCCGGCGATGTGGCAGCTATATGGGCAGATGCATCCAGAGCGGAAAATGAACTGGGCTGGAAAGCGGAGCGCAATCTGGAAGATATGTGCAGAGATAGCTGGCGATGGCAGAGTAAAAATCCGCAAGGCTATTGAAAAAAAGACCGTACTTCTGCCCGTATCATTTGACAAAAGTAAGAACAAAAAGTAAATTGTCTAAAAAAATACAAAAGGAAGGTGTTTTATGAAAACCTCGGAAATTGCTGATTTGAAGCAATTGATAGATTACCAGACTAGTGCGGTCGTTAGCTCCACTCTTATAGACAAACAGGTTGGTACTGTCACATTGTTCGCCTTCGATAAGGATCAGGCACTGAGCGAACACACAGCGCCGTATGATGCTTTGGTTCAGATTGTGGAAGGAAAAGCGCTGGTTACCATCGCTGATGAAGAGTTTCCTCTCCAAGCGGGTGAAGTGATCATCATGCCTGCCAATATCCCTCATGCAGTAAAAGCAGTCGAGAAGTTCAAAATGTTGCTGGTAATGATCCGATCGAAATAATGACACAGGTATTTTTGCTCACCGAAGGATATGCCACCTATAAAGATGGCTTCTGGCAAGCTTCTTCATCATCTGTATTGGTGGATGTTGACGAATACAAGATCCTCATCGATCCGGGAGCAAATGAAAAAGCATTAGTTGATTCACTTAAACAGCTAAGTATCTGTGCAGACGAGACCGATATGATCTTTCTCACACACAAGCATCTCGATCATATAGCATTGCTTAGCATGTTCACAAATGTGCCAATCTGTGACGGCAGCACTCTGCTTCAGGGTGACAAAATGACAATCTGCTCAAAGTATGTTCCCCAAACCGATATCGAGATCATTCATACACCGGGACATTGTCATGAGCATTACTCATTGCTGGTACAAACTCCCCAAAAAGCAATAGCGATAGTCGGTGATCTTTTTTGGTGGCAAGCCGGGCAGAAGCCGGAAGATATGATAAACTCCGAAGATCCATTAGCAGTGGATACGGAGTTATTAAAAAAGAATAGAAAAACTATCTGCGAGAGAGCGGATGTAATAATTCCCGGACATGGCAAGCCGTTTTTAACTTCTGATTTCTCAGAGATTATAGTTGATAAGGGAGGTATATTGTGACTGTGTTGCTTACCGGTTGCGCCGGTTTTATCGGATCACATCTAACTCAAAGGTTATTGCAGGATGGGCATAGAGTGATCGGAGTGGATAATTTTAGTGATTTCTACTCACCTACACTGAAGTATGAGAATATGGAATGCTGTCTGAAACATGAACGTTTTCATTTGAACAAGATCGATATCCGCGATTATGAGAGTTTGGTGAAACTACTCTCCCGATATGAAGTGGATATGATAGTACATATAGCGGCGATGGCGGGGGTGAGACCCTCGATTGCGCATCCTCTCGATTATCATGATGTAAATGTGAATGGTACGGTAGCTCTTTTGGAAGCCTGCCATCAATTTGATATCAAATCATTCATCTTTGCTTCTTCATCTTCGGTGTATGGTAACAATGCAAAAGTCCCATTTTCCGAATCCGATCCAGTGGACAATCCGATTTCTCCCTATGCTGCCTCCAAAAAAGCCGGTGAGCTGATCTGTCATACCTATCATCATCTATATGATATCTCCACAATCTGCTTACGGTTTTTCACGGTTTACGGTCCCAGACAACGACCGGATCTCGCCATTCGCTCATTCAGCGAGAAGATGCTGAAAGGTGAACCTATCCCGGTTTATGGTGATGGCTCTACCCAAAGGGATTATACTTATATAGAGGACATCATCAATGGGGTGATGGCTGCTATCGCTTATGTCCGCGGAGAGCAGGTCTATGATATATTTAATTTGGGTAATTCGAAGACTATCCCACTCAAAACTATGATCTCTACATTGGAAAAAGCTCTTGGAATCAAAGCGAAAAAGCAAGAGCTTCCTATGCAACCGGGTGATGTGACCCGCACTTATGCAGATATCGAGAAAAGCATGCGTGTGTTGGGATATGATCCGCAGACTGATTTTGAGACAGGAATCGAGAAGTTCGTCTCCTGGCTAAAGAAGCGAGAGATGAATACTTAGCGCTTCTGAGCTTTGATAATGGCAGAAGCGACGAAATCTTCTGCTTTACTGCCAGGGAACCAATCTTTAATCATAGTTTTGCTTGTTCCGATCAGGTCGATCTGAATTCCGCTAAAATTGCTATTGATAAGATAAGTTTCCAACTCATCTAAACTGGCAGCTCCGGCAACGCAGCCGGTATATTTCTCCAAATCTTTTTTTATCTCTTCTGGAAGCTCTGTGGCAGCTATGATATCGGTGATCGCCAGCCGACCACCTTTTTTAAGCACTCGGTAAATCTCATCAAATACTGTCTGCTTATCTGTAGATAAGTTTATCACGCAATTGGAAATAACAACATCAATGGAATTATCGGTAATTGGTAGATGCTCGATCTCTCCCAAGCGAAATTCTATATTAGTAGAATTATATTCACGCGCATTATCTCGAGCCAACTTGATCATCTCACGGGTCATATCGATACCGATAACATTGCCTTTTTCACCGACTTTTTCTGCTGCCAGAAAGCAATCTATCCCGCCGCCGCAACCTAAGTCCAACACCGTTTCTCCCGATTTGAGCCCGGCTATCAAGATAGGATTACCGCATCCCAAACCGCTTTTGGCTCCTTCCGGAATGGAACTCAGTTCATCAGAAGGATAGCCGGTTTGAGTGAGATTGTTTTTGGCTGGTTGGCTCGGAGAGCAACATGATTGACTGCAACCACAGTTATTATTGTCTGAATTGGCAATCTGAGAATATTTCTTTCTTACCTGTTCTTTGATATCTTGTTTATCACTCATATCTAACCTCATTATCACAAGGGATGCTATAGAGTCTTGCTTCCCTCGAAAAATCTTTGTTTAGAATCCGTATCCCAAACCGATATGGTGAGTGCCACCCAATACTGCATGCGAGCTGAAGCCGTAATCTACAGTAGCATCGTAAAGTGAGAATGAAGCACCCATGGTAATGCTCGCCGGTCTGTTGCGGGCGCCGATTCTTACTGTCATCATCTCTACTACTTTAGCTTCCACGCCGGCATGGTACTGAGTTTCATCCGCAAATGGTTTGCGTAGTTCAAATGCTGTAGTAACTCCCGGATAGGGGATGTAGGCAATTCCGCAGGCAAGCATTTGCGGTAGTTCATGTGAATTTTCCTCACCCATAGCGGGATTATTTATATTCTTCACAGTGAAACCGGCATAAGTTCTGCCATGTAGGATAGCCAAAGCACCCAAGTTCAGTCCCATCGCTGTCTGATTGCCCATCCCTTCAAAACTGAGATGATAGAGATTGGCACTATAACCGAAAAAGAGCGAGGTATGAATATCTTCTAAGATAGTAAAAGCATGGGAAAGGGAATAAGTTTTTTCCGATGTGAGTGAAACATTCATATACTCCACATCAAAAGATTGGATTCCTATCCCCACAGTTCCCCATTTCTTGGGAAGCTCCATACTCATACCGATGGTATTGAGCACTTGAAAATCGTTGTTGAACAGTCTGGAATAGCTGGCTTTTAGATTATTCTTCGCCAATTTGAGTCCGGCAGGATTATAAAAGATAGCATAAGCGTCGTCGCTATGTGAATAGAAAGCGCCACCCATACTACGAGCACGAGGTGAAACATCCAGATCATCAAAACTGGCAAATAGCATACTGCAGACGAAAAGAGCGGTGATAATTATTATTAATCGTTTCATAACTTTACCTCTATTTCAATTTTGTACCGATAACGATAGGTACTTTTGCGGTTTTCTTGGTTCCTGTATCTACATCGATAACTTCCAGATGACAGATATACATTCCGATAGGTTGAATTTGACCGGCTCGGTTACGTCCATCCCAATGATAGTAGTTGATACCGTCCTGAGCGGTAAGTATCTCATTTTTGGGTGTATAGACGAGTTTGCCTTCTGCGTTATAAATACGTAGTATGGCTTTGTTACCTGAACGGGAGTGATAACCGATCTCGAATGTCTCTCCGTGGGAAGGGTTGAACGGTTTCGGCTTAACCCGAATCAAAGCTTCATGAGTGCGCACCGGATAGGTATATTGTGCCAGGTCATATTCTATGGAGACAAGGTCGTCATCATCGATAGCATAAGCTCCGATAGAGACCAAAGTCCCACCTTTTTGACCGGGAATGACACCTTCATAAGTATCGGTCTGTCCGACCTGTTCCAAATCAGCTTCATGAATAGTGCTGCCATGGTTGAGAGTGTAGAGCAGCTTGGTATCTATTACTTCGCCATCTGTATCGTAGATCCGGACGGTTACTTCGAGCGAATCACCCGGTTCAGGTTGATTATGCGTCATATTTTCGATAATCGGCGATCTGTCTCGAACTGTTATGCGTAGAAATTCACTTTGTCCGGTATTGCCATCGTCGTCGGTAGCACGGATACGGATGATATAGTTGTCTTCTACCTCCGTAATGGTATCCATTGCAGGGAGGGTATAACGGTATTGATTGTTTCCGATATGTTCCATCGCCACATCATCCAGCTCTTCATCTTCCGATTCCAACCAATACTTCATCCTTACGCTCTGCACAAATCCGTCGAAATCTATCACAGTTGCAGTTACGATAACCTCTTCGTCTATAAACGGAATTTCCGGATTCCAACTAACATCTTGAACTACAGGATCGGTGATATCTATACGGATATCTTCTTCATAGCCCGGCAGAAGCTGACCGGCATTTCCATAAAAACTGCCCGCACCATCAGCTGTGATCGGGATACCGGCAGTCAGATTGTCCAGATCAATTCCGGTTGTATCCCATACCCGGATAGTGATACGCTCGCCGTATTCATCTTCTATATTAACATTGGTTCCACCACCGGCATGGTAAGGATCTTCGTACAATGTTCCCGATACACTGATCATCGTTCCTTCCCATACATCAAAGTTCTGCGCTTCTTCGATAGAGAGTGGTATTACCGGATGATCCAGACCAGTTTCCAAAACCGTGTAAGAAAAATCAACGATCTCCAGAACACCGGCATACAGCTCCACTTCACCGGTTACGGCTAATTTGGCGCCGCGAACGATGTCCTGATAGGGAGCGACGCTATAATCGAACAGCATGATGCCTCTTTCGGAGTCATCCTGTATATAGGCTCGTAGTTGGTTATTGTGGATCACACCATGACCAATAGTTACGATTCCTTCTATACTAACGATTTCACCGATATAACTACTCTCATTTTCTCGTATTTCTGCTATGGGGATAACATCCTGAGCATTTATAATAACGGGTAAGAGCAGCAGAATTAATAAAATATACTTCATTGTTCCTCCACTTTTTTATTGCTGTCAAAGACAGCTTTGATCACTATGAGCACTACAGCTACCACAATGGCACTATCTGCCAGGTTAAACACCGGCCAGCGCTCCATGATGAGATCGAAAAAATCCCACCATATGAAATCAGTTACACTACCGATAAGAATTCTGTCAATCAAATTTCCAATCGCACCACCAATTATCATGGCAAAAGCCACCTGTTCTGTCTTCGAATCGCTCTTTTTGCTCATATAGATAATCAGCAGAATTATCAATACCGAGACAACTATAAAGAATATGCGGTTGAATAATTCCGAGCCGAACGACATACTGAAAGCAGCGCCGGTATTTTCTACATAAGTGAGCCAGAAGAAGGAATCGGTAATTTTGATCACTTCGTGTAATGCCATATAATGTCGCACGATCATCTTACTGATCTGATCCAACACGATGACAATGATCGCGGCTTTATAATATGGCAAGAATTTCATCTGCGTCTGTTATTGGTTTTTTGTTTATTTTCTTCTTGTGTTTTGCATTCTATACAAAATCGGGCATATGGCATTGCTTTTAGTCGTTTGGATGAAATTCTCTCACCACATATTTCACAGATCCCATATGACTTATCGTAGATCTTTCCCAAAGCCACATTGATTTTTTTCAGGGTTTTAAACTCCTGATTGAGCATCGATACTCTGAATTCTGATTCTGCAGTATCGCTACCATGATCAGCTTGATGGAGTGCATAAGAAGAAAGATCGCCGCTATTTTCTTTCGAACCCTTTTTTTGGATATCATTGATACTGTCGATCAACTTCTGAACTTCTTTTTTTTCTTTCATAAGCAACTTTTCATATTGCTCCAATTGCTTATTTGTTAATGGTTTTGCATCCATAATTCACTTCCTTTATTACATCGTTTTTATGACATTTAACAACAAATCATACAATTTCTCTTGAGCTTGCAATGCGGTTTGATGTATCTCTTGTTGAGTATGAGATTTGCTGTGGAAAATATTGCTCATATTTGTTACTATAGACAATCCTAACACTTTCATACCGGCATGTATAGCTACGATCGCTTCCGGGACGGTAGACATGCCGACTACATCAGCTCCGAGAGATGCCAGCATCTTGCATTCCGCTTGAGTTTCCATGCTGGGACCGGAAACTGCTGCATAAACACCGGATCTGAGAGGTATGCCATTTTCAGAGGCAGAATTAGCCACCCTCTCGCGCCAATCTTTATCGTAAGTATTATGCAGGCTGGGAAACCGCTCGCCTAGTTCGTCGTAGTTCCTGCCGATCAGAGGATTTGATCCCATCATATTGATGTGATCGGTAAGCATGACTATTTCACCGGGTTGGAAAGCCATGTTCAGACTACCGGCAGCATTGGTAAGAATTAGATTTTTAACACCCAATTTTTGTAAAACACGGATAGGGAAAGTTACTTCTTGCAATGAGTATCCCTCATAATAATGGACTCTACCGATCATCACAGCTACCCGTTTGTCAAACATGCTACCTATCAATAGATTTCCTTTGTGTCCGGGAGCGGTAGAGACAGGAAAGCCGGGGATATCCTTGTAAGATATCTCTACATGCTCATGTAAAAGCTCTCTCAGATCGTTCAAGCCCGTACCCAATACAATAGCTATTTCGGGTGGAAAGGGGATCTTCTCTTTCAAATATGCTGCTGCAGCGTTAATTTGGTTCAACATGATTACAAAGCTCCTATGATCATATTCTTTAGAAGTTGAAGCAGAATTATTACAATCAGCGGCGAGAAATCTATGGTCATGGTCGGGATAAGCCGTCTGAACGGCGCCAGTACCGGTTCGGTTATTTGGATAAGCAGCTGATATATTGGGTTATGCGGGTTGGCAGTGAACCAAGACATGATGGCTCTAATTATGATAACTATAATATAAAGATCTATCAATCTGACCAGTGCGAACATGATAAAATTCATTAGCTGATTACCTCATGACAATTTCTGCAGCGCGCTTCATAAATATCATCGGCGCCGACTAATACTTTGGCTGATTCCTTTACCATTCTTTGCGTTCGGTTAGCCGGATTACCACAGCGAACACAGATAGCGGAAACTTTCTCGATATATTCTGCCACTGCTAAAAGCTGAGGCATAGGTCCAAATGGTTTACCGGTAAAATCCTGATCCAGACCGGCAGCGATCACCCTTTTCCCCTCATCTGCCAAGGTATTGCAGACTTCGACGATCTCATCATCAAAAAACTGCACCTCATCTATGGCAATTATTTGGGTATCATCTTCTACTTTAGACAGGATCTCATCAGCAGAGGTAATGATCTCGGAGGCGGCTTTCATTTTGTTGTGTGAGACGATACAATCATTTTCGTAGCGGATATCGATTTCCGGTTTGAAAACCTGGATCTTCTGTCTGGCATATTCAGCCCGGTGTATGCGCCTGATTAGCTCTTCAGTTTTACCACTGAACATGCTGCCGCATATCACCTCTATCCAGCCGGTTTTGCTGTTGATAATATTCATTGCTATTTCTCCTCGACGAAACACTTGTTAGACTATGCAGTTTTGTGTCAATGATTTTGTCTGACCATGCCTGCCGAGACGCTCAGAGTGCATAACAAACGGAGCTGCTTCCTCTTCAAAACCTTCTTATATTATTATTTTGTATCATTTGGTAAGCTGGTTTTGCTTTACATTATATGTATCAGATACAATTAAATGCTGAATTCCCGATAGTGAAAGAGTGTAGGCAGTCTTGATAAATAACAAAACACTAAACCGTTTTTGAAGTTCAAATAGGCTTAGTGACAGATATTGAGAAAAAATGAATTGACTTATCATGCAGGGATATGCAAATTGCCAAAAAAAGAATAAATGGAGGAACTTTATGAAATATCGTGTCTTGGCAGTCAATCCCGGTTCGACTTCTACCAAAATAGCAGTGTATGACGAAAAAGAGCCCGTATTCAATACGACCTTGCGTCATGATCCGGAAGAAGTAGCTAAATTTGGCAGTATAATCGAGCAGTATGATTTTCGCAAAGGTTTGGTACTCGAAGCGATGAAAGAGAATAATATCGAACCTGATTCCTTACATGCAGCAGTAGGACGTGGAGGATTGATAAAAGCTGTATCGAGTGGAACTTATAAGGTAAATGAAGCTATGCTCACAGATCTGAAAAATCCCAATCTGTGGGGCAGATTGCATGCATCCAATCTGGGAGCTTTTATCGCCAAAGCAATCGGAGATCAGTATGATATCCCGGCCTTCATCGTCGATCCGGTAGTAGTGGATGAATTTGAAGATATTGCGCGCATTTCTGGCGTACCGGAGATCGAAAGGAAATCTCTTTTCCATGCTCTGAACATCAGATATGTAGGTCATGATGTAGCCAAAAACAAGCTGAACAAAGATTACAATTCCTGCAACATGATAGCGGCACATATGGGCGGTGGTATCAGTGTGGCAGCTATCAGACTAGGTAGAGTGATAGATGTGAACAATGCCCTATTGGGAATGGGACCCTTCTCTCCACAGCGAGCCGGTGCTCTTCCTATCGGAGATCTCTTGGAGATGGCATTTTCCGGTAAATACACCCATAAAGATCTGGTAGTAAAGTTCACCAAAAAAGGTGGATTGATGGCCTATCTGAATACAGACGACGGCAGGGAAGTTACTCGTCGGATCGAATCGGGTGATGAGAAAGCCAAATTGATCTTTGATGCTATGTGCTATCAGATAGCCAAAGAGATCGGAGCTTCTGCAGCTGTATTAGATGGTGCGGTAGATGCTATCTATCTAACCGGTGGACTTGCTTTTAATGATTATCTGGTAGAGAAGATCAACAAACATTGCAGTTTTATAGCACCGATATTTGTGGTTCCCGGTGAGAAGGAGATGGAGGCTCTATCACAAGGTGGTATTCGTGTGCTCAAAGGGAAAGAAGAAGCCAAAGATTACGCTTGATGTATAGAATAATAGGTTGCTTGATTTTTGTGACGCTACTGCTTGTAGGCTGTAGCGTCACACCGAGTAGCGATTGGACTATTCTCGTCTATATGGCTGCTGATAATAGTTTGACCGAAGATGCGATTAGAGATATTATTCAGATGCAAAAGGGTGAATTTACCGATAATATCAATGTAATCGTTCAGATAGATAGCCGAGAGGATAATCTGTTTGGACATGAACCCGGAGGAGTGAGATACAAGATCTCACCGGATGCGCAATCTAATACCATCACTTCCAAGGTAATGGAGTATATGGGGCAGATAGATAGTGGTGATTACCAAACTTTAGCTCAATTTGCCAACTGGGGTTACGATAGATATCCATCCCGCCGCAGAGCGCTAGTGATCTGGTCTCACGGAAGCGGATGGCAGCATATCCCCGCTCAGTTCTGTCCCGATGCTTCTAGCGGAAATTTTATCAATATACCGCAGGGTGAGTTGCGAGCAGCGCTGCAGATGATCAGAGGCAAGATAGATATCCTCATGATGGATGCATGTGGTATGCAGACCGTGGAAGTGCTCTCTGAACTCAATCAAGAAGTCGATTATGTGATCGCTTCCGAGATCGAAATGCCTTTTTCCGGCTTTCCGTATCACGACATCTTAACTAATTGGGAAGATTTCACATCAAGCTCTGCATTGGCAGAGAGTATAGCATTGGATTATATCAATTCCTACTTTCCCGGGGGCAGTCAATTCCCCGGTTCTGCCGGTTTCCCGCTTTCTATTTCCGTGATGAATACAGAGAAGCTTACCGATTTGCATACAGCGATACAAGGGTTTTGTGATCTAGCTCTTCAATATTCCGAGCAGGAGATTTTTTTGGAAGCAAGAGATCAGATCCAATTTAGCTACAATCCTTTGGATACAGATGTGGACATAAAAGATTATTTTTTGAAGCTGCAATCCTTGGCAGATACCGATGAACTCGAAAATGCCACCCAAGCGGTTCTGGATGAGATAGAAACCACTTTTCCGCTACAGCTCCATATAGTCTATCCGGATGATTATTCCCATATTGCCGGTTCAGCTTTGATCTGGTTCCCTACTTCTATAAACAATTTTCTCAACTGGAAACCAATCTACGAAAACCTAATTTTTGCCGAAGTCGGCTGGTCCGATTTTCTGGAGAATATCCTTATACCTGACCAAAAAGAGCTCAATTTCTCTACGATCGATTATCCGGACAGGAAACCACTTGCTAACTAATAATTTCACCTCTGTGGATAAGTTGTGGATAAGTGGTGAAAACAAAGTGGATAGACACATAACTTATTGATAATCGGATATATACGAGAAGTTAGGTCTATAACTTTAATGTGCATAAGTACTTACCAGTAAGGTTGTCTATAAGCTGATTTTGATGCGGTTTTAGTTGGTTGAATTGGCAGATATGCCTTATTGTGTGAGTAGCAGGAAAGTGTTTAGGGAGAAGGACGAAATAATGAGAGACAGAGAGAGGTGGTAGATGGGAGGTTAGGTGGATAGGAAGATTGGTGGGCAGAGAATACAGGAGACAGTAGGCAGTAGGTAGTAAGTAAATAATTCAATTGAGAATGTATAATGGTTAATGCAGTTTAGGGGTATGCCAGAATGGTAAAAACCGACATTTCGCCTGCCATCTCTAAGCCCAGCGAAGAATGGAGCGTAGGACAAGATATCATCTTGTCTTCGGAAAAACAGAAAGAAATGAATTGAGGAATTTATTCGCTGATACTCATGGAATTTTATTGGAAGAGTAGCAATCCTCCTTCGCCGAGACTACAGAGGACAAGGATGCAGTTTAGAGTTTAGGGTTGAGGGTTTAGAGTTCTGAAGTTTGTCACACTGAGTAGCTTCGGCGTAAGCTGGAGCGTATCGAAGTGTGAGTTGGTGCAAGAGAAGCAAGATGATGTTAATTGGTTGAATCGTTGAGGTATTGAGACGTTCAATCGTTTTGGTCATTGGAGAATTGGAATTTGGAATTAATTTGGAATTTGGGATTTGGTGCTTGCCTGCCCTGCCTGCCATGTGGAACCCAGTCTGTTCCACTGCGGTGAAATTTCGCAAGAAATATTTCACTGGGGGTATTTGGAATTTTTCTGTTCTTTAGCTCTTTGTAAATAGTTATAACTCGGTGCTCTTCGGTGAAACTCGGTGGTTAATAAAAAAAACAACTTACCACCGAGAACATACTACTATACCAAGGCTTCGCAGCACAGGCTGAGTAACACCGAGATGAAAATAACAACTTTTCTATTATGAAACAAAATTATATCCTCAGAGCTTTTCGGTGCCTTCGGTGGTTAATAAAAAAATTATTCGTGCAAATTCGTGTAATTCGTGGATAAAAACAAACTATTCCCCGAAGGGGAGCCAATCCCCCTTCCCAAGGGGGGAATAAAAGGGGGTTTCTCCAACAATAGCCCAGCCTCTTCAGGGCTGGGAAATATTTGGGATAGATTGAAATATACGCCGTTCACAGCGTTTATAAGATAAAGTCGTAAACGACTTGTATAATGACGTATCAATAAAACCATACGCCTGAAGGCGCAGACTATTATTTCGGTCATTGGCATATACCTCTCTCAGTCTCTTCTCCCTGCTTTTCATACTTCGATACGAAACTCGATTCGAAAGAAATTCTTAGAAGAATGGAATCTCGTTTCTACTCAGTATGACGATTCATATTTCTATCACTTCCAGCGAAGCCAAATTTGTTTCTCAGTCCCTCAGTCTCTTCGAACTCTTCTCAAAAACTCATCACTCATCACTAAAAAATGCGCCACAATATTGGTTCTTTCCTTAGTCCTTGATCCTTAATCCTTATCACTCGTCACTCGTCACTTTTTCATTTTCGTATCACGTATCCCTTTTAACTTTCAGCTATTTTTTTCTTCACGCCACTCTTTCTTACTCTATGCTCCATATACTTAGCATCGAAAGTCCGTTATTATTAAGTTTACTTGACAGCTATAAGGGAAGGTAAAAATTATCTTTTGGGTGTGCTAAGCGGGGAGTTAGCGGTGCCCTGAATCCGCAATCCGCTACAGCGGAGCTGAATTCCCGCATGAGAATGCCGATGTTCATGTGATAAAGGATAAGTGGTGTTGAGAGGCAAGCCCGACGCAATAGGAGCCTGCGAACCTTGTCAGGCCTGGAAGGGAGCAGCAATAAGCAGTGTCTGCTATGTGCCGTCGGTCCACTTGTCTTGAGCTAACTGTCCGGCATTGCATGAACTAGGTATCGAGTGCGGGTGCACACCCATTATTACCGAAGAACGATAAGGAGAGTAGATGGCGAAGAAATATACACTGCCACGCGGCACTTATGATATAGTGCCGGAAGATGAGTACAAGTGGCAATACATAATAGAAAAATTTCGCTCTGTTGCTAAAAGATTCGACTATTATGGGATCGCCACACCGATTTTTGAAAAAGTGGAGGTCTTTGAGCGAAGTGTGGGAGATGAGTCTGATATCGTTCAAAAAGAGATGTACACTTTTGTGGATAGAAAGAACAGAAAATTTGCTCTCCGTCCGGAAGGTACTGCTCCCGTCGTCAGAGCTTATGTCGAAAATGGGATGAATGTGAGTCGGCAAGTCTCCAAATTATTCTACTATGGACCTATGTTCCGCTATGATCGCCCTCAAAGAGGGAGATATCGCCAGTTTTATCAGTTTGGGATCGAATATATCGGCAGTGATCATCCTTATGCAGATGCAGAAGTGATTGCTTTCGGGAGCTTATTTTTCAAAGAACTCGGACTGCAAAATGTCAGACTGGAGATCAATAGCATCGGATGCAAAGATTGTGGTAGTGAATACGATAAAGCTTTGATCGAGTACTTCAAGCCATATTACCAACAGCTATGTTCAGACTGTAAAAAAAGAATGGAAAAAAATCCTAAGCGCCTTCTCGATTGTAAGAATCCAACCTGCAAAAATTTAGCTCAAAGTGCACCGGCTATGCTGGATTATCTGGATGAGAAATGTGAGAACCATTTTCTGAAGGTGCAAGAATATCTGAACCAGATGGATATCCCTTTTGAGGTTAATGCGAGAATCGTGCGTGGGCTGGATTATTACAATAAAACTGCTTTTGAATTCATCTATGATAAACTCGGAGCTCAGAATGCAATTGCCGGTGGTGGAAGGTATGATGGGCTTGTGAAAGAATTTGGCGGTAATGATACTCCCGGTATAGGTTTTGCCGGAGGTTTCGAAAGATTGATCCTAACTATGGAAGAACAGGGTTGTTCATTTGGGAAACTATCTAAGATAGATATCTATTGTGTTTCTTTGGGCGAAAGCGCGAATTTGGAAATATCCGGCATAATAATGCAACTCAGAAAAGCCGGGTTTATAGTTGCTTATGACCCGGACAAAACCTCTATGAAAGCACAAATGAAGGCAGCTGATAAATCGGATGCCAGTTTCGCACTTATCTTAGGTGAAAATGAGCTAAAAAACAAGAGTGTTATCCTGAGAGAATTGAAAAGTGGTCAGCAGAGCGAAACCAACCAAAATAAACTTATAGAGTATCTCACAGAGCAAATTTAATGGCAGAGTGATTTTTACTTGACGAAAAAACTGGCACTCTAAAAATGACTTTGCTAAAAATAAAAAAGTAAATATATTTTTTAGAAAAATAAGATAGGAGGAAAGAGAATGAAACTGAGACCGATTGAAGATCGAGTTGTAATCAAAACCAAAGAGTTAGCCGAAAAAAATGTAGGTGGTATCATTATCCCTGATACAGCAAAAGAAAAGCCACTTATCGGTGAAGTTATAGCAGTAGGAAATGATGAAGACTTGCAGAAAGTCGTCAAAGAGGGCGACACAATTTTATATGCCAAATATGGTGGCACCGAAGTTGAAATAGGAAATGAGAAATTTTTGATTATTTCAAAATCGGACATACTGGCTATAGTTGAGTAGTTGTTATGAGTATAATCAGTGTAAATAAGGACAATTTTGATCAGGAAGTGTTGAACTCCGATATTCCGGTATTAGTGGATTTTTGGGCACAATGGTGCGGACCCTGCCGTGCTCTCAATCCTACGATCGAAGAATTGGCTTCGGAGTATGAGGGAAAGATCAAAATAGCTAAGGTCAATATAGATGAAAATCCCGAGATCTCCTCAAACTACTCCGTGATGTCCATCCCGACCCTATTGATTTTCAACAATGGCGAAGTCGCAGAACAGATGGTGGGATTGGTACCTAAAGAGAAGATAGAAAAGAAGATATCTTCTCAAATTTGAATTGTCCAAGATCATATTAACAAGTGCAACTCCCGCTACCGGGTGGTAGGGGAGTTGTTTTTTTACTAAGCTTTTCTAAATATCTCCACAATTCTCGTGGATGTATTGCCATCCCAATATTTTGGAACTTTCCCCTTTTTGCTGGCACCTTGCAAGATCGCATCGGTTTCTGAGACCATACTCTCTATATCCAAAGCTACCAGCTTATTCGTTCCCTCCGTTATTGTTATCGGTCGTTCGGTATTTGGTCTGAGGGTTAGGCAGGGGATACCAAAATAAGTTGATTCTTCTTGAATACCGCCGGAATCGGTTAGAATAAGCCGAGCTTCCATTTCTAATTTGAGGAAATCATAATAACCGACCGGAGGTATGAGCAGTAGATTATTGATGCTCTTAGCTCTTCTTTCGAGTTCAAATTCGATCAATCGTCTTTGCGTTCGGGGATGAATTGGAAAGGCTAACGGTATTTTCTCTGCGATCATCTCAAGAGCGTCTAAAATGATAGAAAGAGCTTTTGGATCATCTACATTGGCAGGACGATGTAAAGTGATAAGACCATATTCATTCTCTTTCAGATCATTGGTTTTCAGCACAGCGGAATCTTTAGCGATGGGGAGATACTTAATTAGCGAATCGATCATAATATTGCCAACATAATAAATATTTTCTTCCGGTTTGCCTTCTGCTAAGAGATTTTTATTCGCATCAGGAGAGGGAGTTAGCAGATAATCGGCAATAGCATCGGTAATAATCCGATTGATCTCTTCGGGCATCGTTTTATCAAAGCTTCTCAAACCCGCTTCGATATGTACGACCGGAATATTCATTTTAACTGCATCTATCGCACAGGCGGCTGTACTATTAACATCACCGGCTACGAAGACGAGGTCCGGTTTGTCACGCATCAGTACCTTTTCATATCGATCGATTATACGAGCGGTTTGTTCACCATGGCTACCAGAGCCTACCTCCAGATATTCGTCCGGCAGAGGCAATTTCAGATCACTAAAGAAGAATTTACTCATTTTTTCATCATAATGTTGTCCGGTATGGATAAGGCGTAATTGGAATTCATTCGGATAGCGAGAGAACTCCTTGTACAAGGGGGCTATTTTCATAAAGTTTGGTCTGGCTCCTACGATCAGGTGCAACAACTTCATTGCAATCTCCTTTCTTTTTGCAACTATATTACGAACGTTCTTTGATAAAACCGCCACCGATGAGAATATCTCCATCGTAGATAACCGCAGATTGACCGGGAGTGATGGCATCTCCGCTATGTTTTAGCTTTATCAGATAACGATCTTCTGTGATTTTATTCACAATAGCATTAGTTTCTCTTTGTGTATAGCGAACTTTTACGGTAGCTTCAAATTCATCGGGCGGCACTTTGTAGGCTATCCAATTTGTATCTTCGATAATGAAAGTATCATGATGCAGTTCATCTGAAGTGCCCACAACGATGCGGTTATTTTTGCTATCTATATCTATTACATAAAGAGGTTCTGAGTACGAAATTCCCAATCCTCTTCGTTGACCGATAGTATAATTCCAAAAGCCATTATGTTTACCCAATTTCTCACCTTTACGGTTCACTATCCATCCTTCTTTTGTGTTGATACCCAGCAATTCGGTATAATCACCGGCATAAAAGTCTTGACTCTCTTTTTTGTCAACCACCGGCAGGTTCAGCTCCGCTGCTAACGAACGAATCTCATTTTTGGTTTTGTTGCCCAATGGGAATAGGGTGGCAGCCAACTGCTCTTGGGATAATCTATAGAGGAAATAAGATTGATCTTTTTTTGTATCGACACCTTTTTTAAGTAAATAAAGGCCGGATGTGTCATCGAATTCGATACGAGCGTAGTGGCCGGTGGCGAATTTATCGTATTGGATGCCGGATCTTCTCACCAATTCGGGTAAGATATTCATCTTAACTTTTTGATTGCATACCACACAAGGATTAGGAGTTCTACCGGAGAGATACTCATTTTTGAAATATTTCAGCACTATATCTTTATAATTTTGTGAACAATCATACACATGGAAAGGGATATCGAGAAGTTTGGCTATATGCCGTGCTTCTTCGATCTCCGCTTCTTCGTCGGGACCGTAGCAGGCATGTTTCCCACTTTCACCATAATGACCATCCCAAACAGCCATGGTGACACCAAAGACATCGTGTCCTTCCGATTTGAGAATATAAGCAGTGATAGAAGAGTCTATCCCACCACTCATTCCTACGGCAATTTTCAGTTTCTTAGGTGAAGACACGTTTGATCTTTCCTCCCAATTGATTAAGTTTTTCTTCGATTCTATCATACCCACGGTCGATATGATAAATTCTGGAGATATGGGTTTTTCCGTCCGCAGCCAATCCTGCCAAAACCAAGGCTGCACTAGCCCGTAGATCTGTCGCCATCACCGGTGCACCGCTTAATCTTTCCACCCCTTTTATAGTCGCTATATTTTTTTGTACTGATATATCGGCATCCAATCGGTTCAATTCTGCCACATGCATGAATCTTTCGGGGAAAATAGTCTCTTTTATAGTCGCTTCCCCATCACAGAGGGTCATATAAGCCATAAACTGAGCCTGCAGATCAGTTGGGAAACCAGGATATGGTTTGGTTATTATATTGGTAGGAACGATCTTTTCAGGAGGTATTATCGTGATCTTATCATCTTTGATCTCGAACTGACACCCGGAGCGTTGCATAGTTTGGATGAGAGCAGAGAGATGGTCGGGCATGCAGTTTGAAACGGTGATCTTACTTTTTGTGATCGCACCTGCAAACAGAAAAGTACCGGCTTCGATCCGATCGGGGATCATGGTCATCTCGGTGGGGTTCAGTTTATCAACACCTTCTATATAAATTTTGTTGCTTTCTTTTTCTATTTTTGCTCCCATAGTAATGAGGAAATCTATCAGAGCATCTACTTCCGGTTCCTGAGCTGCATTCTTAATCACAGTCTTACCTTTTGCTAAAACAGCGGCACAAAGAGCATTCTCTGTAGCACCGACACTAACTTTATCGAAATCTATTGTAGCTGCTGTCAGTTCACTGCTTTGGGCTACTATATAGCCGTGTTCCACATCGATGGTAGCTCCCAGCGCTTGCATAGCCCTGATATGGAGATCTACCGGGCGTGTACCGATTGCACATCCACCCGGTAGAGAAACACGAGCTTGTCCGAATCTTGCCAATAGAGGACCCAACACATTGATAGAAGCTCGCATTTTACTCACGAGCTCGTAAGGAGCTTCATGATAGGAGCAATGTTGTGTATCTATGAGCATAGTATGGTTCTGGAAATCCACTTTGGCACCGATAATGCGAAGCAGATGCGACATCATTTTGATGTCGTTCAAACGTGGGACATTGTGTAAAACAAATTCTCCCTTTGCCAAGAGAGTAGCAGTCATTATCGGTAGAATGGCATTCTTTGCACCACTCACGGCTACTTGACCGGATAACTTTTTTTCTCCTTCTATTACAAAACTATCCATATTTCATTCCTAACTTCAGAATTCGATCGAATCCATTCAAATCTTTTTTCAATGCTAATATTTTATAACCGTACTTTTCTGCCAACATTTTTATTTTGGCTGCTTGCTGTGAACCGATCTCTAAATAGATCAAACCATTTTCATTAAGGTGCGAGCGAGCTTCTGATAATATGTTCCGGTAATAGTAAAATCCTTCTTCCGGAGCAACTAAAGCAGAGCGAGGTTCATATTCACACACCTCTTTGGAAAGAGTGGCGTATTCTTCTTCGGAGATATAGGGTGGATTTGAGACTATGATATCGAATTTTCCTGCTATGCTCTCGAACAGATCACTTTGCACAAACATGAGATTAGCTTTGTTTTCCTTAGCATTTTGTTCTGCTATTCTTAGGGCTGCTACAGATACATCTGTAGCTACAATATCAAAGTCCGAATGTTGATTTTTCAAAGCTATGGAGATTGCTCCGCTACCTGTTCCTATTTCTAAAATCTTGCGCTTACCTTCGTTTTCTACAAGAATAAGCTCGACGAGATATTCCGTTTCCGGTCTGGGAATCAAGACATTGCTATTCACTCGGATAGTGTAGCCATAAAAGGTTGTCTCTTCCAAGATGTATTGAATTGGTTCGTGATTAGCTCGTCTGACTATGTATTTTTTTAGCAATTCTCTTTTTGGTGGCAGAATTGGTTCGTCAAAATTAAGATAGAGGTCAAAGCGTTTGTATCCCAATACATGAGCGATAATAAGTTCTGCATTAAGTCGGGCATTATCGATATTTTGCTTATCAAAATAATCTGTAGTCCAGTTTAGTATTTCTAATATTGTCCAATGTTTCAAGGTACTGAGAAGATCAATAGCCCCGAATTTTTTTCAGGATTCTTTCCTGAACTTGAGCGGGGACTTTTTCGTAGCTATGAAATTCCATCGTATAAATTGCTCTTCCCTGAGAAATGGAACGCAATCTGGTGGAATATCCAAATAATTCGCTCATAGGAATCTCAGCTATTATTTGTTCTTTTTTGGCTGTTTGTCTGATCGCGATGATCTTTCCACGCTTGGCATTAATATCTCCGATAATATCGCCGACAAAATCTTCGGGAGTAAGAATGGTAACAGCCATGATCGGCTCCATAATCACCGCACTTGCCTGTCGCAGTCCTTTTCCCACAGCGATAGAAGTGGCAATACTGAAAGCTGATTCATTTGAATCAACTTCGTGGTATTTTCCATCTATAAGCTCTATCTTGACTCTTTCTACCGGGCAACTCATCAGAGGTCCGTCCAAACATGCATTCAGAGCACTCTCTTGGATGGCGTGCCAATACTCTTTCGGGATGATCTCCGGTGTGATTGAGTTAACAAAGATGTTTTTCTTACCGGTAGCTTGCTCCTTTTTAGACATCGGTGAGATTCTCAGTTTGACAACAGCGAAATGACCCTTGCCTCCTACTTCTCTGATAAATTCACCTTCTACCGTACTGACGGACTCGATAGTTTCTTTATATGCAACTTGGGGAGTTCCCACATTAGCTTGGACATTGTATTCTCGCTTCAAGCGATCAAGTGTGATTTCCAGGTGCAATTCACCCATGCCAGAGATCAGTGTTTGCCCTGTATCAGGACTTTGAGAAACTCTGAGGGTGGGGTCTTCTTCTTCCAATTTGCGCATAGCTGAGTTGAGATCTTCCTCTCCTGCTTTTGTCTTCGGTTCT
The DNA here is from genome assembly GCA_964433675.1 of uncultured Candidatus Cloacimonadota bacterium. GTDB lineage: Bacteria > Cloacimonadota > Cloacimonadia > Cloacimonadales > TCS61 > CAYSSJ01. The sequence continues at coordinate 46,519 of CAYSSJ010000012.1, forward strand.
ATTGCTATAGAGATAACAGCATCAGGGAAGTCGATATTCTCAAGGCGGAGGGGAAAATCTTCTGATGTAAGCGTGTCTCCGGTTTTAACAAACTTCAGCCCTACTAGCGCAGCTATATCTCCTGCTTTTAGTTCCTGAATGTCTTTTCTTTTGTTGGAGTGGATCTGTAATATTCGCCCGATTCTCTCTTTTTTGCCATCAGTTCGGTTGACTATCGTCTCTCCCTTTTTAATAGCCCCCGAATACACCCGCACATAAATCACTTTACCGACATATCTATCTACTTGAACTTTGAAAGCCAATGCAGAAAAGGAACTATTGAGTTTGGGATATACTTTCTTCACTTCGTCAGTATCGATCATTTTGCCCTGGATGGGTGGAACTTCGAGTGGTGAAGGAAGAAAATCTGTTATTGCATTGAGTAAAAGCTGAATCCCTTTGTTTTTTAGCGAAGAGCCGCATAAGATAGGGATAAAACTGTGTTCTATAGTGGCTTTGCGAATCGCTTCGATCAAGGTATCATATGGGATTGGCTTTTCTTCCAGATAAAGAGACATAAGCTGATCATCGAAATCTGCGAGATGTTCTATCAGTTCGTTATGTATTGTGTGTGCTGTATCGAGATATTCTTTTGGGATATCACCTGTTTCAAATTTCATACCCATAGTAGCTTCATCAAAGTAATACGCTTTCATATCAAGCAGATTGATAATTCCTTCGAATTTATCTTCCTTACCGATAGGGATGTTTATTGGTAATGCGTTACTGGTAAGTCTTTCATGGATTTTTTCCACAACATTCTCGAAGTCAGCGCCTTGACGGTCAATTTTGTTTATATAAGCAAGACGGGGAACATGATACCGATTTGCCTGATGCCATACAGTCTCAGATTGAGGCTCTACACCACCAACGGCACAAAATATTCCGATGGCACCATCCAGTACGCGGAGGGATCTTTCCACTTCAGCAGTAAAATCTACATGTCCGGGAGTATCGATGATGTTTACTTGCTTGTGATTCCAAAAGAAAGTAGTAACTGCCGAAGTAATAGTAATGCCACGCTCTTTTTCTTGCTCCATCCAATCCATCACAGCATTGCCGTCATGAACTTCGCCCATTCTATGGATAATGCCGGTATAGAACAACATCCGTTCGGTGGTTGTTGTCTTACCGGCATCAATATGCGCAATTATGCCAATATTGCGTAGCAATGAAAGATCAAAAGACATCGCTAGAGTTACAGTCTAAAATGAGCAAATGCTTTATTTGATTCTGCCATTCGATGTGTATCTTCGCGTCGTTTGATGCTAGCGCCTTCTTTTCTGTAGGCTGCCAGTAGTTCTCCTGCCAAACGCTCTTTCATCGTCTTCTCAGTACGATTTCTGGAGAAAGTTATAATCCATCGGAATGCAAGAGCTTGTGCATTTTTGGGAGTAACTTCGGTTGGCACCTGATAGTTTGCTCCACCGATACGTCTGGAGACCACTTTGATCAGAGGTCTCACATTCTCGATAGATTGCAAGAAGACTTCCAAAGGATCTTCTTTGGTTTTTTCCTGAATGATATCAAGAGCTCCATAGACTGTTGATTCGGACAAGCTTTTTTTACCTCTTTGCATCACAGTATTGATAAATTTACTTACCACGATACTATTATATTTCGGATCAGGCAAAATTTCGCGTTCTTCTTGTTTACGTCTTCTAGCCATGATCGCCTCCTATTTCTTTGGTCTTTTGGTTCCGTATTTGGAACGAGAATTGATTCTGTTTTCCACGCCGGCAGTATCCAGAGCACCGCGAACTATATGATAACGAACACCGGGTAAGTCTTTTACCCTGCCACCACGAACGAGTACAATGGAGTGCTCTTGCAAATTATGCCCTTCACCGGGGATATAAGCTGTTACTTCATATCCGTTTGTCAATCTGATCCTTGCAACTTTACGCAATGCTGAGTTAGGCTTTTTCGGTGTAGTTGTATATACTCTGGTACATACTCCGCGTCTTTGCGGACAAGAAGAGAGAGATCTGTTTTTCTTCTTCTTGTATATTCTTTTTCTTCCCTTTCGGACTAACTGATTAATAGTTGGCACTATTATTCCTCCTTAGTATTTTATTTTTCTTAGAAATCAAGGATACTCTCCACGCTCTCTTTTTCTTCTCTGTGAGCAAAGTCATTGATGATATCGGTGATAGATTTGCCCTCATCCAGAGCTTTTTTGATCTGACTGTTGTAATGCTTCGTGCCTGTACCTATCGGGATTCTATGACCGATAATGATACTTTCTTTCAAGCCTTCCAACCTGTCCACAGCTCCTTCGATTGCAGATTGTGTGAGCACTTTGGTCGTCTCTTGGAACGATGCTGCCGATAGCCAGCTATCGGTCAGAAGCGATGCTTTGGTGATTCCCAAGAGCAACTGCTCAAAAGTGGCTCCTTCGCCACCCTCTTCTTCTATGCGTAGATTCTCTTTCGTCACTTGATTTCTATCTACTATTTCACCTTCCAGGAGCATAGTGTGTCCCGGATTCAGTACTTTTACTTTTCTAAACATCTGGCGGATAATGACACCTATATGCTTGTCATCTATTTTCACACCCTGTTTTCTATAAACTTCTTGGATCTCGTCCAGGATGAGTTTCTGTGCAGCCAGAATACCCTTAGCTCTTAGTATGTCATGAGGATCCAAGGGACCGCTAGATAGTGCATCTCCACTTTCTACTATATCTCCCTGATGGACGATAATACGTTTGCCCGGAGGAATGACATATTTCTTCTCAGTACCATCATCTGCTAAGATATAGATCACACGACCACTCTTGGTCAGATCACCAATAGTTACTTTCCCGGCAATTTCTGATAAGATGGCTTTGTCGTTCGGAGATCTGGCTTCAAACAGATCTTCAATTCTTGGCAGTCCGCCGGTAATATCACTTTGTTTGATAGTAACACGAGAAGATTTACCCAAGATATCTCCCGGATGAACATAAATGCCATTTTCTGCTTCTATTTTCATGCCGGCTGGGATGGGTACGAGCACTTCTCTTCCGCTATCTGTTATGATCTTGAATTGTGCCTGAAGTTTTCTGTCTTTTGATTCGATGATAGTGACTTCCCGAGTACCGATGAGATCATTGAATTCCTCTTTGTAGGTTACATCTTTGATGAAATGTTCATAAACCAGTTTACCTTTGGCTGTCGCTATCAATGGATTGTTGTAGTTATCCCAACTAAACAGTTTAGTGTTTTTCACAACCCTCTGTCCATCCTTAACATGGATAGTAGCGGCATATTCTGTTCGGAATGTTTCCAACACAGCCCCATCGGTCTCACTTACGATCTGAATTCTTCCCAAATGACTGATAGAAACTAGCTCACCGGAACGATTTTTGACCGTGTTCATTTTTTGGAACTTGATGATACCGTCCGTGCCGGCTACTACTTCTGCCAAATCTACATCAGTACTGGTTGAACCACCAATATGAAAAGTCCTGAGTGTAAGCTGAGTGCCGGGTTCACCGATACTTTGCGCAGCAACTACTCCGACAGGATCGCCGATGGTGACCGGCTTGTTTGTGCCCAGATTTCGTCCGTAACATTTGGCACAAACTCCACTTTTAGCTTCACAAGTAACTATGGAGCGAATTTTTACCTCATTTATCCCATGATGCTGAATGAGCATGGCTTTCTCATTTGTGACCAATTCATGCGCATGAACGATTACCTTATCAGTAATCGGATCTACAATGTCTTCGGCAGCGGTACGCCCTTTGATCCTTTCAGATAAGGGTTCCACGATCTCCAGACCTTCTCGCAATGCTGATATAGGCCATCCTTGTACTGTCCCACAGTCTTCTGTTGTCACAATACAGTTCTGTGCCACATCGACCAATCTTCTGGTTAGATAGCCGGCTCCTGCAGTCTTCAGGGCAGTATCAGCCAATCCTTTACGTGCACCGTGAGTTGAGATGAAGTATTCTAAGACGGTCAGACCTTCCTTGAAATTCGATTTAATAGGAGTTTCGATAACTTCTGCGTAGTCAGCTCCACCTTTGGAAGGCTTATCCATAAGACCACGCATACCACCAAGCTGTTTGATCTGATCTCTACCGCCACGGGCACCGGAAATATACATAATATTGATCGGGTTAAAACCTTCTTGATCCACTTCGAGTTGACGCATCAGATCTTCCGTCACCAGTTCGGTTGCCATTTTCCATCTATCTATAATACGATTGTATCTCTCTGTATCAGTGATCTCACCACTATTATAACTTTTTTGGATGCGTTGAATATCTTTTTCTGATTTGTTGATAATCTTTTCTTTGCTCTTAGGAGAGATCACATCACTGGCACTGAAAGTGATTCCGGCACGAGTAGCATAAGTGAATCCCAGCTCTTTGATATGATCTAACACCTCTACTGTGCCTTGCTGTCCAACAGTTTCGAAACATACCATCGCCAAATCGTTCAGCTTCCCTTTAGTCAGAGTATAATTGACATATTCCATCTCTTTGGGAAGTATCTGATTAAATATTACACGCCCAACGGTTGTAGTAATCTTTTTATTATCTACCAGTAGATTGATCCAGTCATGAATATCCAAAGATCGTTCTCTGTTTTCTCCTTTGATTGAATAATGAAGTTCTTGATATTCATAAGCATGGATGACTTCTTCTGGTGAGCTGAAATAACGTAGCTTTCTTATCTGTTCTGCTGTTTCAGGCTCTTGTTTCTTCACAGCAGTAAGATAATAGTTGCCCAAGACAATATCCTGATTCATAGCCATTGCCAGTTTACCGTTTGCCGGTAGCAATATATTTCTGGAAGACATCATCAGGATGCGTGCTTCCATTTGCGCTTCATGAGAGAGAGGCACATGAACTGCCATTTGATCACCATCAAAGTCGGCGTTGTAAGGGATACAGACCAAAGGATGAATTTCAATCGCTTTACCTTCGGTGAGGATCGGCATAAATGCTTGAATACCATGCTTGTGAAGCGTAGGAGCACGGTTTAGTAAAACCGGATAGTCTTTGATAACATCATCCAAGATCTTCCAAATCTCCGGTCGCTTCTTCTCGATCATCTTTTTGGCAGTTTTGGCTTTTTCAGCTTCACCCATTTTTTCCAAACGCTCGATGATGAACGGCTTGAAAAGTTCGATCGCCATCTCTTTGGGGAGGCCGCATTGATGAAGTTTGAGCTCCGGTCCTATGGTGATAACCGATCTGCCTGAATAGTCTACTCGTTTACCCAATAGGTTCTGACGGAATCTACCTGTCTTGCCCTTCAACTGGTCAGCAAGTGACTTAAGAGGACGGTTTCCGCGTCCTTTGACCGGTCTGGATTTTCTGGTATTATCGATCAGTGCATCTACCGCTTCCTGAAGCATACGCTTCTCATTACGAAGGATCACTTCAGGTGCGTTTATATCTATAAGCCCGCGCAGTCGATTGTTCCTCGTGATTACGCGTTTGTATAATTCGTTGAAATCTGCTGTAGCGAATCTACCACCTTCCAATTGTACTAAAGGTCTCAAAGTGGGGGGTAAAACAGGCAAAACTTCCATTATCGTCCATTCCGGTTTGTTAGAAGACTTTCTAAAAGCATCTATGATCTTCAGCCGTTTGATCGCCTTCTGTTTTTTCTGTACGGAAGTTTCCATCTTGATGACGGTGCGCAAATTCATCGCTTCGTCTTCGAGGTTCAATTTTTCTAACAAAGCTTTGATAGCTTCTGCACCCATACGTACATCAAAATCTTCGCTGACGCGATCTCGGATCTCGTAGTATTCATCCACATCTATAAGGTCACCGATCTCATAATCGCTATCACCCGGGTTCATTACTATGAATGATTCGTAATATAAAATCCTCTCCAGTTTGGTAGTAGGCAAATCCAAAAGTGTGCCTACTACACTGGGGATACTCTTGATAAACCAGATGTGGGCTACAGGTACGGCTAATTCCACATGACCTAGTCTGGATCTTCGCACTCTGGAAGTAGTGATTTCCACGCCACAACGATCACAGACCGTATTTTGAAAGCGCTTTTTCTTGTATTTGCCACAACTGCATTCATAATCTTTCTCAGGTCCGAAGATTCGTTCGCAGAAAAGACCACCTTTTTCCGGTTTCAGAGTTCTGTAATTCAGTGTATCAGGCTTGGTGACCTCACCGTACGACCATTCTCTAATAGATTCCGGAGAAGCTATCTTTATACGGACTTGATCAAAGTCTTCTATCTTTTTATTTTGCTTAGTTTCTCTAATCACTCATAACCCCCAGTTATTCCTTTTCTGACAAAAACTCTACATCGAAGCAGAGAGATTTCAACTCGCTAACGAGCACATTGAAGGATTCGGGTACTCCCGGTTTTGGAGGATTCTGCCCGGCTGTAATTGCCTTGAATGCATTTGTCCTTCCTTCTACATCGTCGGATTTGATAGTTAACATCTCTTCGAGCAGTCTCGAGGCACCATAAGCTTCCAGTGCCCAGACCTCCATCTCTCCCAAACGCTGACCACCATGCTGCGCTTTGCCTCCCAAAGGTTGTTGGGTGATAAGTGAGTAAGGTCCGGTTGAACGCGCATGCATTTTGTCTGCAACGAGATGGTTTAGCTTGAGAATGTACATGATCCCGACTGTAACTCGTTCTTTGAATGGATGTCCGGTTTTTCCGTCATACAATATTTGCTTTCCGTCGAGTGGCAGTTTGGCTTTTTTCATTTCATGGGTGACATCTTCGATAGAAGCTCCATCAAAGACAGGAGTTTCCACTTGAAATCCCAAGATCTTAGCTGCCAAACCGAGATGAGTTTCCATTATCTGCCCGATATTCATACGAGAAGGCACACCAAGTGGATTGAGTACGATATCGATAGATTCACCAGCTTCGGTAAATGGCATATCTTCGGTAGGACTGATCCTGGAGATCACACCTTTGTTACCGTGTCTTCCTGCCATTTTGTCTCCCACTTGGATCTTGCGCTTTTTGGCGATATAAACTTTTACCATCTTTCGTACGCCATAGGGCAATTCATCACCATGTTTCAGACGTTCAATCTCTTTTTTGTATATATTGTTGCTCTCTTCGGTCGCATTTTTTATTTTCAAGATAACTGACTGATATATTTTTCGATTAATTTCGTTATCTTCTACCAGCTCAAATTCCGTGTTCAATTTTTTGAAATTTATCTTTTTCAGATCCGCTTTGGTAATCTTCTTACCCGGCATAATGAATGGTTTGTTCGTTTTGATATCAACAATATTTTTGGCAGTTTGCCCCACCAAAACTTCCGAGAGTTTTTGTACCAAATATTCATCGATCTGTTTCTGACGCTTAGCTTGTTCTTTTTTCAGTTTGTTTATCAAATCTTGTTTGCGATCTTGTTCTTCAGATTCTTCCATATCTTCCGAGCGAGAGAACACTTTCACATCTATTACCACACCTTCCATGCCCGGTTTTGCTTTCAGGGAACTATTGGTGAAGTCACCGGCACGGTCGCCGAATAGTGCTCGCATTAGATTCTCTTCGGGTGAAGGGTCGATATCTACATTCTTCGGAGTGATCTTGCCCACTATGATATCGCCGGCTTTTACTACCGATCCGACACGGATGATCCCGGTTTTGTCCAAATTACGCAATGAATTGATAGGTACATTTGGTATATCGTATGCCAATTCTTCTCTACCATTTTTCATGGTGCGTACCAACACTTCATGCTCCTCTATGTAGATAGAGTCGAACATATTTTCCTGAGCTACTCTTTCACTGATGACGATAGCATCTTCGTAGTTGTAACCATACCAAGGCATAAGAGCGACCAACATATTTCTGCCGAGCGCCAATCTGCCATTTTGGATTGCCGGTCCATCGGTGAGCAGTTGACCTTTTTTTATCTTGTCACCTTTTTTCACGATCGGTCTTTGATTCATACAAGTATCCTGATTGGAACGGGCAAATTTCTTGAAATAAAGCCTATTTTGCATACCCATATCCAATACGGTTTCATCTGTATCGATCCGCTCGATATCAATATAAGCGCTGGTAACATTTTTCACCACAGCATCAAACGGTGAGGCAAGAGCAGAACCGCTATCCTCAGCCACGATTTTTTCGATGCCGGTTCCTATGATAGGCACTTCAGGTGTTACCAAAGGTACTGCCTGCCGCTGCATATTCGATCCCATCAAAGCGCGGTTAGCGTCGTCATGTTCCAAAAATGGGATAAGAGCTGCTGAGACAGAGACGATCTGTTGGGGAGATACATCCATATATTGCACTTCCGATGGTGGTACCTGCATGAATTCTCCCCGGTGTAATGCGAAGACCAGATCATCGGTGATATTCATATTCTTATCATAATTTATACTTGCCTGAGCGATGGTGTATTTTTCCTCTTCGAAAGGATCGAGATAATCTATTTGATCGGTGATTTTACCGTTTTCGATCTTGATATACGGAGTTTCCATAAAACCGAGTTTATTGATACGAGCATACATCGCCGGTGAAGAGATCAAACCGATATTTGGTCCTTCAGGAGACTCGATAGGGCAGATACGTCCATAATGAGAATGATGCACGTCTCTCACTTCGAAGCCGGCTCGTTCTCTCGTCAGTCCGCCAGGTCCCAATGCCGAAAGACGGCGTTTGTGAGTAATAGCGGTAAGTGGATTGGTCTGTTCCATATACTGAGAAAGCTGTCCGGTCAAGAAGAAAGATTGTACAACCGCTATCAAAGCATTGCTATTGATAATATCGTGAATAGTGATCTCATCCGGATTGGCGATAGACATCCTCTCTACGGCAGTTCGTGCTACCCGAGAAAGACCGATGGTGTATTGTTCGCTCAGAAGTTCACCCACTGTACGGATACGTCGATTGGCAAGATGGTCTATATCATCGACATGATCGTGATCTTTGTAGATCATGATAATTCTTTCGATGATAGCAATGAAGTCTTCTTTGGTCAAAGTATGGACACTACTATCCACATTATGAGCCAGCCGAGAGTTTAGCTTGTATCTACCTACTTCTCCCAGATTATATCTTTTATCGTTGAAAAACATCCTTTGAAATAGGTCTTCGGCTGCTTCAAAACTTGGCTCTTCTCCAGGTCGGATTAGAGTGTATATCTTTTTGAGAGCTTCCTCACGATTTTTGGTCGGATCTTTGGATATGGTCTGTTCCAAAATTTTGCGAGCTATTTCGGATTCATCAGCAACTACATCGATTTTTTTGAGCCCGTGTACATTGAATTCAGCGACCATATCTTCATCTATAAAAGATGCTGCTTCATACAATACTTCACCGGTATCCTTATCAACGAAGTCATTATATAGAAATCTGTCTTTTGCTTCTTCGAGATTCACAGTTTCTTTCTTATAAAAGAATTCTCTCAGATCGCTATTTTCAGAAAATCCTATAGCGCGCAATAACACTGTAGCAGGCAGCTTTCTTCGTTTATCTATCAGCACGAAAGCAGCGTCATAGCTATCGGTGACGAATTCCAGCCAAGAACCATTGTATGGTATCAATTTTGCCGAGTAAAGCGTCTTCCCGCTTTGGTGTTTGGATGATGAGAAATATACACCCGGTGAACGATGCAATTGGCTTATGATCACACGCTCAGCACCGTTTATAATAAAAGTGCCTTGATCGGTGATAAGCGGAATCTCTCCCAAAAAAACATCTTGTTCGATCGTGTTTTTCACCCGTTTCTCACCTGTTTCTTTGAGAACTTCCTCGTCATAGATCGTTAGTCTCATGCGAGCTTTCACAGGAGCCTGATAGGATAGATTTCGTTCTATACACTCGTCGGTGTTGTATTTTTCTTTGAGGACGACATAATCGATAAATTCGAGATAGTAGTAACCTTTGGGATCTTCCAAAGGGAAGATAGAAGATAAAACCGACTGCAATCCTCTCAAATCACGTTTTTGAGGGTGTTTTTCCTTTTGTAGGAAATCGTTGAAGGAACCAATCTGCATTGCCAGCAAATTGGGTACTTCTATGGACGGAAGCCCTGATTCTTGGGCTTTTTTGGTTACGCGAGAATAATTCTTTATATTCAAAAGCGTACACTCCTTTATTTAAATTCTGTTCGAGTATGACATATCATTAAACAGCGAACGGAAGTGAACGTATGAACGCCACTTCCGTTATGAATGACCATATTATTTAAGCTCGACTGATGCACCTGAATCTTCTAATTTAGCTTTCACAGTTTCAGCTTCTTCTTTCGATACAGCTTCAACTACTGGGTTTGGTGCGCCGTCAACTAGTTCTTTCGCTTCTTTGAGACCTAGTTTGGTAATCTCACGCACAGCTTTGATAACTTGGATCTTTTTGGCACCGGCATTGTTGAGGATTACGTCGAATTCGGTTTTCTCTTCTTCAGCTTCCTCAGCTGCAGGAGCAGCGGCAGCTGCAACCGGAGCAGCAGCGGTGACGCCAAACATCTCTTCAAGTTCTTTTACAAGTTCAGAAAGTTCAAGTACACTCATCTCTTTAATAATATCAATTACCTGTTGTTTTTTATCAGCCATTTTTTCCTCCATAGGACTATATATTTTTTATTTTTCTTTAGCGATCGCATCTACGACCAAAACAAATTTACGTATGATACTTTGTAACACACCCACGAATCCGACGATCGGAGCATTGAAGCCTTGCAGCATCATAGCCAAAAGTTCTTCTTTGGATGGTAATTTAGCCAGTTCCATAAGCTTGTCGCTATCCATCACTTCACCGGCTACCAATCCGACTTTGAAAGACGGAAAATCTTTCTCTTCCATGACATCTTTGATAAAACTTCTAAGTTCCCGAGCCGGAGCAACCTCGTCAATTTTTGATGCTGCTATTGCTGTCGGTCCTACCAAATGATCATCTAAGGAAGTGATCCCCAACTCGTTGAGCGCAATCTTGATAAATGTGTTTCTCGAGACAAAATATTCAACTTCAGCTTCTCGCATTCTGTTACGTAGATTGTCCACTTCTTCGATATTAACACCTTTGTAGTCGACTAACAATATCGACTTGGCATCTTCAAGTTTGCTTTTGATCTTCTTTACTTCGTCTATTTTGTATTGTTGTAGCATCCATAACCTCCCTATTTCCTAGCTTGCGTGTTGGTGTGGGCTACATCCAATTTGATGCTGGGACCCATAGTTGTTGTGAGGTTCATGCTTTTGATGAAGACGCCCTTCAATGAGGCGGGTCTCTCTCTTAAGACCGCACCTACTACGGTGAGGATATTCTCTTTCAATTGCTGTATATCAAAATTCAGTTTTCCCACGATAATATGCAAATTTGAAAATTTATCCACACGATAGGTGATCTTTCCACCTTTGGACTCTTCGACTGCTTTACTGATATCCATTGTCACAGTGCCGACCTTCGGATTTGGCATCAAGCCGCGGGGACCCAAAATGCGTCCGAGTTTGCCAATTTTACCCATCAGATTGGGGGTAGTGATGACTACATCAAAATCGAACCAGCCGCCATTGATCTTCTCGATGTATTCATCTACTCCGACATAATCTGCACCAGCCTCTTTTGCTTCTTCCGCTTTTTCACCTTCGGCAAACACCAGAACACGGACAGTTTTGCCGGTTCCGTGTGGAAGAACCAAAGAGTTTCTGATCTGTTGATCTGCCTTGCGAGGATCGACGCCTAAATTCATATGGAGCTCAACTGTTTCAGTGAAATTCGCTGTCGGAATTTTCTTCAACAGCTCAATCGCTTCAGCAAGCTCATATTTCTTTTGCCTATCGATCATCTCAAGGGCTTTTTTGTACCTTTTTTTTGCCATGTACATTACTCCTTTCGATAATCTCCTGCTTACGAAATATCTCTATTAGTCATCGTGAATGATGACTCCCATATTTCGTGCAGTGCCTTCAATCATCCTCATAGCTGCTTCGATATTGTAAGCATTGAGGTCTTCCATCTTGATCTCGGCTATTTTTTTTATAGACGAGCGTTTGATCGTGCCGACCTTGTCACTCTTCGGACTTCCAGATCCTTTGGCAAGACCTGCCTCTTTCTTTATCAATACTGCAGCGGGAGGTGTTTTAATCTCAAATGTATAGGATTTGTTCTTTTTTACATATACGACCACAGGGAAGATCATTCCGGGCGAATCCTTTGTCTTGTCATTAAATGACTTGCAAAATTCACCTATATTGATCCCTGCTTGACCCAAAGCCGGTCCCACCGGAGGTGCCGGTGTTGCCTGACCAGCAGGTAATTGAAGTTTTACAACATGTACTACATCTTTTGGCTTTGCCATATCTACCTCTATTCTAAATTATTTCTACCTGATCAAAACGAACTTCTACCGGGGTCACACGTCCAAAAACTGTCACCTTAACAGTCAACTTCTTACGATTATCGCTGATCTTTTCGATCACACCATCGAAATCGTTGAAAGGTCCGGAAGTAATCTTAACCATATCACCGGGGATAAAATCGTATCCTTTGGCATCGTCTTTGTCGCGGTCTGCTATACCCAAAAGGCGATTTACCTCATTTTCCGGTAAGGGATGTGGTTTTTTTGATTTACCGGTGATACCCAGAAAATTTGTGACACCCGGAATGCTTTGGATGAATTTCTGCAATTCGGGAGTAAGATCTGCTTGAATGATTATATAACTGGTGAATATCTTCTTTTCCCGCTCGATTTTTTTACCATCCCGGATGAGGAATGTCTTTTGAGTCGGAATCAGAATCTGTCCCAATTTCTCCTCCAGATCGGTACCCTGCACACCTTTCTCGATGGCTTCTTTTACCTTGAATTCATACGCAGCATACGTATGGACGACATACCAGTTCATCGGCTTTACATCCCCATCAATACAGTTCGGATAATATAGCCGAATATGCCATCGACCAAAGTCAAGAAAAGTGCCACGAGAGCAGACATAAATATCACTACGGTCGTCCCTTCCTTCAAATCTGCCTTGGAAGGATATGACACATAGGACATCTCCTGCTTCACACTCTTTAAAAATGCAAATATCTTTTTAAACATAGTTTCTCACTCTTTTTCTTATGAATTACAATGGCAGGTCAGGCAGGACTTGAACCCGCAGCCACCGGTTTTGGAGACCGGTGCTCTACCAATTGAGCTACTGACCTATCCATCTTTTTTATCTTGTTTGCTTGTGTTGGGTATGCTTACGACATTTGGGGCAATACTTCTTGTATTCAACCCGACCCGGATGGGTACGTTTGTTCTTTGTCGTAGTATAATTTCTATTCTTACAATCTTCACAAGCCAAAGTTATTATATCTCTCATACATCTACCTTATTCTATAATCTCGCTGACAACGCCGGCGCCTATCGTCCTGCCACCTTCGCGGATAGCATAACGTAAACCCTTCTCCATCGCTATCGGAGTGATCAGCTCTGCCGATATCGTTACATTGTCTCCCGGCATTACCATCTCTACTCCCTCGGGAAGTGTCAAGCTGCCGGTCACATCTGTCGTCCTGAAATAGAACTGAGGACGATAGCCGCTGAAGAATGGCTTATGACGTCCACCTTCATCCTTGGTTAGTATATAGGTCTCGCCCATGAACTTGGTATGCGGAGTGATCGATTTCGGTTTAGCCAATACCATGCCACGTTCAACTTCGTCTTTGGATAGTCCACGCAGCAGAATACCAACATTATCACCGGCTTCACCCTGATCGAGAATCTTGCGGAACATCTCCACGCCCGTACAGGTGGTCTCTACGGTCTCACGAATACCTACTCGCTCTATCTTCTCTCCAACTTTGACCACACCACGCTCTACTCTACCGGTGGCAACTGTTCCACGACCGGAGATCGAGAAAACATCCTCTACCGGCATCAGGAATGGCTTGTCTACAGCACGCTCCGGCAGCGGGATGTAAGCATCTACCTCATCCATCAGTTTCTGTACCTGAGCTTCACCTTCCGGATCGCCATTGAGAGCTTTCAAGGCTGAACCAGTTACTATCGGAATCTCATCGCCGGGGAAATCATATTCGGTGAGTAGTTCACGTACTTCCAACTCTACCAGTTCCAAAAGCTCAGGATCATCCACCAGATCCGCTTTGTTCAAAAAGACAGCCATCGCAGGTACACCAACCTGACGAGCAAGCAGAATATGCTCTCTCGTCTGAGGCATCGGACCGTCGGCTGCACTTACTACCAAAATCGCTCCGTCCATCTGTGCTGCACCGGTGATCATGTTCTTTACATAGTCCGCATGACCGGGACAGTCCACATGAGCATAGTGACGGTTTGCTGTCTCATATTCCACATGAGCGGTGGCTATGGTGATGCCACGCTCTTTTTCCTCGGGCGCATTGTCGATACTATCGAAAGTACGAAATGCTGAGCTTCCACCTTTGCTTAAATACAAAGTTATCGCCGCTGTCAGGGTCGTCTTGCCATGATCTACATGACCGATCGTCCCGATATTGATATGCGGCTTGCTACGTACAAATTTTTCCTTTGCCATTTCTCCTCCTACGGCATAAATATAATGAATCAATGGTGCTCATGACCGGATTTGAACCGATGACCTCATCCTTACCAAGGATGCGCTCTACCGCCTGAGCTACATGAGCTAATGGAGCGGGAAACGGGATTCGAACCCGCGACCCTTAGCTTGGAAGGCTAATGCTCTCCCAATTGAGCTATTCCCGCGTAATAAAAAATGGTGGAGGGGGGAGGATTTGAACCTCCGAAGGCGTCCGCCGACAGATTTACAGTCTGTTCCCTTTGACCACTCGGGAACCCCTCCACTTCGATGGTGCCGACGGTAGGAATCGAACCCACAACCCGCGCATTACAAGTGCGCTGCTCTACCGTTGAGCCACGTCGGCTTCCATAATTTTCCGACACGAAAATTTCCTGTCCTTTCCGTGTCAAGCACTTTCACTTATATTTCTCTTTATAACGATCTCTATCTTCAGAGATAGACAAAACTTTTGCATAGCTTAATTATGTCAACCAAATAATTCACATTTGCCAATAATTTATAATAAAAATGCTTCCTAATCTAACTCAATTTTCCATTTCGTGCCATCTGGAGTATCCATGAGAAAAATGCCGATTTTTTTTAGATCATCGCGGATCCTGTCTGCCATCTCCCAGTTTTTCTGCTGTTTAAATTCCGCTCGGTAACGGATCAATACAGAGATCAACTTTTCGTCCAGATCAGTTTGTTTGGGTTGAAGTTTGGCATGAACATCGGAAAAGAAACCGAGTACACTGCCAAGCTCTACCATCATAAGAGCTGCGTTTTTTCTCAATCTGAGCGCGAGAGCTTCATTTTTTACCATCTTCTGGAGTTTGAATAATTGCGAAGTGGCAATGGCAGTATTGAAGTCATCATTCATTGCATCCAAGAATTTTTGTTTGATCTGCACAAGCGAGTCATCATATTCTTTCTTTTCATGATGAAAAGCGAGGAAATTGATGTCAGCTAAACTCTCGTATAGAGCTTTTACAGCTGTTTGAGATTCTTTGATTATCTCTTCGTTGAAATCTATCGGACTGCGGTAATGTTTGGATAAGAAGAAAAATCTAATCGCTTCGGGACTGTATTGCTTCAAAATATCCCGTGCGATAAGGAAATTATTCTTACTTTTGGACATTTTTTCACCCTCGATATTGAGATAGCCATTGTGCATCCAGAAGCGAGCCAGAGGTTTGTTGTTCAGAGCCAGTGCTTGAGCACGTTCATTCTCATGATGCGGAAAGATCAGATCAATTCCACCACCATGGATATCAAAAGGTTGACCCAATAATTTTTTACTCATCACCACACATTCGGTATGCCACCCCGGCCTTCCTTTGCCCCAAGGACTATTCCAGTATGGTTCGCCCGGTTTCATTTTTTTCCAAAGCGTGAAATCGGCTGGATTTTTTTTACTGGAATTGGCTTCGATACGCGCACCTGCCATCAATTGATCCAGGTTTTTACCGCTAAGTTTACCGTAATTCTCCACTTTAGATACGGAGAAATACACATCCCCATCTTTTTCATAGGCAAACCCTTTGTTCTCCAAGGCTTGGATCAGTTGGATCATATCCGGTACAAACTCGGTAGCATAAGTGTGATGATCAGCTTTTTCTATGCCGAGTGCGGTAATATCTTCAAAAAAAGCTTCGGTGTATTTTGCGGCAATTTCAGTTGCCGGTATATTTTCTTCTTTTGCTTGCTCGATCAGCTTATCTTCGATATCGGTGATATTTTGGACATATTTTACTTCCCAGCCGATGTATTTGAAATATCGACGAACTACATCGAAGAAAAGAAATGGGCGAGCATTACCGATATGAAAATAATTATATACGGTAGGTCCGCAGACATACATGGTAACTTGTTCGGGATTTTTGGGAACAAAAGTTTCTTTTTTTCTGGAAATGCTATTGTAAATCTTCATCATTACTCCCTGATTTCAGTATTGTGATCATAGTTTCTCCGCCGTCCTTCTGATAATCTATCAAATCGGCAAATTCCGGTTCTATCTTCTCCGATTTTGAATGCTCGACGATAATTTTGCTGTTGCTTCTCAGCATTTTGTTTTCCATAATAAGATGGAGAGTTTTATTCACCAGATTCTTGTTGTAGGGTGGGTCCAAAAATATAAGATCATAAGTTTGCTCATCAGTTTTCAGAAACGAGAACACGTTTTTTTTGTGTAATCTACAATCTGCCGTGCAGCCGAGTTTCTCGATATTTTTTTTCATAGCTCGGATAGCTTTATCGGAAGAATCCACCATGACAGCGTAGTTGGCACCTCTGCTCAGAGCTTCGAACGCCAATGCACCACTACCGGCATAAAGATCCAGCACATTCTGGTCGCTACAATCGAATAAAACAGAGAATATCACTTCTTTAAAATAATCGGTTGTCGGTCTGCAAAAGGAGCCGTTTGCCCCAAACAGATTCGTCTTCTTATATTTTCCTGCTATAATACGCATATAACCTCACTTAAAGCGAATTTCCAATTGTTGTGGTTTGAACTTGAATTTTGGACATTGAATCAGTTTCACCGAGGCAGGCTGTTTACATTTATTCATACACTTCTCGCAAAGCTTATTAATCTTCTTCGTCATTGCCAAGATTCTCTACTGCTTTGATGAAATCTGCTATGGTAATGTCAGCTATCTTTTTGTCGCTACCGAAATAATCTTGCAAAGATGCTTGAAGATTGTTCGAGTCCAAAGTTTTGAGTACTGAGACGAATTTTTCCAAAGAAGCCTGATGATCGAGCTCTTTTTCGGGAGATTCCATGAATCTGATCTCTTCATTTTGGGCAATATCTTTGTATTCCACATATTGTTTGTGAGGGAATATCTTGAAGTATTTGAGCTCTTCTTGGTCGAACATCGCGGTGATACGTTTGTCATATTCATCCAGATTTTTCTCGAAGATCAAATCATGCAAAGCTTTGATCTTTTGTTTATATTCATCAGACGGATTCTCATCATGCAGTTTCTCATAAATGACCAAGGCGGGCACATAGTGTCCTTGCGATTCATATAGTTTTGCCAAAGTATGGGTGGGAATGATAAACGGTGTCATTCTTTATCTCCTATAATTGCATATTCTTTTATGGTAGCCAAGGTTTTGGGTCCGATGCCGCGAACTTCCAGAAGTTCTTCAAAAGCGGAAAACTCACCATGTTCGTCACGGTATTCTATAATTCGATCTGCGGTTACCGGTCCTATCCCGGGTATTATAGTCAGATCTTTACCTGAAGCGGTATTGATACAGATCTGCGTTGGAGATTCCGGCTGAGAAAGACCAAGCTCGCTATCTTCACCTTCGAAACTGTAGAAATAGTCCTTGATCTTACTGAAAGTAGCATCACCGATACCTTTGATGTTTATCAAATCATAACGTGATTTGAAACCTTGAGACTCGCGATAGGCGATGATATCTTCCGCCCGTTTGGGACCAATTCCCGGCACTGTCATCAATTCTTCTGCCGAAGCTGTGTTCAGATCAAAACGGATCTCTTTGTCCTCATCCAAAAATTCGGGTTCTTCACCTTCTGCCGATTGAAATGGTGAGATCTGAAAAATGTGCAGTCCGATGCCTATGGTAGCGAAAACTACGATAAAAGCCAAGACATTTTGTTCTTCACGGGTTAGCAATGAATTCAAAGCTTTCATTTGTCCTGATAGATAAGATTTACAAGAGTTTGACCGACAACATAGAGAGATTCGGGAGAGCATTTATCGGGAGTATCTTCCAAAGTATGCCAGTAGGGATAATCAAAGTCAATGATCAAAATAGCATTAAAACCTGCCCGTATCAAGGGGAGATGGTCGTCGATGATTATCCTGCCTATACTGGGAACGAATTCATCAAAACCAAATTTTCTGCCTATATCCCAAACTTCATTTACCAGAGCGGGGGAATTGTGATAGGAAAAATACTCCATCTCGATTTTCAGATCTTCCTGTCCTACCATATCAACGATGATGGATTTTTCTGGTTTTTGTCCACTGAAGTTTTTGGCAAAATGCTGTGCACCCAACGCCCAAGTTTCTTCTTTATCGTAATCACCCATATCTTCCAGATCGAAAAAGACAAAATCCACGCCGTATTGCGGTGGTTGCTTTTGGGATATTATTCGACATAGTTCCAAAAGGACTGCCACTCCCGAAGCGCCGTCGTTCGCACCCAAAACCGGTTGGTCATGCAACGTGCTATCTTCCTCTTGATCTGCCCATGGTCGGGTGTCGTAATGAGTGCCAAGCATGATCCTTCTACCCATGCGAGGATAGAGACTGCCGATAATGTTTATACCCTCGATCTCTTCACCATATAAGGTTACTGTAAATGGCTGTAGCTCCACGATAGCATCATGTTTTTCTAGATTTGTGATGATATAGTCTCGGCAGAGTTCTATCCCATCCGAACCGGGATAGCGGGGACCGAAGTCACATTGGTTGATGATATGCTCGTAGGCATTGTTACCGTCAAATTCAGGGAGACCTGCCTGACAGGCAGCCAATATCACCACCGAAATAAAAATTATAATCAATTTTCCCATCATCTTATCTTCCTAATATGCATTTTTTCTTATAAAAAAAACATGCTGATATTTGTCAATTATGATTTAAGGTTTGAACAAGAAAAGTGCTGAAACCACATTAGGATAGAACAAAGTAAGCCCCCCAAATTTTTCCGATGAAATAGGCGAGAAGAGAGCTAAGCTAAACGCTATCCTTCTTCGCCTCCCTTCGCATCCTCCTCCGCTAAAGCTACAGCGGACGGGGGCTACGAAGGACTAAGCAAGGATTAAGGATCAAGGACTAAGGAAAGAACCAATATAGTTGCGCATTTTTTAGTGAAGAGTGATGAGTTTTTGAGAAGAGTTCGAAGAGACTGAGGGACTGAGAAACAAATTTGGCTTCGCTGGAAGTGATAGAAATATGAATCGTCATACTGAGTAGAAACGAGATTCCATTCTTCTAAGAATTTCTTTCGTATCGAAGTATGAAAAGCAGGGAGAAGAGACTGAGAGAGGTATATGCCAATGACCGAAATAATAGCCTGCGCCTTCAGGCGTATGGTTTTATTGATACGTCATTATACAAGTTTACGACTATATCCTATAAACGCCGTGAACGGCGTATATTTCAATCTATCCCAAATATTTCCCAACCCTGAAGAGGTTGGGCTATTGTTGGAGAAACCCCCTTTTATTCCCCCTTGGGAAGGGGGACAATATATGGTCATAACCCATTGTAGATAATCGGGATTGGCTCCCCTTCGGGGAATAGTTTGTTTTTATCCACGAATTACACGAATTTGCACGAATAATTTTTTTATTAACCACCGAAGGCACCGAAAAGCTCTGAG
Source organism: uncultured Candidatus Cloacimonadota bacterium (assembly GCA_964433675.1). Taxonomy (GTDB): domain Bacteria; phylum Cloacimonadota; class Cloacimonadia; order Cloacimonadales; family TCS61; genus CAYSSJ01. The sequence continues at coordinate 66,389 of CAYSSJ010000012.1, forward strand.
GATATAATTTTGTTTCATAATAGAAAAGTTGTTATTTTCATCTCGGTGTTACTCAGCCTGTGCTGCGAAGCCTTGGCGTAGTAGTATGTTCTCGGTGGTAAGTTGTTTTTTTATTAACCACCAAGTTTCACCGAAGAGCACCGAGTTATAACTATTTACAAAGAGCTAAAGAATAGAAAAATTCCAAATACCCCCATTGAAATATTTCTGACGAAATTTCACCGCAGTGGAACAGACAGGTTCCACATGGCAGGCCGGGCAGGCAAATAAATTCCAAATTACAATGACCAAATGACCGAAACGATTCAACGATTGAACGAATCAACACCTCAACGACTTAACGGTTCAACCAATCAACAAATTAACTAATCAACTTCATCCTGCTATTCTTTCACCAACTCACACTTCGATACGCTCCGGCTTGCGCCGAAGCTACTCAGTGTGACAAGCTTATGACCGTTGATCTCTAAACTATCACTCTAAACTGCATATTGCATTATTCATTATACATTGTTCATTTACTTACATTCTCACCTTCTCCCGTATTCTGTCTTCCGTTTTCTGTATTCTCTGCCCACCAATCTTCCTATCCACCTAACCTCCCATCTACCCCCTCTCTCTGTCTCTCATTATTTCGTCCTTCTCCCTAAACCTCAACCCTAAACATCTCCCTGGCTTCTCCCCGATTCTGTTTACCTACCCAAAACAGGCACCAGTGAAGCTGCATTTTCCACGACAACAAGTTCTGTCTTATTACCTTTGTGTTTTATCGCACTATCTATGGCAATTTGCAAATTGGAAAATTGTCTGTCAGCGAAACTATCGGCTAATGTATTACTGCTCACAAGCCAGAGGCTATGATTTTGTTTGAACTTTGCGATGTTGATAGCTTTGTGCGCACCGAGTTGATAATCTCGGCTGATATGGGAGTATAATGTTTGATAATTGTCAAATCGGTTCAGCAGTTTTAGGAAATTTTCATTTCCAATTCCACGTTCACAGGGAGCTGCCACTATTAGCAAACCATCTTTTTTCAGGATATGTTTGCAGTTTTCCATTCCCTTATGAGCTTGATATAGCGTCTGGTCGTAAGGTTCTTCAATGATAGCCACTACCATATCAGCTTTGCGATCCACCGGTTTGGTATATACTTGCTCAGCTATTTTTACCGCATCATAAAAACTCTCTTCTATATCTCCAAAAGTAAGATCAGCTATTTGGTTGGCTGAATTTAGAATTGCCTGAATTGAAAAAATCGGTTTTTCCAAAAAAGAGACTGCTTCCATCATATCGAGATGGACGGGATTGTTTTCGAGCATGAGTAGCTTGGCATTTTTATTCAAAGTAAGCGAGTGATTCTGTTCTATAGTATCGTAGTGAGCAATGCCGGGCAGAAAACTCTTTCGCCCACCGGTGTATCCGGCAAAATAATGTGGTTCCACCGAACCTATAACTACAAAAGCATCGGATTTTAGTGCTGTTTTGTCTAACATCACTTTAGTATTCCGCTTAGTCGTGCCAATGTATCCATGCTCAGTGCGACTATCATGGATATGAATGTTCATCTTATCATGGTTTTTCCCCAAAATTCGTTTTAACTGAGTTTTAGATGGGGGAGGATGAGATCCGGTAGCGATCATAAAAACTGTATTTTGCAAATCAAAAAACCGGCAAGCTTTTTCTAAGATGACATCTGTCGGTGTGGGACGGGTGGCATCATTTACCAAAACAGTTATATTTGTATACTTACTGCAAAACTCTTCTATCCCCGAAGTGGCGAATGCTTTTTCTATCCTATCATTAGGAAGAGATTCGGTGAAAGAGGGGTATAGATGAGCTTTTAGATTTTCAGCCGGTAACTCAAGATTCCCGTATTTACCGAGCTTGATCTGCTTGTTCATAAATATCATTTCCATGGCTATCTATTGCGACTATACAAGGAAAATCTTTCACCGCCACCCTGAATATGGCTTCTGTTCCCAAATCTTCGAAAGCAACTAGCGAGGCGGAAGTAATAGACTGGGTCAGTACAGCTGCTACACCGCCAATGGCAGCGAAATATACGGCTTTATGTTTTTTTATGGCATTTCGGATAGCTTCCTCTCTCGGTCCTTTTCCGATCATACCTTTCAAACCGTTTTCCAAGAGTGGGATAGTGAAACGATCCATTCGTGCACTGGTAGTAGGACCGACTACACCGAGCGGTAGATGATGATGTGCAGGTGTGGGACCGGCATAGAAAATCACCTCTCCTTTGATAGCAAACGGTAAATCTTCTCCTCTCTTGAGCATCTCAACCAAGCTTTGATGAGCTTTGTCTCTGGCAGTGAAGATCGTACCATTCAAAACTACTTGGTCTCCGCATTTTAGTTTGAGGATATCAGCTTGTTCTAGTGGAGTATTTAATTTGGTCATAACATATCACAATAAGATGGTTTTATGGCGGTTGAGATGACATTGGATATTCACTGCAACGGGAAGTGAGGCTATATGACAGGGGTAAGTGAGGATATGTACTGCAAGAGCAGTACAATCGCCGCCAAAGCCTTGCGGTCCGATATTCAGCTTATTGATAGAAGCGAGCAAATCTTCTTCCACTGCATGCCATTTTTCGTCCGGATGATGCTGATCAAAAGCGCAGGTAGTGGCTTTTTTTGCCAGATAAGCAGAATAATCGAATGAACCGCCGATCCCGACTCCGACGATCACAGGTGGACATGGTTTCCCCCCGGCGATTCTAATGGTTTCCACCACAAAATCTTTTACTTCAGCAAGTTCAGCAGTAGGTAGAAACATCCGCTGAGAACTCATATTATCAGCTCCGCCACCTTTGGGAACCAGCGTCAGTTTTAGTCGCTCTCCTGCTACTATCTCCGGGTAGATAATAGCCGGCGTATTGTCTTTGCTATTTAATCTTCGGAAGATAGGGTCTTTGACTACCGATTTGCGTAGATATGCTTCCTCATAACCTTGGCGAACACCTTCTTGGATAGCGGTACGGAAATCTCCGTTGCTAAAACATAGCTTTTGTCCGATCTCAGCAAAAACCGTTACCATCCCGGTATCCTGACATAATGGCAGTTTCTCTTCGGCTGCCAATTCGTGGTTTTTTAGCAAAACCTTCAAAACATCTTTGGCAAGTGGATTGGATTCTGCTTCCATAAATCCGGCAAGTGTGTCTCTTAGCTCTTTATCTGAGTATAGATTCGCTTCTATGCAAAGTTGTTTGACCGCATGAGTGAGTATCTTACAATCAAAGCTTCTCATAATTGCCTACAGAATAAATAGTAAGATTGGGATGTAGAATACACCCAGAAAGATGGAGATGGAGACAATACTTGCAGCGAATTCTTTATCAAGATTTTCCAGAGTGGCGAATATGAGCGTATTGTAACCTACCGGTGCACCACAGCTGATGATCACGATAGTTCGGATAACTCCGCTGAGATCCAAAAGAGAGGCAATGAAAAGACCGAATATTAAGCCTACACCTATACGAATACCTAAAACCGTGGCGATTTTGAATACGTTTTGTGGTCTCGGGCTAAAGTAGATGCCCAAAGAGAGCATTATCAGAGGAATAGTCGGAGTACCCAGATTTTCTAAAAACGAAGATGCGATCTCCGGAACTCCAATCCCGGCGAAATTTACGATTACTCCGGCTAATAGTCCCCAAACGGGAGGGAGTCTGAGGAATTTGGTATAATCGATTTTTTTGTCTTTGTCATCTGAACCATACTTCATAGCGATGTAATAGGCAAAGGTGAAGATGAAGAGCACATTGCCAAGATCGAAGAACATATAGATAGCTATACCTTCCAAATCGAAGGCAGCGATAAAGAAGGGGAGAGCAAAGCCGGTATTCATGATCATACACCCGATTAGAAAAACTCCCATAGTCTTTTTGTCCATAGGAATAGCTCTGCTTACCAAGCGTGCTACAAAGTAAGAGATCACCAGCATAAAAGCAGCGATGAACGGTAAATAGAAAAACTCTATTTGAAGTTTGACAGTGGATACCGACAGAAAAGTGAGGGCAGGTAGAGTGAGGTTGAAAACAAGTTTCAGAAATAGATCAGCATCCGATTTGCCCAAAAGACGGATTTTCTTTACGAACATTCCTAAGAAGAAAATCAGGATGACAGGAATGATCTTGGTGAAAAATCCGGGCATAAATTATCCGCCGAGGATACCGAGAATCACACCTGCTGCTACTGCCGAACCGATCACACCGGCTACATTGGGTGCCATTGCATGCATGATAAGATAGTTCTTTTTGTCATATTTCTGTCCGGTTTGATGTACTACCCGCGCACTATTGGGCACGGCAGATACACCCGCAGCTCCTATCAAAGGGTTGAGCTTCTCTTTGAGGATCACATTGAGTAGCTTGGCGAATAAGACACCGGCGAAAGTGGCAATACAAAACGAAAATGCGCCCAGTGCAAATATCTGCAGAGATTCGATCCTCAAAAAGACATCTGCACGAGTGCTGGCACCGACTGCCAAACCGAGTAATATCGTTACCGAATCGATAAGAGCATGTCTGGCTGTGTTGGCAAGTCGCTCGGTGACACCACTCTCTTTGAGAATATTACCCAAAAATAGCATACCTAGCAATATCGAGGCTTCCGGTGCGATCGTGACCGTCACCAAAAAACCGGCGAATGGAAATAAGATCCTCTCTCTTTTGCTAACCGGGCGTGGTGCTTTCATACGGATAACCCGCTCTTTCGGAGTAGTCAATAAATGCATTATCGGTGGTTGGATTACCGGAACCAGCGCCATATAGGAATATGCTGCAATAGCGATAGGTCCTACCAGATGCGGAGCAAGCTGAGAGGAGAGATATATGGAAGTCGGCCCGTCTGCGCCACCGATGATACCGATAGAGCCAGCCTCGGCAACTGTGAAACCGAGTAAGATAGAACCCAAGAATGTGGCAAAAATGCCGAATTGGGCAGCGGCACCGAGTAGGATCAGCTTGGGATTAGCTATCAAAGTGGAGAAATCTGTCATCGCTCCGATACCCAAAAAAATCAACGGAGGATACAAACCTGTCCTTACTCCTTGATAGATCAGATTCAGTACCGATCCTTCATGATAAATTCCGAAAGTGCCGGGCATATTGCCGAGTACCATGCCAAAACCGATAGGGATCAAAAGTAAAGGTTCGAAATTCTTTGTAATACCCAGATACATAAAAAAGAGCCCGACTATGATCATAGCGAGATAAGACCAGTGGAAATGGGCAAAACCGGTTGTTTGGAAAAATTGCAATAATTCTGCCATCTTACTCTCCTATCCGGATCATTACCTGTCCTTCATCTACATTGACACCTTCTTGAACCAATATCTTCTCGATTTTGCCACTGGTGGGAGAAGTGATCTCCGATTCCATCTTCATCGCTTCCAAGATAATTACCGGATCTCCTTCTGAAACACTATCACCCTCTTTTACAAGTATAGATTTGATCTGTCCGGGAATGGGACTGATTACATCACCCGCTTTGGCTACCGGAGTTTTGGGAGTTGCTACTGTGTCGGAACTGCTGGATGAGCGCGAAGAACGGATAAGCATGGGAGTGGTATCTTTTTTCTCGTGTTCTATCTCTACTTCATATTCATTACCATTGATACTAATAATTGCAGTTGTGCCTTTGTATTCTACGATTTTCGTCTTGAAGGTTTCACCGTCTATAGTCAAAGTATAAGTCTTCATGCTTATTTTTCTCCTTTGAGGTTTTGATATATTTGATTTGGCATATTTACACTATTGGTAGCACGCCACATACTGATATTAGCTCGACGCCAAGTTAGAAGCAGCTTGTTTTGTTCTTCTCGCTCTATTTCATGAAGATAGAGGGTTAGAGAAGCAGCTGCGATCTCTTTCGAGTTCATATCGGAAGCTGACACTACTCTCTTTTTAGCTCTCTCAGGTTGCTTTTTTTCTACTTTCACTTTTTTCTTTTTTGATGTGAATTTGAGAAGATAGACTACCAGCGCCGTAATGATCAAACTGCTGAAGACGATCAGCATACCTACCACTACGACACCCCAATAAAAGATCCGTTTATCTTTATCGAATTTGTGTAAAGCCGATTGGATATCAGTTTCGTCCAAACCATAGTTTATCAAAGGTTCATGTTGCTCAGAGTATGGGACGCCCAAATATTCAGCCATAGTTTTGATAGGAACACCGGTTTGATGTGAGACATCTCTCAAACTAGTTTCTTCTTCCAAATCGAATTCGATATCGGAATAAGTGAGGCCTGCCGACAAGCCACTAAGACAGATTATTATGAGAGTTATAGTTAGATAATATCTCATACTGCCTCTCTACAAAGGTATATTTCCGTGTTTTTTGGGTGGGATCGAATCTCTTTTGTTAGCCAGCATTTCCAGAGCGCGGATCAATCTGAATCTGCTCGATGCCGGTTCGATAATATCGTCTATATAGCCCTTTTCAGCGGCTCTGTATGGATTGGCGAATTTCTCTCTGTATTCTTCTTCTTTTTCTGCCAGTACTTTATTGGGATCATCCGCATCTTTCACCGCTTTGCGAAATACGATCTCGACTGCGCCTTTGGGTCCCATCACAGCGATTTCTGCAGAAGGCCAAGCATAAACTAGATCAGCACGCATATGTCGGCTGTTCATCACACAATAAGCGCCGCCGTAAGCTTTTCTGATAATGATGGTGATCTTGGCAACCGTTGCTTCGGCAAAGGCATACATCAGCTTAGCTCCGTTTCGGATGATCCCGTTGTGCTCCTGGTTTGTCCCAGGCAGGAAACCCGGCACATCTTCCAATACGACCAATGGTATATTGAATGCATCGCAGAAGCGCACGAAACGAGCACCTTTGATAGAAGCGTTGATATCCAAGACACCGGCAAGGATTTTCGGTTGATTTGCCACTATACCGACCGGATGTCCGTTCATCCGTGCAAAGCCAACGACAATATTTTTCGCATAATTACGAGATACTTCCAAAAATTCGTTGTCATCTACTATGCGTTCGATGACATCTATAATATCATAAGGTTTATTCGGGCTATCGGGTATGATTGTATTCAAATCGTCACAGCGTCTGTCTATAGTGTCGCCGGGAGTGAGATAGGGTGGACTCTCCAGATTATTTGATGGGAGATAGCTGACCAGTTTTCGTATCAGAAGCAAGGTTTCTTCTTCATTTTCGGTGATGAAATGTGCTACTCCGCTTTTGGTTGCGTGTGTCTTCGCACCACCAAGCTGATCGGTAGTGACATCTTCGTTCAAAACCGTTTTAACTACTTTCGGTCCGGTTACAAACATATAGCTGGTCTCTTTGTTCATGATCACAAAGTCGGTAATAGCCGGTGAATACACGGCACCGCCGGCACAAGGACCCATCACTGCGGAAATCTGCGGGATCACTCCGGATGCCATCACATTTCGATAAAAGATCTCGGCATAACCGGCAAGTGCATCGACACCTTCCTGAACTCTTGCTCCACCGGAATCGTTCAATCCGAGAAGTGGTGCTCCGGCTTTGAGTGCCATGTCCATGACTTTACAGATTTTCTCGGCATGAGTTTTCGATAATGAGCCACCTACTACCGTAAAATCCTGTGCGAAGATATAAACCACGCGCTGATCTATAGTGGCGCATCCAGTGACTACTCCATCGCCGGGATATGAATGCTTTTGCATATCGAAGTCGTGGCATTGATGTCTTACAAACATATCGAACTCTTCGAAACTATCCTTATCTACCAAAATCTCGATACGCTCACGGGCGGTTAATTTGTTTTTGCTGTGTTGAGCATCAATCCGTTTCTGACCACCACCGAGTTTCGCTTGTTCTCTTTTGGCTTGCAGTTCTGCTATCTTTTCTTCTATTTTCATTATCATCCTCCACTGGTGAAATTTACGCTCTCTATTTCTCTTCCTGACACATTTCGATCAATACGCCGTTAGTAGATTTTGGATGTAGAAAGCCAATCAACGTATCATGAGCTCCGGGACGTGGTGTTTTATCGATCAATCGGAACCCTTTTTCTTCCATTTGGGAGAGTATGGTTTGAATATCATCCGTACCAAAGGCAAGGTGATGAATACCTTCGCCCTTCTTCTCGATGAATTTTGCAATCGGACTTTCGTCTGAAGTAGGCTCCAGAAGTTCGATCCGAACCTCTGTCCCCACAGGCAACATTGCTACTCTCACTTTTTGCGATTCCACTTCTTCGATGCTTTCCACTTTCAGTCCCATACTTTCGTATATTCTACGGGTGTCTTCGATACTTCTTACAGCTATACCGATATGATTTAATTTATTTATCATAATCTCTCATCCTTATAATTTTCTGCTAATTTCATGCCCTGCTTCATAGCCTTTAGGTTCAAATCCACATAAGCCGGCTTAACCGATTCTTTGATAGCTTGTTGAAGCGCTTTTTGGGTGACAACTTTCGTTTTCCAGACCACAAATCCGAGTGCAACTATATTTGTAGGTAAAGAAGTACCGAGCTCTTTGATGGCAATATCGGTAAAGGGAACTTCATAGATTTGAGGTCCCATGATAGTGATATTCTTCACATAAGTCGTATCAGCAATGAGGATACCGTTATCCTTGAGTTTGGATGCATATTTATCGCATGATTCTTGGGTAAGAGCGAGTAGGATATCGAAATGCATAGCCTCGGGATAAAAAAACTCGGTATTGCTGATCAAAACATCGGCTCGACTGGCACCACCACGAGATTCGGGTCCATAGCTTTGAGTTTGCATCACATCATAGTTATCTATTACCGCAGCTTTAGCCAAAATGATGCCGGCGGTGATAAGCCCCTGACCACCACTACCACTCAAACGGATCTCTTTGATGAAATTCGTTTTTTTACGGATAGAGGGAGATTTTCGGTTGGCTTGCTTTTTATTTGTTGTCATTTTTCTCTCCTTCAGCTCTTTTTGCAGTAGAATCTTTTGGTTCAGATTTCTCTTCTTTTGGTTGCAATGATGTTATCAATTTGCTATATTGTTCTACATATTCCGGTTTCTCTATTTTTCTCAAAACCCCGCGTGATATCTTTGATTCTTGTTCTTCGGGCTCCAGTTTCTCATAAGCTTTGTTCGGGATTATGTTTTTCTTCATCCACATCATCATCTCGGGGGCAGTACCTTTTTTGTTCATTCTGCCATAGATAACCGGACAGGCACTGATAATCTCGATGAGAGAGAAGCCTTTGTGTTCGAAAGCCTGTTTGATAAAAGACTGCATCTCTACCACATGATAGGCAGAAGTTCGTGCCACAAAAGAAGCTCCGGCTCCCATTGCCAGTTCACAAATATCGAAGGTTGGATCCATATTCCCGTATGGTGTAGTGCTGGAGAGATCATTTAATGGTGTAGTGGGAGAATATTGCCCACCAGTCATACCATAGATGTAGTTATTCACCAGTATGACGGTGATATTGATATTCCGACGAGCAGCATGGATAAGATGATTTCCACCGATAGCGGTAGCATCTCCGTCGCCGGTTACGACGATCACTTCCATATTCGGTTTTGCTAGTTTGACACCAGTAGCATAAGCGATAGCACGTCCATGGAGGGTGTGAAGCGTGTTGAAATCTACATAAACCGGCATTCTACTGGAACAGCCGATCCCGGAGACCATAGCGATATTATCTTTCTCATAGCCCATATCTGCTATTGCTCTGATAGTAGCTCCCAAAACGATTCCATTGCTGCATCCGGCACACCAGACATGCGGAAATTTCTTTTTGTGCCTCAGAAACTTATGTATTCTTTTTAGAGGTATGCTTTTCATCTTAATGTACCTCCTTTATTATTTCTAAAATCTCGGCAGGTGAGATTGTGTTGCCGTCATAACGTTGTAGTTCGATTATTTTCCTCGTCTTTTTATTGCCCAGTACCCTCTTTAGTTCGAGCGAAAGCTGACCTTGGTTAAGTTCGGGAACGATTATCGCTTTCATATCGCGCAAGTATTTCTTCACGGCATCATCGGGGAAGGGCCAAATCGTGAGGGGCCGCAGCAGCCCGATTTTTCGTCCGGACTTGCGTGCCATCTTGATAGCAGCTTTTGCGGAGCGGGAACTGATACCCGCTGCAAATATAGCTACGCGAGCATCTTCCATCTCGAATGCTTCCACCTGTACCAGATCATCTATATGATGGGTGATCTTTTTCTTCAATCTGGTCATCATAGCTTTGGTTTCTTCCGCTTTGTTGGTAGGGAAACCGTATTGGTCGTGAGAGAGACCGGTCACATGGAATCTGTAGCCTTCACCGAAGCTGGCGACCGGAGTTCTATATTTGGTGATATCTTCATAATGTTTGTACCATTCGGGAGGTACATTCGGTTTAATTCTATGGATTATCCTACCGGGATTGATCTTCGGTAGTGTAACCGCCCTGCGCATGTGTCCCAAAACCTCATCGGTGAGCAGAACCACACAGGTACGATACTTTTCTGCCAGATTGATCGCACGGATGGTAAGCTGGTAACTCTCCAAAACTGAGTCCGGATACAATACAATCGCAGGAGCATCACCATGATTACCCCATCTTGCCTGCATGATATCGGATTGAGAAGGACTGGTAGGCAAGCCGGTGCTAGGACCACCCCGCATCACATTCACGACTACGCATGGTGTCTCGGTGATCTTTGCGTAGCCCATTCCTTCCAACATCAATGAGAAGCCGGGTCCGCTGGTGGCAGTCATCACTTTGGAGCCGGCGATAGAAGCTCCGATGATGGCAGAAATACTGGCGATCTCATCTTCCATCTGGATAAAAACGCCACCACGTTTCGGTAATTCGCGGGCTAAAATCTCTGCTATCTCTGTGGACGGTGTGATCGGATATCCGGCAAAAAAGTTCAAACCGGCATCGAGAGCACCGAGTGCTATAGCTTCGTTACCTTGTAATAAAATTCGTTTTGGTTCTTGTGTTTGCATTTCCTCTCCTTTCTACCTTTTAGCGCCTGTGATAGCAAAATCCGGGCAGAGACGGTCACACATCTCGCAATGGATGCATTTTTCGGGATGTTTTACATAAGGTGAACCATCTTTGCTTCTGGCTAAGGTGCCGGTCGGACAAAATGTCACACAAATACCACATTTTTTGCACCAGTCGTGATAAATGAAAACCGGGATCTTCTTGTAGTCACCCTCGGAGAGGATCTCGTTTACCTCGACATCCATCTTCTCGGGTGCATTCTCATCTTTGATAATGATGCCTTCGCGCTTCTTCTCCACTTTCTTAGGCATTTAATTTCCCCCCAATGTATTTTTTTAATTTTATAAGAACGATTGTTTTTTGTGATCTGTGAAATTTGCACATAACAATTATAAAAACTCTTTGAGCTCTTCGAGCTCGATAAGCTTGTCTCTGATCTCAGCCGCTTTTTCGAAATCTAATTCATCCGCTGCTTTTTTCATCTCTTTTTTTAACAATTCACTTATTTTTTCACGGGAATCCAAGTCTAAATAATCATCCAAAGATATCTCTTTGGATTCCTCTTCTATGTGCTTTTTACTATATCCTTCTGCCACACTCGTAGAAGCTAATATATCGTCAATATTTTTTTTTATAGTTTGAGGAGTGATATTGTGTTCTTTGTTATACTCGATCTGCTTCTCTCTACGACGATTGGTTTCGCGCATTGTAGCAGCCATTGCATCGGTTATCCGATCAGCATAGAATATCACTTTCCCATCTACATTTCTCGCTGCTCGTCCGGCTGTCTGGATCAAAGATCGCTCCGAACGTAAGAATCCGGCTTTGTCAGCATCGAAGATAGCTACGAGTGAAACTTCGGGCAAGTCCAATCCTTCTCTGAGCAGATTTATTCCAACCAAGACATCGAATTTATCCGTTCTCAACTCACGAATGATCTGGGTACGCTCTATAGTATCTATTTCACTGTGCATATAGCGGGCTCTTATCCCACTTTTCTTCAAATATTCACTCAAATCTTCCGCCATTTGCTTGGTGAGTGTGGTGACGAGGAGCTTCTGATTCTTGGCTGTTCTGTGGTAAATTTCGTTCAAAAGATCATCCACTTGTGTATTAACCGGGCGGATTTCTATCTCCGGATCAAGAAGTCCAGTCGGACGGATCACCTGTTCGACAAAAACTCCATCGGTTTTAGACAGTTCATAATCTGACGGTGTGGCAGATACATAAATTACCTGATGGATCTTTTCTTCAAACTCGTCGAATTTCAGCGGACGGTTATCGAAAGCAGATGGTAATCTGAAACCATGCTCGATCAGATTTTTCTTACGGGTATAATCTCCACCGTACATTCCATGTATTTGTGGGATGGTAACGTGCGACTCATCGATTATCAACAGGTAATCTTCGGGGAAGTAATCGATCAGGCAATAGGGAGGCTGGCCCGGTTTGGAATTGGTGAGATGGCGTGAATAGTTCTCTATACCGCTACAATAGCCGATCTCGCGCAGCATTTCGATATCGAAATTTGTGCGTTGTTCTATTCGTTGAGCTTCCACCAGTTTATTGTTACGCTCGAAATAGTCTATCCGCTCTTTGAGCTCTTCTTGGATAGATCCGATAGCTCTCTCCAAGATATCCTGAGAAGTAATAAAATGATTGGCAGGATAGATGGGATACTCATCCACCATTTCCAAAATGCGATTATCAAGCGGATTTATCCTAGATATCTTCTCGATCTCATCACCGAAAAACTCGATACGGATAGAGTGTTCCATATATGCCGGATACACATCTACGATATCTCCTTTTACTCGAAATGTGCCACGCTCGAATGCTATATCATTTCTGCCGTAATGAATATCGACCAGTTTTCTTAGAAGCTCGTCTCGCTCTATAATATCACCTACTTGAATTCTCAGATGTGCCTGACGGTATTCTTCGGGAATACCCAAACCATAAATACAAGACACACTCGCAACGATGATGACATCTTCGCGTTCCATGAGGCTCATGGTAGCATGAAGCCTAAGCTTCTCGATCTGGTCGTTTATATCCACCTCTTTCTCTATGTAGATATCCCTGCCGGGGATGTATGCTTCCGGTTGATAATAGTCGTAATAGCTGATAAAAAACTCTACCGCATTCTCGGGGAAAAGCAGTTTGAGCTCTCCATAAAGCTGAGCAGCAAGAGTTTTGTTGTGCGAGATCACCAAAGTCGGCTTATTTATGTTCTGAACTACATTAGCGATGGTAAATGTCTTACCCGAGCCGGTTACTCCAAGAAGAGTCTGATATTTAGATCCTTCTCGCACTCCTGAGCTGAGCTGCTTGATGGCCTCAGGTTGATCACCTTTGGGTGTATATGATGAATATAATTTAAATTTATTCATATTATTAACATAATACAATTTTGAGAGAACCAATTTAATTTTTGCCCTATGTTGGCAAGGAATTTATGCAGTCAACAGCCCACTATTTTATTATAGACAAGACCAGTTGAAGCTCATGAGTGTAACCCGTATTGTATCTATCGAATTTGTAGCTGGTTACATATATCAAACAATACTCCATCAATATTGAGAATTTTAGAAATCATAGATTTGCTTCCACGTTTTGTTTTAGTATATATACCAGCCTGCAAAAAAAAGAGACGAGCCTCTAGACTCGCCTCTTTGGAGGAGGTTATGAGAACTTCACTTCATCATCACTACTTTGCTGACAAATCTATCTTCTCCCGTCTGCATGATGCAGAAATAGACGCCGCTGGATACCTGTCTGCTCCGCTCATCTCTTCCATTCCAGATGATTTGATGATGACCGGCTTCATACTCGGTATCGACCAGCTCTCTTACTTTCTGACCTCTGATGTTGTAGATAGCGATACTGACATGCTGGGGATTGCTGAGTGAGAATGGGATGGTAGTCTCCGGGTTGAAGGGATTGGGATAAGCAGAACCGAGTGAGGTGACTATAGGTGCGATGATATCATCTTCTGCATCGGTTATCTCGATCTCGTATAAGGCTTCGGCTATCTCGCTGGGTAGCCAGTCTTCTTTGAATGCTCTTGCTTTTACTGTTACCGTGCTGTCGAGTATTACCGGTTCGGTGTAAAGCAGAGATTCGTGGGTTGGTTCTGAGCCATCCAGTGTGAAATATATCTCAGCTTCTTCTGTCTCGGTTGTTATTTCTAATTCGATAGCTTCATCATAATAACCGGGCTCAGGTGAGAACTCAGGCGTAGCTGCCATATTAACCGTAGCTGTGGCTGTATCGGATGGGTTGGATTCGCCTTGCTCGTAGATAGCGGTAACATGGTAAGTATATGCACCGGCTTCCAAGTCCGAATCTTCGTATTCAGTTTGGGTTATCGGTTCGGGGTTGAGCAATATGAACTCATCATCTTGTTGACGATAGATATTATAGCCTATAAGGTCATCACTATCGCGTCTATCTATAATCTGTCGTTTGATGCGGATGGGATTGTCGCGTCTGTTTCTGGCAGTCAGGATCAATTCATCACCGCTGTATGGCTCCTGCCAGTTTAGATGGACATACCCTGCGAGTCCTTCTGCTTCTAGTTCCTGAGGTGGATTGAGGATATAATACATAGCTTCGGCAATCTCACTATCGAGCCAATTCTCCAGATAAGCACGGGCGTAGAGCATAGTTGTGTATTCTATCTCTGCCGTATCTCCTTCAATCCATTCTTCACCGTCAAAAGAATATTCTATCGTTGCTCCTGTCGTTGCTGTGGTGATGGTAACAGTCTGAGCTTCCAGATAAACATCGCCTTCGGGCTCGAACTCCGGTGTGGCTACAGTACCAGTGACGACATAATTAGCCGAAACCGTCTCACTGGTTATCCATTCATCTTTCTCAGCATAAGCTTCGAAGTCCATCTCGGTGTCGAGTGAGACAGTGATCGGGTCTGTATAAACTTCCCAATC
>CAYSSJ010000013.1:0-75400 GCA_964433675.1 uncultured Candidatus Cloacimonadota bacterium
CCGTCTTCGCGGTAAACAAAATCCGCTTCACATTCTCTGTTATTTGTCAATATCAATCTAACAACTATATGCTAAATATAATTAATAACACACATAAGAAGGAGGCTAGTTGAAACGCACGGTTTCCGGTATCATAGTCCTTGGCGGTCATGTTCAGGCACTCGGTATTATTCGCATATTGGGCAGGTTAGGTTACCGGATAGTAGTAATCGACAATACCAATATCAATATCAGCAGGCATTCCAAATATTGCCACCGGCATTATGTTATCAAAGATGCCAAGCTTCTCTCTTTCCTGCTTGCTAAACGGGGAAAATACATAAATTGGGCAATATTACCCACCGGTGACTATCATGTTAAGATTCTCTCAAAGTATAAAGATAGTTTGGAGCAATCCTATTTTGTTTGTCAGGATAGCTGGGATAAAGTTGAGAAGTTTTATAATAAGAAATTTACTTACACTCTGGCATCACAGTTGGATATACCGATCCCCAAAACCTATACTGTTAGCGATATATCCCAACTAGAGAAACACACGGAGTTTCCCTGTATCATCAAACCGTCTATCAGGCATACATTTTATCATCAAGTAAAAAAGAAAGTTTTCATCTGTAACAACCAGAATGAGCTAAGACATAAATACCGTAGAACTTGTAATATTATCCCGGCAGATGAAATTTTGATCCAATCCATCATAGTAGGTGATAACTCTAATCAGTATTCAGTTTGCGGCTTTTATATCGAAGGGAAGCCAATAGCTCAGCTCACTGCCTGTCGCTATCGGCAGCATCCCATCAATTTTGGCTATGCTACCACTTATGCAGAGACTACCGAAAAACCTCAGCTCGAAGAATATGCCGGGCGGATTATTAGAGCTGTTAAATATACAGGCATCTGCGAGATAGAATTCAAATATGACAGTAGAGACAAACAGTATAAACTGCTGGAAGTCAATCCTCGAACCTGGAAGTGGCATGTTATCTCTCAGTTGGCTAATATCCCTTTCTTGGAACTTTATCTTAAATATCTGAACAAAGAGGATGTAAAGCCGCTACAAAGCATTTCTTGTGCTTCCTACCGGCACCTGCTCACCGATTTGCCGATGCAGTTTATGAGTTTGCTAAAAGGATACAAACACTGGAACAGGCGAAATAAACCGCTAGCTGCGGCAGTATGGGCGAAGGATGATCCTCTGCCGGCGCTATTCCAATTTCTCTATTTGGGATATTTTATCATAAGCAGATAAGCTATTATGATAGTATTAATCGCAATTCTCAGCAGTACTCTGCTTTACCTTTTTCTTCACTATAAGACACTAATCTCTCTCAAATTTCTTTATCTGGATAATCTAGCAGTGATAATTTGTGCCTCTATCCTGTCATGGTCGGTATCATCTCTATTCTCGCTCCGGATTTGGAGCTATATCCTTACGCCGATATTCGTAGCTATCTTAATGTTCTCCATGATAATGATCCGCTTTTGGCGAACTCCTGTCCGTAAGATTCAAGCTAATTCCGATGAGATAGTATCACCAGCGGATGGAAGGGTAATATCAGTTCAGCATTTTAATGCCGGAGAAATTCCTGAAACTGCGAAAAACCGGATCAAATCTCGTTTGGAAGAATTCTCAGGTTCAGAATTGCTGGCAAATCCCTTCCGGATGATCAGTATTAACATGACCCTGCTGGATGTTCACAAAAATTGTGCGCCTCTCAGCGGTGAAATCATACTTAATAAACATACAAGCGGTAAGTTTCTTTCTTTGAAAAATGAGCGATCACTTTCCGAAAATGAACGTAACAGCTATATCATCCAATCAAAAGATCCGAACATCATCATAGGTATAGTACAAATCGCTTCCCGTCTGGTCAGGCGGATAGATTCTTATGTAAAAAGTGGCGAACAGGTAAACCAAGGCGATTGGCTGGGAATGATCCGCTTCGGCAGTCAGGTGGATGTCATCTTACCATCCACATGTCAGGTGTTAGTATCAGAAGGCATGCAAGTTTATGCAGCCAAGACGGTTATTGCGGAAGTGGTGAGAGAAGAGATTTGAGAAGTGCAAGGAGAAGGCATTTGTTCGCTTCGCTCACGGTATTATATTGAAGGAGAAGCAAGGAGAAGGCATTTGTTCGCTATCGCTCACGGAATTGCATTGAAAGAGTAGCGGGGAGATGGTATTTGTTCGCTTCGCTCACGGTATTATATTGAAGGAGAAGCAAGGAGAAGGCATTTGTTCGCTATCGCTCACGGAATTGCATTGAAAGAGTAGCGGGGAGATGGTATTTGTTCGCTTCGCTCACGGTATTATATTGAGAGAGTAGCGAGAAGAATAGTGACGAGTGACAAGTAACGAGTGACGAGGTGGAAGAGAAGCAGGGGAGAGGGTATTTGTTCGCTGCGCTCACGGTATTATATAGCATGAGAAGCAAGGAGAAGGTATTCGTAGGAATTTGTTCGCTAGCGCTCACTGAATTATGTTGCATGAGAAGCGAGAAGAAGTTATTCTTTGTTATATGATTAAGAGATTAGATGATTTTGAAGTATATAAAATGTCCATGGAATTAAGTGATGAGATATGGGATCTCGTCGTTAAATGGAATTACTTTAATAAAGATACAATCGGGAAGCAGCTTGTCAGATCTGCAGATTCAATTTCAGCGAACTTATCAGAAGGATTTGGCAGATATCATTATCGAGAAACAAAAAATTTTAGTTATTATTCACGTGGATCACTATTTGAGACAAAGACTTGGTTAACAAAAGCTTTCAATCGGTCTCTAATCAAGGAAGATAAATATAATGAGTTTCTAGCCCGACTTGATGTTATCTGCATCAAAATTAATAACTACATCAAAACTCTTAATACCCATTAATACCTATAAATACCGCGAACGAAGTGAGCAATCACCACGAGCGTTAGCGAGTAAATTCCGCAGCTTTGCTGCAAATTCCACGAGCGTCAGCGAGTAAATACCACGAACGAAAGCGAGTAGAAGAAATATGCATTTCATCGACCTAAAACGCCAACAAGACCTAATCCGCAAAGATCTGGATAAACGGATCGCAACTGTGCTGGAGCATGGTAAATATATCATGGGTCCGGAGATAGCCGAACTGGAAAACAGCTTAGCGGATTATGTAAAAAAACGCTATGCAATCGCGGTATCCAGCGGCACGGATGCGCTGCTCATCGCCTTACTCGCCTTGGGTATCAAACCCGGCGATCGGGTGATAACCTCTCCATTCACATTCTTCGCCACGGCAGAGGTGATCACTATCTTAGGCGCAATCCCGGTCTTTGCCGACATCGACGAGCGCACTTACAACATAGATCCGCAAGCTATCAGGCATGTTCTGGAGCATGACGGGCAAGATGTCAAAGGGATAATCCCGGTAGATATTTTCGGTCAACCGGCGGATTATGACGAGATTCTCACTATTGCAGAGCAATACGAGCTCTTTGTACTGGAAGATGCGGCTCAGAGTTTCGGTGCCAGTTACAAAGGTAAGCCGGCTTGCTCGTTCGGAGATGTGGCGACTACCAGTTTCTTCCCGGCGAAACCATTGGGCTGCTACGGTGATGGCGGTATGCTATTCACCGCTAGAGAAGACCTGTATGAGATCATCAAGTCACTGCGTATCCATGGTAAAGGTAACGATAAATACGATAATGTCCGTATCGGAGTTAATGGTAGGATGGATACACTCCAAGCTGCTATTTTGCTAAGCAAATTTTCTATCTTTCCGCATGAGATCGAACTGCGCCAGCAGGTAGCTCAGAGTTATGCCGCTTTGTTGGATGAACATGTAATAATTCCACATGTGAAGAAAGGTAACCAATCCGCTTGGGCACAGTATTCCGTCTGTCATCCCCAAAGATACAATCTGATAGCCAAATTGAAGCAAGCGGGTATCCCTACCGCTATCTACTATCCGCAACCTTTACATATCCAAACTGCATTTAGATATCTGAACTATAAACCTGGAGATTTCCCCATAGCCGAACGAGTCAGCCGTCAGATCTTCAGCCTACCCATGCACCCCTATCTAACCCCGGAAGAGCAGGAGGTAATTGCGGGAGTGGTGAAAGAAATGCAGGGAGATAAAGTAACGAGTGACGAGTAACGAGTGACGAGGTGAAAGAGAAGCAGGGAGCGTAGGACAAGATATCATCTTGTCTTCGGAAAAACAGAAAGAAATGAATTGAGGCATTTGTTCGCTGCGCTCACGGAATTGTATTGTAAGAGAAGCAAGGAGAATAGTGACGAGTGACAAGTAACGAGTGACGAGGAGGTTAAAATGAAATCTCATAAAGATTTAGAAGTATGGAAAAGGAGTGTTGCTTTTGTTACTGAAATATACAAAATAACCAAAACTTATCCGAGTGATGAGAAATATGGTATTGTAAATCAAATGAGAAGGTCAGCGGTTTCTATTCCGTCGAATATCTCCGAAGGAGCAGCAAGAAATCATCCAAAGGAATACATGCATTTTTTATATGTATCATTAGGGAGTCTGGCTGAATTGGAAACACAGTTAATTATATCCAATAATTTGAATTATATCAATCACAATAATTTTGAAATACTAAACAAAGAAATAATGGAAATAAAAAACATGTTGTTAGGACTAATCAGATACCTCTCCAAATGACTTGTCACTAGTTACTCGTTACTCGTCACTTACTCAAAATCTATCTCAAAAACTTAATTCAATCGGCATCAAAATTAATAACTACATCAAAACCCTCAAAAACACTTAATGCCCATAAATACCTATAAATGCCGCGAGCGTCAGCGAGCAAATACCGCGAGCAACGCGAGCAAATTCCACGAGCGACAGCGAGTAAATTCCGCAGCTTTGCTGCAAATTCCGCGAGCAACGCGAGTAAATTCCGCAGCTTTGCTGCAAATTCCGCGAACAAAGTGAGTAAAATATTTATGAAAAAAACACTAATAACCTTCCTCCTCGACACCGCCATACTTATCATATCTTTCCTCTTGGTAAGTATGATGCGCTATGGTACGCTTGCATTTCTCGTACCTTTCCAAGCTCATATCATCGTATTTCTGCTTATCTGGATATTAACTTCGCTGGTGCTGAATAAGTACAGCAAGTTACTCAGAATGAAGAGTCTGAAGCAGATAGAATTACTAGTCAGACATAGCATCACCATGCTTATCATTGCGGTATTGATACTTTATTTCTTCCGTCTCTACATTCCACGCTTGTTTCTTCTTAGTATATTTCTGATTGTATTTGTATTGGAAGCTATCATTTGCAGCATCCATAACTACTTCAAAGATCTATCCGGCGATGCCGATCTGAGCGAATCTATCTTCACCAAACCGAAATCGATCGAAGCATATCAGGATGATGAAGAAGATCAGATTCCTGCTGTCGAGGAAGAGGAAGAGCTGGAACTTTCGCTGCATAATTCTCTCAAAGAAACTTATTTGACTAACTTACCGCAAGTATTCGAATTTATCCAAAAATATCTGCCCTCCCGGAAAATACATACGGACGATTCTCTGATTCTGAAAACACGCACACTCTACAATATCGAGCATGAACCTTCCGGGCAATATAAGGTATTTCTCAATCTGCACAGGATGAACGATTTTCGCCGGGTCAACCGTTTTCTGATAGAATCTAATGACAAACTGCAAACCGGCGGGTACTATATCGGCTGCGCACAGACTATCGAGCAGCGGCGGAAGGCGATTCGGGACAAATTCCCAGTCTTTATACCCTGTGTGATCTGTTTCTTTGATTTTATCGTTAATCGGATATTTCCCAAATTACCCTTCTTCAAAACAGTGTACTTCTTCCTCACTAATGGGAGTAATCGGGCTATATCCAAAACTGAGATCCTCGGGCGTCTGGTTTTTTGCGGATTTCAGATTGTTGCCTATGAGCAGATAGATAATCAGCTCTATTTCATCGTCCGGAAAGTGAAGCCGGCGCTGAAAGATAAAACTCCTTCTTATGGACCCCTTATCAAAATGCCACGTGTCGGAAAAGGTGGTGAGATCATCTATGTTTACAAACTTAGAACCATGCATCCATATTCGGAATATCTACAAAATTATATCTATCGTACTCATAAACTTAATAAGGAAGGTAAGATCGAGAACGATTTCCGCAAGACGAAGTGGGGTATTGTGATGCGTAAATTGTGGTTAGACGAGTTACCGCAACTTATCAATCTATTCCGTGGTGATTTGAAATTATTCGGTGTCAGAGCAATTAGTTATCAGTATTTTTCACTTTATCCTCCGGATGTACAGGAGCTTAGGATGAAGAACTCCCCCGGACTGGTGCCACCTTTTTATGCCGATATGCCCAACGGTTTGGATGAAGTAATCGAATCGGAGCGCCGTTATCTGAAAAGCTCGATGCGACATCCTTTTCTCACCGATTGCCGCTATTTCTTCAAAGCGTTTTACAACATCGTCTTCCGCGGCGCGAGGAGTGGATGAATTTCTTCTTGGGGGCACATGCGAGGAGAGAAGAGCGAGGAGAAATTTGAGAGAAGGAAGTTTGGAAGATAGGTGGTTTGGAGGATTGGTATGGAGAGCAAGCATCTAATCAAGCATTATAGGGAATTAGAAGTTTATCAATATGCGTTTTCTGCAGCCATGAATATATTTAGGATTACAAAGAATTTTCCATCCGAAGAAAAGTATTCTTTAATAGATCAAATAAGAAGATCATCAAGATCTGTTTGTTCGAACTTATCAGAAGCTTGGAGAAAAAGAAAATACAAAGCTGTTTTTGTAAACAAACTCACAGATTCAATGCAGGAGGCTTCTGAAACGCAAACTTGGTTAGAATTTTCGTTAGCATGTGAATATATATCAGATGATACATTTAAACAATTAGATATGACTTATGATAAGATTATAAAAATGCTCAATTCTATGGAAATGAATGCTAATAAGTTTTGCTTCAAATAAACCAAACCACCCATCCACCTATCCACCTATCCTCCCATCTACCTATCCCCCTATCCACCTCTCATAATCCCGTCTCCCGTCTTCCGTATTCCGTATCACCTATCCGGTTGCTCTGCGGGGAGAGGGTATTTGTTCGCTTCGCTCACGGAATTGTATTGTAAGAGAAGCAAGGAGAATAGTTACGAGTGACAAGTAACGAGTGACAAGGTGGAAGAGAAGCAGGGAGCGTAGGACAAGATATCATCTTGTCTTCGGAAAAACAGAAAGAAATGAACTGAGGTATTTGTTCGCTTCGCTCACGGAATTGCATTGAAAGAGAAGCAGGGAGAGGCGATTCTTCCCGTCATTTCGACCGGAGAGGGCGAAGCCCTCGTAGTGGAGAAATCTCATTAACAACGCATTACAATAGTAAGATGGACGAAAAACAATACTATGTCTATATCCTGATGAACAAACATAATACTGTTCTGTATATTGGAATAACAAATAACTTGTTAAGAAGAATAATGGAACACAAAAATCACAAAATAAGAGGTTTTTCCGATCATTATAATACAACTAAATTAGTATACTATGAAGTTGCCCCTTCAGCCTATTCAGCAATACTGAGAGAAAAGCAGATTAAAAAGTGGTCAAGAAAAAAGAAAGATGCAATAATAGATTCTTTCAATCCTGAACGAAAAGATTTGTTCCCTGAATTATATAGATGTACTTGAGATCTCTCGACTCCACCCCGCTTGCCGTGTGGAACCTGTCTGTTCCATCGTGGTGTAATAGCAGCTTCGCTGCTCGGCTTCGCCGATTCCACCGGGTTCCGCTCGAGATGACAAAAACTGGTCATTTCGACCGAAGAGGGCGTAGCCCTCGAAGTGGAGAAATCTCATTAACAACGCATTACAATAGTAAGATGGACGAAAAACAATACTATGCCTATATCCTATATCTCTGTATTCCGTCTTTGTTCTCCCTTTTAGCATTTAGCTTTATTAGCTTTTAGCTTCCCCCGAAATTCCTATTAATTCCGGTGAAGCCAAATTCCTATAAATACCGCGAACGAAGTGAGCAAATTCCACGAGCGTCAGCGAGTAAATACCGCAGCTTCGCAGCTCGGCTTCGCCAATTCCACCGGGTTCCGCTCGAGATGACAGTCTATCCGTCATTTAACTCGTCCCTTGTCACTTGTCACTCGCTTTGTCCTCCGTAGCCCTCCGAAGCATTTGCGAAGGGGGCGAAGGAGGGTTACTCGTCACTTTTTTTTTAAAAAAAATCCTTGACTCATATAAGAAAAAACCAAATTTTTGACACAGAATTTCATCTTCGGATCTCAGCTTTAGTGGATTACTAAAAAAAAAGATTGCAACAAAAAAAATATAGGAGGCAAAAATGAGACGCTTAACTTTATTGTTAATTTTACTATTTTCCGTAAGTTTAGTGTGGGGGCAGTACACAGGTGAAGGAACATTTCAACAAATTACCTCACTCGAAGACCTGGAATCCGGAACATATTATGTCTTTTATGGGATTAGTGGCACTTACAATGGAGCTATGACAAATTCTTTTGCTGCAAGTGGCAGATTAGCTAATACCTCGGTTACAATCACCGGTGCTGGCATCATTGACCCTTCAGCTTCAATTGTTTGGTACGTTGAAGGGAATGCTGTAGATGGTTATACTGTTTATAATGAAGATGCAGATGTGTTCTGTGAAATTACAGAAAGTTCTACATCTGGATTCAGATTGAACAATCCTTCCACTCATACATTCGATGTGTCACTGAACACAGATGAGTTTGTTTTTGCCTCGAATCATGAAGACGGTGGCAACAGAGCCATATCCATTTATCAAACCGACTGGAGATCGTATGCAAATCCCAACACATTACATCTGTATAAGTTTACAGAAATCGAAGATCCTTTGTTAATAGTAACTCCCACTTCTCTTTCCGGTCTTGATTATACAATCAATGAAGGCCCATCCGATTCTCAAACATTTACCTTAAGCGGCTCAAATCTAGACGGAACAGATCTTACAATTACCGCACCTTCAAATTTCGAAATTTCGGAGGATAATAATAGTTTCTCAGATGCTATAACTCTTTCAGCCTATGATGGATCAGCCCAAGATATTCATGTAAGCCTTAAAGCTGATCTTCCAATTGGTGACTATTCAGGAAATGTTGCTATTAGTGGTGGTGGAGCTGAAACTATTAATGTCGCTGTTAGTGGAAGTGTCACATATAATTGGCATCATATAGAAGCATTTGATAATTATCCTGAAACTGGAACAAGTTACAACTCAGGTAATTTTTTAGGACAAGATGGTTCAACATGGACATATGTAAAATGTGCTGGGGCATCTGGTGGACATATTGATCCTCCCACTCCATACTTGGGAAAAGATAGAGACCCCCAATCGGAAATTTATTCAGGTACAATTTCAGGAGGTATAGGGATCCTGAATTTTGATTATAAACAAGTTTTCAGTACAAATGTTAATCTTAATGTTATGATTAATGATGTGGTAGTTGGTAATGTAACTTCAAATAACCAACAAGGCGAAGTCTTGAATTCCGGTAATATAACCGTAGAAGTGGAAGGCGATTTTGTAATAAAATTTATCAATGAGAATAATAGCGATGGCCAAGTTGCAATAGATAATGTTTCTTGGACTATGTTTGAAGAGCCCACATCGGCTGCGACAGTAAATATCCCTACAGGTAATGATATAGATGAGATTTTTACAGGTACAAACGTATCTCTTGCTTTCGATAATGTATCTACTGGCGGAGATATTACTGTAAATTATTACAGTTCTCCTCCCAATAATGCATCCTTTAGCGGGTCTGCGCCACAAAATATCAGTTCATATCGCTGGACGATCGATAGTGGTCCTGTAGTCTTCTCTAATGGAACTATCAAAATTTCGACTAATGAATTAGATGGAATAGGGAATCCCGAAACTGTAGATATTTACCGCCGTCCTGTCTCAGGTATTGGTGTATTTTCCAAATTAACAACGGTTTATTCGGATGGTACTTTATCTGCTTCGGTTACGGATTTTAGCGAGTTTATTCTTGCAAGTGACGATGGTGATAACCCCCTCCCCGTCACGCTCAACTGGTTCAAAGCGGGATATGAAGATAATCAGGCTATTCTGAGTTGGCAGACTGCCAGCGAGACCAATAATCTCGGTTGGAATCTCTATCGCGCTGATGATTCGGATGAGCCGGAAATGCAGATAAACGGATATCTGATAGAAGGTGGCGGCACTACCAGTCAGACTATGAATTACTCATTCACGGACGAATATCCCGTTACCCCGGGAAACACTTATTATTACTGGCTGGAGAGTGTGGAGCTGGATGGCACGATCGAGCTTTTCGGACCCGCATCCCTGCAAGTTCCTATCGAAGGTGAGGTGCCGTCTCTACCGGATAAAACGAAATTGCGAGCCAATTTCCCCAATCCATTCAACCCGGACACTTATATCAGTTTTGATATCAGAGCGGGGGAGACCGGTCTCTTGCAGATCTATGACTTACGCGGTCGCATGTTGGAAAACCGAGAATTCTCAGCAGGCAGCCATAATTTCCATTGGCAGCCGGAGAGACAAGCCAGCGGAATTTATCTCTACCGTTTGCAAACTGAGAGCTACACAGAAACCAAGAAAATGTTATTATTGAAATAAGCGGTTGTGTACCTTACACAGTCCTCCCAAGGGGCGAGTCTCATACTCGCCTCTTTTTGGCATATGGTGGAAAATGTCACGAATTGTGAAAAAAATTGTCACAGAAAAACCACAGATATACACGGATAAACACAGAAAAATGTAAAATCATAAATCAATCCGAATTTAAACTGAAAATATGTGAAGATCTGTGCCAATCTGTGAAAATCCGTGGTTAAGAACAAATTCGTGAAAATTCGTGTAATTCGTGGACAAAAACAAAAAGAAATAATTCAGTGCCTTTCGGTGTACTTCGGTGCCTTCGGTGGTTAATTTAAAAATATGTGCCAATCTGTGCAAATCTGTGGTTAATAAAAAAACAAATAATAATTCAGTGCCTTTCGGTGTACTTCGGTGCCTTCGGTGGTTAATCTAAAAATCTGTGAACATCTGTGCAAATCTGTGGTTAATAAAAAATTCGTGTAATTCGTGGATAAAATCAATCCTATCCACCTAACCTCCTATCTTCCTTCTCCTCTCTATCCTCTATCCTCTATCCTCTTCTCACATACTCACAACTACCTTCTCATTTCTCCTTAAATATACTCCTAAGTCTCACTCATATACCAATTAACCAATCCTCCTATCCACCTAACCTCCCAGCTTCCCTCTACTCTCTATCCTCTATCTTCTTCTCGCATACTCACGACTGCTTCTAGCTTCTAGCTTTTAGCTTTTAGCTAAGTTTTCTTCCCGCTCTTCTCCAAAGACTCATCACTGCTTCACAATTTTTCCCCTTCATCCTTATTCCTTAGTCCTTGATCCTTGCTTAGTCCTCCGAAGCTTTAGCGAAGGAGTATAGCTTCTAGCTCAATTAGCTTCTCCCTTCAAACTTCTTTGAAAAAATCCTTTACAAATAATAAGCACGGGCATAAATGAACTCCAAAATAGTTCATATGAACTCTAATATGGTTCATATGATGTTTAGAAGGGGAAGATATGTTAGAAGTGTTATTGGGCTCTAGTAACAAAGAGAAGATCTTACTGTACATATTATGTCGTGAGAGTGGATATGCCAGAGAAATGGCAGATTTTTTCAATATATCCCTCACCGCAGTTTTGAAGCAGCTAAAAAGACTGGAAGACGGGAATGTACTATACGCTCAAATGCAAGGTAGAACAAAAGTGTATAGATATAATCTTCGTTACCCTTTTTTAAAAGAGTTAAAATTACTCTTGCAAAAGACATTGGAGTTTTACCCTGAAGATATTGTAAAAAAACTCAAGTATAGCAGGAAGCGACCACGTCGGAACGATAAACCTCTATGAAAAAAGTTAGAGAAATGAGCCGAGCAGAACTGGCAGCTTATTATTTTTGGAATGATCTGCAATGTATGGAGCAGGCACTTTTGGTAGCTAAATACAAAGATATCGATCTTGATGAAGTCGAAAGATGGTCAATAAAAGAAGGAGAAGAGGAAAAATTTAATCTATTTCTAAAGAGAGTGAAAAAACTCGAAAAAGAAACATAACAATTGAGCTTATTTGCAGTGAGTGAAGTCATCTTAAAGCAGGGGTTTTCTCCCGAAACATGTCCCCCTTCCCAAGTGGAAATTAAAGGGGGTTTTATTTGTCACACTGAGTAGCTTCGGCGTAAGCCGGAGCGTATCGAAGTGTGAGTTGGTGCAAGAGAGGCAATCCTCCTTCGCCTTGCGGGTTACGGAGAACAAAAAAGCTAAAAGCTAAAAGGATGAATAGCAAGGAGAAATGTTGATTAGTTAATTTGTTGATTAGTCTCTTCAAAATAGCCCAGTCCTTCAGGGCTGGGAAAAATGTATCGAATCCAAATCCAAACGCCGTTCAGGGCGTTACTAAGTAATATAAAATCGAAAACGACTTGATAATGACGTATCAGAACATAAATCCCTACTCCTGAAGACGCAGGCTATTATTACTGTCACTGGCAAATCCCCCTCTCAGTCTCTTCTCCCTGCTTTTCATACTTCGATACGTCCTGTACCTACTTTCCTGTGTTATACTAACTAAGAAAAAAAAGTAGGTGCAGGACTACTCAGTATGACGATTTATTGTTTCTATTAATTCCGGCGTAGCCAAATTCCTATCAATTCCGCGAACGAAGTGAGTAAATTCCTCTCTCAGTCTCTTCCCGCTCTTCTCAAAACTCACAACTACCTTCACATTTCTCCCTAAGTATACTCCTAAATCTCACTCATATACCAATCAACCAATCCTCCTATCCACCTATCCTCCCATCTTCCTTCTCCTCTCTATCCTCTTATCACATACTCACAACTGCCTTTTAGCTTCTAGCTTCCAATTCAAACTTGACAAAAAAATATACTGACGAAATTGAACAACAATAAATAAAAGGAGGTTGCATAGATGATCCAGCTTCAGAATCTGGTCAAAGATTACGGTATCCTGCGTGCCGTCGATCATCTCAACTTCAGGATCAAAGAAGGGGAGATACTCGGATTTTTGGGACCGAACGGCGCCGGTAAGACGACCACTCTTAAAATGATAACCTGCTACATGCTACCCACCAAGGGGAATATCTACATAGAGAACTTCAATATATACGAGCATTCCAAAGAGATCCGCAAACTCATCGGTTATCTGCCCGAACAAAACCCGCTCTACACCGATATGATCGTCTATGATTATCTAAAATTCGTTGCCAATATCAGAGGACTGACCGATTTTGAGAAGCGACTGCAGAACGTGACAGATAAATGCGGACTGCACGGAGTGATCTCCAAACCGATCCATACTCTATCCAAAGGCTATAAACAAAGGGTTGGATTGGCACAGGCGATCATTCACGATCCGAAAATACTTATTTTGGACGAACCGACCTCCGGTCTCGATCCGAATCAAATCTTGGAGATTCGTGCCTTGATACAAGATCTCGGCAGAGAGAAGACTTTGATAATCTCTAGCCATATCCTGCAGGAAGTTCAGGCTGTCTGTAACCGAATTGTTATCATAAATAATGGTGTCATAGTGGCAGACGGTTCTACCGAATCTCTCAAATCCAATTTCCAAAACAAGACCAAGTTACATCTCGAACTATTAGCACCCGAGGACGAGATCGTCCGCTTAGGGGAAATCATAGATGATATATCGCTTCTATCGCTTACTTCCAAAGCGGAAGATCATTTCATCGCTGAGATCGAATTCGATGCCCACACAGATAAACGACAAGCTATCTACCATTATATCAAAGAGCAACCTTGGACATTGTTGGAGATGCATCGTGAGTATGTCAGTCTGGAAGATGTGTTCCGTAACTTAACTGTCGATAATGTAGAGGCAGGTGTAGAATGAATCACGCTACCATAATAGCCAAAAAAGAACTGCGCTCTTACTTCAATTCACCGGCTGCCTATATTATCCTGGTCGGATTTCTTTTGATCGGTGGCTGGTTTTTTGCCAGTCCGCTTTTTATCCGGAATCAGGCGGAATTACGATCCCTGTTCTCAATCGTACCGATAATCTATATCTTTTTTGTACCGGCTATTACTATGGGATTGATAGCGCGGGAGAAAAACAACGGCACAATCGAGCAACTCACCACATTCCCGTTGGACAATCACTCCATCATCATGGGAAAATTCTGGGCATCTTTAGCGCTCATCACTGTTGGATTGGTTTTCACGCTCGTTCATTTTTTCACTATCGTCACCTTGGGTAGTAACTTGGATTACGGTGCCATCTTCTGCGGTTATCTCGGTTTGATCCTCTTGGGCGGTGTCTATAGTTCTATCGGTATCTTCACTTCCAGTCTGACCAGTAATCAGATCGTAGCCTCCATCATTGCTTTCTGTATCATATTCGCTCTGTATATGATAGAGTTTGTGCTGGTATTCCTACCAGCTTCATTAGCGGAGATCATGCAGTATATCAGTACCGGTTATCATTTCCAGAATCTTGCCCGCGGTGTGATAGATTCGCGTAATGTCATCTATTACCTCAGTCTGATCGTTCTGTTTCTCAGAATGGCAACCATAGCTTTGCAGGCAAGGAAATAGGGGGGGATGAGATGAGAGATATAAAAACACAAATCCCACAGATAACAATATTGATAGCTATCATTATCTTCGTTAATTTGATCTCTGTGAGCCTATTCTACCGGCTCGATCTATCCAAAGGTAAGATCTATTCACTTTCCGAATCGAGTAAGAATGCAGTACGCGGGTTGGAAGATAGGATGGTAGTCCGTGCCTACTTTACCAAAAATCTCCCCGGTGAATATGCCGATACTCGCCGGTATATCCGCGACCTTTTGGCTGAATATCAAGCCTACTCGCGTGGGCAGTTACGCTTTGAATTCATCGATCCTGCAACTGATGAGGAGATTCGCCAGGAGGCGCATAGTCAGGGGATCGCACCGGTTTCCATGCGAGTTATCGAAGATGATAAATTCGAAGTTAGAGAAGTTTATCTCGGTATGGCATTCACTTATTTGGGAGAGACGGAGACGCTGCCGCTCATTCAGCATACCCGTGGAGTGGAATATGATATCACCAGCACAATCAGAAGATTATCCAGACAGGAATTGTACAGCGTAGCATTCTACGCAGCCGATGAAGAAGAAGCCATGCCCCAACAGTGGCAGACAAGGCAGCAGCGGGGAAATTCTTATCAGACTGTCAGACAACTGATAGCCGATCATTATGAGGTCATCGATACCAAGCTTGAGACCCCGATCGATTTTACTGTCGATGCACTTATTATCACGGGCATCACCGATTCACTCACCCAGATGCAACTTGCCAATCTGGATGATTATCTTATGCACGGGGGGCAGGTGCTGTTGTTTCAGGATCGTGTCTCTGCCGATATCAACACGATGAGTGCTGCTAAAGTAGAGAGTAATCTTTTCGAT
Organism: uncultured Candidatus Cloacimonadota bacterium; assembly: GCA_964433675.1. Lineage (GTDB taxonomy): Bacteria > Cloacimonadota > Cloacimonadia > Cloacimonadales > TCS61 > CAYSSJ01. The sequence continues at coordinate 15,538 of CAYSSJ010000013.1, forward strand.
CTGTTGCAGCATTATGGCATATTTGTCAAAGCCAATCTGGTCAAAGATGCCTATAGTGGCCAGATCCAGATCGAGCGGCAGCAGGGTATGTTCCGCATGGCTACACCGATTCGCTATCCCTATATTATCCTCGCTCGTAATCTGAACGATGAGAATCTGATTACCAAAAACTTGGAGCAGTTGCAGCTAGTCTTTGCCTCCGAGATCGATCTACAATCCTCCTGGCTCGAGTTCGAAGCTTTGATCTTATCTTCTGATAATTCGGGAACAACAGAAGGACCACAATATGACATTAATTATAATAATTATATGAATCAAAATTTAAGTAGGATTCTGACTGAGCCGGCTCGACCGCTTGGCGGGATTTTCAGCGGGCATTTGGTCAGCTATTTTTCCGAAGATCCGCAGGATTTGACCGAAACAACAGAGGCGAAAATCATGCTGGTTACCGATTCCAATTTCCTCAAAGATGGGCTTGGCGCTGCGAATCAAGCTAACCTGAATTTTGCTATCAATGCACTTGATTTTATGGTTGGAGATCTCTCCCTTATCGAGATGCGAGCCCGCGAGACGGTGTTTAGACCTCTAAAAGAACTGACTACCGAGCAGCGTAATATCGTCAAATGGCTCAATATTTTGCTACCCTCTATGTTACTGATTATATATGGATTAGTGAGGTACAGAGCCGAGCTGAAGCGAAGAAAGAAGATCGGAGGTAATTATGCGTAAACAGACCCTAATTCTAACGGCGATTTTAGCAGTATTGGTGATCATTTATCTGATTGTCAGATCGCATGAGCCCACCGAGCAGCGGATCGAATTCTTTGAAGTTGATCCACAAACGGTAGCCGTGATAGATATCATCTCACCCTCAGATTCTCTGCGCCTGGAAAAAGAGCGTAATGACTGGTACATGGAAGATCCCTTCCGCTTCCGGGTAGCACGCGAACGTATTACCAATATTTTCGACAATATTCTCCAAGCGCGTACCTCCCGCATCCCGATCTCCGAATCTCCCCAAGCACATCAGCGATACAATGTTACCGATAGTCTCGGCACGAGATTGATATTTTATGATGATGAGTATAAGCCACTCTATGACGTTATATTGGGACAAAGTGAGAATCAGCTCTTCACCAATGCCAGAAGATATGGTGAAAAAGAGGTCTATCAACTGAGACAGAACATCATGCCGATGCTGAAAGTGGACAGCCAAGCTTGGCGTAGCCGCCATGTAGTACAGATTCCCGAGCATGAGATCGCCGAAGTTTCTATCCGTACCGATGAGCTCGATTTTACCCTCAGCGCCGAAGGGGACTCTTGGCATTATGAAGATAGATTCGAAGAATTTTACATCCCACCGGATAATCTTCCCAAAGATAATATTTTCAATGGACTCAGACGGCTGCGAGCTTCCGATTTTATCGATTTTGCCTATGATGAATATGCCGATAAATTCAAAGAACCGATAATGTTAGTAGAAGTGCAGCTTCGCGACGGAAGCAAGCGCAAGTTGGAATTTGCCCAGAAAGATGAGCAATGGTATATGGTCAAGTTAGACGACAACCCCGATCATCTCTATCTTGTCTTGGAGAGCGCTATCCAACGCTTTTCAATGACTGCTGCTGATCTGAGGCAGTAGGGCAAGTTTAGATCTTATGCAATACGCTGGTGTCCATATCGACGAGGTTGATCTCGACATCGGCTTCTGCTAAGATCTCCTCGGCGAGCTTATCTTTATAAGGTTCGCCGACATAAAGTGTCTTTATCTCGGCATTGATAATCATTTTGGAACATATAGAGCAGGGTTGATTGGTGCAATACATTGAGCTGTTTTTGATAGATACACCGTTCACCGCCGCCTGAATGATAGCATTTTGCTCGGCATGAACACCGCGACATAGTTCATGACGCTCACCGGAGGGCACATTGAGCTCTTTTCTCATACAACCGGTCATAGAGCAATGTCCCAAATGTTTGGGTGCGCCGTTGTAGCCGGTCGAAATTATCTGATTCTCTATCACGATTACCGCTCCCACCTTTCTTCTCAGACAAGTGGAACGCTGGGCTACCAATAATGCCATCTTCATAAAATACTGATGCCAACTCGGTCTTTGATTCATTCTTTCTGCTCCTTTTGTTTTTTATCTCTTACCAACTCCGCTTGTGATTTCCTTAGATAGAGCGGTTCCAAATTTGCAATCTTATCAAAATCATAAGAGGCGGTAATTTGTTTGTGCAATACGATGCTTATTAATCCGTCAGCTTTTGGCAAATTCTGATGCGGCAGGGCGAATTTGTGAGCATGCTCACTTGCCTTGAAAATATCTCTGTAAACTTCTCCGCCATCACCGACGATCAATACAGGTTCTCCCAATTTTTTCGCTAATTCTGCCGGTTTGATATTAACAGGGGGGATAATAGTCTCCAGCTTTGGCGAGAACAAAGCGGCATATACTTCCTGCATCCTGGCGTCAATAAGTGCAAGGATGGGTATAGCGCTGCCATAGACATTGTGTGCCAAGAGGGTAAGTGAATCTATCCAAACCAATGGTATTGATCTTGCCATACATATTCCCTTAGCACTGGCAAGACCTATACGGGTTCCTGTAAATGAGCCGGGACCATGTGAGATGACTACCAGATCGATGTCAGAGATTTTTAGATCGCTCTTCTTCAAACCTCGATCGATTTCGGGTAATAAAGTCTCGGAGTGGGTAGTGCGCAGATCGAAGAAAGCGGAGTATTTCAGACGCTTCTCAGAGTAGATTGCCACACTACCGGCAGAAATGGTCGTAAAAGACAAGATATTCAATCTCTACACCCCTTTTCTCACATTTTTTTACAAATTTCATAAACTCGGGCTCTTTTGGCAAGAAGAATATTAAGCAAATAGCTAAAAACTATCCTCCTTCGCCTTACAAGCTTCGGAGCACTAAGCAAGGATTAAGGATCAAGGACTAAGGAATAAGGACGAAGGGACAAAATTGTGAAGCAGTGATGAGTCTTTGGAGAAGAGCAGGAAGAAAACTTAGCTAAAAGCTAGAAGCTAAAAGGCAGTTGTGAGTATGTGAGAAGAAGATAGAGGATAGAGAGCAGACGGAAGATGGGAGGTTAGGTGGATAGGAGGATTGGTTGATTGGTATATGAGTGAGATTTAGGAGTATACTTAGGGAGAAATGTGAAGGTAGTTGTGAGTTTTGAGAAGAGCGGGAAGAGACTGAGAGAGGAATTTACTCACTTCGTTCGCGGAATTGATAGGAATTTGGCTACGCCGGAATTAATAGAAACAATAAATCGTCATACTGAGTAGTCCTGCACCTACTTTCCCGGTTATACCAACTAAGAAAAAGAAAGTAGGTGCAGGACTACTCAGTGTGACAAACTTCAGAACTCTAAACCCTCAACCCTAAACTCTAAACCGCATTAACCATTAATCATTAACCATTATTCATTATACATTGTTCATTCTCACAAGTTTTCTCTTCCTACTGATTTCTGCCTACTGTCTCCTGCATTCCATCTTCCGTTTTATCTGTCCACCAATCTCCCTACTGTTTTTTCCTTTACTTTATGCGCATAAGACAAAAGTTTGCTCACTAAATAAAAAAAATGAGGGATGTGGTATGAAAAAGCCGGTGTTGAGCATAATCGAATATATCGGATTCAGGCTCTTTACCTGTCTGTTCAGGATTTTACCATTCTGCTTGTGCAAGCGGCTATTTGTAGCGATTTTCATCTTCGGGGGTATGGTGTTGGGTGTCAGAAAAAAAGTGGCTTATGCTAATCTGTCCGAAGTATATGAAGATAAAAGTAAGAAAGAGATAAACACTATTCTTAAGAATATGTACACTGAGATGGGGAAGACCGCCGCCGAGACTTATTGCACAGATATGGACAAACTTTTCGATCAGGTAAGTGTGGAAGGATGGGATAATCTGCAAAAAGCTGTAGAGATGGGACGTGGGGTGATATTGGCTACCGGACATCTGGGTAATTGGGAACTTGCCGGACGCTACATCTCCAAACATTTCAAAACAGCCGTGGTTATCAGAAAACAGCGAAACAGACTTTTTAACGATTATACCAACAAACTTAGAGAAAAGTACGATATCAAGCTCATTTACACCAAAAACGCTCTCAAAGAGATGGTAAAAGCTTTCGGAGAAGGATATATAGTCTGTCTTCTTATGGATCAAAATGCCGGTAAACGTGGTGTATTGACCGATTTTTTGGGCAGACCGGCTTCCACCTTCGTCGGACCGGCCAAGATCGCTATCAAATACAATATCCCCATAGTTCCTGCCGCTGCTATCAGAACGGCGGAAGGTCGGCATCTGCTCTATTTCGATAAGATTATCTCAGCAGAAGGTTATGATAAATCGCTCACCGGCGTTACCGCCTTAACTCAGCGAATATCCAACCAGATAGAGAAGTATATCCATCGCTATCCTCAACAGTGGTTTTGGGTACATCGGCGCTGGCGAAAATATCATCGTGCTCGTGAAGTTGCAGAAATATGAGGGATTATGTAAAATCCAAATCCCGTTTTGGGGAAAATTCTTTACAAGAATGAACGATTGAGAAGTTTTGCAAATGGAGAGTTAAATATGCGAATATTAATGATAATTAGCATAGTTGCCGTGGCAACGCTGATGTTCGGTGTCGATTTTCATCCGGCAGAGGGTAGGGATGTATCTCAGTTTAACCGAGAGAGCACTATCTATTATCATGAGCACTCAGACGATCAACATTGGTATGGCTCACAGCGCTGGGCTGTCTTTTTCGATCTGAACAACTACATCCCCGAGCTCGATAGTCTGGTCTTCGAAGTGGAATCTGCACTTATCTATCTACCGGTCGAGACTCAGATCGGTGATCTGACGCTCTATCTCGCTCAACACGATCATGATAGTATGCAACCCGGAGATGCACATCAATCAGTCACTACAGAGCAAAACGAATTGACCACCGGTTGGAACGAGATCTCATTCGATGCGGTAGCTGATACGGTATTTTGGCTCATTGCCGATTATCATACCTCAGAGCAGGATCAGTTCATCTCTGCCTCCTTAGGTGGGGGTGAACATAGTTATTTCGGCGTCATCGAGGATGAGCAGTATTATTATTACAATTTCGCTTCTTACAGCATTCAATCCGAACTGTTGTTCTCGCTCAAAGGTCATTTTCTGGAAGCCGGTAGCGATCTGGAGCTGGTAGATGCATTTTTAACCGATCCGCTCACCACCGGAAGTACGGTCTATCCTATCTTTGAAGTCAAAAATAACTCGGAGAACATTGTCAGCGATGCATACATCGAGTATACACTCAGTTACTATTCAGATTCTCTTCAGGCGCTGGAGGGAAGTGTGGATTTGGACGATCTTGCTCCATTTGAAGAGATCGAGCTCGATCTGTCCGGAGTGGCAGCGCATGCACTCGATATCCTCAGCACACCTTCCCAATACAGATGGCAAGCTACCTTACACGCTGTGGACGATATCTTCATGTATAATAACCAGATAAGCAAGAGGTTCACTACTTATGAGACAAACGTTTCCAAAACTATTATCGAGAATTTCGTCGCCCTTGATGAGCAGGCTACCTTTGATATCTGGGATATTCAAGCCGATTATGAGGATGCAGAGATCATCAATTTCTTCCCATTAGTCGGAGATCTGCCCTTCTATCACGATGATGCGGTGGTGCGGTTCAATTATTATAATTTGATCGGCTATCCGGTGACTGTGGTTGGCGGAATCAACCAGATCCGTGGTTATACTGCTACTTACGCTGATATGCTACAAGCGCACTATAATGAGTATATCGGTCAACATCGTACATATGTTACCCACGATTCTACCTCTGCTCTCTATGATGAAGATAATATCGCTACGGTTGAGATTGAATTGGTAAATGCCTCCGCTTATGTGTTTCCCGATTATATCACCCAGAGCAGGGTTATCTTTCTGGTAGTTGAGGATATCTCAGAATTGGAAGATCATCCCGGCTTGCTGCTGCGCAGACAAATAGCCAGCCTGCCGCTTACCGGACTCGGTTTCGACAACTCCAATACTTTTTCCGTCAGCTTTGATATGATCGAGGGTATCGATACGATCACCGGTGATCATGAGAACTGCTATCTGCTCATCTTAGTACAGCATACACCTAGTAAAGCAATCGATTTTACCCATTTCATTCACTTTGCCGATTTCGAACCGGCGCCGGTTTCGGCTGAGCCGGAGTTAATCGCATCAAATCAGCTCGACACCAAGATATATCCCAATCCACTCTCTGGTGCTAATGTGGTAAATTTTGCTATCCAAGCACCCGATGCCATCAATGATGTTACTATCGAGATCTACAATATCAAGGGACAATTGGTAAGACGACTACATAGCGAAGATATGGCAAGTACACATCAGCTTAACTGGAATGGCAGAACTGCTGATGATATTCGTTTGGCTAATGGTATATATTTCATGAAGGTAAGTGCTCACAGAGGTGATTTCCTTCTCACAGACCATAGAAAGTTCTTGATCATACGCTAATGAAAGTAAAAAAAATATTCACCCGTAAATTTATGGAATTGTCAGGAAGTGTGCACAATCACTCCTGCTATTCCTATGATTCCAATCAGAATGTAGAAAAGATCATCACATTGGCAAAAAAACAGGGGCTTGATTTTATCACTATAAATGACCATAACAACTTCGCTGCTGCCAAAGATGAAGCGGTAAAAAATGTCGAAAATCTATTTGTCATCGTCGGAGCCGAGATCAACGATAAAAATAACAACAATCATCTGTTGGTTTTCGATACGAAAAAGCTACCCGATTTATCCGATGTGAAAGACTATGTCTCGTTTTATACCGATCAGAAGGCAATCCGGTTTGTCGCTCATCCATTCGAGCGCCGTCTTTCCAAACAGTTCAGAAAATATCAATGGACTGATAAGAGTATAGATGATTTCGACGGCATCGAGATTTGGAACTATGTGTCTGCTTGGCTCGGTCATCTCAGACCGTCTATAAACGGTTTGCTACTCGTGCTCTTCCCATCTACATTTGTCAAGAAACCGCTCAGAGATACACTTACTTACTGGGATGAACTGAACCTACAGGGAAAACGCAGAGCAGCTATCGGTAGCACAGATGCACATAGTGTGGATTTGCAGAAATTCGGTTTGAAGCTGACGATCCTGACTCACAAGATGCTATTCAAAACTATCCGTACCAACGTGCTTTTACCGGAAGATGAAAATATCGACAACAAGACGATCCTTGCCGCTATGAAGCGAGGTAACTCCTATGTGGTGAATTACAAGGTAGGCGTACCTTACAATTTCTATGCCGGTATCAAGGCTGATAATGGGGGAGAAGCGATCTTCGGTGAAGAGTTCAAATTGGATGGTGAGGCGAAGCTTTACTTTCGGCTCCCTTTTACCGCCAAAGTAAAATTGATCCGAAATGGTGAGAAAATAGCCAGCAAACGCGACGATCTCGGGTATTTCTTTATCCGTGCTAAGGGTAATTATCGTTTGGAGATCGAGAAGAATCTGCGTGGCTGGATCTATACGAACAATATTTATGTAATTTAGAAAGGATGTGGATATGAAAATCTATATAGACCAACTGCACGAATATATAAACAAAGAGATTATCAGTGAATTTCTGGTTACTCAAAAAGAACTGCGCGAAGGAAGTAAGGATTTCTATGTGAGAATGAAACTGGCAGATAAGACCGGTACTACAACCGCTAATATATGGAATAATGCCAAACAGCTCTCTGATAAATTCAAAGAGGGCGATCTCATCAAGATAAAAGGGATAGTCATCACCTACAATGCTCAGATCCAAATCACCGTGAATAAAGTAAAAGTATTAAACGCAGAGGAATATGACCTAATGGAATTTATCGAGTCCACCTCCAAAGATATGGATAAACTCTCCGAAACCTTGTTCGGCTTTGTCGACAAGATCTCTCAACCGCATCTGAAGAAACTTCTCAAAAGTATCTTCGAGGATAAAGAGTTTTACAAAAGCTTTGCCGAAGCTCCCGCTGCCAAGACCTGGCATCATAATTATCTGGGAGGGCTTTTGGAGCATACCGTCTCGGTGGCTAAACTATGCGAATTTCTCTCTCATCAATATCCGGCCGATCGCGATCTGCTAATCACCGGCGCACTTTTGCACGATATCGGCAAGGTGTTTGAATATCGTACCAAACCGGTGATAGATTTTACTTTGGACGGAAGATTGATAGGACACTTATCGCTAGGCGATCAGTTTGTCAGCGATAAAGCTAAAATGATAGATAATTTCTCCCCGTTGCTGATAACCAAGCTACGTCATCTTATCTTAGCACATCATGGCGAATACGAAAAAGCTTCGGTTAGATTACCGCAGACTCTGGAGGCTGTCATCCTGCACCATGCCGATAACCTCGATGCCCAAACAGTTGGAGTGAAACAACTGGTGGAAAAAGGGCAAACAGACGATGCTGAATGGTCGGAGTATGATCGGTTGAATAATAGATTCTACCTGCTTCCCTGATTAGTAATCCGGAAGGTTTAGTATGTTTCAAACTGCGGTTATTGCCAGTGGTAGTAAAGGAAATTGCTTTTTGGTTAGAACAGAGCAGACTAAGCTCATTATCGACGCCGGACTGAGTGCCAAGCGAGTATTGGAGGCAATGGCTTCTCTGAAGCTCGACCATAACAAAGTAGAAGCCGTTCTGATAAGCCATGAACATAGCGATCATATCAAAGGGGCGGGGGTCTTGTGTCGTAAACTGAACATTCCGCTCTATATAACTGACCTTACCTATAATCTCTGCCGAGCAAGATTGGGTAAATTGCCGCTGGGAGTCCATCACTATAAGATAGGAGAAAGATTTGAGATTGGCGATCTGCTTATCGATAGCTTCCCAGCTTCTCATGATGGGATCGATGGTGCAAATTTCATTATCGAGAAAATAGGGGAGAGCAATCGGAAGCTGGCTCTGGTTACCGATCTGGGCTATAGCTCCAGATTGACTAAACTGAAAATGCAAAAGGCTACTACCTTGATATTGGAATGTAACCATGATGTGGATATGTTGCTTGATGGTCCTTATCCCTGGCATCTAAAGCAGCGCATCCGTAGCAGACACGGGCATCTATCCAACGATCAGGCAATCGAACTTTTTCAAGAGATCATGCATCCCGAGCTGACAAATGTGATACTCGCTCATCTGAGTGAGGTAAATAACTGTCCCGATCTGGTCGAGAAACTTTGGTGTGAATTTCTTAGAAGTATCGACTCGAAATCCAAGCTCTTGATTTCGTCTCAATACGAACCTACTCCACTTGTTGATATTTAAGAGGTAGATGATGGTATCCGGTATCCTGGGTGTGATAATGTTCTTTTCGGTACTTCTGTTCGTATTGGGATTCGTTCTGTTGATCAAAAGTGCAAATTGGTTGATAGACGGAGCCTCGTCGCTGGCTCATAAATTCAGTATCTCCGATATGGCTATCGGATTGTCGGTGGTTGCTTTCGGTACTTCGGCACCGGAGCTAATTGTAAACATACTCTCCAGTGTACGCGGACATGATGATATCTGTTTTGGTAATGTCATCGGTAGTAATATTTTCAATATCTTAGTTGTATTAGGTATCACCGGGATAATAATTCCACTCACTATGAAGATCGCCACCGTTAAAAAGGAGATCCCCTTCGTTCTGATAACTTCTCTCTTGGTCTTCGGGATGGTGAATAATTTCGGCTTTTCCGGCAGTTTGTTATCCAGATTAGACGGATTGATCTTGATAACTATCTTTGTTGTATTTATGATTTATATATTAGGTATGTCAAAAGAGAGGGTTTTAGAAGGGATCGAGATCAAAGACTATTCGGTGATAAAATCTCTGTGGTTGATAATGATCGGTATGTTCGGACTCTTTCTGGGTGGGAATATGGTGGTCGGCAATGCGGTTAATATCGCCACCATTCTAAATACCAGTGAGAAATTCGTTGCCCTCACAATGGTAGCTCTTGGCACTTCTCTGCCCGAATTAGTCACCTCCATGGTTGCCATCACCAAGAAACGTGCTGATCTGGCTATTGGGAATGTCGTCGGCTCCAATCTTTTTAACCTGCTTCTGGTGCTTGGCGTCACCTCGGTAGTGAAACCAATATTCTATTCCTACTCTATCAATATCGACTTTATCTTTATGATTTTCGTCTCCGCTTTACTGTTTTTGTTCATGTTCACCGGTAAAAAGAGGAAACTGGATAGAGCAGAAGCGATCTTGTTCACTTTGCTATATATGATCTATCTTTTCTTTCTGATCTATAGAAGGTAAAAAAATCATTATCAGAAATCGTTTAAGGATAACTTCCCTATGCAAAGTAATATATGCATTTTGAGATTTGATTTTGAGTCTTGAAAACAAGAGATAATCATAAATATGTTTTGACATCACATGCCACTATTATATTTTGTCATATAGTAAAAAGGCAATAGCCATAAAAATAGGAGGGAAGAATGAAAAAGCTGTTTATCGTTATGATGTTGGTTGCAGCTATAGGCCTGATGGCCAATGATTCGATCGAGATCAAGCAACCAACCAATCATGTGCCTGTTAGATTAAATATCAACGGGAGTAGTTTAACGAATCAGACAACCCAAAGAAATGTTCCAGATTATGAATTTTCACGTGCACCAATGGAGTTAGGAATTACCAACTTCTACGATTACATGCCCGGTAGTTACAACAGTACTCCGATCAGATTACAACCTGCTGCAGATGGTGGTCTCTATATGGGATACTCAGCCCGCGAGACTGCTGAAGCTACACGCCGAGCCTGGTATGCTTATATCGATGATGCCGGTGAAGTTTACATCAATGACCGTATCTCGACAGTCGAAAGACACGAAGGTTTTGTCGGTATCGATATCGATCCAATCAGCGGAAACCCGATCACAGCCTGGCACCGTCTGATGGATAACAACATAGATTGGGCCGTGGTTTATACATATGATGTGTATAGTATGATGAACGAACCCGGTTTGTGGTTGCAACCGATCGAAATGATCGATCCGGTCACCGCTCAACATCCAAATCCTGAATTCGCCGGTTGTGAATTTATCTGGCCCTATGCTTTCATAGGTCCTTCACCCGAGCCGGACAAAAGAAGAGTATATATTACAGCTAATAACTCTTCTGAAAATCCAGTAACCGACGGACCATCTGAAAATCCGATTATCGCTTACGCAGATTTTGATGAGAACGATCTTCTGGGTCAGACTCCACTAGATTGGTCTTACACCAGCATTCCTGAAGCAGATCAATGGCATCTGCAAGGTCTCAGACGTCCAATTATGTCGATGGCAGTATCAGAAGAAGACGGTAAAGTAGCCTTCTTCGGCTATAATATTGTCTTAGACGGGGATGCCAATGCTAATGCTCTCGATGAAGAGATGTTTGTATTCGTTAATCACAACTATGGTGAAGGCGAATGGGTAAAACACTCTAGAGATGCTTACTTCGAGATAGGAATGGAAATTCCTTATCACTTAGATGGCACTTCACCGTTTGCTCTGGAACCAGACGAAATGATCTGTTGGGGACTTATAAATAGTAACCATCAAAATTCACTTTTCTTTGACAATGGCAATAAATTAGCTTCTATGCAAAACCTATTCGTTCAAGTTGTTGATCCAAATGGAGTGCCAACTACCAGTTATTACCCCGATTTCGGTTTTCCGAAAGTATTCACTTTCGACTTTACTACCGAAGAATTTGAACTGAGAAACGTTGGCTTCATGGGTGATCCTGATGTCTATCATGATACACCTGTACTGCCTTGGAATCCTGACGGTGAAGGACAGCAACATAATGATGATGGCTTAGTAATTATGGAATACGGTTGGCCTATATATCATCATGATGTTGATGCTGCTTTCCATGAGAATAAACATAAGCTCGCTATCAATGATGATAACGGATGGATTGCTGCTGTATGGCACGAAGGTATCAAGAACAAACTTGCATTCGAAGGTATAGCAGGATATGAAGATTGGGCAGAAGTACCTGAGTTGGCTATCGCTATTTCAAACGACAATGGCGAAACTTGGTATTTGGAAGAAACCGGCGATTGGTTAGACGAATGGTATAATACTATTTATCTCAGCAGTAATGCCGATCCCGAATTAGATGGTATGATCCCTGTATATGCTTACCCGGCAGATTATATTGAAGATCTCGGTAATGGCTGGGGTCGTCTACACTTTATGTTCATGGACGACAATAGCTTCGGTTCTTTCATCCAAGGTCATGGATCAAACTTGGGTGGACAGATGATGTACACATCTGTTGATATTTGGTTTGACCCAGATGTCTCCGCTGATGATGTAACTATACCGGTCGCAGACCTGAGTCTCAAAAACTATCCTAACCCATTCAATCCTGAAACTACAATTTCTTACTCATTGCAAGAAGCTTCCGATGTGTCTGTAGAAGTTTACAATATTCGCGGACAAAAAGTGAAGACTCTGGTTGATAATGAGCAGAAACAACCCGGAACTCATTCTGTAACATGGAATGGTACAGATCAATCAGGTAGAACTGTAGCCAGTGGCGTTTATCTTTACAGAGTTGATGCTGACGGTGGTAGATATACCAGCACTAGAAAGATGATCCTGCTTAAATAAAAACAAGCAGAATATAATAAGAAGAGCCGGTGTTCATACCGGCTCTTTTTTTTTTGGTGATGAAAATCAACTTTTTGATAAATTTTTATAGAGAGATTGAATTTCTTCCAATTCTATCTTGCAGGGATTCTTTGCCATATTCCGACTGTTCAATACTTCATATGATTTGCTTTTGATAAACAGATCGTCCAAATCGTGCTCAAACTTGATCCCAAGCATATCAAGCCAACTATAGAAATCATTTTTTCCGATTTTCAGATATTTGAACATGGAATCAAGCTCTGTGCTTACAGACGGATAGAATTTCTCCATCACTATCTTCATTACTACTCCATTTGCCAGACCATGACTTAGTCCGAGCTCAGTTGTAAGTGGATAGCCCAAAGAATGCTGCAAAGTAGTTCCGCATTGGGAGATGATATAACCTCCTAGCATGGAAGCATGCATAAGCTTGACACGATATTCCAGGTTATCCAATTCCTCAAGACAGAGAGGTAGAAACTGATAGATCAGTTTGATCCCCTGAAAAATAAGCGGGTAGAAAAAACTGTGTCTTACATCGGAATACAAACCTTCCAACAGATGACTAAGCGCATCGATAGAAGTATCGCGAGTAATTTCTTTGGATAGTGTCAGAGTATATTTGGCGTCTATGTATGATAAAGCTGGGTACAATAAAGAAGAACCGAAACCTGCTTTCTGATTAATCTCGGTGTTGGTAATAACACTATAAGGAGTAAGTTCACTACCGGTTCCGGCAGTGGTGGGAACAGCGACTATCTTGTAAGCATCCTTGATTTTGGCAGATTCATAAAGTTCATAAGGCAGCAGATCATTTTTTGCCAGAGCGGATATTGCCTTACCGGCATCGAGTGGGCTGCCGCCACCGATCGCTATGATGAAATCACATTCTGTTTGTTGTAATAGTTTTGCTCCTTTGACTACAGTCTCCAAATCCGGATTCTCTTTTACCTCATCAAAATGAGTATAATGCATGCCAGAAAGGTTCAATACAGATATTACATCGTCCAGTGCACCACATTTTTTTGCTGAATTCTTCCCCGTAACTAATAGCGGTTTTTTACCTAAAGTTAGCATCAATTCACCGTTTCTCTTCAGTACATCTCTACCCAGAAAGAAATGTACCGGCATAAAGTAATTCAACATATATACCTCACTTTCAAACTAAAGATCTACCGATAAAAATACATTTTTGTTCTCATTAGACCAGGAATGCTTCACTTCACCCACATAGATAGTATGATCTCCGCTTTTCACCTGACTGACCACCTGACATTCGAAACAAGCGGCTGCGTTTTTTAAAACAGGTAGCTTAGCAAGTCTTCCTTCAAACCAAGGTTCTTCCGTATGTGCTAGTTTGTCTATATCTCTACCCGATTGGGAGCCGCTGAGTCTGATGAGCTCGATCATCTCAGGTGATGGGAAACAGAGGTTGAAATAGCGCTCTGCTTGTAAACATTCATAAGAATAGCGTGTATGTCCGATAGATATAGCAAGCATTGGCGGAACTATCGAGGTCTTCATAAACCACTCTAAGGTGATAAGATTGTTTTTCCCCTTACTATCTCTTACTGCTGCTATGGTTACTTTAGACGGATGTTTTACCAAACTATAAGCATGGTTGAAATCTGTTCTCTGCATATTACCTCCTATTTTATTTTATGCTAACTATAATGAGGTTGTCTTGCTGTCAAATTTAAAATTTATGCTCATAGAAAGATAGGATAATTAATAAATTTTACTAAGAATGAGATTTTCAAATGATTATCTGGAAAAAAATCATTGACTTAGTGATCTAATATCCTAAATTGCCTAAAAATGATTATGGAGGTTAAAATGTACAAATATATTGCAGCGCTTATGATGATCGCCCTGTTACTGACAGGTTGTGGAGGGAGAGATGATGTTCCTGAAGGCGTTACTGAAATAGTCTTTTGGCATGCTATGGGTGGACCACTCGGCGAAGCTTTGAACGAATTGGTAGATGAGTTTAACAGAGAACATCCCGAGATCCATATATCCATGGTCAACATGGGAAATTACACTGCCCTTTCACAGAAATTGACCGCTGCTATTCAAGCGGGAAATCAGCCCCATATCGCTCAGGCATTCGAGGCTTGGACTGCCTATTATCAAAAAGGAGATGTCATTGTCCCATTTGAACGGTTCATCGAGAATGATCCCGAGTTCGGTGAAGAAGATCTGGAGGATTTCTTTCCCGTCTTTGTAGAGAGCAATACGATCGATGGTGAATTGTTATCATTTCCATTCAATAAAAGTGTGAGAGTGTTATATTACAACCGGGATCTATTTTTCAGACATGATCTCGATCCCAATCAGCCACCCAGAACTTGGGATGAATTCAGAGAATATGCCAAGATCCTCACCAGAGACACTACTAAAGACGGTTCCATAGACCAATATGGCACCACCATCCGTATTAGTGCATGGCAGTTCCAGAATCTGCTCTTGCAAGCCGGCGGCAGGATGATGGACGAAGACTATAGAAAACCACTTTTCAACGATGAAGCTGGTGTGAGGGCTTTGGAATATCTCAGGACACTTTTGACCGAAGATAAGACAGCTTATCTATCTCCGGGGTATGAAGGGCAGAGAGATTTTACTGCCAGCAAAGTGGCTATGTATGAAGATACCAGCGTTTCTTATGCATTTATGGAGAGAACCGGTATCCCGTTCAATCTCGGATTAGCACCGATACCTATCGATAAGACCAGGAAAAACATCATCAGTGGAACTAATGTGATTATTTTTAAGAACGAAGATGACCAGGTTCTCGATGCTGCATGGGAATTTGTCAAATGGTTTACCGATACACCTCAGACGGCAAAGTGGTCAGCAATGACCTATTATATGCCGGTAAGACAGAGTGCTATGCAAGAGCCGGAACTAAAACAAAGGATAGAAGAAACCCCCGGCATGGCTGATGTTTACGATCAACTCAATTACGCTACTTTTGAACCGCAGATCAGTGAATGGTTCGAACTGAGACGCTATTTGGAAGAGCATGTGATAGAAAGAGTTGTGCGCGGTCGTTTGCAATCGAAAACCGCGCTTGATAACGCTGCCAAAAGGTTGACTGAGATGATCGCCAAACAGGAAGTACCTGAGTTTGCTCAGTGATCAAGATTGACATAGAAAGCAAATCTTAAAAATTTGTTTTCTGAAATCTATAAAGGAAAGAGGAGAAAATGATAAAGATAACTTTTCCGGATGGAAAGGTAGGAGAATATCCCGAAAAATCCACTCCGCTGGATATCGCACTTAGTATCAGTAGCGGACTGGCACGAGAGATAGTGACTGCCAAAGTGAATGATAAGTTGGTCGATCTCAATCATCCCATCAAAACGGATGCCAGCTTGGTCTTATATAAATTCGACAGTGACATCGGTAGAGAAGTCTATTGGCATAGTACTGCTCACTTGATGGCACAAGCGGTTAAAGAATTATTCCCCGAAGTAAAAATAGCGATTGGGCCTGCGATTGAAACCGGTTTTTATTACGATTTCGATCGGGATGAACCCTTCACAGATGAGGATATTCTGCAGATCGAGGAGAAGATGAAAACTCTGGCAAAGCAGGATCTGGAATATACTCGCCAGGAGATGACTCGTGAGCAGGCACTTGAGCTCTTCTCTGGGATGGGGGAGCATTATAAAGTCGAGATTTTAAACGAAATCGCACCGGGTGAAGTGATCACTGCATACAGACAAGGTTCTTTTATTGATCTCTGTCGGGGACCGCATATTATTCATACCGGACGTATCAAAGCGATCAAACTTCTGAAGACTTCCGGTGCATATTGGCGTGGTGATGCAAAGAATAAAATGCTGCAACGTATCTATGGCGTTAGTTTCCCTACCAATAAAGAGCTGAACAGATATCTTGCTGATCTTGAGGAAGCCAAAAAGCGTGATCATCGTAAGATCGGTAAAGAGTTGGATCTATACTCCATATCAGATGAGATCGGTGCCGGTTTGGTACTGTGGCATCCTCATGGAGCTATGATGCGCTCGATCATTGAAGATTATTGGAAAGAACAGCATTTTAAGTCCGGTTATAGTGTGGTGAATACACCGCATATCGGGAAAGCCGATCTTTGGCAGACCAGCGGGCATCTCTCCAATTTCTCCGAATATATCTATCCACCGATCAGCATAGATGAGCAGGATTATTATCTCAAACCGATGAATTGCCCCTTTCACATCGAGATCTATAAAACTACCAAACGAAGTTATCGTGAATTACCGATCAAATATGCCGAGATGGGTACTGTATATAGATATGAGCCCTCCGGTGCTTTGCATGGACTAATGAGAGTACGTGGCTTCACTCAAGATGATGCTCATATTATCTGTACACCTGAACAAGTAGATGCTGAGGTCAAAGATGTGGTGAAATTCTCTATCGAGATGCTCAGAGCTTTTGGTTTCGATGATTTTGAGATTTTCCTCTCTACCAGACCGGAAAAAGCGGTTGGTAAGATCGAAGATTGGGATAAAGCTACTTATGCTCTGAAGCGATCTCTGGAAGAGTTAGAGCTGAACTTTGAGATGGATGAAGGTGGCGGTGCTTTTTATGGTCCCAAAATAGATATCAAAATCAAAGATGCTCTCAAGCGTTCTTGGCAATGTTCTACTATCCAATTCGATTTTAATCTCCCCGAAAGATTCTCTATGGAATATGTCGGAGCAGATAATGCTCCCCATCGTCCTTTTATGATTCACCGTGCGCTTATGGGGTCGCTGGAGAGGTTCTTTGGCACTCTGATAGAATTTCATGCCGGAAATTTTCCTGTCTGGCTCTGCCCGATCCAGATCAAAGTAATCCCGATCTCCGAGCATTATGAAGATTATGCTCAACAAGTAGCTCAGCAACTAAATGAGAATGGACTCAGAGTTGAAGTGGATCATAAAAATGAGAAGGTGAATTATAAGATCAGAGAAGCTGAATTGCAAAAAATCCCCTATATGTTCATTGTCGGTCAGCGTGAACAAGATGAGAATACAGTATCAGTACGTCGTCATACCAGCGGAGATCTGGGTAGTTTTGCAACCGCAGAGATCATCGAGAAGATCAAAGCTGAAGTAGATGCCAAAAAATGAGGGATAGATGGATATCAAATCTACTGTAAAAGAAGAGCTAAAAAAAGCGGCTCAATCTATCAGCGCTATCGCTGATAATATAGATGCTGAAGTAGAAGAAGCGGTAGAATTATTGTACAATTGTAGTGGCAAGGTAATCGTGACCGGTATGGGGAAGACCGGCATTATTGCTCGTAAAATTGCTGCCACACTCTCCAGTACAGGAACGACAGCTATTTTCTTACATGCAGCCGAAGGTATTCATGGTGATCTGGGGATTTTGAGGAAAGAAGATGTGGTCATTGCCATCTCTTATAGTGGTAACACCGAAGAACTGCTCTCTATCATACCCTATATCAGATTTCAGCAGATACCGATTATTGCTATTACCGGCAACAAGAATTCCAATCTTGCTCAAAGTGCGACAGTGGTATTAAACTGTAATGTCCCCAAAGAGTTTGAACCTTTCGGGATGGTTCCTACCATGAGTACGACCGTAGCTTTAGCCTTGGGAGATGCGATTGCTGTGGCACTTTTGAAAAAGCGAAATTTCACCGAAGCTGATTTCGTACAATACCATCCCGGCGGTACGATCGGAAAGAAACTATTGCTCCGGGTAGAAGATCTGATGCATACAGATGATAAGAATCCGCTGGTGGATAACCAAGTGCAGATGGATAGAGTGATAATTGAGATGACCGGTAAAGGACTGGGCTGTACCAGTGTATGTGACAAAGAAGGAAGGTTGGTCGGTATAGTCACCGATGGTGATTTGCGTCGTTTTCTATCTAGAGGGTTCTGCTCGTTCGACATATCGGTAGAAGAGATTATGACCCGCGATCCTAAAGCAGTTTCACCCAAACTCTTTGCCGTAGATGCTCTCAGGATCATGGAAGATGCCAAGATAACTATGCTGCCGGTCGTAGATGAGAAAAAAAAACCGATCGGTATGCTACATATGCACGATCTTATCAACGCCGGAGTAGTTGGTTGATATCCTCATCAAATCCGAGCAATCTAACTTCCGGTTCCAATTCTATATGATAGTTCTCCCACACTTTATGATAGATCAAACGCATCAAATATAATACATCCTCCGCTTTGGCTTTGTTGCAGTTGATGATAAACCCGGCATGTTTCTCTGAGATCATGGCATCATTTTTCTTGGTACCCTTCAGACCGAGATCTTCCACCATTTTGCCGACATAATGACCGGCTGGACGTTTGAACACACTGCCACAGGAGGGATAATCGAGAGGTTGCTTTTGAAGACGAGTCTCCAGCTGCTGTTTTCTTATCTTTTCCAATTCATCTATTGGACTGGTTTGTAGTCTGAGAGTGACTTCCAAGATGATCTTATTTTGTAGCTGGTCAATAGAGCGGTAATTTATATCCAATGCTTCTTTCGGATAGCTGAGCAGATTGGTGTCTTCATCTAAGACTACGACTTCTTCTATAGTGTCGCCGATACAACCTTGATCGACACCGGCGTTCATAATCGTAGCACCACCAACAGTGCTCGGAATGCCTGCTAAACATGCCAATCCACCCAAATAATGCTCTTCGCAATAGAAGATCAGATCGGATAGGGCTACCCCTGCTTGCACTTTTACTCTATCTTCATCGATCCGAAATATTTTGTTGAAATACTTGGTCAACTTGATAACTATACCATCAAATCCATCATCAGAGGCAAGGATATTTGCTCCATAGCCGAGTATAGCAAAACGGATTTTGTTTTTCTTACAAAATTTTATTAATGCTTGGAGCGATGCGAGATCATGAGGATATACCAAAAAAGTAGCTTCCCCACCGATGTGATACCAGGTATGATCAGCTAGAGCTACATTGGCATAGTAATTGCCCAAATGATGCTTTTGCAGATAACTATCAGTACTTTTATACAGATTTAGTTTCATTGATTACTCCATAGTAAATTGGTACCCCCTAGGGGAATCGAACCCCTGTTTCAGGAATGAGAATCCTGCGTCCTGACCACTAGACGAAGGGGGCACCTGGCGGAGACGTAGGGATTTGAACCCTAGATACGCCTTTTGGACGTATACGCGATTTCCAATCGCGCTCCTTTAGCCACTCGGACACGTCTCCGAATTTGTGCTCAAAATTTTTAATCTGTTCTTTATTGTAAATACCTTTTTTCATTAGCACTCATTTTTGAGCATCATCATTGATGATATCTTTTAGTATACCTTTGAGTTCCTCATGCTCCAGTTTGTTGGTGGCAGATTGTTGCAACACTTCTCCATCGACGATCTTTTCTATGGTGATGCGCATTTTATGAGTTCCATATGCCCCATTTCCTTTAAGATAGTGCCTGCCTTCCAAAATGGATACTAGTATTACTCCACTGAGGATTATCGCCCAGTTCAGATAAATCCAAAACAGAAATATCGGTACGAATGCCAACACATCGAAGATGAGACTAATATTGGTAAGGTTGATTATATACCAATTGAAGACAGATTTGAACAATATCCATAGAAGCGATGAGATAGCAGCGGCAATAATTACCGAACGGTTACGGATCTTAATAGTCGGGATAAAGAAATAGACGATAATCAAGATAGTGAACAGTAAGACAAAAGGTGTGAGGAAAATGGATAAATTTTCCAATATCGGCAGGTTGATAAATTTCCCTACGATTGGTATCGAAGTTGCTGAGAATAGAATCAGGATAAAGATGCAACCAAAGATCGTCATCCCCAGAAATTTGACAAAATTGTCCAAAAATGTGTTTTTGCGCGTATCATGCACATTGAGGATATTATCAAAGGAGTCGTTTATTATTTTAAACAGTGAATACGAAGAAACCAAAAGAATGATGAAATTGAATAGATTGAAAGGGATTTTCTGATGAGCTAGTTGAGATATATATTCGATGATCTGATCTACCGAGCTCGGTAAAAATACTTGGATCAAAGCATCGCTCAATTGATCTTCAAACTCTATAAATGGCAATTCGGGTATGAAAAAGAGGATAAAGATGACAAAGGGAACAAAACCGAGCAAGGTAACGAAAGTGAGGGCTGCTGCTTCTTTGAATACACGCTGCTCATTGAATATCTCCAAAAATGATTTTAAAAAGTCTCTGATCTTTTTACTCATAACGTAATGCCTCCACCGGATCTAATTTACTGGCTTTTATTGCTGGTGAGATTCCGAAGAACAGACCTACACCTACAGATACGAATAAAGCTACGATAATGATAGAGAGATTGGCTACCATCTCCACTCCGATAAAACCTTGAACGATAGATAGCATCGATAAGCCGACCGCTATCCCGATGATGCCTCCGATCGTGGTTACCAACACACTCTGAACCAAGAACTGCAGGAACACATCCCTTCTTCTGGCACCTACTGTGAGTCGGACGCCTATTTCTCTGGTGCGCTCCTGAATTGTGGCAAGCATGATATTCATGATCACTATCCCACCTACAAATAGGGAGATCAAACTGATTAGGAAAAAAATAAGCCTAAAAGTGGCAGCACTCTCTTGCATCTCCTCAGCACGCTCACGAGCAGATATTACCCTAAATACAGGTTCGCCATAGCGTAGGTTCAGTATAGTCGCTTCCAACTTTTCACGCAGAGCCGGTGCTTCTTCCACACTGGCTGCCTTCAGAGTAATGCTGCGAATGTTATCTTGACCGGTCATCTTGTTCACCATAGTTGATAGTGGAATAAAAGAACGACGATTGAGATACTCGAGCGCATTATCTCTAAAAACATCTTGTCCGGATGCTAAAAATCTATGCTGCATCACACCGACAACCTGTAAGCGGCGATTGTTTGCAGTAATATATTTACCGATCGGATCATGGTTACCAAACAACTCGTCTCGCACCGTTGTACCGATGACGATAATATCGTTAGATTGGCTCAAATCATGCTCGGAAATAAATCGACCAGCTCCCACATCCCATTCTTCAACTCGAGAAAAATCAGGGTAGATACCCATTACCCCTCCGTAAAACTCTTTATCCTGATAAGAGAAGCGAAAGCGAGTGGAAATTTGCGGATTAAAATATAGAATCTCAGGTGCTGAAGAGCGGATCTGTCTTACCTCTTTTAAGGTAAATGAGTCGGGTAGATTTCTCTCATTGTTGTATTGCCAATTCCTATCGATGGTGATATTAGCCAACCCGCCTCTCTCCATCATCCAAGCAATGGTCTGCTGGTTGATCCCATTGACCAATGCAAGAACGACTACGATAGACATTGTACCGAGCACGATACCGATGATCGTGATGAAACTTCTAACCTTGCGCGTCCAGAAATCTGAAAAACCGACTTGCAGACTCTCTCTAAGTGATATCGCCATCTTTTATATATCCATCAACAATGTGTAATATCCGATTCGATCTTTTAGCTACTTCTCTATCGTGTGTAACCATTATGATAGTATGGCCAGCTTTGTTCAGATCGGAAAAAATCGCCAAGATATCATTACCGGAGCTTGTATCGAGGTTTCCGGTCGGCTCGTCTGCCAGTACAATAGATGGATTGTTTACTATTGCACGCGCGATAGCAACGCGCTGTCTTTGTCCTCCCGAAAGTTCCGCCGGCTTGTGTTTTAACCTGTTTTCTAAGTTTAGTTTTGCCAAAACTTCTTTTGCCTGACGAGTTCGTTCCGATGGCGATACGCCACTGTACATGAGAGGTAATTCGACATTTTTCAGAACATTGAGATGGGGTAATAGATTGAATGTCTGAAATACAAAACCGATCTCCTTATTACGGATATATGCCAATTTGGTCTTCTTCATTTTCGCTACATTAGCATCATTGAGATAGTAATCGCCCGAGCTTGGAGTATCCAGACAACCGATGATATGCATTAGCGTCGATTTACCGGAACCTGATGGTCCCATGATCGATACAAATTCACCCCGATTTACTTCCATCGAGACATCGTTGATTGCCGGTACGGATACTTTTCCCATCCGATATATCTTTTGCAAATTCTCTACCTTTATTATCTCTTCCATTTTCCCTCTCTTCTATAACAGTGAGATTTAAATATTATTTCACTGTTATACTGTCAAAATAATTATAAAACTATTTTGTCAAACCAATAAATTCGGGCGGAAGAATAACTATTAAATTGACAAAGCATAGTACTTTGTTAAATTGTAACCAAAGAGGTAGAAAATAGATGAAAAAATATATTATTATTTTAGCGGCAATGCTAATTGGCAGTAGTTATATACTTGCTTTGTCTCCCATCATTACTCCATATACAGGGCAGATCAGTCAGCATCCGGATTGGACTCATAATAACTGCAATCAGCAAATTGCCGGAGGAAATCATTACATTAGTCTGTTAAACAGTGATTCACATCTCATTACGCCTGAGATAGATTTTACCGAATTGATAAATCCAAAACTGGTGTTCAAGGCTCGTACTTGGGGAGTACCGAGTGATGAGACAACATCATTAGAGGTTAAGATCTCTACCGACGGAGGTGAGACTTGGCAGGATCTGGCTGTAAGCGTTCAAAATATAAACGAATTACGCATGATGGATTACGTCGATCTGTCAGAATATTCATCTTCACAACTGAAAATAAAATTCACCACACCTGAGGCGGGGAACAATCAAGGTGTCGGTTTGGATGACATCATGTTGATCTCCGAATCCGATTACTATGTATCTTTGGAAGGATTGAGCGGTGAAGAACTGAAAAATGCGCTACATATCCTTATCGCTATGTATCATAATTCTCAGGATTATTCTAATTCCCGCTTGAGAATGTTCGGACATATTGATAATTTTGACAATCATGTTACCTGTGTTTATACAAACATGACCTTTGAAGTCGAGTATAATACGATGCCCAACCATCAATTATTGAATGCCGAGCATATATATCCCCAAAGCTGGTATGCCGGTATAGCGGAAGAATATATTGCCAAAGCTGATCTACATCATATTTATCCCACCTTCCCACCGGCAAATTCAGCACGCGCTAATTATCCATTCGATTATGTGACTACTATCTTGACTACATGGGGAGAAGAAGGATACTTATCCTATCGCGGACATAATTTCTACGATCAGCCGGTATTCGAACCACGTGACCCTTTCAAAGGAGATGCCGCTCGTGCTATTATGTATTTCGTAGTTCGCTATGATTATGACCAAGTGGGATTCGAACATTTCGGAGTAGATATGCTTCCCGTTCTGATGCAATGGCATCTTAGCGATCCGCCTACTGAAGAGGATGTTAACCGCAATGATGAGATCCATCTGTTTCAGTTGAACCGTAATCCGTTTATCGATAATCCTGATTATGCAACATCGATATGGGGTGATATCGAGCTGGATGCTCCCCTGGTATATGAGCCTACCAATGTGAGTTCCAATAGTTTTGAGGCTCAATGGAGTAATATCCCGGAGGCAGACAGTTATTTTATTGATGTAGCTGACGATGAAGAATTCAAGCTGTTTTATAGTAATCTGAAGAATAAGCAGGTAACGCAAAATTATCTGCTGGTAGAAGGGAATTTTGATTACCCGATCTATTATCGTGTGCGAGCAGCTAACGATGAATATCTGAGTCTGAATTCGGAGGGTATGGAAGTGACAGCAGTCTCAGCCGAAGAAGATATTGTTTTTTCACCGGAGCGTATAATATCGAACTATCCCAATCCCTTTAACAGTAAAACCACTCTCTATATCAATCTCAGTAATACCGACGGTAAGCTGGAGATCTTCAACATCAAAGGTGAGAAGCTCTTTGGAAAAACGTTCGAGCAGGGCGAACATAATTTCGTCTGGGATGCTGACGGTAAAGCAAGTGGAGTTTATCTGCTCAGACTCAGCACGGGTGAAAGAACATTTCAAAACAAGATGTTGTTGTTGAAATAAATTTGGAGGTGAAATATGAAGCGGATATGTGTTGCCATTGATTTTTCCGATGTGACGCCGGTAGTGATCGAAAAGGCGATCGAGCTGGCAAAAAAATTTGAAGCACAAGTCAAAGTTATCCATATCGATTACCTCATGCCGGTCTTAAATTACTATGGTGTCGATCAGATCTATACTGTCGAAGCTTATGAAGCACAAAAAGAGCGTAACAAGAAACTCTTGGAAGAGATTATGGAGGATTTTGAGAAAAATAAGCTGAAAGCTGAATCTCAGCTCATCGAAGGGAACGTGGTGGAAGGAATCATTGCAACAGCAGAGGATTTTGAAGCTGATTTGATCATCGTCGGAGCTCATTCACACGGTAAATTGTATCATATCTTCTTCGGCTGTATTCATGAGGCACTGATCAATAAGGCTTTCTGTCCCATACTCGTCGTTCCCAAACATGAAGAAGAACAATGATTGGGTCGATGCAGCACGTGAGAGTATTTTAAATAATGTACATCAGAGCTAATAAGGACAATTTTCCTTTGACAATGAGAACATTTCCTAAAAAATCGATATAAAAGAAAGACAAGGGTATATAATATGAAGAAAAGATGTCTGATAGCAACAGGCGGTGGTGATTGTCCCGGGCTCAATGCAGTGATTAGAGGAGTGGTCAAACGCTCTTTGAAAGAAAAAGATTGGGAGATCGTCGGTAGTTTGGATGCATTTAATGGTGTTTTGAAAGAACCGATGCAATTGGAGATTTTAGATGAGAAAAAAGTGGCGGGCATTCATGTTCGTGGCGGTACCATCTTGGGCACTACAAACAAAGGTGGACCTTATGCTTGGCCAGTTAAAGATAGAGATGGAAATTGGACTTCTGTAGATCGTTCTGATGATCTGATCACCAAATTACGAAACAATAATATAGAAGCTGTTATCAATATCGGTGGAGACGGCTCTCAGCAGATCTCACAAAAGTTGTATGAGCAAGGATTGAATATCATCGGAGTACCTAAAACGATAGATAACGATCTGCTTGCCACTGACTATACTTTTGGATTTCAGACAGCTGTAGATGCTGCTACAGACGCAGTGGACAAACTTGTTACCACTGCACAGAGCCATCATCGTGTTTTGATCTTGGAAGTAATGGGACGTGCGACAGGTTGGATCGCTTTGCATGCCGCTATTGCCGGTGGAGCCGATATCTGCCTCATCCCCGAAATTCCCTATGATCTCGAAAAAGTGAAACAGAGTATCGAAAAGCGGATAATCAACAGCCGTGGGTTTGCTATCATCGTCATCGCCGAAGGAGCTCATTCGAAAGAGGGAACAATCACTTTTCAACAGAGCAATGAGGTAGGTAGAGATCCTATCAAACTCGGTGGTGTGAGTATCCA
The DNA here is from genome assembly GCA_964433675.1 of uncultured Candidatus Cloacimonadota bacterium. Lineage (GTDB taxonomy): Bacteria > Cloacimonadota > Cloacimonadia > Cloacimonadales > TCS61 > CAYSSJ01. The sequence goes on from CAYSSJ010000013.1 coordinate 41,646, forward strand.
ATTGATGGAAGATCTAAAGAAGATCGGCCTGCCGGTCGATATCAGAGCTACTATTTTGGGACACTTACAACGTGGTGGTATCCCAAACCCTTCCGATCGTATATTGGCTACGCAATTTGGCGTAAAAGCTTTCGAAATGGTGTTGGAGCAAAAGTTCGGTCACATGGTGGCTTATCGCCATCCGGATATCTTAGCCGTTCCTATCAAAGAGGCGATCACACGGTGTAATTACATAGAACTCGATTCCGATATGATAAAAACAGCCCGAGGAGTTGGTATTGATTTTGGTGATTAACACACAAAAAACATCCTTTGATTACAAAAAATCCTTGTCTTTTCTATCCGGTTTTTTCTTTTTGATTAATAAATACCTGAAAGGAGGAACAAATTGAAACATAAAATAGGTATTTTGACAGCTGGTGGACTAGCACCGTGCCTATCAGCATCTATCGCACGGTTGATAGAGAAGTATACCGAGCTTATTCCTGATATCGAAATTATTGGCTATCTGCACGGCTACCGTGGTTTGTTGATGAATAACAGCATCGAAATAACCGAAAAAGCAAAAGACAATATCTCTTTGTTATACGATTTCGGGGGCACTGCTTTTGGTAGCAGCCGGGTTAAACTATCCAATGTACAGGACTGTGTGAAAAAAGGGTACGTGAGCGAGGGACAGAACCCTTTGCATGTAGCTGCCGAACAGCTATCTAGAGATGGGATAACTATATTGCATACGATCGGCGGAGATGATACCAGCCTTACTGCTGCCAACCTTACCGGCTATCTGGAAGAGAATGGCTATGACCTCACCGTGGTTGGACTACCTAAAACCATAGATAATGATATCATCCCCATACAATGCACCATGGGAGCTCAAACTGCTGCTGAAGAAGCAGCTCGTTTTTTCGAGAATATCGTTAATGAGAATACAACCAGCACCAGACACTTGCTCATCCATGAGGTAATGGGACGTTACTGCGGTTGGATGACCGCCACCTCGGCATATGAATATAGAAAGAAACTATCCGGACGAAAATTCTTGCCGGATATTCTGGTTAGTAAGGATAGATGGGATATCGATGCGATCTATATCCCGGAGATTTCTTATGATTTCGATGATGAGATCGAACGCTTGCAAAAAAGGATGGACGAAAAAGATTGTGTCAATGTATTCTTCAGTGAAGGTGCTGGTGTGGAGCGCATAGTAGCTGAACTGGAAGCAGAAGGAAAGACAGTTAAGCGTGATCCTTTCGGACATGTTCGCCTCGATGATATCAATCCAGGTCAGTGGTTTGCCAAGAAGCTAACCAAAATGCTGAAAGCAGATAAGGTTTTGGTACAAAAAAGCGGTTATTTCTGTCGCTCCGCAGCGCCTAACCAAAAAGATCTGGACCTGGTGAAGAAAACAGCTGACCAAGCGGTGCAATTTGGGCTGAATGGTCAAAGCGGAGTTGTAGGAATGGATACGGATTATGATAATCAGATGCGTTGTATCGAATTCGGTCGAGTGAAAGGTGGCAGGACTTTCGATATTCGCACTCCATGGTTTAAAGAAATTCTCGATGCAATCGGACAGAGAGATTATGATTTATATAAAATACGGAAATAGGATAGAAAGATGAAGATTAAATTCAGAGATGTAAGTTCAGGGATAGTAGATGCCCGTGCTGTTATTGAGTTCGAACCGGGGATTTTTATCAATGAAGTGACGATACTCAATAAAAGTGGAGAGATCATCGTGGAATTACCGCAAAAGAGTTTTAAAGGTAAAGATGGTAAGATCCATTATATCGATGTTATCACATTCGAAAGTGAGAATGTGGAAACAATTTGGAAGATGGATATCAAAGAAGAATATTTCAAATGGAGGAAGAAGAATAAAAAAGTGTTGGTGTATGAATCTTAGCTTATGAATAAAGAGAAAGAGAGAGCTTTTCTGGTAGGTATCATAAAGAATAATGAGCATAAAGAGCATGCTCTGGAAACTATGCAGGAACTCAGGATGTTGGCCGATACTGCTGAGATAGATATTGTGGATACTTATGTGCAAAATGTAACAAGACCGAATGTCGCAACTTATATCGGTAAAGGAAAAGTGAGCGAAATTGCCAATCATGCCAAAAACAGACAGGTCTCCACACTTATTTTCAACGATAATCTTACTCCTGCACAAGCACGCAATATCTCCAATGCTACCCGGTGTAATGTGGTAGATAGAACCGAGTTGATCTTGGATATCTTTGCTTTGCATGCCAGAACCAATCAAGCAAAATTGCAGGTAGAACTGGCTCAATTGGAATATAGCTATACCAAACTGAAGCGCATGTGGAAACATCTCTCCCGTATTCAAGGCGGTATCGGTTTTAGAGGACCGGGCGAGAAACAGATCGAGATAGATAGAAGAGAGATAAAAAAGAAGATCAGTATTCTGAAAAAAAAGATCAAAGAAATAGAAATGGTCTCCAATACAAAACGGAAACAGCGGCAGAATATACTCTCCGTCTCTCTGGTCGGCTATACGAATGCCGGCAAATCGACATTGTTTAACAGACTTACCAAAGAAAAACGCTATGTTGCCGACCAGCTTTTTGCTACTTTGGATGCCAAAACCAGAGGAGTGGTACTCAATAATGAGGAGAGAATGGTCTTGACCGATACGATCGGGTTTATCAGAGATCTGCCTCACAATCTGGTCTCATCTTTTCATTCTACTTTGATGGAAGTGAGCGAAGCAGATCTACTTATGCATGTCGTAGTTGTATCTCATCCCAATCTGGATGAGTATATTCAAGCTGTAAATCGAGTACTAACCGAGATCGGTGTGGATTACAAAACTACCAATATCCTCCATGTTTTCAACAAATGTGACCTGATGGATAAGATCCAGATGATGTTCATCAAAAAAAAGCTGCAGCTTGAATATCCACATGCTGTTTTTATCTCAGCCAAAAGTGGGGAGGGGATGGACACACTGTATCAAAAGTTGGAAGAATTTAGTGTAAAGATCAAAAAAACAGCTACTATCCATATCCCGATCAAATTACAAAATCTGATCTCTTTCGTGCATGATAATGCCAAAATCATAGATAGCAGATACGATGATGAGAAGGGTGAAATGATAATGAGAGTAAAAATAGATAGACAATTATATCCCAATATAGAAAAACAGATCCAAGATTATAAAATGTATGAGTATATAAATAAATAAGAAATGGAGGGAAAGATGATCAGCGATTTACAAGAGATCTACTCACAAAATGTGAAGGGGATGAAACGTTCGGCGATCAGAGAGTTATTGAAACTCACGGCTGATCCGGAGATAATTTCGTTTGCCGGTGGTTTGCCGTCTCCGGAATCATTTCCGGTAGATGATCTGAAAAAAGTAGTAGAAGATGTTTTGCAAAACGAAGCTAAAAGCGCTTTACAATATGGAGCTACCGAAGGTGATTCACTACTTAGAGAGCTTTTGGTGGAAAGGTATCGCAAACAAGGTTTCGAGATCGGATTGGACAACTTAGTCATCACAACTGCTTCTCAGCAGGCTTTGGATCTTTTGGCGAAGATCTTTATTGACCGTGGTGATAAGGTAATAGTAGGTCTGCCCTCATATTTGGGCGGGCTTAGTGCTTTCAATTCGTACGGTGCTGAATTGGTCGGCATTCATTTGGATGAAGATGGAATGTCAGCAGTCGAGCTGGAGAAAAAACTGAAAGAACTAAAAGAGAAGGGTGAAAAACCGAAATTTATCTATATCATCCCGGATTTCCAAAATCCAGCCGGTATTACAATGCCGGAATCGAGAAGATTAAAAATCATCGAGATAGCTAAAAAATACGATATCCTGATCGTAGAAGATAGCCCTTACAGAGAAATCCGCTTCGAAGGTAAAGATCAGAAAAGTCTCTTTGCACTCGATGGTAGTGGTCAGGTTATCACATTGGGAACTTTCTCCAAAATATTCGTACCTGGTTTCCGGATAGGATGGGTGATAGCGGATGAGAAGATTACCGATAAATTCGTGATGGCAAAACAAGCTACCGATCTCTGTACTGCACCATTCGTTCAGAAAATTGCCGCCAAATATCTTGCCAGCGAAAAGTTCGAGAGCAATCTGGCTAATATAGTCGAATCTTACAAAGAGAAAAAGAAGGTAATGATCGACGCTTTCAAAGAATTCATGCCCAAAGGTGTGAACTGGACTGATCCGGAAGGCGGATTATTCCTCTTTGTAACCTTACCGGAAAACATGGATACAGATGAACTATTCCACAAAGCTATCGAACAAAAGGTGGCATTTGTGATCGGTTCTGCTTTCCATTGCGACGATGGAGGAAAAAACACAATGAGGATAAACTTCTCTTATATGAGCAAAGAGATGAATAGAGAAGGTGCCAAAAGACTTGCCGCTGTCATCGAAGCTGAGATGAAGAGAACAGGCAATCTGTAGAAAGCAAATATTCAAAACAGTTCAGGAGAAGTCCATCTGCGACTTCTCCTGATATTTTATAGTCTGGAAGTGAGCATGAGAAAATATAATGTGGCTATCATTGGTGCTACCGGTATGGTGGGCAGAGAAATGCTGAAAATCATCCATGACAGTAGCTTTCCGGTTAACAAACTCAGATTATTTGCCAGTATCGCATCTGCCGGAACTAAATTGTCTTGCGAAGATGAAACCTATATAGTAGAGAAGATCGAACCCGGCAGTTTTACAGATGTAGATATCGCTCTAATCTCCGCTGGAGGTAATGTGAGTAGAGAAATAGCACCCCAAGCGGTTAGTGAAGGTGCTGTGGTGATAGACAATAGCAGCGCTTTTCGAATGGATGTAAATGTGCCTTTGGTAGTAACGGAAGTGAATGCAAAAGCCCTGAGAAAACATGATGGTATCATCGCCAATCCGAATTGCTCCACTATCCAGTTAGTGGTCATGCTCAAACCGATCCAAACGGCTTTCGGACTCAAAAAAGTGATCGTCAGTACCTATCAGTCGGTATCCGGAGCCGGGAAAAATGGAGTTGATGAACTAATAGACCATACCGATCTGATGCTGAAAGATAAAAAAACGCAACCGAACAAATTCCCTGTTTCCATTGCCTTCAATGTGATCCCTCAGATCGGTGAGATCAATGAGAATGGCGATTGTTTCGAAGAAGTGAAGATGATGAACGAAACTAAGAAGATATTGGCAAATGAACATCTGCAGGTAGCGGTGACGACAGTGAGAGTTCCGGTAATGATCGGTCATTCCGAGGCAGTATATTTCCAAACTGAGAAAGAGACTATGCTAGAGGATATCATCTCGATTCTGAGCCAAGCGAAAGGGATAAAAGTATATGAGCCGGAGTGTTTTCCGACTGCTCTCGATAGCCAATGTGATGATGATGTTCTGATTGGACGTCTGAGAAGCTGTTTGGGAAGCAATGATGAATTTCTCGGTTGGATAGTGGCAAATAATCTGCGCAAAGGAGCTGCTTTGAATGCAGTTCAAATCGCAGAATATCTAATCAGGGAGGATTTGCTCTGATGCGTATTGTTATCCAGAAATTCGGCGGAACTTCGCTCAGAACTACTCAAGAGCGAAAGAAATGTGCTCAGCATATCATCAATAAGCTTAAAAGCGGATATGTGCCAGTAGTAGTAGTTTCCGCTATGGGAAGAGAGGGTGATCCTTACTCTACCGATAGCTTGATCAAATTAGCACTAGAGGAAAATGAGATTCTACTACCACGTGAAAAAGACCTGCTTCTCTCTTGTGGTGAATTGATCTCAGCAGTTTTGATGTCTCTCAATCTAAGGAAAAACGGTTATGATGCCAAGACTTTGAGCGGATTCCAAGCTGGGATCATCACTGATGATGAGTTTTCCAACAGTAAAGTGAAGGCAGTAGATACCCAGAAGATTGAGGATATGCTCAAAGAGGGGATTATACCGGTAGTAGCAGGTTTTCAAGGTGTCAGCGAAAGTGGGGAGATTACCACTTTTTCCCGTGGAGGTAGTGATACTACCGCCTCGGTTTTAGCTAAAGCATTCGATGCTGAGTTTATCGAGATCTACTCCGATGTTGATGGAATCCATACTGCTGATCCAAAAATAGTCGAAAGAGCAGAATTATTGTCTCAGATAAGTTATGATGAGATTGTGGAGTTGGCACACAAAGGTACGAAGATAATCCATCCCAGGGCTGTCGAAATTGCTAGAGATGCTAAAATACCGATCTCTATAAAACCTGTAGTCTCGGATAAAACCGGTACTTTGATCCACTCGCTAAAGCATGAAAGACCGATCACCAGCATAGCCTGCAAAGAGAGAATCGTCTATTTCAGAACCGAGATGAAAAATGGCGAGGAATCAAAAGTCCGAGCTCAGCTATTCGCTCAGATAGCCGCTAGTTCCATTAGCACCGATTTTATCAACATCCTCCCCGACACTGCTGCCTTTATTGTCGATGAAGAGAAAAAAAGAAAAGTGAAAAAAATCTTAAATGATCTGGCTTTGAACTATAGTCTGCGCTCCGATTGTGTAAAAATCTCGGTAGTGGGAACCGGGATGACAGGCAGACCCGGTGTGCTTTCCGAAATCCTCAACACTCTCATCCAAGCGGAAATCGAAGTGATCCAAGTTACCGATTCTCATACCACTATCTCCTGCCTGATCAAAGCTAAAGATAAAAAGAAAGCGATAAATCTGCTGCATGAGTGTTTTTTCGAAGATAGCAGCAAGAAAAATAAATTTTAGATAGTACAGATAAACTATTTCTTGACACCAAAAGTATCTGCCGTCATTTGCAAATTATAAAAAAATAAAGTGAGGGATAGAAAAATGCCGATCATACCGAAGCCAAAAAAGAAAAGAACAGATGTCGATATGGAATTGGTAGTGTTTCTCAAGGGACTCTCTTTGTTTAGTACCCTTACCAAAGGTGAACGCATCAATCTGAGTAGATTTATCTATCAAAGGGATTATAAAAAGGACGAGATCATCGTCAAAAAAGGATATCCCAATGTGGTATTTTACATTGTCCAAAACGGGGAGCTGCTAATCTATTTGGAGCATGGAGAAGAGCAGATCGAATTGAGACGAGTAGGCGAAAAAGAGTTTTTCGGCGAGATCGGCATATTCTTAGAGGAAGATCGCACTGCTTCTGTGAAAGCGACGATGGACAGTACTCTCTTGGCTATTCCCACCACCGAATTCCAAAAATTCATCGATCAATATCCCCGCGCTGCTGCAAAGATCCTTTTTAACATGGGGCAGGTGCTGGCAAGTAATATTCTGAAATTGAATAATAAGCTGCAAACTATGAAAATCGAAAAGTGAGATTAAAAATGGAACGGTCGAGCATATTGAAATGGATATTATTTGGTCTGTCTATACTGCTCATAGTAGCGGCGTTCTTGTTTTATCAGCATATCATCTCTTATCTGATAGTAGCTTTTCTGATCGCCTACATCATTTCGCCGCTGGTTAATCTGGCAGAAAAATATCAGATCAAACGGACGGTCTCTATTTTGGTGATCTATATCATCATCGCCCTGTTGCTGGCGATCTTCTTTAATGTGATTATCCCCCAAATTATCGAGCAGATGATCGATCTGGTGCATAGTCTGAACGAAGTAGTACAAGAACATGATGACATTAACCTGCGTGTGCTTGGATTCGATGGGATAGCTAATATTATCGATAGTATCGAAAGTCGCTTTCCTCAGCTCGAGATTCACAGACAAATCTCTTTCACTTTGGATGAGGCTAAGTTCAATTCGGTATTGAATCAGATTCCACTTTTTTTTAAGAGTGTGATAAATGTAGCCTCTTTCCTCATCGTCGTACCGGTGATCGTGTTCTTTATCCTCAAAGATGAGCGAAAATTCTTTCATTACATCTTTTCCTGTATCGGCAACAGATATTTTGAATTCTCTCTGCATCTTTTTGAGAAGATAGAGACCAGTTTCGGTCGTTTTTTCAGAGCGCTACTTTTGGAGACTTTGCTGGTAACTATAATGTCCATAGCCGGATTACTTATCCTGCGCATTCCGTATGCTATTGTGCTCGGACTGATTGTCGGTCTAGCAAACCCGATCAAGTATTTCGGTCCGTTTATCGGTGCAGTTCCCACATTATTGATTATTCTGTTGGGACCGACTCCGGATATTTACATCCTCTATGCTGGCATCATGTTTCTGATTGTGCAACAGATAGACAGCCTTATCCTCTTTCCCTGGTTGGTTGGTAAAAGTATGAATATGCATCCACTGTGGGTATTGCTCACTGTCATTGCCGGTGGTTATGCATTCGGAATTTTGGGCATGCTCTTCGCAGTGCCGGTCGTATTCTTGATAAAAGTGATAGTAGAAGTCTCTCATAAGAGCTTGAAAAAATTCGAAATAATATAAATAAAGGAGTATTGGTTTGAGATTTAGAACTATTTGGATCGCAATAATAATTACGTTAATTATGCCGGCGCTGTTTGCGCAAGGTATATCGAGGACTCAAGATGCCAGAAACAATATCTATCTGGAGAGGTTGGACGAAAACCTGATAGATACTATCAAAATGTTGGAAACTTTTAGCGATAGAGCGCAGAACGTGGAACACTTCGACATGGTCGATGCCTATACCAGTTTCTTGATGAATATGACCATGGAGTGTGCTAAATTGCGTAATTACATTTCGCAAGCGGAAAATGCCACCTCTGCCGAAGAGAGAGAAGATATCATCGCTATTTTGATCTTCACACTGAAACCGGAGCTTGAAGAGTTCGACGAAGATGTAACCAGAGCTCAAGATAGAGAAAATCAGGATTACCTCGAAGATATTTCTGAGCGCATCAAGAAAACCAGAGGCAATACGCTACAAAGTTTGATTAAAGAAGAGGAAAAGATGGTGCAAACGGGAATGATCTCTACCGAGTATATGGAATTACATGCCAGATTCTTCTTTTTGAACTTATTGGATGATTTTGTGAAACCCTACACTTTTCTTAGCAGGCAAAACAGAGCTTTGCTCACAGAGATCGTGAAAGATATAGATAAAAACATGCCTGCTTTATAAAAATGGAGATGTTATGCAGATAAGCGGACAAATTAATCTCGTATTGTACTTTATCACTACTTTTTTGATGAATCTGTTTTTTTTGGCAACTGTAGTGATACTTTCTGTAGGATTGGTGCGCATGTTCACAGACAGTTTCAAGACATTGTTTCGCACTGAAAACAGAGTAAGAAAGGATAAATCCGACATCGGTTATTCCATGCGGCTATTCTCACTTGTCCTCACTTTTTTGGCAGGCGCATTGCTGATGGATATCATCATAGATATCAGCTGGGATAGTATCGCACAGTTTGCGGCGATTATCGTCTTGAAACTGATCATAGACATAATTAAGAGCAAATTGATAGATAAGGAGGCTTGAAAAGTTGATAGAAGAATTGATCCAAAAAAATAGAAGTTACCGTCGTTTTGAAGAAGACGTTAAGGTGGAATTGGATGACTTGAAACACTTTGTGGATTTGGGAAGACAAAGTGCATCAGCAGCTAATCTACAGCCACTCAGATATCATATTAGTAACAATAGAAGACTGAATAGCCATATCTTCCCGCTGCTTAAATGGGCTGGCTATCTAAAAGATTGGGATGGACCCGTGCATGGCGAACGTCCCGCTGCTTATATCACCATTCTCAATTCTCAACCAGACAACAGATTTGCCTCAACCGATGCCGGTATAGCAGTCCAATCTATACTCTTGGCAGCTGTGGAGCATGGCTATGGTGGTTGTATATTTGCTTCGGTGGATAGAGAGAGATTGGCAGCTTTGTTAGAGCTTCCCCAAGATTATAAAATCCTATTCACTATCGCACTGGGTAAGCCGAAAGAGAAAGTCAAACTCGTAGAAGCAGATGACGATATCAAATACTGGCGCGATCAAAATGGTGTGCATTTTGTCCCCAAACTGAAATTGGGTGAAGTCATCTTCAAAATCAACTAAGTGGCTTGAAATATGTCGGCAATATTTACTGGAGATATCGTTTTTTTTACCTTTACCTAACTCTTTTGCTACCATACTCTAATAATGGTTATGACAAAAATAGAGTTGACAGTTTAGATTAAGTGAAGATTTTAAACGTAAAATATATTAAAAAAGGAGAATAGTATGGCAAGAATGACTGTCGATCCCAAATACTGTAAAGGATGTGGTCTTTGCATAGAAGCCTGTCCTAAGAAGATCATTCGTTTTTCGGAAGATATCAATGCAAAAGGATATCATTATGCTGAATGTTTCGATCAGGACGCTTGTATAGCTTGCAAATTGTGTTATACTACCTGTCCGGATGTCGCGATTAAAATTGAGAAATAAATGGAGGAACAATGGGTGAAAAAGTATTGATGAAAGGGAACGAAGCCGTAGCGGAAGCTGCTATACGAGCCGGTTGCCGCTTGTATTTCGCTTATCCTATTACCCCGCAGAGTGAATTGATCGAATATATGTCCCGTATGATGCCGAAAGTGAACGGTATCTTCATACAGGCAGAGAGCGAAGTTTCCGCTATCAACATGATCTACGGCGCTGCCGGATGCGGTAAACGTGCGATGACCTCGTCGTCATCACCGGGTATCAGTCTGAAACAAGAGGGAATATCCTATATCGCAGGCGCTAATCTGCCGGCAGTGATAGTGAATGTTCAGCGTGGTGGACCCGGTCTGGGAGATATCCAACCTTCACAGGGTGATTATTTCCAAGCAACCAAAGGTGGTGGACACGGAGATTATCGCTCTATCGTGCTCGCTCCCAATTCAGTTCAAGAATTTGCCGATATGGCCGCTATGGCTTTCGAATTGGCAGATAAGTATCGTAATTCTGTTATTATCCTTTCAGACGGTCTGCTCGGTCAGATGATGGAACCAGTAGAATTCGCAGAAGCAAAAACAGAGAAAGAAGTGGAAGAGCTGGGCAAGCAACATTATGACTGGTGTATGCATCCCAATGTAGATGGAGAGAATCGTCATCATCATGAGATCAACTCTCTGGAAATAGATCCGAATGTCTTGGAAAAACATGTCCTCAAACTGGAAGAGAAGTATAAAAAGATCGAAGCGAATGAGGTTAAATACGAAGAATATAATGTAAATGAAGACAACGAGGTCTTGTGTGTTGCATTTGGAACAGCTTCTCGTATCGTTCGTTCAGCTATCGATCAACTGAAAGAAGAGGGCAGAAATGTCGGTTTGATAAGACCGATTACAGTTTGGCCCTATCCATACAAAGCTATCGAAGAAGCACTTCATGACAAGGTGAAGAAAGTATGCGTATTTGAACTTAACTTGGGGCAGATGGTCGAAGATGTGCGTCTGGCAGTTAATGGTAAAGTACCGGTCGAGTTCATGGGTAAAGTCGGCGGTTTAGTCTTTACACCAGACGAAGTAAAAGCGAAGATCGAGGAGGTATAGATGCAAGTAATAGCTCAAAGACCCAAATCACTAATGGAAGTGCCTTTTACTTATTGTCCGGGCTGTTTACATGGTGTGGCACATCGTCTGATAGCCGAGGCTATGGACGAACTGGATATGCGAAATCATACAATGGGAGTAGCTCCGGTGGGCTGTTCCGTATTTGCCTATAAATTCTTTGATTGTGATATGGCGCAAGCTGCTCATGGTCGCGCTCCAGCCGTTGCAACCGGCATGAAACGAGCCCGACCCGATATGCACGTCTTCACCTATCAAGGTGATGGAGACCTCGCTGCTATCGGAACTGCCGAGATCATTCACGCTGCTAATCGAGGTGAAAAGATGACCGTCTTTTTCGTAAATAACGCTATCTATGGTATGACCGGCGGGCAGATGGCTCCAACTACGCTTTCAAATATGAAGACTTCCACATCCCCATACGGGCGTGATGTAGAAGACATCGGTCATCCGATAAAAATGTGTGAACTTCTATCCACTCTGGAATCTCCATATCTGATTGAGCGAGTGTCACTATTATCCCCCCAAGATATACTCAAAGCAAAAAAAGTGGTTAATAAAGCGATGAAAATCAATAAAGAAAACAAAGGATTTACCTTTGTAGAATTCATCTCTACCTGTCCGACTAACTGGGGTGTCGAATCCGAAAAAGCGCGTGAGTGGGCAAAAGAGAATATGCTCCCCATATTCAAAATCGGTAACTTCCGCGATAAATCTAGAGAAGGGGGACAATCATGAAAATAGAATTGATCTGCTCAGGCTTTGGTGGACAAGGCTCGCTTACTGTCGGTAAATTCCTGGCACAAGCTGCTATGAAAGAGGGTAAGAATGTGTCTTGGTTACCATCTTACGGACCGGAAATGCGCGGTGGTACTGCCAATGTCTCTACCGTGATTTCGGATGATCCCATAGCTTCACCGATCGTCAGTCACCCCGATATCGTCATTGCACTCAATCAACCCTCTGCAGATAAGTTCGGACCGACTATCAAAGCAGGTGGGCTGCTGATCGGTAACGAAGATATGTGTCCAAAAAAGTTGGAGAGAGACGATATCGAATCATTATATGCTCCGATGAGCAAGATTGCTAATGAGATAGGTAGCGCTAAGGTGCTGAATATGGTCTCGATCGGTATTGTTATCGGCAAAACCAAGTTGGTTAAATATGAGACCTTGGAAAAAGATCTAAAAACGTTTATGAAAGATAAGAATCCAGCCCTATTAGAAGCTAATATCAAAGCGATTCGCAAAGGGATGGAGATTGGTGAATCTTCATAAAATCAAATAATCATAAAAGGGGCGATTTCAGTTTCGCCCCTTTTTTTTATTGACAATAATTATCCCAGATTTTTTAGTTTACCATTAATTTATAAAGACGGAGGTAAAGATGAGGTTCAGAAATTTTAGAATTGTTATTATCATAGCAGCTCTTGCTGCTCTGTTGGTGGTAGGTTGTGCCGGTCCATCCCGCACGGTTGAGAGAATTTCAGCAGATGAGGTAGTAGATCTGAGCGGGCGGTGGAGCGATACAGATTCCAGATTGGTAGCCGAACAGATGGTTACCGATTTGCTGATGAGACCATGGCTGAATAACTTTATGCAGGAAGAGGGGAAAAGACCGGTGGTTATTGTCGGTAATATTCGCAATTTATCCTCTGAACATATAGAGACAGGGTTGTTTGTTACCAATATCGAAAGAGAACTGATAAATTCGGGAAGAGTTACCTTTGTAGCCAGTCGGGAACAAAGGGAAGCTATCAGGGAAGAACGGCTCGATCAGCAGGCTTATGCCACAGAGGAGACCGCTCGAAGATTAGCCGCTGAAACCGGGGCTGACTTTATGATGCATGGCTCTATCAAAACTCTGGTCGATCAGCTGGAAGGAAGACAGATCAAACTCTATCAGGTAGATATGGAACTGATCAATCTGGAAACCAATGAAAAAGTATGGATCGGCAACAAAGAGATCAGGAAATATATCGAACGTTCCCGTTCCCGTTGGTAAAAATTATGAAATATCTCGTTGCATTATGCCTTTTGGTCTCTCTGATGGGCTGTGCCGGCATGAGGAGTCATAAGCAGCCATTTGCTGAGATAGAGGAGAAAATCGGTCAAGGTAACTATGCAGCCGCTCTTGCTCAGGTAGAAGCGGGCAAGAATAAATTTTACCAAGAAAAAGATCGTGTCTTGTATTTTCTGGATGCCGGTATGCTACTTCATTACAATGCAAACTATACTCAAAGTAACGAGTATCTCACCCAAGCCGAATATGCTATCGAAGAACTATTTACCAAAAGTATCTCTCGTGGTGCTGCTTCTGTGATGTTGAACGATAATGTACTCGAATATGCCGGCGAAGATTATGAAGATGTGTATCTAAACCTGTTCAAAGCAATTAATTTTTTGGAGATAGGGCAATTTGACGCTGCATTTGTAGAAGTAAGAAGGATAAATAACAAATTAAATGTCCTCAGCGACAGATATGATCAACTTGCCGGAGAATATAATACGGCAGAAGAAGCTGAAGTCGAGTTCAAACCGGGAGAATCGCGTTTCCATAATTCCGCACTTGCCCGCTATATGAGTATGCTGATGTATCGAACGGAAGGAAACATCGATGCAGCGCGTATCGATCGAAACCTTATTTCGCAAGCATTCGAAACGCAAGCTCAGCTTTACAACTTCTCCAAACCGGAGCTTGATTCGCATCTCAGCTTTACTGAGCAAGCGAAACTCAATGTGATGGCTTTCACTGGTAGAGGACCGGATAAAAAAGCAAGGACTCTCTATATTCATACAGAAAAAGATCATATCATCATCGCGACAACAGCAGAAGTACCTTCAGGTAGGCAAGATCTCGCTACTCTGGATGTGATACGATGGCCCGGTGTTAGTGAGGGTTATCATTTCAAATTCCAACTGCCGGTTATGGAACTACGCTCTTCAAATATTGATAGAATCCGGGTGGTAGTGGATAACAACCGCAGATTCGAACTGCAAAAGATGGAGAATATCGAACGCATAGCGGAGGATATGTTCAGACGTAAAGAGCCGCTTATCTATCTGAAGACTATAACTAGGGCAGTTGTAAAAGGGCTATTGTCCGAAAAAGCTAAAGGTGAGATGACCAGCAGGATAGATAACCCACTTCTCGCATTTGCTGCCAGAATGGCAACCGATGTGGCTGTGGATGCTACCGAAAATGCTGATCTGAGAATTTCACGTTTTTTCCCGGCTTATGCTTATGTAGGAGAAATCGATCTGCAACCTGGTGTATATGATATCAGAGTGGATTATCTCAATAGATTTGGAGGGATAGTTCATAGTGAAAATTATGCAAATTTTCAGGTCAGAAGAAATGGACTTAATTTCATCCCAACCTTCCATTTAAATTAAAGGAGTTTTTTATGAAAAATACTATAGTCATAATACTGGTAATGGTGATTATATCGGCTTGTGCAACTGCTTCCCAAAAAGCAGATGCTCCACCGGAATGGTTGAACAATCCCTATGCAACCTATCCGGAGCAACTCTATCTTGCTTCTATCGGTAGCGGAGATTCCAGAGCTCAAGCTGAGAGAAATGCTGCTGCAAAACTGGCTCAGATATTCGAAACTAGTGTTTCGGTGGACGAGACTCATAGACAACGCTACAAAGAGATCACCGGCAGCGAGCTGATGTCTTTCGAGGATGAGTTTAGTATGGATAGATCTGTTAGGTTGGAAGCGGAGCAGACACTTATTAATATTACCTATGCAGATAGCTATCGCGATAATATGGGAAAAGTGCATGTACTGGCTTATATTCATCGGATGAGAACTGCTGATATTTATGAGAATAAAATAGCAGAAAACGCCGATAAGGTAAACCAACTGATTGCTCAGAGCAATAATAGCGGTAATCAGCTCATCAAATACGCTGCTATGAACGCTGCTCAGGCAGTGGCAAATTCCAACCAGATATTGATAGATCAGCTCAGTATCATCTCACCCGATAGTAAAGAATTTCTCAATCTTAATTACAACATGAACTCTATCAATCAAAGAGTAGGTGAACTTGCCCGCGATATCACTTTCGAGATCGAGATTGAAAATGATGATAATAACCAGATATCAATCCTACTTTCCGATATGCTAAACGAACTCGGATTTATGATCACCACCCACGGTATGCTGCTGATAGATGGTAAGATCGATTTTGAAGAAACCGATCTGGGTAGAGCAGATGGCGTCGTCTTTGTCCGTTATGATCTGCAGCTTAGAGTCATCGATGACTATGGCAATATCATTATCAGTATGAACGAGCGGGGTAGAGAAGGTCACAATAATTTCCGCGAAGCCAGACAGAGATGCCTGAGAACAATTCAACAAAAAATCGATCAAGCTTTGCAGAATAGATTAATCTCATATTTCGATAATCTTGTGGCTTCTTAATCATTATAGTGTGGTAAAATAAGAATATAAAGTTAAAGGAGATTCTAAGATGATTTCTTACCGTAAAGAACTCTGGTTTCACACGAAAAAAAGACGAGAATTGGTTCATATTACGGATATGATTCAAGAAGCAGTAGAATCGTCTAATGTAAAAGAAGGGCTATGTTTGGTAAACTCCATGCATATCACCTCCAGTGTATTTATAAATGATAACGAACCCGGATTGCATGCGGATTTCGAAGTTTGGTTGGAAAAACTGGCACCAGAGAAACCTTATGACCAATATCGGCACAATGGTTTTGAAGATAATGCAGACGCACATTTGAAAAGAACGGTTATGGGTAGAGAGGTTGTAGTAGCCATTACAGACGGCAAACTCGATCTTGGTCCATGGGAAGCAATATTTTACGGAGAGTTCGACGGGAAGCGCGATAAAAGTGCGTTGATAAAGATCATCGGCGAATGATCATTTTATCCTGACACGGTCAAGTTCTGCCGACTTCATCCACCCGCCGGTTCCATTTGGCAATTTGACCAAAAGCCAGTTGTTCTCCGCTTGCTCGATCGTTACGATCATTCCTTCATGGATGGTGAAGATGCGGGTGAATTCTTCACTCGGGCCGCTGTATCCACTGGCTTGATCGGCTATCAGTACAGCTTGGCTATCATCATGCAGAGTGTTCCAACGGATGATGCTGATAAGCAAAGATATGCTAAATAGGACGATCAGGAATGTTAAGATAAAAATGGGGATAGATTTCTCCTTACCTCGATAATAGATTATCATCCAGTTAATGGTCAATACAATCAGGATAAGAATTGCTAAAGTAATGATAGCCAAGAGATTCAAAGGAAATGTGGTTACGATTGCAGACCAGATTCTACCCAGTGTATCCTCAGTCTGCAGGCTTTGTTCATCTTGGGTTATCTCGAGAGCAAAATTCAGATTCTGTCTTGCTCTATGATGGTTCGGATCAACTTTCAGCGCTTTGAGATAATATACCACAGCTCTACCTAGTTGATCAGCTCTAAAATAACTATTTCCGATATTATAATACAGATCCGCATTGACTATACCCTCATCTTCCAGAGCCATAAATTTTTCCAATGCCTGAGAAAATTGCTTGTTTTGATAAGCTTCTACTGCTTCATTATACAAGGTTACTTCCCAAGTGTCGGCTACAAGAAGCATCGGGATGAATAATAATGCTATGAAGATGATCTGCTTACTCATTTTTTTGTCCTTTTCAACTTTAGTATATCATTCACGATCTTTTTCAGAGTCTCATAATCCGAACCGATCTGCTGCTGGGAGAAGCCG
The DNA here is from genome assembly GCA_964433675.1 of uncultured Candidatus Cloacimonadota bacterium. Classification (GTDB taxonomy): domain Bacteria; phylum Cloacimonadota; class Cloacimonadia; order Cloacimonadales; family TCS61; genus CAYSSJ01. Next base: position 58,866 of record CAYSSJ010000013.1, read on the forward strand.
CCGGGCATAAAACGAGCTTGGTTGCATTTTTCTAAGAAAGCTTGGATGTTTTCTGTAATATCAGTCGGGTATTTGTTTGATTTCAGAGCTTCTATGATCGCAGAGGTAGTACTACCACGCGGGATGTGCAGTTTATCTGCCAGATAGCTGCAAAGACCATGATAAGCGGCGAGATAAAAATCAGAGCTTTTTGCTTCTGCATATTTTGTGGCTTGAAGGAGATATTTTTTCAATATCCGATTTGCCTTTTTACGCCGATAGTAAGCTCCGTCTTGCATCATTCTGGACTGTTCGTTGCTATAGAATATTGCCAAAGGAATTGTGAGTAAGATCAGCAATCCAACCAGCCAATACCAAACAGAATTGTAAATAAGTGATATACTCCGTACGCTCGGAGTAGTGATAATATAATCAATATCACTTCCTTCTAAGCGCACACCTGTCTGAGAGCCGATGCGGGGGATGAACATCTGATCTGAAGGCTCTACCGAGATGGAGAATTGGGCAGTTTGGATAGTTCTGTAGCTTTGGCTTTTCGGATCGAAATAATTGAATTGATAAGCAGGTATGGTAAAATTACCCGGCTCTTGGGCAATGATCAGATATCTCACCACTTTTTTACCATTTATCTTGTTATCTTCAAGCTCGGTCGAAATCTCCGGATCGATGAATCTGATGTTCTCTATAGATTTGATGGGCGGAGGATCAAAATGTTTGAAGTTCCCCTCTCCATCGATAGTTATTGTATATGTGATTGGATCTCCTACAGTTACAGAGCTGGAACTGAGTGATGCCGAGATATCGAAATCTCCGACCGCACCGGAGAATTCATCCGGGCGACCTGCTGTAGGTAGGTTGCGTGCTGTGATCGTCATCGGCTTACTGGCTATATCATAACGTCTTGAAGAACCGAAATCGAAAAAGCTGCGCCGAGGAGTTCGGATATCGACTACCATTTGTAAAGGTGGAATCTCCAAATTCCCACTTCTTTTGGGGAATAAGACAAGCGATCTGAGCGTCATCACATTGAAAATCTTACCCTGATAGGTAGTTCTGCGGAAATTTATCCTCTCGGGGATATAGACATCCTCCTTCCAAAAACCGGTGAAATTCGGCTCGCTACCGAAGGACATATTGGAGATATCATATTGTGAGTATAGTTTGTAACTAACTGTTATCGGTTCATCGAGATAGACGTTCTCTTTGTCATATTCGGTGATGATAAAAAGATTCGCTTCGATACTCTCATCATCGTCTTGATACGGTTGAGCCGGAGAAGTGCGAGGAGCAGATGGCTCTGTAGAGCCCTCTTTGATAGTAATGGAGATCGGTTTGGTAGTATAAGTCGCTCCTTTGTGAGCTATACTGATCGGAGGGATTAGAGTGATCCCGGTTTGAACCGGTCTGAGCGTATAGATATAGCTGCGCTTTACGGTAGATTCCATCCTGCCGTTTATGATGGAGTAAGACGAAGATGAGGAAGTGGAAGTGCCGATGAGCCTGAGATGTTCGATCTCCGGCAGACTCGGTTGTGATATACGATTGGCATCTTCGCCACTGATCTCGATAGTTAGCTTCAGGTTATCTTCCACTCCGATGGTAGTTTTATCTACAAAAGCTTCTATTTGGAGATCATCGCTCCATGCTAAGCTGAGTGAGATAAATAGCAAAATTGAGATAAGTAATATTCTTTTCATACTACCACCATTTGGAATCTCTTTGTGGTATCTCGGGAGCGCTCATTTCTTTTTCGAGCTCCAGATCATCCTTTTCCCTCTGGATAAGCGATTGCAACAGTTTTTCTGCTTCTTCTTCATCTAATTTTTCCAGCTCGATTTCCTCTTGCTGCTGTTGTTGCTCTTCATCTTGTTGATCTTCACCCGGAGAAGGTGGCTGTTCTTGTTGCTGCTCTTCTTCTTCTTGTTCTTCATCATTATCGGAATCTTCGGACTGGCTCGGATGATCCTGTTCACGTTCCAAGAAGCGGGAGACCAGCTCATAGTTGTAGCGAGCATCAGCATGATTCGGATCTTGGAGGATGGCATCACGATAGTGTTGAATGGCTTTTTCATAATCCTGCTCGTTGAAATATATATTGCCCAGATTATGGAAAGCATCGGCTTTGTTGGCAAAATCATCGTCTCTGAGTGCTAATTCATAAGCATTTTGCGCTGCATCGAAGTCTCCCTTTTTGTAATGCAGATTACCGAGATTGTACTGTATATTTCCCTCTCTCGGATTTTTCAATGCGTTATCTCGAAAATATCTCTCTGCTTCTTCATAGTTCTCTTTGTCAAATTCACGTACACCTCTCAGATTGCGGATCACATCCTGATATGAGAGCGTACCTGCAGATAAGCATGTAAATGCAAAGATCGAAATAAGAACTAACCATATATATCTCATCATCATATCACCCGCATGAACTTACTTTTTTTCTTATATAATACTGCAGATTCGATCAGAAGCAAGATAAACGCTATGATAATAAAGTAATGATACTGTTCTTTGTAACGGATATATTCGCGAGTTTCGTAGAGATCTTTTTCATAAGTTTCTATCTCTTTTAGGATCTCATATATCTCCGATTGATGTGGAGTGATGGGATAGAATTTTCCACCCGTGACTGAGGCGATCTGTGCTAAAGTGTTCACATCCAATTTGGTGAGAATAATCTCCCCATGCTGATCTTTGGCATATTCCAGATTACTCGCTTCATCTCTGATTGGGATAGGACTGCCTTGCGGAGTACCGATACCCAGCACATACACGGTTACTCCCTCTTCGGATAGCTCTTCTGCTGTTTTCACTCCACGTCCCTGCAAATCTTCTCCATCACTTACGAGGATGATTATCTTATGACGGCTATCTTCATGGAAAAGGGAGGCAGACTTTTTAAGCCCGCTTGCCATATCCGTTCCTAATGAACTGATAGAATTCGTATCCAATAGATCCAAAAATAATCTTGCTGCGCTATAATCATTTGTGAGGGGAGACTGTACGATACTCTCGCCTGCAAAGGCTACCAGACCGACACGATCGCCAGATAATTCCCCGATGAATTGGGCTATATGATTTTTCGCTCTCTGAATTCGGCTCGGTCTGATATCCTCAGCGTCCATACTTTTGGATACATCCAGACAAACAACGATATCTATCCCTTCTTGGGTGTAGATCTTTATCTCCTGATCCCATTGTGGACGTGCCAAGCCGATGATCAAAAAGAAGAGGGCGAAGATAAGCAATATCTGCTTCATATTCCAATGAAATTTGGAGAACTGCTGATAATAAAAAGGATGAAATTTGTTATCGGAGAATTTGGCAAACCGTCTCAACCTGCGTCTCTCCGCAAAATGAAGAAAAACCACAAACAGAGGTATGAGCAGAAGAGCAAACAGAGCATTGATATTATACCATTGCATAAAAATCACTCCCTCAGGGTAATTCCCACATGATAATAAGGCGAAGGATGAGCTCTAGGAGCAACAGTCCGAAAGCGATCAATAGGAATAGAAAAAAGAGCTCTTCGTGGTGATAATAATGCTCAATCTCGTATTCAGATGCTTCCAGCGCATCTATCTCATCGATGATCTGCTCGAATTCTTGTGTATCTTCGGCATGCCAAGCTCTGCCGGTGCCGGTGATGCGGGCAGTTTCTTCCAAAGTATCCATATCAAAACCGATCTCAACTTTCTGATAGCGGATACCGACAGGAGTTTGGACCGGAAAATCTACCGGACCATAGGTTCCGATAGCTATGGGATATACTTTGATACCATATGTGGCAGCCAATTGAGCCGCTGTCAAAGGATCTATCTCACCGGTATTATTCATGCCATCTGTGACAAGGATTATCACCTTGGACTCCGCATCGGAATCTTTCAATCTCGCTACGGCTGTTGCCAGTCCCATCCCGATGGCAGTGCCGTCGAAATGTTGGGGGAAATCTATGTTGTCTATGGTGTTCATCAGAATATTGTAATCTAGGGTGAGTGGGCAGCGGGAAAATGCTTTACCGGCAAAAACGACCATGCCGATCCGGTCATTTTTCCGTTTCTCCACAAAATAGCGTGCCACTTTTTTGGCAGCTTCCAATCTGTTTACCGGCTGAAAATCGACAGCGCGCATACTACCGCTGACATCGAGTGAGATCATAATGTCTATCCCATGACCGATGATGCGCTCTTCCTCATGTACGATTCTCGGTCTTGCCAAAGCTACCAGAAGGGATATTAATACCAGTGAGCGGAGGATGAGCGGCAGATAAGATAACCAACTGCTCCGCTTAGTGATAAGCTGAAAAATATCAAAGCGGCTATGGATAAAGCGGACTCTTTTTTTGTTTTGAACAAATATCTGATAGAGGATAAAAATAGGTACTAAAACCAATCCCCATAGCCATAGCGGATTAACAAACTCAATCATTACGCTTATCCTTATCAGCAGCAGGCTCTGCTTTGAAACTGCTGATATAATTCTCTAACCACTGCAACAATTCCTGTGATTGGGAGACGGTCGGAACATGTTTGGCAAATTTTACCATATCGGTTTGCTGCAGAAATCGGATGATCTCATGTCTATCTTTGCTGCCCAGGTTTTCCAGAATCTTTTTTATCTCGCTTGTGGTGGATTCTACCGCATGGAAACCGAAATATCGCTCCAAGAAAAATCTGAGGATGAAGGAAATCCTGAAGTGGAAGAGCAGAAACTCTCCTTTCTGCAAAAGCTTCTCACTTTTCAGCTCTTCTATCATTTCCAAAGCCAGCTCATAAGCAGGAGTGGTATCTATGATCGGTTGTTCGACAACAGTCTCTTTCTTTCTAATCATGCGTATAATATTGTAGATCAAAAAGACGATCAGAGCCAGTAACAATAAGAACAGTAAGATATCGAACCAATGAAAGAAAAAGATTATCGGGCTTTGGATATCTTTGATATCTATCTCATAATCCGGAACCAGGGAATGAACCGTTACTTCAAATGCAGAAGTGTGAAAGCTTTGCACCGTATCAGCCTGCTCGACAGTAAAATCCAAGTTTGGAAAGATATGCTCGCCGGTATCGAAGGGCAGATAAGTGTAAGTGAGCTCTAGCTGTTTCCTATCTTTGAGTTTGCTCTCTTTTGGTTGCAACGATTTTAGGATGAAAATATCCAATGTATCAGTCTGCGGATAATTAATCACTGCATCCGGTTCGGTTTGCAGGTGAATATCGAGCCGGATAGGAGAACCGATATAAAGGCTATCTGGTTTATCTACAAAATACTCAAAAGTTTCAGCATAGAGGAAGCTGGCTATAAATAGTAGAATAAAGAGATATTTCAAATTACCTCCGCTTTGCTCTCATCACTCTTTCTCATGATCATTATTCCCTTAGCGATGCAATTTGCGTCTTAGCTTGAAGAATTTCATCAAAGTGGGAGCATAAGGTTCGTTAGTTTTCAGCGTAACCAGATCGATGTTCATTTTTTTGAATTTTTCGGATAGCTCCGCTTCGTATTCACTTGCCTGTTCGTCAAATTTTTCGCGTATATTTTTGTTACTGGTATTCACGGTGATATACTTGCCGGTTTCCGGATCTTTGAGATGGATCAAACCGATATTTGGCAAAGCGAGTTCTGTGGGATCAATTACACGCAGGGCGATCACATCGTGTTTCTTGGAAAGCAGCTTCAGACTATCTTCATAACCACTATCCAAAAAATCCGAAACTATGAAGATAATGCTTCGTTTTTTCGTCATCCGATAGATATATTCGATCGCCTGTTTGATATCCGTGTGTGTATTGGTCGGTTCGAAATAGAGGATATCACGCAGAATTCTGAGTGCGTTTTTCTTACCCTTTCGTGGCGGTACGAATTTCTCTTTCTGATCCGTAAAGAGTAGAAGTCCCACCTTATCGTTATTGGACAAAGCGGAGAAGGAGAGCACGGCAGTAATTTCGGTAATGTATTCGGTTTTGCGATAATCTCTGGTACCGAATAGGGTAGAAGCGCTGCTATCGATGAGAAAGAGCACATTCAGCTCTCTGGTTTCCACGAATTTCTTGATATACGGATGCCCCATACGGGCGGTGACATTCCAGTCTATCTGTTTGAAACTATCACCCTCTTGATAAGCGCGTACTTCGGAGAATTCCAAGCCCTGTCCTTTGAATAGACTATGATACTCTCCGGAGAAAATATCTTCCACGAGATTGCGGGTGACAATCTCTATCTTTCGGATCCGCTTTAGAATCTCGCCGCTATCCATGCTCTAGGGAACTTCGATCTCATCGAATAGTCGATTGATTATATCTTCCTGAGTTATTTGTTCCGCTTCTGCCTCGTAGGTGAGGATGATCCGATGACGGAGGATATCTCTGCCGATCGCTTTGATATCGTCCGGTATCACATAACCGCGCTGATCCAAAAAAGCATGTGCTTTGGCAGCTTGGGCAAGGTAAATAGTAGCACGTGGTGAGGCGCCGTTTTCTATCAGATCGCTCAGATCTTTGAGATTGGTAAAATCCTCCGGGTTACGAGTGGCGAAGATCAGATCCAAAATATAATCTTTGATCTTCTCTTCCATATAGATATCGTTGACCAGCTCGCGCATCTTCAGGATATATTCCGGCTCGACAATTGCCTCCACTTTCAGTTGTGGATTTTTCACCATCCGATCGAGGATCATCTTCTCCTCTCTACGGCTGGGATATTTGATATTCAACTTCAGCATGAAACGATCAATTTGGGCTTCGGGAAGTGGATAAGTCCCTTCTTGCTCCAGAGGATTCTGCGTCGCCATCACCAAAAACGGTTTCGGTAGTCTATATGTTTCGTTCCCGATAGTTACCTGCCTCTCTTGCATGGATTCCAAGAGCGCAGATTGAACTTTTGCCGGAGCACGGTTGATCTCGTCTGCCAAGATGAAATGAGCGAAGAGCGGACCCTTTTTGGGAATAAATTCCGCCTCTTTCTGATTGTAGATCAAAGTACCTACCAAATCGGCAGGTAAAAGATCAGGCGTAAACTGGATGCGCTTGAAGGACGCATTAACCGTCTGAGATACTGTGTTCACCGCCAGAGTTTTTGCCAAACCGGGAACTCCTTCCAAGAGGATATGCCCGTCTGCCAACAGTCCGATCAGGATCCTTTTTATCATATAATCCTGACCTACGATTACCGTTTTGATCTCGGTCAGCAGTTTTTCTATCGTAGGGCTCAATTCCATCACACGCTTGTTGATCTCTTCTATCGTCATCCTTCCTCCGTTTTATCTCATTTTGTTATGTTTATCTCTTCTATGAGTTCTCTTTCCAGGCTGAAAAATTGAATTTCGAGCTGAGCTTCATCTACGAAAAATACAGCATAAGATGGAGCACGTCCTTTGTCGCTACTCGACTTTAGATGTCCGGGATTGATGAGATGGATATCACCTTCTTTGTGGTATTGCCTATTGTGAGTATGACCAAACAGCAAAATATCCTCATCGCGTATGTGTGCATCTTTGGCATCGTGTACCAGCAGCATCTTCCAACTGCCACTCTCATATTCAGCAGTGGGAGAGAGGCTACCATCTTTGTACTTGGGATGAAAAATCCCCGGTACTTTTACTATCGTTTTACCGGCAGTTTCGCTGCCGAATATATCCAGATCTTCATAAAAATCCCCCAGATGTAGAATAGTATCAGCATCGATTTCGTTTATAAGCACCTGTTTGAGCAAGCTCAGATTTTTATGCGTGTCCGATATAACCAATATCTTTTCCATATCACATCCTTTCCGGTGCGGATACACTTATCAAATGCAAAGCAATCGCTATCACATTCTTCACAGCAGATATCAGATACAATCTGCTCAGACTCAGTTCGACATTGTCCGGATCTATGATCTTATGACGAGTATAGTATTTATGAAACACGCTGGCAAGTTCGTTCACATAAGAAGCCAGATGATGTGGTTCTCGATTTTCGCTGCAGAGCACCAAGATCTCCTCGAATTGTAGCATCTTTTTTATCACCGCCAAATCGTCCGGATTTTTGAGTAGTTTAAGCTTTTTGGTATCGAATTTATTCAAAGAGAGCTTTGCCTTCTTTGCTTTTCTTAGAATACTGCAGATACGGGCATGAGCGTATTGACAGTAGTAAACCGGATTATCCTGAGATTTCCGCTTCGCCAGCTCGATATCGAAGTTCAAATGTGCACTCGGTTTCCTATCTATGAAGAAATAGCGCGCTGCATCTTTGCCTACCTCTTTGATGATATCGTCCATCGTGATGATCTTACCCGCTCTTTTGGACATTTTCACCTGCTCACCCCGCTCGAAGAGTGTGATATGCTGCAGGTAAACTACTTCGAATTTGTTGATATCGAGATTCAAAGCTTCGAAAGCTGCCAGCAAGCGCGGTACATAACCATGATGATCCGGTCCGAGCACATCTACGATGATATCGAAACCACGATCGTATTTGGTGAGATGATAGGCAAGATCAGGTACGAAATAGGTGGGAGTACCGTCCGCTCTTAGCAATACACGGTCTTTTTCGTCACCGAATTTGGTGGCACAAAACCAGATGGCATCATCTTTTTCGTAAGTACATTTCGCTTCGGCAAGATAACTAAGCGCTTCTTCGATAGAACCCTCTTTTCTCAGGCTCTTCTCCGACATCCAATTATCGAAATGAACATCAAATTTCTCCAAGCTCTCTATCTGCATCTCGTGTAATTTTTTAATGGCGAAGTCTTTCATCCGCTTCAGCCGATCTTTTTCGCTGATATAAAAGAGTTTCGTCCCTTCGATCACGTACAATTGAGCGGCGATATCTTTGATATATTCACCATGATAAGCTTCCGGCGGAAATTCACCGATACATTCACCTATCAGTTCCCGATAGCGCAACTCGATAGATTCGGCAAGTATCTCCACCTGATTGCCGGCATCGTTTATATAAAACTCTCTGAACGGATCGAAGCCGACATGCTTCATGATGCGGTAGAGTGAGTCGCCATAGGCAGCAGCACGTGCACTGACTACATTAAGCGGACCGGTAGGATTGGCGCTGACAAATTCCAGCAGCACCTTCTTACCTTCTCCATATTTCGAGGTGCCAAATTTGTCCGCTTGTTCGATGATCTTTCTCAATTGTTTGTGATAATATGCGTTTGTAAAGACGAGATTGATAAAGCCGGGACCGGCGATCTCCACTATTCGGTAATCCCGCTTCTTCTGCATAAGCGGAGTGATCTCTTCGGCAAGTTGACGCGGTTTCAGCTTGTTCATCTTAGCGCTTACCAGTGCTATATTAGATGAATAATCGCCATGTTCGGGATTGTTTGGCACTTCCACTATAAAATTATCATTATAGTCGAGCTTGAGCTGCTTCATGCATTTGATCAAATCTTTTCTAATCTTATCTTTCAACATGGTTAGCTTCCATTTCTTTCATTCTTTTCGGGGTTATCTTCCATAGGTCCTCCAGATCATAATAATCGCGCACCGGTTTGAGAAACACATGCACGATGACCTCACCCAGATCTATCAGTACCCATCTGCCGTTATCCAACCCTTCGGTGGACATAAGATGAATTTTATGCTCTTTTATTTTATCGATCAAAAATTCGGCTATCGCTTTCACATGAATATCTACCTTACCATGGCAGATGATCAGCGAATCCGTATAAGATGATTTCCCTGCTACATCGATATGGACTATTTCTTCTGCTTTCTTCTCTTCTGCCCATGCGATGATCTTCTCTACTAACTCTTTGTGTGTAAACTCCATAACACTCCTTATTCTTCAAAATATTTCTTATAATCATTACCTAAAATAATATGAAACTCTTCGAACAAATTATCGTCGTATGCATAGATCCGTCTCTCTATACCAGTGAGCTGCTGCAAATATCTCAGCTTTTCCTCATCGTCCTGTTTGGCTACGATGACAGATTGGCGATATATGAACCTGCTGCCACTCACGTTTCCGATCGAGACTACAGTGACATTATGTTCACTATTATCAAAGTAGTCTTTCACATCGCGAGCGACGCCGGGAAAGCCGCAACCATTGAGAAGTTTTACCTTCACAGGTGAGGTCGGTATAGAAACTTTCGTCTCTGCACTTCTATCTTTTCTAAAGATCAACACTGATAATACCACTATTAGAATGATAATTACCAGTATTTTATAAGCCTTTTTTTTTGAGGACAAACTATTTTTTGACCGTTTCATTGTCAAATGCTACTTTTAGCTTCTCATACGCTCTTTCGAATGACTCCGGAATTACTCTGGTACCGTTTATAACTGTCATAAAATTAACATCACCACGCCAGCGGGGTACGATATGAACATGGATATGATCCGCGATTCCGGCGCCACCGGCAGAACCGATGTTAACTCCGATATTCATCCCATTCGGGTGGTAAACTTGTTTTAGCACCTGCTCGCTGGTTCTTACCAAACCGAAAAGATCACTCATTTCAGCATCCTCAAGCTCGGTTAGACTGGAGACATGCTTATTGGGTACGATCATCAGATGACCGTTGTTGTAGGGGAACATATTCATAATTACGAAACTATGCCTGCTTCTGTGTAGGATGAGATGCTTTTTGTCTTTTTTCTCGTTCGCTTCCAGACAGAATATACATTGCTTCTCCTTTTGGCTGAGAATATAGTTCAAACGCCAAGGTGAATAGAGTATATCGCTCATCGTTACTCCTCGGTTAGCTTTTAGTTTTCAGACGCTGATAATAAGCTTGTTCCAATTTATCCAGCTCTTCTTGCGAATTCACGCCCGATGCTTGCAACATATCTTCGAGCACGATATTGGCTATCGGTTTCTTCTCCTCTGCCAGTATCTTTACCGTATCGGTAAGGTAGAGCTCACCCTGTTTGTTATCAGTAGTGATCTTGTCCAGAGCGGCAAAGAGCGCTTTGCAATCGAAGCAGTAGATACCTGTGTTGATCTCTTTTATCTGCCGCTGCTTATCGGTAGCATCTTTGTATTCTACGATACCGGTGATAGCGCCAATTTCGTCTCTCACTATCCTGCCATACTGTTTGGGATCGTCCATAACAGCGGTAAGAATGGTGCAGGCAGCTTTTTGCTCACGATGTACTGACAGCATCCGCTTGAGCGTATCAGCTCGGAGCAGCGGTACATCGCCGCAGAGGATGAAAACATCGCCGATGAATTTTTGCAATGCCTGGCGCGCTACCATCACCGCATGACCAGTACCTTTCTGTTCCTTCTGAACGACATATTTTATATTATCGAATTCGAACAAAGATTGCATTACCAACTCTTTTTTATGCCCTACTACTGCGATAATCCGGTCACTCTCCACTTTCTGAGCAGTTTCGATCACTCTTTGGATCAATGGTTTCTGAGCAAGCTCGAATACTACCTTCGGTTTCTCCGATTTCATACGTTTACCTTTGCCGGCAGCTAAGATTAGCGTGGCTAATTCTCGCATGATGCCTCCTTATAAAGTTCTTTGATAGTTTTACCTTCTCTCGGATGGAGCAAATTTGCGTCCAGCTTCATCATCAAATTCAAAAGATACTTCCTCTCTGTCAAGCCGGGGTGGGGGATAGTTAACCGCTCTGAGTCGATCACTTCATCACCGTAGAGTAAAATATCTATATCTATCACCCGAGCGCACCATTTTATCGTTCTTTTTCTTCCCAAGTTTTCCTCTATTTGCAGGCAGTGGGACAATAACTGCCAAGCGCTGAGTTCGGTATCAACTTTCAGAATGGAATTGAGAAAATCGGGCTGATCTCTCCTACCCCAAGCTTTGGTTTCGATCACTTCCGTCTGAGCGAGCAGTTTGGTAGCTTCCAGTGCTTCGATAGCTTGGCGCGCTTTCTCCATGTATAAGCGCCGATCGCCTAAGTTTGAGCCCAAACTGAGGTAACTGATCATGAGCGGTAGCGTTCCATCTCCAATTCGACCGAACTGAGCGATCCGTTGATCGGTACAGACGGTTTCTTTATCTTCACCACTGCATGAATGATACTGGGAAACCTCTCCAGTACACTGTCTAAGATGACATTGGCACAATCTTCCAATAGATGGAACTCACGGTTTAGAAATATGTCTTTGATGATACTGTACACCTTAGTGTAATCGGTCGTATCATGCAGATGTTTGATCTTTTCATCATTCTTCGGATCGGTCTCGAAAGTGAAAGTGATGACAAACCGCTGTCCCAGCTTACGCTCCTCGGCATGAATACCATGAAAACCGAAAAAAACCATGTCGTGTAAATGGATCTTCATAATTTGTACCTATAATTTTTCTGCTATTTCTATATGCACTTTTTTGGCGAATTTCTTGTCGATAAGATAGATGAAAATTCCGCTGATCAGTAGCCCCACAAACGAGAAAACTATGGCAAATTCTTCTTTGAAGGAGAGTAGATAATTTCCGATCAGATAGAATAATATCATTGCTAATATGGGGATGATGAAGATGATGAAAGATGAGAGTATCTTTACTCCGGGGGAGATGTGGAGTCTTACCTTGTCATCCACAGATAAATTCATATCGGTCGTGATCGTGTGGCGGATTGTCTTGTCGTCACCTCCGCAGAGCGAATGCATGGCGCATGACTTGCAGCCACCACCGGCCTCTATTTCTACGGTAACTCTGTCTTTTTCCACTTTTTTTACCACTGCTATATCTTCAGCATATTCCATATTATCACCCTAACTCTTTGATTTTATTGATAATGTCACTTGTAGATCGGGCGGGAATAAAATCAAGACTTTTTATTTCTCCACCATAAGAACGGACAATATCAGCTCCTACAATCTCATCCGGCTGCCAATCCCCACCTTTGACCAATACATCCGGCTTAATGTGATTTATTAAGTTATATGGCGTATCTTCTTCGAATATAACGATATAATCTATGCAAGCAAATGCGCTCAACACGGTGGCGCGTGCTTGTTGGTCGTTTATCGGACGTTTATTTCCTTTTAGTCTCTGCACCGATTCATCACTATTGAGACCGATGATCAAAACATCGCCCAGCGCTTTTGCCTGGGTAAGATAATGCACATGCCCGGCATGGATGATATCAAAACAGCCGTTGGTGAAGACTATCTTCTTACCAGTTGTTTTTAATTCGTTGATGATCTCTTTTAGCTCATTTATTTTTTTCAATTTCATTTTAACGGATATTTCCCATCAAAACAAGCGTAGCAATAATCATCGGGAGTAGAGACCGCTTTTTTCAGTGTATCGATGGAGATATATTTGATCGTATCCACGCCCACATAAGTTCTCAGTTCTTCCAAAGTCTTGTTATTTGCCACCAGCTCTTCTTTTGTAGGAGTATCGATACCATAATAGCAGGAGAATTTCACCTGTGGTGATCCGATACGGAGATGGATCTGGCTGGCTCCTGCTTCTCTTATCATATAGGCGATTTTTTTGATCGTCGTACCTCTGACGATAGAATCATCTACCAGGATCACCTTCTTACCTTTGAAATAGTTGGGCAGGATATTGAATTTCTGCCTCACACTTTCGTCTCTGATCGTCTGCTCCGGTTTTATAAAAGTTCTGCCCACATAGTGATTTCTTATCAATCCCATCTGAAAGGGGAGAGCTTTCTGTTTTGCATAGCCGAAAGCGATGAAATTGGAGGAGTCCGGCACCGGGATGACCACCTCGGCTTCCACATCGTCCTCATCTGCCAGTAGAGCGCCGATCTTCTCGCGGATCTCATAGACATTCTCGCCGAAAATGAAGCTGTCCGGACGGGCGAAATAGATATGTTCGAAAATACAATGCTGATCATGGGAATATGGTCTGAATTCATTCGGATTGTTGACTATATTTTCTATCCCATTATCGGAAACCACGATGATCTCAGCCGGTTTTACTTCCTTCTGCCAGCTGGGAGAGAGGATATCCAAAGCACAATTCTCCGAAGCGGCGATCACAGACGCATCTTGTCTCTCTCCGTAGATCAGAGGTCTAAAACCATTCGGATCTCTGAAAATATACATCTTATCCTTGGTTGCCATCACGGTGGAATATGCTCCTTTGACGGTTTTCATCACCATCCCGATAGCGTCGGTGATATTATATCCTTCCCGCTCTACCAGATAGACTATGTATTTGAGCAGCAGCTCACCATCGTTATCACTGGCAAAATAGACACCGTGCGCCTCCAGCTCACCACGCAGCTCTTTGTAATTGATAATATCACCGTTACTTGCCAACGCATAGGCAGGTCCGGAGAGCGTCTCCACTATATGAGGTTGGGAATTGTACACCGAAGAAGTGCCGCAAGTGGGATAGCGTACATGCCCGATAGCTGTATGTCCGCTCAAAGCTTTAAGTTTTTTGGGAGTGAAGACCTCTTTGACCAAACCCATCTTCTTCCTTAGTCTAAAAACTTTGCCGTCATTGACAGCCATGCCGCAGCTTTCCTGACCACGATGCTGCTGGGCAAACAGTCCCAAAGTAGCCAGATGAGCTGCATGTTCACTTCCATAGATTCCAAAGATACCACACATTTATACTCCTATTTTTTGAAACTTATTTTATTCTCATTTCCATTTATCAAACGTTTGATATTGCTTCTATGCTTGAATATGATGAATATCACGATCAGCGCAACGAAGATGAGCAGTTCCAGCTCGGTAAATCCAAGTTGGATATTGCGGATGAGGGAGACGATCAGAAGCGTGATAGCTGCCAAGATCGAGCCCAGAGACACATATCTGGAGATAGCTACAGTGATGACGAAAACAAACAGAGCAAATACTACAGCCGTAGGAATGAGCGCTGCAAATACGCCGGCTGAGGTTGCTACTCCTTTACCGCCTTTGAAGCGGAGGAATATCGTGAAGATATGCCCCAGAATGGCAAAAAGTCCAACCAGAATCAGAAAAAGATCGGAGATTTCCGGAAAAAGCGCGCGCGCAATCAGAATAGGTGCCGCTCCTTTCAGTGCATCCAGAATGAGCGCCAATACACCGTATTTGGTGCCCAGAACTCGCAGAGCATTTGTAGCGCCCACATTACCGCTGCCGTGTTGGCGGATATCCAGTTTCTTTATCAGTTTACCCAGTATATAGCTGAAAGGTACGCTTCCCAAAAGGTAGGCGACGAGCAAAAAACTAATCATGAAAACTATCATAAGATTCCCTCCCACGGAAAAATAGTTTGATCGTAGCACCGGAAAATTTGTATTGTTCCCGGATTTTATTCATCAAATAGCGTCTGTAAAACAGATTCACCAATTTCGGATTGTTACAGAAAAAGACGAAAGTGGGTGGATTGGTCTTTATCTGAGTGCAGTAGTAAATCTTCACATGTTTACCGGTGGAATGTGAAGGCGGATAGCGGTTTATGATAGTGCGCAGAAATTCGTTCAGCTCGGATGTGGGGATACGTTTGCTGCTCTCTTTTTCTACCTCCAAAATATTGTTCATCATATTATGCACCCGCAAGCCGGTTTTGGCAGAGACAAACATCAGCGGAGCAAACTCTACAAACGGCATCTCTGCGATGACCATCTTTTTGTATTCATTTGTCGTATTGGTATCTTTCTCCACCAAGTCCCATTTATTGAACACGAGGATGATATCCTTGAAATTCCGATGTGCATAAGAAGCGATGCGCTTATCCTGATGCGAGATCGCCTCGGTGGCATCTATAATGATTAGTACAAGCTGCGCTTGGTTTATACTCTCGATCGTGCGCATGGTGCTGAAAAATTCGACACCGTATTTGATGCGGCTCTTTTTACGCAGACCGGCTGTGTCTATGAAAACTATCTTCCTGCCATGATAGGTGAGCTGCGTATCGATAGAATCTCGCGTAGTGCCGGGGATATCGGTAACAATGGTGGTATTCTCGCCTATCAATCTGTTTATGATGGACGATTTTCCCACATTCGGTTTGCCGACAATGGCAACTTTGAGCTTATCCTCATCTTTCGCTGCCTCTCGCTTGGGGATATATTTTACGATCTCGTCCAGATAATTACCGCTATTCCGGCCGCTTACCGCAGCTACGGGAAATGGCTCGCCAAAGCCCAAACTCATGAAATCATAGACCGAGAGCTCATCTTTCTCGTTATCCACTTTGTTCACCGTGAGCAGCACTTTATCTCGATAGCGAGCCAGTATCTTGGCGATCTGCATATCCATAGCGGTGATTCCGACTTTTACATCAACGACAAAGAGGATGAGATCCGCCTCCATAATCGCTATCTCAGCTTGGAATTTTACCGCTTTTTCTATACTATCATCGGAGCGTGGGATGATGCCACCGGTGTCTACTACCACAAATTCGTAGCCGCACCATTCGGCTTCCTCATATTTTCGATCTCGGGTCACCCCTTCTTCAAAGTCCACGATCGCACTCCGCTTCTTGCAGATGCGATTGAACAATGTCGATTTACCGACATTGGGACGTCCGACTATCGCTACTATAGATTTTTTCATATCTTATTCCTCTTTATGCGAAAGTCAATCTCTAAGCTCAATTGAAATTGTCAAACTAAAATGTGTTTTGATGTAAGAGAAGCAA
>CAYSSJ010000014.1:0-69937 GCA_964433675.1 uncultured Candidatus Cloacimonadota bacterium
AATTTCTCTTTCTTACGGGATAATTGAATACATCAACTTATTGTGCTCTTCGCAATATTTGGCGAAGAGCATCAGCCTGATAAACTTGTTCACACAACATATAAATATAATCTCCAGCGCGTAGTTGCGACCGGTATTTGAAACAGGACATTGGTTTATGTAAACCCTTTTACAATATGACCTTACAAATCTGGGGGGGGGGTAGCGTATTAAGACACTTTTTACCTATCTGCTTTTGGTAAATAAAAAATTCTTCAACACTTTTTTTCATATTCCCTCCTCATCAAACCGGATTCGGTGAAGCAAATACAAGTTTTTTCTTCTTCGTCAAACCGATAGCCGGTTCGGAATCATGGTTGCAAGATTACAACACTGCTTTTCGTTGTCAAATAATTTTTTTCTGATAGTCGAAGATAGAAGTTTAAGAATTCCTGGCGGTGTAGATTTGATAAATTCATCAATTTATTTATTTCTGTTTTTCCGAAGACAAGATGATATCTTGTCCTACGCTCCATGCTCTTTGCTAAAAATTCCGTGAGCGAAGCGAATAAATTCCTATAAATTACTACTAATTCCTTCTTTCTGCTCTTCTCAAAACTCATCCCTCACTACTCACAACTACGACCTACTTTACCGATCCGTAAGGCAATTTGCCAACTTGCCCTACTTACTTCGATCTTCGGTGATTATTTTAGCAGTGATTTCAGCTTGCGGATATTCATCACATCCTCTTTCATCTCTTTACCTTTTGGTGTTTCGAGGATGATTGGGATATTTTTCAATCTCGTATCATTGACCAGATTCCTGAATCCACTCTCCCCTATTTCTCCGTATCCGATATGCTCATGTCGGTCTTTTCGAGAGCCCAGCGGAGCTTTGGAATCGTTGCAATGAATTGCTGCGAGTTTATCCAGTCCGATGATCTCGTCGAATGATTTCATCGTTTTCTCATATTCCTTTTTCTCTCTGATATCATAACCGGCGGCGAAGATATGACTGGTATCCAGACAAACTCTCATGCGCTTCTTATTTTTGACTGCTGATATGATATAATGAATATGCTCGAATTTATAGCCTAGATTGGTACCCTGTCCGGCGGTAAGCTCGACCACCGTATTCACCGGCATTTCTTCGGTTTCTTGATGAATGATGTCCAATGATTTAACCACTAAATCGAGTCCTTTATCTTCACCTTCACCAAGATGTGAGCCGGGGTGAAATACCAGTTCGGAGATACCCAATGCATTACATCTGGTTATCTCATCCACAAATGAACGGCGTGATTTCTCCAGTTTTTCATTTTCCGTAGCGCAGAGATTGATAAGATAGCCGGTGTGAGCGACCACCGGCTCTATCTTATAATTGCCTCTATTCTTTCTGAATTTTTCGATCTCAGTCTCTGTGAGATCTTTGGAATGCCAGCGGTTGTTGTTTTTTACAAAGATCTGCATGGTATCACAACCGACCTCGGCAGCCCTTTCGAAAGCACGATACGCACCACCACTGGTAGACATATGGGCACCAAATAACATAATATCTCCTCACGTTGATCTGGTAGGAGAGCCTACCGGATCAACTATTTGATCATATCCAAAACTTCGTGGGCATGTTGAAGAAAATCCTTCAGTTCTTTACCGCTGAACTGCTTCTGCTCCAACAGCGCCAATTCATGAATATACTTTGCCAAAGTTTCCACTTGTTCGGTCTTGTTCTCTTTGTCCAATTCTATGATTTTTTTGATAAGTTCATTATCGGGATTGACTACCAGAATATGATTTTGCAAAAAATCATCACCACCTTTCTGCATATAGTTCATATCATGATATCTTCTTATGAATTCGTTGAATACCACCATAGCGGGTATTTTTTTGGATTTGATATGTTTGGATTCCACATTCACCGTTTTATGGCAATTTTGCATGATCTTTTCATACGCTTTTTCACCTATCTTTTCTTTTACTTGAGGTGGGATATCGTAAGGTTTGATATAGGTAAAATCTTTTTCCGTGCGCACATACGGTGAGAGAGTCGAGATTGCCTCCGGATGTTCTTTGATGAATTTGGCATAACTATCTTTATCGAATACTGCTTCTAAATCCGGATTCAATGCTTTGTTGAAAAGCTCGGTGATTTTTTCGGATGCTGTCTTACTATCGCTATCTACTATCTCTTTCTTATCTTTGTCCAAAAGATTCTCGTTTATCTCCGAATCTATCCGTACGAAATTGATGTCCTGTTTTTTCATCTCCAGATGCTGGAACAGATGAGTGTCCAATGGAGATGATACATAGACGACTTCTATCCCTTGCTCCTTCATCAGGTTCAGATAGGTCACCTGCAAGTTTTCGCTGCCGGCATAATAGATCTTCTGTGGTTTCTCATCTCTTTTATTACGCTCCAGATATTCATTGAGTGTTACATAATCATCATTAGTGGTTTTGAAGAGAATGATATCATTCATCGATTCGTAAAATTTGTCGTCCAACAATACGCCATATTTGATGAAGTGATTGATATCTTCCCAAAAACCTTCGTATTTTTTTCTATCTTCCTTGAATATACTATTCAGACTCTCAGCTACTTTCTTGATAATATACTGATTCATTTTTTTGACTTGTGTATCCTGCTGTAAGAAGCTGCGCGATACATTCAGCGGAATATCCGGGATATCGATACCACCTCTGAGCAGCAGTAAGAATTCGGGAATGATATCTTTGAGATCATCTGCCACAAAGACATTATGACAATACAACTTCACCTTTCCCTGGTTCATAAGATAACTCTCGTCTCTGATTTTGGGAAAATAGAGTATCCCTTTGATATTGAAGGGGAAATCGACATTGAGATGTATCCAAAACAGAGGATCATTATAATCATGAAATAGTTTTTTGTAAAACTCCTTATATTCTTCATCTTTGACTTCATTAGGCTTTTTGTTCCAAAGCGCTTCTCTCATATTGACAGGCTCTTTCTCTTTGCCTATGTAGATCGGAAATGGAAGGAAATTACTGTATTTCTCTACCAATTCTCTCAGTTTGGATTCATCCAGAAAATGCTCGTTTTCCTTATTCAGATAAACAGTTACCGTAGTACCCACTTGCTTACGCTTTCCTACATCCATTTTGTAGCGTGTCTCACCGGAACATTCCCAATATGCCGGCTGGGAAGATTCCTCATAAGATAAAGAATCTAGCGTAACTTTGTCGGCCACCATGAAACTGGAATAAAAACCTAATCCGAAATGTCCGATTATGTTCGACTGCTTATCTTTGAATTTTTGGATGAAATCTTCGGCACCGGAAAAGGCGATCTGATTGATGTATCTCTTGATCTCCTCGGCTGTCATACCAATACCATAATCTATCACCTGAATACTCTTCTCTTTTTTACTTAATTTGATCTCCACTTTTAGATCTTCTTCTGTCAGTTCCGGATTGATCGCTTTTCGCTTCTGCATAGCATCTATCGCATTAGAAATTAGCTCTCGTAAGAAAATATCATGCTCGGAATACAACCACTTTTTTATGATAGGAAAAATATTCTCCGTATGAACCGATAGTTTACCATATCTTGCTCTCTTTTGCATCTTTCTCTCCCTTTTCCTTTTTTGATGATAAAATAGTTTCGTTCTCATTTTTGTCAAAGAAAATATTAGCACTCCCCATCTACGAGCGCTTAATAATTCTGGTAATTAAGAAATTGATGCCCTTTTTTCTGCGGGTTAATTCATTGGGAATGAGATTATAATTAGGATGTATGTAGTTAATTAGCTAAATCTATCAGGTAATAAATTATAATCTTTTTATATCAGTAATAGTTGACATCATCAAAACAATCATTATACTTTTAGAGAAGAAAATTATTATGATAAAGGAGCAGTTATGTCACAAAGTAAAAAAGTAGAGTTGGAAGTAAAGCAAAAAGATGGTTTCACAATCGAAGCAGATGCAGGTAAGCACAAGATCACAATCGATCAGCCGTCACCGTCGGGAGCGGACAGCGGAGCCTCCCCGTTGCATCATCTATTTGCAGCTCTGGGTGGATGTTTCATCACTTTAGGTACCATCATCAGTCGTCAGAGAGGTATTGATCTGAAGCATATGTCGGTAAATGTCGAAGGCGAATATGATCCCGCTTATCTGATGGGTAAGACCAAAGAGGGGCGTGCCGGTTTTAGCAAGATAAAGATCGTTGCCGATATCGATGCAGATATCTCTGAGGAGGAAAAGGTAGCTTTATTGAAAGAAATAGATGAACGCTGTCCGGTATCCGATAATATCATGAACCAAACTCCGTTTGAATTTGAATTGAAAAAATAACCATAAAGATCGGGAGGGCATTCACCCTCCCATTTTTTTTATTTCTCCATAATCCGCACCATTTCATCTTCGTCCGTATCTTCGAAAGTAACTTTGATCACCTCGTTTATAGAAGTAGGCACATTTCGTCCGACATAATTGGCTTTCACCGGCATCTCCTGATGTCCGCGATCGATCAGAACACAGAGCTGAATATTTGCCGGTCTTCCGATATCCAGGATGGCATCGATAGCTGCCCGCACCGTTCTGCCGGTAAACAACACATCATCGACCAGGATTATACTGCTGTTTTCGACTTCGAAATCGATATCCGATCCTTTCATCATCGGTTTTTCGGCAACCAATGAAAGGTCATCTCTATAGAGGGTGATATCCAATGTGCCTACATTGATCTCTGCCGCCTCGATCTCTCTCAAGAATCTGGCAATCCTATCTGCCATCGGTACACCCCGAGTTTGAATTCCCACCAGATGAACATTTTGCAAACCCTTATTCTTCTCCACGATCTCCAGAGCTATCCGCTTCATCGAATGCTCCATATCTTTTGCATCCATTATCAAACTCTTCTCACGCATGATTCCTCCTGATTATCTATTTAGTTTTTCCAATATGGTTTCGGCTCGTTTTTTTCCGATCCCTTTGATAGCGGCAAGATCATCTATAGTAGAATTTTTGATATTCTCCACGGAACCGAATTGCTTGAGCAACATGAATTTCGTCTGCGATCCTATACCATTTATCTCGTCCAATTTGCTGGTCAGTGTTCTGGTTGTCCTTCTCTTTCTATGAAAGGTGATGGCGAAGCGATGTGCCTCGTCTCTGATGGCGATCACTAACTGCAGGGCGGTAGAGTTTCGCGGCAGTATGACCGATTCTTTTCTATCCGGCAGGAAGATCTCCTCTTTTTTCTTCGCCAAGGCAGCCACTTCGATATCTCCTCTCATATTCATCTTGTTCATCACTTCCAGAGCAGCGCTGAGCTGTCCTTTACCTCCGTCTATGATGATAAGATCGGGGAGTTCATATTGATCGGCTTTGGCAAAATAGCGGTTCAGCATTTCTTTCATAGAAGCGTAATCATTTTGTCCGACCACATTTTTCATGATAAAATGGCGGTAGTTTTTCTTCTTTGGCTTTCCGTTTTCAAAAAAGACAAGTGCGGATACGGTATCCACACCCTGAATAGTAGAGATATCACAGCAAATGATCTTGCGAGGAAGTTTGTGTAGACCAAGCTTATCTTTCAATTCTTTGATCGGGAAAATGGTGCGATTACTTTTTCGCAGATATTTCAGCTTTTGCTCTTCCACATAGTTAAAGGCATTTTCCCGTGCCATTTTTGTCAACGTCCTCATCTGTCCCCTTTGCGGATTGTGCAATCTGCCGTTTAACCACTTATTAATTTGCTCATAATTTTCCGGCAGATTTTCGATAATGATCTGGAAGGGCAAGTCATCGATTTTCTTTACATAATATTGTTGCAAAAAAGCTTCCATAAGTTCGGCATCTGAACTACCTTCTACCTGTTTGAGCTCGTAGATCTCTTTGTTCAGCAGCTTACCGGAGAGAAATTTTAGCACACAAGCAGCAGCTTTGGACTCCTCTTTGTATAGCGCTATCACATCTCGGTCTCGGCGGTCATCGAAAAAGACGGTTTTCGTTCTACTGACCTTCTGTAGGTTTTCTATCGTATCTCTGAGTAAAGCAGCTTTTTCAAACTGATATCTCTCGGCATATTGATTCATTTCATCTTTCAGTTCTCTGATGATATCTTCGTTTCTACCTTTCAGGAAGCTTACCACTCTTTTAATCATTCGTTTATATTCACTCTCACTGATCTTTCCCACACATGGGGCAGAGCATTTGTTTAGTTGATAATTAACACAAGCCCTCTCATAGTTTGTATTTTCGTCTATAACGCGTTTACAGGAGCGGATGGGAAATATCCAATTCAGAAGTCGCATCGTTTTTTTCAGAGCTCTCACATCTGTATAAGGTCCATAGTATCTGGATCCGTCCTGAACTACATTTCTGGTGATAAAAATTCGTGGGAAAGCTTCGTTTGTGATTCTGATAAAGGGATACTGCTTATCATCCTTCAGATCTATATTGAATTTCGGCTTGTATTTTTTGATCAGATTAGCTTCCAAGCGCAGAGCATCCTGTTCAGAATCGGTAATGATATAATCAAAATCTGCGATCTGAGAGACCAGTTTTTTTGTTTTGGCATCCGGATTGCTCCCGAAATATGATCTAACGCGATATTTCAATACTTTCGCCTTGCCGATATAGATAATCTTACCATTGCTGTTTTTCATCAGATATACACCTGAAGATTCCGGCAGCATTGCTATTTTTTGCTTAATTTTTTCCATAGTTTTCTTTTTATCTGCGAACTATATTCGATTTGCAACAATTGGGTTCCCCCCATATAGACTATGAAGCTGATCAAACCTGCCAAGATAACTTTAACCAGAGCTTTTACAAAAGTATCGGCTAAGTACAGATGATTGGCGATGATCAGCAAACCATAGATCAGTATAGACAAGAGCAGGATTTTCGCCACGGTTTTTTTGATCTTGGGAAATCTGATCTGGGGTATATGCTTCTTAAGCAGCAAAAACAAAATTATAACATGTGCCAAAGCCGAAAGTGAAGTAGCCAAAGCCAACCCGGCATGAGCCATAAATCGCATCAAAATAATATTGAGTACCACATTAACCACCACGATGACAGCGGATATTTTAACCGGAGTTTTGGTATCTTTGTTAGCATAAAAAAGTGGGATAAGCAATCTGGAAATACTGTAGAAAACCAATCCGACCGAATAGAACAATAGCGCCCTATAAGTCATATCAAGAGAGTTTAGATCGAAAGCACCCCTCAGGAAGAGGATCCTGATGAGATCACGGCCCAAACCGGCAATAAGAGCTGTTATCGGGATCATGATATAGCATAAGGTGATAATAGAGAATCGCAGACTATCCTGCAGCTGCTGCCATTTTTGTTTGCTGATATACTGGGAGAACATAGGCAACACAGCTACACTGGCAGAGATCCCGATGATTCCCAAAGGAAGCTGCATCAATCTGTTGCCGTAATTGAGCGCAGCTATGCTACCGGTTACCAAAAGCGAAGCGAGAATGATATCCACAGCCAGATTGATCTGCCTGATAGCCAATCCGATCACGCCGGGAATGAAACGACGCCATACTGCTTTGATAGCTTCACTCTCCACTCTGAAGATAAGGCGGATCGAATATCCGATCTTGCGCAGAAGCGGCATGTTGATGATAACCTGCAAGAAGCCGCCTATGACGACACAAATAGCTATTATCATCACATTATTCTCCAAAGCAGAGCGCTCATAGAATAGCGCAATGAACCCGAATCCACCGATGATCGCCACATTTAAAAGTGCCGAGCTCAGTCCAGGGATAAAGAAATAATCATGTGAATTCAATATAGCGATCATAGTTGATGATAAGCCGATCAAGAGCAGATATGGGAACATCACTCTTGCCAATCTCACCGTAAGCTCATGCGTAGTCTCATCGAATCCGGGAGCGAGGATCTTCACAATCAGCGGTGCCAACAGTATCCCGATCAGACATAAGATCAGGAGCAGTAATAGTAACAAAGAGAGAACATTGAGGGCAAATTTGATCTGCTGCTTTTTACCGCGTTTGATACCGATCTCGTTGTATAGCGGCACAAAAGCGGCTGAGAGTGCACCTTCACCAAAAAGTTTTCTGAGTAGATTGGGAATTTGGTATCCTACCTGAAAAGCATCTGCCACATAGGTAGTACCAAAAAATCCTGTGATCAGAATATCGCGCCCCAATCCAAATATACGACTGATGAATACAGCAACGGACATCGAGCCTATGTTCTTGGCTAACTTAGTTTTACTCATCTATCATCTTCCTATCTCTCCCTTTTGTAGTATAATTTATTTTTTTCGGATTTATTGTCCATAATTTCTCTGAAGAAACTTTTTGCTTTACACGAAAACAGCCTTATTTTGATATGTGATATGTCTGATTATTGTTAGTTCTTTATAGCCATATAGACGGGGGTGACATGGTTTCGACAAAGATAAAGAGGATTGTCGATGCATGCCGAGGAGATCACCTACTCGTTAATCACGGTGGTGCAAAATGTAAATGCAAACGATAACTTTGCATTAGCTGCCTAAAAGTCAGCTACGCTCCTGATTATCTTGCTGTCGGATAATTAGTGAGTGTCATATTTTGACAGCTATGATCGGAATTTCTCCTGCGGTTCCGATCGAGACTAAAGCAGGATAGTTTCGGATCAGGTTTTGATCATTTTCCCCTCCAGGAACGAAGCTTAAAAAAATGACTAAGCATGTAGATTCGGCTTTTGGCTTATCTTTGGACACGGGTTCGATTCCCGTCACCTCCACCATTCTTCGTTCCGAATAAATTCGGAACTTCGAATGGCTTGCCAGATGAAAGAGATTTATCTGAGTCTCGTTTTAATAAAGAGTTAAGAACGAAGAATGGTGTGCTCCGAAGCTCTCTTTCTGCTTCTCTTTCAAGTAAAGCGAAGGAGTACATTCTTCTTGCTGAGGAGTGGCAATATGTATTTCACTTACATAATTAGAAGCATTTCGTATCCGAGGAAAACTTATATCGGATTCACTACAAATATCGAAAACAGATTGAAATATCATAATCAAGGTAGAGTGCCCTCCACAAAAAATTTTGTCCCTTGGAAAGTGGAGTTCTATGCTGCCTTTTCGGATAGATTGTCTGCTATGCGTTTTGAACAGTACTTAAAAAGTGCGTCTGGCAAAGCTTTCTCCTCAAAACATTTTGGCATCAGATAAATCGTTCCGAATAAATTCGGAACTTCGAATGGCTTGCCCGATGAAAGAGATTGATCTGAGACTCGTTTTTGTATTAAAAAAAGGCAGATTCATATCTGCCCTTTTTTTTTATCATTTTAACCAATTAACTCATAGGCAATAAATTGGCATGAGCTATCCACTTCCAGCCTTGGGGAGTTTTGTTGAAAACCGTTAAACGAGCAGATTTCCGGGTGTAAGTTTCGCCCTCAATCGTTTCGGTTACATTAACAAAGTAAGATACATTCAGAGTATTATTATTTCTTGTTACGATAAAATCCGTTAACTCATATTCGCCCATATTCAATTTTTCCAATAGCTCCAGTTCTTCGGATTTATTGCGAGCACCATCTTGATGAGCAGATTGAAAAGCAGGATCAAGTAAATCATCCAGATAATCGAGATTGGCAGATTGCATTGCATCCCAAAGCTCCCTAACCATAGCTTCCCCATCGACTTCTTCCGGTTGTTTCTCACAGGCGATGAAACTCAGTGTGATAGCTGTCGTGACAATAATAACAAGCATTAACTTCTTCATAATTTCTCCTTTGCGTTTTTTTAATAACGAATCCAAGACTCTTTTTTGCAATCTTCTGTCAAGCAACAAATTATACTCAAAAATAAATGCTGCATTGCGATCAAACTAATCATTCCGATAGACAGCTTCAGGGGACATATTTTCAATAGCCAAGGTTATGTTATACTTGTTCAATATCCAAGAATTTTATGTTTTATAAACTATGCGAAACTAAAAAAATTGACACAAAATTAAGCGGGAATTTTTTGACTCAAAATTTTGATAAAAGGGGGTAGATAAGATGTTCGATAAATTCAAGAGATGCGAAGATTTATTCGACTTTGTCTATCGTCTTTTCATCCGCTTTTTCCCCACGATGTCCAAAGGAGAATTTTTGGTAGAAGTTTGCGCTTTTACCTCCACATTGAGTTAGAAGCAAACTCTTTACTCATACATAATAAACAAAAACGGAGGTAAAAATGCAGGCTTTAGGAAAGCAAATACTCGTTGAATTTTATCGATGCAACGGGAATATATTGAAAGACACAAGACAAATTGAGAGTTACATGGTTGCAGCCTGTAATCTGGCAAAGGCAACTGTGGTAAGCAATACATTTCACGAATTCAGTCCCTACGGCGTTAGCGGAGTGGTAGTGATAGCCGAATCGCATGTAGCTATCCACACCTGGCCGGAATACAACTATGCCGCAGTGGATATCTTCACCTGCGGAGATACGATCGATCCGTGGGTTATCTACAAATTTCTCGAGGAGAAGTTTGAATCTGCTCAATCGAGCATGATGGAG
This sequence comes from uncultured Candidatus Cloacimonadota bacterium, assembly GCA_964433675.1. Taxonomy (GTDB): domain Bacteria; phylum Cloacimonadota; class Cloacimonadia; order Cloacimonadales; family TCS61; genus CAYSSJ01. Next base: position 10,516 of record CAYSSJ010000014.1, read on the forward strand.
CTAAAAAGAGGGCTTTTTGATATCAGCGACAGCAAATTGCACCATAAACCGATGGAAAATGCGGTTTAGGGAGGCGACTATGATGGTACATACACCGACCAAATACTTCTTTGCCAAAGGATACTCCGAAGGAGAGACAAAGTTGAACTCATTCGACAACGCTCTGCTAAAAGCCGGAGTCGGCGACACCAATCTGATCCGATTGAGCAGTATAGTGCCACCCAATTGCCAACCGGTCGAACCTATCAAACTACCGGGCGGAGCTTTGATTCCAGTTGCCTATTCAGCTCTTACTTCGGATGATCCGGGGACTATAATCTCCGCCTCAGTAGCTATCGGCATCCCAAGAGATGAGACTCTGGCAGGAGTAATCATGGAGTATTCGGACAAAAACAGACCGGATGAAGTAGAAGCTAAGACAAGACAAATGGTAGTGGATGCATTCGCATTTAGAAAAAGAGAACTCAAAGAGATAAAATCCATCGTGATCTCGACTGAAGTAGAGAATATCGCCACTGTTTTTGCCGGCATTGTCTTGTGGTATTGAGAGCATGGGAGGCTAATATGGAACTATGGTACACCGAGAAACATACGCCTTCCAGTGGTTTGACAATGAAAGTATCGCAAACTCTATACAAACAGAAGAGTGAGTATCAGGATTTGACTATCTTGCAAACTGAAGATTTTGGCAAAGTAATGCTGCTCGATGGCTTGATCATGTTAACCGAAAAGGACGAATTCGTTTATCATGAGATGATCTCTCACATAGCTATGTACACACATCCGCATCCGAAAAAGGTTCTCATAATCGGCGGTGGGGATGGTGGTACTCTGCGGGAAGTAACGAAACACAAAAGTGTGGAATGCGCTACATTGGTAGAAATAGATGAGATGGTGATAAATGCTTCCAAACAGTACTTCCCAAAATTAGCTGCCGGTTTCAGTGCGGATAATGCTAAAGTTCTCACTGAAGATGGGATCAGATTTGTGCATACTACCAAAGAGAGATTCGATGTGATTATCATAGATTCCACCGATCCGATCGGACCCGCCGAAGGTCTTTTTCACAAAGATTTTTATCGGAGTTGTATGGAAATTCTTACTGATGAGGGGATATTGGTAGCACAATCTGAATCACCGTTTATTCCCATTTATGCGCAAGTCATCAGCAATGTGCAAAGAGATCTCGGGGCGCTCTTTCCCATCACAAAACTCTATCTCGCTGCTATCCCGACTTATCCATCCGGATTGTGGAGCTTCTCGATTGCCAGTAAAAAACATGACCCGGAAAATGAGTTCGATATCGAGCAGATAGACGAAGCTAATCTTGAATTGTCTTACTATAATGCCGAGATCCATCGAGCTTGTTTTGCGTTGCCAAATTTCGTGGGGAAAATGCTGGTATGATCGAATCGAGAAACTATCTGGATTTTGAATGCAGTTACCTTGATGCAAAAGTAGTATTTTTGGGAATACCGTTCGACGGTACCAGCAGTTTCAGACCCGGCAGTAGATTTGCACCTTCAGCTATCCGTCAATATTCTGTAGGATTGGAATCCTATTCTCCCTATTTCGATAGATCACTGACGGATTGTTATGTGCATGATATGGGAGACCTTTCCCTACCGTTTGGCAACACAAAAAGGGTAATTGAAATCATCGAAACGCAGATCTCTAAGATATTAGAAGATGATAAGAAAGTCCTCGCTTGCGGTGGTGAACATCTGATCTCCTATCCTATTCTGAAGAGTTATGCAAAGAAATATGAAAATCTACACTTGCTCCATTTCGATGCTCATGCCGATCTTAGAACCGATTATCTCGGTGAGAGGTGTTCTCATGCCAGTGTGATCAGATTGGTAACCGAAGTCATCTCACCAAACCGGATTTTTCAGTTCGGGATCAGATCGGGCGAAAAAGATGAATTCGAATATGCCAAGGCAAATACAAGATTTTATCCTTTCGATTTACAAAAAGTCGGTCATGCTCTATCAGCTATTCCACCACAAGCACCTGTTTATATCAGTCTGGACTTGGATATTCTGGATCCCTCTGTGCTGCCGGCTACAGGCACTCCTGAACCGGGCGGTGTATATTTTAATGAGCTATTAGAAGCTACGAGGAAACTAAAACAGCTCAATGTGGTAGGCATAGATGTGGTCGAATTGGCGCCGGATTACGATAGCTCCGGTGTCTCAAACATTGTGGCTGCCAAACTGATCAGGGAACTTACTTTCTTGATATCTCCTATCTAAAGAAATTCTGTTGATGCTTTTTCTTGCTTTTTCTATCTTCTATATAAGCACCATCTTGTTTGTGCTGTTCCCGTTTTTCCAAAGCTTCTTTGATATCATCAGTACGAAGCAGGACTTGTTTCTTCTGATTATAAACCGTGTAACGCTCTTTTGCTTTCATAATTCCTCCTGAAAAAAATATAGTTCTGTATGAGATAAATGCAATTATTTTGTTTTTTAACTTGCCCTCAGAGAAATGATATATATATTATGCATATCAAGGAGGAGAAAAAATGTTGATATTAAATATGTTTATACTTGACAAGGAAAAAGGTGTTTTGATATTTAGTAAAAATAGATCATTAAAGTAAATCACGAAAAGGAGATTGTATATGAAGAATTTAATTAAATTGCTATTCGGCATAGTGTTAGTAGCGTCATTATTGCTAACTGCCTGTGCCCCACCACCACCGCCAGTATCACGAGATCAGTTGGAGCAAGCTGAGATGGATGCTGTAGAGGCTGAAGAGACTGCAGAAGAGCTTCGCAGAGAATTATCGGAACTAAGAGAACAACTTCGCATCAAAGAAGTCGAATTAGAATCGTTAAAAGAATATGAACGACAACTTGGAGAATAGGAGAGTATCATGAAAAAAATAACTTTAATTGCCATAATTAGTCTAATTTTAGTACCGGCATTTTTGTCTGCAAGCTTTGTATATCTCGATGAAGATGATTACAAAAGACTGAGCAAAAGTGAGCGCGAAGCATATTGGAACACATTGGAAAGTGAACTGATAGCTCGTCAGGAGAGAAAAGCCAATGCAATCGCGGAAGCTGAAAAATACCAGCGTGAGATCGATGAACTAGAGCAGCAAATCGAACAAGTAGATTCTGAATATCAGATTGTTTATAATAGGATTATGTCCAGACTTAACGTAGCTGAACAAGATCTACCGCAAACACAGCGTAGACTCGATCAATATCAAAGAGACCTACAGCGTTGGGACCAACTTTCCGATTCCGAACTTTGGGAAAGAAGAAAAGAAGTACAAAGATTGATAGCAGAGATCAAAGAATTCAAAGAGACAGATGAAGCTAAAGCTCCTGATTTTCGTGATGATATAGCAGATCTGGACAGAAGATTGCAGAATATCGAAAGATCTCTTGAACAAGCGCGCCCGAAATACTACGAAGATACTTATACAGTTGTAAAAGGTGACTTCTTGTACAAAATCGCCGGTTACAGTTTTATTTATGATGATTCTTCCAAATGGCCGATCATCTATCGTGCCAATAGAGACCAGATCAGAGATCCGAATATCATAAGTCCCGATCAAGTGCTCAAAATACCACGTGGTTTACCTACTTCATGGAAAGTGTATAGAGGTGAATTCCTCTGGAAAATAGCATCTTATCCCGAAATTTATGGTGATGGCGCTAAATGGCCTGTAATCTATCGTGCAAACAAGGATCAGATCAAAGATCCGGATTTGATCTATCCAAACCAGATTTTCGTAATTCCAAGAGATTAATATAGAATATAAGTAAAGCCTCTCTATCATACAATTCAAGAGAGGCTTTATTTTTTAATAAAACAAAGTGAACAAAATAAAACTCATCCTCATAATAGCGACTGCGGTCATCATTACTGTACTATATATGCTTTTCAGTCCTGACCGTTACTTTAGTTATCAGACAGATCTGAAAGTTGGTTCGATCGCTACAAAGGACGTCATTGCACCTTTCGACTTTGACATCTATAAACCGCAAGATCGATTGATAGCGGAACAAGAGCGGGCAATAGCGAGTGTTCTGCCAATCTACAAAGTATCCGAAAACCTGAAATTCAACGCTCAGAAAAACCTGGATTTTATTTTCCAGCATTTCAATGACCCTGCCTTATCCGCCGAAGAGATCCATGAAAAGCTGAAAGATAACGGATATCCACTCTCGGAAGAATCTATCGATATTTTGATGGATATCGAGGTTAGAAGAAAGATCTACACTTACATGTCCGAAAGGTTATCCCGCATTTTTGATATCGGTATCTATCCAAATACATACCCTCACAAAACTATCAAAGTCGTTCGCAATGATCAGATAAACGAATATGCATTGTCTCGCTTGTACTCCATGGAAGAATCTGAGGAACATCTGGTAGAGAATTACCCCGATAGCCACCAAAAGCCTGTTATTGAAGATCTGGCAAATCTGACCTTGATAGAGAACATCATCGTAGATCAGGATCTTACTAACATAGAAAAACAAAGAGCCCGAGAGAGCGTTTCTCCTACTGTGGGCAAGGTACTGAGAAATGAGAGGATCATCAGCAAAAATCAACGAATCACCCATGATGATATGATCAAACTGAACTCATTGATTCGTGCCCAGCGAGAACGAGAAGATCTTACTGATACCGGCCGCCTACTATTGAATACCGTCGGCATCTTTCTATTATCTTTCATTTTGTTGATATTGGTCTATTACCTTATTGCTATTTTCTTTTCCGCCGATTATCTGAAGACTCCACTGCTTATCGTATTACTACTCTCCTTTTTGTTATCTATCATTATGACTATTTTCGTTAATAATATTCTGCAACTATCTCCCTACTTTATCCCCTTCAGTCTTAGCATTCTAATCATCGCTATGCTGTTTAGACCGTTTATCGGAATAATCAGCACCTTCTTCAATATGATCTTCATATCAATGTTTTTGAATTGGATCTACATTATTCCTCTGATAATGGCTTTATCTACTTATGGAGCAATAATTGGTCTGAAAAAGATCAAAAACAAAGATGCCCATTTCCCGCTGCTTGTATATCTTATTGGCTCATTTGTCATCATCTATTCATTATTCAATGCTCTAACTGCCGATGTGTTTACACATTATCTTACCCAAATGCTTTATGGAGTGATCTCTTGTATCATCTCGGTATCTTTGTTAGTCATCATATTACCATTTGTGGAAAAGCGTCTGGACATAGCAACCAAAAGTGTCTTGCTGGATCTGATCAATTTTGATAATGAGCTGTTGAAGCGCATGTCTATAACGATGCCGGGAACTTATCACCATTCTCTCATCGTAGGTAATTTAGCCGAAAGTGCGGCAGAAGCTATTGGTGCCAACCATTTACTTGCTCGCGTGGCAAGCTATTATCATGATATCGGCAAAATGGAGAATCCTGAGATTTTTGTGGAAAATAATCCCAACAGTGATGATATGCATGAAAAACTTTTAGCAAACGAAAGTGCGAAACTGATACGAACACATGTCCAAAATGGTGTATCTCTGGCAAAAAAATACAAACTCCCCAAAGCTGTGATTGAGATCATCAAGCAGCATCATGGTACTTCAATGATCAAATACTTCTATCATAAAGCTCAGGAGACAAACTTGGATTCCGGACAGGAAGACTATTACTATCAAGGTCCTAAACCTCAATCTAAGGAAGCAGCTATACTGATGATAGCTGACATCGTAGAATCGACTACCAAAGCTTTGGATAGCTACGAAGAAACTAAGATCAAAAAAGTGCTCGATAATACTGTGAAAAGACTGATAAATGAAGGGCAACTCAATGAAGCACCGATCACCCTAAAAGAGTTGGAAACGGTCAAAGCATACATGCTACCTATCCTGACCGGCGTTTATAGGAAGAGAATTGACTACCCGACAGAAACTAAAGCCGATAATTAATATTACAAACGAGACTGATAATCAGGTAAATGAAGATATCTTCTATCCTGTGCTTGAAACAGTTGTCATCCACGAAAACCAGGCAGAGGATTCGATCGTAAATCTGTTAATTACAGATAGTGCAAACATGGCAAAATATAACAAACGTTATCGTGGCATAGACCAGCCTACCGATGTCATTGCATTTCCCGCTACTATCTCAGATGTTCCAATCTTGGGAGATATTATCATTGACATTTCTACTGCTATTTCTCAAAAGGGAAAAAAAGATATTGATAAGGAATTAGAGGAGTTGTTTTTGCATGGGTTGTTACATTTACTTGATTACGATCATATTTCCCAAAAGCAACAAGAAATTATGAGATCTAAGGAAGAGAAATATATTTTAGAGGAGAACAAGAAGTAAAGTGCACGAGATACTATTATTGATCTTTTTGGTGTTATCAGCTTTTTTTTCCGGTTCAGAAACCGCTTTTTTTTCATTGAACAAGTTACAGATAAAAAAGCTCGAGAAGTATAGTTCACCAAGCTCGAATAGGATACTGAAATTGGTTCGAAACCCCAGACAGCTTCTCAGCATATTATTACTGGGAAATACGATGGTTAATGTGGCATTATCGGCTATAGCAGCTATCGTTGCGCTCAGATTGGGAGAAGTTTATCTCAAGGACTTACCCGAATGGTTACCTCTAATTATTCAAATAATAGTAACAACTCTTATTATTCTACTCTTTGGTGAGATAATCCCTAAACTTATGGCATATTCCTTTTCTGATAAATGGACAGTCTACTCCAGCTTGGTTATTATAATTTTGAGCAAAATATTATGGCCTTTCATCAAGATATTAAACTTCATCACATCCCTATTCACCAAACCGGCATACTCTACTCACCATGCTCATCTGACTTCCGAGGATTTTAAGAATATCATAAACTCGAAAGCCACTCAAGGTTCGCTAAATGAACATGAGAAACACATGATTGCCAGCATATTCCGATTTTCTAATACTAATGCTTATGAGATAATAGTTCCTCGTGTGGATATTATAGCGCACGAAGCTTCCGAACCTGTGGAGAAATTGAAAGAATTAATGATCAAATCTGGTCATTCCAGAATACCAATCTACAAAAAGAATATCGACAATATCATCGGAATGGTCTATGCTAAAGACATGCTGATCTATCCGGAAAAAAAATCGATCTCCTCACTACTCAGACCGGCACTATTCATCCCGGAAAACATGAAAATCCAACATCTTCTTAATCTGATGAAAACTAAAAAAGTACATATCGCTATCGTTGTAGATGAATATGGTGGCACTTCCGGATTACTCACTTTAGAAGATATTCTCGAAGAACTTGTGGGAGAGATTTTGGATGAGTATGACAAAGAGCGACCGATGTTGCTAAAAGTTTCCAACGATGAGTATATCATCAACGGAAGGTTTTCCATAGCTGAATTGAACCATCGATTCCTGTTGGATATCGATGAGAATGAATATGACAATGTTGCTGAATTCCTCTATGACCATTTCAATAGAGTTCCCCACGAGAATGATAGTTTCGTCTATAACAACAAAGTTAAATTCACTGTCACAAACACAAAAGCACAACGTATCATCTATGCCAAATTAAAGATTTTAGTTCAAGATGAAGATACTGATATTTAGTTTTTTAATACTTTTCACTTCATTCTATCTTAATGCTGAGCTGTTGGATCTATCCATCAGTTATGTCGGCATTAGTGTAGCTTCGGTAACTATGGAGAACAAAGAACACACCATCACTGTCAAAACAAATACCGGATTTCTGATCAGTCTGGCATCTCAAGTAGATAATACTTACCAGATCAAGTATAAAGAGAATTATTTTCCCCTCTCCTACCACAAAAATATAGACCAAAATGATTTTGCAGAAAACAATATGTATATCTATGACCATGATAATCATAATGTTACTGTATATTCCTATCCTGATTCAACAAAAGAAAAAAGTTATGAGATCTTACCTGAGAGTAGAGATTTTTTTTCCGCTCTCTATTATCTGAGAGGTCAGCTTCATAATGAGGAAGGAAGTATTATCTTAGATGTGAATAAAATCCCTTGGCAAGTAAATTATCAAGTCGTGGATAGAGAAGGTAGAAGGACTGCTTTGGGAAGGATCCCTACCAAAAAAGTCCGGCTCGAATTCACCAAACTATCCGATCAACCAAAAGAGCACAGCGATATCCTTACTTCTAACCTTGTCAGCGAATCGAATAATCTTTTATTTTGGTTTTCGGATGATGATCGAAACATACCGGTCAGAGCGAGATTCGACTCTTCACCATTTCCGGTTATTTGGAAGTTAAACTCCTATGAAGATCAATAATAATGTTTACAAATATCTTTTCATTGTTTGGACAATAATTCTATTCACACTAACTTCATGTCCCTCGTTACATACTCCATCTATGCCGATAGGCTTTGCTGACAAAATAGCTCATTTCGTTTTTTATCTGATTTTCGCACTGCTATTTGCACAGATGAAAAAGCATCAATCTTATGAGAAAACCTTGAAGCAGTTATGTATATTAGCACTCATAGTCCCTTTGTTAGACGAACTCCACCAGATACCGATTCCCGGCAGGCAGTTTAGCATCTATGATATCTTTGCCGATATCTTCGGTATGAGTATCGTTATCGGATATTATTATATCAAGAGTTTACGCTCGAACGCGTTTCAGAGAGATAACTAACTCATATTTATATGGGGGTCTCTCCCATATCTCTTTATCAACATACTCTTGGGGGTTGCTGATGATCTCTTTCTCTTCTACTTCGGTTATCGTCTTATCTTTGTTGATAATCCAAAACTTCTTTTCCACTGACTGTTTCTTGGTGGCCATAAGTTCTCCTTTAATTTCGTATTCTGGATGATTTTTTATAAAACTTTCTAATTGTTCTATAGTTATTTTCGATTTATATTCCTCACAGTTACAATGATACTGGCAGTTTACGGAACAAACTAACAGATCGGTAAACTGCTTTGTCCGAGGACAAATTATCAGATTCTTGTTAGACTTGGGTTCTACTCTCGGCATCCAATTCCTTAGATCAGTTTATACTCTTTGAGACACTCGGTAAGCTTTGCCCGATTAGCATCACTCATGGTGCAGAGTGGCAGTCTAAACTCTTTTTCCAATTTCCCCATCATGTATAGTGCTTCTTTGGCGGGGATAGGATTTGTTTCGATAAACATCATTTTATTCAAATCTCTCAGATAGAGATGTATATTCTTAGCTTTATCGAAATCACCTTGCAGACAATGTTCTACCATTTCGTGAACTTTATCCGGAACGACATTGGCAGTTACCGATACAGTACCAACTCCTCCACAAGCCATGATCGGGAGATTAATAGCATCTTCTCCGCTAAGCATGGAGAAGTTTTCCGGTGCATCTCGTACAATCTTGGTTATCTGATCCAAGTTGCCACTCGCTTCTTTGATACCGACGATTTTCTCAAAATCGTAGGCTAGTTTCAAAACTGTATCAGCTTCGATATTAACCCCGGTTCTACCAGGCACATTATAAATTATGATCGGTATGTTTGTGTTTTCTGCTACCTCTTTGAAAAAGAGATATAATCCCTTTTGAGTCGGCTTGTTGTAATATGGTGTGATTACCAAAGCATAGTCCACCCCCAAATTTTGCGCTTTTTGTGTAGTGGAAATAGTCTGGACAGCATTATTCGTCCCTGTTCCCATCATGATCGGTATTCTACCGTCTACTTTTTTCACTGTAAAGCGTACTAATTGTTCCTTTTCATCGCTGGCTAAGGTAGGATTCTCACCTGTCGTTCCGCACAGCAATATTCCATCGGTCTTGTTAGCAAGATGAAAATCGATCAAGTTTTCCACCGCCGTATAGTCGATCTCTTTTTTCTTGAATGGTGTAACCAAAGCTACCATTGAACCTTTGAACATAATATCCTCCTTTCTGATTATACTCTTTTGATAACTTTCCCTTTTGGGAATCCTATTTGCTTCCAAGCTTCATACAATATGATCGCCACGCTATTAGCCAAATTCAATGAACGGATCTTGCAAGACATTGGAATGCTGATGGTGTTGGCATAGTTATCTCTCAGAATGTCTTCCGGGATTCCTTTGGTTTCCGGACCGAAAACAAACACATCGCCTTGTTTGTACTGAAAATCTGTGTATCTATTTCCAGATTTGGTAGAGCAGTAATAGATAGTTTTACCCTCAGAATAATCTATAAATTGCTCATAAGAATCGTGGATTTGAAGACTGAGCTTCTCCCAATAATCGAGACCGGCTCGTTTAACCTGTTTATCTTCGATCAGAAAACGCATCGGTTTGATTATATGGAGCTTCGAATCAGTCCCCACACATAAACGCCCGATATTGCCGGTATTGGTTGGGATCTCCGGTTGGAATAAAGCGATATGGAAGTTTATTGATGTATTAAATTGTTCCATCTGTTCACCCAGTGGCTGTTCATTCTTTGAATTGTTCTCAATCTTATCGGTTTTGCCCTTTCGGGAAGAGATTCTACCATATATTCTTCCGGTAATTCCAAATCTTTGTGAGTTGGATACATATAGATCGTATCATAGAGTTTGCTTTGAAACTCTCTCGATAGCATGTGCTCCAAAAAAAGATAGGCTCGATCTTTGTTTCTCGAATTATCTAATATTGCTGCATTTTGAGTTATCAAAAAACTTCCTTCTTGGGGTACAATAGCACTGTATCTATCTGATCCGTAGTGGTAGATAAGTTGAGAAGCCAGACCGAGAACTAGCGGTGCCTCTCCTGCCAGAAATTTCCGATAAGCATCTTCCCATGTATTAGTGATAGTAAACACATTATCTCTCAGACTTCTGCAAAAATGACCATACCCCAATTGCCCGAATAAAGAGATCGACCAATGTAAAAATGCATTACCTATAGCTGTTCGCTCTACATCCGTGATAATAATTTGATTCTTCCATCTACCATCCTGCAATTCACCAAAAGTTTGCGGTGGTTTATCTATCTCATGATTATTGTAGATAAAAGCGAGATAGCTGTATGAGATTGGGATCAGTCTATTGTTTCGATCTATTAAAAATTCTTTATCGATTTCCTTTAAATATTGAGGATCTACAGTAGTAAAAAGCTCTGAAACATCATACAAGGAATATACTATATCATCTAATCCGAAGATGAGATCGACCGGCTCTTCACTTTGCAGAAGATGATCCATCAACGCTATCGCATCGGTAAAGTAGCTCATATTTACTTCCAGCTCATCTTCTGCAAAATGTTCATATACTACAACTTCGAAATTACCTTTTGCCAAAAAATTGCAGGTATAATAGATGTTGAATCCCGATGGCTCTTGATAATCTTCCATCTCATAGCTCTGCGAACATGCAGATAAGATGACTAACCCGAGCATCCAAAGCAGTAATTTCATCATAGATTCCCAAATAACAAAGCAGCAACTATAAAATCCATAACCAGTATAAAGATACAAGCATAGACCACTGTCACCGTGGCAGCTTTCCCCACACCTTCTGCCCCACCTTTGGTTCTACTACCGGCATAGCATCCCAAAGTAGTGATGATAATCCCGAAGAAAAAAGCCTTTAAGAGTCCACCCCACAAATCGGAAGCAAGAAAGTAGTTTTTGATATTGTTGAAAAAATCAAATGCATTAACATTGTATTTGAAAACAGATAAGACAAAAGCAGAGAAAATTCCGATCACATTGGCATAAATGGTAAGAAGAGGAAGCATGATCGCTCCGGCTAACACTCTGGGCATATAGAGATAATCTATCGGATTGATCGCCATCGTCTCCAATGCATCTATTTGCTCGCTCACTTTCATCGTACCGATCTCTGCGGCAATAGAAGCACCGACCTTACCTGCCAAGACCAATCCGGTCAAAACAGGTGCCAGCTCTATCATGGTCGATTTAGCCACCAACACGCCGATTAGACTCCTGGGAATATAACCGCTGGTCTGATATGAAGCTTGGACAGAAGTTACCAATCCGGTAAAAGCAGAAGTAACCGTGATCAATAAAAGAGAGTCAAATCCGATCCGCTTCATCTGTCGGATGATCTCGAAGAAACGTTTGCCAATCTTCACCAAGCTCTGTAGAATAGCTAAATCGAAGATTATATAATCACCGACTGTTTCAATAATTCTAACTTGACTTTTCATTGGGTCTCATATAGTTTTCAAATGATGTTGTCTCTTTTTTGAAGAATAGTTCTACCGTACCGATCGGTCCTTGGCGGTTTTTGCCGATGATGATCTCGGCGATGTTTTCATCCATACTATCTTTGTTGTAAACTTCATCACGATAGATAAACAACACTATATCCGCATCTTGTTCGATTGCTCCCGATTCTCTCAAATCAGCAAGTTTGGGACGTTTATCATCTCTGGTTTCTACACCTCTATTTAGCTGAGAAAGAGCAATAATCGGGATTTGCAGATCCTTTGCCAAGATCTTTAGTGATCTGGAGATCTCGGCTATCTCCTGCTGTCTGTTCTCTCTATTCCGCTTCACAGATAGCAATTGCATATAATCCACGATAATCAGATCCAGTTCCTTTTGTTCCGATTGCAATCTTCGTGCTTTGGCTCGGATATCCAAAATAGTATTGGAGCCTGTATCATCGATGTAAAGCTTCTGTTTGTCCAACACATTAGATATATTGATAATTTTGGTAATTGTATCTTGCGTTACATCGCGACCTTTTAGCAAACTGTCCAAACGAATTCCCGTCGCCATACTCAAAAGCCGCATCACTATTTCTTCCGCTGCCATCTCCATCGTAAATATGGCTATCGTCTTATTATGGTTAGTAGCCACTTTGTGAGCAATATTGATAGCCAAAGATGTTTTACCCATCGATGGTCTGGCTGCTATCACTATCAGTTGCCCGTTTCTAAAACCGCCCAGTTTCCGATCTAGATCGATATAATCGCTCGGGATTCCGATATATCCCTTTTTGCTTTTGGCAATGGCATCTATCTGATTGATCGTGGTTTGCAGAACTTTGTCCAGTTTCATAAAACTCTGTCTGCTGGGACGTTCTGCTATGCTGTAGATAGCCTGTTCCGCACTATCGAGTACTTCATCCACACTTTTATCCGAAGTATAGCAATCTTCCACTATCTTTGTAGAAGTAAGTATAAGCTGACGTATAAGCGCTTTGTTTTTAACTATAGTAGCATAATGCTCCAAATGTGCGCCGGTAGAAACCACATCTTCCAGTTCGATGAGATATTCTTTGCCACCCACTTTATCCAGCAGGTTCTTTTGATCCAAAAAATCCATCATCGTGATCAGATCGACTTCGATTTGCTGAGTGAACATATCCTTCAAAGCGATAAAAATTATCTTGTGATTTTCGCGGTAAAAACAATTCTCATCATCGATCAGATCCAGTCCGCGAGCTAGATTATAGCTATCTAACATCATAGCTGACAATACAGCTGCTTCTGCATTCAAGTCGTAGGGTAGTTTTCTTTCTGAACCTGCATTCATATCCGTTTATTCCTCAATATTATCGTAAACATTTTTAACTACTTTCAAATCTTCCCATGCCTCTCGTTTCCATTTAGGTGTGCGCAACAGGGCAGATGGATGGTATGTGGCAAAAACAGGTATGCCTAGGTATTCGAGTTTGTTTTGACGATATCTTTTGAGTGTATCAGCGCCTCCGATCAGAGCATCGCAAGCTACTCTACCCAATAGTAGGATCAGCTTGGGGTCAATGACCTCGATCTGCTCTTCCAAATAAGGGAGGCAACTCTTGATCTCAAGTATTTGTGGATTTCTATTATTCGGTGGTCTGCATTTTACCACATTAGTAATATAAACCTCTTCTCTCTCGATATCGATCGCATTCAGCATCTTGGTTAGCAATTGCCCCGCTCTACCTACGAATGGTTTGCCGCTGATATCTTCTTCTTGACCGGGACCTTCGCCGATAACCATCATCTTGGCATCAGCACACCCATTTCCATATACCACATTTTTACGCGTCTGTGCCAAATCGCATCTATCGCAATCATTATATTGTTTAGCCAAAGCAGCTAAAATCTCTTCCTTAGATTTATCCATCCGGCATTCATGCTTCTCTGCTTTAACATCGAATTTCTCCGCTGAGAAAAATAGATGTTGCAAGCCAGATAGCTTCAGAAATTCGAAATACTGCTTGATGATCTGATTTGGCATCTACTCTTCTTCTTCGTCGAATTCTTCTCCCGCTATATCTTCATCCATTTCGTCCATATCAAAGACATAATCGGGGATATCATTTTGTGCAATATGTTCCAAAGCCATAGTAGTTAACTTTTTATTAAATTTCTTTTTTACCGAATATGGCAGATTACTCAAACGTTCCGACTCCAGATTGGCTAGAAGCAAGAATATATACGTGATATTATGATTCTCTAAGAATTCTTCAACAATTTCCGGATTTGCACTCAAAATAGCCTCCTATAAATTTCTCTTTTATTTTTTCGAATCTTTTGATTTTGGCAGATTCCACCATGATGATCCTCTTCACATCTTCTATAGCATCACCCAAATCGTCGTTGACAACCAGATACTGGAAATGATGGACATTACTCACTTCCAGCTCGGCATTTTTCAGCCTCCGTCTTATCACTTCCTGATCGTCTGTTCCTCTGGTTATCAATCTCTTTTCCAAAACCGATATCGATGGTGGGATTATGAAGATGGTAACAGCGTCAATACTTTGTGACATGATCTGTTTGGCACCTTCCACATCAATATCCAACATGGCATAATGTCCTTTTTCTATAGTTTTTTCGATGAATTTCCCGGAAGTGCCATACCAATTGTCATGCACACACGCATATTCAAAGAATTCACCCTTATCCTTCATATTTTGAAACTCATTTTCGCTGACGAAGAAATAATCTTTGCCATGCTGCTCATCGCCTCGGGGTTTTCTGGTAGTGTAAGATATAGAGTAATCGATATCGGGATTGGATTTCACTATCTCTTTTGCTATAGTAGATTTTCCACCACCCGAGGGAGCGATAAGAATGATCAGAAATTTATTTTGTGAATATAACGGCGTCATTATTCTTGATCGATCATTTTTTGATATGCTTCGGCATTCATCAATTTATCTAACTCAGCTTTGTTACTCAACTGTACTTTTACCAGCCAGCCTTCACCATAAGCGGACTGATTGATAAGCTGAGGAGTATCTTCCAATTCCTCATTGATCTCCAACACTTCTCCGTTTACCGGTGATAGTAAGTCTTCCACCGCTTTCACAGCTTCTATCGTACCCATAGGTTCGCCGGCTGTTATTTCATCTCCGACATCTGGTAATTCTACATAGACTATATCGCCAAGTTCATTCTGAGCATAATCTGTTATGCCAATGTAAGCCTCATCACCATCTACTTTTACCCATTCATGACTTTCCGTATAAAAAAGCCCTTTCTGTACCATCTGTACCTCCAATATTTCTTTTTGGGATATGGACGCAATTGGCAGGTTTGCTGTCAATTATTTTTCTGCGTTTTTTATAAAAATTCGCTCTGAATGCTTGCTAACTCATATTCAGATATTCATCTTGTCTCGTTTGATTAATTCGATGCAAGTATCCACAACTTTTTCATCGTATAAAGTGCCTTTGTTATTTTGCAGCTCATTTATTGCTTCTTTCAACCCCAAAGAGGGACGGTAAGGTCTATTATTAACCATTGCTTCGATGACATCGGAAACGCATAATATCCGTGCTTCCAACATTATCTCTTCACCTTTGAGCCCGAAAGGATAACCGGAGCCATCCAGCTTTTCGTGATGTTGGAGAATAATATCGGCTATAGGCCAATTGAAATCGATATCTTTTATGATCGAATAACCAATTTTGGGATGATTGCGGATCATCATCCGATCTTTATCTGAAAGTTTGTTCGAATTATTCAAAACTGATATGGGAATATGTATTTTACCGATATCATGAAGCATAGCCGCGAATGTAACCGCATCAATTTTCTCTTGGGGCAGATTCATCTCGGTAGCAATCAGATTGGAGAGATCGCTTACTCGCCTTTGATGTCCGGCTGTGTAAGAATCTCTCATCTCGATAGCTAAAACTAATGCATTGATCGTCTGTTCCAACACCTTGCTTAATCTATGGTGGCTTTGAGATAAGCGCTTTTCAACATTGTGTTTGTACAATGCCATCTCTATGTTAGCACGCAGTTCCCTGTCGTTAAACGGTTTGATAAGATATCCATACGGCTCGGTCACTGTCGCTCGTTGAAGAGTCTCAGTGTCTGAGTATGCTGTCATATAAACCACAGGTAAATCAAACTGCTTATTGATCTTTTCAGTTAACTGAATACCATTGTAAATCCCGCTTAGCACTATATCCATCAAAACGAGATCCGGTTCTTTCTGTTTGATCAATTCCAATGCTTGCGTAGCATCTTCTGCTATACCGATTATTTCATACTTGAATTTCTGCAATGTTTGCTTGATGTCTTCAGCAACTATTTTTTCATCTTCGACAATTAATATCTTTTTTTCCATTTTGCAAAAATCCATCCTTTCCTGCTGCTATATTCAGATTATCAATCATATAAATCAGCTCCCAGTGCACTTTTGATAATCATGTATGACAAATGACATAATAATAAAAGCGAAATAAAACACAAGTAATTTATATGCTTAGCGAAAAAAAAATCAAAAAAACTCAAAAAGTTCTTGACTAACATAACCGAGAACTCACATTTGACTCAGATTTTCTCAAAAAATCTCAAAATTTCTCAACGAAGGTTGAGGAGAGGAGAAGATATGTCGGGTGAGTTTTTGGGTAAGCACACAAATGCGGTGAACAAGAGCAAATGGATAACCATACCGGCTCAGTTCAAGAAAAAATTCAGTCCTGCAGCTAAGCAGACGGTTATAGTTACTATCGGTCCGCAGCGCACCATTGCCATATATCCATTGGATAATTGGAACAAGTTAATGCTCGACAAAAACAATTCAGACGATGCCCGACAGAAAGAATTCATTCAGAAGCTCCGTTTCTGGGTTAGAGGTGAAGAAAAGATGGAAACCAACGGCAGGATCAAGTTGGACGAAGATCATCTTAAGATCGCTGGTATAGATAAAAGAGTAACTATAGTAGGCAATGGGACATTCATGACTGTATGGAATCCTGATCGATATGAAGAATATAGCAAGAAAATGTTGGAAGATTTCCAAGACAAATTTGATGAAATGGATTATCAGATATGAAAACTTTCCACAAGGGTATCATGACCAATGAGATCATCGAGAACATGAATATTCGTGATGCTGGTATTTATGTCGATGCCACACTGGGTGGAGGTGATCATACCAAAGCCTTGTTGGAGAGTAACAAAACCATCAAAGTCTATGCTTTTGATCGAGACCAGAATGCGATTGATTTCGCCAAAGAGGATTTGCAAAAGTATTTGGATCGTTTAACAATTCTCAAATCAAATTTTAGAGATCTACGCACATGCTTAGCACTAAATAAAGTAAGTAAAATCGATGGTATTATTTTCGATTTGGGCGTTTCCAGCCATCAGATAGACAATTCCGCTCGTGGATTTAGTTTCGAACAAGATGGCAAACTTGATATGAGAATGGATCGTGAAGAGAAGAATACTGCCGCTGACATTATCAATAAATACTCTTATGAAGAATTGCGAGACATTTTCTATTCTTATGGGCAGGAAAGGGAATCAAACAAAATAGCCGGAGCGGTAATCCGTGCTCGGCAGATAAAACCTATAGTCACAACAGCCGAGCTTTCCAAGCTCATAGATGAATCCACCAATTCTCCCAAAAAGATCAAAGCGAAAGCAAGGATATTTCAGGCATTACGTATTTATGTAAATCGTGAATTCGAATCTATCCAACAAGCAATTCTCGATTCGGTAAAGATCCTGAACCAACACGGTCGTATAGCTGTCATTAGTTATCACAGTCTCGAGGATAGGCTGATAAAGCATTTCTTCATCGAGGAGACAAAAGATTGTGTCTGTCCGCCGGGATTTCCCAAATGTATCTGTGATAAAAAATCAAGACTCGAGATCATCACCAAAAAACCGATAACCCCAAGCGAGCAAGAGATCGAAGCTAATCCTCGCGCTCGCAGTGCAAAACTCAGAATAGCCGAACGTAAGGAGGTCTTATGAAAAAATTGGCACTTGTTGCTCTGGTTATTATAGTTGCGATTTTCTCTCATTACTACAATAAGCATGTTATTCTCCACAGTTCAAGACAGTTGGACAAAATGAACACCGAAATCTATTCTCTCAAAGAGATCAATCTGGAATTGCTGAACCAAAATTTCGACCTCAAGGCTCATTCTCGCATAGTGCATCTCGCTAAAACAAGACTTGAGATGATACCAATCCAAAAGGAGAATACCACTATTGTCAGCATTGATAATGCAACTAAAAAGTACTATTTGATCGATTACTTCATCCCATCAGCGGAAGCGATTACCAGTCGTTATCACTAAAATGACTTCTGGGAGTACCCGGTGAAGAAGCGGTTGAATTCTTTCCTGCTCATAAATGGGATCGTTTTGCTGTTTTGGCTGGGATGTCTCTTCGCTGTTCAATTTCTCGATCCCTATAATTTGTCTGATGTCGCCAATTTACGCCCGAAACCTCATAAAGAGATTATCATTCCCAATCGTGGTAATATCTACGATCGAAATAACAAACTCTTGGTCAGTTCTATCCGTTTGTATCAGTTGGATATCGATATGCATCTCTTCAGACGGGCTGCTAATCGTCAGGAAAGAGAGCTCACCGCTCTGATCAATGAAGCTGCTCGAATAATCGCAGATAACTCCGATCTAAGTTTCGCTTTTGTTAAAAACAGAATGCAACCTGATCGCTCCAGTGTATATATAGCAGATAGTTTCACAGAATCGCAGATAGCTCGGATAAGATCGGCTTTCAGAGAGGCTAGCCTTCCTGCTCCGAAAGATACTTTCAGTAAAATAAGGCGTGTATATCCCCATGACAAATTAGCAGCAAGAATAATCGGTTCTACAAACGAGAATGTACCCACAGCCTCCAATCAGTTATATTCATTGAATGGAATCCGTGGTTTGGAAGCAACTTATGACGAATTACTTACTGGCAAATATGGCTGGGAAGAACGGATAAATGATGCTCACAATAATAAGATCCCCAAAACAACACTCCAAAAGCGGGAAGTTCAACATGGTCACTCTTTAGTTCTCACTCTGGACGCTCAAATACAAGAAATGTTGGAGAATTCTCTACAAAACGGGTTGACCCGCTACGATGCCAAACATGCGATGGGCATAATAATGGAGGCAAATACCGGTGAGGTCGTTGCTATGGCAGGATTGGCGAAAGACGATAAATTCCGTTCTGCCAATGAACTGAGATCGCTTCCCAATCTTCCGGTATCATTCTTATTCGAACCAGGTTCTACCATGAAGCCGATCACCGCTTTATTAGCTTTGGAAAAAAACTTACTCTCTCCTACCGATAAAATGGATTGTACCAAATATACTATGGATAACCGTGTCATCAAAGATGATCATGATTATGAGAAACTAACTCTGCGCGATATTATTGCCTATTCCAGCAATGTCGGGATCAGTAGATTGGTAGAGAAAGTCGGTAGTCAATCTTTGTATGATAGAATGGTAGAGATGGGTTTTGGACATACCAGCGGTTCTAATCTCTCAGGTGAGATAGCGGGTACTTTTCGTCAACTTCGAGATTGGCAAGGGTTTTCCTTGCATTCCCTATCTTTTGGTCACGAGATCTCTGTTACCACACTCCAGCTTGCCACTGCCTATTGCGCTATAGCCAGCCGTGGAAAAGTACTCAGACCATACATCGTACGCGAGATAAGAGATGCGAATGATAAGATAGTGAGACAGAACTCACCCAGAGTTGTACGGAAGATTTCCCAACCGGCAGCACTTGACACACTCAGCTCTTATCTGCAAAGTGTGGTTGATTACGGAACTGCTACCGGAACAAGATTAAATTACATTAATATAGCCGGAAAGACAGGTACAGCAGAGAAAATTATCGATGGAGAATATTCCAAGGAAAAATATACCTCCATTTTTGCTGGTTTTTTCCCGGTGGATTCTCCAAAATATGTGGTTGTAATCGTAATCGATGAACCAATGTATGAAAACTATTACTACTATGCTTCTATGTCTGCCGTTCCGACATTTAAAGAGCTCGTTACAAATATCATTAGTTTGCCAAGCAATACTCTTTTGGCAGATATTAGTCGTTCTCGACATGATTTCGTCTCTATGCCGGATGTTACAGGCAAATCTATAGAACAGGTGAGAAAAGCACTCGGGAAGAAAAATATTCATTATCAATTCATTATTCAGGATAGCTCTGCTACGGCTATCATTCAATATCCCCAAGCAGATGTCTCTTTTGATCGGGCTGAGACAGCTGTCGTGATATTCGGTCAACCTAAGCAGACTGAGTCTGTCGCTTCTCAGAAAACATTAGATCCCAAAATGCCCTCGCTGGTCGGATTACCTCTGCGAAAAGCGCTCAAAGAAGCACAAAAGAGAAACATCAGATTAGTGGTGAACGGTAATGGAATTGTCTATGAACAATCGATCAAAGTAGGTACTCAAACAGATTATGGTGAAATATGTTATGTAAAAGCAAGATAAAAGAAATTATCGCAGAGCTGAAAGAAGAAGCTCTTTTCATCGAAGCACTGAACTGCGAATCAGAAAGCGTAGTATCCGGTATCTATACTGACTCCAGAAAAGTTACGCCAAATAGTATGTTTGTCTGCATAAAAGGTTTTCAGGCTGATGGTCACCAATATATCCCGCAAGCTGTGCAAAAAGGCTGTTCTCTAATTGTAGCGGGAAAGCATATCGATACCGATATCGCTACCATCAGAGTAAACAACACCAGAAAGGCAGCTGCCGTTTTAGCCAGATTGTTTTATCAAGACCCGAGCAATGATTTCACTCTGATCGGCGTTACTGGAACAAATGGCAAGACTACTATTACACAACTGATTCAACTTATTATCCGCCAAGCCGGCTATGATTGTGCTACTATCGGAACGTTGGGTTATACTATCAACGACAAAACTTATCGAATAGATAGAACTACTCCCGATATTGTGGAGCTAAACTCCATATTAGCTGAATTTAAAAAACGCAAGATTCCTTTCGTCATAATGGAAGTCTCCTCTCATGCACTTACTTTGGATCGGGTTTATGGATTGAAGTTTGACTATGCAATTTTTACAAACCTATCCCACGATCATCTTGATTTTCACAAATCAATGCAGGAATATGGTAACGCAAAAAGCCTACTCTTTAACTATCTGGAGCAAAACAATGGCACTGCTATCATAAACTGTGATGATGAGTATGGTAAAAAGATACGACATATGATAAGTTGTCCGACTATCGGCATCTCGTTCTCAACAGCTGAGGTAGTGATTGATAATATCCAAACTGATTTTGGATTTAGTGAGTTCGATCTAAAACAGGAGAATTATGCGAGACATTTCAAAACTCAATTAATCGGTAGGCACAATATATTCAATGTGACTGCTGCGATAGTGACAATCAGAAATCTTCTTCCTGATATGAAGCCGGAGACCATCGCGAAATATTTGGAGCAAATAAAACCGATCGACGGGCGTTTATCGAAGGTAGAAAACTATCGAAACATCGGTATCTACATAGATTATGCCCATACTCCGCATGCCCTTGAGAATGTACTTTCGACTCTGAATACACTAAAAAAACGACGACTGATCTCTCTGTTCGGAGCCGGTGGCAACAGGGACAGAGGTAAACGTCCCAAAATGATGAAAGCTGCGCTCGAATATTCCGATCTGATTATCATTACAAACGACAACCCGCGTCATGAAGATCCTGCCAAAATCATAGCCGATATCTTAGATAAGCAAAGTATAGATAAACCATATTGGATAATACGTGATCGTAAATTGGCAATCCGAACGGCTATCAGACTGGCATGTGAGGAGGATATACTTCTTATTGCCGGCAAAGGACATGAGAAATATCAAGAGATCGGCGACAATAAATTACCGTTTAACGATGCGGAAATCGCAGAGGATGAATTAGCAGAAAAAGACTCTCCGAATCGGACAAATCTCGATATCCCGTTGGATCTGCTTATGGTAAAAACTCTTTTTTGCAAAGATATAGCCCACTGTAAGGAGCGATATTTTACCGAAATATCGACCGATTCACGCACCATTGGTGAAAATGCTTTATTCATTGCTATCGAAGGCGAAAACTATGACGGACACAATTTTGTTAGAGATATCTTGAAACATGAGAACTGCCATGCTATAGTCCACAAAGAAATATCAAATTATTCTCAAAATACTATAAAAGTAGATAATACAATATCCGCTTTAGGTAAACTCGCCAACAGTTATAGAAAGCTGTTTGATATACCGATTATCGGCATTACAGGTAGTGTGGGGAAATCGACTACGAAAGAGTTTGTTTACAATATTTTCTCTCAATTAGCTCCTACTATGAAAACTCATGCTAATGAGAACAACTTGATCGGAGTGCCTCAAACACTCTTGCGTTTGGATCATACACATCGTTATGCAGTTGTGGAATTGGGCTCCAACCAACCGGGTGAAATACGACAGATGGCTAAGATCTCCGCTCCGACTATCGGCATCATAACAGCAGTGTCCGCTTCGCATCTGGAATTTTTGGGAGACATCCAAGGAGTTTACAGAGAAAAAATCGCTCTCTTCGATGCTGACCCGAAGCTAAGATTTGTGCATGGAGATAATAAACTTCTGCAGAGCCTAAATGCCTTGCAAGTTGGATATTCAAGCAAGTGCGATTATAGGATAAGAAATGTTCAGATATCAGAAGATAGTTGTAGTTTCGAACTTAATGATAATAAATACAACATCCCTACACCCTTCGACACCTTCATAATCAATGCAGCATTTGCAATTGCTTTGGCTACCGAGATGAATGTGCCCTCCGAAATAATCCAAAATGGGCTGAACCGTAAACTGGAAATCAAGAACCGAATGCAGATCATCAATGCCGGCACATATACTATCCTCAATGATTGTTACAATGCCAATCCGGATTCCATGAAAGCTGCTATCGGTTTTTGGAGCCGTTTCCAACCTCACAGACCACATGTAGCGATCTTGGGAGACATGCTCGAATTAGGAGCATTGACAGAAAAATTGCATCGAGATATTTGGAAATGTTTGAAGAATAAAAAGTATGAATATGTGGTAGGTGTAGGTGAATATGCCAAAGAATATCAAGCGGATAAGCATTTTGCAGATGTTGATGCTCTTATCGCATCGCAAATACATCAGTCTTTGCCGGATAATGCGGTTGTACTCATCAAAGCCTCTCGCGGTATCATGCTGGAAAAAATTGTTGAAAGGTTAATAGTATGATCTATCATTTATTGATGCCACTAATAAACACCGAAATCTTCGGTTACAATATCTTCAATGTTGTACAGTACATCACCTTCCGGGCTATTGCTGCTTTTATCACAGCACTTGCCTTCGCTCTATTGATGGGACCAAAGATCATCCGTATGTTAAAAAAATATCAAGCTGTGGAGACAATCAACGAATATGTGCCTAAATCTCATAGAACAAAAGCGGGTACTCCGACAATGGGTGGACTGATAGTCTTATGCGGACTCTTGCTTTCTTCTTTGCTATGGAACAATTTGATCAACAATTATGTACTGATCATGCTTCTCACTACTGTATGGTTAGGTGGTATCGGCTTTCTGGATGATTATCTGAAGAATATCCGGCATGTAAAACTGGGACTGATAGCCAAGTATAAGCTCTTAGCACAGATCACTTTGGGTTTACTGATCGCTTTGTTTCTCTTTATGAGCAATAGTGATCCTATGCATCTCCGGCATATCACTAGTCTCAGCCTCCCCTTTTTCAAAGATACAGCCATATATCTTGGTTATTTCTTTATTCCTTTTGTTGTTTTTATGATAGTAGGAACTTCCAATGCAGTCAATCTTACTGATGGTCTGGACGGCTTAGCATCTGGAACAGTTGCTCTCACTGCCTTTGCCCTCGGTGTGATGGCATATATCAAAGGGCATTTCCATATCGCTGACTATCTGAATCTCGAGTTTATTTCGAATGCGGGAGAATTGACCATTTTCATAGCGGCATTAATGGGTACTATTCTCGGCTTTCTATGGTATAATATCAAACCGGCTCAGATATTTCTGGGAGACACCGGCTCGCTTGCTCTCGGCGGGATCTTGGCAGTTTTGGCACTGTTACTTAGAGAAGAGATCTTTTTTGCAATAGTTGGTGGAGTATTTGTGTGGGAGACTTTATCTACCATCATTCAGAGATATTATTTCAAATATACCAGAAAAAGAACAGGAGTGGGGAAACGGGTATTCTTATGTGCTCCGGTTCATCATCATTACGAGCTGAAAGGATTTTCCGAAGAGAAGATAGTGATTCGTTTTTGGATTATCACAGCTTTGCTGGTTGCGATAGGTCTGGCAACGATCAAATTACGGTAGAGTGTTATGGAAATTAAGGGGAAAAGCTTTGGAATCATCGGAATGGCACGCAGCGGTCTGGCGGCAGCGAAAAAAATCCGTCAGTGTGGTGGCGTAGCCTATCTTAGTGATAACGCCAAGCAAGATAATATCCCCTCAGCGAAGGAAATTTTACGAGAATATGATTGTGAATTCGGAGGTCACAGCGAAAGATTATTGCAAAATGATATGCTGATCGTCAGCCCCGGCGTTCCTTTATCTATTCCTATCATACAAAAAGCCTTCCGAAAGAAAATGTCGGTTATCAGTGAGATCGAGTTTGGATATAGGATAAAGCATCCCGAAAGTAGAATAATAGCAGTAAGCGGCTCAAACGGTAAAAGTACCACAGTGAGTCTTATCCATCATATTTTGGCATCTTCCGGCAGAAAATCGATCTTAGCCGGTAATATTGGCAACCCCCTTTCTTCCTATCCGATAGAAAAAAGCGGAATCGAATATATAGTCTTGGAGCTCAGCAGTTTCCAGCTCGAGCTGATCGAGCAGTTTCATGCCGAAATTGCTATCTTGCTGAATATAACACCCGATCATATGGATAGATATGATAATTTCGCTGCCTATAGAAAAGCCAAATTCAATATTTTTATAAATCAAACGGATAATGATCTGGCTATTTTGAATGCCGATGATCCCTCCATAAAAGATAATATGCCTCAGCTCAAATCTCGTATTCGTCTTTTCTCATCGGAAAGAAAAGCTGATTGCTATTGGGACAATAATCGATTGATCTGCGGAGTGAGTAGTTATAGTATAGAAAACACCAATCTGCGTGGCAGACATAATTTTGCCAATATGATGGCAGCCATTTTGACCGCCGAGGAATTGGATGTATCTCATGCTGCCATACAGCAAGCGATAGAATCATTCAAACCTCTACCCCACAGGTTAGAGTATTTGGAGACGATCAAAGGTGTGAAATTTTACAACGATTCCAAAGCTACAAATACGGAATCTGTTAAACAAGCGTTAAGAGCATTTGATACTCCCATTAGAATTATCATGGGTGGAGCTGGTAAAGGTGAGGATTATTCTGCTTTGAATCCACTATTAGCCGACCATGCCAAGAAAATATATCTTTACGGTGAAAGTCAGGATGAGATGGCTCGCTCTTTTCCGATAGAGATAGCTCGAGAGAAGTTCGTGTCTTTCAAATCAGCTATCAGAAAAGCATTCCAAGATTCAGAAGCCAGAGATTGTATAGTACTCTCTCCCGCTGCCACGAGTTTTGATCTTTTTAAGAATTATGAACATCGAGGTGAAGTTTTCAGACAGATAGTTATGGAGCTGAAAAATGAATCGTAAATCATACCTTGTATATTACGATCATTACATCCTGTTCATTTTTTTCTTCCTGATTCTAATCGGACTCTATATGCAACTCAACATCAGTTCTATCAGAACCGATATGTCTTTTTTTTATCGTCAGTTTGTCTGGTTTCTGCTCTCAGGGATATTCTTATGGATCGGTTTCAAACTAATCAATCTGGAGAAATTGAGACGATATAACATTCTGTTTATTTTAGGCACATTAACACTATTGATACTTGTATTGCTAATCGGAGACACAGTAAAAGGAGCAACCAGAAGTATCAGCATTCTCGGCATAAACTTCCAGCCCACTTTGATTGCTCGGCTAATACTACTTATCTATTGTGCGCATATTTTAGACAAAAAAAAGGATTATATCGAAAATTCGCATCCCAAACAATTTCTTACAAATTTCTTTCCAATCATCTTCATAGCAGCCTTGTTTTATATTCTCATCCTTATCCAGAAGCATTTTACACCTCTAATAATCTCCGTTTTGACGATCATCTCACTACTCTATCTGGTTAGGATCAAACTGACCTCCATTCTCACTTTATTTTTCATAGCATTGGTTTTTATAACTCTCGTTATTCAATTTGGACCTCAATACAGAAGTGAGCGGATGGATATATATGCACAGTATTCTCTTCCCTATCGAATACTTGGAACCGCTAGTGAATATGAAGGTGAGAAGGATTATCAGGTACGCGAGAGTTTGATTGCACTCTCTAGTGGTAAGATGTTTGGCACATCTCCGGCGCGCGGAATTGGGAAACACTATTTTTTACCGGAAGCAAAAACTGATTATATCTTTGCTATTATCGGAGAGGAATTTGGTTTCTTAGGTGCTCTGCTTATCATTTTCCTCTTTTGTTTTCTATTTTTCAGGACTATCATTTCATCTTCCAAACAGTCCTCATTGTTTTATAAATTAACCGGCTATGGTTTGGGGATGAACATCTTTTTCAATGCAATGATCAATATTGGTGTGGCTATTTCTGTTCTCCCCTCCACAGGTGTAACTTTACCATTTATCAGTTATGGAGGTACTTCTCTATTGATCAATTCATTTAGTATCGGATTGTTATTGAATGTAACAGCCGAAAGAAGGACAATATGAAAATAGCGATAGCAGCAGGTGGAACCGGAGGGCACATATTACCCGCAATAGCAATAGCTAAGCAGTTAATAAATAATGATCTTGAAGTGCTCTTTATCGGTAATAAGCATAGTATGGAAGAAAAAATAGCCTCCGAACATGAAATCGCATTTGCCGCCATTGATGTTCAGAAACTCTATCGCTATTTCACATTTTCCCACTTTAAGTTCATTCCCAAATTGATCAGGAGCATCATCCGTGCACGCCGTTTGTTGAAACAGCACAATTGTGATGCCTTTATCGGTGTTGGAGGATTCGTCAGTGCACCGGTTGGATGGGCAGCATCACTTCTGAAGTTACCGATCTATCTGCACGAACAAAATAGCTATCCGGGTCTAACCACCCGCATTCTAAGCAAGAAAGCACGTTTAATATTTTTGGGAAATGAACAAGCAAAGCAATATCTGCAGCAGTGTAAGACAATTCTCAGTGGCAATCCGGTAAACCCATCTTTAGCAGAAAAGACCCATAAACTCGAGTATGAGAAGTTTGGCTTGAGCCGAGATAAGTTTCATCTGCTTGTCCAAGGTGGCAGCCAAGGATCCACAGCGCTCAATAATGCAATTCTACCTATCGTGGATGATCTTTTGGCAGAGGGGATAGAGCTGATCTGGCAGGTTGGAAATCGTCAGTATGATGAAATCACCTCTAAGCTTGGAGAAAAAAAGGAAATATATTGTTTTACATTTTCGAATGAGATGGGGATGCTTTATAGTTCTGTCGATATGGCGGTATCGAGAGGTGGTGCCCTTACTCTCGCCGAACTGGAGACGAAGAAAATACCTGCCTTGATCGTTCCTTTACCCCATGCTGCCGGTAATCATCAATATCACAATGCCAAAGAGGCACAGAAAAAAGGATGGGCGCAGATCTTGCTTCAAAAAGATCTACTACCGCAGAATTTAAAAGCTAAGATTTTGAATATGAAAGCTAAGCTACAGGAGTACAAATTTGATATTTCCATCCACGAAACTGCAGCTCAGAATATTGTAGATAGAATAATGGAGGATATAGAGAAATTATGTTAGGTAAAACTAAGAGAATACATTTTATCGGTATCGGAGGTATCGGAATGAGCGGGATAGCAGAATTGCTTTACAATCAGGGTTTTATCATCACCGGCTCCGATATGCAACCTTCGGCTACCACCAAACAATTGGAAACACTCGGCATTGAAATCTCTTATCGACATGATCCTGCCAACATTCAAGGTAGCGATGTGATCGTGCGATCTTCAGCTATACAAAACGATAATGTAGAAGTTTTGGCAGCTATGGAACAGAAAATTCCCGTGATTCGACGCGCTGAGATGTTAGCAGAGATCATGAGGATGAGTTATGGAATCGGAATTGCCGGTACTCATGGCAAGACGACTACCACTTCCATGGTCGGGATGATCCTTTCTGAAGCTAATATGGAACCGACTGTTATCGTTGGTGGTGTGGTAAAGAATTATAGTTCGAACAACCTACTCGGCTCCGGTCAATATATCGTAGTAGAAGCGGACGAATTCGACCGCTCATTTCTCTCCCTGACCCCGATCATCGCCGGGATCACCAATATCGAAGCCGATCATCTGGATTGCTATGAGGATTTGGATTCAGTCAAACGAGCTTTTGTAGAATATGCAAATAAAGTGCCCTTTTTCGGTGCGGTTATCTGCTGTTTGGATGATCATGGCGTTCAATCTATCTTACCATTGATAAACAAGAAAATTATCACCTATGGTATGTCTAAACAAGCATCGGTTCGAGCCGATAATATCGAAATGAAAGATTTCAAAGCCAAATACAAATTGATAATTAATGGTAAAGATTCGGGAGAAATAGAGTTGAACGTAACCGGCAATCATAATATCAAGAATTCATTGTTGGCAGTAGCACTCGGTTTGGAGTTGGATATCCCGATCACTACTCTCCAGGTCGGACTGAAAAAATTCAAAGGTGTGTTCCGACGATTTGAATACAAAGGAAAAATCAATAACATAGATGTTTACGACGATTATGCGCATCATCCTACCGAAATCGAAGCAACACTTACCGGGATCAAAGACAACACGGATAGACGGATAGTAGCTGTTTTCCAACCTCACCTCTACTCTCGCACCCGTGATTTTTATGATGATTTCGGACGCTCCTTTTTCCAATCTGACGTGCTATTGGTTACTCCGATCTATCCGGCCAGAGAGAAACCGATTCCCTCCATAAACGGACAGTTGATAGCCAACGCTGCCATCCAACATGGTCACCAATGTGTCCACTATATAGAAAAAAATGAGGAAATCGTTCCTACGTTATCTTCATTAGTCAAACCGGGAGACTTAGTCATAACTATCGGTGCGGGAGATATTTATAAATATGGCGAAATTTTTTTGGCAAAAAGGGAAAAAAATGTTTGACAGCAAAACGCTAAAACTAATTAATATAATCAGTTCTCGTTCTTATGATATAAGTGCAGAAAACAGCTTTGAGAATCATAAATATCTGTATCATAAGATGATAATAAATAGGTAAGAGAGGTAAGATGGGTAAAAAAAGACGCGGAACCAGTAGATATTTCTTTGCTTTCTTTGGCATTATAATCATTCTGATAGGATTGTATGCCGGTTTGCGTTTTGTTTTCGCCCACTGGGAATTATTCACCGTCTCAAACATAGAGATAGAGGGTACGGTAAATATCGAAGAAGATTTCATTATGACTATGAGCAGAGAGTTTATCGGACAGAATCTTTTTTCCATATCTCAAGATGATATAGACAAACGATTGCACAACATTGTGCGCATAAAAAATGCTAAACTATCGCGCAAATTGCCGGGCACACTAAAGCTTTCGGTGACCGAACGCAGAGGCAAGTTTTATATCAAAGCAGATAATGGGTCTTTATATCCGATAGATGAGGAGCAAATTATATTAGATAATGCCAATTTCTATTTGAATGAAACCGGTCCTATCATTTCTACCACTATTCCGGAAGAACAGATATCTATCGGCAAAACTCCACAAGATCCATTCGTAGATTTGGTATATGATATATTTTCCACCATAGACAATTTGGATAACACATTTATAGAGACGATCTCTGAGATCTACCAAAAAGATGGTGATATCTGTTTGGTGGAGAACAACAGTGGTTATCGTGTTATGTTGGAGGACGACAATGTCAAAGAAAAGATAAGACAATATCTATTTTTATCTCGGCAGCGGTTTATAGATCGGGGTTATACAGTAGATCTAAGATTTTCAAATCAACTGATCATCAGGCGGGAGGACAAATGAAACAAGAGACAGTAATAACTGCATTAGACATAGGTACCACCAAAGTATGTGCTATAATAGCAGAGTTAAACGAAGATAACAAATTTGAGATCAGAGGTGTGGGCAAATGCAAGACACAAGGATTTAGCGGCAGCAAAATCATCGATATGATCAAGGCGACCGATACTGTGAGCAAAGCCCTCAATGAAGCCAGCAAGATGGCAGAGCATAAACCGAGCTCTATCTATGTGAGCATTTCAGGGAAGCAGATCCAAGGGCATAATTCCGTGGGAAGAATTGCACTACCGGAGGCGAATGAAGCGAGCGAAATTACCGCCAATCATATCGAAAATGTGATTACCAACGCCCAGAATAATATCAAAATGCAATATGGTTCCGAAGGTTACGATATCCTACATGCCATACCACAACATTTCGAAATCGACGGACAATCGGGGATACTGAATCCGATCAGGATGTTCGGTTACAATCTGATCGGTTATATCCATGTAGTCACGGCTCCCCACAATCTCCTCAGGAATTTCCGCCGTTGTGTTGAATATGCCGGTTACAAAGTGAAAGCAATAATCTTGCAATCAATCGCCTCATCGTTATCCGTTCTCAGCGATGATGAGAAGGATATGGGAGCGATTGTGATAGATATCGGCGGTTCGAATACGGATATTGCCCTCTACTACAAAGGAAGCATCCGATTTAGTACTGTACTCCAGACCGGCGGTATTTACATCACAGAAGATCTTTTGCAAGGGCTGCAAACTACCCCCAGCGCTGCTGAAGATCTAAAGATAACCTATGGCAGCGCAATAGCTAATCAGATAAAATCAGACGATACCATCGAGATCGAAGGAATTGGCGGCAGAGCAAAAAAGACTAAGAGCAAAAAGTATATTTGTGAGATCATCGAAGCAAGAATGAGAGAGATCTTGGAAGAATCATATCGGGTACTAAATGAAAACTGTGACCTTCCATTGATAACCGGTGGACTGACCATAACCGGTGGAGTATCCCATCTGAAGAATATAGATCTGCTGGCAACTGATGTCTTCAATATGTCCACAAAGATCGGCTATCCTGATCTCTCCGACTTTGCCGGTCTTACAGATGAAGTTAATGACCCGCGCTATTCTACTTGTATAGGAATATTACGATATGTGCAGGATCATATGAAAAAAATAAGTAAGGATCAGATCAAAAAAAGTGATTCATTTCATAAATTTTTCCAAAAAATTGGCGACTTTTTCAAGGATTTTGTGTAAGGGAGGGCAACATGATCGAACTTGATCTAAATATTGACGAAAGACCGATAGGAACACAGATAAAAGTGATCGGAGTCGGCGGAGCTGGCGGTAATGCTATCAATACCATGTTGGAGATGAACTTGAGCGGTGTGGAACTGATTGCTGCAAATACAGATATTTTGAATTTGAAGAATTCCAAAGCGTCCATCCGCATTCAGCTTGGCAAAGAGACTACACGCGGACTCGGTGCCGGTGCTGATCCGGAGATCGGTAAGAAAGCGGCAGAAGAATCTCGTGAAGAAATCAAGCGCTATCTTAAAGATACTGATCTCTTATTCATCGTCGCTGGTATGGGTAAAGGGACAGGTACAGGAGCTTCACCAATCATAGCTGACCTCGCCAAAGAAATGCATATTCTCACAATCGGGATAGTTACCAAACCCTTCTTACATGAATCCAAAAAAAGAATGCTAGTTGCCGAAGGTGGGATAAGCAAACTCAAAGATCTGGTAGATACACTGATCGTGATCCCAAACGAAAAGTTGAGCGAAGTTTATACCAATCAACCCGTTTTTGATGCCTACAATCAAGCAAATCAAATCTTGTATGAGGCAGCCAAAGCGATATCAGATATTATCAACTATTCGGGATATATGAATGTCGATTTCGCAGATGTGAAGAAGATCATGTCTATCAAGGGTCATGGTCACTTCGGTTTCGGTGTCGGCGAAGGCGAGCAGCGTGCATTGCAAGCAGTGGAAAAAGCAATCGATAATCCGCTGTTGAGTGATTATTCGCTCGATCGATCCAAAGGTGTATTACTCAATATTATTGCCAACAAAGATTTCAAAATGGATGAATTGAAAGTGATAAACGAGAAAATAACTAATTTGATCAGTGAAGAAGGTGAAGTGATCACCGGTCTGATTTTTGACGAATCTTTGCAAGGAGAGCTTAAGATCACTATTATCGCTACCGGTCTCGATTCCGATGAACAGACCGATAAAATACCACCACCTGTGATGAAAGAACAAAACGACTTCAAAAAAGATATTCATGATGTTCAGCATAAGACAGACGAAAAGTATAGGCACGATAATATGATCAAACCGCATCGGAAAATCAATCAGAAAGAAAAAGAAAAAAATGAACAGATGGAGATCCCATCTTTTCTAAAACAGTTCTCTAACTAATGGAAAATTTTCTGTTAAAAGTACTCATCTCTGCTCTTGCCATCTTTCTGGTTGGCAAAAGCACTCGTTTATATCATGTTTATGATTTTTTGACTGCCTTCTTTGCTGCTCTCGTATTGGCACTGGTCAATATGTTGGTCAGACCGCTACTCATTATACTCACACTACCGCTTACAATTGTAACTTTCGGGCTTTTTCTTCTGTTCGTCAACGGTTTTTGCCTGATGCTCGTCTCTTATATCGTTCCCAAGTTTAAAATTAATGGCTGTTTACATGCCACTATTGCTGCAATCCTAATCTCAATAGTTACCATCCTGCTCGAATATCTGATCTATTAGAGAATTTGCTTTATGAAACTGCGCTTTATGCTTCCGACGGATTATGACAATCTTATTGGCTTGTGGAATAGAGCAAAATTTCCATACAAACCTCAAGGGCGCGATAGTAGAGAGAATATCGAAAAACAGTTAAAAAGAGATGATCTTTTTTTCTATGTGATAGAAGATAATGACCGGCTTGTAGCATCCGTGATCGTTAGTCATAATGGTCGTAAAGGTTGGATCAATCGGCTGGCGGTCGATCCACAGTATCGCGGGCAAGGATTGGCTTTGCAGTTGATCGAATATGCCGAAAATCTTCTGAAAGAAGAGGGTATTGGGATATTTGCCTGTCTGATCGAAGATTGGAATTACACTTCCGAGAAACTCTTCACCTCCGTCGGCTATCAAAAGCACGAAGATATCATCTATTATACGAAACGAATTGACAGCTCAGTATAAATAGTACTTAGAGGGAGGTAATATCATGGCTAATCTGAGATGTACTTATGCGGAATTGGTGTCTATCATCAAAAGCACTCTATCTATACCGGCTTTTGTAAAAGATATTGAAACATATGGGGATCTTATCTATATCTCCATCAGCAAAACCCTGCTCATACCTATCAGACAAAGATTCTCACTTTCTTTTGATGCTTATGATAATGGCACACTTATCCTAGATATAAAACCTGGGAATTTGATAAAATTAGTCTCTATGCTCGGCTTGTCTAATCTGCCTTGCTACCTTCGCTTGGAGGGAAGTAAGCTAGAAATAGATACAAAACAATTATTAACAAAACTGAATCTCAATATCGAAATACAGTATATTACCGAAAACAACGGTGAACTATTAATAGATCTACAGATCATAGATTGAAAATGGAGATAGATATGATGAAGAATATTTTAATGACTGGCTTATTTATTGTAGTTATAGCTTCTTGTGCAACTATTAGTCCTGAACGCAATGATTATGACCTCTTCAGAGAAACCGACTCCGGATTACGATATCGGATAACTTCTCATGGAAGAGGTTTGCAGCCGGAAGAAGGTGAATTGGTAACAATCCACTATGTGGGAACATTGGAAGATGGCACCATTATAGACAGTACCCGACGTCGGGAAGAACCATTAACATTTGTATTGGCTGCCGGCGAAGTAATAGATGGTATGGATGAAGCTGTCTCCCTGATGCGCCAAGGGGATACCGCTGAGTTCATTATACCGCCAGAGCTCGCCTATGGAGATCAACAAGTTGGTTTGATACCACCAAACTCGACTTTACATTTTGAAATCGAACTGATCAATATCTCTCCTCCGATAGAAGTCGAACCCTATGATACTCAAGGGAAAGCGGAGATTACTACCGAGTCCGGTCTTACTTGCATTTTGGTAGAAGAAGGCAGTGGTAGAAGAGCAGCGCCGGGCTTTACAGTGAAAGTTCATTATACTGTTTATTTGGAAGATGGCACGATGATAGATTCGTCTGTAAAACGAGGCCGCCCGATGGAGTTCACCCTTGGGATGGGCGAAGTAATCCCCGGCTGGGAAGAAGGCATTGCTCTGATGCGCCAAGGTGATAAGATGAGACTGATTGTCCCACCTGAACTGGCATATGGTGAAGAGGGCATCCCCGGCATGATTCCTGAAAACGCCACCCTAATTTTTGATATCGAGTTACTCCAGATAGACTAATTTTGTCATTCGCGTAGTAAATATTTATAGCCAACTTTGATAAAAGGGAGTATATTGAAACGTGATCGCTTCTCTTGCTCTCCCAGATGTATCCATGTTCCTAAAAATATCTCAAATTTTGTACTGAAATAATTCAATCCGAACAGAATGAAATCCCGATGTTCTATATCATCATAATAATAAAAAATGCGAGAATGATGGAACTCCACTTGAGCTAAAAAATGCTTTGCTAATCTGTGCGAAAAACCAAGAGAATAAAAGACTGGTTCATCTGCTCCTTTGCGCTCGGTATGTGTCTCTCCTGTCATTTCATTGGTTCTTTTTATATATTGAGTTCTTGGACGAATTCCTACAGATAGATTGATGTAGCTATCAACACTTCCATAGGTCATATACGTAGCAGCAGGATACATGGTCAGCCATTCTTTTTTTTGACCACCACTAAAAGTCATAAACTCTTTTCTCATTGCTCCAACGGATAATGCCAGAGCTAAATTTCTTATATCCAGAAATTGATATTTTAGTTTCAATCCTCCATAAAAACCCGGTATGAAGGAACCTCTGAAAGATAACTTTTCAAATACTCTTGTCTCCAATTCATTGTAAACAATATTAAAACTATTAATATACAAAGTATTGGGACTTACCAGTCTACCTGTGCCGGCGATGATATTCCGACTGAAAGTCTGGCTATAGAAATCGCTATATTTCGGGCTGGCATATTTACTCTCATCTGCTGGTAAATTTGTGATTAATAATAGGGTGATTATCAAAATTAGTAAAATCATTCCCTTTTTCATACTTTCCTCCTATTTTTTTAAAACACCAATCTTAGTATTACCAGTTGTGAAACTAACAAGATAACAACATAAAAAATTTCAACATTCAAAGTTTTGAAAATAAACTTAGTATCCAAAGCTGATAACTTGTGCCATTTTTGATATAATTTGCCTGACAAAAAAATTGCAAATAGAATGATGCCAGCATCTAAGATAAACTTATAATCAGGCATAACAAAGCGGAATGGGAATAGGAAATAGATCAATAGGATAATACACAATATCGTTATGTAAAAGACATTACTCGCTCGAAACCTGATGATTTTGAATCTGAATTTCAGAAAACTGCTCAAGATCAGCATCATCGAGATCTGTGTAAGGATAGTAAGCCCGGCATAATCTTGCAGAAGATTGTATTTGATGAAATAGATCAAACTGGGGAAGAAACCGGCTGTGAACAAGATACAGACCATATAAATCGCCAATGTGCGCTTATTTGCCCTGATAGCATTTCCCTTAATATCTACATAGTCATGCAACAAGAACATAAGTGGTTTGTAGCAAGCATGAATAGCCATATAGGTAAAGGCAAGGTCAAATAATCTATAGCTCATCATCAGACCGATGAATCCGATAGAATAGACTGTACTACCGGCGATACATCGTTTGAACTCAGGCTCGAAATAGAGAATAAGTGCAGGTAGGAGCATCGTGATCATCGAAAAGATCTTAACAACTAAGAATATCTGCTCATATTCTAGCAGCATAGCCGGCTGCAAGACGAAATAGTATAATCCATAAATCCCGGTGAAGATCGTAAATGCAGAAAGAAATGAAGAAGTTATGTTATTGGTAGCCGAATGACAAGTTGCCACCCAAGACGATACTGGGAAAAAAGCTCCCTTGATAAAAAATGCAGTGCAAAACAGGAGCAGAACGAATTTGATATTGTACAAACTCAACTCACCAATCTCCTGAACAAAAGTAAAACTGAAATAAGCTCCCGATGCATAGAGTAGGATAATCCCAGCCAACAACAAAGCAGAACTAATCGCTCCGAAGAGCATATATTTGATGGAAGCATAGTAATTGCCATTGATTGCAACCAAGATATAAGCCGACATTATCATCACTTCATAGAAAATGTAGAAATTGAATATATCGCCGGTTACGATAAGCCCACTGCATCCGGACAGATAGAACAAAAAGATCAATCGAGATTCTAATTTTTGCAGGCTTTTGGTATGAAAGAGCGAAAACAAAAGCGGCAATAGAAAGGCAATCAAAAAGTAAACCTTGATGCGATCGAAAACAAAAATGATGGAGTATTGCCACTGAGTTATACTTTCTATATGAACACCTTCATAATCGATAAATCTGGCTACCAGAAGCAATCCGACTACTAATTGCAAAAGATTGTTTACGATCAAACTGACAGGTGAGATATCTTTTTTGGAAATATAGTTTATCAGCACCGATAGGATAATCGTGACAAGTGGTATAAGTGGAAAAGCAATGAGAAGATATCTAACGTTCTCGAAGCTCACTAACATTTACTGTGCCTTTCGCTTTTTGCAGTTTAACGATGAAAGCAACTGCCAGTGAATTGAAGCAAACTCCGATAACTATGGCAGTCAGCATCAGAGCTTGCGGCATCGGATCTACAAATACTTGTATCCCCTCGGTGATGATCGGAGCTTCTGCCGCCTCTTTGAAGCCGGTCAACAAAAATGAGAGTATGATGATACTTTCGATGATGCTGAGACACATAACCTTCTTGATAAGATTATCAGAAACGATTAAACCATAAATGGCTATAAACAAAACTAATAAAACCATGTGCCTCCTCGAAAACCAGAATTGATTGGAAAATGCTATAATATAGTCAGTGATGTCAAGTTTTTTGATCGCTTTCTAATATTCTTTTTTTCCATTGACACAGTTCTATGTTTTATTTTCTTTTCATCCACGGAGGAAATTATGAAAAAATATACTATATTAGCAATCCTAATACTTGCATTCTCTATTTTATCGGCTTCTCAGTATCTCGGCATTGTCAAGATCGCAGACATTGATGATGAAGCTCAATTTGAAAAGCTGAAGCTACCGTATTATCATCATTTCGGAGATGCTTTGCTTGTCGGATTGGATGATGATTCTGTAGAACAACTTAGAGATACACGTTTTCAAATCATAGATGATAACGCCTGGGAGAAGCAATACTATTTACTGACATCCTACAAACCACAACCAACTGCCATCCCATCAAATTGGGGTGACATATTATATCAGGACGATCATGTGATACTGGTTGCGACCGATAGAAGTCTGGATAGCGAACTTTCATTTTCAGAATATTCTTTCACCCGCCTCTACCCTATTCCAAAGTATTTCGATGCAACTCGCCATATTGGCAGATCCGTTCACACTCACAGAACTCAGGTGCAAGACATGGTTGATTCGGTCAATGCAGATACTCTGGCTTCTTATATACAAAGTCTGCAAGATTTTGAAACCCGCTACTGGAATGCTCCTAACCGCGATGAAGTGGCTAATTGGATAAAAGGAGAGTTTGAACGGTTTGGATATACCGATGTAGTCTTGGATTCTTTTTATTATAACAACACCTGGCAGAAGAATGTGGTTGCCACTATCGAAGGCAACGTAGATCCGGATGTTGTTATCATTCTCGGTGCTCATCATGATTCTATCATTTTCAATCAATACGGAAATCCGATGATAACAGCTCCCGGTGCTGATGATAATGGCAGTGGAACAGCTGCTGTACTGGAAATAGCTCGCATATTCAAAGAACACGACTATCAGCCTCCAGTAACTTACCGATTTGCTACTTTCGCCGCCGAAGAAGCCGGACTGCATGGTAGTCATCACTATGCTGAGCAAGCTTTGCAAAATGACATGAATATTTTGGCTATGATAAACCAAGATATGATAAGTTATACTACTGGAACACCCTCCTCTTGGACAATGAAGATCCATCCTTATACCGGCAGTGAAACACTCACCCAAACGGTAGAGGAGATGACACCACTTTATACTGATCTGAACTTATCTTATGGTAGTTATAACACGCCGGGTTCGGATAGTTATGCATTTTGGGTAAGAGGTTTTCAATCTATCTTCCTTTTTGAACATCACTTCAACCCCTACTATCATAGTCCACAGGATCTGATTATTCACACTACTCCCGAGTATTGTGCCGAGATCGTCAAAGTAAGCTTGGCTTCCAGTATAGCGATCATAGATTATCCGCTGCCCCCAAGTAACTTGCATTTAGCAGATCCAGGTAGCGGCGATGCTCTGGTAGCCAGCTGGTCTCCTCCGGTCACTTCTAATTATGATGGCTTCAATGTTTTTGTGGGCACACAATCCGGACAATACTCAGATGATTTTACTACCCAAGATACCACTTTTACCATAGAAGGTCTGCAAGAAGGAACTTTGTATTATGTTGGTGTCTCATCATATTCGGATGAGGGATTCGAAAGTCCCATAGTAGAACGTTCGCATACTCCTCTATCTGTACCTCGTATACCGGAAAATGTTCGAGATTTCCCCTCTGAAACTTCTGTAGTTCTCTCTTGGGATGAAAACACAGAGCTCGATTTTGCCGGTTATAATGTCTATCGTTCAGAAATCGAGGGAGAAATTGGTGAGATTTTTAATAATGAACTACTAACTGAACCCACTTTTGAAGATACCGATATGGAAGCTGGAAATTACTATTATTATACGATTACAGCTCAGGATCTAGATGGAAACGAGAGTGAGGGAAGCGAGCAGATTCGCTCCCGATTGATCACTCTCGATCAGGGGATTTTGATTGTAAATAGCAGTCCGGACGGTACCGGTTCTATCGGTTCTCCTACGCATGAGGACTTGGAGAATTTCTATAGTTACCTTTTGGATGGTTATCAAAGTGAGGTTTATGGGTTAGATGAGATGGGCGATATCAAGCTTGCCGATCTTGGTGCCTATTCCAGTATAGTTTGGCAAGCAGATTCCAGACTAATCAATCCGTTTGCTAATCCGGTTGTCACAGATTTGACACAGTATCTTGAACATGGCGGCAATCTGTTGGTATCTTCATTCTTTCCCACCAAATTGTTTGCTGGTACCGGCGGCTATCCCAGCAATTTTGAACCGGGGCAACTGATCTATGACTATCTAAAGATAGAAAGTACCGACTATTCTCAAGCAGCTTACTTCAATGAAGCGATTTCAGCCGGTGAATACTCATCACTCGAGATTGACCCTGAAAAAGCACTACCTACAGCAAATCACCATATACCCTTCATCAGTGTTATATCTCCAACACCGGATGCAAGTGCGATCTTCTTGTATGGCAGTGGTTTCGATCCATCCTCTCCACAGGGTTCACTGTTTGGATTACCGGTTGGTATCGAATATCTGGGCGATGATTACAATTTGGTTATGCTCAGCTTCCCACTTTATTATACCGTTAGCACTCAGGCTAAGAGTTTTGTTGATTATGTCCTTACCGAAAAATTCGCAGAAGAAGTCTCCGCTGATCCGCAAGATCTCGTTCATAAACCTAATACACGCCTGCATCCGAACTATCCCAACCCATTCAATCCGGAAACTACAATCTCATTTCATATTGCTTCGGAAGGTAACGTAAAACTCGATATCTACAATGTCAAAGGGCAACTAGTTACTACTTTGATAGATAAGAACATGTCGGCAGGAACACATCAAATCGTTTGGGATGGCAAAGATGGTAATGGGAGCCACGCTAGTAGCGGAGTATATCTGTACAGATTGAAAACTGCAGATCATCAAAGTTCCAGAAAGATGATCTTGCTGAAATAATAGCTCAGAGATACTCTCGACTAAGCACAATAGGAGTTATTAGCAGTAATCTAATATGAATAGCATAGCAAAAATGAAGTGTTCATTCTGGATAATGTAAGCAAAAGTGAATGCGAGAAAAAAGTTTTCAAAGCATTATATGCCTGTTATCTAAGCAGATAAGAAACTCGCATGTTAGGAATGATTATTGCATAGTTAAATTGATTGAATGGGAGGATATGAATGAAGAAAGTTACTATTATTTTTATCATGATATTCCATGTTATTTTATGCTTTGCTAATATTGATCTGGCTATTATTGATCTTAGCAAAATAGAAGATGTTAGCATTTTGGAAAAACCTTCCCTATTCATTTTTCATCAAACCCCAAACTTTTTATTGGTAGAAGCAAATGAAGAACTAATTGAGCTAGAGATAGAATTATACTACATAGATAGAAATGCGAATTTCGATACTAATTATTACTATCTGATATATCCGAGAATCAGTAGGGATAATTATCTTAGTTTACAGGACTTTGGGAAGATCATTTTCGATTCTCGAGACTTTATCCTATTCAAATCAATGCATGATATAGATATCCAATTAGCGAAATATACTCAAGGCTTCTATCGAATAAAAAAAGATAGCAGAAAATGCTTCGAAAGTGTTTTGCGTTATCCTCCCGGATTTAACATCGATTATGATCCTCAATTAGCCCAAATGTTGGATAGTATCAATCCTGACAGTCTCGCAAATTTCATTCAGAATTTGGAGGATTTCGAAACTAGGTATTACCTCGCTCCCAACCAGAATGAAGTAGTAGATTGGATAAAAGGGGAATTTCAAAGATTTGGTTATACCAATGTTGTTCTCGATTCATTTTTATATGATTACACTTGGCAGAAAAATGTCGTTGCCACACTAGAAGGAGATGAGTATCCTGAATATTCAATAGTGATCGGTGCTCATCATGATTCGATCGTAGAACAAGGAGACCCCATGTTATTAGCTCCCGGTGCTGATGATAATGGCAGTGGAGTAGCAGCAGTATTGGAAATGGCACGCATTTTCAAAACGTTTGATTATCAACCTTCCGTCACCTTCCACTTTATCACTTTTGCAGCAGAAGAAATCGGTCTGCACGGCAGTAATGATTGGGCTGCTAATGCCAGCGCTGCTGATAAGAATCTAATCGCTATGATCAATATGGATATGATTGCTTACATTGATGAACCTATCGGAGATTGGAGTCTCAAGATCAGACCTTATACCGGAGGTGAGAACTTAAATCATGCCATCGAGCAGGTAATTCCGCTATATACCAACCTTTCCTATTTCTATGATAATTATAACTTGCCTTATTCCGACGGTTTTTCATTCTATTTTTATGGCTTTCCTACTATCTCACTGCACGAACCGATACACAATCCCTATTATCATACCATAAATGATCTTTTGATTCATTTGAATCTGGATTATTGTAAGCAAATAGTAAATGCAAGTATGGGAACGGCTATCACTATTTTAGACTATCCGATCCCACCGACAGACTATGAGCTGATATGCCTGGGAACCGGCGAAGATATTTTGGTATCATGGCAACCACCACCTATTGGAAATTATGATGGTTTCAAAATCTATGTCGGTACAAGCTCGGGAAGTTATAGTGAAACATATTATGTAGATACTTCTCCTTTTACTATCACTGATTTGGTTGATGGTACTCAGTATTTCATTGGCATATCAACATACAGAGACGATAATGGAACCGAAAGTACTATCCTGGA
The DNA here is from genome assembly GCA_964433675.1 of uncultured Candidatus Cloacimonadota bacterium. Classification (GTDB taxonomy): domain Bacteria; phylum Cloacimonadota; class Cloacimonadia; order Cloacimonadales; family TCS61; genus CAYSSJ01. Next base: position 52,727 of record CAYSSJ010000014.1, read on the forward strand.
AAAATCTATAACGCCCTACCTTGTACCCCGTCCACCGGAAAATGTTCAAGATTTCCCCTCTGAAAATTCTGTAGTTCTCACTTGGGATGAGAACACAGAGCTCGATCTTGCCGGTTATAATGTCTATCGTTCAGAAATCGAGGGAGAAATTGGTGAGATTGTTAATGATGAGCTGCTCACTGAACCTACTTTTGAAGATACCGAGATGGAAGCTGGAAGTTACTATTATTATACGATTACTGCTCAGGATTTAGATGGAAACGAGAGTGAGGGAAGCGAGCAGATTCGCTCCCGATTGATCACTCTCGATCAGGGGATTTTGATTGTAAATAGCAGTCCGGACGGTACCGGTTCTATCGGTTCTCCTACGCATGAGGACTTGGAGAATTTCTATAGTTACCTTTTGGATGGTTATCAAAGTGAGGTTTATGGGTTAGATGAGATGGGCGATATCAAGCTTGCCGATCTTGGTGCCTATTCCAGTATAGTTTGGCAAGCAGATTCCAGACTAATCAATCCGTTTGCTAATCCGGTTGTCACAGATTTGACACAGTATCTTGAACATGGCGGCAATCTGTTGGTATCTTCATTCTTTCCCACCAAATTGTTTGCTGGTACCGGCGGCTATCCCAGCAATTTTGAACCGGGGCAACTGATCTATGACTATCTAAAGATAGAAAGTACCGACTATTCTCAAGCAGCTTACTTCAATGAAGCGATTTCAGCCGGTGAATACTCATCACTCGAGATTGACCCTGAAAAAGCACTACCTACAGCAAATCACCATATACCCTTCATCAGTGTTATATCTCCAACACCGGATGCAAGTGCGATCTTCTTGTATGGCAGTGGTTTCGATCCATCCTCTCCACAGGGTTCACTGTTTGGATTACCGGTTGGTATCGAATATCTGGGCGATGATTACAATTTGGTTATGCTCAGCTTCCCACTTTATTATACCGTTAGCACTCAGGCTAAGAGTTTTGTTGATTATGTCCTTACCGAAAAATTCGCAGAAGAAGTCTCCGCTGATCCGCAAGATCTCGTTCATAAACCTAATACACGCCTGCATCCGAACTATCCCAACCCATTCAATCCGGAAACTACAATCTCATTTCATATTGCTTCGGAAGGTAACGTAAAACTCGATATCTACAATGTCAAAGGGCAACTAGTTACTACTTTGATAGATAAGAACATGCTGGCAGGAACACATCAAATCGTTTGGGATGGCAAAGATAGTAATGAGAACCACGCTAGTAGCGGAGTATATCTGTACAGATTGAAAACTGTAGATCATCAAAGTTCCAGAAAGATGATCTTGCTGAAATAAGCTATGGATCATTCTGTAAACTGATTATACATTCACCCAAAGGTGCCAACCAGAAGGAAAATTTATAGCCGCTGTTCTCATGGATTAATTGATCCTGAATATAGATGCGAATGTCATTATAGTGAACAATGCTGTATTGCTCTTCATCCTCTTGGGGGATCATATCTTGCGGTGCAACCATCCGACCGGACGGCAATTTCTCTGCTCTACAGCAGCCTTGGATGACATAATACTCTCCGATTGAGAGTACTCCCCCATGTCTTTTTATATATTCATACAACCGATTCCCCAATTCTATTGAAATCTTCTTGTCCATTATTCACTCCGAATAAACTTCATGCCGATAACGGTTAAGAATACTACCATCACTTCCAAAACCGTATCCAGAATACGTGGTCCCAAATAAATCGTCGTCACCATATTTCTGATATTCATAGTCTTAGCTATACTCTCAAAATCCAGTACCTCTTCGTGAAAAATCAGATCAATATCCTGAAGATAAATGTAGATGGCTACGAATATGATAGCCAGAACGATCCCGACAAATATGTCAAACTTCTTCATAATCCCACTCGATAAAATGGCGGAATATCAAGATAATGGAGCCCGCCACTTCTGTATAAATAGCAAAATTCAAAATCCAGATAAATACATTGGTAAATACTTCTGAACTGGAAAAGTAACCGTACATATCTCCGAACAAAAACCCGGTTTTAGAAAAACTGTAAATTAAGGCTGAAAATATTATTATTATTCCAAAAAACTCAAGCCAATTGTATATCTTGTTTGTGAAAAGTCGCTGTTCAAATACCAATTCGAATATAACTACAATAGTTCCGAAGATAACTCCGGCCTGAAAACCACCACCCGGATACACTGCCCCATAAGAGAACATATAGAAACTGAATAACATAATGAAGGGGAATAATTTGGAAATTGTCGATCTCAAAATTACCGATTCTTTTAGCTCCATCGTTTATTCCTTTTCTTTCGGACCGATGTAATATGCGCAGGGAAAAGCCATAAGCATTCCTGTATTCTTTTCAGAGAAATCTATACCATCTTTTTTACACACTTTCTCAAATCTTTGGATGATATCAAAATCCGGCACATAGCATATGCAGGTTTTATTGTAGACCAGTTCTTTCCCAAAAAGCCCCTCGACCGCTGAATACAAAGGTACAGTCTGTGCTGCCACATTCTCTATGCCTTCGCCATCCAGCACAGTACAATCGTACAACTCAAACTCGATCAAAGTCGATACCAACTTCTTCAACAGTTTCTCGTTTTTTAAGACAATTATCATTATATACATAAGACAAACTAAGAATTCTCTTCGAAATCTTTGATAAATGCAACGACCTGTTTCTTGTCTAAGGATGAAAAGGCTTTTCTTGATCCTTGTTCTGATAACATCCGAGTGAGATGGGCGGTAAAACTGAGATAGGTTCTGCTCTTTGAATGTGGAGTCAGGATGCAGAATATTGTCTGAACTGCCGGTCCTTTGGTATATTTCAATTTTTTGGGCATCAATCCTATCGCGACATGGATATCATCTACAGCATCCAATCTGGCATGAGTCAAACAGTATCCTTTTCCTAAGTTCACATCTTTCATCTGACCGATCAATTCTCTTTTAATTTCGACTTTTTTCTCCGCTGGATAGTCCATAAGACATGCATCCAAAAGCTTTTTGAGAATTGCCTCATGTTTACGTTCGTTTATAATGATGATATGTTCTTCATTAATAAAAGACAAAAGATTTACCATGATTATTTTCCCTTCGTTTTTTTTATCGCTATCAAAAAGACCATCGTAGATAGACCCGTTCCCAAAGCAGCTTCAGTAATCGCTACATCCGGTGCTTTTAGCAAAAAATATTTCAGTGCCATCATCATGCTGAATAAGCTGAGAGCTATTAATGAATAGATCATTTTTTTGGAAAAAACTACCAGCAAAACAGCAATCAGCAGAAACAGAGTGATCAAATCGCTGAAACGGATCAGATCAGGAGTTATCATCCTCTTCCCCTTCCCTTACTTTCTTCAGATAAGAGAATCCCAACATATGTGCTACTATCGGTGATGTGAAGTACAAAAATACGATTATCAATATATATTTGATTACAAACTCAAGTTGAAAATTATATAGCATCAGACCGATAATGATAGTAACCGCACCTGTTACGCCACATTTGGTAGAAGCATGGAAGCGTAGCAGAATATCGGGAAAAATGATGGTTCCCAATATTCCGAAGACCATAACTCCCATACCAAGAATTATCGCTATATATGCTAAGATAACCATAACTATTCCTCTGGAAAAAACTTGAGAAAAGCTACAATCTCTGAAAATGATAATAATGCATAAATAATGGCAATATCCAGATAAAAGCTCTTCTCGTATATAACCGCAATAGTGCACATAATTAATATGATGTGTACAGATACTAAGCTAATACTCATCAATTTATCGTAAAATGTAGGACCTTTGAGTAGTCTATACATGCTACACAACATCAAAAATGCCAGAACATACGGGATCAGCAACATCAGCCAAAAATCCTGCTTAACATAAATTCAAGATCATTCTTTATCATTCTGCCTGCTTTCAGACTGTTGTAAGTCTTCATATCAAACCAATGTACATAGATATGATTACCTTCCATCCACAAAGATAGCGTACCCGGAACCAGACTGATGGTATTAGCCAGCAATGTGCGACCTATATTGGATCTTAATTTTGTTTTGATACGTACGATGCCGGGATTGTAATTGCCCGTTATCATCATCCTAATCAGAGCGATACTGCTAAGATAGCTTTGGATCATAACTATGAAGGCAAAGATAAAGATCAGATCGAAACGGAAGATAAAATCACTGCGATGAAAAGTATCATGCTCGAAAAAAATCGGGAAAGAATATAAAACGGAGAGTAAAGAAGCAACTACTCCCAAAGCAAAAGCAGCAAAATGAATTTCCTGAGTGAAAATGCACCAAGCAATAAAAGAGAGTAATAATAGCGTAATCACTTGAACCACTGGCAGATCAAAACGTAACAACTTCATTTTTACTCCTTTTGTAAATTAAGCTGCCCATAGGTTTTTATGTCAAGAATTTTTGCTTCTCTTCTTCCGCTCCCTTTCAATTTTCACAAAATTCCCGTCTTACTTACCGTGTCCTTCGCAGGCAAGTTGCCATCTTGCCCTACTTTTCATTTGATCAGCAACATTTTTTTTATGTCAGTTTGATCATCTGTTATCATCCGATAAGAATAAACTCCCGTGCTGACAATATTTCCCTTGTCATTTTTACCATCCCAGACTATAGTATGATTTCCGGCTGGGAATTCTTCGCATGTCAAAGATCGAATTTTCTCACCTTTGATATTGAAGATCTCTATTGCTACTTGCCCGGCTGATTTCAATGAAAATAGGATATTTGTCTCCGGATTGAATGGGTTGGGATAATTCCCTAACAGCTTGGTAGTTGAAACGATAGGTTCGTCTGCATCCGTACCTTCGTAGGTATATTCTATTTCCACTCGCTCCGATTCACCCAGATCATAAACCGCAGATACTTCGATCATATATGTGTGTCCAATTTCCAAAGTTATCCACTCTGTCAGGTCGAAATAATTTTCCTCAAACTGTGCTTCCAGTGTATCATCGACATAGAGATTATAGTGCGTGAACTCTGTGCCGGGATAGGGTTCCGGTGGTTCTATGGTACCTTCGCCGGTTTCCGGATCGATAGATATTTCCTGGGGTGGATTCAAAACCAGTATCCATTCCAGTTCAAAATCGACTCCATCGGTTACTACATCTTCTGCTACAACTACATCTTCAATAATTTGCGGATAATAGTATTCCAGATCAGCAATTACATCATAACTGCCTGGTGCAATTTCTATCATGTAAATTCCATACTCGTCAGGGTTAACCGTAATATTGCCGGCTGTTACTTCTACATCGGTGACATCACCTTCACCACCGTCCAAAGTTACCATCCCTTCTATGAATCCCGCATTTATACCGATAACTTCTACATACGCTATAGTCCACCAGTTGATGTTAGCAGAATCTCCATCGAATGTCCAAGCTATCTGAAATGTCTCAGAGCCTACATCATCGGTAAGAATCATGATCTCGTCAATCAGAGGACCAAAATTAACTGATGGGAAATCAACCACAGTAGTCCACTCCCCACCATCGCTTCTGGTTTCCAGACGAATTTCGTAGTCTCCATTATGATCATTAACTAAATGTGTTAACATCAAAAAAATAGCAGCATATTCCGAGGTATCCAACTCAGGTGTTATCAATCTTTGCACAGCTACGTTGGGGGGATTACCATAGAACTGCGCACCGTCATCTCCCTGTTGCCAGTTAATCTGTCCGGAAGTAGAAGTAACCTCCCATCCCACAGGAGGCCAATCTTCGGAAAAATCCTCTGCCAATAGTAATTCTCGCTTTTTTTGATCTGCCCCATTTTCGCCGCTCGGATTGATCCCTGAAACCTCGCTGCCTATTAGGACTACACTAAATGTAAGTAATGTAACAATTATTACTGTTCTAAACATTTTTTACCTCCCGTTTTTTTCTTACTCATCTTGGACTCCATTCTTATCTGGATATTTTCCATAATACACTCTATCTCTCTTCTGTGAATGAGCTTAGTTTTTATTTAGTATATTTTTATCATTTCCTTAATTCCTGTCAAATCTTTTCTTTCATAATAGATGAAAACACTACATTTATTCTTCTACATACCCTAAACCACACTAATCGGCTTGATGAAACACCAAATCCCCTGCCAGCCGTCACCCTGCCTGCCATTCCGTAGTAAAACGAAGGATGGAGTGATCCCGACTTGTCGGGATTGTATCGAAGGGTAACAAGTAAAACACCACACTCCCCAAGTTCACACTTCGATACGTCCTGCACCTACTTTCTTTTTTCTTAGTTGGTATAGCCGGAAAAGTAGGTGCAGGACTACTCAGTGTGACAATCTTCTGACCCCTAAACATCTTCCTTGTCCTTGCAAGCTACCAAATTGCCCTACTTTCTTCCACCATCTCACTTGAGTAGCAACATTTTTTTTACTGTGCTATCATTCCCCGTAGTTATCCGGTAGTAATAGACGCCCGATGCTACATACCTGTCTCTGTTATCCCTGCCGCTCCAGACCATACTATGTTCGCCGGCAGGTAGATGATCGCTAAATAGATCTTTTATCTTCTGTCCCTTGATATTGTATATAGAAACAGAAACCGCTGCAGCAGACGAAAGACTGAACTCTATTGTTGTCTCCGGATTAAATGGATTGGGGTAGTTTCTCACTTTGACCGGTGTAGCCGATACTAACATATCATCATCGGCAGAAACAGGTGGGATAAGGTCTTGAAGATACGGATAGCCGTCGTTGACACTATAATCCTCATCAGCTGCCCAAATTTCTTCAAAATCCCAATCCATATAAGTATTCTGAGCATAAGGATAAGTCATCTCTTCGGTGGTTCGTCCTTCGCCACCGGCAGAAGTTGATTGACCGGAAGTAACAGTATCCCAGTAACTGTTTATCACTTCAGGATCATTACCAATATGACCTATCAAACCACCGCTATTATTGACCCCAATCACACTACCGTTACTATAGCAATGAGTTACAGGTGATGCGTACTCTATTATTCCAATCAAGCCGCCAACATATTCATCGGCTACTACACTACCGATATTGTAGGAATTGTTTATAGAAGTAGTAGTAATGTGACCTGCCAATCCACCAACTGCTTCTTCTCCGCTAACTTCACCGCTATTATATGAAAGGTTGACAGCGCTGCCGGTACTGTTTCCAATTAAACCCCCAACATTGCTCACACCGGAAACATCACCGGAGTTAAAACTTCCCTCGATAACACTACCGCCTAAGTTGGAACCCACTAATCCACCAACGCTATTATCTCCACTGACTGTACTTTCATTATGACAACTATATATACTTGCCATACTATTAAGGCCTACCAAGCCTCCAATAGTAAAAGAGTTTCCGGTAACTATACCTTGGCTATAGCTGTTTTCGATACTACCGGTAAAACTGCTTCCTACCAGTCCGCCAACATTATTGTCTCCTGTAACAACTGCACTGCTATAGCTGTTTTTTACGGTACCACCACTTAAACCGATTAACCCACCGACGTTGGAAACACCATTTATACTGCCGGATGAAAAACAGTTTTCAACTGTTAGATCAGGACTATCCCCTACCAAACCACCAACTAAGTTGTCGCCGGTGATATCTACATTAATCAGACCCAAATTGATAATAGATCCAAACATCACAGTTCCGAAAAGTCCGATAAAATTCGTCTCAGCACGGTTGATATAAATGCCGTCGATAACATAGTCCTGTCCATCATAAACACCAATAAAAGGATGCATCTCCTCACCTATCGGTTGCCAGCCCGCACCATCAAACCAATTCTCTGTCTCGGATGCATAGATATCCGCTGTTTGGATATAATGTTTATCCCATTCATTATTGTTATCACTTATCCAATACAGATTCTCCAAAGTTTCGATCTGATACGGGTCTTCTTCTGTGCCGCTGCCTGCTGCAGGTGCAACCGCTGTCTGGGCTAGTAAGGTTACATTAATAAACAATAGCAGTATTACTATTACGGTTAATTTGGGCATAAATAACTCCTCCCTTTTTTAACGATTTGTTCCGGTTTCTTAGCATTACCATCTTTGCACCACCTCTGTATTCAAAACATTGTCTTACGCTGAGAACGATAAAATACATTGGCGATAAAATGTTCTCTCATGTTTCTTCCTCTTTTTATTTCGAATTAATATCTTTCTCAAGATACCAATTTCTATAATGTTAATTTATATAATTAGAATTTGCTTGTCAAGTTTTTCGATGGACTTTCATAAGATGGAATGCCAATATGAATTTATATCCTGCTATCACACGCTTGAAGTTTGCTGTCTTTAACAATCAGGGTATTATGATATTTTTAAGATTATTAATCTATTTAATCAACTTATTTCTTTGTAGATACAAATATGTCATTGTTTGTTTCTTACCAATCTGGCGGGAATTGCATTTCTCTTCTGAGACAAATTAGCCAGAAGCAAGCTGACAATTACAATAGCGATACCTACAATCTGCACTGCAGAGAGTGTCTCTGTATGCATCAGGTATGCCAAAATGGAGGCAATAACCGGCTTGAGTAAGAAAAACATCGATCCGGTAACTACGGTAATATGCTTCAGTGCTTCAAAAAAGAGCAAGTAGGCAATACAGGTAACAAACAGTCCCAAATACAATATTGGCAGCACATCCGACACCGGAATCGAGATATCATTCCCACTTATAGCAGTTAAACCAAGCAAAAGCAGTGAACCGATAAAAAAAGAAAAACAATTGAAGATCACATTACCATAACGCTTTACATATTTCTTGGTAACTGCGATATATAATCCGATGAAAACGGCGGATAACACGCCGGTGATAATCCCCAGCTCTATGTTCACTGCATCGGAAAGTGCAATCTCCTGACCTCCGACTACCAGCATTATCCCCAACAAACCAAACACTATCCCGGCCATCTTGATCGTTGTAACTACCTCACGTAAAATAACCAGACCGAACAGAGCGGCAAATATCGGATTGGTACTTATCAGAATAGCTGCCAGGGAAGCCTTGCCAAAGAAGACGAAAATTGCAGAAGCAACATACTGAAACATACATTCAATATACCTGCCAGAGCAAAATACTTAAAGTCGCTCAGAGTTAGTTTCCGACTTTTATTCTTAATATTCCTGATAGCAAATGGGAGCATCACCAGCGCTCCGATGAAAAATCTATATCCGGTAATTGCCAAAGCGGACATACTCATGTTTTTGCTCACTACCTCGATTGTCGAAAAAAAGACGATCGTAATAAAACAAAGTATATAAGCTTTCAGGATGTCACTCATAGATCAATCCTCTTTATTGCTACGCGGATGAGCTTGATCGTATGCTTTTTTTAGATCGGTCAGAGTGAGATGAGTATAGAGTTCGGTAGTGGATAAATTGCTGTGTCCCAGCATCTCCTGCACTGCGCGAATATCTGCCCCGCGATTTAGCATATGAGTGGCAAACGAATGCCTGATCGAGTGCGGACTGTAACCTTTCGTTTTGGCTATCAAGAGAATATAACGGTCGAGAATTTGACGGATCTCATCGGCAGTCAATGGTTTCCCGCTTTTGGAAAGGAAGATCGTATCATCGCTCTTTTCAGAATAGAATTGATTCCGAATCGATAGGAATTTCTTGATCGCTTTCATCGCATCTTTTCCCACAGGTACTACTCGAATCTTCTTTCCCTTCCCGAGGATGCGGATGACTCGCTCGTTTGGATCCAAGCTGCCAATCTTACATTCAGCCACTTCACTGATCCGTAATCCACAAGAATAGATCAATTCCATTATCGCTCGATCTCGAACGCCGAATTTAGTCTCCAGATCCGGGATAGCGATCAATTGCTCTATCTCTTTTTCAGAAAAGACTTTTGGCAGTTTCTGCTCGAATTTGGGAATTTTCAAATTCATAGATGGATTTATATCGATGTGTTTATTTTTTACACAATAATCGAAGAAGTTTCGGATTGTCGTTGCCTTGCGTGCCAGAGTTCTATTCGAACGCCCCTCATTGCTCAATTTTCGTAAAAAATCGCGGATATATAAACGCCCGATCTCCTTAATCTTGACCTCTTTATCTTCGAAATATGTTCCCAGAAACTCCCGAAACTGCTCCAGATCACGCTCATAAGCTCGAAGGGTGTGTACCGACATGTTTTGTGATCGTAAACTCTGAATATAATCTACTATTATTTGTTTCATTTGAACTGATGCACCGACCACTCGTAGTGAAGTTCATCTTCTCTTTGGAAAATTCGCAGTTTCCCAAAATTACCGGTGTCGCTTCTAATACTATAGTAATTTGTCCTACCACTGTTCAAAATCCGATTTTTATAGGTTTGATAATCGAAACTGAGCATCACATCCACAGGCAAACCTTGCACCAGATCTCTATCGATATACAATCCTGCATTAGAGAGCATTATGACAAGATCTGCAAAATGTGATAAATACTGAGATTGCTTGGCTGCAATATCGAAAATATCAAATCTGAATTCAGACTTTTCGTCTATGGAAAACTTGACCGCATAATCCGGTGTATAGATAGAAGTGAAGCCAATAGTATAGCCATCTAACGGTATGACGATACTACGCTGATAAGCCAATGAATCACTGATAACATTGGCAGAGATGATTTCCGTCTCGAACTCGACAGTATCGTAACCAAACTTAAAACCGACCGGTGAAGCATAATCTATCTCCATCAAATCGAGATTATAGAGGAATAAACTATCAGATACGGATTCGCTGAATATCCTGCCGGCAGCGATATTTATCTGAGGTATGGTGTCGTTTACTGTACTCTGGGTTATGAGCTCAACATCAAAATCCTGCTCAAATTGCGGTTCGATGAAGAAGTTCAAATCAACCAGTGGCACGGCAAATAGGGTTGTCATAATGAGAGCTGTCGCTACCGATAAAGCAATTTTCATATCTTTTATCTCTCCATTTATTTTTTATTGATGTGATATTTTTGATATAGCTGTTAGATGTCAAAAAGAATTTTGACAGAATTAAGGTTATTTATTTTTTGGTAGAAAAAAAAGATATGGAAAGGTACATATATGAACTCATCTTTGGTTATAGTGATCGGAGCATATGGAAGCGGTAAGAGTGAGTATGCTATAAATCTGAGTACCGATATGAAAAGTAATGGAGCAGATGTAAGCCTTGTAGATTTGGATATTGTCAATCCCTATTTCCGCAGCAGGGATATACGCGAGAAATTCATCGCCAGAGGGATAGATGTCGTTGCTCCCGAGGGGCACTTCAAACATGCAGATTTGCCCATGCTCTCACCAAGGATCAGTGGAGAAGTCCAAAACGAAAAAAAGGGTGTGATCCTTGATGTAGGTGGAGATCCGGCCGGGTGTAGAGCTTTGGCTCGATATACAGCAGCTATTAAAAAACGGGGCTATGAAATGCACTATGTTGTAAATACCAAAAGACCATTCACGACAGATGAAAAAGAAGTTTCCGGTATGTTGGAGATGCTAAACCAAGCTTCCAAACTGGAGATCACCCACCTTGTCTGTAATACAAACCTGATGGAATACACCGATCGCAAGATAGTGGAAGAAGGAATCGGGATCTTGGATGCCGTTGCCAAAAAACACGACCTTATTTTTGATACTTATACAGTATTAGAAGATTATAAAGATCAAGTCCCCGATGGGATAGCCGGCAAACAAAGACGTATCATCACACAGTTTTTACAAAAACCATGGCAACTGGATCCGGGTATGGGAATCTGAAAAAATCGATATCGTATGATTATTTTAAAGTTTTCGTATATTTTCGTACAATTCTATAAAATCGGACTCGGAGAGTTCCTCGGCTCTTTTGGTCAAATCTGTTATCTGAGTAAGTTTTAGCATTTTTTCAGCAGAGATCAGGTTTTTGAGATTATTCCTCAGCATCTTCCTACGCATCTTGAATGCTGATTTCACAATGCCCCAGAATAGGGTTTCATCTTCTAATACCGGTTTGTCCTCCCTCGGCTGCATCTTTATCACTGCCGATAGAACCGACGGTGGTGGATAGAAAAGATGTGGCTTGACCGTAAATCCATATTTGATCTCGAAATAGAAATTCATCTTTAGAGTAAGCACCCCATACTCTTTTGTCTTAGGTTTGGCAGTCAATCTCTCTGCCACCTCTTTTTGGATCATTATCACAATCGTAGAGAAGCGATCAGCATATTCGACAGTGCGAAAGAGAAATGGAGAAGTGATCTGATAAGGAAGATTGGCAACTATTTTCACCCTTTTGGATTCAAGATACGCATCCCAATCTGCTTTTAATACATCTTCTTTTACCAATGTTATCTTGTCTGCAAAACGCTTTTCCAATTCCCGGTAAAGTTCTTGGTCAATTTCGAAGCAGATCACCTTCTGAGCTTTTCTGATGATCTGCTCGGTCAACATCCCTTTACCAGGTCCAATTTCCCATACTGTATCATTTTCGTTAATTTCTGCAAAATTGGCAATCTTACGAGCGATATTGGGATCACTGAGAAAATGCTGTCCCAGACTTTTCTTATGATAAAATTTGGTGTCGGCCATATAAAAAAGGCAGCACCAAAAAGATGCTGCCCCAAAATAGAATATCAGTTCAAGCTGAGAATTTCACGAGTCTGCGCTGGAGTAGCGAGTGGACGCCCGAATTCATTAGCTATACGAGCAATTCTCTCGACAAGTTGTTGGTTCAATTCTGCCAAGACTTTTTTGTGGTAATAGATGTTATCTTCGAAACCTACTCTGATATGCCCACCCATCACCATTGCCATCATCGCGCAGGGAAGCTGCCATCTACCGATTCCGGCCACTCCCCAAGTAGCCGACGGGATCTCTTCTTTCAGATGTTCGGCCATATAGAGCACATTTTTGGGCTTACCGCTCATACCACCGGGAACACCCAAAACAAACTGAACATGTAGCGGTTCATGCGTAATATGCCCTTTTTTGTTCAGTTTGGCAACATAATCTATCATTCCGGATTCATAGACTTCTATCTCCGGTGCTACATTTTCCTGTTTGAATCTTTCTGCTAATTTAACTATGTCCGGTGCAGTGTTTATAAATACATCGTCGCCGAAATTCACTGTGCCGGCGTTTAGAGTTGCCATATCCGGCTTAAGTTTGAGTGGAGCCATTCTCTCCTCGAATGGCGCTCCTACAGCTCCGCCGGTACTTATCTGGATTATCATCTCCGGAACTGCCTGCCTGATAGCTGTGATAGACTCCTCGAATCTCTCCAACCTTTGCGAAGGAGTGCCGTCATCTTCGCGCACATGTAGATGACAAACACGAGAACCTGCTTCAAAACAAGCTTTTGCGCATTCCGCCTGTTCTTTGGGCGTGATAGGCAGATTCGGTTGGTCTTCTCTGGATGTTTCCGCACCGGTTATCGCTGTTGTTATGATTAATGGTTGCATACTGTCAGCCTCCTATACAAATTGCTTTAGATGATCTAGCGCTTCTTTGATCGCAGTCAATGCCCGATTTAGATCTTCATCCGTATGACGGTAGGCAATATAGCCGTGGTGAAATGGTTGCAAGAATACTTTTCTTCTGATCAATTGCGTATAGAATTCATTACGCAGCTTTTTATAAAGCTTATCTTCATCTTTTATGAAAGTGATATAGGGCATCAATGGAGCGCCGGAAAACTCGCAGGGGATACCGCTGTTTTCTATTACTTTACTCACCTTATCACAGAAATCGGCAGCTCTTATGCGAAGTTTATCCAAGATATTATCTCGTTGCATTACTTCGATGGTTTTCAGCGCTGCAATTTGCTCCAAACTATTCGGAAAGAAAGTAGAGCTGATAAATACGCTATCGGCAACCACACTCATAATATCTTTTCTGCCGACTACCGCACTGATCGGATAGCCGTTTGCCATAGCTTTGCCATACACGGATAGATGAGGTGTGACACCATATACCTTCTGAGCGCCTCCGATACTGTATCGGAAGCCGGTGCGGATCTCATCATAAATCAGAATTGCACCATACTTTTCCGCCAATTTCTTCACACCTTCCAAAAAACCTGGTTTCGGTTCTTCGACTTTGTTTGCCAAAGGATGCCCGATCGGAGTCATTATGATAGCTGCCATTTCGTCGCCATGTTCTTTCATCAGAGTTTCTAAGCTTTCCAGATTGTTGTATTCAAATTCATAGATATCTTCCCAGAGTTTTTTGGGGATACCGTCTTTGACTTCCACACACCAATCGTGCCAACCATGATAGCCGCATCTCGCCACTTTCACTCTATCCGTATATGCTCTGGCTATTCTGAGTGATGCCGTAGTGGCATCCGAACCGGTTTTGAGAAAAACACACATCTCTGCAGATGGGATGCACTCTATCAGCTTCTCGGCTAATTTGTTCTGCACTTCCTGAGTTAATGAGAAGCAAAAACCCTTGTTTCTGATCTGTTCGATCACAGCATCATCGATCTCCTCTTCCCTATGTCCGATGATGATAGGACCATAAGCGCACAACATATCTACATACTCGTTCCCATCCACATCTATCACTTTGCCACCTTTGGCAGAATCGAAATAGATAGGATATTCTCCGGGAACGAAATTGTATGGTCGTCTGATACCGAGAGTAGCGCCCGGTATCAATTCCAATGCTCTTTTATAGATCTCTTCCGATTTTTTTAGTTTTAGTTTATCAATCATTTTATGCTCCTTATTTTTTGATATATAGTTGCCATTCCCATTCCGCCACCGATACACAGCGAAGCCAGTCCTGTCTGCACATCTCGTTTTTGCATCTCATGGAGTAAGGTAACAACTATCCTGGCACCACTAGCTCCGATGGGATGACCAAGTGCGATAGCGCCACCGTTCACATTCACAATCTCCGCATCTACTGCGCCGATCTCTGCTTTCAAATGCTTCAAAACTGCTAAAGATTGAGCTGCAAAAGCTTCGTTCAATTCAAATAGCTCGATCTTCTGAATATCGAATTTAGCTTTTTGCAATGCTTTTTTGATCGCAGGAACCGGTCCAATACCCATAAGCATGGGATCAACACCGGCAGAAGCAGAAGAGATCAATTCTGCGCTTGGTTCGATCCCGAGTTCTTCGGCTTTTTTCTTACTCATTAGGATAACTATCGCTGCTCCGTCATTTATACCCGAAGAATTAGCTGCAGTTACACGCCCATCTTTCTTGAAGCTCGGTCGCAATTTGGCAACTTTGTCGTAAGTCACACCGGGACGGGGAAATTCATCTTCATCTACCCAAATCGGTTCCTTTTTCCGTTGTGGTACACTGATAGGTACGATCTCGTCGGCAAATCTATTCGCCTTCATAGCAGCCTCAGTTCTATTTTGACTTTCCACGGCGAATCTGTCCATCTCTTCGCGGGTGATCTCCCATTTGTCCGCCAGAGCTTCGGCTGTAACGCCCATATGAACATCGTTGAATACATCCCATAATCCATCTTTGATCATGATGTCTTCAGCATTTTTGTTGCCCATCTTAGCGCCCCAACGCAGATTAGGCATAGTATATGGGATCTGACTCATATTTTCCACACCGCCGCATACGACCACATCTGCCTCACCCAAGATAATGGAGGCAGCGCCGAGTGTAATCGCTTTCATACCCGAACCGCAAACTTTATTTACGGTAAAAGTCGGTACATGCTCTGGTATCCCACTATTTAGTGCGATCTGTCGGGAAACATTCATCCCCAATCCGGCACCGATCACATTACCGATGATAACTTCATCTACATTCTCGGGTGACAAATTGAGTCTCTTCAAACTCGCCTTGAGCACTTGAGTGCCCAATTCCACAGCAGATACATTTTTGAATGCACCGCCGAAACTTCCGATCGGACTGCGTAATGCTGATGCTACTACCACATTACTCATCTTTTCCTCCTGTATTCTTTTTTTGTTTCTTCTAAGATTTGCCTCAATCTCTCCGGTTCATAAGTATAATCTTTATTGCAAAAATGACAATGAGCAGTAATAGATTCACCAGATTCTATACTCTTTTCGATTTCTTCGCTCTCCAACATTCCAATTCCAACAGAGAATTTTTCATAAGAACAATCACAATAATATTGAATCGGTTTTCTCGCTTTGATATCTATGCCCATATCTTTCAGTATGAATTCATCCACGATCGTTTCTATATCATAACCCATATCCATAATATCAGTTAGATTGGGAAATCTTTTCAGGTTTTTTTCTACTTTAGAGATAACTTCCTCGGGAGTATCCGGCATAATCTGTACCATGAACCCGCCGGCTTCACGAACAGAACCGTCCGGCTCGATCAATACACCCAAACCGACTGAGGAGGGTATTTGCTCTGATTTGGCATAATAATAGGTGAGATCTTGGGCGATCTCTTTGTAGATCAATTCTATCTGCCCCATATAAGGTTCCTTCATTCCCAGGTCTTTGATGATCTGAAGATAACCATTGCCCAATGCACCTTTCACATCAATTCCATTGGCAGTTCGAGGTAATTCTGTCTGCGAATGTTGGATATATCCTTTCACATGCCCGGCATTATCCGCTGTTGTGATAATATTACCCAGCGGACCGTCAGAGACGATCTTCAAAGTTACTTTATCCGTTTCCGATTTGAGGTCTATACCGATCATACCAACTGCAGCCAGCATTCTTCCCATCACCACCGATGCGGTGATCGACAGATTATGGATTTGAACTGCTTTTCGCACAGTATCTGTAGCATCGATAGCGAAAAAACGAATATTACGATCTCGCGTCATCCCCCGAATACAGATATCAGTCATAATTCTCCTATCTATTTTTTTTGTCATTAAACAAAATGGAGTTTTTTTGTAAAGAGAATATTATCAGAGAGTTTACAGTTATCTATCTGTGAATTAATTAGCCGTATTGCAAAAAAAAATACGGAAATTCAGAAAAATGCTTTGACACAAAAATGGCGATTAGAAAATCTGCACATCGTCAATTGTGAATTATGCGGGGGCGTAGTTCAGTTGGTCAGAACGCCTGCCTGTCACGCAGGAGGTCGCGAGTTCGAGTCCCGTCGCTCCCGCCATTTTTATTGGATTAATATTTCTAATGAGTTCTATTGTGAAAATTAAAAACGCAGGAGGTCGTCCCGATTTATCGTTCCGATTTTTAGTGACACCTAAAATTTCAAAAAGTGACAGCATGAT
>CAYSSJ010000015.1:0-62264 GCA_964433675.1 uncultured Candidatus Cloacimonadota bacterium
AATGTCCGTGCAATCGCCATAGACGAAGATAACATAAAATGGATTGGTACAAGTGATGGTCTTGCCCGTTTTGACGGTACGGACTGGACGGTGTATAATTCAGGCAACTCGGGACTGCCGGATAATTATGTCCATGCAATCGCCATAGACGAAGATAACATAAAGTGGATTGGTACAAGTGGTGGTCTTGCCCGGTTTGACGGTACGGACTGGACAGTGTATGATACCGGAAACTCCGGCTTGCCGAGAAATTATGTCTATTCAATCGCCATAGATGAAAATAATATCAAGTGGATTGGTACATGGATGGGTGGTCTTGCTCGCTTTGACGGTACGGACTGGACGGTGTATAATACTGGAAACTCCGGCTTGCCGAGAAATTATATCTATTCAATAGTCATAGATGAAGATTTAAACAAGTGGATTGGCACAGTTGGTGGTATTGGAGTTTATAATCAAGGTGGCATTGTAACTGGCGATCAATATATTGTCGAAGTGCCTGAATCTTATATCCTCCAACAAAACTACCCCAACCCCTTCAACCCTGAGACAACGATAGAGTTCTCACTATCCCAATCCGGGATTGTTACTATCGATATCTTCAATATACGCGGTCAGAAGGTGAGAACGCTGGTAAACTCAGAATATGCAGCCGGAGAGCACAGCATTGTCTGGGATGGTAGGGATAAACAAGGCAGAGAAGTAGCCGGTGGTGTTTATCTCTATCAGCTTAGCAGTGGCGAGCATATAGAGAGGAAAAAGATGTTGTTGTTGAAATAGTGACATTTGGCACACTGGTAAGTGATGATATGAGTTTGAAATTGATTTTATCTAGTATAATTGTACTTTTTAGTTTGTATTCAGGAGAAACTACTACTATCGAGCATGATAGTTTGAAATTTTTTGTCGGGGAATTGGAGATAATTGAAAAAATGTATAGAGAGAATCGCTCATACACCCGCGATTATAAGATTACAACTGATGATTTCACAATGGTTTTGTTTAAACCCAGAGAGTATGAGCCAAATTATCGGGATTCTCTACCCAAACCGTCCTATCAGAGAATTGAGAAGAATGAAATAAGACGAACTATTTATATGGGTTTGCCCTACCAGGACAAATACCTTGAGAAAAGGATTCTATATTTTGATGAACATGATATAATACTCACTCTATTACACCACATAAGGGGGTTTGAGAATATATATTATGCTGTTTGCTTCTGGGAAATTGACGGTGAGAAACTTAATCTCATCCATATTGTGGATAGACCGTTAATTATTGGTATTGGTCGTATAAACATCATAGATTGTATCGAATTGGAAAACAACAGCTATGCTTTAATATTGCATTCCCTTGGTGCTGATGGAGGTTATTTTTGGGGAAACTACTCTATACATCATTTTTCGATTGGAGAATATGACCAATTTCGCGAGATATACAAGGCTGAATATGGAGGTGGTCCAAAAGAACACACTAAGATCGAACATTTCAATATCAATTATTCGGATAAGAACAATCCTATTGTTGAAATGGGTAAGGTTTACTATAAATCGGAATCAGAGCAAGCATTTCCAACTGACCATAAAGTAGTCGGTTATGAGAAATTTGCGATTGATATAAAAGAGTTGTTAAAGGAATAGCGATAATTTTACTTTTTTGCTTTACAGATAAATATGTCATATAAATCTAGTAGCAAGGAGGTTGGTTGTGGATAGATATGAGCTGAAAAAGCCGAATAACTCTGCTAACGAATTGAAAAGGTACACATTATGAGACTCACTCTATTCTGCCTTGTACTACTGCTAATATTTTCTGCAATTATCAATGCTGAAAAACCACCGGATATGCATACCAGCCGGATCTCATTGGATTGGCAGGGCACCTACCTTGGCATATTGCCTACAGCCGGTGGGGGAGGGATGGAAACTAAAATAACACTCTCCGAAGATTGTTCATACACTATGCAAACCAAATATCTTGATAAAGAGGATAGCGTTTCTGCCCGCAAGGGAAAGTTCGTTTGGGATGAAAAAGGTTCAAAGATCACTTTGCAGAATATAATTTCGTCACCTTCTCAATATTTAGTGGGTGAAAATATGCTCATCCAACTCGATATGGATGGGAATAGGATCACAGGCGAATTAGAAGAACATTATATACTGAGAAAAATTGAGTAGGGGATGGGGAACAGATGCAACAAAATTTAAATTACTAAGACTATAAGGAGTTTTCACGATGCCATTGTTAGAGTTGCAAGCAGTAAAAAAAATCTATTATCAGGGAAAGATAGAAGTGCCGGCTCTGCGGGGGATAGATATTACTGTAGAGAGAGGGGAATTCAGTTCCGTATTCGGTCCTTCCGGCTCGGGCAAGACAACGCTTCTCAATCTTATCGGTGCTCTTGATAAGCCGACCGGCGGTACAGTTAACTTCGACGGTAGAACCATCAATGATATGAACAAAAATGAATTGGCTCTTCTTAGAAGATATCATGTTGGTTTCATCTTCCAGAGCTACAATCTCATCCCTGTGCTTACAGCATTCGAGAATGTGGAATTTGCCCTCAAAATAGCTCATAAAGGAGATGATAAGTCAACCAGAGATAAGGTGATGGATATATTGGCATTGGTGGAATTGCAAGGTTTGGAAAAGAGACGACCAAATGAACTATCAGGTGGTCAGAAACAGCGGGTTGCTATTGCCAGAGCTTTGGTAAAAGAGCCGAAACTGGTTTTGGCAGATGAACCGACAGCCAACCTGGATACTGATACCAGTGCCGGTATTCTGGAGATTATGTATAAGATGAACAAAGAGCTGGGAACCACTTTTATCTTCTCTACGCACGATCCCATGGTGATGGGATATGCGCGCCGATTGATAGAGATCCGTGACGGGCGTGTTTCCAAAGATGAGCAGAGGAGCTGAGCGTGTATCTTCTCAAGATAGCATTTAGAAACCTGTTCAGAAGAAAATGGCGGACTATTACAACCGCCGGTATTCTAGCAATCGCTATCATAATCTTTCTATGGATGGATGCTCTGCTGGTTGGCATTGAAAACATGTCTTTTGACAATATTATTAATCTGGAGAGTGGACATATTCAGATCGGGAGAACCGACTACTTTGCCGAACCTTATGAAGATACGTTGGATAAATTATTCAAACCGACCGAAGAACACCTTGCTACACTTGATAAATCTGAAGTTATAACCGGTTTTACACCGATTCTTGACTTTCCTGCTATCATCAATAATGGCGCAGACGAATTCCCTATACAAGTTCGTGCTATTGATCCCCAAAGCTATAATGAGGTGTTTATAAACCAAGATTTTATCGTTGCAGGCGAATTTGTAAAATCTAACGATGGTGGGTTGGTGATAGGTAATCAATTGGCAGAATTGCTCGAATTCAAAGTCGGCGACTATTTCACTATCCTATTTAGAGATAAACAAGGTTGGTTCAACACCATAGATGGCGAGATCATCGGTATCATGCGCAGTCCGCATCCGGAGATGAATCTGAATACTGTCTTCATAGCGCAGGATAATGTCTATACACCGTTGGGATTGGAAAGTAGAACAATCAGCCATATAGCTCTCAGAATCGAAGATAGAGAAATAGCGCAGCATTATGCTGCTCAGCTGTCTGAAGATATTGCAGATAAAGAGCTGACAGTACGAACTTGGCAGGAATCTGCGAAGATGGTGATGGCTATGCGTGAAGCCGGACAACTCGAAAATATAGTATTACTCGGTTTGATACTTTTGATAGGAGCAGTGGGAATCATAAATGTGGTCATCTTATCTGCATTAGAGAGGATGGAAGAGATCGGTATGATGAAAGCGCTCGGTCTCTTGGAACGTAGCATTGTGAAGGTGTTTGCTCTGGAGGCAGTTGGGATCGGGATTATCGGGGGTTTACTCGGTTGCGGCTTGGGAGCGGTTGTAATAGCTTTTTTCAATAAATACGGTATCAGTTTAGCCACATTTGGTATGAGTGAAGAACTACATTACGGCATCCCTATAGTTGATAGGCTTTACGGAGCTTGGAATCCGCCTGCTTTTCTGCTGATATTCTTTTTTGGTGTTGTTGTAGCACTATTAGCCAGCATTTTACCGGCGAGAAATGCAGCTCGAAAAGATCCGGTCAAAACCATTTATCATAGATAGGTAGTTTATGAAGTATCTGACAAAAATAGCAATCAGAAATCTCAGTCGCAACTGGCATCGCAGCTTGATAGCTGTATTAGCAATAGCAGCGGCAGTGATGATAGTCGTATTTGCGCGTGGATTCCTTTTGGGATTCACCGAGGCTACTTTCAAAATCTATATTGATAATTTTTCCGGACATGTAAAACTGATCTCACCAGGATACCAAAACCGCGAGATGCTACTCACTTTGAATCATCCGATAGATGGCATAGATGGGGAAGGCTTGGCTACAATGATTTCCCAATTGCAAGAGATAGAAACGGTGGAACACGTTTTACCCAGACTGAAATTCGCCGCTATGATCAGCTTGGAGGATAAGCTCTTCCGAATGGTGGGAATTGGTGTAGATCCCACTGCTGAGCAGACCTACGGAGCTCTGCCGGAAGATATCAAAGAGGGGAGGATGGTAGAAACTAGCGGTGAAATTGTGGTGGGCAGAGGACTTTTACAAGAACTAAAAGCAGATATCGGCGATCGCTTCACCTTCCTTTTCTCCGATGCTTACAACTCACTACAAGCAAGGACGTTTACTATCGTCGGAATCAGAGATACGGGTTTGGAGCAGTTGGATGAAAATACTTTTTTTGTGAATCTCTCTGAGGTTCAGGATATGCTCTATATGGAAGATGAGGCTACCGAACTTATGATTTTTACAAATTCCTATCGAGAAGCGGATGTTTTGGCTGATGATATCCAAAATTTCCTCCAAGAAAACAATGTTTCCGAAAAATATACAGTTTTCACTTGGGATAAAGCAGATCCATTTATAGAGTATTTCAATGCTGCTATCGGCATTTACGATTTTATCTATGTTTTCTTTATTCTACTCGGATGTATCGTAGTTATCAATACGATGATAATGATAATTCGTGAGCGTACTAACGAGATCGGTATGATGGCAGCTTTGGGACTAAAGAGAAGTGATATCATCAAGCTTTTCACCACAGAAGGAGCTCTGATAGGGATTATCGGAAGCTTACTGGGTGCGCTTATAGGCGGAGTAGTTACTTATTATCTCTCCATAGTCGGATTGGATTACTATAGCGAACTGGTTGGTGATATGGGTGATATCATCATGGTGCCGGTAGTGTATCCGGTCTTCAATCTGCAAAACTTGCTTTTCAGTTTCGCCTTAGGTGCAGTGATAACCATCTTAGCTTGTCTCATGCCGGCGCGAAAAGCAGCGCTTTTGGAACCGGTACAAGCTTTGCACAAAGATGTATGATAATTGATTAGAATCTAATGGGGGAGATATGAATTATAGAATGATGATTGCAATAATTTTGCTGATCTGTTTATCCTTACCAAGTCTTCTTTACTCACTCACAGCCGAAGAGATTATGGATCGGCGAGATGAGAATGAACATATTTATTCGGGTAGGATAGAATCGGAAATGATCATCATCAAAGGGAGCAGGGAGACTACTAAACAGATGATTAGTTATGTCAGTGGTGAAGATGGTCTTACTGAGTTTACCAATCCGCGCGATAGAGGCACAAAATATCTCAAATTGGGAGATGAGCTCTGGATGTATTTTCCCGATGCGGAAGATCTGGTGCGAATTTCAGGACATATGCTCCGGCAGGGTATGATGGGTAGTGATTTCTCGTATCAGGATATGATGGAGTGGGAAAAGCTTACCGATCTGTATAACTTTGATCTTGTGGGTGAAGACACACTCGATGGGAGAGCGGTATATGTCTTGGAAGGTATCGCCAAAGAGGGAAAAGATGTATCATATTACAAAAGAAAGGTATGGATAGATAAACAGCGCTTCATTGGTATCAAAGAAGAGCTCTACACCAGAGGAGGGAGACTTCTGAAAGTGGCAGAAGTGACAGAAATCGAAGAATTTAACGGTCGCTGGTTTCCTACCGAAATCGTTATGAACGATCAGTTGATAAGAGATAGCCGTACTATATTTCGAATCAAGAAGCTCGAGTTTGATTATCAAATTCCCGAAGATAAGCTTTCTTTAGAAGCGATGCGGTAAAGCTGGTAGGTGGTATTGTGATAATTTGTAAAAGAAAACTGATTTTATTGTGCTGTACTTTAGTGCCGATTCTGTTCGGGGGTATTTTAGAAATCCAAGCGCTCGAATTAGGCGGTAATATGGAGATGAATAGTGGATTGAACTATCCGCTAGCTGATAAGGTGCTGGCTACCTATTATGGTTATGGAGAATTGGAGTTGTTTCTACCTACTACAGATAAGAACGAACCGAGATTAGTTTTACAGGGTTTGCTTGCCAGCAACGGTGATTCCCGACTAGGGATCAAATATATGTATCTGAGACGTAAACAGAATTGGGGAAATATAACCATCGGACGACAACCCATATCTTGGGCTTATGGATCACTTATCAATCCACTCGATTTCGGTTTTGGCATAGATGATTTGGCTATGCAAACTATTACACCGGGTGCTGATGGACTAAGTTTTTTCCGTCCGTTCGGTAACCGAAAAAGCATGCAGTTTGTTTTATCTTGGCGTCATGCCCACACTGCCGAGCCCATTAAACTTGATCTAGGAGCTAGGTTACGCATGCCTCGCCAGGGATATGATCTCAGTCTGAATTTGGCTCATCAACACTATATTCTCGGTACAAGCGAAGATGAGTTATTCAGATCCGGACTCACTTATAGTAGTGATTTGAATAAACTGGGCATTTATGGTGCGTTAGGGTATAATAGGTTATTGCAATCAGGAGAAGAAGATCTGGTCGTTCAGATCGGTTTTGATCATAGTTGGATGATGGGCAGATATGAGAGGAAGATGGCGTTTTTACAAGTGGAATATCTCAGATTTGTCTTCGATAATCTCAATTTGAGTACCTTAGCAGCATTAAGTTCACCTTTAGATGCCGGTGATTCCGGTATGAGTCCTGGTTTTGCTGCTATAAACAGCATGATGCAAGCTAATGATCTTCTGATTATCAATCTGAATATACAGTTGGATAGTTTTACCAGTCTTGGATCAGCTTTTATGTTGGAAACATCCGATTTAAACATAATCCTAACACCATATTATCTGGTAGATTTGGGAGGTGAACTGGAGCTAAGGTTAGATGCGTCATTGATGCTGGACGAAGATCAAGAGTTATCTACTGGAGCTTTTGCGGGGATTACTTATTATTTTTAAGAAATAAAAAGCCCATCCCGACATATTCAGAATGGGCTTGAGGGAGGTTTATGCGCTTTTAATTCTACTATTCTCCGAATCATATAAGATAGGATCATCTTTACCTAATACTACATCACGAGAGATGATACAGTCCTTGATCTTGGACATACTGGGAAGTTTGTACATTATTTCATTCATGAATTTTTCCATGATCGCCCTCAGTCCGCGAGCTCCTATCTTCTGATCTACCGCAATAGCAGCTATCTCTTTCAATGCATCTTTTTCGAATTGCACCTTTACACCCTCGATCTCAAAAAGCTTCTCATACTGCTTGCAGAGGGCATTTTTTGGTTGGGTCAAAATTTTCACCAAAGCTGATACATCCAACTCATGCAACCAGCTAATTATGGGCATTCGCCCGACAAGTTCGGGGATCAGCCCATATCTGATAAGATCGTTGGGAATGATTTTGGAGAAGATATCTTGATCTTCTTTGTTATCTCCGATCTCTGCATCGAACCCGATATTTTTTTGTTTGACTCTTTTTTGGATGACTTTCTCCAGCCCGAAGAAAGCACCGCCGGCAATGAAAAGGATATTTTTAGTATCTATCTCGATGAAATCCTGATGCGGATGTTTTCTTCCACCTTTGGGTGGTACATTTACTTTTGCTCCTTCGAGAATCTTGAGCAACGCTTGCTGCACTCCTTCGCCGGATACATCGCGGGTGATGGAAGGTGTCTCTGATTTTCGAGATATTTTGTCTAACTCATCGATATAGATGATTCCCTTCTCCGCTTTATCTACATCATAGTTGGCATTTTGCAGCAATCTGACTAGAATATTCTCTACATCCTCGCCTACATAACCTGCTTCTGTAAGTGTGGTTGCATCAGCGATCGCAAAAGGAACTTTGAGAAGGCGAGCGAGAGTCTGAGCTATGAGAGTTTTTCCACAACCGGTAGGTCCTATCATAAGGATGTTGCTCTTCTCGATCTCCACATCATCGGTGATCTTTTGCTTGAATATGCGTTTATAATGATTGTAAACTGCTACGGAGATTATCTGTTTGGCTCTATCCTGACCGATCACATATTGATTGAGCATATCATGAATCTCTTTGGGAGTGGGGAGGACGAAATTATCCATCTCGAATTTCTGATAATCTGATCTGATAATGGTAGAACACATCGAAACACAATCGTAGCAGATATTGCCGCTCAATCCTTTGATCAGATTGGTGGTTTCACCTTCCGGTCTGCCACAAAACGAGCATTTATTTGTTTCGGTTGGATTCATGTTGATCTCCTTGTTTGCTTGTTTTAATCACTTCATCGATCAAACCATATTTTTTCGCTTCCTCAGCACACATAAAGAAATTACGATCTGTATCTTTCTCTATTTTTCTCAGAGTTTGACCGGTATGCTGTTTCAAGATATTGTTCAATACTTTTTTGATACGGACTAACTCTTTAGTTTGGATCTCGATATCTGATGCTTGCCCTTGTACACCACCGAGCGGTTGATGGATCATAATCCGGCTATTAGGTAAAGCATACCTTTTTTTGATACTACCGGCAGCTAACAATAGAGCTCCCATACTCGATGCCTGTCCGATACAAATCGTACTGACATCGGGGCGAATGTATTGCATTGTATCATAGATTGCCATACCTGCAGTTACAGAACCTCCCGGACTATTAATATACATATGGATGTCCTTTTTGGGATCTTCCGCTTCCAAATGCAATAGCTGGGCTATGATAGCGTTAGAAACATTATCGTCTATCATAGTTCCCAAAAAAATGATTCTGTCTTTCAACAATCTGGAATATATATCATAAGCACGCTCGCTGGTGCCGATCTGTTCTATTACGATGGGTACATATGCCATAATTACACCTCACTCTGATCTTTTTCTTCTGATTCTTGTTTGGGATAAGGAACAAATTCGCTGTTGTCTTCGATGATCTCGATGATTTTGTTCTCTTCGATATTCATTTTGAATTCATTGCTTTCTATCTGTTTTTTATACAACTCTTTGTATTTGTCGATCTCCATATCCATTTTCTCGGCTGACTTTTTTATCTCTTCTTCGATATCATCATCAGTTACTTTGATATCTTCAAGTTTCTTTATCTTATCGATAATCATCATTAGTTTAAGATTGTTCTCAGCACGATCTTTGAGCATCGGTATCACATCTTCCGGCTTTAGTTTATACTGTTGAACATAAGGTTTGGCCATTTCTGTGGCATATTGGTTCACTATGGATGGGGGAAGTTGGAAGGGGTTTGCTTCTATCAGTTTTTGAAAGATAGATTCTCTTTTGCGATTCTCATTTTCCTGTTCTATCTTGCTTTTCAGCTCGGTCGCCACTACTTTTTTCAATTCTTCTAACGAATCATATTCCAGATCTTTGGCAAATTCATCGTTCAGTTCGGGAAGTTCCACTTTTTTAACTTTATTGATGGTGACCTCGAATTTTTCCGGTGATTCTTCATTTTCTTCCGTAGGAGGCAATAGGGTAGAGGTAAATTTGTCTCCGATTTTTTTACCGATAACCTTCTCATTGAATTCTTCACTTAGATTATTATCATTGGTATTTACCGAATCTTCGGTAGGTTCTTTATCGCTGGTATCATCTATTGGGACTACTGATACTTCGACAATATCTCCTTTGCTGACCGGCTCATCGGTTTCTTTTTGTGATGCCAGATTCTCACGATACTGCTGAAGCGTTCCTTCTATCATCTCCTCTTTGAATTGAGTGGGTTCGAATGGAATTTTCAAATCTTTGTATTTTTCTACTTTTATCTCGGGCATGATCTCATACTTGAAGATAGCAATCAGGTCTTTACCTTTTTCCCAATCTACATCTATAGCTTCTCCGGTATTTACTGGATTAACTTCCTCTTCTTTGAGTGCTTGTTTATAATACTCTTCCAGTTTCTGATTCAAGAATTCTTCGCGAATAACTCCGTCGTAAGTTCTCTCGACCAATGATCTAGGTGCTTTCCCTTTTCTAAAACCCGGAACAGACACGTATTTTTTCAGTTTGTCCAAAACTTGGTTATAATCATCCATGGCTTGTTTAGAATCGATAGTAATAGTCATCTCTCTCGTACAATCATCTACTTCTTTTACTTTAATATCCACATTTTCTCCTTATCATTATAAATCTGGTGCGAAAGAGGGGACTCGAACCCCTACGAGTGTTAAGCTCACTGGATCCTAAATCCAGCGCGTCTACCAATTCCGCCACTTTCGCATCAATTTTTTTATTCTAAATCTAAGCTTTCTTCTCTCTCGCGCAATAATTTTTCGTATTTATTCTCTAGTTCGGTTTCACCGGCTTGACGGGCAGCATGATATAGAAATTGCAGTGCTTCTGTAGATTCGGGTTCCAAGTCGCGCCACATAGCGGCATATTTGAGTAAATCTTCGTATTTTTCCAGTCGGTACAAAGTAAAGGATAATTGCTGAATTATCTCCAAATCATCAGGATTGATATCAGCAGCTCTCATTAGATATTGCGCAGCTTCTTCCTCTTTTCCCAGCTGCTGACCATAACTACTTGCATAGATTAGAGCGTCGAGGTTTTCCGGTTCCAGTTCGATTACCTGCTGCAATGCTTGGTAGGCATTTTCAATATCCCCCATCTGAATATAACAAATAGCTTTATTGAAGAAATGATCGGGATTTTCCGGTTCCAGTTCAGTATTTTTAACATAATGGACAATTGCATTATCATATTCTTGTCTTTGGAAATATATGGAAGCTAATTGTTGTCTGATCTGAACATTACCGGGTTCCAGTTCTACAACATCCTCATAATATTCCAATGCCTTATCTACATCGTCTTGGAGATGATGGATAGAACCAAGCATAGTAAGTGTATTAACGCTATCCGGAGCTAAAGTATAAAGCTCCTCGAACATTTGTAGTGCTTCTTCCAGATTGTTCTCCTGAAATTGTTCTCTTCCTTGTTGAAAAAGATACAGCCAGCAGTTACCACGCAGCACATAAGCGTTGTTCAACCTATCTTCCAGATCTTCTCTTCTGATATTAGAACGATAGAAGCTGCGAGCTTCTCCGGAATCTACTTCTTGTAACCGTTCATATTCATCAAAGATTCCCTCTATCACCTCTATAATTCTATCATAATAAGTATAAGCTGTGGCGAAATCCTGCTCTAGTTCATAGTATATGCCGGCAACTTTTTCCAATGATTCCAGATGGTAAGGGTTTTCTTCCAATATGCTTTGGTATAGTGGTAAAGCCTGATCATATCTCTCCCCACCAAGGTGGATGTTGGCAGATCTAAGGTCTCTTCTTCCGTCACCGGACAAACTTTGGTCATATTCAAAACTCCATAAAGCTGAAGATGCCAGAAGGATCAGCATGAGAGTCAGGGTGACTGTCCACTTCTTATTAATCATTTTTCCTCCTCATAATTATTTACATTATTTTAGGCAAGTTTCTAATCGCCTGTTTCCAGTCAAGTATTTTTCTCTTTTCGCTTTCGATATTGTACTGATACATAGGGTTTTAGCTGCTAATATCCAAATAATAGGGCAGGATCATATGGATATAATCATGCCGCATAAGATAGTGATACATTTCTTGGCTTTGTCTTAAAAAATTCAGCTCAGAATTTCCAAGAATAGTCGGGATAAGGCTCTCTACTCCAAATCTGCTTTTTATCAGCATTTCCCACATACTTTTTTGTTCCGGATAGAATCTGACAGAATAATCGGTAATCTCGGCAGCATCGGCAGCAAGCGATATGGCATCTTGCATAGTGCCGATCATATCGACCAGATTATTATCCAAAGCATGAGTAGCCAACCAGATCCTGCCTTGTGCTACCTCTTCCACATCTTGCATGTCCAGATTTCTACCTTCGGCAACCCGCTGCTTGAATTCATCATACGTAGTATCGACATGATGCTGCATCGCTGTGATGAAATTCTCTTCCGGTTCATTCCACATATCATACATGTTGGAAAACTTACCACGAGATACTCTCTGTGTGGTGATCCCTATTTTATCGCCGAGTTTATCTAAACTGGGCAACATACTTACGACGCCAATGGAACCGGTAAGTGTGAATTTGCTTGCTACAATCATATCTGCATTACTGGCAATATAATACCCACCTGAAGCTGCTGTATTGGACATAGATACGATAACCGGCTTGCTTACTTTTTTCAGTTTGTCCAAAATTATCTCTGATTCCAAGGCACTACCACCAGGGCTATTAATCCTCAAAACTATAGCTTTTATGAGTGGATTCTCTTCTAAACGATCCAAAATGTTGTTTATTTTGTGAGCAGATAGATACTGGGAATACTCTGATGTACTGGGAGCGATCATGCCCTGAGCATATACTACTGCGATCGTGTTTGTAGCGAAACTTCCAGATAGATTAGCACGATAATCCGCTACGGATACCAGCCTATCTCGTTCGATGTTCATATGATCATATAGGTCATCTTTATAGATCAGTTCATCAACCAAGCCGTACTCCAAAGCTTGGGAATTGGATACAAATAGTTCATCCCGCTCTTCGAATATATAACGGATCATCTCTTCGTCCAGTTGACGATTTTCGGCGATAGTTTCCAATAGATCTTGATACAGAGTTTCGATTACTAATTCTAATGACTGCAAGAAAGGTTCTGAGTATTCGGTTTGGGTAAACTGTTCTCCAGCACCTTTGAAATCTCCTGCCTGCATGACATGAATGTCCACCCCGATCTTATCGAGCATATTTTTGTAAAAAGTAGCAGTGCTACCTATACCGGTGAAGAGTATACCGGCAGAGGCGGAAGGATTGAGATATATCTTGTCCGCTATAGAAGAGATAAGATAATCCATTGTAGATCCCATGTTGATATAGGCCTGAATTTCTTTACCTTGAGATTGGAAGTGTTTGAGCGCTTCTTGGATCTCCATTACAGTAGCCAATCCTGCGCTTGCATATTCAGATTCCAGGATCATCCCTTCGATATTGGGATCTTCAGCCGCTTTATTGATCTTTCTTATCAAGCTGTGTGCAGATGTCGGTCTTGCCATAAATTCGGTGGGGAAGAGCCCGTCGGTAATCTCTTCGTACTCACTTATCATACCGGTCAAATTTACATGCAGATAAGATCCGGCGGTGATCTTGGGTTGTTTGGGTCTGCCCAAATTTCTGAGTGATAAGGCTAAGAAGGTGAAGATCAGTATTATTATCAATACTGAGGTAAGACACCCCATAGCAAACCATTTTTTGTTCATGTGCATTTCTCCTCTTCTATCTAATTCTTTATTCCCAGCTCTTTTAGTTTTCTGGATAGATTGCTTACCTGAAGCTCCAAAGCCTCAGCAGTTTTGGAAAGACTATTATCGTTCATCTTAAGTTGTGTACTAAGATATTTGTACTCAAACTCTCTTTTGATATCTTTGAAAGGTTTGGTTTGATTCCAAAATTCGGGGATAGATTCCTTCCTACAGAGATTTTCTATCAACTCGGGTGTGATCTCTGCTTCTTCTATCAGGATATATATCCGTTCGATCAGATTCCTCAGTTCGCGCACATTGCCTTTATATTCCCAGGATTGCATTAATCTAATTGTCTCAGGAGTGAACATTTTTTTGGGAATTTGTAGTTCTTGTGAAAAATAGCGGGAGAAATGATCGACCAATAGAGGGATATCTTCAGCTCGTTCACGTAGAGGAGGAACATTTATCGGGATCACATTGAGTCGATAATATAGATCTTCTCTGAATTCTCCTTTTTGTACCAACTTTTCCAAATCTTTATGTGTCGCTGCAACGATACGGGTGTTTATCTTTCTGGTCTTATTACTACCAACTCTCTCGAATTCACCTTCTTGGATAACACGTAGGATCTTGGCTTGTGCAGTTAGGTTCATATCTCCGATCTCATCCAGAAACAGAGTGCCATTATTTGCCTGTTCCAGTTTACCTTCCTTATTTGATACAGCTCCGGTGAATGCTCCTTTATCATAGCCAAACAATTCACTTTCGACTAATTCGGAGGGAATAGCTGCGGAGTTGAACTTAATAAAAGGCTGTTTGTTACGTTTACTCTGAGTATGAATAGCATAAGCCACAAGCTCTTTGCCGGTTCCACTTTCACCGCGCAGCAGGATCTTAGCATCAGTCTGAGCTACTTTTGAGATTGTTGCCAGTAGGTTTTTTATCGGTTTGCTTTCACCGATAATCTGATAGGCAGCATCCACCTTATTCTTCAGACGTTGATAATCAAGAGACATCATTTTGAACTCATAAGCTTTGCTTACGGTTACTTTCACCTTAGCCATGCTAAGCGGTTTCTCCAAAAAATCGTAAGCTCCAAGTTTCATAGCTTCTACTGCTTCCGAAATGCCGCTGTGTCCCGAAATCATTATAACCGGTACTTGAGGATTCATTGTTTTTAATTTCTTTAGTAGATCTAACCCATTCATACCATCCAGTCGGACATCCAAGAGAACAATATCCGGAGTATCTTCTTCGAATTTTTTCAAACCTTCATTGGCATTGAGAGCATAATCGCAGATAAAATTCTCGTCCGACAAAATATTTTTGACAGATAGGCAGATATTCATCTCATCATCTATTATCAGCACTTTCATCTTAAGCGCTCCATTTCTATACTAAAGACCGATCCTTTCGCAAGTTCACTCTTCACCGCTATCTTAGCTTTGTTCAGGTGGCACAGTTTCTTTACCAGAGCCAAGCCCAGTCCTGTACCTCGTTTTTTATTCGAGTAGTATGGTTCGAATATTCGCTTTATTTCCTGCTCATCCATTCCTTTTCCCTTATCTTTGATATTAATAACAATATAATCGTTGTCGGTACAAAAGTCAATTACAATTGGAGTTTTATCCTCAGATGCATCTATTGCATTTTGGATTAGGTTAGTAATAATCTGATAGAAATGTATAGGATCGAAATAAACCGCCACTTCTTTTTGGGGCGGTCTCAATTCGATCGGATAGTTCTGCGAATAAGACGATACTACCTCTTGGGTGCTTTTTGTGGGATTGAGCACTTGTCGGTTTGCTGTGTTGATCTTGGCGAAATCGGAGAATGAAGCAGCAACTCTGTAAAGATTATTGATCTCTTGATTTATCATATCCGCAGATTCGGGGAATATTTCCAAAAATCGAATTTTATCCAAAGCGTATTTATCTTCCAATCTTTGCATAGTAAGCTGAATAGGAGTAAGCGGATTCTTGATCTCGTGTGCTAATATGCGCGACATTTCTTTCCAGATCAATTCTTTCTCTGCTTCTATAAGTTTCTGCTGAGTTCGGGCTAATTCAGCGGACATGCTATTGAACGAGCGGGTGAGTTCTCTGATCTCGGTAAATCCTTTCTCTGGCAATTTGACTACAAATGATCCTTCCCTGATTTTGGCAGTAGCTTCCCGTAGATCGGCAAGAGGTTTGGTAACCTTATACACAGTTCCTACAAACAGAGTAATGGCGATAATCAGAATGATGAAGAGAAAGAAAGCAGAATAGATTTGTGCTTCACTCTGGATAGCTTCTGCTGCAGCTACCGATTCTCTATATCGAGATATCATCTGTGCTGCTGAGGCGCTGTCTTGAGCTGTTTGGAAGCTCAATCCCGCTATTGAATCATCAAATTGGATGTTTTTTATCACCTGATTTATCTGCCTCTGTTGGGAAAGAAAGAATGAGTTGAGTACCCATAAACTGGAGAAAAACAGGATGATGAAAAGAAAGATAACCGTATAGCGAATACTAAGCTTCATAATCCTTCACAAAAATAGTCTGTTTTAAGCTCGGTTGTTTAAATTTCCAAAGCATCATCAGATCAAATTCCTTGTCTATCCCTTCGAATCTGATCGTCGGCAGATTGGAAGTGATGGTTAGCACAAAAGCTTGCGGGACATCTTCCCGATAAGGATAAACAATAGTGGAAATTTCTCTTACCATCTCCTCATAGGAATCCGTAAAGACCTCTTTTTCTCGCTCTTCCAGATAAATCCTAAATTCTCGCCTAAGCGGATCATATTTTACACTATGTCTAAAAGTGTCCGTATAAAACACATCGTAATTTTCCTCGAGTGTGATAGTAAAAAACACATCTATGATCGCAGAAGATCTAAAGAAATCTTCAAAATCGTTATCAAAAGCACTTACAATCTTAGTTTCAAAGACAAAATCATGAGGATTTACCTCGATAGCAAAGCTATCGAAGCTGGGATTATTACCAGTATAGGAAGAGAGCAGCATCATGCTCAGGGAGATTATCCCCGAGACTACTCTATTCGCAAGAGCCTGAAACATATTCTACCTCACAAAAAACAAGTCTCTAACTAAAAGCCAGAGACTTGTACATTCTCTTTTTTGTCAATAATTTAAAATCCGAACCAAGGTCCGATGGTAATAGTGAGACCATCAAACGAAGTATCGGGTGAATTATCTATCTCGAAAGTATCGTTGCAGGATATGGCATTCCAGCCGGAATGATACGAATGGCTGAGGATGTAGCCAACTTCCGCTCTGATTCCGAGCCATCCGGTAAGGCGGTACATAGCAGCAGCTTTGGGTTGGAACATGATGTATCTTCTCTCCATCTCGATAGCGTTATTATAAGAATTCTCCAGATCATCTTCCATTGTATCCCAGTTATAAATACCATCAGTTTGAGATACTTCCAGTGAATGACCGCCCCAACCGAGCATAAATCCAAGTGCAGTAACTAGCTTATTACTTACCGGGATACGTTTATCCAGTGTCACGCCACCGTAATTGAGCCGATAATTCATGCGGCGAGTAACATTGGAGCCATCGTCCAAAGTGATACCGGTCTTTCGATCCAATGAATAGCCGGTTCCCATACCGCCGATAAACCAATTTTTCCCTACGGTAAGTTTACCACCGCCACCGTTTAAGAATAGTCCGTCTTCGTTTAATTCACTGAATCCCAAACGAGAGATAACATCATTTACATCTGTCAGATCACCCATATACCATACCGGTATCCAACTACCTCCTCCGGAACCGGCAGATAGTTTCCGCTTTTTCTCTACTTCGACTCTATCAACGGTTGGATCTTCAGGTCTATCTTCGGGGAGAGGAAGATAAACATCGATCTCCATGACTTTTTCATCTCGAAAGATTTTCAGCTCGAGAGTATCTCCATGCGATTTAGTAGCCATCAGACGGGGGAGATGATCTTTGTACAACACCTTCTCACCATCTATCTGCATGATAATATCATCGGCTAACAAACCGGCTCTGTCGGCAGCGCTGCCGGAAACTACCGATCGGATCAGCACGCCATAATTATAATCGTATCGCATCCGATATGCTCGTTCGAAATTCAATTCGGTAGTATAGATGCCCAGCTTGGGAGCATCAGATGAGGGAGTGCCTCTATCGATTCTGAAATCAAATTGCATAGTTGTCCTGTCTTCAGGAAGATTTTCCAGGGCTTTTTCTACACGTTTCATTGCCTCTTCGATTTTGATGTCCACATCCTCCAGATCCTTTTCAATCCTCTCGGTCTGAACTATGATCTGTGGAGTCTTGTTGGTTTCATCTGCCATTAGCACGGTTGTTATCATCAGAATTGTTAGAATTACCATTAACTTTTTCATTTTCACCTCCAAATTTCTTTACCTTATCATATGCAATCTTTGTGCCAAATAGATATATCGAGTTGCTATCAGTTGATATTCGGTAAGATAAGCTATTTTCATCAATGATGATTCCAGTTAGGTTTATTATATAAATGATAATTCAGCCTAATCCCAGTTATCAAAATGATAATAATTCTCATCAGTATCTACTATCTGTTATATCAAATTGACGATATTGGCATCGGAGGAGAACAGCGCTTCTATATTCGATTTCTTACAACTCATCACAACCGTTACGCCGGGTCCGTGCCCGGATTTGATGCAGTTACTATGCACGATTACACCGATAGATACTGCCCCTTTGAGATACTGTCTGCCATGGGTATTATCGCAATCTTGCAGCAGTACGAAATCGCCAAAGCGAAGCTTATCTATGTTGTATTTTTTGTTAGCTTTCTCATCACCCGTCATAATATCATAATCGCCGCTATGAGCGGTTGCAGTACCCAGTCCGGAGCCCATCAGATGAGCGGGAATCTGTGTAACGACCGCAAATTCTAGCTTTCCAGCAGAATTGATCTCCAATTTTAATTTATCAAACAGATTGGGATCAATATTCATGACGACTATATAATCATGATCGCGAATAGCCAGTCCCTGTCCATAAGCCTTTAACAATATCTGATCGCCGATATTCAGTTTGTCTAATGTTTTTTTGGGGAAATCTATCAATACATGGTCTATTCCGCCATGTTTGCCGGTTACATAACCTTTATCACCTTTTGCGTCACCGCTTTTTACGATGGCTTCGTTACCGATACAGGCGAACAAATTAAGTGCATTGTTTTCTTCTTTGTCTGGATTTTTGATGCTAACTCCCGGCTCGATATGATCTCCTACCCATCTCATACATTGATCGCCTACTTTTACATTGTAAGATATCCCGCCGGTAGCCGGCAAAACTTGAGCTTGTCCTTGTTGATCTACTCTAAACGGCGATCTAACTATAGGGCTGTGTACTTGTCCCATAACAGACTGCATTACCAGATAATCCGCATTGGTTTTTAGTTTCATCTTTTCTCTCCTTTCATAATAAAGTCGTATGAGAAGCTAAGCTCCCCATACGACCAGAGTTTTTTTGGTTACTTTTTTTTCAAGGATTATTTCACTAACATCATTTTGTCCGCTTCACTGACATATTCATCAGTTTTTAAACGGAAGAGATAGACACCCGATGATACAGACTTATCATTATTATCTTTACCATCCCAAACGACAGAACCTACTTGTTCACCCGTAGTAATATAAGGTTGTAGTTCTCTAACTTTTCTACCTTTGAGATTGAAGATTTCTACTCTCGGGTTTGTGAATTCATTTGGCAGCTCGAAATAGATGGTAGTGTCGGGATTGAACGGATTGGGATAGTTCGAGATGGAGTAATTTGAGACAGACACCTCAGTTTCATCAGCTTCTACTACTGTGTATTCAAATTCGATTGTGGCCATAACCGAGCTACCCAAATTGTAAACTGCCACCACTCCGGCTTCGTAAGTTTCACCATCGATCAAATCAGTTAATAGGTATCCCGTCTCTTCGGTTGTGCCGAGGAAGATACTATCCAGATAGACATCGTGTTCTATCAATTCAGAAGGGGGTTCATAATTCGGTTCGTCCCAACTAAAGAAAGCAAAATCATCGAAAGATTCTACATTCAGATTGACCGGTGGTGGAATATAAGGTGGGAGATAAGAAAGTATGAAATCTACATCGGTAGTAGTTTGACTTTGTAGCACTTCTACATTTTCGATGGTTTCAGATATGTAGTTATCCAGTGAAGCTGTGACATCATAGGTACCCGTTACAATCTCGATATTATAATCCCCTGAGGTATTTGGATTAACAGTTGCACCACCTGCTGTTATTTCCACAGCAATAATATCACCGCCTCCTCCATCGAGAGTTACATTACCTTCTATAAAACCATACGCGACAATAGGAATATACCAGACACTTTCATTTTGTATCATTCCCAAAAATCCCCACCAGCCTGAAACATAAAGATTTGTAATATCCAGCCCTCCTGCTACTCCAACAGGGGGAGGAGGAGGATGAAACGGCCAAGAAGAAATAATATCAAATCTATTCAACTCCTCACCAGTTGTCATATCGATCTGGACGAGATCATTCATATTTTCAGCGTCTGCTGTATAAGCCCAGAGATATGGTTCACCATCAGATATGTTTTCCCAACACAGACCGGAGATACTGTTTACCGTAATTGGTAATGTTTCTATAGTATTACCGCTCCTATCGACCATTACAAGAGTGTCGGGACTCCAACCGTCACCGACCCAAAATCCATCATTTTCTCTATCATGAGCTATGGAGCGGATATTGGATACCGTAGTTGTAATAGAACTTATCAATGTCTCATTTGCCAAATCCATCTCGAATATAGTAGAACTATTATCCGAACCATAAAAGTATTCTCCATCATAAATCATATCACGCAAATGGCTGACTCCAGTTATGGTAAATTCACCAATATAATTTCCATCGAAATCATAGCGATAAAATTCAACAGAATTCCATCGTGCGGTGTAGACATAATTACCATCCGTTCCAACGGAGTATTCACCTTGCTGATTATAAGGCGGCCAACACAACCACCCAGAAACATAAGGCGGCCAACACAACCACTCATAAAATCTATCATGTTCATCGCTTTGAAAATCTAATACCTCAAATGAGGAATTCAAATCTTTATGACAATCTTGTAAATGCTGGAGCGCAATGTCGACTTTCATATCTTTAGGGTTAATATCAATGGCTGTTGATGATAAGATGACAAACATCAATAAAGAAGTTGTTAGTATCATTATTATTTTCATAGAATTTCCTCCCTGTTTATTTCTTCTTTGCATTTTCACTCTTTCCATATACTATGATATGTTCCGATAATAACGGAGTCATTTTGTATCCTTCCGGGTATAATAGCATCATCTGGTACTTGAGTTAAATCAATATCCGGTCTTTCTCCTCTTTGTACCTCTGATGCTACTGATAGACGGGCTAACGGGAAAATAAATGATATTATCATCATTATTATAATAAATGACTTCATGTTTCCTCCAATTTAGCATAAGTAAAAAAAATAACTGTTCCTTTTAATTATCTCCTCTATATTAATTTATTTATATATTAACTCACTTATTTTGCCGGCTATATAAAGATCGATTATATTTTTCTATTTATATTTCCATATTAACTTTGCCATAATTTTGATGCCAATTCCCCATGTAATTCATACATGAGGTGAATTGTATAATAAACTTGTTCTTGCAACAGATCATTATTTGCTCCCGATTGAAATGACGATTGGTCTCCGGAGCATAACATAAATCTATATAATCTATTGATAAATAACAATATAACTGGGGGGGGGGGTAGTGTATCAAGACGTATTTTGCCTATCCTGTTCAGGTAAATAAAAACTTTTTCTGCAAATTTCTTCATATTCCCTCCCGGTCAAACCGGAGCCGGTGAAGCAATTGCTCTCATAAGTTCTTCATTCATCGTTCGACCGATCACCGGTCCAACAGCAATGTAAATATTATTATTGCACTTTTCTTTGTCAAATACTTTTTCCCCTTGTAGGAGCAATTTAGAAATTTCATATTACCCTATTTTGCGTTGGCAGTTTTTTATCGAAAGACAGGAATAAAGTTGAGTAATAAAAAAGGGCTGCGATCTTGCAGCCCTTTTGATATCTACGTATCAATTTTGCTTATTTACCATAGTGCCAAATGTCACTATTTCAAAAGCATCATCTTGCGGGTTTCAGAAGTGCCGGTTGTAGTGAGGCGATAGAAATAGATTCCTGATGTCACTTCTTCGCCATGATTATCTCTACCGTTCCAAGTCACATGATGAGTACCGGCTGTTTTGTGTTCATAGACGAGGTTACGAACCACTTGTCCCCGCATATTGAAGATATCGATTTTTACATGATCTGCCTCTGCAAGGCTGAATTTTATCGTAGTGTCGGGATTGAACGGGTTGGGATAGTTACCCAAAATTGCAGTTTTACCTACTAATAGATCATCATCTGCATCAGTGCCGGTATAGACAAAGGTAATGGTTACAATCTCAGACTCACATTCATCGTATTCCGTAGAAACTCCGGCCGTATATTCTTCACCGTTGATCATCTCTTCGACAGGAAGCTGGGTATACATTTCTTCTGTAGAGACTAGAAATTCACCTTCAAAGTAGATATTGAAATGTACGATTTCTAAAGAAGAATCGGGATCTTCCCAATAGAGAAGCCAGTCTTCATCATCGACTTCGAGATTCTGTGGTGGAGCACAAATGTTGTATAGTAAGGTAATATCAACTGTAGTAGCTGCTCCGGATAAGATTTCTATATCAGAGATTGTCACACTATCATAAGGTTCGAGCTCTGCTGTGAGTTCATAGATACCCGGCATCAGCTCCAGTTCGTAGAATCCGTTTTCGTTCGGATTGGTTACCATATCTCCCACGCTGATTGTAACATCTTCCACATTGCCATCTCCGGCGTCCAGAGTTACGGTTCCATTCAAAGTGCCCGCTTCCATACCACCACTGGTAGTGTATAGAGAGAGATCGTTTTCGGCAGCAGCTCTTCCAACCATTTCATCGACAAAATGGATAGAGTAAATAGGGGAGTACACATCCGTATTTTGAGTAGACCAGGTAAGCCCACCGTCAGTAGTCATCGAAATAAATCCACCATCACCACTGACCCAACCGTGCATATCTGAGATAAAGTAAACATCAAATAAATCCGGTGCTCCGGGAACTACTACCTGAGTCCAAGTGTCTCCACCGTCATTGGAACGTACAAAAGCTCCATTTTGTCCGGCTGCATAACCGTAAGTTTCTGAAGGGAAATGGATAGCATAGAGAGAATTAGATGTCCAATAAATCGTATCCCAATTGCTGCCGCCATCAGTTGTACGAGCTATAGCACCGTCTCCTTGCCAAACTCCGGCAGCTGTAATCCAATTGTCAGCATCGATATATTCGATACCATAAAGTGTACCTTCGTGGAAGTTTCCGGGAGTTTGCTCCAAATAAAAAGTTATACTATTCATTGTATCCCAACCATCAGTCGTATATGTTATCAATGGTGCCATAATGGTATTCTTTCCAGCTACGAAGGCGATGTTTTCATCTACCATTTTGGTGGCAAAAAAATCCAGCATCCAACCATCCTGGATAACATCCCAGTTTTCGCCACCATCTGTGGTATGAACGATAGCTCCACTATAACCGGTAGCTGTACCGTTGTTTTCGTCGGCAAACGATACTGACCATAACTGAGCATTTACTCCGGAATTTTGACTTACCCAAGTTTCTCCGGCATCTTCCGTATAAACTACGTATCCGTTTGTACCTACCATCCAACTAACTGAATCGCTGGCTGAATAAACTCCCATATAATCTTGCCCAAGTCCTGTATTTTGGGTTATCCAACCTGGTTCACGCATCTGTGCTTGTAGCATCAATGGTAACATGATAATTACCAAAACAATCAAAGTAACCTGTCTCATCTTTTCCTCCTCTAAACAATTATTCTTATTCATAATATAAAGCATTTTTTATTCCATAAAAAAATGTTTTGATTTGAATTATTATATCTCTAAAGTTGATAAAGAATTAGAGTTTATTCGAAATCATTAGGACCATTATTTCAGTCCGGACAGTTTATCTATAATGAACAATTCATTTCGAATATGCCATTCATATTGTTCATTATGAACGTGTGTATTCGTCTCTTTGTTAAAAAGAGTTTTAGTTAGATCGGAAAATAGGGGAGAGTGAGGTTCTACACACAAATTATGCTTGACCTCATAAAGGTAGTTTTCTTTATTGTTTGCATATAAATGAGGTGAGCTAATGAAAAACAGAGATTGGCAGAAGGAGATAAAGCGGATAACCGATTTCATCCGCCGGCAGGTAAGCCAGGCAGGATTTTCCAATGTGGTAGTCGGACTATCCGGCGGGTTAGATTCGTCTGTCACAGCAGCTTTGGCAGTACGCGCCTTGGATGCTGAACATGTCTATGCTCTCATTCTACCTTATAAAACCAGTGCACCTCAGAATGTAGCAGATGCCGAACAATTGGCAGATGAACTGAAGATTAACAAGCGAACGATCGACATATCACCTATGGTAGATGCATATTTCGATAATTACGAGCCGGAAGCAGATATACTGCGCCGAGGTAATAGAATGGCACGTGAGCGTATGTGTATATTGTACGATCATTCGGCGAAATACAAAGCTCTGGTTATCGGAACCGGCAATCGTTCTGAGCTACTGGCTGGTTATTGTACCCAATACGGTGATAGCGCATGTGCGTTTGAGCCGATCGGTCATTTGTACAAAACCGAAATCAAAGAACTTGCCAAGTATATAGACCTACCTGAACATATTATACATAAAGTGCCGAGTGCCGACTTGTGGATAGATCAAACCGATGAGGGAGAGCTGGGCTTATCTTATGAAGAGTTAGATAATATCTATTACCAATATTTTGAGCTTGGTAAACAGAACTCTCAAATCGAGGGAGTCTCTGAGGAAAAGATAAAACGGGCACTCGATCTATACGAGGGATCTTTTTTCAAGAGAAATTTACCGCCTATATTACCAATTAATGACAACAAGGAGTAATAAATGCCTATTCTAAAGAAAATGCGCTGTCAGAAATGTAAGAATTACCGTGCTACCAGATT
Source organism: uncultured Candidatus Cloacimonadota bacterium (assembly GCA_964433675.1). Classification (GTDB taxonomy): domain Bacteria; phylum Cloacimonadota; class Cloacimonadia; order Cloacimonadales; family TCS61; genus CAYSSJ01. The sequence continues at coordinate 24,751 of CAYSSJ010000015.1, forward strand.
TTGCATTAGATTAGCCAAAAATATCTGTTGGCACGATTGCAATATACTCAGGGTAGATCAGAAATGTCCCCAATCATGCCAATATGCTATTGTGGAGAGCGACCAGTTTCTAAAAAAAGCAAAAGCTGACTCTCAAGCTGAATACGAAGATCTGCTCAAACGCCAAATTGATGATTGGATAAATAGACCGCAAAAGATCTTTGACGACCAAATTCCGGCTAAAATGATCGAAACAAGCGCAGGTAAGGAAGAACTAACCGATTTCTTTAACTCTTTCAAAGTATCTTATCCACCTATGTTATCATATTTGAAATCAAGGCTTTCGCTGCCCAGACTTAAAGTAGAATCTCATGTAGATTCATTTGAAAAAGTGGCTATAGATTATCTCGATCATATCATAGCTTACGACTGGGAGGATACCATACCGCTTATGTATAGAGCGGAGCGTTATGAATCTGAAGAGTTGCGAGCTAATTATCTGAGCAGGTTAAAAAAGAACAAATTCATAAACAAGATCAAGAGCCATGAGCTTATTGCTTCAGCATTGTCCGAAGATAAGAGCTTGGCTTTGGTTTTTTTCGAGATAAATTCTAAACATGATTTTACCATAGCACTCAAGCGCACCGATACCGGCTGGTTTGTCATCGGTAAGTTAGCCGGCAGACCGGAATTATTTAACGAAGAAGTGAACGCTATGAAGCAGGTTGCCGTTTTATTGTCCAAAAATGAACTGGAAAATGCCCGCATGCTTATGGAAAAATATGACAAAACCTATTTTGATTCGGCTGATCTAAATTACTACTGGGGGCTATATTATGTATTCAACAATGATATTAAGACAGCCAAGAGATTTATGCTCAATGCTTTTGAGATAGATCCCGGTTTTGTAGAAGCCAGATATAATTATGGCTATCTTTTTCATGGTGAGGGAGATCTGGACAAAGCGAAAGAGATTTACACAGAGATTCTGAAAACAGCTCCAAACGAACCTAAGACGCTGAACAACTTAAGCGCTATCTACATGGAAGAGGGTAAGTTCGATGAAGCAGCGGAGCTTTTGAAACGCTGTCTGGAAATTGATGATTCATTTGAGATGGCGAAGCAGAATCTCGAATTGATAAACAAAACCAAAGAACAGGAGTAGTTTTGGAGAAGATATTAGTAACCAGTGCATTACCGTACGCCAATGGTAGATTGCATATCGGACATGTAGCCGGTGCCTATCTACCTGCCGATATTTATGTTAGATATCAGAAATTACTGCAAAATGATGTGATCTTTATTTGCGGAACAGACGAGCATGGTGCTCCGATCTCTATAAAAGCTGAAGCTGAGGGGATATCTCCGCGTGAATTGGTAACCTACTACCACGATAGCATCAAAAAAAGCTTCGCCGGATTGAATATAGACTTCGATAACTTTTCGGGTACAGCGCGTGAAAATCACCACAAATTATCGCAGAGATTCTTCTTAGACCTATTAGAAGGTGGTTATATCAATCAGAAAAAGACAAAACAATTTTACGACAGAAAACATAACCGTTTCTTGGCAGACCGATACGTCGAAGGTATCTGTCCGTTTTGTAAATCAACCGGCGCCAGAGGGGATCAATGCGATGCTTGTGGCAAATTGATAGACGTGTTGGAGCTTTTAGAGCCCAAAAGTAAGATATCCGGCGAATCACCGATAATCAAAGAGACTACACATTGGTATCTGAACTTACCAAAATTCAAACATAAATTGGAGAAATGGCTGGAGACCAAAAAATACTGGAAAGATAATGTGCTCAATTTCATTATGTCCTGGCTGAGAGAAGGTTTGATGGAAAGGGCGATCAGTCGTGATATAGATTGGGGTGTGCCGGTTCCTTTGGAAAATGCCGATGGAAAAGTGCTTTATGTCTGGTTCGATGCCCCGATCGGCTATATCTCATCTACGGTGGAATGGGCAGAAAAGATAGGTGATCCGGAGAAATGGAAAGATTACTGGTTTGACCAGAATACCAAACTCATCCATTTCATTGGCAAAGATAATATCCCATTCCATACTATCATCTGGCCCGCAGTCCTAATGGGACAAAAAGATAACTATGTGCTACCTTATGATGTGCCTGCCAATGAATATTTGAATATAAAGGGTCAAAAGACCTCGACAAGCAGAGATCATGCCGTATGGGTAGAAGAATACCTGAAAAGTTTTGACGGCGAATATCTGCGCTATGCGCTCGCTGCAAATGCGCCCGAAACCAAAGATAGTGATTTCAGCTGGGAAGATTTCCAAAATAAAGTCAACATAGACCTTGCTAATATCTTGGGTAACCTTACCAATAGAGTGTGTACATTCTCCAACAAATATTTTTCCGGGAAGATCAATAAACCGGCTACACTCTCTGCCAAAGCGAAAGAAATATTGGCACAAGCAGAAGAAATTGCCGAACAAATTGGCCAAAGTTATACTGAATACCGCGTGCGAAGAGCGGCACAACTCAATATCGATCTAGCCAGACTGGGAAATAGATACTTCGACGAAACCAAACCTTGGGCAGAAGTAAAAAATGATAAAACTAAAGCCGAAGAGACGCTCTTTGTTTGTCTGGAAATTCTGCGGATAATATCGATCACTTTTTCACCGATTTTACCGGTTAAGATGATGGAACTCAGAAAGATACTCAATCTGAAAGAAAAAACAATCTGGCAAAATATCAAAGATATTGAGCCGGCTTACAATATTGGAGACTTGAGCATTTTGTTCAAAAAGATCGAAGATAAAGAGATCGATGCGCAAAACAAGGCATCCGAAAAAGCTCCGCTCTCTGATGATATCAAACCGAATATATCATTTGAAGATTTCAAGAAACTCGATCTGCGAGTTGTTACCATTATCTCTGCCGAAAAAATCAAGAAATCCAATAAACTGATCCGTGTGACAGTTAAATTGGATGAGAAACGTACCCGCACGGTAGTGGCGGGGATAGCAGAGGCTTACAAACCGGAAGATTTGATAAATAAGCAGGTGGTCTTGCTGTTTAACTTGGAGCCCAAAAAAGTGATGGGCATCAAATCGGAAGGGATGATCTTGGCAGCAGAAGCAGAGGGTAAACCGTGGCTTCTAACCTGTGATAAAGAAGTGCCAAACGGTAGTGAGGTGTCTTGATGCAGAAAGAAGCAAAAGCTCGCATCCGCATTAATAAATATTTAGAAGATGCCGGATGGAGATTTTTTGATTCTGAAGCCGGTCGTGCAAATATCGCCCTTGAAAATAATGTAAAAATAACCGAAAAAGTACTTGATGATCTGGGAGAAAATTTTCAAAAAACTAAAAATGGTTATGTGGATTATGTGCTATTGGATGAAGATAGATTCCCTTTTGTTGTCTTAGAAGCAAAAAGAGAAGAAAAGAATCCTTTGGATGGTAAAGAACAAGCACGCCTTTATGCAAAAAATCTAAATGTAAGATTTGTGATATTGTCTAATGGCAATCTGCATTATTTTTGGGACATTGAAATTGGGAATCCAGAAATTATTACCTCTTTCCCAACTTACGAATCCTTGCAACATAGACAATCCTTCATGCCAAATCCGGATAGTTTGATAAAAGAATATGTAGGACATGATTATATTGCTATAACCCAAAAATACGATTACGATTCAGATCCTGATTGGTTAAATGAAGATACCAAAGAAGACTTTATCAACAAATACAAACTCAAATTCTTACGTGATTATCAACTCAATGCTATAAAGTATATTCAAACAGCAGTAAAAGAAAACAAAAACCGTTTCCTATTTGAAATGGCTACCGGTACAGGGAAAACTCTTGTAGCTGCTGGCGTAATCAAACTTTTCCTAAGATCGGGTAATGCTAAAAGAGTATTGTTTTTGGTAGATAGATTAGAGTTGGAAGACCAAGCTCAAAAGAACTTTGAGCATTATCTCAAAAATGATTACCAATCTGTAATTTACAAAGAGAATCGCGATGACTGGAAAAAAGCTGAAATTGTGGTTTCTACGGTGCAATCATTTCTCTTTAACAATAAATACAAAGACATTTTTTCGCCCACTGATTTCGACCTGGTTATATCTGATGAGGCGCATAGATCTATAAATGGTAATAGTCGTGCCGTATTTGAATACTTTACCGGTTATAAACTGGGTTTAACTGCTACTCCCAAAGACTACCTGAAAAATATTAATGAAAAAAAACTCGCAGAAAAAGATCCTCGTAAATGGGAAAAAAGACAACTGCTCGATACTTACAAGACTTTCGGATGTGGAACAAGTAATCCAACTTTCAGATATACATTATTAAATGGAGTTTGTGATGGTTACCTGATAAATCCAATTGTAGTAGATGCCAGGACTGAGATAACAACAGAATTATTATCTGAACTAGGCTATTGTGTGCTTGTGGAAAACGAAGAAGGTGAAGAAGAGGAAAAAACTTATTACCAAAGTGATTTTGAGAGGAAATTCTTTTCTGAAAAAACCAATATCACATTTTGCGAAACTTTTTTGAAAAATGCTTTGAAAGATCCATTAACAAATGAAATAGGGAAAAGCATCATTTTCTGTGTTAGCCAAAAGCACGCTTCCAAAATAACGCAAATATTAAATAAAATCGCGCATAAAACTTATCCGGGCAAATATAATTCTGATTTCGCTGTACAGGTCACATCTTCTATAGAAGGAGCGCAACAGATGACGATTAATTTTGCAAACAACAATCTTAATGGTCATTCTGCATTTATGCCAGACTATCTTACCAGTAAGACCAGAGTATGTGTAACAGTTGGGATGATGACAACCGGATATGATTGTGAAGATATTTTGAATCTTTGCTTGATGAGACCTGTGTTTTCTCCCCAAAATTTTATTCAAATGAAAGGCAGAGGAACTAGAAAATACACTTTTGAATATTCGCATAAAAACGAAATTGGGATTACTGAAAAACTCCATAAAGAAAAAGAAAGGTTCAAGCTTTTTGATTTCTTTGCAAATTGCGAATATTTTGAAGAAAAATACGATTATGATCAAGTTATCGAACTTCCACCCGAAACCGGTATTATTAAAGGACCACCGACTCCTCCGGCTACTACAGCGGAATATGAAAGTTTTCAAACTGACCCACTAAAAGAAATAGCTGAATCTCCTATCGGAATCGAAGGTATGAAAATCGATAGGAAGTTTTTTGAAAAATTTGAAGATGTGGTTAAAAATGATGATTACATCATAGATAAAATTTATGATCGTAAATACGAAGAAGCAGAAGAATACATTAAAAGAGAGATTTTTAATAAGCCGGAAGACTTTTTCAATCTGGACAAATTGAGAAAGTCGGTTGAAATAGATAGAAGGTTAACCTTGCGTGAAATTTTGGATAAAATTTTTGGAAGGATCAAGAAATTCAAGTCTTCTGATGAGCTTTTGGAAGAAGAAGTCGATAAATTTATTTCTCTCTACCACCCCGAAACAAGATTTATCCATATCATTCGGCATTTTATGAAAGCATATATCTTAGATGATAAATTAAGAGAGATTCTGGACTCTAGAGAATATGGCAGACTCGAGACCAATCCCTCTTTCACTATGGAAGATCTAAAAGAGCTAAACGGTTGGCAGGAAGATATAGTGGAGTATATAAAGGATTATGTTCCATTGAGTATCTTTAGTTAAAATAATACAAGATGAGGTAATCATGCTAACAAACGGTACAAAAAGATTGATAGATACAGCAAGAGATATACTGGTAGGTAAATTGCCGGATCCAAAGTCTCAGGTAGAACAGATTACCATAGCCCTAATTTATAAGTTTATGGACGATATCGACAAACAATCGGAAGAGTTGGGCGGCAAAGCCAAATTTTTCACAGGCGAATATGCCAAATATTCTTGGAACAGTATTATGAATCCACGCGTTGGCGGACACGAATTGGTAGGATTATACGGTGAGGGAATTCAAAAAATGAATCAGAATCCCAATATCCCACCTCTATTCAGAGATATGTTCAAAAATGCTTATCTACCTTACCGTGATCCTGAAACTCTGAAAAGCTTTCTGAAAACGATAGGAGAGTTTAAATACGACCATAGCGAAAATCTAGGCGTTGCTTATGAATATCTATTGTCGGTGATGGGATCGCAAGGCGATGCAGGACAGTTTCGAACGCCCCGGCATATAATAGATTTTATCGTGAAGGTGATCGATCCAAAAATAAATGAAACCATACTGGATCCTGCTTGTGGTACAGCTGGTTTTTTGATCTCTTCATACAAACATATATTGGAAAAGCATCATAAAGAAGGAAGGCTGAACCTACAACCAAACCAACGGAAAAGACTTTTAGAAAATATCGAAGGATACGATATTTCTCCTGATATGGTCAGACTATCTTTGGTTAATATGTATTTGCATAATTTCAACAATCCAAAGATTTATGAGTATGATACCCTAACTTCTGAAGAGAAGTGGAACGATAAATTTGATGTAATTATGGCTAACCCACCGTTTATGTCTCCCAAAGGGGGTATTAGACCACATAGAAGATTTAGTGTGCAGTCCAACCGGTCTGAAGTGCTTTTTGTCGATTATATTGCCGAACACCTAAATTCCAATGGGCGTGCTGGCATTATCGTTCCTGAGGGAGTTATTTTTCAAGCAGGAAAAGCATATAAACAGCTTCGTAAGATGCTTTTGGATAATTCTCTCTATGCAGTTGTTTCACTGCCGGCAGGAGTGTTTAATCCATATTCAGGAGTTAAGACTTCAATATTGTTAATGGATAAAAAAATTGCTAAGAAGTGTAACGATGTATTATTTGTGAAAGTTTCAGCTGACGGATATAATTTAGGAGCACAAAGAAGAGAGATTAAAGAAAATGATTTACCTTTAGCTTTAGAAGTTTTAAAAGAATTTCAAACATCTGCTTTAGAAGGAGTTGAACCTAAACTTGAGAATTTTGAGAGAGTGATTGCTCATATCGTTTCAAAAGATAAAATTGCAGAGCAAGATTATAATTTGAGTGGAGATAGATATAAAGAAGAAGTTGTTTATGATGGTAATTGGGATTTGGTTGAGTTGGGGGAAGTTGTTCTTGAAATGAAAGATGGGGGAACCCCTCCAAGAAAAGACTCTGATAATTTCGGAGGTAATATTAATTGGTGTGTTGTTAAAGATATTAAATCAGAAATTTGGAATACAAAAGAATGTTTAAGTGAAAAAGGGCTTAAAAATAGTTCTGCTCAAGTTTGGCCTATTGATTCTGTAATTATCTCTTTAGGTGCGACCATAGGGAATGTTGGAATTGCTAAAGTTCCCACTGCAACAAAACAAGGTCTTTCAGGGATTGTTGTAGATAAATCAAAAATTCTTTCTAAATTTTTATATTCAATTCTTATAGCAAAAAAAGAGTATATACAATCATTAGCAACAGGAGCTTCGATTAAGGAAGTAAGACCTTCTAAACTATTGAGATTACTAAAAATCCCCCTTCCACCTCTTGAAGTTCAGGAGAGAATTGTTGAAGAGATTGAAAGCTATCAGAATATTATTGATGGAGCAAAGAAAGTTGTTGAGAGTTACAAGCCAAGCTTTAAGATTGAGAGCGATTGGGATGTTGTTGAGTTGGGAGAAGCATGTGATGTAAGAGATGGAACTCATGATAGTCCTCAATATGTTCATGAAGGATATCCTCTTGTTACTTCTAAGAATGTAAAAGACGGAACAATTGATTTTACTAATGTAAGCTATGTTTCAAAGGAAGATTTTGATAATATAAATAAAAGGTCTTTAGTAGAAGATGGGGATATTATCATGCCTATGATTGGCACTATTGGTTCTCCAATTGTAGTAAAAAAAGAAAGAGAATTTGCAATAAAAAATGTTGCTTTAATCAAATTCAAAGATAATAATAGAGCTAATAATTATTTCATTAATTATGTTTTATCTAGCGAACTTTTTGAAACTTATATTGAAAAAGTAAGCAGAGGGGGAACTCAAAAATTCATTTCTTTGAAAAATATCAGGACTTTTAAGACACCTCTTCCACCTATTGAAACTCAAAAAGAAATAGTTGCTAAAATAGAAGAAGAACAAAAACTTGTTGATTCTAATAAGCAATTAATAGAAATTTTTGAGAATAAGATTAAAGATAAGATTGCTGAGGTTTGGGGGGAGTAGGGGAGCAAAAATCGTAATATGGTAGAAAAAAATGATAACAAGCCGAGTTATCTCGGTCATCGTAAACGAGTAAAAGCGAAATATAAAAATTCCGGTTTGGATGGAATGCTGGATTATGAGATTTTGGAATTATTATTGATATTTTCCCAGCCTCGCAAAGATACCAAACCGATCGCAAGGGATTTATTGAATCGTTTTAAAACTATCAACAGTGTTCTGGATGCTGATCTTGATGAATTGATGACTGTAAATGGTATTTCCGAGCATACTGCTCTTATGATCAAGCTGTATAAAGATATTGCTATTTTTTATCTGGAGAGGGGTCTTTACCAAAAAGATCTATTATCTTCTCCTCAAGCTGTATTTCAATACTTAAAAGCATCTCTGAAAGGGTCAAAAGATGAGGAATTTAAAGTATTATTTTTGGACAATGCAAATCAATTATTGGCAATAGAAACGCTTCACACCGGCACAGTTAATAAATCTGCAATATATCCTCGTAAACTTGTGGAGCGAGCATTGCATCACCATGCAAATGGTATAATCGTAGCTCATAATCATCCATCTGGTAAATTGCAACCATCAAAAAACGACGGAGCAATTACCAAAATGATAAAAGAAGCTCTACAAACAGTAGAAATAGCGCTTTTGGATCATGTAATAATCGGCGGGAATAATTACTATAGTTTTCATGAAAAGGGGCTTTTATGATGGATTTTGAAAACCATAACAAAATAAAGTCTCGGTTGGTTGCCTCCATAGACCAAACCCAATGCTGTGGGATGAAAAGCTACTGCACACCACTGGGGAAGTGCCCGACCGGAGCCTTTGTTTGGTCATCTGTCGCTAATAGCTCCGAGAAAGGTATCATAAGCATAGATGAAGAAAAATGCAATGGTTGCGGTATTTGCGCGCAAACCTGTGCCTGCGGTATTATCAAAATGATAGAAACACCATTATGAACAAAAAAGTATATATCAAAACTTACGGCTGCCAGATGAATGTGGCGGATAGTGAGCTGGTTAGCTCCGTACTGCAGGATGCCGGATTTGCATTGTGCGAAGATATAGATAGAGCCGATGTGATCATCTTCAACACCTGTTCGGTGCGCCAACATGCGGAAGAGCGAGCACTCGGTAGGATAGCCAACGAACTCTCCCGTAAACACGATAACCCCGATTTGAAAGTGGGTGTCATCGGTTGTATGGCGCAGAGAATAGGGGAGAGATTGGTAAAAGAGAACAAAGGTGTGGATTTTTATATCGGAGTGGATCAATATAGAAACATAGCGCCTATCATAGAAAAATGTTTTTCGGATTCTAATCCTATTACAGCTCTTGATCTGGATAAAGAGGAAGTATATGAGGGTATTGTACCTGCTCATCAGGGCAAGTTCAACGCTTTTATCACCATAATGAGGGGTTGCAACAACTTTTGCTCCTATTGTATAGTTCCCTACACACGCGGTAGAGAGCGGAGTCGTCCGGTTGATGAGATTCTCAAAGATATCGATATCGCCGGTCAGAAAGGATTCAAAGATATCACACTTTTGGGACAGAATGTGAACTCATATCATTACAATAATGTTACTTTTGCTGATTTGTTAAAAAAAGCAAACAGCATCGATAGTATCAGACGGATCAGGTTCATTACTTCGCATCCCAAAGATCTATCTGATAGCGTGATAGAAACAATGACAGAGTCTGACAAGATATGCCCGCATTTACATTTACCACTACAATCGGCAGATAACGATATCCTAAAAAAAATGAATCGTGGCTACACTTTTGAACACTATCTTAACATAATCAATAAATTACGTAATAATATGCCGGATATAGCGTTAACGACAGATATCATAGTTGGTTTTCCTACAGAGACAGAAGCTCAGTTTCAAAAGACAGTGGAAGCATTGCAGACTATCAGGTTCGATTATGCTTTTACTTTCAAGTTTTCACCCCGTGAAGGTACCAAGGCAGCTCATTTCGAGGGACAAATCCCCGAATCTGTTCGCCTGGCACGCTTGCAAGAGATCATCAAGGTGCAAGAGCAAATAACTTTGGATAAGTACCGGGAGAAAATCGGTTCGCTTGTAGAAGTTTATGTAGAAAGCATTAGCAAAAAATCTGAGACAGAACTCTCGGGTAAGTCAGAAGATTTCAAGATAACCGTATTTGAAGGCAATCCTGATCTGATTGGAAAATTCGTAAAAGTAAAAATCACCGATGCAGTAGGCTGGACACTAAGGGGAAAGTTAGTTGAATAAAAAAAAGTATCGTAACCACCCCTATTATTTTGCCACATCTACAACCTCTGATAAGATATATTATGTAAACTTTGGTAAGAAGTGGTTGTATGTTGATATGTATAGAGTTATATTATTATGGCTAAAATGTTTCACGCTAATTATTCTTCTCCTTAAATTTTTCCTTTACATGATAATGAACGACAAAATATTCTCATTCTCGAGGTTTTAATATGAAAAGTATGACAGGATATGGAAAACATGAGATATCTAAGAATGATATCCATATAGAAGTAGAGATAAAGTCCGGCAACAACCGTTTTTTTGAACCGAGGATATATCTCCCGAAGGAATATATGCAGTTCGAGCAGGATATCCGCAGCAAACTTAATGACTCAATAAAGCGCGGTTTTGTAGAATGTCGCATCAATGTGAGCGACAACAAGACTGCTCATATAGAGATCGATGAGCAAAGGCTATTATCTTACTGGGCAATATACGAAAAAGCCAAAAAACGGGTCAAAACAGAGGCAGAATTACCATTGTATAAGATAGTTACGGATCATAACTTGATTCAGATTATTAAGCATGAAGAGAGAAATGATCAGATTAAGAGAATTATACTCGATACTGTTGATAACGCCCTTTTGGATATAGATAAGGCATCCACATCCGAAGGTGAGAAAATGAAACTGTTCTTCTTGAGTTCTATCGAAAAGATCAGCTCTTCCCTATCCAGGATAGAATCATTATATCCAAGCTATAAAGAGCAGCAAATAAAGAAAATAAAGCAATCTATTGAAGAAGTTACTTTAAATAAAATGTCAGATGATAGATTAGACGGGATTATATCCGAACTTACACTTTACATCGATAAAGCCAATATCACCGAAGAAATAGAGAGGCTATATGCTCATATTGGTATGTTCAAATCCAAATCTGAGCAAGAAGAATGCGGTAAAAGCTTGAATTTCATCTTACAAGAGATGCATAGGGAGATCAATACGATCGGCTCAAAATTCGGCAGTTCCGAAGCTTTTGAACATATAATTATAATAAAAGAAGAAATAGAAAAATGTAGGGAGATGGTACAAAATGTCAGATAAACCTTTGTTGAAATGGGTTTCTCACCCATTTGGAGATTATCCCAAAAACAGTATATTTTTAGTGGTTTTCCTAATTGTCTTTGCCATACTGCTTTGGCGTATAACTGTCATATCATGGGAGATGCCGATTTTTTATTATATCGGCATGTTGGTAATAGTCATGAGTCTTATAACATATTTTGTTCCTACCACCTATATATTGCATGAGGATAATATCGAAGTGTATTACTGGTTTATTAGAGTAAGCCGTCCATATAGCGATTTCGGTTGCTATTATGAAGATAAAAAAGGAGTCATGTTATCTACCTTCAAACGTCCCAGCCGATTAGATCCTTTCCGAGGTTTATCACTACGATTCTCCAAAACCCAAGAAGAAAAAGAAAAAATGCTTGATATTTTAGATGAAAAGATTGGAAATAAAGTGTAATGTACGATAAAAAGTTAGCAAATAGAGTTAAGAAACTACTTGAAGATAATAGACATAAACGATATAAAATAAAGGATATAGGCAAGTCTCTAAAAGTAGGTAAACACAAATATCGTGATCTTGTGGACACTCTTTTTGGTTTGGTAAAAGATGAAGAGATCAAGCTTCAGAATAGGAAATATACTTCTAAAGCCAGCAAGAGAGGCAAGGTTATCGAAGGTGTGTTTGATGCCAGATCACTTGCCAAGGATCGTTCTTTTGCCTTTGTCAATTGCAAAGAGTTTGATGTTTTCGTCTCCAGTGAAGACACAATGAATGCTTTTCATAACGATAAGGTTCTTGTTGAGATCAAATACAATCAGCGTGGTAAGCGATATGGAACCGTCATCAGAATAATAGAGAGAGCGACTGATACTTTTGTGGGTACTATCGAGGAATATCGTGGGAAATACTATCTGATACCTGATAATACCAAGATCCATACCAATTTTATTATCACAGAGCCTACCGAATTGAAATCTGGATATAAAGCTGTTTTGAAGATCACAAATTGGGGCTCTCCATCGCTCAATAAATTTCCCGGTGGAAAGATCACTGAGATATTGGGCAAAGCGGGTGAGCCTGAGATCGAGATCCTCAGCGTCATCAAGCAATACGATCTTCCATTGGAATTCCCTGACGATGTGCTGGCGGAATCTGCTTTGATATCCGAAGAGATATCGGAGTATTCTGAGCGGAAAGATCTACGCGAGCTGCTTACTATCACGATCGACCCTGCTTCCGCAAAAGATTATGATGACGCCATTTCATTGGAAAAAATCGATAATGGATGGCAGCTTTATGTTCATATAGCTGATGTAGCTCATTATATAGAGACCGACACACTAATATTTCAAGAAGCTATCGAGCGGGGTAATAGTTTTTACTTTCCCGGGCAAGTAATACCAATGCTGCCTCAGATGCTTTCAAACAAGATCTGCAGCTTGCGCCCCTACGAAGATAAACTTACTCTTACAGTTATTACAACCTACGATGAAGCATTCAAAATCAGAGAGCAATCCGTTTGCGAAAGCATAATCTGCTCTAATGCTCGTCTAACTTATGATGAGGTAGATGAATTATTCGAAACCGACAACTCTTCCCTACCTTCCGATATTTCCGCTATGCTCTATGATCTGAGAAAACTAAGCAGAGCACTTACCGCCAGAAGGATAAAAGATGGCTATCTTCGCTTTGATCTACCGGAAACCGATTATGTTTTCGATGAGAATGGACATGTAACTGATCTGAGGAGAACCAGAGAGACAGAATCACACGAGATCATAGAAAACACTATGCTGGTTGCCAATGAATATGTAGCAAATAGGCTCAGCAAGAGTGAAACAATGTATAGGATACATGAGAAACCTGACGAGATGGGGATAGAGAATATTCAAGTCCTAGCTGATAATTTCGATTTGAAATTCGAATATAACAAGAAATTTAACTACACACTGCAGACTTTGCTCGATTCCATGCCGGAAGAGTACCATCGTGTATTCGACAGAATGATCCTTCGCAATCTTAAAAGAGCGCGTTATGATACGGAGAATAAGGGACATTTCGGTTTGGCAATGAATAAGTACACTCATTTCACCTCTCCGATCAGAAGACTGTGCGATCTGATAATACATCATCAGATAAAAGCGATGCAGCACCAATCTGATTCACCTTTCGATCATAAAACCTTAGATTCTTATGCAGAACAAGCAACCGAACGCGAATCATTGGCAGATGAAACTGAATGGGAAGTGGATAGAAAGAACAAGATCAAATTTATGAAGAAACGAATCGGGAATGAATATTCCGGTATTATCGTCAATGCCCGCTCTTCGGCTATCTTTGTAGAATTGGATAAATATCCTGTTGTCGGTATCATCGATATTGCTTCCCTCAAAGACGATTACTATGTGTTCAATGAGAAGACTATGAGTTTCACAGGTAAAAGACGAAAGAAAAAGTTTAGATTAGCTGACAAGGTAAAGGTACTCATTTCACGAGTGGATGATGATATTTACCTGCATTTGAGATGACTATGATTCTTTTGTATAGTCTTTTTATCTGCACATTTTGGATTATACTTCTCCCCTATTTTATCCTCCGTTTTAGTGGCAATGAACGGTTGGAGAGATTCGGTTTCTATGCTTTACGTTATGATGATAGTATCTGGATCCATGCTGCTTCGGTCGGCGAAGTCAATGCTATCAAACCTTTGATTATCAAGCTTCTTAAAGAGTATCCCACCAAACAGTTCATCATCACAACCATGACAAAAACAGGTAATCGGATAGCACAAGCTATAGATAAAAAGATAGATGTATATTATCTCCCGTTCGATTGCTATTTCCTCATGAGAAGAGTATTTGTACGATTAAATCCAAGTTTGATCATAATAGCTGAAACTGAGTTTTGGCCTAATATGCTCTATCATGCTAAGAAAAGATCCGTTCCCGTTATTTTGGTTAATGGTAGGATATCCCAACGTTCTTTTCCCAAATACAAAAAGCTCACATTCTTCTTCGCTCCGCTATGGAAAGCAATCCAAAGAGTAAATGCTCAAACCGAGTTGGATAAACAGAGATTTGTTGAGTTAGGATTTGAAAAAGTGGTAGATGCAGGCAATCTTAAATTTGCCATCGAACTTCCTGAGCTTGATTCAGATGAAATACGACGAGAATTGGGGTTTACAGATGCTGATTTTGTTCTCTGTTTGGGAAGTAGCCGTCCGGGAGAAGAGAAACTTATCAGGAACATATATAATGATTTGCGCTCTGAAATCCCCAATTTGAAGCTCATTGTTGCACCCAGACATCTAAAAAGGTTGGATGAGGTCAGAGCTATCTTCAAAACACATAGATTATATTCTGAAAAAAATAAATCTGCCGATATACTCATTGTAGATACCATGGGAAAGCTGACGATTATGTATGCTGCTTGCGATTTAGCTATTGTAGGAGGCAGTTTTTTCGATTTTGGTGGGCATAATCCTCTGGAAGCGGCATATTATCGAAAACCGATAATTATCGGACCATATCATCAATCATGTCTGGATAGTGTTAATAAACTTAATGCTGCCGATGCTGTTTTGGTGGCGAACAAAAATGAATTGAAGCAGAAAATTGCCTATCTTTCCGATAATTCACCTATTAGATCAACGATGGGGTCCAATGCCAAAAATATTCTTGACCAATATTCCTTAAGTGTAAAAGTAAATATGGATATTATTAGGACTTATATAAGGAGTTGAACAATGGAAAAAGAAGCTATGTATTACAAAACACTCCCAAACCAAAAAGTTCAGTGTGAATTATGTCCTCATTATTGTGTTATCTTGCCTGATGATCGTGGGCTCTGTCGCGGCAGGAAAAACATAGATGGCAAATTGTACGCTATCAATTATGGGAAAACGGTTTCGCTAAATAGCGATCCCGTCGAGAAAAAGCCATTATATCATTTTCTGCCAGGTAGTAATGTGATATCTTTGGGACCAAATTCCTGCAACTTTTCATGCGATTTTTGCCAGAATTATACTATCAGTCAATTCGATGTTCCTACTTATGAAATAACCCCTCAGGATATTGTATCGCTTTGTCGAAATAATTCGGTCGAGTTGGTCGCTTTCACCTACACCGAGCCGATCACCTGGTACGAATTTGTCTTGGAAGCTTCCAGACTGCTCAAATCTCAGACTATCAAGACGATCATGGTTAGCAATGGCTTTATCAATCAAGAACCTCTCAAAGAACTCGTCAAAGTGATAGATGCCGTAAATGTCGATTTCAAATCTATTGATGAGAATTTTTACCAGTCATTATGTAAAGGTCATGTAAATCCGGTTTTGGAGTCGATCCAGACTTTCAGTGAACACTGCCATGTAGAGATCACCAATCTATTGATTCCGGGCAAGAATGACTCGGATCATCATATCAGAGAATTAGCCAAAATGATCGCTTCGATCAATCGGGATATTCCACTTCATTTCTCCAAATATTTCCCGCATTATAAAATGACTACCAATCCAACGCCGGATGCCACATTGTATCATGCCAAAGAGATCGCTTCAGAGTACATCGATTATATCTATCTCGGCAATATTCTTACTACCAATGATACGCATTGTCCAAACTGTGATAAACTCCTCATAAAGAGAAACTACAGGGCAGCCACTACTATTCATGAGAATAAATGTCCAAATTGCGGACATTATATCTACGGAGTTTATGCTTGAATGAAGCATTTTATCAGAAAGAATCTAACCAAAAGCGATATCGCTCTTATAATCATATTGATTTTAATTGTTTTTACAATGCTCTTCTACTTCTTTTTGAGCAACAGCAACCAACATGTGGAGATATATTATGCAGACAAGCTTCTCCATACTTACGCTTTGGATAATGACAGAGTAATAGAAATTGAAGATATGATTATTGAGATTAGGAACGGCAAAGTGAGAGTAAAGGAATCTGATTGTAAGCGTCAGATTTGTGTTAACCAAGGTTGGAGTAGGAATCTGCCGATCATTTGTGCTCCAAACAAAGTCGCTGTAGTTATCAGAAGCAAACAGGATTCGATATTGATCACCAGATAAAAAAAGCTCCCGAACGAATCGGGAGCTTAATATAGTTGAGATTTAGTTTCAATCTCAGTTTTGTTATTTCAGTAAGATCATCTTGCGTGTACTCGTGTATCTACCACCATCGGCATCTACTCGGTAGAGATAAACGCCACTTGCAACAGGTCTACCCGAATTATCCGTGCCATTCCAAGTAACTGTGTGGGTTCCGGGTTGTGTCTGCTCATTGTTTACAAGAGTCTTTACTTTTTGTCCGCGAATGTTATAAACTTCTACAGACATATTGGATGCTTCTTGTAACGAGAAGGCAATAGTTGTCTCCGGATTGAAAGGATTGGGATAGTTCTGATCAACAGTCAACACCTGTGGTACGATGGTATTTTCATCAGCAGATGTATCATCGAATTTTATATCCAAAGCCATATACATCATCTCTCCACCGAGATGTGAACCGTGTCCTTGAATATATGAACCGAAACTGTTATCGTCCATAAACATAATATGCAGACGTCCCCAGCCGTAACCGATATCTTCGATGTGATCAGCCGGATAGGCATAAACTGGTATCATACCATCAAACTCGGGGGTTTCCAGACTGCTTAGATAAAGAGCATTGAACCATTCATCTTCCCAATCTCCGCCATTGTCAACATACCAAGTTTCACCATTATCTCTAGATATCGCGATAGCGAGTTCGGGAACTTCTGCCCAATCTTCATAACCGGCATAGCCTTCGAAAGCATAACTATTCATCAAACCATCATGCCAAATAGCAGCCAACCAGCCTTTGTCTTCATTAACTGCTATTTTATGCTTGTTTTCATGAAAAGCAGCGTCGGTATCTTGATGGTAGATTGGCCAACCGTCTTGGCGCATCACATTACCATCCGGATCATGCTGTTGTCCTTCTCCATCCGGATTCCATGGGATTACAGGTTCGTCATGATATACGGTGGGATCTCCCATAAAACCAACATTCCGCAGAGTAAACTCTTCTGTCGTAAAGTCAAACATATTGACTTTGGGATATCCGAAAGCAGGCCAATAATTTCCTGTAGGTATTCCATTAACATCAACTTTTTGAACAAACAGATTGTTCATAGTAACCAGTTTATTACCATAATCGGAGAAGAGAGTATTCTGATGATTACTGTGAACAAAGCCGAAGTAAATCTCTTCACCCGGTTCCAATCCGCCAAGAGGTGTTTCGCCACTTAAATGATAGGGAATCTCCATACCCATGCTATAATAAGCTTCTCGAGAATGTTTGATCCATTCCCCTTCACCATAGTTATGATTAACGAAAACGAACAGTTCTTCATCCAAACCTGTAGCATTGGCATCGCCATCGAGGACTATATTTTGCCCGAAAAATGCTACTTTACCATCATGTGGAGATACTGCCATAGACATAAATGGACGACGCAGTCCCTGGAGATGCCATTGGTCTATCTCGGGTACGCTTGTGTAAGTCCAATCAAGCTGGGTTTGACTCAGAAGATCGCTTTCATCGAAATCTGCGTAAGCGATTAGCGGATTTTCTGCTGGTCCGTCTGTAACAGGATTTTCTGTGGAGTTGTTTGCAACCACATATACTCTTCGCTTGTCCGGTTCGGGTGAAGGTCCCATAAATACATAAGGCCAGATAAATTCGCAGCCAGCGAATTCCGGATTCGGATGCTGAGCTGTGATCGGATCCATAATCTCGATCGGTTGTAACCACAAGCCGGGTTCACTCATCATGCTGAACACATCATAAGTATAGACTATAGCCCAATCGATATTATTGTCCATCAACCTATGCCATGCGGTTATAGGATTACCACTTATTGGATCAACATCTATACCTGGGAATCCTTCGTGCCTTTCGATGGTAGATACTCTATCATTGATATAAACTTCTCCATTGTCATCAATATAAGCATACCAAATTCTACGTGTAGCTTCGGCAGTCTCTCTTCCAGTATATGCCATGTAGATGCCACCACCAGCATCTAGTTGCAATCTGACCGGTGTACTGTTGTAGCTACCAGGCACGTAATCATAGAAATTAGTGATTCCCAATGGTACTGGTTCAATTGCGAAACTATACTCGATAAGATCATCCCTAGTTCTAGATACATTGTTGAGTGAATAACTACTAGGTGCTTCTACTTCTAACGGTGTGTGATTTGTCGGCTGTCTGAGCTCAGTTGCTTCAAACGCAAACAATCCAACCGCTACGCCTACCAGGATAAAAATGAACACTTTTTTCATCATTGCCTCCTTGCATGATTTTCTCATTTTTCTTATACGCTTCCTTTCTCGCACTCTATTTTTTTTATTATTTTTAATCTCATGTGCAATTTTTTATAATACGCTATATTTTTGTCAAAACTTTTTTTTCCTTAAGCTATTATTGAATGTGCTATTTTTAGAAAAGATGAATTTGTAAAAAGAGTTAAACGCATAAAACACAGATAACTAACTCCCCCTTCCAAAAACTCATTTTATCTTTAAGATATAAATAATATGTTCACTATTGTTCTTTACCGGCTGTTTATCGAAACTTCCGTACTGTTCTACAATCTGTAGATCGAGCTGTTGGGTAAGTAGACAGAAATAATCAGGTTCACACTCTTTGAGAGATATCTTATGAGTAAAACTATGGTGTTTGCCATTTTTATCGTAAACTATATATTTATCTCGCCAGTGTTTTATCAAGTTTAGTCTGTCGATATTATAAGAGGATTTAAGTGAGATGATTTCTTCTTTTTCAGGAAAATCCGCCGTATACAGATAATTATCCTCTTCACTATCTGAACCTTCACAAACACAAGGATAGATATCAAAGCCTATCCTACCACTAGGATGCAGCACTCGTTTTACATTTTGCAAGCATTGAATTTGATCTTGCAAAGTCAGTAAATGTTGAAAAGAAAAATAAGGGAATATTATGAGCGAAAACTTTTGATTTGAACTAAAGCTTTGCATATCGCTTTCGATGATGGAGATCGGAATATCACCTGTCTTATTTCTCAGAATTTTGAGCATATTGGGAGAATTGTCCAAAGCCGTTACATTGTACCCCGCTTCTGCCAGTGGGATAGTCAATCTGCCCGTTCCAGCTCCCATTTCGAGGATGTTTCCATCCGATTTGGCTGCGCATTCTTTCCAAAATGCAATATCTTTATTTTGTTCCGGACACATAAAAGATAATTCCCAATCATAATAATGGGCAAAAGTGTTACAATTTGTCATCATAATCTCAAAATAAAAAGGGGAGGTAAGTTCATACCTCCCAGATTTAATCTTTTACATAAATTCTTTTATTCTGTTTTCCACCAGGGTCTTTATCTCTGCCAATCTTTCGGGAGTGGTGGCTTCGAATCGCAACACAATGACGGGAGTTGTGTTTGATACGCGGCATAATGCCCATCCGTCTTCGAATGTAAGGCGCATACCATCTATATCATTTACTTTGTAACCTTCATTTATGAATGAATCGCGTACTTTCTGAACGATCTCGAATTTTTCGTCTTCATTACTTTGAATATGCAGTTCGGGAGTATTATACATTACCGGTTGATCAGCAAGAAGCTGACTTACCGGCACATCTGAAGTAGCGATGATCTCTACAATACGACAAGCGGCATAGATAGCATCATCAAACCCCAGATATCTGTCTTTCAGAAAGATATGTCCGCTCATCTCTCCCCCGACTTTAATCCCCTCCTGCTGCATCTTAGTCTTGATATTTGCATGTCCGGTTTTGTACATTATAGGTATTCCACCTTGGTTTTCTATATCATCGAAAAGATTTTTGGAGCATTTTACATCTGCGATGATCTTCTCACCTTTGTTATGCTTCAGATAATCTCGAACGATGATATTCAATATCTCATCACCGTAGAGCATTTTACCTTTTTCGTCGATAACACCAATCCTATCTCCATCTCCATCGAGACCGATACCTACATCTGCTTTCTTCTCCAGAACCATGCTCATCAGGTCCTTCATATTTTTCTCTACAGTAGGATCGGGATGATGATTGGGAAAAGTTCCGTCCATTTCGCAATATAGTTCAGTTACATTACATCCCAATTTTTGAAGTATTTTGGGTAAGAAAGGACCTCCGGCACCATTGCCACCATCTACGACTACATCTATCGGACGTTTGACAGATATATTTTCCACGATATATTCAATATATTCTTCGGCAATTTTTTTATACTCAGAAAACTTTCCATCACCGGACTCAAATTCCCCCGCCTCTATTATGCGAAGTATCTTTTGGATCTCTTCGCCATAAACACTCTGCATGCCGAGATTCAGTTTGATGCCATTGTACTCTGAAGGGTTATGACTTGCTGTTATCATCACTCCGCCATCTGCTTTTAGTTTCCAAATAGCATAGTATAGCATGGGAGTGGCTAATATCCCGATATCGATCACATCAATCCCGGTCTCTTGTAATGCTTTGGCAAACATCTTTTTGAAACCATATGTGCTAGGACGGGCATCTCCTCCGATTACTGATGTTTTCGAGTTCTTTCTTCTCAGATAAGTCCCAAAAGCTTTTCCGATCAGATAGACTGATTCATCGTTTAGGTCTTTTTCCACCAGACCTCTGATATCGTATTGTCTGAAAATCTGCTTATTGATCATTTTTCTTTCCTCCAATATATGATTTTAATAACGGTAAGATGTTTTTGATTGCCAATCCTCTGTGGCTAAGTTTATGTTTCTCTTCCGCATTCATTTCAGCAAAAGTTTTTTTGTAGCCATCGGGTTGAAATATAGGGTCGTAGCCGAATCCATCCGAACCCCGTTCAGTTTCGGTTATCTTTCCATGCACATAGCCTTCTGCTGTCCCCAAGACCTGATCAGGTAAAGCCAAAGCAACGACTGTTCTGAAAAATGCTTTCCTATTTGTTACTCCATCCAATTCTGCCAGCATTTTCTGCCTATTATCTGCATAGGAACATGTTTCCCCTGCATACCGGGCAGTGTGCACTCCCGGATTTCCACCCAAAGCTTCAACAAACAAACCTGTATCATCAGCCAAGCTTAAAAGACCGGAAGCTTGGGCAAATTGCATTGCCTTTTTGATAGCATTACCCTCAAGTGTCGGTTGATCTTCCACTACATGTGGAACGGCATTTAGTTCGTAGGCAGAGATCAGTTTCAAAGGTAATCCTTTCACGATCTCACCGATCTCTCTTATTTTATCTTTATTTGCAGTAGCTAACAACAATCTCATATTTTTCTTCTTCTCAATATTCTCCTGATCATGAACAATACTTTTTTGTTCATCATCCTATTAGCTTTATCTGTGATAGCACCGAGAAGATAGATCAATTCCTCTTCCCCACTCCAATTTTCCAGAACTATCTGCTTATCGATATCATTGAGGATCATATTCAAACCATAGACTACAAAAACAAGATCGTCCAGATAGCCAATTACCGGGATCATATCCGGTATCAGATCGATCGGCATAATTACATAAGCGATCATGGCAGAAATAAGCAAACGCTGTGAATTTGATACTCTTTTATCCACCATCAGTCTGGTCAACAAGATAAAGAGATCCGGTAGAAACATAAGATATTCGATCAGTGTATTATATCTGTTCTTCGTATATCGGCGTAGTTGAGTGATGATCCGCCCTCTCAATTTCTCATAAAAAGCAATAGTTTTTTTCCTGTCATAGCTAATCTCGACAGCTTCTTTCCGTGCTAATTCATCCATTTTTTTCTCGTTCATTATTCCTCCTCGGAAGTTTATCCGGTTAAATCGGTTACCAGTTTTTGTAGAATGTTTAGTTGAGTAGATATCTCTTCATACTTTTGCTTTTCTTTTTCTACAACATCTGCTGGAGCTTTGGATATGAATTTATCATTGTTCAGTTTTCTTTCTACTTGATGTTTATCTTTTGCCAGTTTTCCTATCTTCTTATCCAACTTAGCTTTTTCTGCTTCAATATCGATCAGATCACGCAAAGGGAGATAGATCTCTATATTCTGAACTACTGAGGCTATCGATTGTGGTGGTTTACTTTCCGTTTTGCTGCAATCCATCTCATCTACTTTCGCCATTTTTTCGAGGTAATGAGAGTAATTTTTCAACAACACAGTCTGTTTCTTAGTTTTGGTTTTTATCACTATAGATGCCGATTTACCAGGCGGGATATTTACCTGTTTTCTCATGTTTCTGATTGCAGAGATAGCCTCTTGAAGCAGAATCATCTCTTTTTCTGAGATTTCATCGATCAAATTTTCATTTGCATGTGGAAATTGCGCAACGATAAGAGCTTCTTCATCTTGCGGGAGATGTTCTTTCAGATTCTGCCAAATCTCTTCGGTGATAAATGGCATAATCGGATGTAGCAGCCGCATAGAGATTTGCAAAATATCCAATAGAATGTAATTTGCTATCTGCATCTGCTCATCATTGCCATTATAGATCCTATCTTTACAGAGTTCCAAATACCAAGCACAAAACTCTTTCCAGATAAAATCCATCAATAAAGATGCAGCATCA
Organism: uncultured Candidatus Cloacimonadota bacterium; assembly: GCA_964433675.1. Lineage (GTDB taxonomy): Bacteria > Cloacimonadota > Cloacimonadia > Cloacimonadales > TCS61 > CAYSSJ01. The sequence goes on from CAYSSJ010000015.1 coordinate 47,841, forward strand.
TTAAACCTAAGAGATTCATACTGTTCTTTTGTTTCAGTTATCACGCTCTGCAGTCTGCTATAGATCCATTTATCTGCTAATTCGAGTTTATCTTTACTGATATCCGGTATGCTTATCGGAGTCTCGGCGTTCATAGTGATGAATCTATAGGCATTCCAGATCTTGTTGGCAAAGTTTCGTCCTGTTTCTAAAATTGCGGAAGAATAATAACTGTCCTGTCCTTTGGGTGTACTGAATATCATACTAAATCTAAGTGCATCAGCGCCGATTTCGTTGATAATATCGATAGGATCGGGAGAATTACCGAGAGATTTACTCATTTTGATACCATGCTCATCTCTTACTGTGCCATGCAAGAGTACGGTATGGAACGGGATTTTGCCGGTGAACTCCATGGTTGCCATTATCATCCGAGCAACCCAAAGATAGATGATCTCCGGAGCGGTGATCAAGAGATCGGTAGGTAGAAAATAGTTTAGATCTTCAGTCTGCTGGGGCCAACCGAGAGTAGAAAAAGGCCATAACCAACTTGAAAACCATGTATCGAGTACATCTTCATCTTGTCTGAATTTGGTATACTGACATTTCGGACAAGATTTCGGCATTGATTTTGCCACCACAACTTCATCACAAATTTCGCAATAATATACCGGGATACGATGTCCCCACCAGATCTGTCTGGAAATGCACCAATCTCGTATGTTCTCCATCCAATGCAGATATACTTTAGTCCATCTTTCCGGTTGGAAACCGATTTTTCCTTCTTTCACTACTTTGATTGCCGGTTTTGCCAAAGGTTCCATCTTTACAAACCACTGATCGGATAGATATGGTTCTATGGCAGTATCGCAGCGGTAACAGTGACCGACGGAATGTTGATGTTCGGAGATCTTTCCCAACAATCCTTTTTTGTGTAGTTTCTCAACCAGCTTTTTCCGACACTCATATCTATCTAACCCTATAAATTGTTCGCCTGCATTTTCGTTCATAACAGCATGCTCGTCCATAATGACGACAGCGGGCAGATTGTGTCTTTGAGCTACCTCATAATCATTAGGATCGTGAGCCGGTGTAATCTTCACGCACCCACTACCCAATTCCATACTCACATATTCGTCTGCTATTATGGGTATTTCCCTTCCGATAAAGGGTAGTATCACCGTCTCACCTATTAAATGCTCAAACCTTTTGTCATCGGGATTAACCGCTATGGCAGTATCTCCTAGCATAGTTTCCGGGCGGGTGGTTTCAACCGTTACGTACCCCTCTTTACCTTTTAGAGGATATTTGAGCTCCCACATTTTTCCATTTTTATCCTCATGTTCTACTTCATCATTTGCAAGAGCGGTCACACATCTGGGACACCAGTTTATAATCCGTTTCCCTTTGTAGATCAGTCCTTTTTCATACAATCTGATAAACACTTCTTTAACTGCTTCTGAGAGTCCTTCGTCCATCGTGAAGCGCTCTCTACTCCAATCACAAGAACAGCCCAGCATTTTAAGCTGTTCGATTATCTTCCCACCTTTTTCCTCTTTCCATTGCCAGATTCGCTCGATCAATTTCTCTCTACCGATATCATGTCGGCTTACTCCCGCTTTTTTTAGTTCCTTTTCCACCATATTTTGAGTGGCGATGCCGGCATGATCTACACCTGGTAACCACAAGGTTGGAGCACCTGTCATTCGTTTGTAACGGATCATCACATCTTGGAGCGTATTGTTGAGCACATGCCCCATGTGTAAGATGTTGGTAACATTAGGAGGAGGAATCAGGATTGTATAGGGTTGCTTCTCTTCTTCTATCTGAGGTGTGAAATAACCTCGTTCTGTCCAATACGAATACCATTTTTTCTCGATTTTTGCAGGATCGTAGTTTTTCTTTTCCATAATCTTCCTATCTATTCTTTATCATATTTATATAATGCTTATGAGCCAAAAAGGGGATTGGTGGCAGATTGTCAAGTTGAGCGAAATATGCATCTACAGCATCATCGCCTGCCTGCAGCTCACCACCTTTTATCTTCATGAGAAAACCGTGAGAAATAATCTGTTCATAAATTGGAGAGTAGCCGGAATAGAAACCGAGATACTCTTTAATCTCACCATCAAGACCGGTTTCTTCCTTCATCTCCGCTACCGCTGTCTCTTCGGGATGTTGGTTTATGTCTATATAACCACTCGGCAGTGCCCACTGACCGGCATTGGGTTCAAACTTCCGTTTGATCACTACGATTTTGTCGGCAGCGGAATTCAGAATGATACATGCAACTGCCGGAACAGGGTTTTTATAATATATCCAACCGCAACTGGTGCAATGCGGTCTGAGCTTATCTTCCCTATCATATTCCAAAGTTAAACTACTTCCGCACCGGATACAACAATTTACCGATTCATAAGATTTATCTGTAACATGCATAGCTTACCTTACATCAAATCGTAGCATAGATAGTTGATCATCTTCCACAATATATATAGACCGTTCGAGCATATTAAAACTGCTGATATAACGAATCTCACTTTCCGATTCGTATCGTGCTATCCGTTCTCCGCTAAGATTATCCAACAAATCGATACTATTTCTGCCGGGAAGTAGGATCACACTTCTATCTAACCGCCGAAATTCATTTAACGATATTTGATAGACATCACACCTACTCTCGGTTTTATCTGAAACTCGATCTGTAGTCTGCTCCCACATTACCATTCCATTATCTCTGTTAAAACAGATGACGTTATGATTTTCGGTGACGACTGTAAGTCGGTTCGCATCGAGAAGCGTCATATTGATTATCCTTGCCGATAATCGGTGCGACCATTGCTCTTCATGGTTCCTTTTATGTAAAACTCTGATCATATCGCCTGCAATGATGTAGAGATATTTGTGGTCGAACATGGGTTCATAAGATATCTCTTCCTCAAAAGAGAGTGTCCATTCCCGATTCAGCTCGATACTCTGATGCGGAAAGAGCTGCAATTGATAGTTTTGCTGCAGGATCTCATTTAAAACTTCCTGAGATTGGGATTGGATATCTAACAATCGCTCCATCAATTCATTTCTGATATATTCTGTATTCCGTTGTCTGTGGATATAGTGTTGTTCGGTTAGCCAATTCTTACCAAAAAACACGTAAAGTGCAGCCAATATGATAATTGCCGCCATGATGATAGCTGTAGTTTTTATTTTCATTTTCTTCCCCATAATCTTCTGAAGAAAGATCCCTTTTTAGTGCTACTATGCTTATACTGCACTAAGAAGAAAGGACTACTTCCTTCTTTTTTCTTAGATGTAAGATAATTTTCCAAACAATTTAAGTCAACAGTAAACTCAGATTGCAGTATTTTAGCTTCGGCTGCCGGTAAGGCGAACAGAACTGTGTCGGAGTGGAGATCTAAAGTATGGATCTTTACAAAAATATCTCTATCCAAACCACCGAGAAGAAACAGATCTTCTTTTGTTTTTATAGGGAAATTATCCCAAGATTTACCGATCTCTTTGAACTTATTATTTTGGATCATTCCAGCTACTAACCTGCCGAATTGTACTACAAAGACCTTATCATAATAAAGGATGAACATCAGAAACGAGATTCCATGCTCATCTATAATACTCATTCTAAATTTGGAATAAATCTGCCAATTCAATTCAACAAAAAATTCTTTCAACACTTCCTTTATCTCATCTTCTTGCATTTCGGGAATATTCAATTGGATCACTCTTTCCAAAATGTGTGCATTGATTTTTTCTATGCCGGCAGCAGAAGGCATTGAATGAGTAAGAACTAGATAACCTTTTTGTTGGTTCTGAAACAAATCGGTAAAGGTCAGATTCTGTGGATTAGAATCAGAAAGAAGTCTGACAATATACATCGTCTGCCCCTATTTACTCCATCTTATGAAACTGCGATAAAAGACTTTCAGCAAAGTAGGGATGTTCAACATCAAGTTTGTATAATTAGCATTTGCAAGTGGGCAGTAGCATTCTTTATCTTTGATGCTTTTTCTTTCTTTTTTCATTGCTTTGGAAAACCAAATTTTTTTGAATTTATAATCATATTCACGTAAATTTCCCATTGATTTAGCTTTTATACAACAAGACCATATTTCACCGTCTGGTGATATTTGACAGGAAGCTATGCCTGCAAAACAGGGGATGACTTGGGTTTTATCTCTTAATATCTGTTTGACCAGATTATAATACTCGATCCTGAAAGCTTGAGTTATACGTGCCAACCTGCTCTTTTTGTAATCTTCAGCATTTTTGATCCGATGAATTAGATAATCTATAGCTGTGTAGTATTGAATGGGAGTCGGAGAGATATCTTCACCCATTGTAGCAAGCTCCTGTCGCTGTTCGGCTATCTCAGTGATATATGAATCGGGATGTAATATCATCAGATGATCTACAATAGCGGGAAAGGATTTTACATTGAATTTTGAGATCACTGTATGTATCCCAACAGTTAGATTCTTTGCTTTGATCTCTTTGAGAGCTTTATAAGTTTTGAGCGCTTTAGCATAGTTCCCTTTCACACCACGCAGTTCATCATGCTGTTCGGCAATACCATCAATTGATAGATTGACGATTAACTGTGATTTTTTGCAAAATTTGGTAAGTTCTTTGACTGATTCGATAATCTTATCTGTCAATAACCCATTGGTGGGGATATTGATGATCTTTGGTCTGTTGTGTTTATAGATCAGCTTACATATATCAACCAGATCTTCTCGTAAAAATGGTTCACCACCACTCAAAGTCATCCAATACGGTGAACGTCCTATCCGCTTGAATATCAATTTATACTCGGATAGGGTCAGATTTTTAGCAGATTTAGTGTAGATATTGCAAGTTTTGCATCTGGAATTACATTCATACAACAGACTGATAGTATAGTTAATCGGCATTATGCGTGGAAATTTAAATACCCGATATACATTGTATAGAATTATTTTGGGCAATAGACTAATCATATTTTTTGTTACCTCAGTTTCTTTGTTGTTTTTGCTATATCCCATTTATATGGGTTTCTCTTTTTGATAACCAGATCATAATAACCTAATATTCGTCCCCAAATTTCCAGAATTATCGTTCCCAGCAAAAGTGGAAGTTTCTTAGGATTCTCTTTGATCTCATCGAGTGTTAGTTTGAACAAAACCGAACTATTTTGGGAGGCTACCGAGTAATTTTGGGTTCTTTTGAGCCACAGGTGCCCAGCTTGTATGCGGCGGCGTTGTTTGATGAAATCGCTAATCGTCTCGGGTCCTTTGTTGTGGATAATAGCATCCGGAATGTATTTCAAAGTGAGGTTTCTCGAGATTATTTCAGATTCAATACTAGCTTCATCTACAGCACTATCTACAGGTATGGAATCTATCACCTTTCTGAATGCGACCATTTCTCCCAGTTTTGCTGAATATAATGCCATCTTATGATGCAAACGCCACAAAAGATGGACACTATAGCCGATAAAACTCGATTCGTCGTTCACTGGCATAGGTCGCCCGCCTGTCATACCGACCTTCTCATCAGCAAAGGGGCTTACCAGTTTTTCGATAGTGTCTTCCGCAGGTATGGTATCGCCACTTTCGATTACTACTATATCGGATTTTGCCTCTTTTAGAAATGTATTGATAGCAGCGGCTTTGCCCTGTCTTTCCGGTTCGCTTATCAGGCGGATATGATCGTATTTTTTTGCATAATCGTTCACTATCTCATCGGTAGCATCTCTAGAAGCACTCGATACAACGATAATCTCATAAATATTGACATTTTTTAGCTTTTGCTCACACAAAGCTTGGAGTAGATGACCAATGTTTTGTGCTTCATTATGAGCTAACACTCCGATACTGCAGTTAATCATCTTTCTCCTTTAGTTCTTTCGAGATTGCATTTAATATGCCATTAATGAATTTACCTGAGCTTTCTGAGCCGAATTTTTTAGAAATCTCGATAGCTTCATCCATCACAATCGCGTGTGGAGTAGTGGTACAGAGCATTTCGTAAGCGGCAATACGCATTATATTCCTGTCAATCAGAGCAAGTTTGTCAATTTTCCATTTGTTGGAATGCTGATCGATCATTTCATCTATATCATGCAGATGAGGTATCAACTCTTTTAGGATAGAATCGGCAAATTCAACAATTTTATCCTTGTTTTTAAGTTTGATATCCTTGATGATATCTTCGAGCTTTTCAATATAGAGATTGCTCCATTCCAGCTCTCCCAAATAAGAGTCTTGCTCTATAAAATCAAGTGCATATAGAGTTTGAAGAGCCAACTCCCTACCTTTTCTTCTTAATCCCATGCAATCTAACCTTTTAATTATTTTGATGTCACGAAATTAAATAACACATTCAATGCAAGATTTTTTTAAAAAAACATTTTGGGGAAATTTTGTCATTGACAACAATCTGACCTTTATCTCTTCATACAATGAGAGATATTAAAGTAAGGAGTAGCGATGAAGAAAAAAATCTATGTGCTAGACACTAATGTATTAATACATAATCCGCAATCCCTCTTTTCCTTTGGTGAAAACCATGTTGTAGTTCCGATCGTAATTATCGAAGAAGTAGATAACTTCAAGAAAGGTTTGGATGAGAAAGGCAGAAATGCAAGACAGATCGGTAGGTATTTGGATCAACTGCGCTCTAGTGGTAGCCTGCAGAAAGGAGTAAAGACCGATAACAACGGTATTATCCAAGTAGTATTGAGTCATAAAATATCCGAAACTTCCAAAGATGTACTCATAACCGATACAAACGATAATCTCTTTATTGGAACGGCATTATATATTCAGGAAAAAAATAGGGATTCGGAAGTTATCGTAGTATCCAAAGATGCCAATGTTCGCATAAAAGCCGATGCAGTCGGACTGATAGCAGAAAATTATGATGTAGATAAAGTAAAATTCGAAGAACTGTATCAGGGCTATATGACGATCGAGGTAGAAAAGAAATTATTGGAAAAGTTCGAAAAAGATGAATATCTGGAAAATGATTTCGGTGAGTTCTACCCCAACCAATATATAAAATTTATCGACAAAGATAATCAGGAGTTTGTATTGGGACGTTACTCATCTAAAAACAAAGCAATCTATCCTTTGAACAATTACAAAGGTGAAGAGTTATTTGGGATCAAATCACGTAATCCTGAGCAAACGATGGCATTCGACCTTCTCTTAGACCCATCTATCAAATTAGTGAGTTTGGTCGGGAAAGCAGGTACGGGCAAGACATTGTTGGCTCTCGCTGCCGGATTGTATCAAGTGGTCGATAAATCCATCTATACCAGATTGGTCGTCTCCAGACCGATATTTCCTCTCGGCAAAGATCTCGGTTATCTACCCGGTTCCAAAGCTGAGAAGTTCAATCCGTGGATGCAGCCGATCTATGATAATATGGAAATCTTGCTCACTCATAGAAACGAACAAAAAGATTCCAACGAGGGGAAGATTTTCGGTAAAAAGAACACTCAATTGGAGGATTATCTGAGTTTCGGGTTTATCGAACTCGAACCGCTTACTTATATCCGCGGTAGAAGTCTGCCTGATCAATTTATTATTATCGATGAAGCTCAAAACCTCACTCCGCATGAGATGAAAACGATAATTACCAGAGCTGGTGAAGATACCAAGCTCGTCCTCACAGGAGATGCATATCAGATAGATATCCCCTATCTAGATTCGGAAAGTAACGGTTTGAGTGTAGCTGTCGATAAGCTGAAAAATGAAGAGCTAGTCGGTCATGTCACTTTAGAAAAGGGTGAACGTTCGGAATTGGCTGATCTGGCTGCCAAATTCTTTTAACTATGAAAAAAGACAGAAGCTGGACTGAGATCAATCTTTCGAATTTTGAGTTCAATCTGAATGAGCTCAAAAAATTCACCACGAGTGATCAAACGATCATGCAGATAGTAAAGGCAGATGCTTATGGGCATGGCGCATATGAGATATCTAGGCGTGCTATCAAATGTGGAGCCCAAATGCTGGGTGTGGCAAATGCAGAAGAAGGTGCGCTGCTTCGTTATCAGGGAATCGAAATACCGATACTGATCCTTTCACCGTCGTTCGAACATGAGATAGAGGTTATAATCGAAAATGACCTTATCCCCACCATCTCTACGTTGAACTTTGCCAGAAGATTGAATAGAACAGCCGTAGCAGATAACAAAACCATCTCTGTACATGTCGAGATAGATACGGGCATGGGAAGAAGTGGTTTTAAACTTAGTGATGCTGAGAAAGCAATTCAAGAAATTCTATCTTTGTCCAATGTTTCAATCCAAGGAGTTTTTTCTCATTACGCAGCCAGCGAGAATGAACCACAATACACTGCTAAACAGAATGAGCTTTTTTGTGAACTTGTAAAAAAACTCGATTTTGAACCGGAGATTATCCATATTGCCAATAGCAGCGGTGTGATTACTTTCCGAGATTCCTTTTGCAATATGGTTAGATTAGGTTTGTTATCTTACGGAGTCTATTCTGATGATAGTCTCAAAGCAAAAATCGAGCTGAAACCGGTGATGCAATTCAAAACTATGATCAGCCAGATAAAAATAGCTGAACCGGGAGAGTATATAGGGTATAATTGCACATTCAAAGTTAAGAAAAAAATGCGTTATGCCATCTTACCTGTCGGTTATGCAGACGGATATGATTATCTGCTATCTAATCGTGGCGAAGTATTGCTGCACGGTAATCTCTGCCCCCTTGTCGGGAAAGTGAGCATGGATATGATAACGATTGATATCTCTGAAGTAACTCCTGCCGAAATAGGCGATGAAGTTGTCTTGTTAGGAGATAAGCTGCGTGCAGAATACCTGACCTCTAAGTATAATGGTCTGAGTTATGAACTGCTTTCTCAGATAGGAAGGAGAGCCAAAAGATATTATCGAGACGATGGTGATATTGTGGCTACTTCCCCACTCTTGCGCCGAGAATTCGTTTCTTCAGATTTTTCGGATAAGAAACTGAACCGGATTATAGAAGCAGCTATAGAACAGAGAATGCAGAGCAAAGAGATAGCCAACTTGATCTATAGCGATGTATTAGAGCGTTTGTTTGCCATGAAAGACCATAGCCTATCTTATCGGCATAATTTTGAACATGTGATAAAATTTGAAGAAGATACCGAAATCGGGAATTTTTATAGAGCTACTACTACACTCTCTTTCGAAAAGAGACTTCAGCATGAGTATTTTATCGTTGCTTGCGCAAAAAACGAGAAGAAATTGGAAAAATATTTTTTACGCCGCGATGTAGAATACCGTTGGCTTTTGGACAATAATTTCGACCTCGATACCAAATACTTTTCCGTTTCCTCAGTCAGGATCAATAATCTCAAACTCACTCATAGTGCAGAGATCAAGGATGGTTGTATAGAGATTAGATGTTCTCATCCCGAATTGGGAAAAATGGTGGGTAGAAAAGTTCAATTCTCTATTGAGACAAAGACATATTATCCCCAATCTACTCATCAGCTATCTATTTTCATCACGGATATTACTCAATCGGTCAATATCAGATTTGAGTATGATGATCTTTTTGAAAAAGTCGAAGCAATCCCGCTTTTTGCCGGTAAGAGTAAGTTCCCAAATATTGAATACCATGAAAAAAGTGTAAATGTAGAATCAGACAGAGATGAATGGATATTTCCAAGTTCCGGGGTAGTATTTGTATTCTAAGTTTAAGTATTATCTCATCACAAATAGGATAAAAATATTGACTGTTTTTGGTAAAATCAAATATTGTTCTTATATCAATCTTAAATACGGAGGGTTATGATGAAGCGAAAATTATTTTTTTCGGGTTTGTTTTTGTTAATATTGATCTTGGCTTGTTCGGATACTACCGAAGTTCAAGATGAAATCAGTATCGCACCACAGAATCTTGTTTTTGAGAGACCGGCAGATTCTGATACACTAGTGATCGATGCTACAACCAGCTGGACAGTCAATATCGGTGAACCATGGATATCTGTCGAACCTGAAGCGGGTAGCGGCGATGCAACTGTGATTATCAGTGTTGAAACTAACGACACAAACTCTGTACGTGAAACAACTATCACCTTTACCGCTGGAGAAGCTGATGTTCATCTTGATATTTCACAATACTTTGACTTTGCAGGTGGTAGCGGAACAGAAAGTGAGCCATTCGAAATAGCAACACCTATTCATCTAAAAAACATACAGTTATATTTAGATGCACATTTTGTTCAAATTGCTGATCTTGATCTTAAAGTTTTCCCTTGGGTTACTTCACCGGGCTGGATACCGATCGGTTTTCAGTTTCCTTTTTCCGGAAGCTACGACGGTAATGGTTACCTGATAACCAATATGATGATAGATCGACCAGACGATGAACATATTGGATTGTTTGGACATATAGATCAAGCTTTGTTGCAGAACATTAGATTGGTACATGCAGATGTAAAAGGAGAGCAGTTTGTGGGTGGCTTAGTCGGCAAAGCGGAGGATAGCTTGATCGAACATTGTTTTGTAACCGGCAGTATTAATGGTGAAGCTCAGGTTGGTGGAATAGCTGGGATATCTTTCAACACACAGATCTTATCTTCATATACTAAAGCCGATGTAGGCGGAATATCTCAAACAGGCGGTGTTGTTGGTAGAAATTCGGAAGGCAGCATAATCAAAGATGTTTTTGTTACCGGTTTGATCGGTGGGAATATGCAAACAGGTGGCATTTGTGGAGAAAACTATCAGAGTGAAGTTAAAAATAGTTTTGCTACCGGTTGGGTAGCAGGTTATGTCGAAACAGGTGGATTGATCGGATACAATAATGCAGGTGCCGTCACAAAAAGCTATTGGAACACAGAAACTACTAACCAGCAGTTCTCATCTGGCGGCGGTGTAGGTAAAACTACAGAAGATATGACTTATCCTTATGCCGGAGATGCTTACGAAAACTGGGATTTCAATAACATCTGGCAGGAGGATAGTGAATATCAAATGAATCAAGGCTACCCATATCTTAGATTCTTTTCCAGATAATGCAATATTAATAAAAAAAGATTAGGGGGCGCATCAAATAAGTTTCGCCCCCTCTAATATTCATTTAGAATTATCAGACGAGAAAATTCCGCATAAGATCCTGTTTTAAAACGATAGAAATAAACACCACCGGAAACTTTTACTGCAGTATGTTAAAACCATATATCATAATATTCTATAACTTATTACTTCACAAATTACTTTAATAATTATAGAAATTAGTTAATGGAAATTTTACAGTAAATCATTTATCTATTTATCGAAGAAGCATATCCAGCGACATAACCGGTCGTGAAAGCGATTTGCAGATTAAACCCGCCGGTATAAGCATCGACATCAATGATCTCGCCGGCGAAATAAAGCCCTTTACATATTTTTGATTGCATGGTTTGAGGTTCTATTTCGGAAGTTAAAACTCCCCCTTTTGTAACTATCGCTTCCTCTATGGGACGAAATCGGCTCAAAGTCATCTTCATATTTTTCATAGCAAAGCCAATCCGTTTTCTTTCCGCTCTACTGATTTGATGTACTGGCTTTTGGAGTGGGATATCAGCAAGTTCGGCAATTGTAGCTACCAATGCATTAGGAAGTACTTGTTTCATAGTTTTTCCCAAATGCTTCCTCATGTTCTCATCGAAAGCTCTTAGCAATCTCTTATCCAAGGTCTGTTCATCCATTGCCGGTTTCAGATCGAGTCTCAGAGTTTGTCCATCAACTTCTTCTATATGAGCACTGGCAGAGAGAGCTATCGGACCGGAAATGCCATAGTTTGTGATCAGCAGCTCACCAAACTCTTCAAAAATAAGTCGGTTTTGTTTATCATATAATGAGAGAGTAACATTTTTCAGTGATAGATTGGATATTTCTCGAAACCATTTTTCTTTTATCTCCAAAGGAACAAGGGAAGGCGATAATGGTTTAATCTTGTGACCCAAGTTGTTGGCAAATTTATAGCCATCTCCGGTAGAACCGGTAGCCGGATAAGATATCCCACCGGTTGCGATGATCAATTTTGATGAGGTAAAATTACCTCCCTCTGCCAAACTGATATGAAAAACACCGTTATCTTTCCGGATATTCCGAACAGAACAGGAAGTATATAGTTTTACCTGTTTGATCAATTCACGATTCAGAGCAGCTGCGATATCTGTGGCTCTATCGGACTCTGGGAAAACCCGCTGACCACGCTCAGTTTTCAAAGGTACATGGCAGGATTGAATAAAATCGATCAAATCTGCAGGACCGAACCGATAATACGCATTCAGTAAGAATTTAGCATTAGATTTAATGTTTTGCAGGTGTGTTTCTATATCAGAATCATTGGTAATATTACACCTTCCTTTACCTGTTATACGCAATTTCCTACCCACCTTGGGATTTTTTTCGAGTAATGCCACATCTGCTCCATTTCGAGCAGCAGTTATGGCTGCCATCATGCCGGCCGGACCGCCACCAATTACGGTTATCTCGTGATCGTTTTTTTCTATAGTTTTCATACTAAAACCATTTTTACTACATAGATTTATATGACAATGATATTATCCGGAAAACTCTCTACTCAAATTTGATTATCATGTTCTTTTCCGGTTGGAAGTCTATTCTATGATAATGAAATATGTGCTTACCCTGTTTTGTTTGGAGGCTATCGGGTAGATATGAAATTGAATCTATCTTGATATTCTGGGGAATGCTAAGCTGATAATTAACTTCTTCTAATGATTTGCCCCAATTTTGGGTGGAAGTGAGAATATATTCGGCTTGCTTACCTTTCAAATTTTGGGTATAAGCAAGGTGAAATCGTCCTTTTTGATAGGGCTTGAGGTGAATAGAGAAAAAGAAACCGTTTGGTTGTACTTTTACCAGACAATCAGAAGAATCAGCAAGAGCTATTGCCTTGGTTTCTATAGCTTCTCCATATAGTGAATCTACTGGAATCGGATAAAACAATACTCGATTTATCTCTCGCGATGAATTATTGCGAAAATAGTAAACTCCATCTACTTTGAAAGTAGCGGAGCCTAATTCAAACTCGATATCTTCACGAAAGAAATCAAGTCCGGTAGCAGAGACAGCTATCGTCAATAAGGTAATGATCAGCAGGCTTATCCTACGCAATAAACACCTACTTCAGGACGATGATCTTATCGGATGCCACTTTTTCTCCGTCTACTACCAAAGTGTAGAAATATACGCCGGAATTGACAAGCTTACCATTGGTATCTCTGCCATCCCAATGCACATTAAACTGAGTTTTACCGCTGGCAGCCTGAGTGTGTAGATTAGCTACTTTCTGTCCTTTAGAGTTATAGATGACAATATTCGCATCGGCGAGTTCCACGTTGGCAAGAGAAAAGGCAATGGTATGATGCTCAGATTCAGATAAGTAATAGGGATTGGGATAATTGGAGATTTTAGTGATGGGAATATCGGTCGGTTCGGCTGATGAGAGATCGGTATGGAATTCATAGAAAGTGGTAGAATCGGGCTCGACAGTCAAATCAATGCTATCCAATTGATTGTCGTCAACAAATACTTTAACATTATAGTTCATCCCATACATCTCGCTGTTCTCAAAATATCCATTCTCATCAGTATAAAACTCTGCCATAAAGCTCGATGGAGTATATTTGATCTCTGCATTTGATACTCCATTACCATTGGCATCGTAGACATAACCGGCAAGAGTTCCTTCGGTCTGAATGGTGAATGGATCGTAGCCGATGCTCGGTTCATTATCTTTTGCCAGATAAAAAATCCCGCTTCCCATATGATCATAATACACTATTCTACTCAAGGACTGGTTCTCATAAGGCGGATTGACATGGGAATATGAAATATCCCCAAAATAAACTTCATCTACATACTCAAATTCATCACCTTCTATGTTGATGATGATGAAATCTCCGTTTTTATCGATAGGAAGAGGTCCTTGCAAATCAGCTTCTGTAATCACAGAAGTTTCTTCTGTCGAGAATTGTACTCCGGAATTAAAATAGACCGTATCAGCTGAAGATGCTATCCAGATGCATTCGTAGCTAGTTTCGGAAGCATTGTGATAATCATAAAGCTCGATCATCCAATCTTCATCTTCAAAATAAACCTCACTGATGAAGGCGGGAAAGATAGGATTAGCTAGCAAACTAACAGCAAAAATAACAAAAATCAACCAAAAAACTAATAACCGGGTATTCATAATTTCCTCCTCAAATTTGAATTAAGTAAACTATTGATATTTAAATTAGAATGTCAAGTAGAAAATTTGGGTTCAGGTCATTTTTTTTAAAAATCCTCTTTTTTTGTATTTTCCGAACCTTATTTTTCATAGATGAAACTAAGCTTAGCAAAGCATATATCCAAAAAGGAGGCATCCACCCGGAATTTATTTAATCATCATTTATAAGTTATTGAAT
>CAYSSJ010000016.1:0-61258 GCA_964433675.1 uncultured Candidatus Cloacimonadota bacterium
TCTTTCTTCTATCTTCTATTTTCTTTCTGCCTACTGTATTCTGTATTCCGTATTCCGTCTTCTTAACCTCTAAACCCTCAACCCTAAACTCTAAACATCATCCTGCTACTCTTGCACCAACTCACACTTCGATACGCTCCGGCTTACGCCGAAGCTACTCAGTGTGACAAGCTTCAGAACCCTAAACTGCATCCCTGTCCTCCGTAGCCTCGGCGAAGGAGGATTGCTTCTCTTCCAATAAAATTCCATGAGTACCGGTGAATAAAATCATCAATTCATTTCTTTCTGTTTTTCCGAAGACAAGATGATATCTTGTCCTACGCTCCCTGCTCTTATTAAATTAGCAAATCCCTATTCTCTACCAGCTGTCACCCTGAGTGATTCCGACTTGTCGGAATTGTATCGAAGGGTGACAATGCCACATTTACTAAGTTCACACTTCGATACGCTCCGGCTTACGCCGAAGCTACTCAGTGTGACAAGCTTCAGAACCCTAAACTGCATCCCTGTCCTCCGTAGCCTCGGCGAAGGAGGATTGCTTCTCTTCCAATAAAATTCCATGAGTACCGGTGAATAAAATCATCAATTCATTTCTTTCTGTTTTTCCGAAGACAAGATGATATCTTGTCCTACGCTCCCTGCTCTTATTAAATTAGCAAATCCCTATTCTCTACCAGCTGTCACCCTGAGTGATTCCGACTTGTCGGAATTGTATCGAAGGGTGACAATGCCACATTTCCTAAGTTCACACTTCGATACGCTCCGGCTTACGCCGAAGCTACTCAGTGTGACAAACTTCAGAACTCTAAACCCTCAACTCTAAACTCTAAACTTGATATAGCTACTCTTCCACCACTTTTCACCGGAAATCATTGACAGCGAAAGATGGATTTTGATATTCTGCATTGATGAAATGTGAAGGAGGTAACGATGCCGATTTTGCTTAAGTTGTCCAAAATGCTCGAATCTGAGATTGATAGATTTTTGGATCTGGTCAGTGAGAGTGGTATCCAATTCAAAAAAGGTCTGGAAAATTATCTCAAAGATAATGATGAAGAGTTTCATGAACGGCTCACTTGTGTGATGGATTATGAGAGAAAAGCGGATGAGCTACGAATGAATGTGGAAAGGCAGCTTTATCTGAAAACTTTGATCCCCGAGAACAGGGGAGATGTGTTGGCAATTTTGGAAAACACCGATGATGTGATCGATACCACCAAAGAGACGCTGATGAAATTCTCGCTGGAAAACCCGGATATTCCACCCCAATTCGATGAACTTTTCATGGAGTTAGCCGATGCTTCCGTTCAAAGCATAGAATGGCTCGTGCGAGCGATCAGGGCGTTTTTCAAGGATTTCGGTTCGGTGAACGATCATATCCATAAAGTCAGTTTTTACGAAAGTGAAGCTGATAATATCGCGGTGAAATTGAAGCGGAAGATCTTCGATGATGACCTTTCACTTAGCAAGAAGATACACCTGCGTTATTTTACCGAGAATGTAGAGAAGATCTCCGACTGTGCCGAAGCTGTGAGCGACAGACTGGCGATCTATACGATAAAAAGGCAGATCTGAGCGAGGATGAGTAGGTGATACTTCTCTATCTTTCCAGTGGATTATTTTTAGGTTGGTCACTTGGTGCCAATGATGCAGCCAATGTCTTCGGCACGGCGGTAGGTACCAGGATGATCAAATTCAAATTGGCAGCGATCATAGCTGCTCTAGCTCTGATCTTGGGCGCTGTATTGGAAGGCGCCGGCGCATCCCATACACTTGGTGAACTCGGTGCCGTGAACAAACTGGCAGGAGCGTTTACAGTTGCTCTGGCGGCTGCATTTACCGTAACAGTGATGACGCGGATGAAACTGCCGGTCTCTACCTCGCAAGCTATTGTCGGCGCTATTATTGGTTGGAATCTGTTTAGCGGTTCGCCCACCGATATGAATTCGCTCACCAAGATCGTGACTACATGGGTCTTGTGTCCTATCCTCGCAGCACTTTTTGCGATTATTCTCTATAAGCTTATCAAGAAAATATTGGAAAGTGTGCAGATCCATCTGCTCACTATGGATGCCTATACGCGTATCGGTTTGATAGTAGCCGGTGCACTGGGTGCTTATAGTCTGGGCGCTAATAATATCGCCAATGTTATGGGTGTCTTCATACCCGCTTCTCCTTTTGATGATATTATGCTACTGGGAAATATTAGATTCAGTGGAACACAGCAATTGTTTCTGATCGGTGCGCTAGCTATCGGAGTGGGAATTTTTACCTATTCGGCAAGAGTGATGAAAACGGTGGGCAAAGATATTTTCCGCCTTTCGCCCGTAACTGCCTTCGTGGTGGTGATATCCCATTCGCTGGTTTTGTATATCTTCGCTTCTCAGGGACTCAGAGATTGGTTTGTTGCGCTGGGCTTACCACCCATACCATTGGTGCCGGTATCCAGCTCGCAGGCTATCGTGGGGGCAATTTTGGGGATTGCCTTTGCCAAAGGGGCACGGAATATCAACTGGAAGGTGATGGGCAAGATCGCCTCCGGATGGGTTACTACTCCCATAACTGCCGGCATCATCTCTTTCATCGCCCTCTTTTTCGTGCAGAATGTTTTTGATCTCGATGTCTATCGGGAAAAGAGCTATCTGTTCTCGCCTTTGGTGATGGAAAGACTGGCAGATGCCAATATAGAAGAGCATAAACTCGAATTGCTCAGCGAGATGGAGTTCGATAACCAACGCCAACTGAGAAGATATAGCCGTAATCTCGGGTTTGATGAGCAAATTATAGACACATTCGCCTTTTACTCGGCCAGAAATCCGATGAAGATCAGACGCTCGGTGCTGGCAAGCTTGGATTTGGATGATTTTAGCCGCGCACAAAAAGAAGCGCTTGCCGAAATTATCACAGAGGAATACGAATATGAATGGCAGCTTTATTATGCCCTCTCGCAAAAAAGTGATCAGTGGGCTTATAAAAGCTCTGAGCATGATGATTATAACCAAAAACTGGATAACCAATACCAACTGCTTTTCGATGCTTTTAGAATAGATTAGTAAAAAAATATTAAAAAGTAGTTGACTGATTTTTACATTAAATTCAAATCGTCATGTTGCAGCATGAACCGACTTTCAAAAAAAGAGGGGAAGGAGGCATATGGAACGGATGTGAAATTCGCTAATTTCAGCAGTTCCAATGTATAATATGACTGTTATAACATTATTTAAAAGTAAAGGTTTCAACAATTGTAGTTTGAACAAGTTTGGAAAAATTAAAAAAAACAAAAATTTATGGAGGAAATTATGAAGAAGACGTTTTTATTATTAGCTATGTTAGCCATCGTAGCCGGTTTGTCCGCAACAGACTGGTCTGTTGCTTTAATAGACAGCTATGGTGATGGTTGGAATGGTGGATTATTGACCGTATATGTTAATGATACGGTTGTTTTAGACGAGATAACTTTAGATTCGGGTGAAGGACCAGAGTATCATACTTTTTCTGTACAAAACGGAGATGAAATAAGCACTATCTATACTGAAGGATTGTGGTCAAATGAAAATTATTATGCTATTCTGAACCAACATGATGATGTAGTAGCAGAATCAGGCGGAACTTGGGATAATCCCGGTGCTAGTACTCCGGAAAGTATAACAGAACCTTTGATCATATGGTCTGTTGCTTTAATAGACAGCTATGGTGATGGTTGGAATGGTGGATTATTGACCGTATATGTGAACGGGGATGTAGTATTGGAAGATATCACTTTAGATACTGGTGCAGGTCCTGAATATCATACTTTTGCAGTTGCAGACGGCGATCAAATAACTACATCTTATACTGAAGGTAGTTGGTCATCAGAAAACTATTATGCAATTATGGATCATGATAATGAAATAGTGGCAGAATCAGGCGGAACTTGGTCTAATCCCGGTGCGAGTACTCCGGAGAGTATAACAGAGCCTATTGTTGTAGAAATTGTTGACATTGTTTCCAACCCGGTACCAGAAAATGGTGCTATTGGTGTTGCATTAACAGGAGATTTAAATTGGGATTTTGGCGAAGGTGTAGATACCTATGACCTATGGTTTGGTGAAGCCGGGAATATGGTAGAAGTAGTAAGCGGAGAAACTGCTGGGGCTACAGGCAGCTATAGCTATAGCGATCTTGATGGAGTCACAGTATATGAGTGGCAGGTCATAGCTCATAGCGCAGAGGAAAATCGACTTACAACCGAAGGACCGGTTTGGAGTTTTACGACTACAGCGACACCGATTATTCAGTTCCCTTGGGATGAAGGTTTCGAAGATGAATGGCCCCCGCTGGGTTGGACAATTGTGAATGGTGTTAGCGGTTCATATTGGGAACAAAGCAGTGTGTCAAGCAATACAGGCTCTTATGCAGCACGGTCTTATAATGGTTATTCATCAAACTATCTTGCTGACGAATGGCTGATAACTCCCCCAATTAATATGGACGATGGATTGATGTTGTCATTTTTTGGTTATTCTTCACAAACACCAAATGGTGATAAAGAAAAAATGCGCATTATGATTATGGATGAGGTATATGATAATGTTGCCGATCTTCATGCCAATGCCATAGAACTTGATGTAAAAAACTTTACAGGTAGTTGGGAAGAGTATTTTGTCAATCTAGACGCCTATAGCGGAGATAAATACATAGCTTTCAATTATTATATTCCAGTTGATGTTGGGTACAACTATGTGTATGTAGACGATGTATTATTATTTGAATTACCTGATTATGATGTTAGTATATCGAACTTAACCGGCGACAGGACAGTTCAATCTGGAACAACAGATAGTTATGAGATCGAGATCGAAAATAGAGGTACACAAAACGATACCTATAATATCAATGTTACTGGAATAGTTAGAAGCTGGGTATATGACTTCCCCGCAACGGTTGCTGTTGATGCAGGCGAGACAGCTATTGTTGACTTGGATGTAACGGTGCCCGCCGATGCCGGGATGGGAGATACAGATACTATTAGCTTTAGCGCAACATCGCAAAGCGATAGTAATGTAAGTGATAGTGTGGAAATTACCACCACCGCAGTTTCTCCAATGATAGCTCCTCATTTCGAGGATTTCGATGATGTTTCTACCCCCGATCTACCGATTGGATGGAGTAAAATAGTAGATCATCCAACCTCAACTAGTCCGAGAGTGGAAACTTATACTTCGGGGACACCACTTTCACCTTCGAATCATGTAAGACTATATTCAAATGATGAAATAGATGCGGAAATTATGCTGATCACACCACCGACAACTGGTTTGAACGAAAGCCGTATCCGTTTCTGGGCAAAGTGCAGTTCTACTACTAACATCCCTGATTTGATTATTGGAACGATGAGCGATCCTACAGATGCAGCTACATTTACACCATTCCAGATAATCGAAGCTGATACCGAGTTGACTGGCACATACCAGGAATTTATGGTACATTTCGATAGTTATGTGGGGACAGATCAATATGTTGCTTTCAAACATGGGGCTACCCCCAGTTGGTTCCGTAGTATCTACATAGACGATTTCACCTACGAAGAGATACCAACCGATCCAGTACTGGAAGTCTCACCGATGGAGCAAGATTTCGGAACGATAGCAATTGGTGATATGCCTGATCCTGTCGATTGTACGCTGACAAATGTAGGAGTGGGTACTTTGACCATTAACGACGGAGACATATTGTTCACAGGTGCTGATCCCGATGACTTTGCTTTGGGAGCTATTACTTACCCGATAGAAATGGAGTCTGGTAATTCACAAACTATCCCTATTATGTTTGATCCTTTAACAGCGGGATCAAAAGAAGCTATGATGCAGATTACACATAATGGAACAAATTCACCTTTTGATGTAGGACCGCTGAGCGGTTATGCTCTGCCTGAAGGCAGCCTTGTTGAAGGGTTTGAAAATGAATTTCCACCCGAAAGCTGGACTTATATCGATGGTGGACTGGGTTCATACTGGGACCAATCCTCTACTTCTCCTTATGCCGGAGATTATTCTGCCCGATCATACAATGGTTCTGGATCTAGCTACGATGCAGATGAATGGCTGATAACACCGATGCTTAACCTTGATGCAACTCCTGATCCGAGTCTTATGTTTGCCGGGCGTTCTGGATATGATAGACCTGATCCATCTATGACCATTCGCATTATGATGATGGATGAAGTTTATGATAATGTTGATGATCTGCATGCTAATGCCATCGAAGTAGGTAGCATAGTGTTATCTGCGGGGTGGACTGTATATGAGGTAGATCTAGCGGCATATAGTGGAGCACATTATTTCGCATTCCTTTATTACGTAGAAGATGGAAGCTTTAACTATGTCTATGTTGATGAAGTTGTCGGACCGCCTATATATGTTCCACCCGATTTTGCTTATGACCCTCAAGAGTTCGACTTTGGAGGTTTATCAGTTGGTAAAATAAGTGAACCACAAGACTTTATACTTAGCAATATTGGTGGCGATGTTATTACCATCGCTCCGGAAGATATTAATCTAACCGGCGATACAGATCATTTTATTCTGAACAATATTGAGCAAACTGTAAATCTTGGAGCAGATGAATCTACAGTTGTTAGTGTACAATTTGCACCGCAATCTCTGGAAGAGAAGACAGCATACTTAAATATCGAGGATAACATCGCGGCGGAGAGAAATATTCGCATTTCTCGTGCTGATAGAAACCTTAGTGAAACAGGCAGAGAACTGCATAGTATTCCACTATACGGTGAAGGATTGAAGCCATTCAGGGTGGAACGTATCACCCCGGATGAGCAGATCGTCATCGGCAAAAACTTCTATTATGAAACCGAGATTGTAAACGATCTGGAAACTGATGAACTATTCTATCTTGTTGCTTTTGATGGAGATTGGAGCTACCAAACTCAGAATGCAGCCGGACAGAACATTTCTACTATAAACGTACCGGCAGAAGATACAAGGAAAATATTCATCAGAGTTACAGCTCCGGAAACCGCAGTAGAGGGATTTATCGATACATTTACATTCAGAGCTTATTCTGAGACCAATCCCGATCTGACAGATGAGGTGGATATCACTTCCACAGCGGTTGAACTTATTGAGTTGCCCTATGTGCAAAATTTCCAGAGCGATGAGTTTCCGCCCGATTTCTGGCGCAGTGAGAACTGGGCTTGGTCTGCCACTCATGGTATTGCCGGCAGCGGCGCAGCTATAGTTCCGGCAGGAACAGAAGAGACCGCCATCCTGCGCAGCAAAGCGATCAATCTGCCCGAAGGTGAGAAACATGTACGCTTCTGGTGGTCGGATATCGATCCGGAGATACGAACACGGAATGCGAGCATGACCTATCTGGAAATTGCTACGCAAGCAGAAGAGCTACCCAATGCCGGAACCGGTGATTGGACTGTGCTGGAAACCCTGGAAAGCGGTACTTATGACGACTATACCGAAATGATTGTTGACCTAACCGCTTATGATGCCGGTGACTATTATCTCAGATGGCGGCATGAACCAAACGGAGCATCTCCCGGTGCCGGACTGGCAAGAGTGATAATTGAAGCTAATGTGCCGGCTGCAGAATTTGTCATCGATCCGGATGCTTATGATTTCGGGGAAGTATTGGTTGGCGAGTCTGAAATTGCTCAGTTTACAATTACCAATCTGGGTCTGGAGACGATGACTATCGTTGATGGTGGCATCTATATAGAAGCTCTGCAAAGAATCTCCCGCGACCAACACTACAGTGTAGTTCATCCGAATTATCCGGTCGAGCTGGGATATAATCAATCCCTCGAACTGGAAGTAGTATTCGAACCTTTAACCGATGGCATCCATGAAGCAGAATTGGTGATCGAGAATAATATTACCAGAGCTGTTAATAGAGTGCCGCTGACAGGCGAAGGATATTATAGACCTGCCGGTTCAACCTGTGATAATCCTTATATTGCTACTTTACCCTTAGTAGATTATGAGGATAACACGGAAGCTTATGGAGATGACTATTCTTCTGGTTGGATTAATCCAAGTTCCAGTTATCTCAATGGCAACGACTTTGTCGTTCAATTTGAAATTGATGAACTTGGCCTATTCAAGGGTAGTGTTTCAGGAAGCTGGACAGGACTGTTTATTTTGGATCAATGTCCGAGTGATACTGATCCTCCGGATGTATTAGCTTCAGCTACTGGTTCTAGTGGTGGCAGTTTTTCTATCGAAGACTTGCCAATCGGCACATATTATGCTATTGTTTCTACCTGGCCCTCACCTCAGTTTACAGATTTCACGCTTAACTTATCACTGGTAACAGGACCAGTATTTGCAGCGGATCCACCAGAGAAAGATTTCGGTCAGATTCTCGTAGATGCTACATCAGAAGATCAAGTATTTACCATCAGTAATGATGGTATTGACACACTTATCGTTAACTCTATAGATTTGGTTGGTGATGATGTGGCTGAATTTATGTTAACTGATGATAATATATATCCTATCGAGCTAGGTGCGGACGAAAATGTTACTGTATCTGTAGCTTTTGCTCCAACTTCGGAAGGCATCAAAACAGCTATGCTGGAGATTACAGAAGCTCAAAATGCACCTGATCGGTTAGGCAGATCCAGAGATACAATCGTTCATCAAGTTCCGCTGACAGGTGAGGGCTACGTTTTACCAGAAAACGTAGTATATTTCGGTACTGGAGATGCAGTAAATAGTACAACCACAGCAAATCCGATTAACATTTATTACCGTAGCTTACGTGGTCAGATGGTATATCATGCGACTGAATTGATTGCGGCAGGCATTGAAGCGGGCGATGCGTTACTTGAGTTCGGTTTTTACGTGGAATCGCCGCCTCTATATGGGCTGCCAAATTTCCGTATCAGAATGCTACATACTGATGCTGAGGATAGTTCTGCACACATCGATGTGGGTCCTGAAAACAATGTCTATTTCAGAACAGAATATATGCCTACTGCCGGTGATTGGGATATTTTGGAATTAGATGAACCTTTTGTTTGGGATGGCGTAAGTAATATCCTTGTTGATACCGGTTTTGCACAAGTTCCTTCTTGGAACTCATCCGGTCAGCAGCGAATCTATACAGTACCGAATGGTTTCAGATATATTCGTCAAGATGCACAAGATGTATCCGAAGAGGCAACAACCACCACATCATCAAACAAACCTCAAGCAATTATGATCTTTGGTGAGATACCTCAAGACGGCTCCATCGAAGGAACTGTAACTATGATCGGCGGCGAAGGTGATGTGACAGAAGTAGAAGTAACCGCCGGCGAGGTAACTGTAAATCCTGAACCCGATGGCACATATTCCATCGAAATAGCACCCGGTACCTACGATGTAACGGCAGAACTGTTCGGATATCAGACTGAGGTTCAGTACGGTGTAGAAGTGCTTTCGGATGAAACGACAGCGGATATCAACTTTACCCTCGGTAATATAGGAATTGCTGTAGATCCATCTAACTTCGATGTTGATATTACTCAGGGTCAGGTTATCACTCAACAGATGACTATCACAAACAATGGTGCTGGTGATCTGGAGTATGAAATAGGACAAATCTACCAAATGACATACAGAACAGGTGGAATTGGGGATAACTATAATGTCAATGTGGAAAAACAAATTGGACATAATTCCGAATTAGACGAACGTGCACCCAATACAATGTCGGCTAGTCAAACTATTTCACAGCAATCCAGAGAATTATTCGATTTATTGTATCATTTCCCGACTGGTACAGGATTGGGTTATTCTGTAGCAACAGATGGCTACTATATCTATTCAGCCATGTGGAATAATAACTTGTTCTATAAATATGAAACAGACGGTACGTATGTGGGTGAATTTAGTGTTCCTGGTTTTGATGGTAATCTTAGAGATATGACCTTTGACGGGCAATACTTCTATGGTTCACCTAATAGTGATACCATTTATCAGCTAGATTTGGTAGATGAAATTCTTGTAGATCAATTTACTACAGGTGTATCAACTATACGCGGTCTAGCTTATGATGAGATAAACGATGGTTTTTGGGTTACTAATGGCTGGAATCCACCAATAACTCTAGTCGATAGAACCGGTTCAACAATTCAAACTATTGATCCCGCAATCAGTAGTATCTCTGGTCTTGGCTGGGAGAACAAATCAAATGGTGGTCCACACCTTTGGGCTTATACTCAACCAGGAGCACCTTCAGATAATGTGCTGAATAAGATCAAAATTGAAGATGAATCAATAGCTCAAACTTTTGATGTGGCTGAATTGGGGATACTAGATGAAGATAGCATTTCCGGTGGTATGGATATAGCTTCTGAAACAGGAGCATATACAATTATCGGTATGTCTCAAAACGATATGATCTGGATCCTGGATCTGGAAAGCTGGTTATCCATAGAACCAATAGCCGGAACAGTTCCTGCTGGTCAGAGTGTCGTTGTAGATCTTATGTTCGATGCTTCTAAAGTGGATGAAGCAATTTCTTACTCAGCAGATATCGTAGTCTCCAATAATGCACAGGAAGACCCAATAGTCGTACCTGCTACTATGAATGTAGAACAAGCTATCGGAGCTTCAGTTCCTTACGTTGTCGATTTCGAAGCTGAATTTCCACCGGTATTCCAATTCGGTCCGGATTGGCAGAGGATGAGTGGTGCAGTGGGTACTACACTGCAATCCACTATCTACGGCTGGCAGCAGATGGATTATGCTAATCTCGGAGAGGGTAATATGTCTGCCGGTATCCAGATGTATGATAATAATCTGAATCACTGGCTGATAACTTCGCCGATCTATCTGGATAATGGCGCGCAGAGAAATGAAGGAGTCTATCGTCTAAACTTCGATCTGGCACTTACGCAATTCAACAGTAGCGCCGGAGCTTCACTGGCAGAAGGCGATATCTTCCGCGTTTATGTCAGCACCGATGACGGTGCGACTTGGGATATGCTAAAAGAGTGGGATCACACCACAGCCATCCCTGCCGATGGAGAGCCGCAATTGATATTGCTGGAAGAACATCATGGTGAGACAGTGAAGTTCGGTTTCTATGCCGAATCCGATATTATCAACGATGTCGAGCTATTTGTGGATAACTTCGCCGTGCATTATGTCGGTGAAGCGATATATGATATCTATGTAATGTATCCTGACACATTGGCTCATAATTTCGAACGAGTAACTCTGGGTGAAACCGAAGCGGTCGATATCAATCTCGACCTCACAGAAGGTACTCTTATCATAAACAACATAGAACTCTCCGGTGAAAATGCGGACGAATTTATCATCCCTCAGCTTCACTATCCGATGACAATGGAAGAATCTGCTGCACTTCCGGTAACATTTGCGCCGGTCGAACTCGGTCTTAAATCTGCTCAGATAGATATCGAGATCTACGATCCTTATGCAGTTGCGGAGAATGGTGAATACTATACCTACGAGATAATGCTTGAGGGTGTCGGTTATGAAGAGCCGACTATTACACCACCGGAGCAGATCAGCTTTGCCGAGAACGATGAGTGGGTAGGTGATTTCACCGATTATATCACCGGTATCACACCGGGTGGTGAACTGCCTGATCTCACAGTAGAACTTACAGAAGATATCATAGTAACAATTGATGGCTATGAGGTAACCTTATCAGCACCGGATTACTGGAACGGTCTGGAAGATGTAACCTTCATCGTGGATGACCAATTCAACGGACTGAGAGCAGCCCGAAATTCCGAATATGCCAGAAGAGAGAATCCACTCAGCCGTGCTACCGATTCTTTCACTATCAATGTGGAAGTAACACCGGTGAACAATCCGCCATTCGTGCTAGATCATGTCGCAGATTTCGAGATAGATATCAATGAAATCGATGATGTAACCGTAAATGTGTGGGATGTATTCGATGATTGGGATCTCCACCCGGAACTGAACAATCATCCGGATGCACCGGATGAAGAGCTGAGCTTCAGCACTGAAGGTAATGTGAATATCGCCGTGGATATAGATCCGATCAGCGGAGTAGTTACATTTACTCCGGCAGCAGATTGGTATGGAGCGGAAGATATCACGCTGATAGCTACCGATATAGCAGAACAGACAGCCGAGACCACATTTACCGTAACAGTTCCCAATGAACCACCTTATGTAACCGATCTAACCATAGAAGGCTGGGTAAAAGTGGAACAAACGCTTACTGCTTCCTATACATTCAACGATCCGGACGGTCATGCCGAAGGTGAGAGCGTATATCAGTGGTACAGACAACCTATCGTGCGAAGTTCGCGTAACGAATGGACACCGATAGAAGGTGCAAACGAGCTGGAATATACTCTGACCACCGAAGATGGTGATAAGCTGGTCGCATTCGGCGTTACACCTGTGGATGAATATGGCTTAGCCGGAGATGAAGTGATGAGCGTAGTCGGACCTGTAACTCCGCTGAGCGATGATGCTACTCTGGCTGAGATCACAGTCGATGAAGTGCCGATAGTCGGTTTTGCTCCCGATATCTATGAATATACAATGTACTATTCGTTCGGTACTACAGAGGTGCCGGTAGTAGATGCCGTAGCAAACTGTGATTTTGCCGATATTGTGATTACGGAAGCTACCGAGATGCCGTTTAATCACCATGAAGAACCAACCTTCACAACCATAGATGTGTATGCCGAAGATAGTATTCACGAACTCACCTATACAGTCTATTTTGCCATAGCTCCTGCGGACAATGCCAATCTGGCATCTATCTCGCTTGAGTATGGTATGCTCGATCCGACTTTCGATCCGGATATCACCGAATACACCGGTATCCTACCTTATGATTCCACCGTTGCACCGGAAGTAACTGCAACCACCCAAGATCCGGGTGCAACTCATACGGTTACGCAAGCAACAGACTTAGAAGATACAACCGTGATCCATGTTACATCACTGGACGGCACAGTAGAAAAATACTATTATGTAGATTATATGCTCGAACCCTCCCTGGCTACACTCGAAGTAAGCATGGGTGAGCTGGAACCTGAATTTGATCCCGGTATTGATGATTACAATGTCGTATTACCATTTGGTACGACAGAAGTTCCCGCAATAACCGCCACAGCAACATTAGAAGGTTCTACAATCGAGATCATCGAGCCGACCGAGCTACCGGAACGTCATTTCGAAGATGCGGCTATGGCGTATGTCGAAGTGACTCATCCGGAAGGGTATCCTACCAATATCTACAGCGTAGCATACTCTATAGCGCCCAATACGGTGGCTACACTGGATGATATCGAAGTGGACGGTGTAAGCATACCGGATTTCGATCCTGACATATTGGAATATACTATTGAGCTTCCATTCGGAACTACAGATGTGCCACAGCTCACAGTATATCCGACCGATGAATACGCTACCTATGAGATCACTGATGCAGAAGAGATGCCCGAACGCTGGTTTGAAGATGCGGCTGTCTCTACTGTAGAGGTAACTGCCGAAGATGGCGAAACCGTCCTAATCTATACGGTCAATTTCGCTATCCTTCCCAATACGGTAGCTACACTCGACGATATCGAAGTGGATGGCGAGAGCATCCCCGATTTCGACCCGGATGTACTCGAATATGATCTCTATTATACTTATGGAACAATGGATGTGCCGGAAGTAGTAGCACATACTACCGATCCATATGCCGCATCAGAGATATTTGATGCTGTAGAGATGCCGGGCACAACCGAGATAGAGGTGATAGCAGAAGACGGTGAAACCGAGCTGACTTACATGCTCAATTTCATTTGGGAAGAGAATCAAGCACCTTATATCGAGAATCTGGTCATCACCGGTTATCATAAAGTGGGATACACACTCACAGCCGAATACGACTTCTTAGATCCCGATGGTCATGCAGAAGGTGAGACGCTCTATCAGTGGTATGTATCTGCTCCGGCATCACGTGAACCGATGACACCGATAGAAGGTGCAGTCGAAGATACCTTCATCCCGACGATGGACTATGTGGGCATGAACATTCTGGTAGAAGTAACTCCAGTAGATGAATGGGGTCTTGCCGGCGAAGCTGTAATGAGCCCGCCAACCGATCCGATCATCCCGCTTGATCCGCCTAGAAACTTGGTTGCCAATGCCGGCGACGAATATGTGGATCTGATGTGGCAGGCACCTGTAACTACCAGAGGTGAAGGTAGAAGAAATGATGGTAGAATATCCGATAGTAGAGACTATAGAGATGACCATGCCGTGATCGGCTACAATATCTATCGTGATGAAGAGTTGATTACTACAGTAGGTCTAGTGCATAACTACAGAGATGAAGATGTGGAAAATGTTGTTGAATACTCCTATTATATCACAGCTCTCTATCCGGCGGGTGAATCATTCCCATCCAATGCAGATACAGCCATGCCGATGCCGGATATCATCCCTTATGGTGATGTGGACAACAATGGTGTGGTAGAAGCCTTCGATGCAGCTCTGACACTGCAATATGCGGTTGGCTTAGATCCCCTTCCCGAAGATCCACGCCCGTGGGAAGATTGGCGTCTGGAAAGAGCAGACGTGGATGCGAATTCACAGATCCAAGCTTACGATGCATCACTGATCATTCGCTATGCTCTGGGTATCATCACAGAATTCCCGGCACAGCAAGAACCGGGAAGACTAGCCGATCCGATTTATGTAGATATCTCTTATGCTACGGAAGACGGATATCTCTATTTCGTTACCAACGCTATGGAAGATCTGTTTGCAGCCGAGTTCATCATACCGCATCCTGCTAATGTTAGCTTCGGCGAGGTTGAGTTCAATCCGATCTTGGCTGATTATATCACAGCTATCCATACGGATGATCAGGGTATTCATATAGCTATGGCTGCTGCAATCCCGGAAGAAGGTAGCGATTATCTGCTCAGAATTCCTTATGAACAAGAGGATTATGAACTGCTCACCATCGACGTGATCTCCAATATTCATCAGTACAGCATGGAAATCGAATTCGATCCGACAGAATCTGACGATCCGATCACTCCGGTGAACACGATGCTGAGCCAGAACTATCCTAATCCGTTCAATCCCAATACAACCATCGCTTTCGCTCTAGAGAGCCAACAGCATGTTTGCATAGAAGTCTATTCTATCAAAGGTAACAAAGTGGCTACTCTGATCGATAAGAAGATGGATTCCGGTTATCATACTGTTAACTGGAACGGGACCGATGATAGCGGCAGAACTCTCGCCAGCGGTATCTATCTGTATCGTATGGTGACAGCAGAATTCACCGCTACCAAGAAGATGATATATCTCAAATAATCTCCAAAATCCGAAGAGGGGTGGAAGTAATTCCGCCCCTCTTTTTTTGAGAAGAAAAGAAATGTTTAATTGTGTTAGGATTTTAGATCCTCGTAGAGAAGTTATTGAACTCCATCTGAATAATGGAAGCCGGTTCACATTTTTAGAAAAAAGCAGCACAAAAGGGAAACATTAGTGTAAGTATAGAGCAAAAATACCATATACTTAGTTGCATATTTCTGGATTCTAATCCCAAAATAATATATATCTTTTGGGATTTGAATCCCAAAAGGTTAGATTAAATCTATGTGGTTGAGATTTTCCTTGTCAGAAAATGAGCAAATACAATAAATAAACTAAATAAACGAAGGAGGATAGAATGGCATTCAAAACTATGTTTATCGCCCAAGCTCCCGATGCAGACTATCAGAAGCACAACAATATGATAGAGACAGGAAAATTCAAACTTTGCTCTTATGTGGTAAGTTCAAAAAAGGAAGTAATCAAGGTGTGCAAAGATCTTTATGAGAAGGATGGACTCGATTCGGTAATGCTCTGTCCCGGTTTTTCACATGAGGATGTGGCTGATATTTTCGCTGCTTTAGACCAAAAAGTGGCAGTCAGCGTAGCTCGAGCAGATGGTCCGAGCAACAGCATCACAGCGCCGATCATTCAAAGAGAATTTTTTGGGAAATAAACAAAGAAATATATTGGACGGGCGCATGATAAAGATAGTTCCTGTAAGCGAAAATAAGAAGGAGATACTGAGGAATCTTTTGGAGAAGTACGATTATGAATTTTCTCAGTATAATAAACGAGAAGTGAACGATTTGGGGCTTTTTGGTTATAAATATCTGGACCATTACTGGACAGAAGAGAGACGATGGGCTTATTTTATCTATGTCGATGATAAACTGGCCGGGTTTGCGATGATAAATGATTTCCCCGAAGCCAAAGAAGAAACCGATTATACAATGGCTGAGTTCTTTGTGTTATACAAATATCGTCGGATGGGGATAGGTAAATTTGCCGCGCATAGTTTATTCGACAAATTCAAGGGGAAATGGCAGCTAAAAAGACATCCCCATAATCTGGATTCCGTATATTTTTGGGATAAGGTGATAGCAGAATATACAAATGGCAATTTCAGACTGAAAAAATCCTACCCGGATTCCGAATATACCGACGGTACTCGAGGTGATATTTACTTTTTTGAAACTTAGATAGGGGCGAAATGATGGAAACAGAAATTGATGTAACCGAAGAGGTCAGAGATAAGTGGCAGAAGATACTCAATGTGATAGCAAAATTATTGAATGTACCCACTAGTCTGATCATGAAACTTAGTGGTCCTGATATCATGGTATATCTTGCTGGTCAAACAGGAGAAAATCCATATAAACCTGGGGATAAAGAGCATTTTGAAGATTCCGGGTTATATTGCGAAACTGTGATTAAATCCAACAAAATGCTGCTTGTTCCAGATGCACTTTCCGATGAGCACTGGAAGAACAATCCCGATGTAAAACTAAATATGATATCGTATTTGGGATTGCCAATCAAATACCCGGATAACTCTCCTTTCGGAACAATTTGTGTCCTTGATGACAAGACAAACAGCTATTCTGAGCTGTATATAGATTTGGTCAGCAGTTTTCGAGACACTATAGAAAAAGACATTGAACTACTTTACTATTATCAATTACTGAAAGAAAAAAACCTTAAATTACGAGAGTATGTTAATAAAATAAAGTCACTTCTATCCGAAAAGGAGGCATTACTTACTGAAGTGCACCATCGGATAAAAAATAACATCTCGTCCGTGCAAAGTCTATTAAACATGCAGATGCAATCGGTCAAGAATCCGGAAGCTATTACTGTGTTGAAAAATACGATCGGGCAAGTAAAAAACATGCGTCTGCTCTATGAGAATCTCCTAATCAGCAAAGATTATCAAGAGTTGTCATCAAAAGAATATCTGGAAAAATTGATAGATTCGATCATCGGGTTGTACGCCGATAAGAAAAAGATAAAAGTAATAAAAAGGATCGAAGATTTCCATATGGGATCTTCAAGTCTGTTTCTACTGGGTATCATTATAAACGAACTCCTCACAAACTCTATGAAATATGCTTTTGAAGATGATCAGCAAGGGAAAATTGAGGTTTCTTTAACTTGTGATGGTGGCAAGGTAACATTACAAGTACGAGATAATGGCAAAGGTTTGCCCGCTAGTTTCGATATGAAAAAAACTACTGGTTTTGGTATCACTTTGGTCGATATGCTGAGCAAACAGCTAAAAGGAAATTATAAAATCGAAACGGAAAACGGAACAAAAAACATCATCGAGTTCGCTTTATGAATCCAATCTTACCTCTAATTCTCTTCTTATCAACGATTCTTATCGTTTCTTGCAGTATGAACAAAATGGTGCAAACCGAGCTTGAGAAAATACTATCTGAAGTGGAAATTTCGGATGCAAGAATCATCGGTGAGGATGATATAGAGAATCTTCCGCAGCCGGTGCAGAATTGGCTAAGAAAATCCGGCATAATTGGTAAGCAGGAAATCAGATCAGGATGGCTAAGACAAGTAGCAAAGCTGAAAATGAAACCGAAGCAGGAAAGATGGTTGAACGCAGAAGCAGAGCAATATTTCACCACCCAAAAACCAGCTTTTATTTGGACGGTTAAACTCAAAATGTCTCCGTTTATCGGCATCCGGGGACGAGATAAGTTCACCGAAGGCAAAGGTGAGATGCTTATCAGGATGAATTCACTGATCAATGTTGTAAACGAGCGAGGTGAAAAATTAGACGAAGCTACTCTGCAGAGATACTTGGGTGAGATTGTTTGGTATCCTTCTGCTGCAATGAGCGAATATATCAAATGGGAAGAGATAGATGAAAATATAGCCAAAGCTACTATAAACTTCAGAGGGATTCAAGCTGAAGGGGTGTTTTATTTCAATGAGAATGGCGATTTTATCAAGTTCAGCACAATGCGCTATAGAGAGAATAAGCCGGATTCCGAGCGCTATGAGTGGATTATCACAGCAAATGAATATGGCGAGTTGGATGGAGTAAGAATACCCTCCAGACTAGAAGCTACTTGGAGATTAGATGATAGCGAGTGGACTTGGCTCAAGTTGGAAATAGTGGACATGAAATATAATGTTACAAATGTACGTAAGTAGTATTTCATGGCTGTAAGAAGTGTGATGATGAAAAACAAAAATTAAGGAGGAAGATGATGGATATGCAAGTATTGACCAGCTTTTTCTTGTGGTGCACGATATTGAATGTAGGATTATTGGTGATCTCATTTCTGCTATTGAATTTTATGGGTGATTTTGCCTACAAGATGCATAGAAAATGGTTTCCCATCTCCCGAGAGACTTTCAATATCGCGATCTATTCATTTATCGGTATCTACAAGATAATGGTGTTTGTCTTCAATGTGGTGCCACTGGTAGCTCTTTTGATCATTGGGTGATGGTTAGGCAAAGAAGGGAAGTTATGAAAATAACACACTCCATCTATATCACTACTCGAGAGGAATGGCGTAAATGGTTGAAAAAGAATCATAATGTTCAAACAGAAGTTTGGCTGATCTACTACAAAAAGCATACCGGCAAGCCGAGAATAGCCTATGATGACGCTGTAGAAGAAGCCCTCTGTTTCGGATGGATAGACAGTACCATCCAAAGAATAGATGATGAAAAGTATGCTCAGAGATTCACACCACGCAAGAATCTAAAAAAATGGTCCGAACTTAATAAGCAAAGAGTGAAAAAACTTATCAAAGCAGGGCTGATGACCGAGGCGGGTTTTGCGAAAATAGACCGGCAAGTATTCTCCCATAGCAAAACGGAGGCGAAAAAAGAATTCTGCATTCCCGATGATATGAAACAGGCATTCGAAGCAGAAGAGCCGGCATGGACCAACTTTCTGAATTTAGCTCCATCCTATCGCAGAAAATATATGCTCTGGATAACAAAGGCTAAACGCGAAGCTACCCGTCACAAGCGACTGAAAGAAGCGATAGAACTTCTGAAGGAGAATAAGAAACTCGGGATGAAGTGATAAAGCCATTTGCGGAAAAAAAATGTTATCTCAAACTTAGTTTCTATCGAAACTTTAGTTTATTGTTATGATAAAATTTATATTGACATGTAATTATCACAAATTTAATAAGAAAATATCATTGGAGGTTGTGGAGGGCTTATGATTAACGATAAAAGTTATGGGATTTTATCCAATACGGTTTAGGTAAGTATATGAAAAAGTCCTATCTCATCATCTTTCTGTTATCAGTCATATTATCTCTTTATGGCAGTGAAGATATTGATAGTCTGAAATATAAAATTGAGCATAGTAGAAAAGAAAGTTCTGCTCAAGTAATGGCTTATTATGATTTGGGGATGCATTACCGTGAGATAGCACAATTTGATTCTGCCTACTCATATTTGGGAAAAGCGCTGCAAATCGCTGAAAAAAGAGCGTATGATCATCTGCTACCCAAAATATATAATGGTATGGGAACGGTATGGTACAAACTTTCTAACTTTGACAAAGCCTTGCAGTACTACAAGCAGGCGGTAGAATATGGCATCGAAAACGATGCGATTGGCAATACGAATCGGTTATTGAATATCGGGAAGACATATTTTTATCAGGGCGAATACAACAATGCACTTGAATATTTTCAACAAGCCTATAACAATAGTGAAAAACATGATGATCTGCAGGGGAAGGCTCATTCTTACAAGGAGATGGCAAAGATCTACAATATATGGGATAAATATCCTCAGGCGGAGCAGTATTATGAAAATGCATTACAAATTTATGAACATTTGGGAGATAAAAGACAAATATCCATAGTCTTAAACGAGTTGGGTATAATTGCCCGTCATGAAAAAGATCATCAAAAATCTATAGATTATCAGAAGAGATCACTGGCAATCAAAGAAGAAATTGGATACGATTATGGTATTGCTGCATCATTGAATGGTTTGGGGATAACTCACAAAACAATTGGAGATTATGAAAATGCACTCGCATATTATCAAAAAGCACTTGCTATCCAGTTACGTATTGGCGATGATATGGGCGCTGCTGCTACAATTAGCAATATCGGATTAGTATATCAGCTTATGGATAATAACGAACTGGCACTCCGACAATTTATGGAAAGTAATCGGATGGCAGAAAAGATCAATTATCATCAGCTCATGCTGAATAATCTGAAAGCAATAGCCAATGTACACTCAGAGCAAAACAATTATGAAGAATCTGTGCAATATTTGAATAAGTTTATAGTGATGAAAGACTCAGTCTTCAGTGAAGAAAAGCACAGACAATTTGCTGAGATGCAGACCAGATACGAAACTGTGAAAAAAGATAAAGAGAACGAACAGCTCAAATATGAATTGGAACTGAATTTTCTGGAGTTGAACAGACAAAGAGAACAGCGGAATATGCTGATCATCATCAGTTTTATCATTCTTAGCTCAATGCTGATTATTATTATCTTGTATCGGATGAAAACAAAAGCATATCAAGCTCTTAGCAAAGCGAATGAACTTATCATCGAGCAAAAGAAAGAGTTGGAATTGATGAACAAAACCAGAGACAGATTCTTCTCCATCATAGCCCATGATCTGAAAAATTCGCTGGTATCAACCAAAATGGGAGTCGATCTTCTGGATGATATCGATAAAATGGATAGAAAGATGAGTTTTACAGTAGTAAATGAACTGAAAGAAACTACCAGTAATCTAACCAAACTATTGGAGAATTTGCTGCAATGGGCACGGATACAGATAGGACGAATTCATCTTGATCCTCAGGTGTTCACATTTTCCGAAGTTTTGGAAGATGTCTTGCTTGCTATGAAGAGTAGGGTCAAGCAAAAAAGTATCACTATCTCAGCCGATATTGATTCAACCGCCAAAGTAGAAGCTGACAAAAATATGGTCTATTCAATTTTGCAAAACATTCTCAGTAATGCAATAAAGTTTTCTCTGCCGGGTGGTGAGATCGTTATTAGACAAAAACAAGAGGGTGATAAACTTCGGGTTTTCATCATTGATAATGGAATAGGAATGAGTGCAGATGTTTTACAAAAAATCTTCAGAGTAGATGAGATTGTCTCTATGCCGGGAACAGATGGAGAAAGGGGGACAGGATTGGGTTTGATCCTATGCAAAGAATTTATAGAAAAAAACGGTGGAGAGATTAGAATAGAGAGCATAAAAGCGAAGGGTACAACTGTACAATTTACTTTACCGCTAAGCATTGGTAAAAATCAATCAATCCAAAAGGAGTGTTTATGAGAAAGGTATTAATCATAGACGACGATAAGATTGTGGGGATCACATTAGCACAGATTTTCGAGCGGGAGAACTTTGAAGTAAAGATCGCTCACAGCGGCAATGAGGGGATTGCAGCCACGATTGAGTTTCTGCCCGACATTGTGCTTTTGGACTTCAAATTGCCGGATATGGATGGGTTTCAGGTACTGAAAAAGATCAAAGATTACGACAAAAATATCGATGTTGTTATGATCACCTCTTATGGAGAAATCCCCAGAGCAGTTAAAGCTATTAAAATGGGCGCCACCGATTTTTTTACCAAACCGTTTGATAAGGCTGAGATAATGAGATTGGTGAAAAGCACACAGAAAAAGCAAAGAGACGTGGTTTCCGATAGCAACGATATCCAAAGAATGATGGGAAATAGCGAACCTTTGCAGCATGTTTTGGACAAAATAAACCGCATTCATTCTCATGATATCAATGTGTTTCTGGAAGGTGAGACCGGTACGGGAAAGGAACTTTTTGCCAGGATGATACATGCTAAAAGTCCGCGCCGGAATAAACCATTTATCGCAGTCGATTGCGGAGCCATACCGGACAATCTGTTCGAGAGTGAGCTTTTTGGTCATACCAAAGGGGCATTTACCGGAGCGATTTCCGATAAGAAGGGTAAATTCGAATTAGCAGATGGAGGGACTATTTTTTTGGATGAGATAAACAGTCTGCCCACGAATCTACAACCAAAATTTCTGCGTGTGATCCAGGAGAATGAAATTCAAAGATTAGGTGCTGAAAAAACAACTAAAATAAATGTGAGAATAATCGCTGCTTCCAATAACGATATCTATAATGATGTGAAAAACGGTTCCTTCCGAGAAGACCTCTTTTATCGTATCCATGAATTCAAAATAGATTTGCCTACCCTAAAACAGAGACGAGATGATATCATGGTGATCGCAATATACTTCTTAAAAGAATTTAGCCGTGAATATCAGAAAGAAGTAACCGGCTTTAGCAAAGACGCCATCAATGCTCTGACAGATTATGCTTGGCCCGGCAATATCAGAGAGCTAAAAAATGCAATTCGAAGTGCGGTGATTCTTACTGATTCGAATATAATAACTAAAGAACATCTAATTTTGAAAAATATTAGAAAAAACAGCGAAGAGAGACAAGCTGAAAATCCCGTGTATGATAATTTTGTTTCAAAAACAGAAGATGAAATCATCTGCAAAACGCTTGAAAAAGCTAAATACAATAAAACCAAAGCAGCGAAATTATTGGGTATCAGCCGAAGCTATCTCTATAAAAAACTGAAAAATATCGACCTGGAATAAAACTGTTTTTATAAACACAATCTGTCGCCCACCAAAGACATTTTGTCTTCCCATTACTGCTATAATATGAGAGGCTAAACAAAGGAGTGATATCTCTTAACTGATTGAACAGAAATAAGATATATCAAATCAAAAATGAGGAGTTCTCCATAAAATTATTGTGGTATGAGAATTGCTATCTGTTTCTTTGTAAGAAAAAAAGTGGGAGGTTGTTATGAAAAAGATAACTTTTGTTTTGTTTGTTTTGATGTTTATCACTTTAAACTATGCTCAGATAGCAGTAGTGCCGGTGGGAAGTGGGACAATTGGCAATCCTTACCAGATAGCAGATTTAGAAAATCTCTATTGGATCACAGCTCCGGATTCGATCGTGCCTGTTCCCGATCAAGCTGCCAGATGGAGCAGTCATTATATTCAAATAGCAGATATCGATGCTTCTTCCACCCAAAACTGGTTTCCGGATGGGACAGGCGGTTACTTTGGCTGGTTGCCTATTGTTCAGTTTTCCGGTAATTATGATGGCGATGGGAAAACCATCAGCAATCTCTATATGAATCGTCCCATCTATGGTGCTAGCGGTTTTGGGTTATTCGGTATAACTACCCAAGCAAGTGTCCTTTCCAATATTGTAATGATTGATATCGATATAACTTGCAATGGGGGTCAGCAAAGTCAAATTGGTGGTTTAGTTGGATTTTGTTTTGGAACTGTAGATAATTGTTCTGTTAGCGGTAATATAGCAGGAACGGACAGAACTGGTGGGCTGGTGGGAGAATTGTATTATAATGGAATTATTTCCGGCTCATATTCAGAAGGAACCGTAAGTGGCAGCAGCATTGGCGGATTGGTTGGATTGAATCGGGGCACAATTTTGGATTCCTATTCATCCTCAGACTTGTATGGAGGTGGACAATGTGGCGGATTGGTGCAGTATAATGAAGGTACTATTGATGGTTGTCATGCAACCGGAGCAGTTACTACTAATGCAGTATCAAGTATGGGTGGTGGTCTGGTAGCTTCAAATTACGGTATTGTTAGCAATAGTCACGCTACAGGTGCCGTTACAGCTGCAAACTCCGGTACAGATTCAGCCGGTGGATTGGTGGGGCAGAATTCCAATCTTATCTCAAATAGTTATGCCTCGGGAAATGTTACCAGCTGCACTGCAGTCGGCGGTCTTGTAGCAAATAATAGTGGATATGCAGCGATTATCGAAAATTCATATTCGACCGGATATGTGGTTAACAATTATTCTTGGTGGACAATGACCAGCGGAGGTCTGGTAGGAGTTAATACAGGAGAAATTCACAATTCTTATACGCGCAGTAACATTTTCAGAAATCATGAATATGGCACTTCCTACATCGCTGGTTTTGTAGGCAGGAACAATCAGGGCATTGTGGAGAATAGCTATTCCACCGGCTGGGTATCCTACCTGAATGCTGCCAATCCTACCGATAAAGGTTTTGCAGGAGGCGTAGACACCGGTGGAAATTACTCAATGAGCGGTAACTACTGGGATATGGATACTAGCTTTCAAACTTCCACAGCCGGAGGAGCGGAAGGTAGATCAACCGGTCATATGACTTATCCCTATGCTGTGGATACTTATCTAGGCTGGGATTTTACCCAAACTTGGGCAGAAGATCTAGATTATTCGTTGAATGATGGCTATCCCTATCTGCAAGAGACTATTATAAATCAAGTGGCTATGCCCATCTTTCAGCCAGAGCCCGGAATCTATACCGAAGCTACGGAAGTTACGATAGAAACTGTAACCGAAGATGCTACAATATTATATCGTGCTTCTATCAATGGGGGAATTTGGTCTGACTGGCAGAATTATACAGAGCCGATTAATATTCCGTTCGATACTCAGATAGATTTCGAAGCTTATGCTGAGAGAGTTGATTGGGAACCTAGTCCGATTGCAACTGCTTCCTATACTGTGACCGGTACAGTTGCTGCCCCTGTTTTCGCACCTGAATCCGGGAGTTATTGCGGAATAATGGAAGTAACAATAGAATCTGATACAGAAGATGCTATAGTGAAATACAGTACTTCCGAAGATGCCGGCACAACTTGGTCAGAATGGGAAATTTATTCCGAACCGATAACGGTAAGCTTCTATGCTGAGATCGATTTCAAAGCCTATGCAGAGAAAGAAAATTGGTTGACCAGTGAAATAACGGAAGCCTCATATATCGTAACGAGCACATTACCGCAGCATCCCGCAGGTGAGGGTACAGAGAGCAATCCTTACCAGATAGCCACTTTAGAGAATCTCTATTGGATCACAGCTCCGGATTCGATCGTGCCTGTTCCCGATCAAGCTGCCAGATGGAGCAGTCATTATATTCAAATAGCAGATATCGATGCGGCAGAGACAGCATTGTGGTATCCACAAGACGATGATAATCTGGGTTGGCTGCCGATTGGAAGCAATTCAAACCAATTTGCCGGTACTTATGATGGTAGTTACTTCAGTATTGATAATTTGTATATAAATCGATCTGATAAAGTCGGTCTTTTTTCCGTAATAAGTCAGGCTGGCATAGTGAAAGATTTGATATTACTTGATTGTGCTGTGAATGGTTACTATGATGTAGGAGCACTGGCAGGAAAGTCATATGGTAATTTGCAAAATATTTCTGTCACCGGTACGATAACCGGACATGAGCGGGTAGGTGCTTTGTTGGGACAAAATATGTACAATCAGGTTATTAACTGTAATTCTTCCGGTTTTGTAACCCGTACAGGAGGGGGTGGTATAGGTGGCTTGGTTGGGCTCAACAGAGGTTTGATCAATGAATCATATTCAACTGCAGAAGTTAATGGACATGGCGGTCTTGTGGGGTCTAATCTTTCTTCCGGCATAATTTCGAACTCATATGCCACCGGTAATGTGAGTAGTGGCAGTAATTTGACGATGGGAGGGTTGGTAGGTTCTAACAGTGGTTCAATAGCCGATTGTTATGCTTACGGAAACATAATTGCAACCGACCCAACAAGCACAAGCGGAGGGCTGGTGGGAGAGAACACTTATTTTGGAGGGGTGATCACCAGATCTTATGCTATTGGGAATGTTTCTGGCAAACATCAGGTAGGTGGATTTGTTGGTAAAAACAATGGAGAGATAACTTCATCTTATGCAAACGGCATTGTTAGTGGGAGCTATGCTTTTTGGGGGAATAGAGTCGGTGGGTTTGTCGGCTATAATAATAACAATAACAACGGTTATATTTCTGATTGCTATGCACGAGGGAATGTCATCCGTACCCATCAAACGGAGGATCCAGGTTTTGGAGGATTTGTAGGGTTTAATGATCAGGGTGTGATACTAAACAGTTTTTCTACCGGCAGTGTGAGCTATACTGGGGCAACCAATCCTACCGATAAAGGCTTTGCCGGTGGCGTAGACACCGGTGGAAATTACTCAATGAGCGGTAATTACTGGGATATGGATACCAGTAATCAAGCGACTACAGCCGGAGTAGCGGAAGGCAGATCAACCGGTCATATGACCTATCCTTATGCCGGTGATACTTATGTAGGATGGGATTTTACCCAAACTTGGGCAGAAGATCTAGATTATTCGTTGAATGACGGCTATCCTTATCTGCAAATGGAGGTCTATGTTCCGCAACCGCAGATAAGTGTGATACCGGAGAACTTTGTGTTAGAACTGAATGCAGGCGAGAATATAATCTTACCGATGATAATCTCAAATGACGGAGATGCTGAACTGATTTTTTCTATTAATATCAATGGCGAAGTATTTACCATCACTGAGGTTCAGGTAAAATTCTCAGGATCAAACAGTAAAAATAGCTTAAGAAACACCGTACGGGAAGAGTGGTTAACAGCCAGTCCGCTTAGTGGAACTATACCTGCCGGTGAAGATTTGCTAATAGATATCACTTTCGATGCTGAATTTCTAGAACCCGGAAACTATAATACTGACATCATAGTGATCAATAATGCTCAGGAAGATGTGATAGTGCCGGTAGAGTTAACTGTAATAGATACAGTGTCAGATCCTGTGTTTTCACCGGAACCCGGGATTTATACAGAACCGATCGAAGTGATTATCCAAACTACTACAGAAGGTGCTACTATAATCTACCGCACAACAAGCGATGGTGGAGCTTGGTCTGACTGGCAGAATTATACAGAGCCAATCAATATTCCGTTCGATACTCAGATAGATTTCGAAGCTTACGCTGAGAAAGATGACTGGATAACAAGTGAGACGGTTTCGGCTAGTTATATCGTTACCGGCACCGTAGCTAACCCGACATTTACTCCCGAGCCCGGTATCTACACCGATACGATTGATGT
This sequence comes from uncultured Candidatus Cloacimonadota bacterium, assembly GCA_964433675.1. GTDB lineage: Bacteria > Cloacimonadota > Cloacimonadia > Cloacimonadales > TCS61 > CAYSSJ01. Next base: position 27,311 of record CAYSSJ010000016.1, read on the forward strand.
TGTAATAGAAGTCTCTGAGGAACCTGCGGATATGGTAATAAGAGCCAGAAATCTGATACTTTCCGATAGAGCAGATAATGATTCAAAGAAGAGAGAACCAAGGCTGAACCAAAGCCGAAATGAGATAACGATATATTATCGCACTTCCACTGACGGTGGAACATGGACAGATTGGGAAGTTTATACAGACCCGATCACCATCTCACTCGACACCGAGATGGATTTCGAGGCTTATGCAGAGAGAGATGACTGGATAACGAGTGAGACCGTATCTGCTAACTATATAGTCACTGGAAGTGTAGCGGATCCAACCTTCTTACCTGAGCCTGGATTATACACTGAAGAAACCGATGTAACGATAGTAACAGCTACGGAAGATGCAACGATCATGTATCGTACTTCCACTGGCGGTGGAGCATGGTCAGACTGGCAGGTTTACTCTGACCCCATTACTATTCCACTCGACACCGAGATGGATTTCGAAACCTATGCGGAGAAAGATGATTGGATAACGAGCGAGACGGTAGAAGCAAATTATCTTGTCACCGGCACAGTTGCAACACCGGAGTTTGAACCTGAAGGTGATGTTTATCTGGAAGCTCAGACTGTTAGCATAACCACAGCAACGACAGGCGCAACGATAGAATATTCATTTGACGGTGAAGAGTGGATTGAAGGGGACAGCGTTGATATAGAATACACAACCATGCTCTATGCCCGAGCTTATCTGGAGAATTGGCTCGATAGTGAGATAGCCGAAGCTATGTATTATATCCTCAATCCACCTCAGGAACTAGAAGCAGAAGGATTCGCAGGCTATGTCCATCTAAACTGGCAGGCACCTTACAGCGGTGATGAATTGATTTTAACTGTCAGAAACAGACGCGACAATCCCATCCGCACCAAACGACAGAGCATAAATAGACGAGACAGCGATGACCTTATAGGTTACAATGTTTATCGTCAACAAGATGATGAGTTCATATTGCTCAACCCCGAACCGATAACCCAAACTGAATACGAAGATTCGGACTTGGAAGCCGGTGCATATACTTACCATGTTACCGCTATCTACGAGCAAGGCGAATCCAACCCATCCGATACATCCACAGCTACGGTTAATATGGTAGCTATACCTGAGTTCTCACCGGAGCCTGGTTATTATGAGGAAGAGATCGAGCTGATAATCTCCTGTGAGACAGAAGACGCTGAGATCTACTTTACACTAGACGACAGTGAACCAACCCACGAATCTCTGCTTTACACCGAACCGGTTATGCTGGACAGTACAGTAACAGTAAAAGCAAGAGCATTCAAAGAAGACTGGCTGCCCAGCGAAATAGCCGAAGGGTTATATGAGATCGAGATAACCGATGCGGAAGATGATATCATCGTACCTATAGTCACCTCACTCGGTTCTGCTTATCCCAATCCCTTCAACCCGGAGACCACCATCCCATTCTCACTCAGCAAGCCTCAGCATGTCAGTATCGCTATCTACAACATCAGAGGTCAGAAGGTCAGAGAGCTGGTCGATACCGAGTATGAAGCCGGCTACCATCAAATAGTCTGGAATGGCAGAGATGAGCGGGGCAGGCAGGTATCCAGTGGTGTTTATTTGTATCGATTTCAATGCGGAGAGCAGAGTGTAGTAAAGAGGATGCTGCTTTTGAAGTAAGTGTTTGGCATATCGACCTCCTACAAAAAACAGAGACGAGTATGAAGACTCGTCTCTGTTCTATACGTAGAGTAGTTAATGGTCACAAAGGTTTTCTTGAGTTTCAAGTTGATCGTTGAGATAATTTTTCACCAAATCATCAGGTACAACTCCTTGGGCACCTACCACATAAGAGATATTATAATCAGCAAAAAGCTTTTGGGCACGTTGTCCCATTCCCGCAGCTATTATCAGATTTACACCATTATGTGACAACCAATATGGAAAAACTCCGGGCTGATGTGCCGGAGGACTCATCTCTTTTTTAGCTATGATCTTCCTATTTGTTCGATCAATTGTGAATATGGCAAACTTCTCACAATGCCCGAAATGATCGCACAATTTACCGTTAACTGATGGTATTGCTATCTTCATAGTTCACTCCTCTTTATTTGTTCTAAAAATCTAGTGGTGACATGGGCAAACTCTTTGGTAGCTGAGGATTCCGGATAGAAATGGACATAAGGTTTTCCACTATCACAAGATTTTACTATATCTGGATCAATCGGTATAGAACCCAATAATTCAATTTTATACTGATCGGCAATTTTTTTCCCACCACCTTGAGCGAAGATATTGAGCTCGGTATTGCAATTCGGACATCTGAAAGAGCTCATGTTTTCTATAAGACCGATTATTGGAATGTTGAGCTGAGTACAGAAAGTAATAGATTTACTCACATCTACCGAAGAGACTATTTGGGGAGTAGAAACAATCACAGCACCATTTGTATTATCCATCGCTCGGGTTATCGTTATCAGCTCATCTCCTGTTCCCGGAGGACAATCTGCTATGAGATAATCTAATTCTCCCCAATTAGTATCTCTCACAAATTGCTCTATCATTTTTCCTTTGAGAGGACCACGCCATATTATCGCACTATCTGAACGTTCTAGCAATAAGCCTATAGACATAACTTTCATATTACCAATGCGGATAGGTTCAAGCCTCTTATCTTTGCTAGTGATCCTCTGCGAAACTATTCCCAACATGGTTGGGATACTTGGACCGTGAAGATCTATATCCAAAAGTCCGACTTTGAAACCTTTCAAGCTTAGAGCCAATGCTAAATTGACGGAGACCGTACTTTTTCCTACTCCACCTTTACCGGATAGAACTATTATCTTCTTTCCTATCTGATGGGGGCTTTCTTCAGCGAAATCTTTAATCTGATTACTTTCATTTTTTGAATGTTTCATATTCTCTCTTTCAATTTTTGCCATATATCGTTTATCTCCTTATATGCGATTCCTTTTTTATATTCCATGACACTTTTGCCAACAAGCTGAGCATTTGTAAATTCCATATCATAAGAAATATATCCCAGAAGTGAATCATGTTTGCACTTACTACTTATCTCGGCAGTTATTTTCCTGTTGATATCCCATTTGTTTACAATAACATAATATGGGGTCTCAAAATGCTTGCTCAGAGCGACAATCCTATCTAAATCATGCTGAGCTGATAAGGTGGGTTCTGTAACAATGATCACAGCGTCAGTGCCTGTTATGGATGCAATTACCGGACAACCGATTCCTGGAGGACCATCAGTTAATATCAGCTCAGCATTTTCTCTTTCTGCTATTTGTTTTGATTTTACCCGCACATAGGCAACCAATTTCCCCGAGTTCTCACCACCGACTGCCAGCTTGGCATGGACTAAAGTTCCGTAATCTGTATCTGAGATATAAATCTCGCCACAAGTTCGTTTTGGAAAATCTATGGCTTTTACCGGACAAAAATGAACGCAAACTCCGCAACCTTCGCAATTCATTGGATTAACTTCCCTGCGTCTTTCCAAGGCAACGATAGCATCAAAACGACATAATTCTTCACATTTTCCGCAGTTTATGCAGTCTTTTTCACTTATGATAGCTTCATTGCCACTTTGGAAATTTTCTTTTTCTCTTTTCTGTGGATGCATCAGCAAAAATAGATCGGCAGCATCTACATCACAATCAGCAGTAACACTACTCTCAGCAAGCATTGAAAAAGCCGCAGTTATGCTGGTCTTACCAGTTCCACCTTTGCCACTTATTATTGTCAGCTCTTTCATTTTTTATCCGTTAAGTGAAGTTGAATATCCTTCCAAAGTTTTCGAAAAGATATCTCATACCCCGGTTTGACATCGAACAGGGTATCACCTATGGCATAAGCTTCGGCGATAAGGCGATCATTATCAATCTTCAGATGGATCGGGATCCGGTTTGTTTCACAGTATTTATCCAAACTTGTGTCTCCGAGATCAGCACGATTGATCAGCACACCAAAGGGTAAATCGAGGTTAGTTACTGCCTCAGCTGCAAGTTTGAAATCGTTTACACCAAAAGGTGTAGGATCGGTTACCAGAAGTACATAATCTGCATCTTTAACGGTTTCTATCATTGGACAGGCAGTACCGGGCGGGCTATCCAAGATATTGATTTTATCTTCTTTTCCAAACCGTTTGGCTGCTTTTATCGCAGGTATTGCCACAGATTCACCTACATTCAGCTCCCCTTGCACAAAATCAATACCGTTCCCACTTCCCAATTTGATTTTACCGATTGTTTTGGGTATCTCGGAGATTGCAGCTTGAGGACAGACAAGATAGCAGCCACCGCAACTATGACATAGGTTTTCAAAGACCATAGTTTTTTCGGATATAGTTATGATGGCATTGAATTGACATATTTGGTTACATTTCCCACAATTATCACATTTATCCATGTTAACTTCAGGAACTAATATTGTAATATCTTGCTCATTATTAAATTGCGGTTTGATGAATAAGGCAGCATTGGGTTCCTCTACATCGCAATCAATTAGTCTTACCGGTTTGGGAGCTGATAGAGCCAATGCTACCGATACAAGTGTCTTGCCTGTTCCACCTTTTCCGGAAGCTATTGCTATTTTCATAGATAATTATTCTTTCTTTTCTTAGAATTGGGAATGACTGTTTACACTAGCACTATGCATTTCATGCAATTTGCCTTCGCGCAGTTGATTTATGGCATTTTCCACCGTATCAGCAACAGATTTGTAAATTATTATATCGGATGCTTGTAGAATTTGCATCGCTTTGGGACCGCAATTACCACTGATAATAACATCAACATTCATTTTGGCTAAATTTTGCGCTGTTTGTACTCCGGCTCCATGAGCAGCATTTAACTGGGAGTTATCGATTACTTCATAATTCTCTTTTTCTGTATTATAAATGATAAACTTATGAGCTCTTCCGAATCTATTATCCAAAGGTGAATCTAAGCGATCTCCTTTTGTTGATATTGCTATTTTCATATTAAATCTCCTTTCCAGTATGATAATTGGGAGGGTATGTGATTGGACATCCCTCCCTAATCTAATTCAACTTATTCCTTTTCAAGATCTTTCAGCCGATTGTTTAGTGCTTCGAGATTTTTCTTCAGACCTTCAGCTTCCTGTTTCAGCATCTCTTTTTCTTCGTCTTTTGATATATTGGGACGAAAGCTGTTCCAAAGTCCATATCCGACAGAACCCAAAACACCGGCAGCCTTCAGCCAGAACCTCCAACCAAGACCTCGACCGCCACCTCTTCCTCTACCAAATCCACCATAACCGGGATTGGTAAAGCCGGGTCTGTCATAACCAGCACAAAATCCTGCACTTCTACCTGTCATCGGTCCCATTCCGTCGGGACCTGTTCTGTCTCCTCGTGGCATAATTTACCTCCTTCTATTCTTTTATTCTCTCATAATATGCCGATCACGTTTTCGTCCGTGACCATGTCTGTGTTTATGACATCCGGGCATGGTATATGTTTTCCTCCAAAGCTCTCCCTTCTGCCATAACAATATGATCTCATCTATATCTCCTGCTACATAAGCATACACTGTAATATCCTGAGTAGTAAGATAATACTGCGCCTGTTTGGATATCGCGCCGCATACCAAATCCGATATGCCATTATCAATCAAAAAAGATGCTTTTTCTATAAAGGAGCAGGTGGGCAGCATGACAGTTTCTTTCGATATAATACCATTTTCGGCAGTATAGACTATTTCAAATCTACCAGCCACATCAAATACCGGGGCGATTCTCCCATTCCATACCGTAAATACTGCCTTCATTTTCTACTCCTTTCGTTATCATATATTGCAATTAGTGTGCCAAAAAAATATATTCTGAGAATACTATCTATAAATACATTAAATTATGAGATTTAGCCTATATGTTCGTTGAGTAAAATCTCTGCAGATACTTAGCTATAAAGATGCATTATTGCGACTGAAAGAATTAGTAGAGTGGTACTAATGCAATGCTATTTTGTTGGGTTTGAACGTCCGTCGACATCGGGCAAGTCGAGATTATGAGTTTTCAATTTTCTAAATAAAGTTGCTTTGTTGATTCCCAGTTTTTCAGCAGCAGCTTTTCGGTTATAATTCGAGTTTTTGAGAGCAGCGATGATAGCTTGTCTTTCGGCTAGCAATTTAGTAGATTTCAGGTCTGCGCACTCGAAATTGGCTGGCAGTTTTGCTTGAAACTTCGTGGGGAGATGCTTTGGTTGTATAATGTCCTGCTGGCACAAAACATAGGCATGTTCGACAGCATTCTCCAGTTCTCTTACATTGCCGGGCCAATCATGTGCCATTAGCAATGAATATACTTCCGGAGAAAAACCTTTGATATTTTTATTTTGGAGATGATTAAATTTTTCAATAAAATGATCGAGTAAAAGGGGTATATCTTCTTTTCTATCTCTAAGTGGAGGAATTTCTAAAGTAAAGATATTGATCCGATAGAAAAGGTCCAATCTAAATTGATCCTGCTCGACAAGTTCAGAAAGATTCTTATTTGTAGCTACTATAATGCGGGCACGATTCTTCTCAGATCTAACAGATCCTAAAGGTTCATAAATTTGATCTTGTAATACTCTCAACAGTTTAACTTGCAAAGCTGGGCTGATATCTGCAATTTCATCTAAGAATAGGGTGCCATCTTCCGCAATGGCGAATCTGCCGGGTTTATCGCGATCAGCTCCTGTAAATGCACCTTTTTTGTAACCAAATAGTTCTGATTCTAGCAAAGAATCCGGTAATGCAGCACAGTTTACCGCTACGAAAGGCTTAGCAGAGCGTTCACTCATGCCATGAACGGCTCGGGCTAATAGTTCTTTACCGGTTCCTGACTCACCTTGAATCAGAATGGTAGAAGAGCTGGATGCCAATGCCGGCAGTAGATCAAAAATCGGTTTCATGAACTTACTATGACTGATAATATCACCAATTTTATATTTTCCTTTTAGTTCACGTCTTAGATAATCGAGTTCGGTAAGATCGCGGAAGGTTTCGGCACCACCGATGATCTCACCTTTGCTATTTCTCAATAGAGCCGTAGAAATACTTATCGGTTTACGATTACCTTCAGCATCGAGAAAAAAGCAAGATTTATTGATAATTGGTTTGCCGGAGTTCATGGTTTTTCTGAGAGCACATTCTTTTTCACACATACTCGATCTAAAAACTTCAGAACAGTATTTACCCACAGCTTTTTGACGAGATATGCCGGTGATCTTTTCTGCTGCACGATTGAAAAAAGTAACTCTCCAATTTAGATCTACAGTAAATACCCCGTCTGAGATGCTTTCTAATATCGATTCGGTACTGGCTTCAAGCTGATACTCTTTAGTAGAATCTCTCATCCGATTTCCCCTTTTTACATATCTATCTATGAATTTTAAGATAATTTCAGTTTGTTATTGTGTCAAGCAAATAGGTCGGATGTTGAGATATATTTCAAAGAAGGTTCAAAATCACTGACAAATTTCATTGACAACAGTTCCCAAACTTATAGATATGAATATAAAAGAAAATAGGGGATAAAAATGAGATATTTCATTATAATTATATGCCTATTGGCAAGTATGCAGCTTATTGCCAGAATAGATGTATTATCAGATACAGAAAACAGAGATCCGATCATTTTGTTGTCTGAAGATTTTGCCGGTATTTGGCCTCCTCAAGGGTGGGATGTTACAACCACCGGTGTGAATATCAATTGGGAACAAAGCAATACCAATCATGCCGGCGGGGAAGAGCCGGAAGCTATGTTTTTCTTCTCACCGGCAACTGTCGCTACACAAAGACTGATCACTCCTCCACTCGACACGACCGAATACCTCGAGATCAGTATAGAATTCAGACAGCTCAACAATGATCTGCTCGGCGATTATACTTTGGCATTGCAGACATCTACGGATGGTGAAAATTGGACTACGATTCAGTCTTTTGCGGCAACCGATTTCGGTCCACAACAAGATAATATTATCACTCAGACAAATGTCGGTGCTGAAACGCTATACATAGCTTGGATGTTTGACGGAGATTCTTATAATCTCAATCATTGGTGCATTGATGATGTGGTGATATCTGCAACCGAGATGATACCCCCACTACCAATAAATCTACACGTGGATACTAATTCCGGTCTTTTTACCTGGGATGAACCCGAGCATAGCGGCATGGAGTTGCTGCATTATGCAGTCTATTTGGATGACGATTTTGTAGAGACTTCTCAAGGGACAGGCTACATTTTGGAGAATTTGGTAAATGGCGAAAGCTACACAGCCGGAGTCTCGGCAGTATATGACATCGGCGAATCTGAGATAGCAGAGCTTGAATTTACCTATGAAGGTGTAAGTGCGGATGATCCGCTAGTTTCAGCCACCAAACTCATAGGCAACTACCCTAACCCCTTCAATCCGGAGACCAATATTTCCTTTTCTCTTGCTGCAGGGAGTAGAGTGAAAATCGAGATTTTCAATATACACGGACAAAAGGTTCAAACTTTAGTTAATTCAGAATATCCAGCCGGGCATCATAACGTTGTCTGGGATGGCAGAGATAATAAAGGTCAGCAAGTAGGCAGCGGTGTGTTTTTCTATCAGATGAAGACAGAAGAGTATGTTGAAGTTAAGCGAATGGTGCTGCTGAAATAGCTCTATACACTAGCAGGGTGGTATAAAACCGCCCTGCTTGTTAATATAAAACATTCAAATTTATTCACGAATTTTAAAACTCATATTCGATTCCAAATACAGGGAGTATTCTCCATTGATAGATCACATCCACTTTTTGTTCTACAGAATTCCAATAATATTCTGCAATGTTTTTGCGATCATATAAATTCCAGACACTTATGAAAAAAGTGAGACTAGATCTGTCGAAGAATATTCGCCGATCGTATCTGATATTGAGGGAATGATAATCGGGGAATCTCTTTTCATTAATTCTTTCGGTATCATAAATAAGGCGATTGAATTTAGTTGATAACTCCAAGTCATAGGGTGTATATGGCACGCCTCCAGCATAGATCCATCTTATACTAAAATCTTGGTAATGATCTGGTTTAAAACCACCTTCTATACTCATAGCAAATCTGTTATCATAACCTCTATCCCGCCATCTACCATCCAACCCTTTATATTGCGATTTAAAATAAGTTGCACTGATTAAACCGTACAAACGATGCATCAATTTCTTTTGAGCAATAATTTCTATTCCTCTGCTAAGTGCCTTTCCTTCATCAACTAAGTCATCATAGAATTGAAACATGTCGTCGTCTATTACAAATATCGCCGGTTGGGAGTTATCCATCGGGAAATGGTAATATCTTTTTTTATATAATTCTAGAGTTAATTTAGTATCTTGTCCCAACAATCTATCTATACCAATGATATAGTGTATAGCTTTAGGGTCACGAAGTTTCTTATTAGATTCCGATTGTGATAATAATAATTGTAGATTTTGATGGTACAAACCTGTAGAACTACGAATTTTGGTTTTTTTGTCCCAATCATAAGTCAAAGATAATCTGGGAGAGAATGTTGTGTTTTTATTATAATCAAAATAATCTGTTCTGATTCCAAGATTAAAGGTTAATTGCGGTAAAACTTTCAGATTTTGGTTGAGAAATATCCCCCCTTTGTATGATATCAAAGTATCGGATAAGGTAAACTCAGGTATAATATCACCACTTATATTCGTCGTTTCTCCATAAAAATTATCGTAACTATATCTCAGCAACTCACTATCAAATCCATATTCTATATAGTAGTTATTCGTTATTTGCGTTTGTGTCACATTTCTCAACATCCACTTCTGTTCAAATGAGCGATTACGGATACTATAGTTTTGAGTCGATGTTTCATGCCAATCTTCATCGAAAAGCATGCCGGTATAAGATAGTACTGTATTAGAGAATGTTTTACTGCTGATTACCGATCGCCAGTTTAGACCGATAGTTCCCTGATACAAATCTTGGTTACCATAATGGGTCATTTGATTATCTAATGCTGTCTCTCTATCGGGGGTGTTATGATCATCAGCCCATATACCCAAAAAAATCAACTTATTTTTTGGATTGATTTCATAAGTGAATTTTGTCTGCATGTTCCCATATCTTGGTGTTACTGAAGTTCCCACATCAAACCAATCTACCACAAAATCGAGATAGCTTCTGCGCAAAGAGAATAAGAAAGTGCTTCTATCTTTTATTATAGGACCTTCGATCACACCACCGAAACCTATAAAACTAAGCTCGAGTTGACTTTCAAATCTTCTCCTATTACCCTCTCGAAAGGAGATATCCATCACAGATGATAGTTTGTCCCCATATTTTACACAAAACCCACCGGCATAAAAGGAAACATCTTTGATCAAATCGACATTTAAAGCACCGATAGGACCACCAGAACTACCCTGATGTGGGAAATGGTTGATATTTGGAACTTCGATGCCATCTATATAAAATGTATTTTCAAAAGGATTGCCTCCTCTAACGATCAGATTATTGCTTTCATCGTTTACTTTGGCTATACTCGGCAAAGACATCAAAATTCTGCTTATGTCACCACCAGATCCTGGTGCTCTACGAACTTCTTCGCCAGAATAGGTGATAGGATTACTTCCACTATCTTCATCAATAAATAAAACTTCATCTCTTACAGAAATACCCTCCAAATCTAGCACCTTCCTTTTGAGTTCTACATTATGGAAAGTAATCTTGTTGGGGCGTATGACTATATCGGTTTTGATCGTAGATTGATATCCTATTCGCTTGATTGTTATATGATAGATTCCAGGGATGATGTCTTTTAGAAAAAATGCTCCATTTTCATCTGTGTAGGTAGCTCTTTCTAAATCCGGGATAAGTACGGTTGCATTTTCAATTTCTTTTTTTGTTTCTGCTTCATATACTCTCCCGGCTAATGAACCGTTTGTTTGTCCATTTAATTGGATGAAACCTGCCAACAATAAAAAAAAGATAGTTTTTCTCATTTTTACCTCACTTTATAATTGATTTGTAAATTTACTGACCAGCGTATCTATAAAAAGCTTTCTTTCGTTTTTATCTTCAATATCATAGCCCAGATAAGTGTTAAATATATACGGTATCAAACCGATCAAAAAGACAGCCGAGAACATTTGGACAACAGCTCTCCTTTTTTCCCTCTCATCTTTACCAATTACTATTTCTTTTGTTAAATCGTAAAGCTTATCTAAAAAATTGTTCAACTCCATAACAGACAAACAATTATAGTTGTTATTAATCATAACCTCATATAAATGGCTTTTAGTAATATTAGGATAGTTCATCATTCCGGACAATGTATCATACAGAAATCCCTTCAAAGCAGTTATAGTGTCAGTTTCCCATTGTGTGCTATAATCTTCCAGATTATTACTAAATCCTTCTTGTAAAGTAGCCTGCATTGCCTTTTCAATCAACTTATCTTTACTACCAAAGTAATAATTTATCATAGCCACATTAACTCCCGCTAGTTGTGATATCTTCCGGATAGTAACTTTTGCTAATCCATATTCTTCTATGCAATCAATTGTTGCTAAAAGTATCTTATTCTTAACCTCTTCTCTGCTCATTTATGCCCCTTTTTCTCCATACTAACTGAACCACATTATTGATCAGCCATTTTAAACAAGTGTTTAATATCGTTGTTTTCTGTCAAGCCCGTTTTTTTCTATCTTTAATTTGACAAATTATAGAATCATATAGCATTGTCGAACATAGATAATAAACAGGAGGAAAAAGATGAAAACAAAGCGTATTTTTATTTTATTTATTATAGTGATGGTTGCATTACCATTATTTTCCCGAGTACACATATCAGATTTGAAGGTAGAATTTCAAAGCAAAGCATTAGTACCTGACATGGCAGGATATGTTCGCATCGAATCAGAGCAAACCGGTTTCTTACCTTCATTTATGACCAATCGCGAATTGCCATCGGTTATGGATGGTTTCCCGGTATCATATTCAAATTCAAATGTGCTGAATGGAGCTGTTTATTTTGATATGGACGGAGATGGTGAGATGGAAGTGATTTTCGGTGTAGGTACCAAGATCGTAGCTTTGAAGACAGACGGAAGTGCGGTTCCGAATTGGCCGGTCAATCTGGGATATTATGTCTGGGGTTCACCGGCAGTAGGTGATATTACCGGAGATGGGAACAATGAAATCGTGGCTACCAGCAGAAATAACACGACTGGCAACGAGGGTGAACTCTATGCTTATCATATGGATGGAACACCGGTAGATGGATTTCCGATAACGCAAGCAGGTGGTGGAACGATGAACGCTTGTCTGGCAGATATAACCGGCGATGGAGCTTTGGAGATTCTGGTGAATGTAAGAAATCATCCCGATGGCTGGGCTTATGTCTATGATGGAACCGGATCTGTAGTTGATGGTTGGCCTCAGGCTTTGGATACTATCCCCGGTGCCGGCATATCCAGCGGCGATATCACCGGAGATGGAAACAACGAAGTGGTAGCGCTATCTTATGAATCTCTCTATGTTTTCGACAATCAGGGGAATGTATTGGACGGTTTTCCCGTCAGTATGCCCGGTGTAACCTACTCATACTCCTCGCCTGTATTGGTAGATCTGGATGGAGACGGCTATCTGGAAATCGTTTATGGTGGTTGTCATGATAACGGTGGCAGAGTATTTGTAGTCAAATATGATGGTAGTGATCTGGACGGATGGCCTCAGGATACAGATCATTGGATCTTTGCTACTGTCTCCATTGCTGATGTGAATAACGACGGTGAATGGGATGTAGTAGTCGGTGACCAAGTAAGCTCTACCGATCCTGCTAACTATATTTACGCTTGGGACAAAGATGGTGATATGCTCACCGGTTTCCCGGCAGGTCCTACCGATGCTATCTATACTCAGATCGGTATAGCGGATATTACCGGCGATGATAATGTCAATCTGATCATCAGCTCCAATCTATTTGCCTACGGTTATGATTGTTATAATCATGATGGTACTCATAATGAGGATTGGCCCCTTCCTTGCGGAACAGGCTGGGACTCGGTTACTATGCAGACCACTCCTGTATTCGGCGATTTTACCGGTGATGGCAATATAGAGATGGCAGGGGCAGCTACCGGATTTACTTCCTGGATAGTGGAATTGTATCTCTGGAGTACCGATGTGGAATATAACGAAGATCTTGCCTATATGATAATCGACGGCTGCAATATTCGTCATGACGGAGTTTTTGAACAAACTTCCGAACCACCATCCATTATTGTTGAACCGCAATCGTTTGATATTACTTTGTATAAGAACGAAACAACAACGACAGATCTAACCTTATCCAATGAGGGTAGTGGAGCAGTGGATTTTGCTTTGGAAATCGATGAGAATTGGATAGAGGCAGAACCGATGGCAGGTACTATACCGGCAGGTGAGATTTTTACTATCGATATCGAATTTTCTGCGGCAGATTTGGATCCGGATATGTATAATGGGAATATTGTCATCAATTTTGATGGTGAATCCATAGTAGTTCCGGTCTCTTTGGAAGTTCTTCCGCTTCCGATGCCGACGGAACTTGCTATAAACAGCGAGACCGCACTTTTTTCCTGGGATGAACCGGACTATGAGCGCATAACACTGCTGGAATATAATGTGTATCTGAATGATGTGCAAGTGGCAACTACAGAGGAGACTGAGTATCAGTTTGAGGAACTGGTCAATGGAGAGACATACATTGCGGGTGTAGCAGCTGTATTCGATATCGGCGAATCTGAGATAGCAGAGCTTGAATTTACCTATGAAGGTGTAAATGCGGATGATCCGATAGTCTCAGCCACCGAACTCATAGGCAACTACCCCAATCCCTTCAATCCGGAGACCAATATTTCCTTTTCTCTTGCTGCAGGGAGTAGAGTAAAAATCGAAATTTTCAATATACACGGACAAAAGGTACAAACTTTAGTTAATTCAGAATATCCAGCCGGGCATCATAACGTTGTCTGGGATGGCAGGGATAATAAAGCTCAGAAAGTTGGCAGCGGCGTTTTCTTCTATCGGATGAAGACAGGAGTATATGACGAAGTTAAGCGCATGGTGCTTATTAAGTGATATGTAATACGTTCTTCGCCCCCCTTCGCTGATGCTTTGGGGGGCTTAGAAGGCAAGGGAGATGTTTAGAAGTTTAGAGATCAGAATACAGGAGACAGTAGGCAGAGTACTTCTATTGTGAATGAACAATGGATAATGGTTAATGTAGTTTAGAGTTTAGGGTTGAAGGTTTAGAAAGAAGGTATTGATAGGATCTTATAGGAATTTGTACGCTGCACTCACGGAATTTTTTTAGCAAAAAGCATGGAGCGTAGGACAAGATATCATTTTGTCTTCGGAAAAACAGAAAGAGATGAATTGATGATACTATTCGCTGATACACATGGAATTTTATTGGAAGAGAAGCAATCCTCCTTCGCCGAGGCTACGGAGGACAAGGATGCAGTTTAGGGTTGAGCGATCTGATATTTGTCACACTGAGTAGTCCTGCACCTACTTTCCCAGCTATATCAACTAAGAAAAAAGAAAGTAGGTGCGGGACGTATCGAAGTGTGAAGTTAGAGAGTTTGGTGTTTTACTTGTCACCCTTCGATACAATTCCGACGAGTCGGAATCACTCAGGGTGAAGATTACAACATTTTTTTCTGCTTCGCAGAAATTACGTTTCGGTAATTTAGATTTCCTCGTTACTCGTTACTTGTCACTTTTCCATTTCCGTATTACCTATCAGCTATCTCTTTTAGCTTTTAGCTAATTTTTTTTCTTCCTGCTCTTCTCAAAAACTCATAACTCCTCACTCAACACTGCTTCACTTTCACTATTTCGTTTCGGACATTGAGATTTGGGGTTTATTTGGGATTTGGCGCTTGGAATTTGGAATTTGTTTGATATTTGGTGCTTTCTCTCCAAACCAATCCTCCTATCCACATAACCTCCCATCTTCCAATGGAATCTTGCAGTATCAAGATAGGTGGAAGTTTCTAAACTGCTCATACTAAGATAAAAAAGTGTTGACTGGGAAATAAACTTCTGTAATTTTTGACCAAAGTTACAGTATAGAACACAGATTTAGTTAGTATGTGCGATATTTCCATTTGTGCATGCTATGCTTTGGGCAAAATAAGCAACGGAAGGGAAGGAAAATGTTAAAAAAAATCGGCAAATTAGACTATGAAACCAAAAAAGAAATCGATTCTTATCTACACGATATCTTCTCCTGGCTGGATAAAGGCAAAGTAGAGAAAGCAAAAAAGAAGCTCATGGAACTATCCAACACACAAAATTACTTTATTCGTGAGTATGTCGGTAAAGGATTGGCAAATTATCATGAGCTGAGCAAGATCGAACCAATCGCAGAAGAGATGATCAAGCATCGGATGTACGGGATCAGAGCAACAGCACTTTTTTTCTTCTATGAAATCTATAAAGATGATTTTGATAAAATCCTGAACTTGCTCGAAGAAACTTATGACATTATACGCTGGGAAGCTGAGAGCATGATCAAAGAACTTTGGAAACTATATCCCGAGAAGATGAAAGAGAAGATGAAGAAATGGGTGGATTCCGATGATCCACAAAAACAGTATTTATCTATCTATGGTCTGGAAAATATTACAAAATCGGACGCGGAAACGGTTATCTACTTTGTCGGTAAACTAATTCATAAAGAAGATGTAGAATTGCATAAGAAAATAACTCAAATACTCACACAAGCTTTGCGGGAAAACCCGATCGTTGTTTATCCGCATCTGCACCACTGGATTGCCTTAGGTGAGGAAAAGATCATTACCACAATATGGATAGTGATGAAAAAAATAGTCAACTCTATTTTTAACAAAGGGACAAACATTTCCAATAATGAACTGGCTATACTTACCCAGCAGACGATAACAGACTGGTCTAATGACAAAAATGAATATGTGGCAGAGATGGGGAGCCGATTATATGGAATTATGAAAAAGAGATTGGGTTCCTCAAGGAAGAGGTAGTAGTATCTCCAAAGAGTTTTATCTGCCTATTTTTCATATATGTTAGAGTATTAGTACCAAAGCGGTAACGCTACCCCTTAATAGTTAGTTCAAAGCAGATTATGAGTGTGTAAAAAGTTACTTCTTGTTAACTTACTCATCTCTTTTCTTGACAGGTTTTATTATAAAAAAAAGATATAATCAATAGGGAAAGGGAGGTAGGTGTTTGATGATTCTACAAGTGAGATATCAGAGAAAAGTCTATATATCGGGAGGAGGACACAATGTCTATTCTATCTAAAAAGAATAAACCCACAAAAGTGACTTGGTATAAAGAAGGGGATTTTTTTTATGTGAAGATAAACGGTAAAGTTATCGATGGTGAAATCCCCTGTAGCTGGGTGGGCGATAGCCTTTTGATCTACCTTAATCGGTTGGATAAGAACTACCTTTTGTTGAACTATGCCAATATTTCTGATAATGAAGAACATGAAGCTGCTTATGCAGGAGATGGCAATGAGCTGTTTTGGTCTAAACAAGGAGATGGTTTCTACTTTTATGAACAAGGTTTGAATATAAATACGCAAACAGATTCTTATTGGTTAGACACACTTTTTATCGTTGCCTATAATGATGAAGCATTTCTTTTGCAGGATTATAGCGATTCTCCCGATGATACACTCTTTTTAGCAGTACCGGTAACCGAACCGGACAGTATTAGCTGGGTTAGGGTGAAAGATGGTTTTTTTATGCTACAAGGTGCAGAAACTATA
Source organism: uncultured Candidatus Cloacimonadota bacterium (assembly GCA_964433675.1). Taxonomy (GTDB): domain Bacteria; phylum Cloacimonadota; class Cloacimonadia; order Cloacimonadales; family TCS61; genus CAYSSJ01. The sequence continues at coordinate 44,128 of CAYSSJ010000016.1, forward strand.
ACTTTGGAGAATAAGGGAAGTTACTGTAATGAGCATCTAATCATTTATTTGAATGATTTAGCCGGGATCTATCTGCTGCCTTACTATCAAAATGCAGAGCTATACACTTTTTACAAGGCGCATCAATTGGCGGGTAAAGATGAATTTGTCTATTATAAGAAAGATGATAATAAATACGAGTTATTCTGTAATTATGAAAATCTCGGCGCTGATTCAGTAGCTATATACAATGATGATGATATAATTATCTATCTGCCTGATAGGAATACCACCCTTATATTGCCTTCTATAAAACAAGCAGAGGCGGACAATTTTTATCTTCCTCAAGTACTAAGCGGAGAGAGTAATGTTTTCTGGAGTACAGTCGGAGAAGGCTATAAACTGATAGACCGTGGAGTGCATATTGCCCACGAGGTTGGAGACCATTTTAGTTGGATCGGGAAGCATGTGCTCATCTATCATCCTCCCACCACTTCGACTTATCTATTGCAGGACTATGGCAATTTGAAAGATAACAAACTCCGCCCCGCCTTATTGGTATCGGATTCTGCCCAATTCATCTGGAAAGCGGCGAATAATAAATGTTTTATCTGGTATCAGGCGAGGAAGGTGGGAGATTGTGAGTATCAGATGGTCGGAAATGATCTGATGGTTATGCCGAAAAGCCTGAAAAAGATGCTCAAACTGGAAAATTTCGCTCACAGGCAGGATAATGTGCTGCGCATAGCAGAGGTAGAAGGATGAGCTGCCAAGCAGAGATAGTAGAGATGCTGCTTAATAGGGTGATTGAGTTCAGAAAAAATCATTTGACAGATATTTTTGAAATTAATAGTAGTCGTTCAATCTCGTCTTCGCATTTTTTTGGGAAGATCACAGCAGGAATTTTAAAAAAATGTGCAAGTCACGAGGCGAAGCTGTATCTGGTCGGGAAAAGTAGCTGGAAAATTTTCAATATAAGTGATTGTATAATAGGAGATTATATAATGGAAAAAGGAGGTCAATTTTGGGTAAAAAAAGTGATGATGGTAACAGGCAAACGATGAAGAAGCCAATATAGTAACCTAAAGCTTAGATGATAATGAATAAAAGTTATGACAAAAAATAATCTGATAATGGAATTGACTAAGTTTAAAAAAGGTAATAAATTATGGATTTAGTAAAAGAAGCAGAGAAAGAACTTGTATTGAACAAATACGCAGAGAATACAAAGAGGATGTATCTGCATTTCATCAAGTATTTCTTAGCGAACTTTGAAGATATTGACAGCGATAGAATGGTACTACAAATAAAAAATGGAAAAGGAGGAAAACACAGGACAAGGATTTTTGGGAATATATGTTTGAACCATTTACGCGAGTATTGCAAAATCTATAAACCTCAAACATGGTTATTTGAAAGTACGGCTAAAGGGAGAAAATATTCTGCCAAATCTGTGCAGAAAATCCTAAAAACCAATCTAAAAATAGCCGGCATTAAAAAGAATTACACTGTTCATACTTTAAGACATTCTTTTGCTACCCACTTGCTCGAGCATGGAACTGATTTGAGATACATACAAGAATTATTAGGACATAAAAGCAGTAGAACGACTGAAATCTATGCACATGTGACAAATGTGGCAAAAAATCGAATTATCAGCCCGTTGGATAATTTAAAATTAGAAAATGATGAGAAAAATAAATAGTAATCTAAATATGATATCCACGACATTTTGTCGTATACAACCCCAAATCTGGAAGTGTTCGCGACAAATTGACGGGGAGCGAAATGTTATATGACATGCCACACCAGAGGATAAATATATGAGAGATGATTTTGATAACAAAACAAAAGAAACCTTAGCGAAAAGAGTTGGATTCCGGTGTTCGAATCCAAATTGTAGAAAATTGACTAGTGGTCCCCAAGATGATGTTGAAAAATCAATCAACATAGGAGTAGCTGCTCATATATGTGCTGCATCAAGAGGTGGCCCTAGGTATATTGAGAAACAATCTTCTGATGAACGCAAATCAATCGAAAATGGTATTTGGTTGTGCCAAAATTGTGCAAAATTGATTGATAATGATGAAAAGCATTATTCTGCTGATATTCTTAATGAGTGGAAAAAATTGTCAGAGCAGGCAGCGCTATTAGAAATTCAAAATAAAAATTTAATTGCAAAAAGTGAAGATAAAAATATAATTCAGAATTTTGCACAATGCTTTGATAGACCAGCCTTTCAAGACCCATTCCGTCAAGAAGGGTCAATGGAAGCCTTTGATAAGGCTATTGAAGATACAATAATTGCTCTAAACACCGGGACATTACGTTCAAGAGATGGAACAATATTGAATAAGTCACAGGGAAAAGCTTTCTTAGAAAGTGTTGAGTTACGAAACCAAATAGATGTAATTTTAAATCTTTTAAGGGCGATTAGAGAACGGTATTCATTAGCCCTTAAAAATAATGAAATCCATCTTGGAAATGAACATTCCGGTAGACAATTCTATTGTTTTCATAATCAAGAGCTATCGATTTGGTTCGATGCTACTCGAAGTGAAATATTGACTATTTTTGAAAATATTTGTTCATCTATAGGGATAAGCTGGAAATCAAGATTTCCGAGACATAGAATGTTTTGGTAAAGAATGGTGTGGCACGTCATATAACAGCGAGTACCCGGCTGCGCTTCGCTCCGCCCAAATTGGCTCCCGTTGGTCGCCAACTTCGGGTACTCGCGGGACGTTAGCTGTAAAAAAGTATAGACGAAGGATAAATATAAAGGGGTTAATTATATGAAATGCTATTGTTACGAAACTGATTTAAAATTTGTTTTTTGTGCTGAAAAAGTAGAACCAGAATACGAAAAAAATCTACTACAAGCTTGGTTCCATAAATCAGATACTTTATTTATTAAAGAATATCCAAAAGATTTGGAAAATGCTAACGAGGATAAAAAAAATCTATCAGCAAATTTTAGGAAATTAGCTCCTACAATGTTCGAAGGAATTTTTGACTGGCAAATTTCATTACTCAATATTTCAGAGAAATTCTTAAAACACAATATCGAATGGTATGTAATTGGAAGTGTAAGTAAAATAATTCGGGGTGTTAAAATTGAACCACACGATATTGACATTATTGTTCACACAAAAGATTTCTATAAGGTAAAAAATATTTTCAAGGATAACATAATTGAACCATTTGTAGATAACAAGAATAATTGGGTGGTTCGTTATTTTGGTCGGTTATGTGTAAACGGAGCAATGGTTGATATTGCCTCAGATATTAAAATGAACAGCGAAAATAAGCATTACGATAAAATTAGTTGGAAAGACTATCAAATTCTAATATAACCACTTAGTAATCGTTATCAAATTGAAGTTGAACGAAATAGACAAGATAGAATTAAAGCAATTGAAAATTTTCTTAAAACTCAAAAAAAATAAAATAAGAGCAATGATTAAAGTTTTTACAGCTAACAAACCACTCCACAAGCCAGCTATATGCTCAGTTTTGTTTGATTCCTCTGAATCAAACAGCAGGTTTTTCTGAGTTTGTGATTGCTGAAGGCTCGTGGCAGTGGCAAACCATTATAGGAAATTTTATATGGATTTATTATGGCAAACGTAAAAGCACTTATTAAATCAGAATTACTCACATGGGCAAGAAAGTTAATGAATTTGCCTGTAGAAGAACTAGCAAAATACGTCGGAGTTAAAGAAGAAAGCATAATTGCATGGGAAAATGGTAATAAATTGCCCACAGTTCTTCAGTTAAGGAAAATCTCAAAAAAGCTAAACCTGCCCTTTGCAGTCTTTTATTTGGATAAGCCACCCGAAATTACTATCCCCAAAATAAAAGATTATAGATGTTTAGTAACAAAATCTAAATCTAAATATTCTTCAAATTTGAACTTCGAGTTATTTGATGCTTTGGAAAAAAGAGAGATAATGCTTGAATTATATTCAGAATTACATTCTGAAATAAATGAATTTAACTTTAAAATTAACTTAAAAAATTCTACTTCAGAAAACTCGAAAAATCTAAGAGAAATACTTGGTTTGACTATAAATGTTCAAACTGAATTTAAAGAAGCTAGAAAACTTTTTAATTTTTTACGAAATAGTTTTGAAAACTTAGGTATTCTTGTCATGCAAACTTCCTCAGTTTCAGTTGATGAAATGAGAGGAATGGCTATAGCAAAATATCCCTTACCTATTGTTTTGGTAAATAGAAAAGATAGTTATTCTGCAAGAGCTTTTACATTAGTCCACGAACTTACACACTTGATTTTACACACTAATAGTATTTGCGATATTTCACAATTTAAATTTATGTCAAATGGATACTCAAAAGATGAGGTGTTTTGTAATAAAATTGCTGGATTAACATTGGTTCCCGAGAAATTCCTTGTAAATGATGACTTAGTTAAATCTAACAAAAGTTATGAATGGGATAATCGAGTTATTCTAGATTTATCTATAAAATTTAGTGTAAGTAAAGAAGTTATTTTAAGAAGATTACTTGATTTAAACTTAACAACTCAAAAATTCTACGAATCAAAGAGAGTTGAATACAATGAAGTGATTAGTAATAAAATGAGATCAAAAGGTTTTGTCCCCCCTACAACGGATGTGATTAGCAGATCAGGCAAATTATATTTGAGTACTGTAATTGATGCATATAACTCAAATATTATTAACGGCAACATATTGGCTGACTATATTGGGATAAGGTTAAAACATTTGAATAAACTTGTTGAGAGAGTAAGTAAATGAGGGACATTTTTGGTTATCCTTATAAATATATTATAGATTCGAGTTCTTTGATTTTTTTAAAACTGACTTACCCTCGTGATATGTTTAAGCCTGTTTGGGATAAAATGACTGATTTAATGCAAGTTCAGATTTTAGTATCATGTGAAGACGTATATGAGGAACTAAAAGTAAAAGATGATGAACTACTCTCTTGGGCAAGTAATTTCCATAGTAATTTCTTACCTTTAACAAATGAAATACAGCTTCTAGCTAAAGAAATCTTAAAAACACATTCCAATATACTTGATCTAAAAAAAAGGAAATCAAGTGCTGATCCTTTTGTAATTTCAACAGCCATACATTATCAATGTTCAGTTGTTACTCAAGAAAAACCAAGTGGTGGTCACCACAAGTCTAAAATTCCCGATGTGTGTAAGTTTTATAATGTTGATTGTTTTAATTTATTGGAACTACTTGATAATGAAGGTTTTAAGATATAAATTTTCCTATAACTCTGCACCAAGTTTTCGCGAGCTCAAACTTGCGTGCAGTTCCCATTAGCTGCGTTATAATGGAGGATTAAATATGATAAATCATCAAAAAGAAATTGCGGAGATTATTAACAAGCATCTTGAGAATAGCCCTTTTAAAAACTTAATAAAAGTCAGTGAAGAACATATTCACTATAATGACGAAGAAAAAAATATAAATTGGGAGATTAGTATAACTGGTCAGCCATTTAAATATCAAATTGGATTTAATGACAAACTTGCTGATCTTCTAACAAAAAAACTAACAAAAAACCGACTATATGATTATGGAACTTTCTATCATTTTAAGAATTATGATCGAGCTTTTCAAATTATCAAAGACAAAGAAATCCAATTAACAGCTCTAAATTCTCATATCACAAACGATTCAGCTGAATATTCAGAATTTATTCGTCGATATAGTCACGATCCAGTTTTTGATAATGATTTCATTAAAACTGCAAGAGAAAATGTATTTATTTTCTGTTTCACAAAACACTTTAGAAATGAAAGGTTTTGGAATGAATATGCAAAAAATAATTCAGGATTGTGTATTGGATTTAAATTTGAAGAAATTGATGAAAATAAAACAGATTTATTTTCGCTTGTGGATGTAATTTATGATGATGGTTATAATTTTGATTTCATAAATGATATTCAAAGAGAACTACTTCATCAATTTGATAAATACTTATTAATCGGTGGATTAAATAGGTTTGCAAAGTATTATAAGAGAAAAAGATATTCTTGGGAATCTGAAACACGATTGATATTTGACTTCAATGAGAACAACAAACTACAAAAATTACTAAATAGTGATTCCATTCTTGGTGGTGGTAAAATGCCTAAGTTAGATCTAACAAATTACCTTCAAATTAATCAAGAAGGCAATAGACGGTTTGTAAAAATAAAATTTAACAATTCTTTTTTTAAATTAAAGGTTACAGAATTAATTATGGGTTCAAAAGTGACCTCAACTCAAACTGATGAATTAACTAAATTAGTCGATGATGATGTTCATTTATGGCAGATAAAATCAGACTAAGTAGGGTAATGATGATAAATGCAGCTAACAAGCGTTTCAGCGGGTTATGTTATCAGTCTATTTCGTCTGAACCTTACGGTTCAAACTTTGGTTGGTTCGTTTCCTGGCGTGATCGTTCCGATTCCGCCGCATGCGCAAAACATTATAAGAAATGAAATATTTTGGAAGTAGGAGAAAAAATTATGATCAAATCTAAACCAATTCAATTAATAATGTTGATTACTATTTTTTCAGTTAACCTTTTTGCTAATAATCAAGAGAAAAATCGTAACCCAAACTTTGACTTTTCAGGGATTTACGAATTATGGGAAATTTCTGATATTCTGAAGCAAGATGAAAAACCAACCCAAAAACAATTGGAAAATTTAATAGAAACTCCCGGATATGAAACAGTAATTAAAAGAGAAATTAGTCTGGGAACTTTTTGTGAATTACTAACTTTATCATTTATGCCTTCTAAATCTCAAGAACTTCAAGAAATTCACAACGACAAAGAATATTCTCAACGAAAAAAAATGATGCTGAATGCTTTTATAAAATCCGATAGTTTAAGAGATCAAATTAAAATCAAAATGGATGAATTAAAAGTTTTCCCTTTTACTGAAAAGGCGACAACAGAAGCATTAAAATATTTACCTGAAAGTTCGGTTGAACAATTTCCTCCAGTATCATTTATTATTTGGGGTCTAAATTCTCGAGGATATGATCCGATTATTATGGCAATGATGGATTTGTTTATGATTGAAGATTTAATAACTCCGAATATTTTACAATATTTACAGCAAAATGGATTTACAAAAAACAGGATACTTGTTCTTGGAATGGGGCATGAATTTTTCCATTTCTATCGTGACAAAAAATTAGAATTTGATTTTCCGAATAGAGAAAGTGATGATTTCGATATTATATGGACTATAAATCAGATTGAAAATGAAGGTATTGCAGAACAAATTGATTGCCAGCAACTTTTTTATGATAATGGGATTTTAGCAAAGACTAAAATTGCTGACTTTCATCAAGAAGAACAAAAGGAACAACCTATTCTTATAAATAAATTGGATAGTCTATTTATTGAAATTCAGGAAAACCCAGAAAACACAAAGGAATTGGGAAAAAATATCAGAAATTTAATTCCAAGATCAGGTCATCCTACAGGATATTATATGACAAATCTTATATTAAAGCATTTGGGCAAAGAATCGTTAATCAATGTTGTTCGAAATCCGTTTCAATTTTTTATATTATATAACGAATCTGCAAAAAAAGACGATAAGGCTATTGTGTTTTCAGATAAATCAATAGAGTTAATTATACAACTTGAAAGAAAGTATTCTAAAGTTGTTAAAAAGAGCTTAAAGAAATGATAAATTAATTCTTATAACATAAGCACCCACATTCAGATTGAAAGAAAAACAAGTAGAACGTGGCGTGCTCGACCATTAGCTAATTATTAAGGATGATTTATGAGTGAAAGTTACAATTTAGGTTATTTTTTGAAGAAAGAATATGTACAAAAAGGCTTTGATCTTCTTGAAAAGCAAATTAATGAACAAAGTCATACTTTCAAAACTATAGAGCTTGAAATTTACAGAAGAGAAGAGTATTTGAAAACATTTGATATTAACAACTATTATGATAGATTGATAAAAGCTGACACATTTTACAATTATCCAAAACTATTCTATAATAATAATTATAACATCCCTAAGAGTAATCTAGGAGTCAGAAAGTTTAATTTTACTTCTTTCAACCTTCTATTGTTATATTATTCAATTGGTTTTTATATTAAGGATATTATAAATTTATCAAACCATGAAATCGAGAGCCATAAAAAACATAAAAATAAAGTTTTCACATATTATGGCGGTCTGATTGACTTAGAAAATTCTAAGAGTAGTAATATATATTATCATTCTGATTATAAAGCTTTTTTAAAAGGTATAAACAAAACAGCAAATAAATATTTTTCGGATGGTAATAAAGTAGTAGTAATCAAATTGGATATTCAAGACTTTTTCCACAATGTTGACCATAAAATATTGATTGATGTTATTGAGAAATACAGTCTACCATCTTCAAGAGAAAGCAAGTCGTTTAATTCTGAATCTCAAGAGTCAATTTTGCAACTTTTAAATTTCATGGTTAATGATAATAAGGGATTACCTTTATCCGCTAACAATATCATTTCGAATTTTATTAGTCATTTATATCTCTATAATCTAGATAACTATATAATCGAAAAAATAATTAATAGGGAAAACTACTCTTATTTCAGATATGTTGATGATTTCTATATTATTTGCTATCAAGATAAAAAAGTATCAAATACTGATATCGGAGAATTGATATTTCGAATTTGTATTTCTATTTCTGATTATTTGCTAAGTAATTTAGATTTAAAAATCAACAATTTAAAATCAAAAAGATTCATTATTGAGAGCGAAGATGATTTAGATGAGTTTATTTCTAATGGAAGATATTTTAGTTTTCTGGATTGTGAACTTGAATATGAAAATGAAAAGCTAGAGGATAATTTAAACAAGATTTTAGCGATTATTGAAAGCATAAAGTATGAGTTCCAAGAAAAGGGAGAAACATCATTAGAAAATGAAGAAAGTAATATATTAAAAGAAATATTTCTTACTTCAGTTAAAAATAACTCCATGAATAATTATTTGGAATCAAAAGATTCTCAAGATAAATTAGAAGAAGCTTTTAAGAATTGGAACTTTTTATTAACATATAAAAACATTAAATCATTTATGTACTTCATAGGTAAATCTAGAAGTACATTTAAACAATTAGAAGATTTTCTTTGTGATAATTTTGAAACTGTTGTAAATAAAACGCAACTCCTGAATTTATTAGAAAAGGTTATATTGCATGAAAATTATAATAACAGTTTAGACGATAAAATAAAATCGATTAGTGATTCAAATTTGGTATACTACTATATAATTAGACGATTAATTCTTCCAAAAAAAGATTTGATGTCGCCAGATTTACCAATTGACGCTGATTTCTTAGTACATAATAGTTCACTAATGCAGCAAATCAAAATGATGACACTCGCTGAGAGAAATAAGAATTACAATTTAGCTTTTAACCATTTACTGAATTGTTTCCATTTCTATTGTTTCTGTAAATTTACACCAAGTGGTGAGTTAAAGAAATTTGATAGAAATGAAGTAGTGAAGTGTCTACAGAATATAATTTCATTGTCAGATTTGAGTTTTATCATTTCATTTTTTGATCGGAGAAATAAAAATAGTATTTCACATCCTGGTGAGGGAGTTTTAATTAATTGGGTCGTTGATGATAATGAATATTATAGATATAAAGATAAAACTAAAGAACTAATTGAGAATATTAAAAAAAGAAGTAGCTAACAAGCGCGACTTCGGGCTGAAGAAAGTTATCAAGCATGAAAGTAAGATCAAATAAGCAAAAAACAGCAATTCCAACACATTTAATCGCACCTTGCGGAATGAACTGCCGTCTTTGCTTGGGTTACCTTCGAGATAAAAATACATGTCCGGGCTGCCGAGTAATCGAAAAACAAGATAGTAATAAATCAGAATACCGTAAGAGATGCAGAATTAAAAATTGTGAACAAATTTCAAGTGGTACAATCAAGTATTGTTCCGACAGTTGTAGCAAATTTCCTTGTGCCAGGTTGAAACAATTGGATAAGCGTTATAGATCAAAGTATGGAATGAGCATGATAGACAATCTCAAAATCATAAATGGATTTGGGATCAGGCATTTCATTCAGAAAGAAAAAGAGAAATGGCTCTGTCCTGAATGTGGTGAGATGATTTGTGTTCATAGACCGGTATGCCTTTCTTGTGGATATAAATGGCATTAAAGTTAAAACAGCATAAACCGTTTCCATCTCTAACTCTACTACCTAAAAAAATACCGCCACCTAAATCTAAGGCGCCGAGATCACTTCCGGGACTGTTAAATGGAGAAAAAAGATGACGGAATTTTATTGTTTGGAAAATTTTGTTCAGGTTGTCAATATGAGCAACCTATATAAGGAAATAAAAAGGAGAAAAGATGATTAAGTTAAACAACAGTAAACATTTAACAGTTAACAAACAGCAAAGATTAGGTAGTCATGAAGAGCAACCTTTGCTTTTTTCATTAGTACAGCTAATCTTAAGTTCACCCAAAAGAGAGAAGAACAGCAAAACAGAAAGGTCCATACTAATGAATGCGTATATCTTTAGGACAATCCTCATCGTTACGCTTTTTGTGTCACTGATTCCAAAGGCGGATGCCTGTACCCGTTTTCTTTACGAGACAGGTACGAAGACATATATCGTTTGCCGAAGCATGGATTGGGCCGAGGATCCGGGTTCCGATCTCTGGGCTTTTCCCCGGGGGATGGCCCGCGATGGCGGCGCCGGTCCAGAATCTATCAAGTGGAACTCCAAATATGGATCGATTGTGACGGCGTTTTACAATATTGGTACTTGCGATGGGATGAATGAGGCTGGTCTCGTTGCCAACGCCCTGTATCTCGCTGAGGCTGATTACGGTAATGCGGATGCTTCCGGCCGGCCACTGCTTTCCGTCGGAGCGTGGGCACAGTATGCGCTCGACAACTACGCTACAGTTGCCGAGGCGGTGGACGCGCTCCGGAAGGAGCCGTTTGCCATTGTCGCCCCGGAGTTGCCGAATGGCCGGAAAACGGGGGCGCACCTTGCCTTATCCGACACCTCAGGTGACAACGCCATATTTGAATACATCGATGGCCAGCTTGTGATTCATCACGATCGAAGTTACACAGTGATGTGTAACTCCCCTGTCTTTGAAGATCAGCTTGCCATCAATACGTATTGGAACGAAGTCGGGGGTGTGAAGTTCTTGCCTGGCACACATCGCTCCTCCGACCGTTTTGCTCGCATGAGCTGGAATTTGAATGCGGCGCCGAAAGAGTCTGACTCTCGCATGGCGGCGGCAACTGCCCTCTCGTTGATTCGGACCATCTCTGTCCCTCTTGGGCTCGCCGATCCCGAAAAACCCAACATCGCCGCCACAATATGGAGAACGATGGCTGATACCCACGCCCGACGTTATTACTTTGAATCATCATTCAATCCCGCCATCTTCTGGGTAGATATTGACAAGCTGAATCTTGCACCAGGTTCGAAGCCAAGCAAGTTGAACCTCAGTAGCCACCCAACCTACGCAGGTGAAGTATCCGACAAATTCGTTCCCGCGGAGCCTTTTAAGTTTCTTGCCCATTGAGGCCTATTAAGAATAGGACCAGCGAACCAGAGGGTCGTGCTTACTGAGAACCCGTAACGGGTTCACGCCAGCACACCCTATACGTTAGGCGGGAGGAAGTAAATGAAAGAGACTTGCCACCTTTATACGGACTTGGCGTGGCTCTGGCCGATGTGGGGAGATGCTACGGCTGAATATGCACAATACTGCGAATATGTCACAGCAATGGTTCGGCGGTATTCTGAGCGCTCAGCAACGACCTTGCTGGATATTGGGTGTGGGGGCGGAAAGAATGTTCTGAACCTGAAGCGGCATTTCGACATAACTGGTCTGGATTTGAGTCCAACCATGCTCGCACAGGCGAAGGAACTGAACCCGGAGTGCACCTTTGTCCAAGGGGATATGCGGGTATTCAAGCTTGATAGTACCTTTGATGCTGTGCTCATGGATGATGGGATCACGCATATGAACAGCCGAGCCGACTTCGTTAAGGCGTTCCGCAATGCGTATGCCCACCTGGACCCGGGCGGCGTCTTGGTTGCCACCCCGGATGTAACGTTCGAGAGTTTCCAGCAGAACAAGACCACTACCACGCCCGTCACGCGGGGCGCTTTGGACGTTGTTTTCATCGAAAACATATATGATCCCGACCCGACAGATGAGCAATATGAAACTACAATTCTGTACCTGATTCGGGACCACGGGCGCTTGCAGATTGAGACCGATCACTGGACGATGGGTCTCTTTTCTCTGGATACATGGAGGTATGTCCTACGCGAAACAGGTTTCCAGGTGCATGAGGAGCTATTCAGTCTGGGCGAGGATGAATACACGGTGTTCGCCTGTGTGAAGGTGTGATGAATGCCGAACAAAAGCGTGAACCTGACAAGCCTCCGCTGTCGCTCCATAGCGGCAGGTGAGCAGGACGTTAGCCAGACCCATCGGGCTGAGGAGGAAAAATGAAATTAGATGGATTCGGAATATTTGTAAAAGACATGCCAACAATGGTTAAGTTTTATAGAGATGTATTAGATTTTAACATTAAACAAGATGAAAATGCTTCAAATGTATATCTAGAAAAAGATGGCACCTTGTTTCTTTTGTATAGAAGAAAAGATTTTGAAAAAATGGTTAATCATAAATTTGAATATGTTAATGAGCTTAATGGGCATACTGAAATTGCGTTAAGTGTCGAAAATTATGAAGCTGTTGATAGAGCATATGAAGAAGTCCTAAGCAAAGGAGCGATTTCAGTCCTTAAACCAACCACAGAACCTTGGGGACAAAGAACTTGTTATATAGCTGATCCTGAAGGGAATCTAATCGAAATAGGATCCTTTTGTAAAGAATAAGCGAGGGTAAGAAAGTTTACAGCACAATTTTTTATTGAATATGTAATTGTGATGTTAATTGGAATAAGAGAATAAGTTTGGAGAATATAAAGATTTAGATAAAGTAATCCAGGTCCCGAGATCACTCCCGGGACCTTATGCTTAGAACAATCCAAACCGATCTGTAATGAGACAGGATCTCTCAGAATCGTTTTGTCATTGTGTGCTCATCAGGTTGTTTATATCAGCGCGAGGCAGATAGGTGCGGTATATTTCCGCAAAAGTACCGTCCTGTTTCATCTCGCTGAGAACTTCCTGCCATTGCTCGACGATCTCAGGTGAGGTTCCCTTAGACATTCCGATATAGAAATAGTTCTGTTGCACGGTAAATACCGGCTGCAGGTCATCCATTGAATATCCGGCATTCTTCACTATTTCAGGAATGGTTATATCAGTAAAAATCGAGAGCTCTACCTCTCCACTCATTAGTTGCTTTACATTATCGGCAGAATCCTGGGAACTGACAAGGTTTGTGAAGCCTTCCCGATTCAGAAGCTGTTCGGTCCACCATTCCGTAGTAGTGGCTATGGAGGAGACTTGTTTTGCTTCTTCCATGCTGCCTATTGTAATGTCCGAGCCCTTTCGGGTGTAGAAAATAGCGCTGTTTTGCCCAACTGGACCAATCCAGTGAAAGAGGTCTTCCCGAGCTTCTGTACGATCCATGCTAAATATAATAACATTGGGGTGAATTTGTGCCATATTGTATGCATTCTTCCATGAGGTAAGAGTTATTTTATCGGGTATGTCCAAACGAGAGGTAATTTCGTACACCATATCGGTAACCAATCCCGAAGGTTTGCTATCTTTCATAAAGGTGACGGGAGGATATTCCTCGGTCACCAGATGTAGTATGCCGGGGGGTGTCTCGGTGGGGAACCATTTTTTGTAAATTTCATCAAAGGAATCGTTTCGCTTCATAGCATTTAGCTGTTTTTGCCAATTATCAACTATCTCAGTTTTTGTATCAGGTGAAAAAGCAATGTAGGACATATCAGTTGAAATGGTAAAAACCTTCTTGACGGCGCTAAGTGGGGCTCCGATACTTTCGATCAGGGAAGGCATGACAGTGTTGTTGCTGACAAAAAGCTGTGCTTCACCACTCAAAAGGGTTCTGAGAGCCTGCTCTTCGGTGGCGTGGCTTTTCAGGTTGTCAAATCCCTCTTCCTTCAAAACTTGCTCGGTATAATAATCAACAACCGTGGCAATCATCGGAACTTTCTTGGCGTCATCAAGAGTTCCGATACTAATTTCCGAACTTTTGAGTCCATAAAAATTCGATTCCAGCACCGTTATCGGACCGACCCACTGAAGATGATCCTTTCGTTCACGGGTCATAGCTGTCGAATAGAGTGCTGTATTTGGTTTTTCCATGACCTCTTTCAAACCATCATCCCAGTCGACTACCCGAATATTAGCTTGTGTACCAGTACGTCGAATCAGCTCCCGGACAACCTCCGTCGCCTGTCCAGTTATTTCTCCATCGACAGTGAAGTTAAGCGGAGCATATTCTTCTGTCATGATGGTCAGTTCAACTGGTTGCTCTATATTTCGAGCGGCGTTGCCGGCACATCCAAAAGCAATCAGAATAAGAGTTAACCAGAAAAGATGCCAGTTTTTCCTCAGTAGCCTTTTAGTCTTCCTTTTTGTAGCATCTTTCATTGTGTTAATTACATTGGCATTATTCATAAATCCTCACTTATACTTTTTTTTAAAAATTTTTAAAACATCTTTTTGAGTCAAGTTGTTTGTCTGTTTACATTTTTTGTTCTCTTTATAAGCGGCGAACGGCTGGACGAATGATTCCGGTTAAATGAGATACTTCCAGTGTATTGCAGGGATGGTTATTTCCGATGAATATCCCCGCAGAGTTGCTGAAATTTTCAAAGGTTTCAAGAGGTTTACTATTAATAAAAGGTGGATGATGATATAGCAGATAAATATGAAGCTATTGCATTTGATAGGCCAGGGTATGGATATAGTAATTGTATAGATTCAGGTAAACTTACTACTAAACAACAGGCAAAAATCATTAATGAAGCAATTAATAAATTAGGGATTGAAAAGCCTATCATTATAGGTCATTCATATGGTGGAGCAGTAATGCTTCAATATTTATTGGATTATCCGGACCAAGTAAGAGGGGGCATTTCTTTAGCAGGGGTATCATATGTTGATGAACCGCCAACAGAAAGCTTTTATGCATTACCCCGTTTCCCGGTTATAGGTCCTTTGCTCACTCACACTCTTGTCTTGCCCTTAGGAAATATAATGGCTCCAACTATTTATGAGCAAGCATTTAGCCCTATTGAGCCACCCGAAAGATATGTAGAAGTAATATCTTCTTTGTATATGAGACCAGAACAATTCAAAGCTACTTCTTATGAATTATCTCATATGTATGATTCTGTTAATTTAATTAGTGATAATTATAAGCAAATAACAACACCTGTCACTATAATATTTGGAGATTCTGATCAGATGTTAGATTATGAAGAAGATGGTGAAAGATTGCATAGAGAATTACCAAATTCCAAATACATGTTAATAGAAAATGGAGGACATAAAATTCACCATTCTCACTCAAATATAATTCTTGATGAATTAGATGAGCTGGTAGAAAGGTCGAAATAATTAATAACTTATTAGCAATTTTTTTAAGAAAGCCATCATCGTATAACAGCACCTTAACAAATTCCCTATAAGTGCACAAGTGTAAAGTAGAGTTGACTGATATGAGATGTCATTTTGAATTAGAGATTGGATGCCGCATTCTATTTATAACAAAAGAAAGTTAGATATGATTAAGAAAATCTTTATATTATCATTTATAGTAGTTTTAATTTTAAATTGAGGGAGGTATTTAATGGCAGAAGATAAACTGGAGAAGGCTACCTTTGCCGGGGGATGTTTTTGGTGCATGCAACCGCCGTTTGAAAACTCCGAAGGTGTAAAGGATGTTATAGCCGGATATACCGGCGGCACTAAGGAAAATCCAACCTATGAAGAGGTGTCTGCGGGCGTTACCGGGCACAAAGAAGCGGTACAGATTACATATGATCCTGAAAAGATAAGTTACTCTGAATTACTTAATATTTTCTGGATGAATATAGACCCCACTGACGGCGGGGGACAGTTTGCAGACAGAGGATCACAGTATAAGTCGGCAATTTTTTATCATTCATCCCAGCAGAAGGAGCTTGCGGAAGAAAGCAAAAAGAACCTGGCAGCATCAAACAAGTTCGAAGAACCAATCAGGACGGAAATAATAAAGGCATCTAAATTTTATCCGGCAGAGCAGTACCACCAGAATTACTACAAAGAGCATCCGATAAAATATAAGTTTTATAAATACGGCTCCGGAAGGCAGTCATACATAAATGATAAATGGCCTGCGGGAGAGTTTGATGTTTTGAATCTCTCACAGGGAAAAGAGGGAGGCAATGAAAAAAAGAACGGTCATAATGGAGGAAAAATGAGTATTGACCAAAGACTAGAAAATTTTAAAAAGCCGACAGATGAAAAACTTAAAGAAATGCTTACATCTTTGCAGTATAAAGTAACTCAGCAAGAAGGTACAGAAAAACCGTTTGATAATAAGCACTGGGATAATAAAGAAGAAGGGATTTATGTGGATATTGTTTCAGGAGAACCTCTTTTTAGCTCCAAAAGCAAGTTTGAATCCGGGACCGGCTGGCCTAGTTTTACTAGACCACTTGAACCGGGCAATATTGTTACTCGAGAAGACAGAAAGCTCTTTACTACCCAGATTGAAGTTAGGAGCAAACATGCGGACTCTCATCTGGGTCATCTGTTTGAGGACGGTCCTCCGCCTACCGGGTTGCGTTATTGTTTGAATTCCGCAGCATTATATTTTATCCCCAAGGAAAAACTTAAGGAAGAAGGCTACGGAAAACATGAAAAACTTTTTGAATAAATCTGATAAGCGGCGTATTTTTTTAAAACAGGATTACATCCCTCAATACTTTTATCATCAATCTCAGGTCCCGAGATCACTCTTGGGACTTTTTTTGTTTAGAACAACAACTGCATCTGATTGCATAGGAATGTTGTTTCGCTGTCTGTGACGATAATATGGTCGATGAGCTCGATGCTGAAGATAGCGCTACAGTCTCTTATCCTCTCGGTGACGATGATATCTTGCTTGGATGCTTCCAGAGTACCACTCTT
>CAYSSJ010000017.1:0-59325 GCA_964433675.1 uncultured Candidatus Cloacimonadota bacterium
GTTTCTTCGTGTACTCCACCAATAATTGTTATGCCATACGGTTCATTGGGATCATCACTAAAAGGCACCCATATATTACGATTACCTGTACCACTATAAGTACCCGGTGCTATGCTTACAGTGCCCCCTCCAATATCACCAACATAATCGAGAGCGGATTGGATGTCATTGAAAGCCTCGTTATTTGATGGATCATCAGAGACATACGCAACGCTTGATTCGATAGATATCAAAGTAATGTCTTGTAGCTCTATAGGGTTTAAATTTTCGATAACAATATTATTTTGAACAGGATAATAACCAAAAAGTGAATATGTAATGTTATATCCTGAATTATCTATGAGTAGATCTATGGAATAATAACCATTTTCATCTGGATTAATTGTGAAGTTATGATTATCACTTTCGAAGGTTATCTCTACATCGGTAATATTTCCAGTTCCATTATCTAGATTTACAAATCCAGATACTTCGACTGTAGGACGAGAGTAGTAATTACCTGACAAATCAATCTCTTGAATTATATATTCTAAAAAAGAAGCTACGGATCTCATTGATGTAGGGAAAACATTATCTCTTATTATTGCACATTCACTGAAGGTTTTAGTGCCTGCTAATCTTGTAGGGTGATTTTCATAAATGCCTTGATCTTCCAAATCCGAATATAATGACTGTAAATAAGAATTGGCATTACTTACACTATTGTCATCCCATAGTTCAGTATTACCATTTGTTTTATCAGAAGCAAAAAAGGCTGCCACTTTATTAGTAATGTACATTAGATTCAATAAAGGGTCACTTTCATTCGATAAATCAAACAGTCCTTCATTCTCAAAATAAGTATTGATACTATTCCAATACCAGTTCTCTTGAAAAAACATGAATCCGCCTCCACCATCAGAAGACCAACCTTCATATGTATCACCATTAGTCGTGTCGGGATAAGTATAATGAACATCTTGATGAGCATGGGCAGGTACTCCCATATCCATCATCAAATGACAAATTCTTCCGATTATTTCGTAGAACAATGCCAATTTTTCAGCTTCAATTAAATGAAGGGTTCCTACTGAACCGTTTACTGTAAATACTTCACAAGCACCTGTTTCATAGAACTCGAAAAGATCGTTCACTTCAATAAAGTAAGTAAGATTGGCAAGTTGATCTGATTCTTCAAAATGAGTTTTACCAAATTGATAATGAGGTACTATAGGACCTTCGATATATTTCCTTGCTTTTTGTAAAGCATTTTCACAATAAAATGAATAGTAGATAGAGCCTATACCTGGTATTGGTATAGTATCTGATAGGAACGTACTATTGTCAGGTCCACCATGAGCACCCCAAAAGTGTGTTATAGAAACATATGGATCACCACCTTTATAGAATAATTGACCTATGAAATTTATTACATCTAATATTAAAAATTGATTAAAATCTGGTGGATTATTCAGTCTATAATGATAAATCCAGTCTTTTTTATCCTCATTTACAACACCCAACATTAATCTATGAAAATATTGATTAATTTCTGGATATTCTATTTGTCTCTCAATTTTTAGTAAATTATAAGACTCTTCCATCAAGTATTCATGTACATCGCCAGTATATCTTGCACTCAAATTGTAAACAATTGTAATGGTTAATATTGATATTATAATTATTCTGCCTATCATAACAAAACCTCCTTTTTAAAATTTTATTGCCACTTCGGCATTTAGCAGATTCGGTTGTAATCCAACATCTATTGAAGGACTTATGGTTATCATATTATTAACTTTGAAACTATACCCATAACCTATGCTTATTAATAGTAATAAATCTTTATCATCAATTTCCACACCTGTAGTCGGAAAAATACTTGGTAGTTGACTCAAAAACCCACCTAGTTTTAGTTTTAAAAAAGACTTTTCTCTTTCAGAATTCCAATAATTATTCGCCTGAAAATAAACAGTAGGATATCTTGATTTGATTGGTTCGAAAGTTAATTTTGGTCCGGCGACATGAGAATATAATCTTTTTTTAAAATTTAGTGTTAGTTCCCAAGCTTTGTCTTCATATATATTTGCTACTCCTGCTCCAAAACCGATTCCAGAAAAAATACCTGTCGTAGGCATTATCATAAAAATTGGCTTGCGTCTCTGTACTTCACAAAACAGTGGGATTTGACTGATTGAAATAAACAATACTACTAATATTATTGTTAATATAGATTTAAACATTTTAATCCTCACTTTTATTTATTCCACTCCCTATCTTGTCCATATTATTTTGGATTTAGACAAGATAATACACTTACTCTCCCCACGACGGAGCAAACGTAGGGAGATAGAGCTAAATGTACTTATTGCGTGAGCAGAAGCAAATTTGCCTGAGGATGAAAGCCGTGACACATGATGTGACATTTCTGCTATTTCTCTCTATATTTTGGCTTAATTTCTCTGTTTTCGGGGGGGGGGGGGGTAGCTCTACAGATAATGGAATAGAAAAGTTATTCAGGCTGTGATCTGCTTTGAAACGCACTTTGGCAACCAACAGCTTATCATTATGCGTAAGCTTCACAGTAACACCTCTACCACAAAATATCTTTTTTCTAATGCTCATATGCTATATATAATACAATTTTCATGCCAAAATCATTATTTTCTATTATGACAATTATATAAATATTTCTAACTGACTTATTATTAGTTTATTACATTTACCTATAAAAAATTTCTGCCAATAGAAAAAATAAAACCTTAAGTATCAAAACTGAATTTGAACATCAAATATGTGACTAAAATGTCACAATATTTGCCGTATAATTGTCACAGATGTCACGGTTTTGCTTTCTTGGTGAAATAAGCAAGAGGGGAGCAGGTGAGAAGACAGTAGTGAGTGATGAGTATATGAGTTTTGAGAAGAGCAAGAAGAGACTGAGAGAGGGATTGTCCGGAGACAGTAATAATAGCCTGCGCCTTCAGGCGTAGGGTTTTATGCTCTGATACATCATTATCAAGTCGTTTACGACTTTATCTTATCAACGCCGTTAACGGCCTAAAAATGCTATATTTATAAACAAATACCAGCCCTGAAGGACTGGTCTATTTTTGAGGAGGCTAATACCCGAAGGGTATATATGATAGTTTGCCCGGTGAAATCACTTAGTATTTTTCTTCATGCTTATTTCACTGGGCCTGTTGTGAAACCGTAGGTAATCAATATAACCACAAGATTTTCCCTGAAAGGGATAAATAGCTATCTTTCTTAAAACTATATATCGCCTTCAGCGAAATAAACGGTGGTTGTCACCCGATCATAGGGTTTCGCAAGCTCAACCCCATGCTAACATATTTTTCTGCTTCGCAGAAACACCATAATGATCGATCATCTTTTTATTGGTCATTCGGTAATTGTAATCTACTTGTCACTCGTTACTCGTCACTTGTTACTTTCCCCTTTGCCCATCTCACTTTTCACCTAAATTTCATCCTGCTTCTCTTAACTATAAATTCCGTGAGCGAAGCGAACAAATTCCTACCAATTCCTTCTCCCTAAACCTTCAACTCTAAACCCTAAACATCTAAACTTTCATCCATCAGGCAAACTTCATCTAAATATAATGATCTTGCCGGTCTCGCTCTTATCACCACGTTTCAAATAATAGAGATAAATCCCGCTGTAAAATTTCTCTGTAGGCACCTGCCATATACTCTCTATACGCTCAGATTTGTGAGGTGCGATCTCATCAAAACGGATTTTCTCGACCAGACGTCCCCTTATATCGTAGAGCTCGACTTTTACTATATCAGGATCATTTTCTACAACATAGGAGAACGTGATAGTCTCGTGAATTTCCATCTTGAACGGATTGGGATAGACTATTACATCAAGTTGTTCTGTTGGAGGAGGTGGAGGTGTAGGCTCAGTTTCACCCAATTCTTCAAACATTTGGGCAAACAGTTCACCAACCTGCTCTTTATCGAAATAATAGAGTGGGAATCCAAACAAAAATACCTGCCCATACTCAGAAGCTTTTATAGCACAATCTTTGCCTTCCCACTGGTTACCTTCGGTACCATGAAATTGATAAATCCCATTATCACTCTCGGAAAAAGTGACAACATAAGGTAATGTTTCGTTGAAATTGGGCTCAAGTTTTTCCAAATCCAGGGTAAGATCGGGGTATTCCGGGGAATATGCGGATTGAAATACCATGTTTGTCACCATTTCCATCTCGGTAATATTCAAGTATTCATTTCTAAACTGCTCCGTCAAAGTAAAAGCGGTTCGCCAACCGGAAATAATCATATTGCCGCCTGAACGGAGGTATGAACTGATCTTGTTCAGATTATCATCACTGGCGATCAGATTTTGGCTCATATCGTCATCATGCCAGAAGATGGTAGAATACTGAGCCATCTTAGCCAAGCTGGGGCTGCCTTCTGTCTGGTAATGATGGAGCAAGTAAGGTAGATCGATAACTTCATCATAGAATTGATCTATCTCCGTTTGTGATGGAGTACCGTCTCTGGTCTCATTTATTACCAACACACCCTGATCCATAGGAAATTGCAGCGGTCCGGCTTCGTAGTGCTCCGAAGGCTCGGTTTCGAACTCGTCATTTATTACCGCAGTTATATAGTACTGATAGACCACCTCATTTTCGACATCATGGTCATGATAAAAAGTAGCTGCTATAGGATACTGATTCACCTTGCTAAACTCGTTTTCGCCTTTAACAGAGCGGTATAGATTGTAGCCATCTATTTCCAGCTCTTCCCAAAAGTCTTCCCACTGCAGGATAACGCTGCCGTCCAACTGATAAGCAAGTTCTATCGCCGGTTCATGATAAGAAATCATCCGTTTGATCGTCCAGTTATCAGGATCGATCTCAAATGCTTCAAATTCGGAAGCAGAGAGCTGTATCGTAGTAAGTGCGGGTATATCCGGCTCTGCAATTACGCTAGCCGAATCGGTAAGACCCTCAGAAATCATTTTTACAGGTAGTTTCATATAAAAATCCGTCTCGGAATTGGAAGTCGTTTTGATAGCCGTAATCAGCTCAGGATTATCCGATGAATTGTTAGTAAAAAAAGTATATTCCAGAGAAGGTAGTCCATCGCTAAAAATCCACTGCTCAAAAAATTGCTGTAATTCCATTCCGCTCACTTGCTCACATATATCGATAAAATCTCCGGTTTCTGCATTATCATTGTAATAGGTATCGAAATAGGTTTGCAAAATATTCCAGAAATTTTCTTCTCCCACTTCCAAGCGTAGCATATGAAGCACCGATGCACCTTTGGTATATACATAGGGTGCAAAATATTCATGAAATGGCGGATCATAGATAGTTCTCGGTCCGGCACTGTTAGACCAGCTTATATACTGATTATGAAAAGAAGTTTTTACATAATCTGTCATATACTCGTACCCTTCTTTAGCTTCGGCATAAACAGCTTCCGAATAAGTGGCAAAGCTTTCGGAGAGCCACACATCAGTCCAGGAATATGGAGTAACACAATTGCCGAACCATTGGTGCGCTAGTTCATGCGCGATCACATATTCTCCGGATTGCGTACCGGTGATCAGTGAAGATGACAAGGTTGAGATGGTCTGATGTTCCATCGCTAAGAAAGTAGTTATACTCGTGACAGCATGACCGTATTTTTCAAATGGATAGAATCCATATCTATCACTGAAAATTTGCATCATCAGAGGGACATTCTCGAAATCAACGAGAGCATTATTATGCTGAGCCGGTGAAACGAAATTGTGGATCGGTATGCCTTCAAAATCTTGAAAAAATTCTTCGTAATTTGCTGCTGTCAGACTAACCAGATAGGTAGCAATCGGATTTTCACCTTCCCATATATGAGTTTTTGTTCCGTCCCCATTGTCTATGATATCCGTCCTGATACCATTGCAGGCAACCAACCAATCATCTCTGATGGTAATCTCAAAATCTACTATCGCCTTATCGTGCGGATAATCATAGCTGGGCCACCAATAGCGCCCGGCATACGGTACAGACAAAGTGTAAATAGCATTCGGATTGAAGAACATTCCCAATACATAGGTGCCACTGCTGAGTTCGGGATGTCCGGCATAAGTAACTGAAGTTTGGAATAATTCTCCCTCTTCTATCAAGCCGAGATCAATCGTAATTATATCATCTTCATGGGTAAATTCAGTGCTGCTTCCATTAACCAACACTTCTTCTACTTCATAAGCCATAATAAGATCATACGCTATAGAGGTCAAATCTTCTTCTGCCAGCACTTCGGCATTAACAGTTCCCTCCAAATACTCCGTATCGTGATCGATAGCCAAGATGATCTGATAATATTGCATATCGAAATTGTGATCAGCTGTTCTGTATGCATCCGTATCAAAGTGAAAATAATCGAAGCTCTCCGGTTCTATGGGTGGATGAGCATATATGGAAATTAAAAAAAATAAGATTAACAGGACAAAATAAATTTTCTGCATCGATTCCCTCCGCTATAAATATCTTTATTACAAATATTATGTTAGTCTGATTTTGGCAATGAATTTCTTGAAAAAAAATCTTTTTCATTGACAAAAAAAAGCTTACCTTATTTTTTAGCGCTCAGAAGGTGAGATTGCTAAGAAACAAAAATAGAAGGAGGAATAAGGATATGGCAAAACAAATGAAATTCAGCCATGAATCGAGGACTGCGTTAAAAAAAGGTGTGGACAAGCTTGCCGATGCGGTAAAGATCACCTTGGGTCCGCGTGGACGCAATGTAGTACTAGATAAGAAATTTGGATCTCCGACCATCACAAATGATGGTGTAACAATTGCAAAAGAGATCGAATTGGAAGATGGCTTTGAAAACATGGGAGCTCAGCTTGTAAAAGAAGTTGCGGAAAAGACACATGATATAGCAGGTGATGGCACCACTACAGCGACTATACTCACACAAGCGATTATCGAAGAAGGTTTGAAGCATGTGACAGCCGGTGTAAATCCGATGTATCTCAAACGCGGATTGGAGAAAGCTGCTAAAGTTGTAGTAGAACGCATTAAAGAATTAAACAAGACTATCAAGAGTTCAAACGAGATCGCTCAGATCGGTTCCATATCAGCCAACAACGATCCAGAGATCGGCAAATTGATCGCAGAAGCGATGGAAGCAGTTGGCAATGAAGGAATCATCAACGTAGAAGAAGCAAAATCGATAGAGACATATATGGAGACAGTCGAAGGTATGCAATTTGATCGTGGTTATCTTTCTCCATATTTTGCAACCGACACCGACAAGATGATCACCGAATTTGATGATCCCTATATTCTATTGTATGATAAGAAGATCAGTGTCATGAAAGACCTACTTCCCATCTTGCAAGAAGTAGCACAATCGGGTAAACCATTGCTCATCATCTCCGAAGATGTGGAAGGTGAAGCTTTGGCAACATTAGTAGTGAACAAACTACGTGGCACATTGAATGTTGCTGCTGTCAAAGCTCCCGGATTCGGAGACAGACGTAAAGCTATGATGGAAGATATCGCTATTCTTACAGGTGGCACGGTTATCTCCGAAGATTTGGGAAGAAAACTCGAATCAGCTACTATCAAAGATCTTGGCAGTGCCAAAAAGGTATTGGTAGATAAAGAGAATACTACCATCCGTGAAGGTAACGGGAAAGCAGAAGATCTAAAAGCACGAATTAAGCAGATTAAAGCACAAATTGAAGAGACCACTTCTGATTATGACAAAGAGAAACTTCAGGAAAGACTAGCCAAGCTCTCCAGTGGAGTTGCTGTAATCAAGATAGGTGCTGCTACAGAGACAGAGATGAAAGAGAAGAAAGCCCGGGTAGATGATGCGCTTCATGCTACCAGAGCAGCTGTGGAAGAAGGCATCGTAACAGGTGGTGGCGCTACTCTCATCTATGCTTCCCGCGCTATCGATAAGATGGAAACCATAACTCATGAAGAGAAAGTTGGTGCCCAATTGTTGAAGAGAGCACTGGAAAAACCGGCATACCAAATTGCCAAGAATGCAGGTGAAGAAGGCGCTCTGATCGTTGAAAAGCTCAAAAGTTCTGATGATATCCATTTCGGTTTCAATGCCGAAACCGGTAAATTTGAAGATCTATTCAAAGCAGGCGTGATCGATCCTGCCAAAGTAGTTCGTAGTGCAGTACAGAACGCTACCAGTATTTCCGGATTGTTCCTCACCACCGAATGTCTGATCACAGACATCAAAGAAGATGAACCGGCAGCTCCCCCTAGTATGCCCGGTGGTGGCGGCATGCCCGGAATGTATTAATAAAAACCATATTACAGGCTGCAACTTTTTGCAGCCTGTTTTTTTTACTTCACAATCCATGAAATATCTTCAGCTAAAAATGCGAAAAAGTGCTTGACACCTGAAAGGCAATTAAATTTGCTCACCAATTAAGTGCCGAAGTGGTGAAATTGGTAGACGCAGTGGACTCAAAATCCACCGGATTTCGTATCCGTGCCGGTTCGAGTCCGGCCTTCGGCACCAGTGATTTTTTTATGTTGGAGGAATGGAGTTTTGATAGTATAATGTGTAGAGAAGGTTTAAAGATTTTTATATTTATCAATTTCAAATAAAGTGGAGGTTTTAGAAAAATGATGAAAAGAAATATCCTTCTTGCGCTGATACTGATGATAATCATCCCAATTAGCTTGCAAGCTGTCTCTACTGCCGGTGTTATCTTCCTGCTAATCGAGCCGGGCTCACGCTCCGGTGCTATGGGACATGCGCATGTTGCACAGACAGATGATGCTTTTGCCGGTTGGTGGAACACCGGTGCTATGGCATTCAATCGGAAAACACAATTTGCCGGTATGCATTCAAATTGGTTCGGCAGTGTATTCGATGATATGTATTATGAATATCTGGCTTGGAACCAATACTATGAAGATATCGGAAATATCGGCGTCAATTTGACTTATATGACTTTTGGCAAACAAGAACAAACAGACGAACAGGGTAATGTGGTCGGATCTTTCACAAGTTTCGATGCCGCTTTGGGAGCTGCCTACGGATATCAGCTCAACGAAGATATCGGCGTAGGTCTGAACTTCAAGTTTATCTACAGTGATCTTGCACCGGAAGGGCAGGGAGAATCAGAAGAGGATGTGAAAGGCAGAGGCATGAGCTTTGCTTTTGACTTTGGTTTTCTCTATAAAAATTTCCTGCGTGTCCAGAACTTAACTTACGGTCTCAACCTACAAAATGTAGGACCAAATATTACCTATATAAACGAAGCTCAATCCGATCCTTTACCAATGAACTGGAAGATGGGATTTGCTTATCGTCTGATAGACAAACCTTATAACCAATTCAGCTTGTCTGCAGATATGAATAAAGTTCTGGCGAATGATGATCCGCTGTTCTATCGTTTGATCTCCGGCTGGGATAATATAGATGAGATTGTATATAACTTCGGCGCAGAGTATGTCTATTTGGATATTTTCTCCCTCAGAAGCGGATATGTTTGGGACGATGTCGGTGAAATAGTCGGTTTCTCTTTTGGTGCAGGAATTCATTATACATTTACAAACCGCTATAAACTCGGCATAGATTTTGCCATGACACCTGGGGGTGGCTTGCAAGATTATAACCAGACCTTCTCGGCAAAACTAGAATTTTAGTAAATATGCGTAATCATTTGTTATCATTGTTGATATCAACAATGATCATAATACCGACGGTATGCTCTGCAGAGAAATTAACTCTCGACAGAGCATACCACCCTCCCCGTATTTCTCAGAAACAACACCCTGCGGTTCAATATCTAACCGCACCACGCGATTTTGATTTTAGCAAGCGAAATTCCAACCGACTACTGGTCTTACTGATAGAATTTCAAAAAGAAGATCCGATCAATTCGCAAACAACCGGTGACGGCACTTTCGTTTTGGATGCTTCCGATTACCCGGCAGATATCTCCCTCGGACGACCACCAAGAGACCATGAATACTTCGAAGCTCATCTGGAAGCTCTTCGCTTATACTATCATGCCGCCAGTCTCGGCACTTACGATCTCGATTACGACCTCTATCCGAAACCCGGGGACGACGGCTCTTTCAATGCTTATACACTACCAAACGAGATGGCTTACTATCATCCCACCAATGAACCGACCGAAGTAATAGTGCAAAGATTCGAGCAGTATTTTCACGATTCTCTTGCTGAAGCGGACAAGGATGAGGATATAGATTTCAGCCAATACGAACACTTTATGTTCATCCACGCCGGTTCCGATTGGCAACACGATGTATTTGGTGATACTCCTTCCGATATCCCTTCTTTCTTCATTCATGTAGGTGAAGGTAAGGAATTCATTGCTAGTTGTGGAACTGTGATAAAACACGCAGCTAATGTGCCCGAAACTATCTCGCAAGATTTTCGTTATGATGATAATATCGTACAGGGTTATGGTTTGATAAATGCCGTAATGGCACATGAATTTGGGCATTCGCTTGGTTTTGTGGATTTATACAATACAAACACACACAGACCCGCTGTAGGCTATTATGATATTATGGATAGCGGTGGTATGATGATTGTTCCCTTTGGTGGCATC
Organism: uncultured Candidatus Cloacimonadota bacterium; assembly: GCA_964433675.1. Taxonomy (GTDB): domain Bacteria; phylum Cloacimonadota; class Cloacimonadia; order Cloacimonadales; family TCS61; genus CAYSSJ01. The sequence continues at coordinate 10,579 of CAYSSJ010000017.1, forward strand.
AACAGTGAGAATATTTATTATATAGAAGGGATCCTACCGGCATTGCCGAATCCTTGGCATCGGATCCTTGCCTGGGAACAGCAGTTCAAATCACTCGGCTATCTGAAAGAAATAGAACAATTCGATTTTAATGAGAAGATCACTCTGCTACCTTCCAGTCTTCGCCCGGACTTAGCTCCCGAAAAGCTGCCTTATTTCATCCGTATCCCGACAACCGACAAAGAATATCTGCTGATAGAAAACCGGCAAATAGATGCCGATGGAGACGGTGGCATCACTGTCTTAGGCGCATTACCTACCAATGGTCAATTTCGTGGCATTTTGGCCCCGAGCTCATTTTATGATGACCAACCGAATTACGAATATGATTACTTATTACCCGGCTGGATTGATGATGAAGGAAATGATTATGGTGGAGGCTTACTTATCTGGCATATAGACGATGAGGTGATCTATGATATGGGCACCTATAATTCTCAAGGAGAGTTTGTTTCCAATTACGACAACAATTCTGTCAACAACCGTTGGTCTCGGCGAGGGGTCAAAATAGTGGAAGCCGATGGACTGGAAGATATCGGAAATCCGAACTCTTTGTACTGGCGCGGAACAGAATATGAGCCATTTTACAAATACAAACCGATCATAGATGAGTACGGCTATTTCGCTGGTTGGGATGATAAAACAATCATTCATCCCGACGGCACTACCCAATTTATAGGAGAGTTACACAACGATGCTTTAACTCCAAGCAGTAAGCCTGCTTTGATAAGCAACACCGGCTACGCTTCCCCATTTGCTGTTTACGATATTAGCAGTTATAGCCTGAACGAGGATGAAATCAGAACTATGTCTTTCCGGTTCGGCTCAGAGCTGTTCGACAATTTGGACGCAATTGCTTTTGTTCCCAATTTGCTCGATATTGGTTTGATAGGAGAGCTGCTCTCATTTCCTACTCTGCCGCTGTTTACTTCACAAGGAATTGATCTCTATACAAATATTAGCGATACATGGGATACACATTACCTTCCAACTATCCCTTCCGATATTTTACCCACAGCACCCATAACTAACTGGGATATCAATAATGATGGGAACGACGAATTCGTCTTAGTTGCAGATCACGATATTCATATTTTATACCATAATGGCGATATCAGCCATTATGAAACTTTTCCCGATCCGGTTACTGATGCACCATTGTTCATCGAAAACAAGTTTATAGTGCCAACAGAAAAAGAACTGTTTGTAGGAGATGCATCTTTTGAAATTGCAAATGCCAAATTAGCTTATAACCAAAATTATCTGATCGCTTCTGATAGTGAAGCTCTGCATTTCATCACCATATCACCACCGGGACTACATAAGACATATAAGATAGATGATTTGTCGGAAGAATATTATCCGGTCGCTTTCAAAGATAAAAATGATCTTCATAGTGCAGTGTTTATACAGAATTCTCATGGCTCAATATTCAAGATTCAAGGTGAGTCTGTAACCGAGATCTTCTCACTCTCTTCATATACTAATGAGATGCCATCTCAACTGGCACTCGGTTCCATATTGGATGATGGTCTTATATATTTAGCTTTCGGCACTGATGACCGTGTCTTTGCCATAACATCGGAAGGTACTCTTGCCCCGGGATTTCCAAAATATATAGAAAACAAGCAGGTGAAACCATATTCCCATCCTCATCTGATTGAAATAGATGAGACATTGATGCTTTTTCCGGACAGGAAAGATGGATATATCGCCGTCAATAGCAATGGTGACTACTTACCGGCTCTATCTTTCAACTGGGATGGCAGTGTGGAGCAAGATCAGTTTTATTGGGACGAAATACACAAAAAACTCCATTTTGTATTTGTAGAAAATCAGAAGACCGTTTATTGTGCTTCAATATCCAAAGAGGAAAACCCAATCCTATGGAGTGGATTTAGACATAACGGTTTTTCTTTGTATGAAGGAACAATTTCTTACCAACCTAATCTGGTAGCAAAATTATCCGGTTACGCTTTCCCGAATCCTGCCCAAAGTAGAGATGAAGCCAGATTACGGATCAACTATGCCAAAGAAGATATCTCTTTGCAAATATATGATATTGCAGGAAATTTAGTTCACAATGAAATCTATGAAAAAGAAAACAATGACATACAGGATATCCGTTGGGATATTTCCAAGATATCCTCGGGTGTATATTTCGGTAAAGTTTCATCCGGAGATGAATCGACTTTAATACCGATAGCAATAGAACATTAAAAAAGGAGATCATTATGATCAGATATGTTGTCGCCATCCTATTATTGTTCAGCTTTTCAGCCAATATATGGGCAACTGCTTCTCCTGAGATCCCAGAAAACTTCGAGCAAACCCAAAAATCGGCTGCCAAAGCTATGCTCTTATCTACCATATTTCCCGGTGCAGGACAGTTTTATGCTAACCGTAGCAGCATAACCACCTATATTTTCCCAATCATAGAAGTAGGATTATTTGTAGGATATCTTCACTATCAAAATAGAGGAGACGATAAAGAAAGGGAATATGAGAAATTTGCCGATCAGCACTATAGCCGGGAAAGGCAAAATTTTGCCCAAAACGATCTCATCAATAGTGCTAACAACCCTCTTTATGACGATCATTTCAGATTAGATGAAGAAAATACTCAACATTACTATGAAGATATCGGAAAATACAATAAATACATATTCGGTTGGGCAGATTGGTTCGAAATTCATGCCACTTTACCCGGCGCACCAAATACATGGACGAATATCGACTGGATCTTCGACGAAGATGATCTCGGACGAGACCTATGGGTAGGCACCAATCCGCAAAATACAGAATCACCATACTACAATGAAAACTATGATGATCCCTATACTCATTACAGTGGGTACCGAGCAGATTACATCAAAATGAGGCATGAAGCTGAAGATCTATACACTACTTCCCGCTATTTCAGTTTTGGGATGGTATTCAACCGATTATTCAGTGCTATAGATGCGATCAGACTATCCAAACAGCATAATAGACAGTTCACTCGAAATGATAGCAACCCAAAAAACTATAGTTTCCGCGTCAGTCCGATGGTTATAAACAATAATCTCTCTGCCGGACTAATGGTAAACACAAGGTTCTAAAATGAAACAAGTCATCCTGCTCATTATCCTTATCTGTTTTGTAATGTCTTTGACAGCTACCGAGAAAAGTGTGGGCAAGGCATTTCTTTTTTCTGCAGCCATACCCGGAACCGGGCAATACTATGCGGAAAACAATACCAAAGCTTCTGTTTTTTGGGCTGCAGAAATTGCCATCATCTTCACTTATTTCAGATTCAGAAGTGAGCTGGATATGGCTATAAATTCTTATGAGCAATTCGCATATACTCATGCAGATGTGCCAAAAGGGAACGAAGATTTTTACTATCAACTCATACAGGATTACAAAAACAGCGAGATTTACAACGATAGCGTCCTTCGCTATGCTCGGAATGTTTACCTGATCTACTATAACGATCCGGAAGGATACGAAGAATATTTGCAGACTTATCTGATACCTGAAGATAGACTCTGGGATTGGGAAACAGATAAAAAATGGTATGAATACAGGCAATTACGCCGGGATAAGCAAAATGTAGAGATCTATACCAAATTCACCGTAGCAGCTGCAATTCTGAATCGTATAGTCAGCGCTATCGATGCTGCTTTGGGTACTAGAAACTACAACAGAGATCTACATCAATCCGGCGGCTCTCTATCTGTAACTCCCGATTTTGAAAGGAAAGGATTCGAGATTGGATATGAATATAAATTTTAAAGTCATCCTCATAGTTATCCTATTATGTATTATTACTATCTCATTTGCAGAAGAGATCTCTGTTCCTCAAACCATGCTCAAATCTGCTATCTTCCCAGGTTGGGGACAGCTATCGCTCGGCAATAAGACAGGCTATGCATTCATTGCCAGCGAAACTCTTTTGTGGGCAGCTCGAATTTATTATATCGAAGAACAAAAATTACAAAAGCAGAAATCATTCAATTTTGCCGTGAAATACGCTCATATCGATCCGCATCTACATTACGACGATCTCTATTTTGAGCATCTCAGGAATTTCAATAGTGCTGGCTACTCTCCCGGTGGTTACAATGCTTACATAGTAGAAAGAGCTCAGCAGTTATATCCGAACGATATAGACAAACAAAATGAATATATCTCGCAAAACGCCTATGATGAAGACTATTATTGGAACTGGGATGATAGAGACAGACGCAGGAAGTATGGAGTCATCAGGAAATATGTGGTGCATTACTCCGACTATGCCAAAGCTTTTATGGGTACTATTATAGTGAATAGACTGGCAAATGTGATCCATGCTGCCTTGACCAGCTCCAAAATGCTTGCTGAGCAAAATCTGAATTTCAGTGTCAACTTCGATCTCGATATGAATCCCACTATTCAATGTATATATAGATTCTGATTAAGGAGCATATTGGCATGACTATCAAATTAACCGGCAATACTTTGACTTTACAAGATATAAACGCTGTCGCTTATGAACAAGTGCAAGTGATCATCCATCCGGATTCGAAGCAAAAGATCCTTCGTTGCCGAGAATATGTGGATAAGATAATTCGTGAAGGGAAGGTAGTTTATGGTCTGACCACCGGTTTCGGCAAATTTGCCAATATCACCATCCCTCCAGAACAGATCGATGAACTGCAGGAAAATCTGATCAAAAGCCATGCTACCGGCGTTGGCAAAAGTTTGTCCATACCGGAGATCCGCGCTGTAATGCTACTCCGGATAAATGTTTTAGCCAATGGTCATTCCGGTATTCGTTTTGAAACTGTCCAGTTGCTCGTAGATATGTTAAATTCAGGTGTGCATCCTTCTATCCCCGAGAAAGGGTCGGTGGGTGCGAGTGGGGATCTGGCACCTTTATCACATCTCGCTTTGGTAATGTTAGGATTGGGTACTGCTGAATTTCAAGGACAAATGCTACCCGGAGATAAAGCCTTGAAAGCAGCCGGATTGAATCCGATCAAACTCAAAGCAAAAGAAGGATTGGCATTGAACAACGGTACCCAAGTAATGACTGCTATCACCGCACTGACTTATCTGCGTGCTGAAAGATTAGCCAAGGTAGCCGATATATGCGCTGCCATGAGTTTGGACGCTCTTTTGGGAACCATCGATGCTTTTGATCCGCTTATTCATAAGCTCAGACCATACAAAGGTCAGCAACAAGTAGCAGAAAATATCCGAATCCTATTGGAAGGTAGCCGGATTAGAGAATCACATCGCAGTTGTACCAATGTACAGGATCCATATAGCCTTCGCTGTGTTCCACAAGTCCATGGAGCTGTGAGAGAATCCTTAGATTATGTACGAAAAACTTTGGAAGTGGAGATAAACTCAACCACCGACAATCCGCTTATCTTCCCGGATGAAGACAAAGTACTCTCGGGGGGGAATTTTCATGGTGAACCTGTTGCATTGGCTGCCGATTCGCTGTCTATTGCTGTAGCCGAGCTTGGCAATATTGCCGAAAGGCGGACAGAGCAGATCATGAACCCGGCTTTGAATCGTGATCTCAATGCGTTTTTAGCCAATCGTCCAGGTTTGGATTCCGGCTTTATGATAGCACATGTTACCGCTACTGCTTTGGTCTCGGAAAATAAGACCCTTTCCCATCCTGCCTCCGTAGATTCCATCCCAACCTCTGCCAACCAAGAAGATCATGTAAGTATGGGTACGATAGGAGCCAGAAAAGCTCGCGCTATTGTGGACAATGTATCTTCCATCCTTGGCATTGAATTGATGGTTGCTACTCAAGCTGTAGAATTGCGAACTATGAAGAGTTCGGATATGATGGAAAAAGTGAAACATATCGTCAGAAAAGAAATCTCCTCATTAGAAAAAGATAGGATTTTGGACAAAGATATCGAGGCTGCTACAAAGATAGTGGATTCAAATACATTGCTCAAAGAGATAAAGTTATTATAATATCCATTATGAGATATATAAAATATATTCTAATACTGATAGTTCTGATTAGTGGATGTGCATATTATAATACTTTTTTCAACGCAAAAAAGTATTTTACCCAAGCACAGGATAGAGATCTATTGGAAGGCAACAGACCTTCACCGCAAGCAGTTCAAGATTACAACAGAGTAATACAACGCTGTACTATTGTGATCAATGAGTATCCAAACAGTAAATATGTGGATGATGCACTATTGCTGATGGGTAGATCATTGTATTACAAACAAACTCATTATAAACAAGCTTTGGAAAGATTCAATGAATTGATCCAACACTTTCCCGATAGTCCATTGGTGCCCGAAGCTCTTCTTTATATCAGTAAAACATATTATGCCATGAATCGAAGACCAGAAGCATTTAGTACGATAAGAGAGTTTTTGGTTAAGGATGAATATCGAAAGTTCCACCCCAAAGCACATTACATCATTGCTGAGTATTATATGGATGAAGAGAACTATATCCTCGCCGACGATCATTTGGAAACTATCATCAATCGCTTTCCACGCTCGGAAGTCTATGAGGACGCTTTTATGACAAGAGGAGAGATGCTCCATGAACAGGAGAAGTATGAAGAGTCCAAACAAGTATTTACCTCATTGATAAAAGCGAGGATCCCCCGAGAAAGCAAACTCGATGCCCGCTATTATATCGCGTATAATGACTTTCTATTGGAGAATTATCAGCCAGCTCTTGAAGTAATCGAAGAACTGGAAAAAGATGAGAATCGTAATGCCAGAATTCCTCATGTACGCTTACTACAAGCAAGAATTCTAAGCGCACTCGGTAATTATCAGGAAGCAGAAGACCTCTTCAATTCGATCATCGTAGCTAACAGGAGAACACGGATCTCCGCTGAGGCATATTATCGCCTTGCTGAAATGTATTTTCTCGGAACGCATCAATATGATGAGGCGATCGAACATTATGGCAAAGTCAGTAGTGAATCCAGCCGTTCCGAATATGTAGAAAAAGCGGTTACCCGCAGCTCTATCGTTAGCCAGATCATTCAATACCACCAACCGGCAACCGATTTAGAACCCGAAGAACTGGTACAACAACATTTCAAACTGGCCGAATACTATATCGAAGCGCTCGCTATGCCAGACTCGGCTTTGGCAGTTTATGATAATATAATTGACCAAAAAGATAGATTCACTCAAATGTTGGATTCGATGCAAGTGGAACTGGATATTCTGAACGCTTTGTCGGAACCCGACTCCACAGCTTTGGAAACTATCTCTTCATTGGAAAGTTCTATCTCAAATTTCCAAAACTCTATCGAAAAATTCGAATCCTTTTTCATACCACAATCAATATTCTCAAAAATCTGGGTGTATTCCAAAATCTTGTCTCAATCCGAAACTGCCGATTCACTCTATCAGGAGTTGAAATCACAATATCCGGATAACAAATTCACACATGCAGCTCATTCTTTGCTCAAAGGTGAGACGGTAGAATTTATTACAGAAAGCTACAAAGCCGATCGAAAAGATTATGAACAGGCTATCGGCATGGTATCTGCAAACATCGATGAAGCTATTAATAAACTTGAGCAAATTGCTAACAACGAACAACATCATTATCGTGAAAAAGCTATGTATAGCCTGGGATATTTATATCATTTTACCTTGTCCGATAGTGAGACTGCAAAAACTTATCTGGATAATTTGCTAAACTTAGAAACCGGATACACCGAGTATATAAACAAGTTTTATGATGGCACTACTTTTTTGAGTATCGATACTCTCCCTTCTCTGATGAAACCTGATACTGAAGAAAAAGAGGTGGAAGGAAAAGAACTCATTGAGGACAAACAACTTGATGAGACCTTTGACGAAATAGACTTTGATGAAGAGTGGTAGTCTTTTTTTCCGTACCCAAAATTTTATATTGAAATTAACCGTGGCTTTTTTGGTCATTTTAGTGGTATTATCAACTACTTCTACGCCAAATTTGCTTCTACTTTTCTTTATCATGCTTATGTATTTACTTTTTGATCCTTCTATCTATCTACTTTGGCTAAAGACAATCCTCAAACTCATTCCCTTTTTCATAGCCTATTTTTTTATGGGAATTTTATTCGGATTATCATTCACCCATCAGCTTATCGTTAGCACGAAGATAGTTATTCTATTACTTCTTTCAGTCTATTTAATCTGCACTACTCCAAAAGAGTTATTAGTTATCAGTTCAAAGTCCGATAATAAGCTATTGAGAGATATTCAATTCTATTTTATTGCTTTGCTGAGATTTATACCAATGCTAATAGAAAGATTCAAAAATTTACGAGCAAATAATCATAATCACATTGCCAATCTAACAGAAGCAGTTAGTAAAACAGCTGAGGAGATCGAGAGTATAAAGATTTCAACTGATTTGATATATAAAAATAATTACTCAACCAATAGAATTGCTATTTTATCAAATCTTTATCTTATCATTTTAGCAGCTTTCATTACTATTATTTTGATTTGGAGGGATATTGGCACAACGCTATTTCATGCAATTGGCTTATGATGGCACACTATTTCATGGTTGGCAGAAGCAGAATGATCGTCGAACTATTCAACAGGAACTTGAGGCTGCTTTAACAAAGATTTGCAAAGAACCTATAGCGTTAACTGCAGCCGGACGCACAGATGCCGGTGTCCATGCTTACTCACAATATGCTCATTTCGATTTCCCTATCCAAATGAAGCCTGAGCAGATCCAAGCTGCAATCCAAAGTTCTATTACAAATGATATAAAAATTCTCAAGATCTTACCAGTCTTCGAAAATTCACATGCCCGTTATGACGCTATAAAAAGAACATATCTGTATAGACTTACTACCGATTTCTCTCCATTTAATCGAAACTATTGCTCATTTTGTCCCAATGTTCACCTTCGAAAAGATATCATTATGAGCTGTTTATCATACTTTGAAGGTAAACACGATTTTAGTGCATTTTCCAAACATAACCCAGATATTAACAACAATGTCTGTGATGTTATTTTTTTTACTTGCAAAATCAAAGAAAATGAGTATGAGTTCACGATCTCAGCAAACCGCTTTTTACACAATATGGTTCGCAGAATTATAGGTACGATAATGATGATCTCTCATCATAAAGCCAATCCTGCCGTAGTCAAAGCTATATTTAAGCATAATTTGCAGCAAAACCTAATATTCACAGCACCGCCAAATGGTTTGTATTTATCCGATATAAATTATAAAGACGGAACTTTTAGATAAAAAAAAGCGACCGGATAATCCAGTCGCTTTTTCATATATTGTTCTATTCTATTAATAGAACATTTTGATCGAGAAACGGTGTGGAGTTCTTAGGAAGCTTTCGGTCAGATAACCGAAATCAGTATAAGAATAATCCAGATCGATTATTGCTGTCCTAGTCGGTATAGTCCATCCGAACCCGGCTGAATAACTAGCTTCATCCAGATTGAATTGATAACCGGATCTGATCTTAAATTGCCCTAAAGCATATTCAAAACCGAGATTGTAAGTTTCCATTCTATCTACACAATTATCCAACTGTGCCGATACAATCAGCTTTTCTTTTTCCCGATTGATCACATCCATCGCCACACCGAGGGAGAAATTCATTGGTAACTGAAACTGCATCTCTTCAACTGTGAGTCCTAATGGATCATATTCAGGTTCTTGGTCACTTAGATCGTATTCTAGATCAGGTCCGAAGTTCCTGAGCGACATACCGATCGTCAAATTACGCCATCCCGTGTTATAACGCGAGCCCAGATCTACCGACATACCATGTACATTATAGGTATCGAGATTTTGTCTTAGATATTTCGCTGTCATACCAAATGCAAATCTATCGGTAAACTCGCTTGCATAAGTGAGTCCGGCAGAGAAGTCGCTAGCGGTAAATTCTTCACCGGTAGGTCCAAACGCCTCTTCGGTTGTCACTTCCATAGGTGGCATCCACAATAGAGCTGCTGTGAACGCAAAAGTACCGATATCTGTCACACGAGAAGCTGAGACAAATTCATATCGGATATCAGCTACCCACTCAGTATGATTGAAGAATATCTGATTTTCCGGTCTCATCGCTAATCCGGCGGGATTCCAATACACTGAAGAGATATCGTCGGATACAGCAGTGTAAGCTTCGCCCATTCCGGTTGCTCTCGCATCTACACCTATTTTCAAGAATTGAAGACCGGCTGTTCCAGTTTTGGCAAACTGGGCATTTAACAACACGGGGAATATCATGGCTATGAGTATAATTGGAATATATCTTTTCATAATGCACCCCTTTATTTAATTATCACGAATTTTCCGACTTTTAAGTCGCCGGTCGCTTTATCTTCAACGGAGAACAAATACACACCGGGAGCTATAATCTGATTGTTCATCGAGATTAGATCCCATGATGCTATACCGCTAGCCGTCAAGCCTTCATAAGCTGCTTTACTGATATTAATAATATCTTCTTGGTAAGCACCGTCATGATTTATCACATCTACCAGATCGCCTGCTAAGGTGTATATCCTGATATCTGATCTTTCCGGTACATTTACGAACCAGATTCGCCGACTCTTATCTCCGGTATCATCTCGTTCTCTCTTACCATCGAAAGTACTTCTTCTAATATATGGATTTGGAACCACATAGATATTGTCCATTTCGGATTTTGCTGAAGGTCCTGGGAAAAAGACCTGCATATTGCCATCTCGACCTGATTCAAGTGATCGTAAGTCCCTATCCGGGATACCACGATTCCATGCAGAAATGGATACATAATATTCGATTCCTTTGGGTGGGTTCGGGATACTGGCATAATAGTATCTTCTGGTTAATCTATCTTTTCGCTGATGCTCTAGTGCTTCACCGGTTGGATCCCATATTGCAGTCTGACCCAAGAAACCTTCCAATGGTATCACTCTCTCATCATAAAGATCCAAATAAACATCTTCACGCATATTCGGATGCTTGAATAGTAATGCTTGATCATCATGCGATAATGAGTGAGCATATTGCTGAAGAGAATCACTATAAACCACAATATGATCATAGATCGGATTGCCGTAGATATCATCTCCCAGCTCATAGTTCACCATGATGTATCCTTCATCGTAACGATAGTATTTACTATCCTCTTCATAAGTGTCCTCAGTTACTACACGTGGTTGTGGGAATCCTTTGTCAATCCCTAGTTCACCACCAAAATCTATGAATTCAGTATGTCCGGCATTGACCACATAATCTTCCAGATCCTGTTCGGTTTCCTTTTTATCCCAACGGTCGAATAGCATCCAATGTTCATCTATTCCACTACCGGATCTGCCCCATAGAGAATAACCTTGGAAGTCATGTTGCAACCTATATGCTGTCCAAGGATTGACTACCGCATTTTCGTTTTCTATAAGCACTCCATTATCATACTCCGGTGCAAAAGTCCAACCAGGTACATCATCTGGGAAGATATTCTCATCATAGTTGCTAATATGACTATCAAGTTTTGGATCATCGCTCTGCCAGCCATAATCTCTGATTATATATGGATTGGTATGAGCTTTTTGAGATCTGTTATCCCAATACACATCTATAGCATTACCATCATCGACTAATTCTGCGTGCATACTTGGTATCGGAGGTGGACCTGGAGCTTCATAATGTGGAAATGTGTCAGGAAGTATAACTGTGGTCAAAGTTTGAGATTCTCCATAGATATCTTTAGCCCATCGTGAGGTTCTTCTGAGCTCTTCTAGGGTTTCGCCCGGGAATACTGCCACCACAATCTTCATTGTACGCCCCGGTGCGAGATTCCACGATGCCTCGGTTGGTTCAGTCATACCCTGTTGATCACCAAAGAAAGCAAAAAGGAATCGGGTGTCTGTTCCTGTTGGATGCTCGAGCATTTGTGCATCTGGCTCTTCTCTTAAGTTCATATAATCAGATGGATTCCTGCCTGTCAGTAGCCAATACTTTTCATTTGCTGTAGCACCACTTGGGTCTGGTTCTCTTGGATTAAAATCATCAGGACCCTCTCCTACACTCCATGTCCAGCAAGCATAATCCAATTGTTCCGGGTCTGGTGTACAGACACGAGCTCCTATATAACCGGCTAATCCGGTCTGAAGGTAATTGACATCCCATGAATAGGCGAACTCATATCCTTCGCCAAGTACATAGCTACTCAGATCATTCTGAGACATCTCCTGCCAACCAAGTGCTTGCGGACCGATATCACAGTCCATGTAGATACCCATAGCACAGTCGAACAATGTGTCTTGAGGATTCAGATTAGTAATATTGAACTCTACATAAACCAGATTTTTAATATACTCATAGCTCCATTGGTAACTCATCTGCCTGACTTTTATATTAAGAGGATAATGTTTATTACTGCCAGTAGACTGACCCCAATGTCTCATTCCAGGAGTACTGAACGGGCTGTAATCATAGTAGTAGGAGATATAATCCTGTTCCGACACAGGAGCTCCATCTTCATCTACTAAACCATCACCATCATCATCGTGAGGCATAGAGAAAGCATAGTGATCTGCCGGAACAGCACTAAGATCCATAAAACCGAGTGGGAACCAGATATGACTGTATTCTTCGATCAGAGGTATTTCCGCATGAACATCTAATTCATGTAGATACTTGCCCCCAAAGGAGGAAAATACATCCGGTAACTCATCAGATGATCTCATCGGAAATGCATATCCAACCGGGTCTTCATCTATCAGACCATCTCCATCATTATCTACACCTGCTTGCTGAGTACGAATAGATTGTGTAACGATTTTATCATGAAGATTATACTCTTCATAAGGTACACCTGCTGCCCCTGCTTCCAAGGGATTGTAGGCAGGTAGAAGTTCATAGAGAGATTTATCTCCGTCGAATCCGACAGAGGTTAAAGTATCTATTGCCGGTTTAAGACTGGGATCCCAGTCGGGATGCCCAGCATGTACCACATCACCTGGCTCTGAAGCATTTTCTAACCAATAGAGTAGTCTGCCTTGCTCATCTCTTCTTCTTCTTTTAGCGCCAAACCACAATGCACCTTGATATAGATAATCTATACCACTGCCACCGGGATATTCCAAAGAAGGGAATTGGGGGTTGTTATTTCCAGAGCCAAAAAATCCAAAGTTACTCACACGTAACCATATATTCCCCGCATTGTGGACTTTTAGCCAATCCAGCATCTTGGGTGATGGTGTGTCCTCGCTCACCATCCGAGCATATGCTACGCCTGCAAATACAAAAAGTATAAGCATACATAACAATGCTCTCATTTTACTATTTACCATATCAATTCCTCCATATAATTAATTTAATCTAAACTCTACCGGGAAAGTAACCCAGACACTAACTGGCTTCCCACCACTTTTTGCTGGTTCAAATTCCCATTGCCTGACTGCTCTTACTGCTGCTTCGTCTAATCCACCGGGACCGGGCATCAAAGATTGAACCACCTCTACAGCTCCTACAGTCCCATCTGCAAAAACTTCGACATTAAGAACAACTCTTCCTTCTATGCCACTTCGTCTGGCAAAATCCGTATATCTTGGTCTCGGATTATAAATAGGTTGCGGGGGATCCTCGTAGGGAACAAATCTAGGTGTCGTACCTTCTTGAAAATCCGGTGGTTGCTCATAGGGATCGAGGGTGGTAACATCGATTGTTTCGACGAATTCCAGATCTTCATCTGCATCTGCTTCCAGATCATCTTCGATCACAATTTCCACAACCGGTCGAACCGTTTCTTCCGGTGGTTCTATTCTTTCCCTTACCTCCGGTGGTATATCAATAGCTTCAGTCACAGTTACGGTAGCCTCATACGTTTTCACTTCGATTTCCGGAGAGACCAGAAATGCGAAGAGTACTAGCAGTATAGCCAAACTAAAGGCTTTTTCGGAATAGCTGCTAGCCACATCTTTCCAGTCATGTATTTTATTATGCATGATTACCTACCTCTTTGCCTTGCTTCGAAGGAAACTCGTAATACATCAGCTTGTCTGAGCTGGTTCATAATATCGGACATAATGCCATAGCTTGCATCTGCATCTGTACGAAAGGCAGCTATAACGTTAAAGTTCTCCATCTTCTTTCTTGCCATAATATTTTGAACCATTGGTATCTCAACCAAGTAGTCATCAATAGATATCGTTCCATTTCTATCAACATAGATCGTAGCCGCATTCTGACGTGGTATTTTTTCGATCTCTGCTGCTCTTGGTAACGCAACATTCAAACCCCGCTCTTTTACAAAAACGGTAGAGACCATAAAGAATACGAGCAAAAGGAACGCTATGTCCGACATACCAGCTGTAGGTATTATTATTTCCGGTTTAGTCTTTTTCTTTATTTTTGCCATAATTCGCTCCTAATTTGTTGATAAAGATATCCTTTCTGCTCCGGCGGCTCTCAATCGATCTAATGCTGTGATCATATTGTCATATCTGCTTTGTCTATGTGTCCTCAATGAGAAGACCATTTCCGGGTTCTGAGCCATGATACGTCTCACTTGACTTTCGAGCTCTTCGGGGGAAACTGGTTCCTCATCTAAAGAGATAATCCCTTGTTGATTAATCCATATCCGGGTAATATTCTCATCTCTCAACCTAACTCTCTCTTCGGCATGTTCGGATGCAGGAGGTAAAACCAGACCTAATCCGGTTTTAATATCGAACGTAGTAGTAGTCAGGAAAAATATGAGTAGCAAGAATGCCACATCAGGCAAGGATATCAGTGGGATACCGCCAAGATTTTTTCTTTTCCGGCGTTGCATCCATCCTCCTTACTTATTGTTTTCCATCAATACTTCTATCAATCTTTCAGATCCTTTTTGCATATCCATAACAAGGCTATCAACCATGCCTAGGAAAATATTATTGAAGAATTGGACTGGTATAGCGACTGCCAAACCTGCTGCTGTAGTTACCAAAGCTATTTTAATACCAGATGCCACGATAGTGGGATCAACCTCACCTGCACGAGCAATAGCATCAAATGCAGCAATCATACCAACGATTGTTCCGAAGAAACCAAACATCGGTGCCAAATTGATCGTAGTAGAAAGAGGTATAAAACCTTTTTCCAAAAACGCCATTTCCATCGTACCGGCATTTTCGATTTCTTTCTCTACTGCTTCCACACCTTGATCGGCTTTCAAAAGCCCTCTATGCAGAATGGTTGCTACAGGTCCTCTGGTGTTTTCACATAGCTTCACAGCTTCATCTATCTTGTTCTGTTTCAATAGATCAGTAAGTTTCTCCATGAAATCATTCACATTGATACGAGCATAACTAAGTGAAATTATCTTCCAAATGATCGTCGCCAATCCCCAGATCACCAATAGCAGTATAGGCCACATTACAAATCCGCCTTGAACGAACAGATCTACGAGTCCGCTTCCAACTATCCGGCGAGCGAACATTTCTAATCCACCCATTTCCTCAGTCTCGACAAACTCGACCCCTTCTTCTTGAGCTGCTGCCATCTCTTCAGCTTGCTCAGGCATCTCCTGTGCAGACAATGCCGCGATAAATGTAATGCTAAGCATTGCTATCAGTAGTATTCTCATAAATCCTTTACTCATCTTTTATCCTCCTAGTATTACTATTTATTTTTTATTACCATTCAAATGAGAATCCCAGTGTGAAACTCCTACCAAAACTTACATTACCGGGATTATTAACAGCTAAATTCTGAATATAGACGATCTCTTCGGAAACATAATCTCCGTTTACATCAACATGGTATCCTTTATCTTCATCGTAAGTGTAAGATCCATCATCATAAGGAGAGCCGGTGCGTGGATATACATTCTGAGCATTCTTCCTGTTAAACAAGTTGTTAATATCCAAAAATAGACGCATTTTGTTTTTTTCGGTAAAGTTGAAGTTCTTTGTAAATCTCAAATCTGCTGTTGCTTGATATGGTTTACGATCACTATTTGTTTCGAGCATATTACCTTTTCTATCTGCCGGTGTATATGGTGTCCCTGAAGATATGTTGTAGAATAACCCGATCGAAAAGTCGTCTAACGGGAATAATACATCGGTAAAGGGAAGATAGAATTCTTCGCCTCTTAATACTCTGAAAGTGAGATTCATATTAGCACTATGGCGCATATCCCAATCTAGCGGAAACTCTCTAAGATTCATGGTTTCGTCCTGAATAGTGGCTGACGAATTATTGCCGGTAGCCCAAGCTAAGGAATATGAGAGCGACCCTGAGATGAAGTGCGATAGCATTCTCCTCAGGTTGATATCTATACCACGGGCACTGCCATAATCTTCCGAAATATACTGATACAATGGGATAGTCTGATCTTCCGGTTCTTCATACCAAGGTATAACATCCCCATTTTGTTGCAGATATACACGTTGTGTATTAGCATAATTGTACATATTTTTGAAGTAGGCAGCGATATCCATAATATAATCTTCTGATAATTGCTGCTGCAAACCCACTTCGTACGTTACCGTAATTTGAGGATCCAAGGATGGCTCGCCGATGACTATATTTTCCGCACTTGTGATAGCATCTTCCGGTCTAACTGAAGTGAATATATATTGCATGCGCGGCAATTGGTTTTGATAGTTGTAACTAAAGTGCAATACAGAGCGTTCGCTAATCGGATGAGAAACACCCAAACGAGGAGAAATCATCAGCTCAGTGGTATCTGTTTCGAAATCCTGCCAAACATAGCTGCCGTCATCCTGATATACTTTATATCTATCTCCTAAGTACCAGAAATCAAATCGAAGGCCTGCATTTACGATCATACCTTCCCATTCCATCTTATCTTGGATATAGTAAGCTCCCTGCCACGGATTAGCTTCGTAACCATCAGTCCTGCCCGAAGCTGCTACGGTAGCATCATATAAGTCACTCACATTATAACGATAAATCCAAATATCTTCTGTTTCATTATAGACTGAATCTGCAGGAGTAACGTTGTCTAAATACTCTGTATATCTGTATCTATCAATATCCCCTGCATTAATAAGCTGATTTTTTTTGACTTCATGCTTCTGCACTTCAAAACCGGTTTTCAAACTATGAATCTCGTTGGGATGATATTCCAAATCTGCTCTCAGTGCATACATAGTATGATCATCATCCTGATGGAACTGATAGATATTGCCCGGGCGAATGAATCCGGGAACAGATCTTTCCTGAGAATCGGCTAGGATAACCCAAGGATAGAGTCTATCCGATCCATAAAGACCATATTCATCCAACAAATAATCTATACCATCTATTCCGTATGGATCTGGTACTTGCGGTTCTTCTTCGCCGGTATCAGGATCTATCGGAATATTATCTTCGTTGATGCTAAAATACATATCTCTGCTGATGCCTTTCGGTGTTCTTTTTACATTTCTTTGGAAAGCACTTGCTTTTACATTTAAATTCATCTGAGAAGAAAACATATGATCATAAGTAAGAAGATACTGAATCTGGTCAGATTCATAATGCATATAATTATCCAAAGCATATTTCCAAGCATGAGAATATGGTTTGCTTTCGGACTGATCACCACGAACAGCCAAGCTGATATTTGAGCGTGGAGTAAATATGTATTTCAGTTTCAAGTTTGCATTATAGTCGTTATAATTCCTGTCGCCAAGATCATACCATAGGAAACTATCTCTACCTTCATAAGGATTGTATGCGCCAAATTCGTCAACTGTAAGATATTGAAGTTCTTCTACAGGATCGGATACATAATAATCTTTGTATCTTCCATCTTCCCATTTTGCCGTAGTGTTGAAAAAGAATGTAAATTTATCTCTAAGGCTTTCAATGCGTGTGCCTAGTACTGGTCCTCCCAATGCAAATCTAATCTCGTCTCTATTTCTGTTTTTATCTGATAGCAAATGATCGGAGCTGATCTCCATTCTGCCAAAATACTCCGGTCCGCCATCTTGGGTGACAATATTCACCATCCCTGATTGAACGTTCCCGAATTCAGCGGAAAAACCACCCGTCATTACACGCATTTCCTTGATCGCATAACTATCGATAGTCAAAGGAGAGCCACCATCCACCGGGTCCGATACTGACATACCGTCCACAGTATAGGCAACCTCATCCGATCTACCACCACGAACATGCAACTCTCCCGCTGACATGGAAACACCGGCTTGCAAAGCCACAATCCCTTCTATATCACGGACAGCAAGATCTGCAATGTCATCGGAAGATACTCCACGTACGGTACCGGTTCGAGCTCGATCCACCATTTCCATACGTGCTTCAGTTACATCCACACCTTCGATCTCAAGAGCAGTTCTGGGTAATGTAACATTCTGGATCGTAGTTTCGTCGAGATTGATTCTGACTCCGGTAATTAATTGAGTTGTATAACCTATTTGAGAAAAACGGACATCGTATTCACCTGGTGGGATATTAATAATCATAAATTGCCCATTCTCTCTGGTTTGCGTTCCCATCTCTGTACCATCTAATACTACATTCGCATATGGCACAGGGTTCCCATCTTCATCTCGCACTCTTCCCGCCAAACGGCCTGTTGTCTGGGAAAATAATGCTGTAATCATCATCAGCAGCACTATCAGTGCTATTACTATTTTTTTCTGCATCAATACATCCCCCTAATTATTTTATATCTTTTATTCACGTTTTATCAGTAAAATTTTTACATTTACTGATAACTCAACGATTCATTTTCTTATATTCCATTCATCTGTCAAGTATTTAGTTTTTAAGCTATTCTTTATTTGCCTCTCAACATAACTCAGACAGCTAATAGTCTCAAATTCACAGGATTTCCACTCTTTCATGAACCCGGATTTCAATCTTTCTACTGCTTGATCAAAAGAAACCGAATTTTCGAGAATATTATTTATGCAGATGGTTTTCCTGGAAAAAAATGATGCCATCCGTTTTCTATCTTTTTCGCTGATATTGGGTAGAAACTCGGCAATACCACTTTGATCTCGGTTTAACAGAATAGAGCCATGCTGCAGAAGCACATCATTTTTTCTCACCTGAGCACTACCTACTATTTTTCTGTTTTGATAAGAAAGTTCATAGCGGGAACTGCTCGAAAAGCAAGGATTCGCGTCTTTTCGCTGTTGATGAGAATCTACACTCCCTTTTTCAAAATCCACTTCTATGCCAAGCAAAGCTAAGCCTCTCTTCAAAGCTTTACTTATAGACGCGTAAGACTCTATTATACTTCCTTGAAGATGGTCTTTTAGCGGAGAAATGACAGCATAGGTTATCTCCTCGTGATGTAAGACAGCTCTACCGCCTGTGGGCCTCCTTACATAATCATAACCTTTGTCTTTTACTTTTTGCAAATCGATTTGCTTGGCTATTTCTTGATTATAGCCATAAGACACAGTAGGCAGTTTCCAATCATAAAACCTTAGTGTCGGCAGCGCTTTCCCTTCAGAAATAGCTTGCATGATCGCTTCATCTATAGCCATATTCTCTGCCGCTGATAGTTTTCCGTCCAATAATACACGCCACTTCATAATTACTCGATAATCAGCTGTTGCTCTTGCTCTTCTTGTCGAAAATGTTCAAACAATTGATGAGAGTCCGGATGGGTAAAAACCCGTATTAGAGCGAAAACAAAGAGAAACAACAAGATCTTGACAAAGACACTCACCCAAGAGGAGAGTTTGCTTCTTTTTCTATCTTCCAAGCGTCTTTGGAACTCTTCTTGCAGCTTACCCATTTTTTTTAATTCAACAAGGAAGCAAGTCCTTGTTCGAACCTTTTTAATCCTTCCCTGATATTATCCATACTATTGGCATAAGAGAATCGGACATTATTGGGCGCTCCAAATGCCGATCCCGCAACAATTGCTATATTGACTGTCTTCAATAAATATTCGCATAGTTGAATGGTATTTTTGATGCCGCGGTTATTGTTATCCAGATAGAAGCTAACATCGGGCATAGCGTAGAAAGCGCCTTTGGGCATGTTGCAGGATATATTATCGATCGAGTTCAGCTTATCAACCAGATAGTCTCTTCTTAGCTGAAATTCTTTGCGCATCTTCTGAACACTATCTTCCGATTTATTCAAAGCTACTATGGCAGCTTTTTGAGTAATTGAATTCACACAAGATGAAGTATGGCTCTGTATCCGATTCGCTCTTTTTATGATCTCGGTCGGACCGGCAGCCCAGCCCAGTCGCCAACCTGTCATACAATAAGCTTTTGATACACCGTTGATCACAATGGAGATCTCTCTGATCTCCGGTGAAATTGAGGCGATAGAAACATGTTTCTCATCATCATAGATCAATTTCTCATATATTTCATCGGATATGACCGCAATATCATTTCTCAGGCATACATCGGCTATTTCTGCCAATTCTTTTTTGTTATAAACACTACCGGTAGGATTATTGGGAGAATTCAATATCAGAGCTTTGGGATTGGATAATGTCTCTATCATCTCTTCCAACTGCTGAGCTGATATCTTGAAATCTGTTTTCATATCGGTTTGCAGCAAGATCGGGAAAGCATCTACCATCTCTACCTGAGAGGTATAACTAACCCAATATGGTGAGGGGATCAAGACTTCATCACGGGGATCGCAAATAGTCATCAATATATTCACTATTGCAGCTTTTGCGCCCGGTGATACCATGATATCTTCTACCCGGCAATCTATGTTGTTGTCTTCTTTGAGTTTCTTTCTGATCGCTTCTCGTAATTCCAATATACCGGCAGCCTCGGTATAGCGAGTAAAATTCTGATCAATAGCCAGTTTTGCTTCTTCTTTGATAATCTCGGGCGTATTAAAATCAGGCTCGCCCACACCGAAATTGATTACATCTATCCCTTGACTACGCATCTGTTTTGCCATGGAAGAGACAGTAAGTGTCGGTGAAGGTTTGATCGCCCGAGCTCGATGTGAAATTCGAATACCCATTTCTTCTCCTATTATCTTATTTTTTTTCTTCGACGACTAATTTGTTTAGATCCGCTACAGATAGAAATAATTTGCGGATCTCGTATAATAAACCATATCGGTTCAAACTGACCTTTTCATCTTCGCAGTTCACCAATACATCATCAAAAAATTGATCTATATATACTCTAAAATCGACTAAATTTTGTAATACGGCAGCATAATTTTTAGTTTCCAGAAGTTTATTTACGGTTTTGGAAAGTTCCACTGTTTTGCGATGTAGTTCCATTTCTGTCTTTTCTGAAAACAAGTTGGGATCGATCTGGGGAATCTTCTGACAATCTGCGATAATATTTGAAACTCGTTTGAAACCGAGAACCAAAGTTATGAACTCATCCTTGTCTTTGTAATTCTGTAAAGCTTGTGCTCGTTTTATCAGATCTTTTACATTACTATGATCAATATGCATTACACTATCTATGATATCATAACTAAAACCTTGTTTTTGGAGATGCCAATCTATCCGCTGTTGTATAAACTCATATACTTTATCTTTATTGGAATTTTTCCCGTCCAATAGTTTATAAGCTCGGTCGATAAGCTCATAGATATTTAGATCGAACTGCATATTTTCGATTATGCGGATTATCCCATTTGCTGCTCTCCTAAGAGCATATGGGTCATTGGAGCCGGTAGGCAGGTCATTACAACTAATGATTCCACAAATCGTATCAATTTTGTCGGCGATCGCAACGACCGCTCCCGCTAAAGTCTCCGGTGTGTCATCTTTACTGCCACGGGGCATATAATGCTCATAGATAGCTTGTGCCACCGAATCTTCCTCTCCACTCAATTCTGCATATTTCATGCCGATATAGCCCTGCAATCTGGTAAATTCTTTCTCACCCAGCATCAAAGAGACAAGATCAGCTTTGCATAAATAGGCAGCCCTCTTCACATTATTTTTGTCTTGTTCGGATAGTTTCTGTTTTTGTGATACAAATGCAGACAGCTCCATAATCCGCTCAGTCTTTTTATACATGCTACCCAAATCAGCATGGAAGGTAACATCTTTGAGTCGTGACACATAAGTTTCCAAGGGGTTTTTAGTATCTTCATCAAAATAGAATTGGGCATCTTCCAGACGTGCATTTACCACTCTTTGGTTACCTTTGGCGATCAATTCAGAATACTGCGGGTCTCCGTTTGAAACGAACACGAAACTATTGGTCAGTTTACCATCGTCAGTTTTCATGGCGAAATACTTCTGATGATAAGATAGTGTGGTAGTGATGATCTCTTCCGGTAAACCCAAAAATTTTTCATCGAAGCTGGCTATTGTAGCAGTAGGGAATTCAACCAGATCGGTTACCTCTTCCAGCAATTGGGTATTTCTAAGTATCTGAGTTTCGGTACCCTTCTCGGTTGTCCTTAGCTGCTCTTCTATCTTTTGTTTACGCTTGGCTCTGCAAGCTACGACATATACTTTCTCCAATTCCTGTTCATAATCGGCTATTTTGCTGATAGTTAATTCTTCTTTGCAAAACCTGTTGCCTCGCAGTTTCTCATCTGAGTTTATATCGCCATATTTGAGGGGTAGAGCAGTATCTCCATACATACAAAGCATCCATCGGATTGGTCTGGCGAACCAAAGAGAGCGTTTGTTCCACCTCATTGTTTTGGGAAAATTAAGAGCTGAGACAGCTTCCGGAATCAAACCGGACAAAATGTCAGAAGTATCTTCCCCTTTGATAAACTGTGACACTGCTATTTTTTTACCTTTGCCAGTCTCTATCGTATAAACATCATCTTTTTGCGCATCGGCAGATCTTAAAAAACCTTCTCCTGCTTTGGTCAAATCACCATTTTTATCATACGCCACATCGACCGATGGACCTACTCTTTCCTGCTGCTTGTCCGCTTGTTTGGTCTGCAATTTATCGATTGTGATGGCGAGTCTTCTGGGTGTAGAGTAAGTAACTATTTCCGCATGTTGAAGTTCCAGATATTTAAGTTTCGTTTCAATATATTTTACAAAAGCTTTGACTGCGGGTTGAATGTAAGCAGCGGGTATCTCTTCGAAACCGAGTTCAAACAGAAAGTCCTGATAATTCATATATCTCTCGTCTATTTCTATTTATTTATTTCTCTGTATAATTTAGAAATCATAAGTTACAGAAATCTGGTTTATTAATCCCAAATCACCATAAGAGGCAACAGAATAATCCAGTTTATACTGATCCCAGTTTATACCAAATCCGGCAGAAATCCCTGAGAGCGTATCACCCGAGCCTCCCAGTTTCCAATCATCTGCGTCCGATTTGTATCCGATCCGAGCTGTAAATATGGGATGGATCTGGTATTCAGTGCCAAATCTAAGGCTATAATCCTCAGCTAATGGCTGGTAAAATTCCAGAAGAACAAAGAGTGTCTCCAGCGGATTATAATTGAAACCGGCAGTAATAATCATCGGCATTTCTTCTTCATATTCATCTTCGGTATAATATGTAAGTTGTCTGCCGACATTTTGCAAAGTGATTCCCAGTTTCAAATCCTCATTTGTCGTCTGGTGCAGAATTCCCAAATCGAATGCTACTGCAGATGCAGAGTGATCATCCAGACTTTCATGCAGCCATTTGCAGGTTACCCCGATATCCAATATATCCATCACCTCATATCCCAATGACATACCCATCAGGAAATTTGAGATACCGAAATCTCCGTCTGTTCCGGCAAAATTGCCTTGGGGATCTACCAGAGTTCGAGTCTCTTTACCATAAAGATTTTGGACAAATGGTGCAATTGTGAGCCGTTGATTGATCGGATGGGCATAGATCAATGCCCCACCATGCATCCCTTCAAAATGATTGTTATAGGTTGTCGTAACTGACTGTGTCTGCACTTGAGCCAAACCTGCCGGATTATAGAACGCTGCATATGCGTCATTGGCTAATCCTGAATAAGCATGAGCCAATGCAGACGCTCGAGCGGAATATTGCACTTTCAAAAAGCTGAACCCCGTCGTTCCCGTCTCTTCGTTCACAGCGAACAATCCCACTGATAATAGTATCAGTAATACAATTAGCTTAGATTTCATTTTCCAAATCCTCTAATAGTTCATATAGTTGCTCTTCGTTATCACAATTCAACATCTTTTTGATGTTATCATCATTTTTTAGATAATTTGATATCAGACTCAAAATCTGCATATACTCCTTTTTCATACTTTCCGGAACAACTATCATAAAAATGATGCGTACCGGATTATTATCAACCGAATCAAATTCGAGTTCGTTGTCAAGTACAAAAACTGCTATACTCAATTGTTTCACTGATGCAGAACGGGCATGTGGGATTGCTATTCCTCTACCTATACCAGTAGAGACGATTTTTTCACGTGCTAATATGGCATCCAAAAATTTTTTCTGGTCATCTACTATCCCCTTTTCATGAAGAAATTCGGTCATCTCGGTCAGACAGCTCTTTTTATCAAGAGCATAATAATGCATTTTTATCAGCTCCGGAGAAAATAACCTCATTTACACTTCCCTAATAAATTTGTTTGTCATTTATTTACTTGACTTTCAATAGTCAATTCATTTTTTTGATTTTCATAATAAAAGGATATAAGGAGATAGTATATGTTTATCATCAACTCAAGAAAAGTATCACTGCTGATCATTACTTTAACTATGTTAATTTCAACTGTTTATTGGAGTGGTCCATCACTTTCGGCAACAGAACCACAAGGCGATAGGACGGACCCGATATACAGATCTCAGGTTATTCCTAATAAACCCTATTCAGACAATGTGTTTTCTAAACCCTTGAATACTTTAAATATACCGGAAGACACCGTACTGGTCGAATACGAGGGTGGAGCCATAACCGTCGGAGACCTTTTTGATCGTATTGACCAAATGCCTTCTTTTCACCAACATCGGTTCACTTCCAGGGAGGGACAAAGAGAGCTTCTAAACATGATGGCTGACGAGGTATTATTTTATCTCGAAGCACAAAACTTAGGAATAGATAACGATCCGGAATTTCTGGAAATGATCGATCTGCAGAAGAAAACAATCTATGCTGATACCTTCAAAAAAGAATATGGTATAATACTCTCTCCTCCTACTGATAAACTACGCGAATTCTATATGCAAAATAACTACGTAGAACGTACCTTTGAAGAAGCAAGACACAGAGTTAAACGAGATTACATAGAAAAACAAATGCGAGATTATCCGGAAAAGTTCTCAGACCAAATCGAATTTGGCAAAATATTCGAGCCAAAAGAGGATGTGTTACGCTCATACTATCAAGAAAATACGCAAAACTATCCCGCTGCCACATTTGAGGAAGCCAGAGGTAGAGTAAAACAAGATTATATTGACAAACAAAAAGAAGAAAAAATAAATCAATTGGTCGATGACATGATGGATGAATACGATATCGTTATCGACAGAGAATTACTCAGAAAGATCTCGGTGGAAAATCCGGATAATGATCCCAACCTCGACAAGCTATTCATAACAAGTAGTAAGGAAGAATTTGATAAACCGGTCTCTTATCTGATCGATGTTTTCAAAGTTCAGCGTATGCCGCTCAGATCCACAGATGATCTTATTGATCTTGCTGATTATTATACCGAAGCTACCATTCTCACAGAAAAAGCAATGCAACATGGTCTGCATGAAAGACCCGAAGTGCAGAATACTGTCGAACAAGTGGAACGAACAATGATGATGAGATTGGTTTATAATAAACTGATTGTGGATCCGATAGACACATCAGATGAAAGTGTGCGTCAATATTATGAAGAAAACATAGATCAGTTCAGTTCTCGACCTTATCGGAAGATCCAAGCTTTAGCTTTCAAAGATAAAAATATTGCCGAAGAAGTATATGGTAAGGTAAAGAAAAATCTCGGGTTTTCGATATTCTCCATTCAACTAAAAAAGCCAAATGAAGAAGCTATTGCTAAATTAGTAGAAGAATATTCACTTTATCCTGCCAGAGACGGTGTGCTCAATTATATCTACCAGAATGATATCATCCCGGGTTTGGGCAAAGACGAATACTATTCTAATAAAGTATGGAATGCTTCTGAGGGTGACCTTAGCGAAATCTTCCAAAACAAAAAAGGTGAATATGTGTTCTTCCGTATGCTCGAACACAATCCGCCCGTTCCCGATCCTTTCGAAGGTAATGAACAAAGGATCAAAAACACAATGGTAAATGAGCTGTCGAAAAAAAGATTCGAAGAGAAAAAAGAGCAGTTAAAAGATAAATATAATCTGAAGGTTTATCCTGACAATCTGATAGTTAGACTTAGTCAGGAAGAGTACTTCGACTTAGCAGAAGAAGCAATGAAAAGAAGAAGATACAATGATGCCGTACATTATTATGATGAGATCATCAAACACTATCCTGAAGATGAAAGTTCATACAAAGCCTCATTTATGAAAGCTTTCCTCTTTGCAGAAGAGATGGATGACAGAGAAGCTGCTATAGAAGCTTTCCGCTCTGTTATCGAAGATTATCCCGAAGGTGATCTACACGAATCTGCTCAGTTCATGTTGGATGAACTGACCGGTAACAAATCTTCAATAGATCTTTTTGAAGATGAATAGATTATAAATACTGGAGGAGCCATGTTTTATGATGGAGAGAAACTAAAAGAGGTATTTCAAAGAGCGAAGAAAGAGAGATTCGGCATTATCGCTTCTAATGTGGTATTTGATTCCACCATTAGAGGTCTATTGGCCGGCTATGACCACAAACAATCTGATGGTTTGTTGCAGATGAGCTCCGGCGCTGCCAAATATGCCGCCGGTAGTAGTAAAGATATCAAAGTGGGAGCAAAACTGATCTCAGCAATGGTTAAGATATTGGCAGAACAATACAAAATGTCGGGGGTAGGTCTGCATATAGATCATGCTACACCGAATTACTTCGATTTTGTCGTTTACTGTATCGAAAATGACCTTGTCTCATCAGTTATGATAGATGCTTCCAAAGAGAGTTTGGCGGAGAATATTCGCATCTCGTCCGAAATGGTCAAGATCGCTCACAAACATGGCGTTATTGTAGAAGGTGAAATCGGCTATATCAAAGGCTCTGAAGACGAAATCGTCTCGGAGACAGAACTCTACACTCAACCGGAAGAAGCGCTGGAATATGTTACCAAAACCAATGTCGATCTTTTCGCAGCTTCTGTGGGTACTAATCATGGCGTTAGCAAAGGACACAAACTTACTCTGAAAACGGATCTGATAAAGCAGATAGATGACCTTTTGATAGCTAATAACAAAGAGACCGGTATAGTACTGCACGGTGCTTCGGGTTTGACAAGACAACAGCATGTCGATGTGATAAAAAACGGCGTAGTCAAGATAAATAAAGATACTCAGTATCAGATGGATACGGCTGCAGCTGTTCAGGCATATTGGGAAAAAGAGAAAGATGCCATAGTAAAGCCAGACGATATTTCTGATGATGAATATACTCCGGATAAATCGCGCTTCGATCCGCGAAAATGGATGATCAAAGCTGAAGAAACAGTCCAAAAATCGGTTGAAGAGATGGTCGATTTTGCCGGCAGTATGCACCGCTCGATAATATTATGAAGGAGGATATCATGATCAAAGTGGCCATTAACGGATTCGGAAGAATCGGACGATTAGTTCTGAAAGGATTGATGAGTAATGAGAAAGCAGCTGTGGTTGCTATAAATGACTTAACTGATGCCAAGACGTTAGCACAGCTATTCAAATACGATTCCATTCATGGAAAATATGAAGGTACTGTAGAAACGAAAGATGCATCTATATTCATAGATGGAAAAGAGATAAAAGTTTATTCCGAGAAAGATCCCGAAAATCTACCCTGGAAAGAGCTGCAAATTGATTATGTTATCGAAGCAACCGGTGTATTCAGAGACCGTGAAGGCTTATCCAAACATCTCAGTGCCGGCGCAAAGAAAGTTATCCTTACCGCTCCTGCCAAAGGTGAAATAGATGCTACCGTGGTAATGGGGGTGAATCATCATGACCTGAAAGCAGAAGATAAGATAGTCTCAAATGCTTCTTGCACCACAAACTGTCTGGCACCGGTAATGAAAGTTATCACCGAAAAGTTCGGTGTCGTATCCGCCCTGATGACCACAATACACTCCTACACCAGCGATCAGAATATCCTCGATGCTCCTCATCGTGATCTTCGCCGGGCTCGAGCAGCAGCTTTGAATATAGTTCCCACTACTACAGGCGCTGCCAAGGCTACTGCAAAAGTTATACCAGAATTGGCAGGAAAGATCGACGGTATTGCCGTGCGTGTACCTACTCCGAATGGCTCTCTGGTTGATGTATCGGTGATTGTGGAAAAACAGGCAAGCCGAGAAGAGATCAACAAAGCGATGAAGGAAGCTTCTGATAGTTATTTGAAAGATATCTTGGAATATACTGATCTGCCGATCGTCTCCACCGATATCATCGGAAATCCTGCTTCCTCGGTTTTTGACTCGGAATATACCATGGTAAATGGCAACCTAGTCAAAATACTTAGCTGGTACGATAATGAGTGGGGTTACTCAATGCGCATTATTGACTTGCTTATCTATATGAGCACATTAGAATAAAGGATTTTTTTTGAAGAAAACACCGATTATATTATGCACAATGACATTATTAGCGTCTCTTCTCTGGAGCAATAAGCTAGAGATCAACTACGCTGAGCATTCGGATATAATAGAACAACCCAGAGAAGAGAATGTCTATTATATGGAAGATTTTGAGAGTGGAGCAGAGAATTGGGAAAGCGAAGATGCTACTCTACCCACTTCTATGTGGCATCTCACTACTAATGATGCCTTTTCCGGTTATTCTTGGTGGATGGGAGATCCGCAGATCGGTGGTTATTTGGATAATATCTATGTCGTATTGGATACAGATGAGATACTGGTCCCACCGGATGGAGAACTTACTTTCAAGCTGAATTACAGTTGTGAAGATCCCGGCACCTCTGCTCAAGCACCCGATTATGACGGATGGGATGGTGGAAATGTACGCATATCTACCGATAATGGTGAAACTTGGCAGGTCTTGTACGGTCTGCCGGAATATGAATCATCGTCTATGTACGGATTCGGTGTAGTACATAGTGAAGGAGTTGGCATTCCCGGCTGGGGTGGTAGTTCGCAAGGCTGGATAGATGCTTCTTTCGATCTGTCCGACTATGCCGGACAAGAGGTAAGAATCCGATTTGCCTTCGCCTCCGATGCTTATACCAATACATTGGACAATCCCGAATGGTTTGGAATGATGGTAGATAACATCGAGCTGGGAGATTTTACCAATTATGGCTCTGAAGAAGGAATGACAAGCAGTACAATGGTAGAAGTTGCCGGTGATTGGTGGTATCTGGGTGAACCGGATGGCGGAGCTTATTCACCTACTCATGCCTATATTTGCCAAAATGATGTGGGCTCTTATGAACCAAATATGATCAATTATCTATACTCTCCCTCGATCCATATGCCCTCTGACGGTAGTATAACCGCAGATTTTATGCTCAAAGGTTCATTTTTGAATGATATTGGCACATATTGGACTTGGGATATTTCAATCGATGATGGTACAACCTGGTACCCTATGAGTAATCCGTACAATGACCCTGATGGCAACAATTATGTTTACGGTTCCCCCCTGCAAGGTTGGAACTCCGCAGTCAATTCTTATCCGGGTCTTAGTGGACGACTCGATGAGTATGCTTCTGAATTAGTAAAATTCCGAATCGGTTTTTTCAGCTCTGATGCTGATCCGCTTGGGATGGGTATTTTCATCGATGATTTTGTTATCAAACAGCAGACTTACACCGGTTCGCCACCACAAAATATCTCTATTATTACCAATAACGACTTCGAGGTATTGCTTGATTGGCAATCTCCCGATATAGAGAATGATATCATCGGATACAATATTTATCATTCCACAGATGGTTCAAGCTTCATATTATTGGATGAAGTCGGAGCAAATTTGTTCTCTTATACTCATCATATTCCCGAATATGGGGGGACAAACTTTTACTACCTAACTGCTGTTAATAATGATGGTGAATCATATCCGTCTGACATTGTAGCTGTCTATGTTCCTACTCAAACTACTGTCGAACTGAGATATGATAACGGTATAGCGGACGCCATCTTTTCTACAACTGCTTTGAATACTGCTTCCGTACTGTTTACACCACCTGAGGGACAAGAAATAACCAAATTGACACACATTAAAGTATATCTGAATGAAGATATCTCCGGTCAGGTATTACTCACCGGCTGGTATAGCTCAGAAGAGCATTCTACTTTGTTTTTCGACAACTATCCCCTAGCAGTAGCTGCATCTCAACAAAAGCCTGGTTGGAATACGATCTCTATCCCAACAGAGGTAACCGATATTTTGATAGATCAGCCGTTTTATATCGGAGTGTTATATACCCAAAATTCGACCGGAATCGGGTTTGATAATCAGACAGTCGGTAATAGCTTCCTATGGACGAATAATGAGCCTACTCCCATAGATGATGGCAATCTTATGATCAGAACCTACTTGGAGACAGAGTTTACTCATGCTTATGATCAACCGGTTGTTAAGAACAACCTAAATCTTCATAATTATCCCAATCCTTTCAATCCGGAAACAACTATCAGTTTGGATATACCATCAGAATCGCACACAGAAATATACGTTTATAATCTTCGCGGACAAAGGATCTTAACACTCCACAAAGGTATTCTCCCTGCCGGTATTTCCACATTTGTCTGGAACGGGAAAAACGATAGAAATGAAAAACTATCCAGTGGCATATACTTGATCTCAGCAATATATGAAAATCAAAGAGCAACAAAAAAAATAATGTTATTAAAATGACATAAAAAAAGAGGAGAAAAATATGAAATTAGTAATGACAACCTTATTGATCATCACTTTATCTATAATGTTAACAGCTGAAGTAATACCCTTCAACCCGGATCATTCACATGAGAACATGATAGTGGTATGTTTCAGTCGAGATTTTGTAGATAACAGAGATGGTTTCATCAATTATGAACTCAGAGATGGCGTAGTACAAACTGGACGAGATGTTTTTGATCATCTTGCCGCACAATACCGCTTCACAGATCTTCAGCAAACTGTCGAGGCTGTTAGAGACAAAGATTGGAACTACAAAGGACAATATCCGCTCAATGTTTATAGGATAATTTTAGAAGATAACGAAATTATAGAAGATGCGTTGCGGACTCTTTCCGATCAATCCTATATCCTGTTCGCCGAATATGAACCGATAATGAAGACAGCTTATATACCGAACGATCCGCAATATAATCTGCAGTGGCACCATCCCAAAATCCAAGCTCCTGAGACTTGGGATTGGACATTCGGAGATGAAGAGATCGTTATCAGCATAATAGATACAGGAATAAAATGGAATCATCCCGATCTACAGGACAACATATGGATCAACGAAGCCGAGTTGAACTCGACAACTTATGGTGGACCCGGCATGACTATAGATTGGGAAAATGGTACGGTTTCCGGTGGTAATGGTCAAGATGATAGTGGTAATGGGAAAATAGATGATGTAATCGGCTGGGATTTTTACTCAAATTCCAATCAATCATTCCAATCTCATCCAGCCAACGACCACGGCACACATGTAGCAGGAACAGCTGGTGCTGTTGGAAATAACGATATCGGAGTAGCCGGTGTAGCAATGTCGGTCAAGTTGATTTCATCTCGACATGCTCCCACACATACACCTTCTCCATATGTAACCAACGGTAATTCTGGCATTTATTATTCAGCCGATTCCGGCGCAGATATAATAAACTGTTCCTACGGAGGTACCGGTGGTGCTTATCAAGCTAATCTGGCTGTAAATTATGCTACCGATCAAGGAGCGCTTGTATTCGGTGCTGCCGGTAATGATAATATCAATAATGATATCACTCCTCATTATCCGGGAGATGCAGATAACGCCGTTTGTGTAGCAGCCACCGACCAAAATGATTCCAAAGCTTATTTCTCCAATTTCGGTAATGTAATTGACATCAGCGCCCCTGGCGTTGGGATTCGTGCCCCGATTATTTCCGGAAACAGTTATGCCGGTTATGATGGCACTTCTATGGCTTCCCCGGTTGCGGCAGGAGTAGCAGCTTTGATCAAATCGATGCATCCAGATTTGGGACCGATCGAGATCCGAGATCGTATCATATTAACCGCCGACGACATAGATGATCTGAATCCCGGCTATGAAGGGTTATTGGGAAGTGGAAGGATAAACGCTTTCACAGCAACCATGTATGATCTGATCCCCAATCTCTCTATCGAAGAGATGCAGATTGAAGAGTATGAAGGTGACGGAGACGGCATACCGAATCCCGGTGAAGTTATCAGTGTTTCGCTGAAACTTCACAATGCTCTGGGCGAAAATGTGCTCTGGCTTAATGCAGAGCAGGTAACTGCCACGCTTAGCTGCGATGTGCCCGGCGTGGAGATTATCCAAGATCAGGTTACTTTCCCGAATATTTCCGGCGGTTTCGAATACTGGAACGACAGTGATCCATTCCTGTTCCAAACCGATCCCGGTCTCTCAGGTTTTCACAAGATTCCATTTACAATCACTCTTTATGCCAACCCGGATAATCAATTGCCTTATGAGTTGGCACACGAAGTAGATATCCCACTTTCTCTCATCCATGCCGGTTGGCCCATAGATCTGGGTGGTGCCAGCATGTCATCTGCACTCATCACCGATATCACTGCTGATGGATATCGCGAAGTTATCTTCGGCGATCATACCGGAAAAGTTCATGCTCTGCATGCCAATGGCAGCTATCTCTCCGGTTTCCCGGTTCAATTCACCGGCAATATCAGTGCCTCTATCGCTGCTGCTGATCTCACCGGTGACGGAAAGCGAGAGTTGGTAGTCGGTAGCGAAGCTGGCGAACTGCATGTACTCGCTCATGACGCTTCTCTAATCTTTACTCATGATGTAGAAGGAATGATAAGAGCTAACCCGATGATAGATGATATCAACGGTAACGGTGAGCACGAGATCATTGTAGTCACAAGTACGGGACAGTTAACTGCTCTGAGCTCCACCGGCAATGTTTTAAGTAACTATCCTGTCACTTTAGATGCTGGCGTTTGGTCTTCTCCCGCTCTTGCAGATCTGAACAATGATGGCTCTCCGGAGATCATATTATCCACCACAGGTGGTGAAGTTATCGCTCTGAACGCTGAAACTGCTACTTCTATAGCAGGTTGGCCCGTGGATATCGGTGGTGGTAGCTGGAACGGACCGATCGTAGTCGATGCTACGGGTAACGGTCAGCAAGACGTTGTCATCGGCACTTTGAACGGTAATGTGTTCATCATCAAAAACGACGGCTCTATTCATCTGCAACATAACATCGCAGGGCAGATCCGAGCCGGTATAGTGGCTGCCGATCTGAACAATGACGGTTCGATAGAGCTTGTGGTGATGAAACAAAGTGGTGAGCTTCATGTTATAGATACCGATGGCAATAACATCGGTAATTTCCCACTGGCTTTCGATGCTCAGATAGAATCTACTCCCATCTTAGCTGATATGAGCCGCAATGGCACATACGACATTATATTCGGAGACAATACAGGTTATCTACATTCTATCGATCTCGAAGGTAATCAGACTCCGAACTTCCCCATCTATCTCGGCAGCGCTATCAAGGCAAGTCCGGCTATCGAATATACCGGCTATGACAACGATGTGGAAATCGCTGTGGCAAACACCAATGCTTATATTCTCATTGATTATAAAAATAGTATCAGCGGGATCAAATGGCATTTCTTCAAGAAGAATACACGCCGAACAGGTAATGCAGCCGATGCTTCCACATCAGCCGATCCTGGTGTAGTGCCGGATATGATCACCCAACTCAATAGCAACTATCCGAATCCGTTCAATCCAACTACGACAATCTCGTTCAACCTGGCTAAAGATACCGATGTAACTCTGCAAGTCTATAACATCAAAGGTCAGCTTGTGAACACTTTGATAAACGAGACTTATACTGCCGGTGAACATTCTGTGGTATGGAACGGGAAAGATAAGCGAGGCAGCACTGTGTCGAGCGGTGTTTATCTCTATAAACTAAAAACCACAGATCATACCGATGTAAAACGGATGATGCTGATAAAATAATAACAACAAGAGCCGGTGAGAACCGGCTCTTTTCTTATTCTGCCTTGTAAATAACAAAAAGAATTGATGACTTGATATCATCCAGAGATTCATTCTATTATTTTCTAAATTTAGTGAAAATCTATTTTGAAACCATTATCAGGCATGATTCAAGCAGAACAGTTTAACTGTTTTTTATTTTTTTGTTTACAAGCATCTAGATAAATAAATTTTTGGAATATGAGGAAGAAAAAAACGATAAGGGAGAATTATTATGAAAAAATTTATACTATTACTCATGATAGCATCATTTGCGATTTATTTGAATGCGGAAATCGTACCGTTCAATCATGAACACTCACATGAAAATATTATCGTAGTATGTTTCAGCCAAGATTTTGTGGGCAATAGAGACGGTTTTATCGACTATGAGATCAATGATGGTGTAGTACAAACCGGTCGCGCACCATTCGATGCTCTGGCAGCTCAATATCGCTTCACAGATCTTCAGCAAACTGTCGAGACTGTTAGAGACAAAGATTGGAACTACAAAGGTCAATATCCGCTAAATGTCTATCGTGTCATTTTAGAAGATAACGAAGTGATTGAGGAAGCCTTAAGAGCTTTGTCCAATCAACCGTACATCCTATTTGCCGAATATGATCCTATCCTAAGATTAGATTATATTCCAAATGACCCTCAATTCAACTTGCAGTGGCATCACCCTGTCACCCAGACTCCGGAGACCTGGGATTGGACTTTTGGAAGTGAAGAAATTATCGTAGGTATTATAGACTCCGGTGTAAAATGGAATCATCCTGACCTTCAAGATAACATCTATGTTTGTGAAGCGGAGCTTAATTCAACTACACATGGTGGACCCGGCATGACGATAGATTGGGAAAACGGCATTGTTTCCGGTGGTAATGACCTTGACGATAGCGGTAGCGGTAAACCAGATGATGTAATTGGTTGGAATTTTTATAGTACCCAATCCAACCAATCTTTTCAGCCGTTCCCGGACAATGACCATGGTACGCATGTTGCCGGTTGTGCCGGTGCTGTAGGAGATAATGGTATCGGCGTGGCTGGAGCTGCACTCAGCGTTAAGCTGCTCGGTACGCGTCATGCTCCAACTAATTTTAACACAGGTACAATCCAAAATGGATACAACGCAATTTATTACACAGCAGATGCTGGAGCTGATTTTATAAATTGCTCATGGGGAGGCTCAGGTGGCGCTAATCAAGCTAACCTGGCTGTAAATTATGCTACCGATCAAGGTGCTTTGGTCATCTCTTCTTCTGGCAACGACAATTCGAATAACGATATATCTCCTCGTTATCCATCAGATGCTCAAAATGCGATGTGTATTGCAGCAACCGATCAAAATGATGAAAAAGCCAATTTTTCAAATTATGGCAATGTAGTCGATGTGAGTTCACCGGGTGTAAACATTATCTCTACGATCATTGCCGGAAATGGTTATGCCGGTTATAATGGCACTTCTATGGCATCTCCGGTTGTAGCAGGTATCGCTGCGTTGATCAAATCGATGCATCCAGATTTGGGACCGCTTGAGATCCGAGATCGTATCGTATTAACCGCCGACGACATAGATGATCTGAATCCCGGCTATGAAGGGTTATTGGGAAGTGGAAGGATAAACGCTTTCACAGCAACCATGTATGATCTGATCCCCAATCTCTCTATCGAAGAGATGCAGATTGAAGAGTATGAAGGTGACGGAGACGGCATACCGAATCCCGGTGAAGTTATCAGTGTTTCGCTGAAACTTCACAATGCTCTGGGCGAAAATGTGCTCTGGCTTAATGCAGAGCAGGTAACTGCCACGCTTAGCTGCGATGTGCCCGGCGTGGAGATTATCCAAGATCAGGTTACTTTCCCGAATATTTCCGGCGGTTTCGAATACTGGAACGACAGTGATCCATTCCTGTTCCAAACCGATCCCGGTCTCTCAGGTTTTCACAAGATTCCATTTACAATCACTCTTTATGCCAACCCGGATAATCAATTGCCTTATGAGTTGGCACACGAAGTAGATATCCCACTTTCTCTCATCCATGCCGGTTGGCCCATAGATCTGGGTGGTGCCAGCATGTCATCTGCACTCATCACCGATATCACTGCTGATGGATATCGCGAAGTTATCTTCGGCGATCATACCGGAAAAGTTCATGCTCTGCATGCCAATGGCAGCTATCTCTCCGGTTTCCCGGTTCAATTCACCGGCAATATCAGTGCCTCTATCGCTGCTGCTGATCTCACCGGTGACGGAAAGCGAGAGTTGGTAGTCGGTAGCGAAGCTGGCGAACTGCATGTACTCGCTCATGACGCTTCTCTAATCTTTACTCATGATGTAGAAGGAATGATAAGAGCTAACCCGATGATAGATGATATCAACGGTAACGGTGAGCACGAGATCATTGTAGTCACAAGTACGGGACAGTTAACTGCTCTGAGCTCCACCGGCAATGTTTTAAGTAACTATCCTGTCACTTTAGATGCTGGCGTTTGGTCTTCTCCCGCTCTTGCAGATCTGAACAATGATGGCTCTCCGGAGATCATATTATCCACCACAGGTGGTGAAGTTATCGCTCTGAACGCTGAAACTGCTACTTCTATAGCAGGTTGGCCCGTGGATATCGGTGGTGGTAGCTGGAACGGACCGATCGTAGTCGATGCTACGGGTAACGGTCAGCAAGACGTTGTCATCGGCACTTTGAACGGTAATGTGTTCATCATCAAAAACGACGGCTCTATTCATCTGCAACATAACATCGCAGGGCAGATCCGAGCCGGTATAGTGGCTGCCGATCTGAACAATGACGGTTCGATAGAGCTTGTGGTGATGAAACAAAGTGGTGAGCTTCATGTTATAGATACCGATGGCAATAACATCGGTAATTTCCCACTGGCTTTCGATGCTCAGATAGAATCTACTCCCATCTTAGCTGATATGAGCCGCAATGGCACATACGACATTATATTCGGAGACAATACAGGTTATCTACATTCTATCGATCTCGAAGGTAATCAGACTCCGAACTTCCCCATCTATCTCGGCAGCGCTATCAAGGCAAGTCCGGCTATCGAATATACCGGCTATGACAACGATGTGGAAATCGCTGTGGCAAACACCAATGCTTATATTCTCATTGATTATAAAAATAGTATCAGCGGGATCAAATGGCATTTCTTCAAGAAGAATACACGCCGAACAGGTAATGCAGCCGATGCTTCCACATCAGCCGATCCTGGTGTAGTGCCGGATATGATCACCCAACTCAATAGCAACTATCCGAATCCGTTCAATCCAACTACGACAATCTCGTTCAACCTGGCTAAAGATACCGATGTAACTCTGCAAGTCTATAACATCAAAGGTCAGCTTGTGAACACTTTGATAAACGAGACTTATACTGCCGGTGAACATTCTGTGGTATGGAACGGGAAAGATAAGCGAGGCAGCACTGTGTCGAGCGGTGTTTATCTCTATAAACTAAAAACCACAGATCATACCGATGTAAAACGGATGATGCTGATAAAATAGACCTTAAATAGCCAAGAAAGCTCTCCATCATCTCAGGTGGAGAGCTTCTTGTTTGGATACAATATTCATACGAGTATTTACTTTCGTCTTAGCTCCTAAAAGTCTTCTTGCCAGCATTTTACATGGCTGATATAAGAAACTGAAATGCCTGTTTCCCTAGTCTCGCATCAAAAAAATGATATAAATACTTGACACAGAGAGCTGCTTTCTTGTGTTTATTCTTGTTAATTATGATAAAGGATAGAAAAGTGAATATAAGAGAGTCGATCGAAAATGTACATGAGCGTATAGCTCAAGCTGCTAAAGATGCCGGGAAAAAACCGGAAGATATTACGCTGATCGCTATCACTAAAACTCATCCGGTTACTATAATCGAAGAAGCATTAACCTGCGGCATAGAACATATCGGCGAGAGTAAAGTGCAGGAAGCGGAACAAAAAATCCCTCAGATAGAAAAATCTTATAAGACATTTCATTTTGTTGGACACCTTCAATCGAATAAGATAAAAAAATTGCTGCCGTTGAATCCAAGTTTGATCCATTCGATAGACAAATACTCTACTGCCCGAAAACTAAATGATTATCTAAAGAAAAAAGATGCTCGCCAAGATATCTTGGTCCAAATAAACAGTTCGGGCGAATCGAGCAAATATGGGATTACACCGGCAGAGACATTGGAATTTGTTCAGAAAGTATCTAATCTGAATCAAATTAGAATATTAGGTTTGATGACAATGGCACCGTTTACGGACGATGAAGAAAAAGTAAGAGCAAGTTTCAGACTTACATACAAATTATTTAACCAACTCGCTAGCGAAGATATACCGAATGTTGAAATGCGTTATCTTTCTATGGGAATGACAAATGATTTCGAGATAGCCATACAAGAAGGAGCTAATATGGTAAGGATCGGTAGCGCAATCTTTGGTAAAAGACAACGATAGGAGACGAATATGATTGATACAATCGTTTTTATCGGACTACTTTTGATCTCATACTTTTTGGGATGTTTCTCCACTTCACGACTAATAGCCAAATATTTCAAAAGTTTGAATATCTACAAAGTAGGTACCGGTCATCCGGACACACAGAATATATACTATAATGTAGATAAAGCTCTGGGCATTTTTGCGGGTTTGATCGATTTTGGTAAGATGGTACTATATCTGGCAGTCATCGATCTGATCCTGCGCTACCTATTCCCGGATATCGCTACTCAGAATCATCTCTTGATCTTGGGATTTGTGATGATAATCGGACATTGCCTGCCGGTAACACACCATTTCAAAGGTGGAAGAGGCATCTTTACCTACATCGGTTTTATATTCTATTTTGCACCGTGGCCTATGGTCATCGTAGCACTATTGGGACTGCTGATCATAATATTTTTCAAACAGATCCGCTTTGCTCAATATTGCATAGTTCTATTGCCACCTTTTGTTAATTTTTTCTTCACCGATAGTATAGATTTTATCGCCAAATTGTTTCTTGCTGCCTTATTGATGGGTATTATAAATTTCGTCGTCTCAAAAAAAATGGGGGAAATATGATCAGGATAGTTCCGGTAAAGTCAAAAAAAGATTTGATGAAATTCATCAAATTACCTTTTGCATTGTATAAAAATGAACCGAATTGGACACCGCCGCTTATCAGCGAACAAAAGAAGTTTTTTCATCCCCAAAAAAATCCGTATTTTGAACATTCGGAAGCTCAGCTCTTCTTGGCATACAAAGGCGATGATCTAGTGGGAAGGATATCTGCTCATACGAACACACAGCACAATAAGACACATAATGATCGGGTTGGTTTTTTTGGTTTCTTTGAATCCATAAATGATCAAGATGTGGCAAATTCGCTCTTGGATGCTGCCATAGCTTGGTTAACCGCCAAAAAATGTGATGCCATAAGGGGACCGATGAATTTCTCGGTCAATCATGAATGTGCTCTGCTGGTAGATGGATTTGAATCTCCATCCTGTATTATGCTGCCTTATAACTTTCGATATTATAAAGATCTTTTGGAAAATGCCGGATTGAAAAAAGTGATGGATATGTACTCTTACTATACCAAAGTAGTACCTCCGCCCGCGAGGGTCTCCCGTTTGGCAGAAAAAATCCAGAAGCGATATAATATTACATTGCGGGAATTATCCAAAAATAAAAAAGATATGAAAAAAGATCTGGAAACTATCTTCACAGTCTATACCAAGGCATGGGAAAACAATTGGGGTTTTGTACCGATGACGAAAAAAGAATTCGATCATACTGTCAAAGAATTGATGCCGTTAGCAGTTCCCGAATTCATTTATATCGCCGAAATCGAGGGGAAACCGGCAGGGATATCTATCACTTTGCCAGATTATCATTTTGTTCTTCGCAAAATGAATGGAAGGATTTTCCCATTTGGTTTATTCAAAGCACTTTATTACAAAAACAAGATCTCGATGCTTCGTGTGCCGATCATGGGAGTTGTCGATAAATACAAAAGCAAGGGTGTTGATGTGTTGTTTTATCATCGCTCATTCGAAACTGCTATGCGCTATCATGACAAATACTACGCTGCCGAATTTTCTTGGGTATTGGAAAATAATGTTGCTATGAATAGAATAGCCGAGACTATCGGCGGCAGAATATATAAAACATTTCGAATATACGAAAAAAGTATTGCCTGAAAGGTTATAGAGAGATGAAAAAAATAATCCCGGTAGATATCATCACGCTCATTTTCCTTTGCTTCAATCTGCTCTTTATCATAATCGGATGGGAGCGGATAGATGATCCGATATTGCATTTCTCCATCTATTTTAGCATAATCGTAATTGCTTTAGTCCTGATAAAAAATGCACCTTTGAAAGGTGGATCCAAATTTGTGAATTTCATCAGAAATTGGTATCCGCTGTTTTTCTTCCCCTATTTCTTTACTGCCATTTCAGCATTGAATCGGGTTGTGTTCACAGATTATATCGATCATTTTTTCCAAAACATAGACAAAATCATCTTTGGATACCAACCTGCTTTGGAATGGGCATATATGTTCGATAGCTATATTCTCAGCGAGCTATTCCACTTCGCCTATTTTGCCTATTATCCGATGATCTATGGCTTTGCCATCTATTTATTCATCAAGAATCGCAACCAATTTATGCATTATCTTTTTGTTTTATCTTTTGTTTTTTATATTTGTTATATCACCTTCAATTTTTTACCTGTCATCGGTGGAAGATGGTGGGAGATTATGGAAGGATATCCGTCTGTTACGACCGAATACCGCTATGGGATCTTCACACATATCATGGTTTTTATATATAGAAATACGACACATCTGGGAGGAGCATTTCCCAGCTCGCATGTGGCTATTGCTCTAGTCATCACTATAGAAGCTTTGCGCAGTGTGAAGAAGATCGGATTTGTATTTTTGCCCATCACCATTCTTTTAGCACTCGCTACTGTGTATTGTGGCTATCACTACTTTATTGATACTGTTTTCGGTGTTCTTTATGGTATAGTGTTTTACTATTTAGGAGATTATTGCTACAAAAAGTTGAAGAAAAAATATGTTTAGTCTAGCTTTTTTGAATTCCGGTGTATTATTTCTTGCTTCAGCTATTGTTATCCCGATCTTGATCTATCTCTTTGCTAAGAAGAAACCGAAAAGGGTAGTATTTAGCTCGATTAAGTTTATAAAAGAGAGTGTGAAGCAGCAAAAAAGGCGGATAGTATTCAAAAACATCTTACTTTTGTTACTACGCATGCTGATAATTCTCTTCACTATACTCGCACTATCCAGACCAGCTATAAAAGCACCTTTTTTACAAGCCGGGACTACACACGGGAAAACAGCTATCGCGCTGATTATAGATAACAGCTACAGTATGGATTATCTGATAGATACCAAAACCGAACTTGACTATGCTAAAGAGATCGCTCTCGAGATCAATCAAATGGTTACTGATGAAGATGTGGTCATTTTATACACTAGGGATGAGAGCTGGAATCAGCTATATAGCCAGCCAATCTATGGTTCTGTTTCGGAAAACACTCTTCATACTATAGATATAGCGTATCACACTCTTTCTATGGATGCAGTTTTGACACAGGCTCAAGCAGCATTGGAAGATACCCATATCCCCAATCAAGAGATATTTATCATTACAGATTTTCATCAATCTTCATTGCCCGATAAGGTCGAGCCGGAGATTCCGACTTTTTATATACCCACCTCAGATATAGAAGAACGTATCAATCTGAGCTGTCAGAATGCACATATAAAAAGAGATTATGTAGGAGCTTCACCGGATCAGCAAATCGCTTTTGATTTGGCTAACCATTCCAATACAGAGCAAAACGATATCTTAGTTCAATTGGTGGTAAACGAACAAACATTAGCAGAGAAGATGATCTCTCTGCAACCTCAGCAGAAGATAAGCGAAAGCTTTTCTTTACCTCTGGAAGAAATGGGATGGTATGCCGGTTATGTAGAGGTAAAAAATGAACGTTTCCCACCTGATAATAGGAGCTACTTCAGCTTCTACTACAATCCCGAACCGAAGGTGGCAGTTTTCTCCGATCAACAAGAACCGGGGATGATATTGGAAACTTTTTTGAATATCTACACAGACCCGGGAAACATCTCTTTTTTAGATGCGTCTCAAACAACTGTGAATGCCCTTTCTGCTTATGATCTGATTCTAATCTATAATAAAAAGACTCTCTCCGAACAGCTCAGATTCATATTAGAACAGTTTATCACCACTGACAATTCCTGCATTATCTTTACAAACAAAGATATGGATTCTCGTTGGCAGGAGTTGATCTCTATCAAATTCAATACGGAACTATCTGACTACTATGCAGAGCCGAGGCTGCACTCGATCGCGGAAGTAAATCCTTACCATCCGGTCAGTGCACCTCTGCAGATCGCCCCTGATGTAAATATTACCGATTATTGGCAATCTTCTACTCAAGCCACATCCCTCTTATCGACCGACAATTACCCTCTGGTCGTTGAAGAAAGCCGGTCCAGTCTCATTCTATTTGATATCGAAAGCAAACGAAATCCTTTTATAGTCAATCCTGCCTTCCCTGTGATGCTCTATAATATCTTTCAGTATAGTTCCAACACTCTGAGGCAGCGAACTCAAGCTTATGTGGGAGAAACCA
The DNA here is from genome assembly GCA_964433675.1 of uncultured Candidatus Cloacimonadota bacterium. Lineage (GTDB taxonomy): Bacteria > Cloacimonadota > Cloacimonadia > Cloacimonadales > TCS61 > CAYSSJ01. Next base: position 53,465 of record CAYSSJ010000017.1, read on the forward strand.
TACGGATCAGACCCCAAGTGATCACTCGCCCAGATGGTAATGAGATTAAATTGAGTAGCCCGAATTATACTTTTTTTACCCCCGGCATTTATCATCTGCAAGGCCACAAATTAGCAGTAAATATTCATTATGAAGAAAGTGATTATCAGCGTATATCCGAAACGGAATTTGCAAATATAGAATTATTGGAAGAAGATTGGCAGGAACATATTTTTCTGGCAAGGTATGGGGTAGAATTATGGAAGTATTTCCTTCTTTTGGCACTGCTCGGATTACTAGTCGAGATGTTCATTATCAAAAAAGAAGAGCGGAAAACGAAATTTTTAGATTGACAAAAACAATGATCTCTATCTTCTTTCCAAATAAGAAAAAATCAGAATAGATCGAGGTTGTAGATGGCAAAGGTGCGAATCAAAAATGTGAACAAAGTTTTCGATAATACCGTTCATGCAGTCAAAGATGCCAGTTTCGTTGCTGAAGACAAAGAATTCGTTGTTTTAGTAGGACCTTCTGGTTGTGGGAAAACCACCATGCTCAGGATGATCGCCGGTCTGGAAGATATTACCTCGGGAGAGATCATCATAGCTGATAAGATAGTAAACAATATCCTCCCCAAAAACAGAGATATAGCCATGGTATTCCAAAACTACGCACTCTATCCGCACATGAGTGTATATGATAATATGGCTTTTGCGCTCAAGCTACGCCGTATTGACAAAAGTGAGATAGCAGCTACGGTACAAGATGCAGCCGATCTTCTGGAGATCAGACATTTATTGGATAGAAAGCCGAAACAGCTTTCCGGTGGTCAGCGTCAAAGAGTTGCGCTCGGGCGAGCGATAGTAAGACATCCCAAAGTATTCCTCTTCGACGAGCCACTATCTAACCTCGATGCCAAACTTCGTGTTCAGATGCGGGCAGAGATCATCAAACTACACAAGAAACTTCAATCTACCATGATATATGTAACCCACGACCAAGTGGAAGCTATGACAATGGGCGACAAGATCATCATCATGAAAGATGGCGAGATCCAGCAGATCGCTCCTCCTCTGGAAGTTTATAACAAGCCGGAAAACTTATTCGTAGCTGGTTTTATCGGAAGTCCGGCGATCAACACTTTCAGAGGTAAGATTAGCCAACAGGATAACCAGCTTCATTTTGATGAAGGCTCTTTTAAGGTCGCTATCCCTGAGAATCGTTCCGATATCCTAAAAAACTATGTAAACAAAGAGATCATCGCAGGCATTCGTCCGGAAGATATTTATGATAGCCGTTTTGATTCTATGGCTGAAACACCACAAAAAATCGAAGCTATATGCGAGCTTGTCGAACCACTCGGCAACGAATTTATCGTTCTTTTCAAAACCAAAAAATCAAAGATCACAGCTCGGTTTGATCCCAAAAAACTACCCACCGTCGATGCAAAGATGTCTCTAACATTTGATATGAGCAAAGTACATTTCTTCGATATCGAGACAGAAAAGTGCCTCTATGGTGAAGAAAAACAAGGAGAATTACAATGAGTAAAACCCAAATTTTTGTCACGGTTATCGTCATCCTATGTCTAATCGTTTTAATCCAAAATACCGAAGTTGTGGAATTTCGCTTTTTCTTCTGGCAAGTGGAAATGTCGAGAATTATTATGATGGGCTTGGTACTTCTGATTGGTTTCATCTTCGGATATATAGTAGCTCACAACAAATCCAAGAAGAAAGATAAGCCCTTTTAGAAATAGTTAGTATCGCAATTTAGTTTTACCGAATAAGTTCATCACTTTACATGTTCTTTTGATTATGGAGATTAGACATGAGATTTATAATCATTTTTGTATGTATGTGGAGTTCTCTGGCAGCAGTTGATGAAGCAATCACACCATCCGCACCACTAAATGCCGCAGCCGATATATCCCTCATCCCCAAGGCAGTTTGTGTGTCTATGTTCAATCCTTCGCTTATCTATCCCGGTTTTAGCACTTCTTATACCCGTTTTTTCAATCTAGCCGATCTCCCCTATTACACTACCAATGTCTCTTTTCTCTTTGGTAACATCGGCATATCCGCATCTCATCAATTTTTGGATCATCCTCTTTATAGGGAGCACAAAAGTACACTCGCTTTCAGCCGGCACTTCAATGAACTGAGTATCGGCATTGCTCTGCGTAATATTTACAGCGAAGCATCCGGATATCACGAAAACAATGTGTTGGGAATAGATGTTGGAACTTCTTGGGATTTTCATACTTTAACCACCGCTTTTATCCTGAAAAATGCCACTCATACGAAATTCTATGAAGATCCACTCCCGATTGTGTATATTTGGGAACAAAGCTTCAGACTAACTGAAAATAGCGCTCTTGCTTTTGCTGTAGAAAAAGAGATGAATTATGACTTTTCTTTCAAATTTGCAACTGCCCATCATTTCTCGGAGCATTTTAGTCTGTACGCCGGATATATCCATGAGCCCGCCCGGCTAAGCGTAGGTGCGCAGTTCTCTATCCTGCCTTATCAGGTCACCTATAGTTTTCGTACTCATCAATACTTGGATCTAACGCATTTCGTTTCATTGGCTTATGTTTTCGAAAACGATTAAACTATTTATCTTCATCTTATTCCTGACACCTTTGCTGGCATTTGAAGATAGCGATCTCTTTTTGGAAGAGCAAATCGCTGAGGATGATGAGCTTCAGGATCTTCTGATGCAGCTCAGAAGAGCACCGCTGGACATAAACACAGCCGGCAGAGAAGATCTCGCTCTCTTACCTTGGTTAGAACAAACCGACATTGATCACATTATCAGATTCAGAAACGATAATCCAATAACAAGCACTTCCGACCTCTCTGATGCAGGACTATCAGATATCACCATCACTCAGATCAAACCTTATATCTCTTTCACTACTCCCCGAACTTATAATCTGTTTCATATCTCCAGATTAGAGTTGCACGAACGCCATTATCATTTGCCATCTACTTTAAACCATTATCAACGCTGGATAATATCCGATCCACAATATAAATTCGGCTTTATCTCAGACAAAGATCAGGGTGAAAGAGATATGTTCGATTTCATATCATATTTTCTGGAATATCAATCTGATCAACCAATCAGACAGGTAATACTTGGTAAATACAGACTGGCATTGGGACAGGGGATTCTGTTTGCGCCCAAACTCGGCATGTCCAAAAGTGCCAATGCCACCACTACTCCCATAAAAAGCCATTCCAATATCCGATCATACACAAGTTCTTATGAGATATGGGCATTGGAGGGTGCTACCGCTGCTTTGTCATATAACAACATAGAATTCATGCCCTTCTATTCTGCCACAAAACTCAGCGCTAATCTAAGTGAAGGAGCCATCACTTCTTTCAATGAGAGTGGAATACATCATGATCCCGAGACAAAACATAATGTAAAGGAAACCATTAGTGGATTAGCCGTTTGTTATAGATATAATGATCACTATGTGGGTTCTTCTGTCTCCGGTTTGGCATTCGACAAACCATTTGCAGATCCCGAGCGTGCCCGGAAATATGATGCTTTCAATCTATATTTCAATCTGTTTGGTAGTAGAACTCCTATTTTTGGAGAATTTGCCCATGCTGATTCAAGAAACGCCCTCATCTTGGGGTTCAGACATGGTGATACAGGGTTCAGACAGCTTTTTTTGGCTCGATACTATGAAAAGAATTTCCCCACTTGGCATGGCAATCCATTTTCTTCCCAAACCAGATTCGATAATGAACAAGGATTTTATTACGGACTTACCTTCACTCCGACAAGTAGCATCAGAGTTAATGCTTATTTGGATGTCTGGAATCATCCCGGAACCCGCTACTTCGAGAAGATGCCGACAGCAGCGCACGAAGAATTCATCCAGCTCAGATTTCGGCATCAGAAGCATATCGTGCAAATCTCATATTCTCATAAAGATCGGGAAAGGCAGATCAATCTGGACGGTATCTCCAAAATACGCAAGCAGAGAAGATCGGTTTATCGTTTTGATTGGTGGCAGCATTATAGTCCGATAATGCTAAAATCAAGGTTGGAGATGGTGGAAGAATATCTTCCCGAAGAGAAGCATTATTCGCGGGGTTTCCTGGCATTCCAACAGTTCAGACTGCCATTGGAAAAACTTCAACTGCTCTTGCAATTGACCGTCTATCATTCGGATGTGCTTTTGTACATGTATGAGCATTCTTTGGATGGTAAGATGCAAAATTCGATTTTCCGGGGCGATGGAATTCATTGTAACTTGGTGGCGAAATATGAATTTTCCGAGCGTTGGGAATTACAAGCCAAAATATCCGATGGCTGGTTTTCGCAAGATGATTTTTCGGTTATGTGTCAGCTTATAGTCTCCTTTTAGAGATAGCGGAGCATCTCGCCATCTCTGATGCCGGCATAAAGTTCGATATAAGGTTTTACCGGGCTGGATGCGATTTTTGGAAAGAGCACTTCCTCGATCTGGAAAAATCCGACCGATTGGCTCATAGTCGCCACTATGCGGATCGGTTTCTCTTCTCCTTTGCTTATTCTAAGTTTCTGGATAGCGCTGGCGGAATATTTGTGAATATCACCGACCTGAGGTTTACTTGCCATGAGCGCAGTTATACGCGCTCGCCCTTTCTCCATATCACAACCATCGCCTATCAATACCAATCCGGCTTCCAAAGAATGGATCTGCTGAGTCGCCATGTGTCCTACTATCCCTTCCAATATCAGCGATCTGATCGCAATTTTTTTATTTACACTATCATTATAAAACTTTTCCAACATCCTATTTACAAACGGATAAGCCATTACCACACTGAGAGTTTCATGATTATCCCTACAAACTCCCATGCCGATATCATGCAACATCGAGGCTGTAATTATCGAGACTATACTGTCCTCATAATCCCCTGTTTGCTCCGTTTCCAGATTCAACTTGATGCCGGCTTCATGCAGCAGATTAGCCATGATGATGGAATTCAAAGCTGCTTTTCGCATATGTACGGGACCATGGTCGTTGAAATGTAATCTTTTGATAGAGACGATATTGGCATGATCGTGCAGAGCCTGCAATTCTTCGGACTCAAAAAGAAATCTTGCCACTTCTGCCGGTTTACCGGCAACTCTGCTTATGAGCTTCTCTTCCAATGCTGTCTGTTTACTCGATTTTTTCATATATTGACTCTCCTTTTTAAATCATCTAACTATGAAAGTCATAATTATCAAACCAGTTAGATAAGGCAACAAAAAAAATCATTGACACCCCAACCCACCCTTTATTGTTTGACTTTCGTTGCAGAAAAGAGGGGCCTGTAACTCAGTGGTAGAGTATCTGCCTTTTAAGCAGAGAGTCGATGGTTCGAATCCATCCAGGCTCACCAGAATATAGATGTGTCCCGTTCGTCTAGTGGTTAGGACTCAGGATTTTCATTCCTGCAACAGGGGTTCGATTCCCCTACGGGATACCAGCTTTGCGAAAGCGCTCTTATAGAAGCGCTTTCGCTATTTTTATTACAAAGTAGAAATTTCTAAATTGCTGCTACAGAAGAATAAAAAAGATTTGACACAGAAAATTGCAATTTTAATCTTTACATTAATGTCGGATCGGTTCTCGGTCGAACGCTGAAATTAATTTGGCAATTGCTTTACCGAACCCGGTTTGATGAGGAGTGAATATGAAGGAATTTATTGGGAAGAAAAGCAAGGAGGTGTTTAGGGTTGAAAGTTTAAAGAAATCGCGTCATTTTGCCTGTCTTTCCGTATCACGTATTACTTATCACGACCTCTCTTGCGGAGAAATCTCATAAAAAACGATATCGTCACACTGAGTAGCTTCGGTGTAAGCCGGAGCGTATCGAAGTGTG
>CAYSSJ010000018.1:0-58114 GCA_964433675.1 uncultured Candidatus Cloacimonadota bacterium
ACTCATCACTCAAAACTGTTTCACTGGAGAATGTTACCTGCTCCCATCTGCTTTGCTGAACTCACAATGGCAAGGGTGGAAATTTCTAAATTGCTTCCTAGAAATTAAAAAAAATCTTGTCAACTTCATAGTATTTCCATAATTTTGCATTGCTTTTACAGTAAAGCGAAGGAGGAGTAATGAAAACGTTCGTCTGTACTTTGTTTGTTTTATTTTTTTCATTATTAGCAGCTCAATTTCGTCCCATAGTGATAGAGAATTTCGATTCGGGTGATATTGAGTTGATTTCATATCCCGGCGAAGATATCCATCCTGATGCTTGGGAATTGAATTCCAATAATACATATCAGAACTCACAGTATTCCCTCAAACTATACGGAAACACATGGAAGATATTGGAGATCGAACCGTATGCCATAGATTCAACCTCAGTTTGGCAGATCGCCTCTTTTATAGCACAAGTAGGTAATATTAGCGGCTTTGGTGTGATGGACGATGAGAATGAGCTTTTGTATTCTATTGCAGGAGAGGATATGCTCGATATTGAAGAGTGGCTCACCGTCTATCAGGGAAATTTTCCAAATTATCAGTGGAATATTGTTCAATTACCGATCGGTAGTGATTGGATGGCTTGGCATGAATATGAACCTGAGATAACCGGGCTCATTTTTATCAACGATAATGATACTGCCTCCCCATTGGGAGTTTCATATTTTGATGAGATCTTGGACATAACGGATGCATTGCCTGCCAAACCGGAAGTAAGTATTAGCTATAGTACCTCAACTCCGTATAGGCAAGGGAACTCCAGATTTATGGATGTGCAATTTACCAGCCATGTGTACGATCCCGATTGCGATGATCATGAGTACTTTTGGGAATTCGGAGATGGGAATACTAGCAACGAACCTCATCCCGCCCACACTTATCAGATTTTTGACGAACATGAATATACCGTTTTGCTGGCAGTTATGGATGATACTGAGCAATGGGGATTCGCCTCAGCTCAGATCCAAGTACCCTCTGGAGATAGCAACCTGCCACTAACTATGAATTTCGTCGGAGATGTCATGTTAGCCAGAGGATACGAGCAACCGGGAGGAATAATTCCGACTTATGGAGTAGAGGCTATATTCGAACCGACTCTCCATCTTTTGGGAGAAGCGGCGGACATATCGGTAGTTAATCTGGAATCTCCACTCACTACTTCCACTCAGCAACACCCGACCAAAGGTATATGTTTCAAAGGACATCCCGTCAATGTAGATGGTTTGGTATATGCCGGGTTTGACGTAGCTATGTTGGCTAATAATCATATTCTAGACTTTATGCTGCCCGGTCTTCAGGAGACTCAGCAAGTTTTGGAAAATGCCGGCATCGCCCACAGCGGTGCAGGTGCAGATTCTTATGAAGCATATCTGCCTGCCTTCATAAACAAAAAGGGGATAAATGTCGCCTTCCTCTCTTCCAGTGATAGAACCGGACAATACAACAATTATCAACCTTATCTGAATGCCGGTTTCAACAAACCAGGTTTTGCTTATATGACCCCTCATTATGTACAGCAGCAGATATTTTCAGTAAGCGATGTCGCCGATCTATCCGTTGTTATGCTCCATTCGGGTAGTGAATACTCGCTTGGTCCTATCAGCCATTATGATTTGGAAGGTTATCCTTATGTTGATGAAGAGTATAATCCCCGCCTCGATGTGCCGAAAATGTGGGATCGTGATATCCGCCACTTTATAATCGATGCCGGAGCAGACCTGATCGTCAACCATCACCCTCATATTATTCAAGGTTTGGAAGTTTACAATGGCAAATTGATCGCTCATTCACTGGGTAACTATATCTTTGATCTGCGCTATCCTGAAACTATGCCTTCTATGGTATTACAAGCGGAGGCTGATGAAAACGGCTTTACCACTTTCTCTGTCGATCCGGTGTTTATAGATAACTGGATTCCTCAACATGCCACCGGACAGCTTGGCTTGCATATACTCGACTATTTAGCCAGACGATCAAAGGAACTGGACACATATCTTCATATAGACAGAGAAAATGTGAAAGCACATGTTATCATGGATACTCTGAACATGGTTTACCGGGATGTGGAACATGAAGACGAACTCTATTTTGAAGATATTGCTGATGTTAAACGCTCTCAACCGATGCGTTTGGATAGAACGGGCTATCTCTCTTCTGTTCAATCTATTCTCCCCGATGCTCAGTATTCTTATAGATTGGGTAGAGAGCTGATCTGGTTTGGCAATTTCGAAGATGAAGGCTGCACACTTTGGGATACCAGCCATCCTGATGCTTATTATGATGACACTGTATCTTATGAAGGCGAACGCTCATTGTGCCAGCAAAGATCTGCTTATTCGGGCAGTGTGACAACAAATCTGGAACAACGCATCAAGAAATATGAAGTGGTCGATTATACTCTGCATGGTTATATCAAAACGGAAAATGCTAACAACGTCAACATTGAGATCCGTTATTATACTACCCGCTGGGGTGGCTATTATATCGGTTATGATACGATAACTATGCCGATTTCCGGCACTAATGATTGGACTTTCTTCCATAAAGAGCTTGATGTTCCTACCAATACTGGTTATTTTGATATCAGACTGTCCAGTAATGGTCCTTCCTCCGGCACCGGATATACATGGTTTGATAATGTAGGCTTGATCGAATGGACTGATTGGCAGCCACTGGAATATGCCGGCAATATCACCAATCCGAATGATTTTTATTATATTCAGATCGAAACTGCACATGATATCAACGATGCAACCATAACATACAGAGAGAGAATGTATGATGACGGTCCACCACCGGTATCTACGGATGATGAGATCGTATCCGGTGTTTCCCAAGCACATCTTTACAGCAATTATCCAAACCCTTTCAATAGTAATACTACCTTCTCATTCTCACTGCACAACCCCGCCGATGTAGAACTCGAGCTCTATAACATCAAAGGTCAAAAGGTGAAAACTCTATTTAAGGATAGCGCCGCAGGCGGAAAGGTGATACATGTTCCTTGGGATGGTACTAACAACAGAGGACAACAAGTTGCCTCGGGCGTATATTTCTACAGGTTAAAAGTGGATGATTCCGTTATAGAAACAAAAAAATGTCTCTTATTGAAATAAAGAAAGGAAACCGTAAACATGAAGAAGTGTCTTCCAGTATTATTGTTTATCTCCCTCTTTTGTGGATTAAATGGCAGCATCAAAATCGATAATGATCTGTCTGTTTTAACAATTGAGGGCAGATTTGATCTTTTGGAAACAAACACAGAGATTAGAGAAACCGATGAATTTGTAGCTTATGACATCCAACAATGCTATCCAACCGGTGGAAGCGAAATATTCGAACTACCGGTTTACTCGGAAACCGTCTCTCTACCTGATAATGGTAATTTTCGTCTGAGTAATTTTGAATATGAGTATGAAGAATATGATCTGGAAGAGTTTAGGATAAAAACATATTCAGAAGATAACGACACTGTATATTCTCGGGATGAATGGCTGCCTCGAAATTTGGTCAAAATTGGTGATCCTGCCATAATGCGAGGTTATAGACTGGCAAATGTGTCTATAACTCCTATTCAATACAATCCGGCTCAAAACAAAATAAAAATGCTCACCAATTTCAGAGCTGAATTTGTCTTAGATCAGACTATCAGTAAAAATCCACTCTCCAGATCACCCCGTCCTTCCACTGCTTTCCGTAATTTTGTGGAAAATCCGAAACGAGCACAACCAGCTTATGAGGATTACCGCGGAGCTTATCTGTTTATCACGCCTGATCTCGGTTATGAGCACATCCGGATTTTGGCAAATTGGAAGCAACAGCTCGGTTATCATACCACAATTGCAGTTTTATCCGAAACCGGAGATACTAATAACGAGATAAAAGATTATATTCAGGATGCTTATGATAACTGGGAGATCCCACCCGAGTATGTCGTACTTGTCGGTGATGTATCCGGCACCATGCAACTTCCGACTTTCTTTGTAGAAGGTGGGTTTAACCGGATGATTTGTACGGATCTTCCCTATACGCTTCTCGATGGTGATGATTTTCTGCCTGATGTGCTTTTGGGTAGATTGTCTGTCCAAAATCTTACTCAACTATCTACGGTGATAAACAAGCTCATATCGTACGAAAAGGATCCACCTTGGGGTGATTGGTTCTCTTCCGCACTTATGATCAGCTATGTAGCACCGTATTACAATATCTACTCCCATCGTGAAACTGTGATGTCGATCAGAGATAAGCTATTGCAAAACGAATATGTAAAAGTAGATACTTTCACCGTTCCTTACCAAAATTCAGCTAGTATAATATCAAATTTTGTAAACCAAGGCTTATCATTGATAAATGTTCGTACTACTGGTGGTCCTAATAACTGGAGTTCTATGGCAGGCGGGACAATGTACGATATCAATGATGTTAACAATTTGAATAATGGATCCAAACTACCATTTGTCACCGCCATAACCTGCGGAGGTGGAGACTTTGCCAATCCGAATGTACCACATAGTATTGGTGAAACTTGGCTGATAGCAGGCACTCCATCCAATCCTAAAGGTGGTATTGGTTTTATCGGCTCCAGTGAATTCAATACTCAAACCAGATTCAATAACGCTATCTCTACAGGTATTTATCAAGGTTTTCTCTATGAAGATCTCACCAAAGGTGGAGAGATGATGCTACGTGGTAAGATGGAGCTATACAACAACTATCCGTACAATCATGCTTGGGGAACGCCTGTGAATTCTATCCAACATTATTTCTATTCTTACGGACTTTTGGGAGATCCCGGATTGACGGTATGGAGAAAAACACCGAGGAAAATCACATTATCAGCACCGGATACTTTGTTTGTCGGTGCCAATTTTATACCTGTGAGTGTAGATAGTGCAGATGGAGAACTCTCCGGATTTACTATCGCTCTTACCAATGATGATTCACTCCATACAGTTTCATACACAGATGAAAGTGGCGAAGCTAAACTATATAGCCAGCTTCCGAGCGGTACATATCAGATTACCGCATCCCGGCATCAACATATCCCACAGATCAAAACGGTGGAGATTATTCAGGGCAATCTTGTCGGTGTAGAATCTCATGACCTTGAAGAAGATCTTGCCCCCGATGAGTTTTATGAAATAGAGATTACTTTCAAAAACTATGGTGAGGATAACGCCGAAGATATTACCATATCTGTTTATTCACATGATAATTATCTAAACTTGATAGATGACGAAGCTGTGATCTCTAAACTGCGACCGGGTGAAACCGGCTCGGCAGTATTCTCTTTCGAAACCGGCAAGGCATGGAATAATGGTTATAATCACGAGCTAATCGTGGATATAAGTTCAAACTTCGGTACTAATGAATCTACTGTACTGATGAGTTCCATCGCTGCCGAGCTGATATTCTCCGAACTCCAATTTACTAACACTCAAAATGCCCTGTTGCAAAATCAGATCAATGATGTCTATCTCGGTCTGTTAAATATGGGAACGCTTCCCACCGGTGATTTTAGCATTCGTATGACCAGTATAAATGATCGAGCGACTGTGCATAATTCTACAGTGAATTATAATACTATACCTGCCGGAGAGACCGGTTATAGCGAAACAACTTTTTCCATCGAAGTAGATAACGTCATCTCAGGGTTGCCGGCTATGTTTCTGCTCGAAGTGATCATAGATGATAATGTGGTTTTTTACACCGAATTCCAATATCCGATCGGCATTATCAATCAGCAAAGTCCGACTTTATCCGAATATGGCTATTATGCTATAGAATGCCGAGACGAGAATAGCTTGAATCCTGTCCAATATAACTGGATCGAGATCAATCCGCTCTATGGCGGTGATGGAATAGAGCTCGGGGTAGACTATTCAACTTCGGATGGCTATACAAGCCTTATCGAACTACCTTTTGAATTTCAGTTTTATGGTAACTATTATTACTCAATATCGGTTTCTTCTAACGGTTGGATCGGGATGGGTCAGCAGCTCAGGGTCTTTCATCGTAATCGTATCATTCCCTCCGGAGATGGTCCCCATGGTATGATAGCACCCTATTGGGACGATATGCATGATGGTTCTATTCATTATAAATACGATGATGTGAATAATTACTTCATCATCCAATGGACTAATTGGCGGAGTGTATATGATAATTCAAGTCAAACTTTTCAAGTGATATTATACGATCCTGAACATTATCCTACTTCCACAGGCGACGGCAATATACTATTTCAGTACAAAGAAATCCACAACACCAATCATGAGAACAACTTTGCCACCATCGGTCTGGAGAACGAGCACAATACTCAAGGTTTGATGATCACTTTCGCCGATCTTTATCCACCTACTGCTCATCCCATCCAGTCGGAAACCGCTATTTTCTTCAGCATTGCAGAAGGAGAACAAGTGCCATATATGATATCTGAAACCGAGGAGCTATCAGTAACTCTCCCACCCGATAGCAGTAGCACGAAATATATAACCATAACTAATCCAACCTCTAAGGATCTACCTTACACACTCGAGTTCAAACATTTTGTAAGAGGAAGAAATAAACCTGTCAGAGATATCAGCGACGATCTGATCGTTGCCGGAGGAAGCATGTTTACTCCTGTGATTCCCACTACTCTCCTCTTCTATCTGATTCATAACAGTACGGAGCCAGTTTATGGAGTCAAAATGGATTTCCCGGATGGCTTTGTAATACATAATGCCACCGATATTCAACAACTACCATACAATGGTGAATCCGGTGATGGAGAAGAGTTAAGTTGGGGTTTCATAGCCGGTACTACGATAGAACCGACATCACCTGCCGGCTTTAATGTAGATGTAACTATAGACGCATCTCACACAGAACCTGTCGATATCGAGTGGGAGATCCATGGTGACGGCAGTGGCGAACTTCCTCATATGATAAGTGGAACGATTACACTGAATCCAACCAATCAAGATCATATCTGGATCCACTCTCCAACAAATGATGATGTTCTGGTTTGTGGAACACAAGAAAGCCTGATCTGGGATTATTTCGGTGATTTCGATACGGTAGATACAGACATATCTTATACCGGTGGAACCAGTTGGGAGGAATTTGAATCGCAAGTACCAAATACGGGAACTTACGAATTTACAGTTCCATATACATTGACCGAAAGAGGTAAGTTCAGACTCCGTGCCGGTACAGGTTCTACTCAGGCTTCTACTAATGGTTTGTTCCGGATCACTGCCTTGGATATTGTCTATCCGGACGAGAATACGATCATGAGTTTTGATAAACCGGACAGTGTCGAGTGGAAACATCTTGGAGATATAGAGACCGTTTCACTTCATCTATCTACCAATAATGGTGTCGATTGGCAACCTTTGGCTATAGATATCCCCAACAATGGCCATTATGAATTTATCGTCGGAGGTACCCCCTCGGAATACAGCAGAATCAAAGTAAGCTCTATTCATGGTATAGAACAGATATCAAAGCCATTCACTATCGTTGATAGCCCGGTAAACTGGATTGGCTGTGAAAATCATGAAGGTATGCTTAGCGCAGAAGAGACGAAAACCATACCGATCACAATCAATTCGAAAGATCTTAGCGGCGGTATTTATAGCGCTTATGCCATCTTCAGATCGCATATAGGTCAGATCATCTATATACCGGTAGAATTAACAGTGGAAGCAACTAACATCATCCCTGAAGTACACAATCTATATCAGAATTTCCCCAATCCATTTAATACTACCACAAACATCGCTTTTGATCTACCCCACGAGTCCAACGTCAGCCTGAAGATTTACAACATTAGAGGTAAACTGATAAAAACTCTCTTAGATGAAATCTTATCGCCACAACATCATTTGATCGTTTGGGATGGAACAGACAACAAGGGCAGAAGTGTTAGCTCAGGCGTTTATCTCTATAAACTGGAGACTAATAATTTTGAGAAAGCCAAGAAGATGCTGTATCTGAAATGAAGGAATTTGTTGGAAGAGAAACAAGAAGAAATTTCGGTGAAAAGTGAATCTGTGAGATGTGAGAAGTGGTGCAAGAGTAGCAAGATGATGTTGATTGGTTGATTGGTGTCAATGCCAGATGAATAGCCACGAACTTTAGTTCGTGGGTGTGGTTATCTCAACTGCTCTCGGGGTTTTCACCTCATCGAACCGAAGGCGACATTTCAGAAGTCAGAGGTCAGAAGTCAGCAGACAGAGAAAAGTAAGGAGAGTGTGAAAAGAAAAGGCAAGTTTTCACTTAAGACAATATTTTCAAGCGAAATCAGGGGACTCCTCACTCCCTGACGACGATCAATTCATCCAAAGATAGCTCAAACAGTTCTGCCTGTTCATTAGTAATCAGGAGTATGTTCTCATCGTCAAAACAAATCCCTTCACATTGCTTGGCTCTGATTGGCAACCAGGAGATTGTCCCGTCGAAATAATCATCTGTCTCACTCTCAAACAACCACACTCCGGTATAAGTAAGCACTACCAGTTTATTGCCATCAGGAGTAACATCGGCGGCTGTTACCATACCATGAATGTTGAAAGAACCGATCTTGGTAACCGGATTCATCATATTAGGTTGCATAGAATCGAAGCGGTATAATACCGTATTGGTATCATCACGATGTTTAGTGAGGAGGTAGTGTTTTCCGCGGGCATAAAACAAGGCTTCTGCATCGAAATTTCGCTTTTCTGCCGGGAATTCGGTCTGTTCGGGATAATAGAAAGGGATCTTTTTGGTTATCCCCGTCAGGGAAGTATAAAAAGGATAGGGTTCTTTGAGGATATAGAGAGCCAGATCCCTTCTGGCGCTATAATTATTACCAAATGCCCCGATTATCAAATTACCCTTGTCATCCACAGCTATATCTTCCCAATCCACATTGACGGCATCGCCGATCTCTATGCCGTCCTTCGCTGTATCCCATTGGGCATAGAGCAGCTCACCATCGCGGGTTACCGGAAAGATACGCGCTCTGTCTCCCGAATCGTTATGTGTCCAATAAAGATCATCCCAAACCCTGCTTTTGATAAACCCGGAAGATTCGTCTATCTCTTCAGAATCGAAGGTGGCATAAGGACGCAATAAAACCGGTTCGATATCGGGCAGTTCTATCTCCACGTGTTCTACCTTTTGTTCACATCCAAGTATAAGAATTGCCGACAAAATAATTAACTTCATCATCAGAAGCGAGGAACTTATATTTTTCTTGCTCATAACTCTTTATCTCTACAAAATATATTTAGACAGATCTTCGTCCTGAATAATCGCTTCCAGTTTTTTCTGTACCATCGCTTTGGTAATAGTGACTCGTTTTCTTTTCTTTTCGGGTAAGTCGAAGAGGTAATCTTCCAGAAGTGAATTCATCACGGTATGCAATCTTCTGGCACCAATATCTTCCATCTTGTCATTTGCCATAGCTGCATAGCGGGCAATATCTGCGATAGCTTCTTCTTTGAAATAGAGCTTCACATTTTCGGATTGAAACATAGCTATATACTGTTTGGTGAGTGAATTTTTCGGATGAACCAAAATTTTCTTCAAATCTTCCATCGACAGACTGCTAAGCTCTTCTCTTATGGGGAATCTACCTTGCAGTTCCGGTATCAAGTCGGAAGGTTTGGACATGGTAAAAGCGCCAGCAGCTATAAATAGTATATGGGAAGTATCGATCATCCCATGTTTGGTTGGCACATTAGAGCCTTCTACTATCGGCAACAGATCTCTTTGAACTCCTGATCTGGACACATCTGCACCACTTTGCTGAGAACCTTTGTAAGCTATTTTATCTATCTCATCTATGAAGATGATCCCATCATTTTCCACACGATTAAGCGCCACCTGTTTTACTCGCTCCTTGTTTACCATTCTATTGGCTTCTTCCTGTTGCAGATAACGATGAGCTTCAGGAACTTTCATCTTCTTTCTTTTCTTATCTTTTTTGAATGGGAAGAGATTTGAGATCATTTCGCCCATTTGCAGATCTATGTTTTCCATACCGGTATTGGAGAATATCTCTATTTGCGGTGTTTGTGAACCTTCTTGTGATACTTCCACCTCTCTGTCATCCAATTCCCCGGCATCGAGTTTATGTTTCATCTTCTCTCTGATTCTTTTATAGCGCTGTTCACGCTCTTTGCGTTGCTCTTCTGTCTCATTTTTGGGCGCAGATTGTTTGGGATAGAGTATATCGAGTAATCTTTCACGTGCATTTTGATAAGCCGGCTGCTGAACTTCTTGCATCATTTCAGCACGAACTTGATTGATGGAAACATTCACCAATTCTCTTACCATAGATTCCACATCTCTGCCTACATAGCCGACTTCTGTAAATTTAGATGCTTCCACTTTCACAAAGGGAGCATTAGCGAGATTAGACAATCTACGAGCGATCTCAGTCTTACCGACACCGGTCGGACCGATGAGGATTATATTGTTTGGCATGATCTCTTTTTGCAATTCACCTTCGACTTGCTGCCTGCGCCATCTGTTACGCAGTGCGATGGCTACTGCCTTCTTCGCTTTATCTTGTCCGATGATATATTTGTCCAATTCATATACGATTGTTCTCGGTGTTAGATTTTTCATCATAATTCCTCGATTGTGCAGTTTTGGTTTGTATAGATGCAGATATCGGCAGCGATCTTAAGTGACTCTGCCACGATCTCTTTTGCACTCATTCTGGTATGATCTTTCAGAGCACGTGCAGCTGACAGAGCATAACTACCACCGGAACCGATAGCGATAACATCATCGTCGGGTTCCAATACATCCCCATTGCCGGAAACCAATAGCAACGACTCATTGTCTGCTACAATTATCATAGCTTCCAGTCGGCGCAGGATTTTGTCCGACCGCCAATCTTTTGCCAATTCTACCGCTGCTCGTTTCAAATTACCTTTATACTCTTTAAGTTTAGCTTCGAATTTTTCGAACAGGGTAAAAGAATCTGCTGTAGCTCCGGCGAAACCGGCGATCACATTCCCGTCGTACAATCTTCTAATCTTCTGAGCTGATGCTTTTATCACCGTGTTGCCCAAAGTTACCTGTCCATCTCCACCGATAGCTATCTTATCTTTTACCTTTACTCCGATAATCGTCGTACCTTGCATATTTTCACCTTTTAAAAAAATCTAATTTTCATCAGAATGATTTTCGGATCTTTTTTTACTTTCTTGGTTTCGTTCTTTACCTACATCGTCTTCTGTTTTCTTATCTTCTGACTCTTCCGAGTCATCATCTGTATTATTCTCTTCCTCTTCAAATTTCAGCTCTTCCTGATCCTGTTTCCCTTTTTTGGAATGTAGTGTATCCATCTTCATCTCTTTGGCTTTTTCATATTTCTTTTGGATCAGCTCTTTCTCATCCTCTCCAATATTATCCAGAATAATCGTGAAGATATCGTCTACATTCAGAGTTTCTCTTTCCAATAGCTCTTCTGCCAAGATTTTCAAGAGATCTTTGTGTGATTTCAGGATCTCCTTTGCCGTTGTGTGAGAATTTACAATGATATTGCGCACCTCGCTATCGATCAACCTGGCGGTCTCTTCGCTGAAAGTCTCGTGCCGAGTCAGTTCACGCCCCAAAAATACCTGGCTATCATCTTTGCCGACATTCATCGGACCGATCTTATCGCTCATACCCCACAAGGTAACCATTTTATTAACCAGATCGGTGGTTCTTTGGATATCGTTTGCTGCACCGGTAGAGATCTCATCGAACATGATCTCCTCTGCAGCTCGACCCCCCATCAAACCGACCAGCATATCCAAAAGATAGCTTTTGGTATAGTTGGTCTTATCCGTTTGTAGAAACTGTGTAGCACCACCGGTAAATCCGCGTGGGATAATAGAGACTTTGTGTACAGGTTCGCTTTTGGGTTGGAATACAGAGCAGAGTACATGCCCGATCTCATGATAAGCGGTCACTTTTTTCTCCTCTTCAGATATAACTCTGCTTTTCTTCGCCTTTCCTAAGGTGATCTTGTCTCGCGCTTCTTCGAAATCTTCCAATTCGATATTCTTCTTGTTCTTTCTCGCTGCCAAGAGAGCTGCTTCGTTGACCAAATTTGCCAGATCGGCACCGGAAAAGCCGGGAGTACTGCGTGCTATGATAGAGAAATTCACATTTTTATCTATGGGAAGCTGACGCGTATGAACTTTCAATATCTCAGTTCGTCCTTTGATATCGGGTAAGTCAACCACGATTTGTCTATCGAATCTACCCGGTCGCAATAGTGCCGGATCGAGTACATCCGGTCTGTTGGTCGCTGCGATGATGATCACCGAATCGTTCGGTTCAAATCCATCCATCTCTACCAATAGCTGATTCAAGGTCTGCTCTCTCTCATCATGCCCGCCGCCGAGTCCGCTTCCGCGATGTCTGCCCACTGCATCGATCTCGTCGATGAAAGTGATACAGGGAGCGTTCTTCTTGGCTTCGGAGAACATGTCTCTTACACGAGAAGCACCGACTCCGACAAACATTTCCACAAAATCCGAACCGCTGATACTATAAAACGGGACCTTCGCTTCGCCTGCTACTGCTTTTGCCAGCAATGTCTTACCAGTCCCCGGTCTGCCCAATAATAGAACGCCTCGCGGGATCCTGCCACCCAGCTGTTGAAATTTTTTCGGTGTCTTCAAGAAATCGACGATCTCTTCCAATTCTTCTTTGGCTTCGTTAACACCGGCGACATCTTTGAAAGTGATCTTGGTTTTATCACCTATAGACAATCTGGCTTTGCTTTTGCCAAAACTGAATGCCTGAGTAGCTCCACCGCGCATACCCCGAATGATGAACAGCCATAGTCCTATGAGAATTAAAAATGGCAAAAAGGATAGAATCACAGACCAAAATCTGGAAGGTTCGCTCGATTCTACCGATATACCCAGATTCGATATCTCTTTGACCAGTTCCGGATCTTCATACGGTATATGGGTAGTGTATTGATTATCGTTCACATCTGTAAAATGCACATCCCTGCCACGAAATTCCACTTCACTGATCTGGTTGTCTCGTGCCATACTCATAAATTCGGAGAATTTGATCTCTGTTACTTCTCGCTCACCCATCCTCGACATTTGGTACATCAGCAGTATGAACAGTATAAGCACTACCCAGAAAGTGATAGAATGAGATTTCTTCATCTTGGGTATTTTTTTGTCATTATCTTTGTTTTGATCTGGTTTTTGCGGTTTTTTATTATTCATATATCTCCCTTTTTAATATGCCAATATACGGCAAGTTACGGTATTTCTGAGCATAATCGAGCCCATAACCGACGACGAATTCATTTCCGATCTCAAATCCCAGATAATCGATTTTCAGATCGACTTGGTGTGCTTCCGGTTTGTCCAAAAAAGCACATACTTTCACAGAAGCCGGATTATGATTGGCAAAATACCGATACAGGTAATCCAGAGTTAGCCCGGTATCCACAATATCTTCTACGATAATGACATGCCTGCCGGTGATATCGGTATCTATATCTTTTTTTATCTGTACTATTCCCGAAGAGGTTGCCTCATCTCCGTAGCTGGAAACCATCATAAAATCGAGTTCTACCGGTATGCTCATATTCCTTACCAAATCGGAAAGGAAGATAAATGCTCCTTTGAGGATACAGACCAATACCGGTGTTTCTCCCTCATAATCAGAGGAAATCCGCTCGCCTAGTTCTCTTACCTGGTTTTGAATCACCTTTTCATCCATTATGATCTTTTCAATCGCTCTATTCATCATTATCCCTTTTCTTTATTCTCTCGGCAGCCCTCGTTTTGCTCGCCGATATTTTTTCTATTCTGAGCATCAGAATAGTTTTAGTTGCCTTTCCGATAGCAACTCTATTATCTATTCTCAATCCACCGACCCAGATTATTTTCTGAGCATCAGTAAAGATGAGAATGTTATCTCTCTCAAATTTGGGCACTTTTTCGTCAATGAAAAAATCTTTCAAACTCTTACTATGCTCCATCCCAAGTGGATGAAACCTGTCTCCCGCTTGACGATAACGCATTGTGATCGGAAATGTGACTTTATCATAATCTATATAAGCAGTAGATTCGTCTTCATACAACTTCCGTTTGGAAGGCAATTTTTTCAGCTTCTTCATCCCGATCCGATAATCACCGAATGAGATTCGACTGCGAATGTTTTGAACTTCGCGGCTCAGTTCATCGTCCTTCCGTTCAAAAGGATCGATAGTGGAGAAGATGAGAGATTCGTATAGTTTGAATACCGATATCCCGTGGGGCAGATGAAATTCTTTGCTTCCTTCGGTAGAAAGTAGCGCTTCGATCTCTTCGAAATGATTGTGATAAAAATCTTTCATCGAACCATTGTTAAGTGTCTTATAAACTTCACGATATAAATAAAACCTGATAACCGGTTTGATTTTTTTTAGATTGTAAACCGAAAGGTTGATTGTATCATCGCTTTGGGAATTGCGGGTCTTCGATAATCTCCTGATAGCGATATCGTGCAAGATCTCCTCTGCTTCTGCAAACATAGAAGCTGCGCCACTTAGTTTATTTACAATTTTCGGATTGAGATTATCTTTTAGCCATGGCAGCAGTTCGTTTCGGATCCTGTTTCTTACAAACGTGTATTCTTGGTTGCTCTTATCTTCACGCCAAGCTCTGCCGATAGATTCCAAATAAGCGGTGATATCTCGGCGTGAGAAGCAGATAAGCGGATGGATAAGGTTGATAGTTTTGGGAAGGATACCCTTCAAGCCTGTGATCCCTGCCCCTCTGAAAAAGCGATAGATCATAGTTTCTGCTTGGTCTTCCCGATTATGCCCCAAAGCGATCTTATCGAATTTATACTGGGCGAGCAGTGTATTGAAATAGTCAAATCTGAGCTCCCGCGCTTTGTTCTCCAAGTTACTTTTTGTTTTTAACTTTGATTTTTTGATAACGATCGGGACATTTTTCTCGAAACAGATTTTTTTTACATATTCTTCATCCCTATCAGAATCTTCTCCGCGCAGATGATAGTTCACATGTGCAGCGAGGAGTTTCAGATCCATTCTACTTCTAAGCTCAACCAAGGCAAACAGCAAGGCGGTGGAATCCGCTCCACCGGATATGCCGAGGATTATCTTATCGCCTCGATGAATCAGTCCATTCTCTTTGCAGAAAGCAACGAATTTATCATTGAAATCAGATAATTTCATCATCATACTTTTTCTCTTTTCTCATTCTAATTCAACCTATTACCCTCATCTCTACTTTTTTCATAAACTTATCTCCTTATACATAATTACACTTTGGCAAACAGATTATATTATGTCAAATAAAAAGCTTGTGTAAAAAGTAATTAATTTTTTTTTTGCAAATATAATAATAACATAGGAAAGGAGTAAAACATGAAAAAATTACTCGTATTGGGTGATGAAGCTTTTGCTCAAGGTGCATTGGATGCAGGGATCTCCGGCGCATTCGGTTATCCCGGCACACCTTCGACAGAGATCATCGAGTATATCCAAACAAATCAGGAAGCTATAGACCGAGGTGTGAAGAGATGCTGGTCCGCCAATGAAAAAACCTCAATGGAGGAAGCACTCGGCATGTCTTATGCTGGTAAAAGGTCTATAGTTACAATGAAACATGTCGGTTTGAATGTGGCAGCAGATCCTTATATGAACTCGGCAATGGTGGGAGCGCATGGTGGCTTGATAGTAGCTGTGGCGGACGATCCCAGTATGCATTCATCCCAAAATGAACAAGATTCCCGTTTTTACGGTAAATTCGCTATGATACCGGTGGTTGAGCCGACTAATCAGCAAGAAGCTTATGATATGCCACGCTATGCTTTTGAATTGTCAGAGAAATACAAAGTGCCGATATTGTTTAGGATTACTACCCGCTTGGCACATTCCCGCTCCGGAATCGAGCGTATGCCGGTGCTAGATGAAAATGAGATGAGCTTGCCCGAAGATCGCAATCAGTTTATGTTGCTCCCCGCTTTTGCACGCAAAAAGTATAAAAAACTGATAGCAATGCAGGATGATTTCGTTCAGGAATCGGAAAACTCACCCTTCAATTCATTTACCGATGGAAAAGACCATTCGCTGGGCATCATCGCTTGTGGACTTGCCTACAATTATCTGATGGAAAACTTCAAAGATACTGAATGTCCTTATCCGGTACTGAAGATCAGCCAATATCCACTTCCCAAATCTATGGTAAAAAAACTGACCGGTAAATGCAAGAATATTCTCGTACTCGAAGAGGGAATGCCTTTGGTAGAAGAGATGATAAAAGGCTATGTAGAAAACAAAGAGTATAAGGTAAAAGGTAGATTAGATGGCACTTTATCTCACGATGGAGAACTAAACCCGTCTTTGGTACGAAAAGCTTTGGGATTGAAACCACACGAAACCAGACCGATCCCGGAAGTCGTAGCTCCCCGCCCTCCTTCCTTATGTGTGGGCTGTCCTCATCGTGATGCTTATTATGCTTTGAATGAAGCATTGAAAGAACATGGTCCCGGACATGTCTTCTCCGATATCGGTTGCTATACCCTCGGCTTCCTACCACCATTTAATTCTATAAACACATGTGTAGATATGGGAGCATCTGTTACGATGGCAGTAGGAGCAGCAGAAGCCGGGTTGTTCCCAGCAGTCGGTGTGATCGGCGATTCCACTTTTGGACATTCCGGACTCACCGGATTACTTGATGGAGTTTATAGAAACAGTAATGTCGTTATTGTCATCTTGGATAATGATACTACTGCTATGACCGGTATGCAGGATTCGGTCGTTACAGATAGGATCGAAGATGTCTGTTCCGGAATCGGAGTGCCATCTGAACATATCCGCCTGCTCAACCCGTTAAGCAGAAATCATGAAGAAAATGTGAAAATTATTAACGAAGAACTGGCTTATGATGGAGTATCGGTGATAATTTCTCGCCGTCCTTGCATCCATGTATATGCCAAGAAAAAAAGATAGGAGGTAGAAAATGAGTAGAAAAGATATAATTCTATCCGGAGTAGGTGGACAAGGCATCCTCACTATAGCAACCGTGATCGGATATACAGCTTTGGAAAACGGTATGTATCTGAAACAAGCAGAAGTTCATGGCATGTCTCAGCGTGGTGGTGATGTACAGTCTCATCTTAGAATATCCGACAAAGAAATATTCTCCGACCTCATCCCCCATGGTGAAGCTGATATCATCCTCTCAGTCGAACCTATGGAAGCTCTCCGCTATCTGCCCTATCTTTCCGATAAAGGATGGATGATAACCAATTCCAAACCTTATGAGAATATTCCCAACTACCCCGAATTAGATAACGTACTCGCAGAGATCAAAAACCTTACGAATCATATCATCATCGATGCTGATGCAATTGCCAAAGAGATCGGCTCACCCCGCTCTATGAATATAGTTATGCTAGGAGCTGCCGCTCCTTGGCTCGATCTGGATATCGAAACTATGAAAAAGGGGATCAAAACTATCTTTGCCAGAAAAGGTGAAAAAATAGTGGAGAATAATATCAAAGCTTTTAGAGCCGGACTGGAATTTAGTAAAAATAAGCAATGAAATCTACGGGTGAGAGCGTGTAGCTCTCACCCTTTCTTATGGATCCTGCCAACGTAATCTCAGATAGATTTCCCAACCTGATCGTCCATTTCGGAGATAGCTCATCTGAATACAACCAAAATGAGACCAAGCCGGTTAATGTATTTGATAAAGTGATAGATCCGAAAGACATGGTTTTTGCTCAGCAGGTACATCAAGATCATATCCATCTGTTACAAAAGGAAGATATGGGTGCCGGCATCACGAAAAAGCCTATCCCCGCCACCGATGCTTTCATCTGTGATATTAGCGGAATATTCCCGGCAATAGTAACTGCCGATTGTGTACCTGTATTGATATATGATTTTGAAAAACAAGTGGTTGCAGCGGTTCATTCCGGCAGAGTTGGTACCATGAAAGCAATCACTCAACAAACTATCAACATGATGCAAACACATTTCGGCAGCAGCTCATATAATCTTGTCATACTGATAGGACCGGCTATTTGTGCCGCACATTATCCGGTAGATAAAAATACTTTCGAAAAATACGTATCTGCTACCCAAAGTGAACAAAATTTCCCATTTATCGATCTGAAAAAGACAATTCATCATCAAATTCGCTCCACCGGAGTTCCTGCTGAAAATATACTCTCCTCCGATATTTGTACTTACCATGATCAGCAGTATTTTTCTTATCGACGGGAGAGGACGAAAAGCAGGCAGATATCGCTGATCGGAATGCTGAAAAAATGAAAGCTCCCTCATAGAGAAGGAGCTTTCGATAAAATCTCGATATTATTTGATCATCATCATCTTGCCGGCTACATCTTTGCTTTCTGTGGCTATCTGATACAGATAAATCCCCGATGGCATCTCAATATTACGCTCATCTTTACCGTTCCAAACAATCTGATGCTTACCGGCTCTTTGATACTCATCCAGCAGCGTTCGCACTTTTTGTCCGCGAATATTGAAAATCTCGATCTTCACACTTCCTTCTTGTGGTAAATCATAAGCTATCGTAGTCGATGGATTGAACGGATTGGGATAATTATAAGTAGCAATATCTGTTTGTGGTACTAAGACTTCCCACTCATCTGCCGATACTATGCCCCCTTCATTAAAGACAATTAGACCGGCTGCATCGCCTATCCAAATATTCTGATGCTGATCGATCGCTATTGCGAAAGGAACACTAATGGGAGAATTCAAATAGTGCCAATGCTCCCAGGCTGTGCCATCAAATTTTGCCACTCCCATATCCGGTTCGCGACGATTCTTCTCCGACTTATCTATTTGGGAAGATCGGAAACCCATAGATATCCAAACATCGCCATTTTGGTCAACTTTGACATCCCGCACTACATTGTAAGGAATACCGGAATTGTCTTCATGATATCTTGTCCATTGCTCATCATCGAAATGAACCAGACCCAAACTGGTTGCAAACCATTTATCGTTGTTGCTATCTATCTCTATCTTATAGGTTTTGGCAGGAGGATATTCTGAATTGGAAGCGTCATATACAGTCCAGTTCTCACCATCGATATGGACTACTCCTCCCATGGTGGAGCTGCGATCGGTACCGATCCACTTATCACCGTTTTGATCTACTGTGATTGCAGTTACCTTGGGATGAGGAAGCGGTGAATCATAATAGTAATATACCGTCCATTCTTCTCCATCAAAATGAGCTAAACCGGCATCTGTCCCGATCCACATACCTCCCTCGAGGTCTTTTGCCACTGCATTGACCTGATTATTTGGTAATCCCGAATTTGAAGTATTATAAACTATCCACTCACTCTCATCATAGAAATACAATCCTTGGTTTGTTCCTATCCATTTATTATTATCTTCATCGATCATAAAGCTACCTTTGATAAAACTATCAGGTGAATAATGATGAGTCCACTCTTGACCGTCAAAGGTAGTGAACCCGGCAATATAATCCTCGTCGAAATAGAGTGAGAACGGTATCCAGAGCACTCCATCATTATCTATTTCCAGATAGATCTGCCAGTCCGGGAAAAGTTCGGAATTCGCCGGATTTATCACTTCCCAACTAACTCCGTCGAATCCTGCAATTATATCCATATATTGTTCGGAAACTGTTACAGACACCCATATTATGTCAGAGTTATCTATCGATACAAGCAAACACTCATCATCCGGTATCCCGGAGTTATTTTTGTTGTACACAGTCCAATCCTGATCATCGTAAGATACCAAACCGAAGCCGGTAGATATCCATTTTGTATTAGTTTGATCGATCGCTATCGACATATTCCCACCAAATGGCAAGCTGGTGGTTTGCATATTATAAATCTGCCAGTCATCGATTTTGTCAAAACTGGCAAGCTCAGCTGAAGTAGCTATCCAGATCAGATTATCTTCACATTCCGTTATATAATAGAAAGATTTACCTTCCATCGGAGTATTCTCACTAGCAAAGATAATCCACTCTTCATCATCAAAATAGGCAACACCGGGTGAAGTAGTGAACCATTTATCACCATTGCTATCGACAAAAACTGATGAGACGCTGTAATGAGGTAAGCCCGAATTATCAGTATTATAAACGATCCAGTCTTCACCATCATAATATGAGACACCATCTAAACTGTGTGCAAACCATATCCCGCCTGCATCATCTATGTGTATATCTCTAACATAGTTACCCGGCAGACCGGAATTATTCTCGTCGAACACTACCCATTGCTCGCCATCGTATCTTACCACACCATGAAATTTTACGCCGATCCATAATATGCCTTCTTCAGAAACTGCCAAGGCGGTAATCTCATTGTCTGGCAAATCGGAATTGTAGATATCATAGTGTACTTTGTCGCCTGTATTTGTATCTACTTGTACAAGTCCTTTCTTTGTGCCTATCCATAATGTGCCCTCATGCTCTACCTGAGCCCTGACACTGTATTCTACTCCATAATGCATCCACTGTTGAGACTCGGCTACAATCAAACTAATGCTGAATAAAACCAACATTATGGTTATTAACAAACTGATTCTTTTCATAATAAAGTCCTCCTTCTTATTTTAAAATTATTACTCTTCCCGTTTTTTCATCATACGAGTTAGAAATTTTATACAGATAGACTCCTGAACTCACTTTTGTGCCATTATTATCCATTCCGTCCCATCTGATATTATGCATGCCGGAAGTCATATAAGTATCGAGTAATGTTCTTACTTTCTGACCTTTGATATTATAGATATCAACATTGATATCACCTGAGATCGGCAGATTAAAACTGATCGTACAGTAGAAGCTATCCTGCCGTTTATGAAGATATACAGGATTGGGTCTTACCTGTACATTCATCGTTTGGCTAACTGATTGCGGTTCTGCTGAGGTCTCATGATATTCATAAGCTCCGATATCTATAGAATTCCCGTTGATACGTGCATTACCGGCAAGGTCATATTCGGGAAACTCATAATCCGGTATGTCCATAGTACCTGCATTGATAGCAGGAGAACCATCAGATAGCTGATATGGATGCTCACCATCGCCTACGAAGAGCGGATCTCCACTGAGAATGTTTTCATTAGACACATTATACATCGACCCCCAAACATCTACGTTGTTCATCCCATTTTCAAACAAACAATGCGAAAAACTCACATAACCCTCATTGTGTCTACCATCCATAATGAGTCTATTAGGGTTATTTCCATAAACGATCGTGTTATAAAAATTAGCATTAACACTATTTCGCACAACAACAGCAGCATCACGTGATATATTGTCTGCTATGGTACAATTTATTATTCGGCTGATCTTATCTTCAGGGTTATCAACACCAAATGGTCCAACTATAGATATACCACCTGTGATCACCCCTCCGGGCCAAGATATTGTATTCACTGCATTATTTATCTTGCTATTTGAAATGGTAAATTCTTCCCGCTCCGGAAACCAATAATTTGAATGACCAATGCGAATTCCAGGCAACTTAGTTGTTCTGCTGATATCTGCCCTATCGACTATTGCATTCCCTACATCTTTTATATATAATCCGCCACTAACAAGATTACCTTCTATTCTAATATCAGATAAATCTACCTCTTCTATACGAGAAATTCTCAAACCATAAAAATCGTCTAAATTAGGATCACCCCAGTATTCTTGCATATCTCTGATTAGGACATTTTTCATAGTTAGCTTACTCAGAAATGCCAAACTATTAAGCTCAACATATGCATGTTTTGTCCCGTTTTGAAATATTGCACTCGAAATTTCTAAGCTTCCACTTAATGGCAATAGTGGTCCACCGGGATTATAAATACCGTTAAAAATGAGAGTGAACAATCCGTCCCCATCTACAGTCCAATTGTAACCATCCAGAGCTTTTAGTTTGATATTCGGTTGCAAGCTAAGCGGCAATAATTCCCCGTTTACCGATGGTGAATACAAGCCTTCGGCTATATGGATAGTCCTTTGTTCCAGACTGTCAGGTTTTATTTTCAGCAAGGCATATGAGATGCGTTGTAGCGGTTCGGAAGATGAAAGTCCACTGTTATCATCCGAGCCCCAGGGTGCTACATAGAGATCACTCTCCTCTCTTTGCAAAACGACTTCTTCTACATCCAAAGTGAGTTCACTAGACCATTGCTCATAAAAATATGTATCAAATTCATCTACTGATGCATATTCCAAAACAATATCTGTAATTACCTTACTTGTAAAAATATCGTTTCCCCAACCAGCCATATTTGAATAGATACTATTTTTATTATATGGGCAAAATGTAATCGTAGGTTCACTCGGCATATAATAATTAACTAAATCCAAGCCACCACCACTGCTCGCGCTATTGTTGAATATAATATTACCTTTCAATATCACATCGGAATCGGCTAAGCTGATACCACCGCCCCATTCTGCCCAATTTCTAGTGATCACATTGTTTTCGATTGTAATTCCCGAATCTACTACAGCTAGACCGCCTCCCATAGTATCTCCGCCCCAAACATTATCACGGCTATAACCGTTAGTGATAGTGAAACCGCCTATATAGGCGGTTTCACTTCCAACGATCGTAACTGCAGATTTGATCTGTCCGGCATCAATAACGGTCTGCTCGATATAACTATCGTCCCCGGTTGCTATGGCAAGGCTCATCAATGATATGGATTTGCCGAGGAAATCGAGCGTCTCGTAGTAATTGCCGGGATATACCAAAATCGTATCGTTGTTTACTGCAGAATCTATTGCTGTTTGAATGCTGACGAAATCTCCGCTACCGTCCTGATTCACTATTATCATATTAGCAACCAGCGATGAAGTTATCATAACCAGCAATATAGCTATATGCATTTTCATATTTATCTACCTGTTACTTTAGTAAAATCAACTTATGATTGGAACTGGTTTGACCGGTTTTAATCCGACATAAATATATCCCGCTGGATACTATTCGATCTTTTGCATTTCTACCATTCCAATTGAAATGATAAGTGCCTGCCGGATATTCTCCGTTGGCTATATTTTTCACTAATTGTCCTTTCGTGTTGTAGATAGCTATTTCAACCTCCGATTGATGTTGAAGATTGAGGGAGATACTCACATCCGGATTAAATGGATTCGGTGCAAAGCTCACATTATGCTCATTATCAACCTGAAGACTTTCTGTTTGTCTTTCCTGAAGCATAACACGATGATACTTCACCTCACCGGCAATTAACCGTCCAGGATTATAGCTGCCTGTACGTTCATCATAGACCAACATATTATTCTGCAAAGCCGACACATTTCTATCACCATAATAGAATTGGAATTCCAGAGGCATTCCTTCATATCCTTCGGGATAATAGAGTACTTGAACCGGGAACTCATCCACCTGCGCCGCTCCGATACATGTCTCCCCGGCAAATACACCGATCTCGAGAATATCGTCTGTGCGTGCATTCATATCCACATCGACCACTTCATATTCATCACCATGTTCATAAGTGAAATACTCGGGTGAAGAGGGCAACTGCAAAGACATAGGTCGACGAGA
The DNA here is from genome assembly GCA_964433675.1 of uncultured Candidatus Cloacimonadota bacterium. Taxonomy (GTDB): domain Bacteria; phylum Cloacimonadota; class Cloacimonadia; order Cloacimonadales; family TCS61; genus CAYSSJ01. Next base: position 23,629 of record CAYSSJ010000018.1, read on the forward strand.
GTTCGTCCAATTAAGATTTACAGGTTGAGTAATCTCTGGTTTTAACATAATAATATACATCTGTCCGAATTCCATCGGTTTATTCGGACATGAACTTGGTATTGTGCTACCATCACCACTTCGCGGATCGGTCTTGTCTTTATAATACCAATCGCGGGCTTCTACAGAAAGTACTTTATCGAAATGAATGCCGAGCGCTTGTTTTAGTGATTGACTGTTTAAAAGCCAATAACCGACCCAGTTTTCTTCTCCGGGTTGCAGTGTATAATATGAATGATGCGGAGCGATCTCGCCGGCTATATGCGCAATCGCGTTATCATTATATTCAAAATGCCTTATTTTATAGCCTGAGACATCATCGAAACTTGTCAGACCATTTTGCAACCACGGATCCGTCGCTGAACGTCTTTGAATATTATCACCTTCTTGATCTCTGACATAATAAGCTTCGTCAAAGCCTACACCAGAACCGCTTGGATAATCCTGAGTCATTACATCGATCGCAGTAACACCGGGATCCGGATCCAATACAGGAAAACTATCCCAAGTCCAATAATCTTGCGCCCCTTCATACGGTGGCTTGGGATTTTTTACGTATCTTATTGTATTCAGAGAAAAGTATTTGAAGTGTACCGGTTCACCACGTCTGGGTATATACACCAACTCATTTTGATCGAGCTCAACTTTATTATCATTGAATGCATACCAGTTGGGGAATTCGGACATTATTACAGCTTGTTCGGGTAAATCCTCAAATCCCCACAAAGAATCAATTATAGCATATTCGAGATTATAATGCCATTGATCGGCCGGTTGATCATAAGAGCGGTAAGCATAGGCATCATAGCCATCAGAGAAGATGAAATTTCTACCCGTCCAACCGGAACCGATGATATAGGGATGAGAAAGTGCCTCTTTCATGCCACGTAAAATATCCCAATTGTTAAGCTTGATATGAGCCATTATAAATCCGAAATAAACTCCTGAATCGACTTCATGAGAATACCACTCTGACCATATTTCATCATTCCAACTGTACTGATTAACCAAGTCCTGTATAAAAGTACTCATATTGCCTACCACATAGCTATCTGCAGAACCATTGTGAGCAAATACATAGGCATATTCATGATTACCATCACTAATGTTAAAGACAAACGGATGCGGATTGGGGATATCTGGTGAACCGGAAGTAGCTTCCCGCACATGAGCTGCAACCAATTTCAGATCATATTCCTCACCGCCGATCTCATATCGCCAGGTATTTAGATAGTTATTATCTTGATGAGCAGGATGATAACTGGCAAATCGGTTTGATGTATAGGTGCTATCCGCTGCCCAAATAGTTCCCTCACCGGTAACGATGGCATCTTTCTCATAATATACTATTCCCCATCCATCATTTCCATTATTTATTGATTGTTCTTCCAATGCATAAAATGCTCTACCGTATGGGATACTAAAACCGGCGTTGGGAGGTGTATGCAAAGCATCTTCTGCATTTCTCGCTATCTGCATCAGTAATCTACATTCACCAAACACTAAAGTAATACCTGCTAACAGTATCATGACCACTATTATATATTTTGTCTTATTCATATCATTCTCCTCCTGTTATTATTTATCCGAATTAGCCCTGTTGAAGCATAATACAACAACAGAGCGATGCTCAGATAAATTTGTTTCTGCAGCAAATGGTTATCCTTTCCAAAGCAAAGAAACGACTGGTAACAAGAACCCATGAGTATATATAACCTTCTGCATAACAAGCAACTACGAAGGTTGGGAGGGGGGGGGGGGGGGGGGTAGCGTATTAAGACACTTTGTGCCTATCTGCTTTTGGTAAATAAAAAATTCTTCCACAAATTTCTTCATATCTCCTCCTCCTCAAACCGGATTCGGTGAAACAAATACAAGATTTCTCTACTTCGTCAAACCGAGTACCGGTTCGGAATCATTGGTGTAAGATTACAACTCTGCTTTTCTTTGTCAAATACTTTCTTCCTAGATCCGTAAGGCAAGCGCTAAATAAATTCCAAATCCCAAGCACCAAATACCCCAGTGAAATATTTCTTACGAAATTTCACCACAGGATTCGCCCTAGCCCTGAAGAGGCTAGGCTATTATGACTAATCAATCAACGAATCAACATCTCCTTGCTTTTCTCTGGCCTCTAAACCCTAAACATCATCCTGCTACTCATGCACCAACTCACACTTCGATACGCTCCGGCTTACGCCGAAGCTACTCAGTGTGACGATATCGTTCTCTTTCTGAGATCTCTCTGCTCTCTACCAATCTTCCTATCCTCCAAAATTCCTATCTTCTTTCTCCTATATACTCTTACAGTCTCTCCGTCTTTCTACTTTGCTGTTTGACATTTGTAAAAAAGAGATCTCTCGACTTCACCCCGACAAGTCGGGCTTCCGCTCGAGATGACCGTTTTTCCATTCTGATCTCTGATCTTCGATATATTTCACTAAACATTCAACCCTAAACACCTCACTGCTTTTCTTTTCACAACTTCTCACCTCTCACAGATTCACTTTTCACCAGGAACTCTCCCTGCTTCTCTTACGATAAATTCCTCAATTCATTTCTTTCTGTTTTTTCGAAGACAAGATGACATCTTGTCCTACACTCCATGCTCTTTGCTAAAAATTTCTACCAATTCCGTCTCCTTCAACAACTCAACCCAGTGAAGTATTTCTGACGAAGTTTCACCACAGTGGAACAGACAGGTTCCACATGCCAGGCAGGGCAGGCAACTCAACACCTCAACGACTCAACCAATAAACAAATTAACCAATTAACTAATAAACTAATCAATTTCGCTTGTTTTCTCCAGCTCTCACACTCTCAAGAGCTGACCCTCTTCACTTTGCTTGGCTTTGGCTGTTATGCTCTCTACTGATCAGAAAGGTTCGAAATCGTTTAGTTGCCAATACTCGTGTTCAGCTTCTTTCTGGATTTTCATGATATCATCGTAATGTTGAGCTTCCCATTCACTCAGCTTAGCAAACAGTTCTTTTAGCTCGGGTATGGTAGATTTTTGGGCACAATCCCGATAAAAGTCTATCGAATTCTTTTCCAAAAGAGCTGCGGTAGATAGAGTTGAGAATAGTATTTGCTTGGAAGCGATCTGTTCGATAAAGTTTTCGCTGATTATTCCACTGATCTCATTAGGCAAATCGGAAAGGCGTAATACAGATTCTCTAATATTTTCATCTTCTGCGATCGTATTATAGTAAGTTATCAGATAGTTGTAATGTTGCTTTTCCTCTTCCACTCTATTCTCCAAAAATTCCGCCACTTCATCGTCGTCACAATTATCCAGTGCGTACTGGTAGAGATTGATACTGTCCAATTCCCCTTTGATCCCACCTTTTAGGGCTTCTAACATTTCCTCTTTTTTCATTTATTCACTCCTTGCTTGCAATTCTTCTTCTCTAAGTTCCTGAGCATGGGCAAACATTTCTTGCAATGTATCGAACCGATCGAAGAGTTCCAGCGCTTCTTGTAATTGACTATCTTGTCGGATAGATATCTTATATCCCGCTTCATCGCCATGTACTCTGCTGATAATATTGGATGTAATGGAATTACTGATCCATTCGTAAGTACTATCTATATCTGCTTGCTCATATTCGATTCCTTCGTTATCTATATAGGAAAAGAACTCATCCATAACTTGCTCACCAACTTCGAAATCTGCCGGTATATCTTCATCATGCTCTAGGATATAATCGATGGAGAAATTAAACAGAGCATTAGTACGGCGCAGCTCCATAGCGAAGGATGTGAGTGATGATTGATCGATCTCGATATCGGGATTGATACCGCCACCACCATAAACCACTCTGCCTTCATTAGTATAATACACATCGTTGTAATGCTCTTCTTCGGCTTCATCCCATTCTTCTTGGGTAACTCGTTCACCTCTGAGCACACGATCTAATATTTCTCGATGGATACAACGTCCGGAATTGATATAATACTTAGCTGTAGTGATCTTGAGTCCATCACCCGATTCGAGCGGAAAGAGTCTTTGTACCGATCCTTTACCGAAAGAAGTTTTACCGACTACCAATCCTCGATCCCAATCTTGCATAGAACCGGCAAAGATCTCCGATGCGCTGGCTGAAGCTTCGTTTATCATCACAATAACAGGATAATCATCTCTTTGACGATTGAATTTGGTATAATATTCCACATCGGTCTGAGGAGTTCGTCCTTTTGTGAAGACGACCCGCTTCCCTCTTCCGATGAATTCATTTACAGTATTGATAGCCTCATCCAACAAACCGCCGGGATTGAATCTGAGATCGATCATCAAGCCGCGGATACCTTCGTCTTCCAATTCATCCAGAGCTGCTCTTAGTTCACGCGTCACATTCTGATTGAACTGTCTTACACGAACATAGCCGATACCATTATCCAGCTTAAAAGCGTAAGGGATGCTTTTGATCTTGATGATATCACGCTCGATCTCGAAGTCGAGATCCGTTTCCACACCGGGTCTATCTATAGTGATGGTGACTTTGGTACCTTTTTCACCACGCATTTTTTTGATCGCATCTTCGGTAGATATACCGATTACATCTTCTCCATCGACTTTGATGATCCGATCTCCGGCTAGTATTCCCATATGATAAGCCGGTGTGCCTTCGATCGGAGACACAACGGTGATATATTCTCCCATTTTATCTATCGATATACCCAATCCGCCAAATTCACCTCGTGTATCGGTAGTGAATCTATCGAATTCGTCTCGGGTAAAATAGGTGGTATGCGGATCGAGTTCATCCAGCATTCCATCTACTGCTGCATCTATAAGTTGTTCTACACTTAGTTCATCTACATAATGCTCCCGTAATTTGAACAAAACCTCATTGAAGAGACGAAGTTTATTGTACATGCCGATCTGCGATTCATCATTCTTGGCATCTACCGAAGATGAACTGAACACAACAGCAGAGATCAATATCAAGACTATAATGCTAAGCGATAGGGCTACTTTATTAAAGTTATTAAACTTCATTCTATACCTTCCTTTTTCAATTTTTCTATTATCTCACTATGAATATCATTTATACTCATAGTTCCATCTAATACAAAATATCTTGCTTTTGCCATCTTGGCAAGTTCTAAATACGCATTACGGACTTTTTTGTGAAACTCGAGCGTCTCACTCTCCATCCGATCAGCTTTTTGCCGATCGATCCTTCCCAAACCGATCTCGACCGGTATATCTATCAAAAAAGTGATCTCCGGCATGAGGTTGAAAGTAGCAAAGCTTGAAATATTGTCAATAAACTTTCTGTCCAGATCTCTGGCTACTCCCTGATATGCTAGAGTCGAGTCGTTATAACGGTCACAGATCACTATCTTATTCTCTGCCAATGCAGGCAAGATCCATTCGCCGGTATGCTGGCATCTGCTCGCCATATACAAAAGCAGTTCAGTTTCTGGTAACATTTCAGCATTATCATTGTTCAAGAGGATATCTCTAATTGCTTCCGATATTTTCGGACCTCCCGGCTCACGTGTGAGCAATACTTCCCTTTTTCTTTCATAAAAATAATTAGCCAACAGAATCGTCTGAGTCGATTTGCCGCATCCTTCCATCCCTTCAAAAGTGATAAAATAACCTTTCATTCTCTGCTCCAATCTGCTATATTTAAGCTCATCACAATACTATCTTCGGTTGGATGTTCATAATAATCGGGTTTTCTGCCGATTTTTATAAAACCGAGCTTTTCGTAGAATTGTATCGCTACCCGGTTACTTTGCCGTACATCAAGGGTCAATTCGGATAAACCATCCTGCCTCGCCTTCTCGAGAGCGAATCTGATCAATTTTGTGCCCATACCTTTTCGTTGAAACGCTTCTTTTACTGCCAAATTGGCGATCAAGAGTTTTTCTATATAGACAAGTAAACAAATATATCCCACCACCTCATTTTCATATCCCACATATGCTTTGTTGATTTCGATAAATTCTCTGAAAATATGCTCTGTCCACGGCATTGGGAACACGCTTCTCTCTATTGCCATCACTTGCTCGATATCTGATTCCCGCATCGCTCGGATCTTCATCAGTAGCTTAGTTTTTGACCGGGATAGATCAAAACCACTCCATTATTATTTCTCAGATTATTCATCGTTATAAGATGATTGGTGGACACCCCGAGTTTTTGTGCTATAGTAGATACCGTATCACCGCTTTTTACTTCATAAGTATTTGTGGAGGAAGATGCAGAGCCGGATGGAGCATCAAAAAGATAGAGCTTCTGTCCCGGTCTGATCAAATCGGAGTTCAAGCCGTTCAAGCGTCTCAGCGAACTCACACTGGTATTGTATTTTCTGGCAATACCGAACAGGGTGTCTCCTTTTTGTACTATATGATGAGTAAAGTAGCCGGCATTCTCATTTTGGAATTGTTTGGTTATCCGCTCCAATTCTACTCTATCTTTCTCAGCTTCTATCGGAACCAAAATGGTAAAATCACCCGGAGGAAGCACCACATCGTTGATAGCCGAATATCTGCCTTGCGAACGTTGATAGATCTTTATCCAAGGATTCAGCTCCCAGATACGACGTACCGAAGTACCTTGTGCAGCTGCCCAGTTATCTATCTTGTAATGCCCTTTCAGATTCAAAGTCTCCACTCTGGTCTGTTCACGAAGCGGAAGATCGCGTGTAAAGCGCTGGCCGAAGATCTCTACTTCATGCTCGAAGATCATCTTGATAGCTACTGCTCTCCAAAGGTAATGATGAGTCTCATCGGTACGCATCATAATGTCAAAAAAGTCGTAGGCTTGTTGCTCTCTAATAGCGCGTGATATGTTTCCCACTCCGGCATTATAAGAGCTCATAGCCAATAGCCAATCCTCGGCTCCCCGTTCGGCTAAGAAATTGTAGTTACCTCTCAAAAAACGAGCGGCAGCATCTGTAGCTTTGAAGATATCTCGTCGTTCATCGATAAAGGAATTTATCTGCAGTCCCAATCCTTTTGCAGTGGACGGCATGATCTGCCAAATTCCTGCAGCTCCCACATGCGAAGTCGCCATAGCGTTTAGATCGCTCTCAGCTACAGCCAGAAATTTCGCATCGGAAGGGATATCATATTTCTCAAAATACTCCTCGAAAATATCGAAATATATACCGCTACGCTGGATGTAACGATGCGCACTTTTCAATTCCTGTGCAAATATACGCTCGAATTTTGCATAGACTCTATCGTTACTGAAATCGAACTCTCTACCGGCAAACATAAAACGATCGGGGATTTGAAATTCTGTGTTTACCGCCACTCTACTATTGGCAACATCGAGCTCATACATCAATGAATCCACCATAAAATACAAGTTCTCCACCAGCATACTGAGAGAATCGATCGCAACATTCTTCTCCGCTAAAACACTTTCCCGGTTTTCCGAGCTGTCTTCTGCCATAGCTTCGTATTGCTGCTCTTCGTTCGTCAGTTTATTAACCGAACATGATGCTATGAATAATATACTTAACAAAGTTGCTATTATGATTCTCATTCTTCTTCTCGCCCTTCCGTTTTTTCCATATATTCTCCGCTAACTATTGCCTCTACCCAATCCTGATGATTCTTGTACCAGCCTATAGTCTGCTCTATTCCAAGTTTGAAATCTATCGCCGGTTGCCAACCGAGCTGTTTTCTAATCTTATCGCTATTCATAGCATAACGATAGTCATGACTAATCCGATCCGGCACATAAGTGATAAGTTCATGCGATACATCCATCGTGTCGAGAATGAATTTTGCCAACTCGATATTTTGCCATTCATCATCGGTACTCACGTTGTATATTTGATTTTCCGGTGCATTGTGCAAAACGAGGTCAATAGCGCGGCAATGATCGTCTACATGCATCCAAGTGCGGATATTGTTACCTTCACCGAATATCGGTATCTCTTTACCCTTGAGTGCATTACATATTATCACCGGTATCAGTTTCTCGGGAAATTGGTAGGGACCGTAATTATTGCAGCTTCTGATCGTGTTCACATTCAGCCGGTAAGTTTGATAGGCAACTCTGATCAAGAGATCGGCAGCAGCTTTGCTGGCAGCATAGGGATTGTTCGGTGCCAATTTGCTATATTCACCGCATTTATCCTGCACAGAGCCATAAACCTCATCTGTCGAGATATAGACGAATTTCTCCACTTCGGTCTCGTGAGAATAGTTCAGCAGCATCTGAGTGCCCAATACATTGGTGGCAAGAAATAGATCCGGGTTGTTGAAGCTGCGATCCACATGCGATTCGGCTGCAAAATGTACTACATAGTCGGGATTAAACTCCTCGAACACATTTTTTACATCCTTTTGGGAAGCTATATCGCCACGCACGAAAGCATAATTAGGAGTCTCAGCGACGAGAGTGAGATTATCCAAGTTACCCGCATATGTCAATTTATCAAAATTTATCACCTTATAGTCCGGATAATTATGCAGAAGATAACGAATGAAATTCGAACCGATAAAACCGGCTCCACCTGTTACTAATACGATTTTGGGCTGCATTTTGTCACCTCATGAAAAAAAATAGAACATAATAAAATATTGGAGCAGCTATTTGCAAACTATCGAATCGATCCAACACACCACCGTGACCGGGTATGAGAGATGAGCTATCTTTTACGCCGCAATCCCGTTTCAATAGAGACTCAAACAGATCTCCGATCTGCCCGAATATGCCGGCTGCCACTATCAAACCTATAACCTCTACTCTATGTAAATTGAGCACCAAACCGAGAATAATGCCGATCAAGCCCGCTCCTACCAATCCGGCAATGAAACCTTCGATAGATTTTCGGGGACTTACCTTTACCACTCCCCTATGCTTGCCAAACATCATACCGAAAAAAAATGCTATCGTATCGGTTAGCCAGATCATTACCAACAGGCTTAGTATCAACAAAATTCCATTTTCCAGATTGCGGATCAGAAATATGTGAGCCATCAAAACAGAGGTATAAAAAACTGTAAACACACCGGCAGTGATGCGACTGATCGCTCCTTCTATCCTGTTGGCAAATACATCTCGTGCCAATAGCACCACAAATACTCCAACTATAGCAAACAGCACTACACCGAGATCGTAAAGGATAACTGCTCCAAAGAGTAGGATAGAGAGCAAAATAGGATAAAAAGAGAGTCTGATCTCTTTGCATTCGAACATTCTTGTCAGTTCATAGGATTGCAACAATACGATGAGTCCCAAAAAAGCTGCTAACGCCCATCCGCCCAAATATACTACCAATACTATGATAGGTATAAAAATAGCGGCAATTATAATTCTTTTGGTCAATTCCATATTATCTCGCTCCAAATCTTCTTTCTCTATTTTGATAATCTAAGATAGCTTCGAAATATTCTTCCCGAGAGAAATCGGGCCACAAGGTCTGAGTGAACCAAAGTTCCGCATAGATGCTCTGCCAGACGAGGAAATTGGATAGTCTGTTCTCGCCACCGGTTCTGATGATCATATCCGGATCGGGCATTCCTGCAGTATAGAGGGCGTTGGAGATCATTTCTTCACTCACACCTTGTCCCAACCGCTCTGCATCATTATTTTGAATGATCTTATTCACAGCATCGACTATCTCTTTTCTACCGCCATAATTTATTGCCACGTTCAGTTTCAGCCCGGTATTGTCCCAGGTAATTTGGGAATGCTTGTGTAGCCGCTGAGAATAATTTGACGGTATCTTCTCCGGCGAACCGATAAACTTGATAACCACGTTGTTTTCATTCAGATCGTTCACTTCCCGGATCAATGCATCCATGATCAATCTGAAAATTGCATTCACTTCAGCTTTGGAGCGGCGCCAGTTTTCAGTAGAGAAGGCATATATGGTAAGATACTCCAATCCGATCTCAACCGAAGCTTCCACAATCTTTCGTACAGTCCTGATACCTTCTCGATGGCCTTCCACTCGCTTTAACTTTCGCTTTTTCGCCCATCTGCCATTTCCATCGGTAATCACAGCCAAATGTGTCGGCATACGCTCTTTGCTAATCCGATCTTTGATATCAATTTCCATCTTTCTCTCCGGAACTCTTGTTTTCTGCTTTATATTTGAGATAAGCATGAATAAACGGTGATATATCACCATCCATCACTGCACTCACATTACCGGTCTCATGCTCAGTTCTATGATCTTTGACCATCTGGTAAGGATGAAATACATAAGAGCGGATCTGGTTACCCCAACCAATCTCGGTTTTCATATTTTCCTGTTTGGCTTTTTCTTTCTTTTTCTCTTCCAGATAATGCTGATACAACCTGGATTTGAGGATCTTCATCGCAGTAGCTCGATTCTTTATCTGCGAGCGCTCATTCTGACACTGAACCACAATGCCGGTCGGTAAATGAGTGATCCGAACAGCAGAATCGGTAGTATTGACACTCTGCCCTCCTTTACCACTGGAACGATAAGTATCCACACGGAGATCGGAAGCTTCTATTTCTATTTCTACATCATCGTCCAACACGGGATAGACGAAAACCGAAGCGAACGATGTCTGTCTTTTTCCTTGCGCATTGAATGGAGATATCCGCACCAATCTATGAATACCGATTTCACATTTAAGATATCCATACGCATAGGCACCGCTAATCTGCATGGTCACGCTTTTGATACCGGCTTCTTCACCCGGGAGTAGATCTATGACATCGATTGGAAATTTATTTTCTTCCGCCCAGCGTTTGAACATACGCATCAACATCTGTGCCCAATCTTGTGATTCGGTACCACCGGCACCGGGATGGATGGTCAAAATTGCATCATGGTCATCCAGGTCATCACTGAGCAAAAGCTGCATCTCTATCGAATCAACTTCTTTCTGATAAATCTTCAATTTTCCTTTGGCTTCCTCAAAAAGAGCTTTATTATCCTCTTCTTCCAACAACGATTTGTAAGTCTCCAATTCATCGGTAATAAAAGTTAATCGTTCACCTTTCTCCACAATAGATTTGAGGATATTAACCCTTTTCAGTATATGCTTTGCCTGCTTTTGATCATCCCAAAAGGATGGGTCTTGCATTTGCTTTTCCAAATCAGAGAGTTGATCTTCCACTCTCTCGAGGTCAAAGTAACCTCCTATTCTCCGATATTTTTTCTATCAGAAAATCTGTTTTTTGAACAAATTCCGAAAATTCCATATTCTTACTCCTATAAATAGCGGCCCGGAAGCAGGCAGTTTTTCACTTCTTCATTGAAATAGCGATCCGTCATGGTCGCTATGAAGTCCCGCACCTTCTCTGCCGCTGAGAAACGTTTACAATAATACCCCAGTTTTCTGTCAAGGAAATGAGGAAATATTCTGCTTTCGGTATCCATATTTTCGATAGCGTCCAGATAATTCTCGAACAACAATTTCATGCTCAGATCAATAACTTGTTTGGATTTTTTAACATTATCATTAGTATAGATACGAGCATAGTTGAATTTTTTCAGTTTGAGCAAGTATCCGGATGTAGTGTCGTCAAAAGCTATATAGGGCTTATCGAAGCTGTTCACTATAACACTTTTGACCAATGTATCTATGATTTCGCTATTGGTATTGCCCAGATATTCGACACAATCTTCGGGAATTTCGTCGCGGTCGAGTATTTTGTAGCGGATAGCATCTTCTATATCCTGACCGATATAAGCAATAGTATCTGAAATGCGCACAACACAGCCTTCCATAGTTGCCGGCATCCAGCTGTTTTTCTCACCCGCTTTTTTCTTTTTGATAAACTCGTTTATGTCTTCTTCCGTTTTGTCCACTTCCGGTATCAATCTGGTATTGTGTACTTCACCGTCATGCGATATTATACCGTCGCGTACTTGGAAGCTCAGATTCAGTCCTCTCCCCCGTCGCGAGATATGATCAACTATATGTAAACTTTCGATATTATGATGGAATTCGCCGATACCATGCTCTTTGCAGCAAGCACTCAGAGCACGTTCTCCATCATGTCCAAAAGGTGAATGCCCCAGATCATGTCCCAAAGCGATCGCTTCTATCAGCTCCAGATTGAGCCGCAGATTTTTGCCTATCGTGCGGGAGATCTGCGAAACATAAGTGGTATGCAGACTTCTGTTGGACATCTCCTCGTCAAACAGATTGGTAAAAGAAAATACCTGAGTCTTCCCTTGATAGCGCCGATAGGCACCACTATACAGTATTCTGTCTCGGTCTATAGCAAAAGCCGAACGGGTAAGATCGTTCTCTTCCTCTTTTAATCTGTAGGAATTGTGGGTATGAAAAGCGTATCTGCTCAACCCTTTATCCACTTTTTCGGAATTTAGATAATATATCTCTTTTAGTTTTTTCTTATCTATCATCTCAACCTCTTTTCTTATTGAACTGCATATAAATCGGTTTCAAGCCTTCATCTTTCTTTTTCTTTTCAAAATATGTATCTATATAGTCATTTGGTTTTTGGAAACTGAAGCCTCGCTCGAATGAGGGCTCAAAGCTCTCATGTTCGTCGAAATGATGCAGTATCCAGAGAGCATAGCCACAATGATCGGTGGTGATATCTATGATTCCGTCTTTTGTGAGTATCTTATCCAGAGCATCGATAAATGCCGGTGATATCAGTCTTTTCTTATGATGTCTTCGTTTAGGCCACGGATCGGGATGGATGATGTATATATGTTTGATAGAGTTAGGGGCGAAATACTCAGCAAGCGATTCATCGGCAATCATCTTACAGATTTTCACATTGGGATTATCTTCCGGCTCGAGTTTTTTCAAAATCGTATCTATGCGCTTTTCTTTGAATTCGATACCGATGAAATTTTTATACTGTTCCTTCTCGGAGATGAATTTCAAAAATTCTCCTCTTCCGCTACCGATCTCTACACAAATCTCATTATCGTTGCCGAACCATTCACAAACACCTATGCATTCCGCTTTCACCGGTCTGATCTCATAAAACTCTCTCTTTCTCTCTATTCTTTCCATTTCTCTTTCCATATAAGCAAATAATCAATATACTTTTTTAATGTCAATATCCATTTTTTATGGGAGCAATTTAGAAATTTCCACGCTTGCCATAATGAGTTCAGCAAGGCAGGTGGGAGCATGTAATATTCTCCAGTGGAATAAGCGAGAAGAGAGCAAGTGAAAAGTGACGAGTGACGAGTAACAAGTGACGAGTTGACCCTCCTTCGCCTTCCTTCACAAATGCTTCGGGAGGCTTTGGAGGACAAGGCAAGGATTAAGGATCAAGGACGAAGGGATACAATAGTGAAGCAGTTATGAGTTATGAGTTTACATGCGAAGAAGATAGAGGATAGAGAGTAGAGGGAAGATGGGAGGTTGGGTGGATAGGAGGATTGGTTTGGAGTGAAAGCACAAAATATCATATAAATTCCAAATCCCAAGCACCAAGCACCATATAAATCCCAAACTACAATGACCAAATGACCGAAACGATTGAACGATTGAACATCATCTTGGTTCTCTTACACCAAGACACACTTCGATACGCTCCGGCTTACGCCGAAGCTACTCAGTGTGACATGTTCTATCCTCTACCTTCTATCTTCTATCTTCTTACTTCCTACTACTTACTATCTACCGATCTCTGACCTCTAAACCCTCAACCCTAAACTCTAAACTTGATATAGCTATTCTTCCAACTTCTCAACGATTCAACCAATCAACCAATTAACCAATTAACCAATCAACCAATTAACCAATCAACATCATCTTGCTACTCTTGCACCACTTCTCACCTCTCACAGATTCACTTTTCACCTCTACGTAGGCAATTTGCCAACTTGCCCTACTTTACTTCAATTTTTAGCTCAAAAAGTCAATTTTGCTTGACACTGAGATATGGTTATCATTCTTTGCTCCCTAATTGTGGCGGGATAGCTCAGTAGGTAGAGCAGAGGCCTGAAAAGCCTTGTGTCCCCAGTTCGAATCTGGGTCCTGCCACCATTGTTTTATAAAAGCTTTTTTATGATCTGATAAAATCCTTTATGATCATCGCGTCGGACAGTATGATATTTTTCTTTGAGCTCTGGTGGAGCATTATTAACAACAAAGCTGGTGCGAGTCCAATCTAAAAGATCGATGTCGTTGTAATCATTACCGATACCGATAATCTCGTCCGCACTCAAGCCCAACCTTTCTGCCAGCTCTGCAGCAGCCTTTCCTTTGGAAACATGCTTCGGAAAGATCTCCAGCCAAATAGATCGATGGTCTAAGGGTGATGTGGTGCGAACGACTTTTACAAAATCCAATCTCTGTTTTATCATATCAAAAAGCTGCAATTGATCTGGTCTCAAAATCACCAGACACTGTGCCGCTTCATCTATATCAATAGGGAAGCGAACCCGTTGGGCATGATCGTGGTATAGTGCGATCCGACGGGCAAAATCCGGATTTGGTTTATCACTACCGAAATAGTAGAATTTATGATTCTCCGGTAGAGTTTCATGTACCATGAAATCAACTTCAAATTCGAGTAATATAGCGACAATTTTTTCGACACATTCCCTCTTGAGATGCTGGGAACTGATTATCTCTTTCTGTTGCCAATTCATAATACCCGTGCCGGTAGAGAAGATAAGATAATCGAGAGGGAAATCGGCTGGGATAACTTTGTAAAGTGAAAATAGAGAGCGTCCGGTAGCTATCACACAATAAATACCTTTTGCTCTCAACTCTCTGAGCGCTTCAATATTTTCGGTTGCGATCGGCAGGTTATCATACAGAAGCGTTCCATCCAGATCAGTGATGACCATTTTGATCTTACTATCCATAGTTTTGTCTGCTTCTATCAAAACCACTTTCGTTTCTTGAAATAGAAGATCATAGTCATGCCTATAGCCACCATGAGCAGCAATATTATTGGATAAGCCCAGCGAAATTCCAACTCCGGCATAAATTCAAAATTCATCCCATATACTCCAGCTATGAAGGTGAGAGGAATAAAAATAGTAGCGATAATGGTAAGCACTTTCATAATTTCGTTCATGCGATTGCTCACACTAGATAAGTAGATATCAAGCATGCCGGATAAAATATCCCGAGAAGATTCGACTATGTCTATGATTTGGATCGTATGATCATAGACATCGCGGAAATAAATCAATGTTTCGGGTCTAATCAGAGTGCTATCAACTCTCTCCAAGCTTCTTACCAATTCCCTTATTGGCCAGATGGTTTTTCTGAGGAAGATCATGTTACGCTTCAATTCATGTAGTTGCTTCAGAGTATTCGTATCCGGATCCGATATCATTTCCTGTTCGATGTTTTCTATTTGTTCACCGCTACTTTCCAGAATGAGGAAGTAATTATCCACGATGATATCCAAAAGAGCATAACAAAGGTAATCACACTTCTCTTTTCTGATCTTACCCTTTGCCTGTCGGATGCGATTGCGGATAGGATCGAAAAGATCACCTTCCTTTTCCTGAAATGAGAGCAGATAGTTGTCTCTGTACACTAAGCTAACTTGCTCACTCTCTACCACTTTCTCTCTTTTATCCATCCATAACATATTAAGCACCATAAAGAGACAGTTTTGGTATTGTTCCGCTTTAGGTCGTTGTCCGGTACTCATCAGATCTTCCAGTAGTAGCGGATGGAGATCAAACATTTGCCCGATCTTTTCGATTATAGAGGCATCGTGAATACCATTGATATTAATCCATACATTTTTATTCAGAGCTACCAATTTTTCTAGTTCTTCTATATTAACAATCTGCTTTTCTTCACAAGAATCTTCATCGTAGATCATAGCTTGAATGCTGATGTCTCCACTTTTGGTCTCACCTGTATGGATCAATGTTCCCGGTGGCATACCGATCTTCCTGGAAATACCCTTTCTGTAAAACTTCATCTCTCCTCCAATTAACGATAACTGCGGGCTATCGTTTTTTCAATCCTCAGAAACGTTTTGCTCTATCACTATCGATAAATTCACAGATTCTCGATATGTTTGAGCGGTTTTGGAGCTGTGGCGGGATTGACACCGTCACCGGAGATATAACCCAAAATCGGTTTACCTTTGGGATTTCTCTGCTCATCTTCCCGATAGAATTCTAATGGGATGCGAACCGGTTTGTCATTTTTTTGCAACACATCGTTTCCGTCTTCATCTACCTCGAATGGATTGGGTCTCACCCATCCGAGTCCGATAGCTGCTCTTCCATCGGGACCATTGACATTTCTTCTTTCCGATCCGATGAACTCCCTTTTATCCTGCGATACATTCGGTGAGTTTATACTGGAAGTAACCGTTCCTATACGCTTATTATTCTTGTATATACCTCTACCTTCCACGATCCCTTCTGTGATGAATAGTACCATCCCTTTGTCATTGCCGGATTCAATATCCTTTGCCAGAGCTTTTTTACCGACGAAATCATCCTTGTGCATATCAACCGCAGCGTCAAAAAGTGGAGCGTTGGTGGGAGTATGTTCATCATCATATTCATGTCCATAAAGTGGAAGCCCAAATGTGCCCGCAGAAATGCGGTTTTCATCTCGTCCACCCAATCCGACCAAAAGACCACCGTTTTCCCAAACTTTTACAACTATGCGTTTGAACTCATCTTCTGCCAAAGATACGGGAACATATAGTTCCCAACCCCAACGGTTGGTATAGCCGGTTCGGCTGATTATGAACTTCTCAGACTTGTATTCGAATTCATTGAAGCTAAAAAAGGGCATATTTTTATTCGGTTTGTTTCTATTTCTCAAGACATGCTGACCATAGAGTTCTTTTATCACCCGGTAAGATAGCTTTCCCTGAATATCTATTTTTACCAACTCATCCGATATATCTCTGATCTTCACATCCTCATTATCCAGTTTGAAAGAATAGATATAATCAGCATCCGCAGTTAAGCCTTTTTCTTTATCGGTAATATCGTGACCGGCATTGATAACGAGGATAAATTTTGTTTCTTCCTGTCTCATAATAATAAGATCATCCAACACGGTTCCTTTTTCCGATACAAGCAGTGTATATTTACATTGCCCGGCTTTCATATTTTCCAAAGATGCAGGTAGGACTCTTTCGAGCAAATTCAAGCTATCATTTCCGGAAACTTCGATCTGAGCCATGTGGTCGATATTATAAGCTGCTACACGGTTAACTGCCTGTGCTTCTTCAAAGACGGTAGTCAAATAATTTATCGCCATATTATACTGACCGAAATTACTTCGTTTGATCGGTTGATACTCTTTACCGATCTTTTCAGCTAAGAAATGCTGATACCAATCTTCAACCTCAAACAAAGCTGTCCTGCGAGGTTGTTTTGGAAAAGGTATGCCTATTTGTTCCATAATCTCACTCCATTTATTTTTTTTAATGTGATTTTTTCGATAATTCACTTTTTGTAAAGGATAAACTTTGGTAGAGTGCTGACATCATTTATCTACCTCTGCCACCAGCTCGATTTTGATTCTATCCGGATCTTCGCAATAGAGGGCATAATAGTCTGTACCTCCGGCATAGGGATGCCTGTCTTCGTAGAGGATATCGATTCCACGTTGTTTCAAAAGTGTAGTAAAGTCATCTACCTCCTGTTTTGAATCCAGAAAAAAGGCAATATGATTCAACCCGGTTCCGCAACGATGATATGGAATGTTTAGGTATTTCTCCTGTGTCTGTACCAATACCAGATAAGTATCATCTTTTCGCCAGCTTATCCCCTCTTCCCATTTCTGATAGAGATGATATCCAAGCTTTTCGAGCATCCAACCCCAAAAATCGATAGATTTTTTCAAGTCAGAGACATAGAGCTCGATATGATGTATCTTTCCTTTCAGCTCGATACCTTTTCTCATATTTACTGTTGGACTTACTTTAGAAGCAATATCCTGCCGGTTGAAGATATCCCTCCGGCGGAAAATCTATAGAGATATATACCTGATGCTACTACTTTGTTGTTCCTATCCATACCGTTCCAGATAAGAGTATGAGAGCCGCCCGGTTTGCTATCCTCGATAGTTTGTACTTTTCTGCCGGTAATATCGAAGATCTCGATCTGCACTTTGCTCTCTGCAGACAAGGCATAACTAAAGGTAACTTCTACATTGAATGGATTCGGATAGACTCTGCGCATCTCAGTTTGCAAAGGAATTTCAGTTTCATCTGCCGATACATGATCTATTACTGCCTCATCGGATAATCCCGATTCATAATATTCATTGTAAATTGCGGTAACAGTGTAAGAATATGTGCCGCTGGACACGTTTGTATCGGTAAATTCCATGTTCTCGGTTTCTGCTAAAAATTCACCATCCCGATAGACAATATAAGCAGTAATATTCACCCCGTCCACAGGAGCTTCCCAGCTACAGATTATCGAAGTTCCGTCTGTTTGAGCCGTCAAATCTGTCGGAGGCAACAAGATTACCTCCGTAGTAGAAGCATCTGATGCTTCGGATTCGCCTTCACCCACAAAAATAGTAAGGTAATATTCATAAGAACCTTCATCCAAACCTTCATCTAGATACTCAGTTATGTTCAGGTCGGATATTTCGGCGATAGATTCATTGTTACGATATATTCTATAGCCACCTTCTTCTCTACTGTACTCTTGGAGGTATTCCCAACTGATCTCAACATTGTTGATGTCGGTAACCTCAGTTTGCACATTCTGGGGTGGTAGAGCCAAATCTAACAAGTACAGCATAACAGGGACTTCTATAGCATCACCGGCATTGTTTTCGATGATGAGCGTAGCTGAATACACTCCTATCTCGAGCTGAGATGTATCGACCGATACTAAAATATCTACTTCCTCATCTCCATATACTATACCTTCGTTCGGGCTTACAAAGAGCCACTCATCTTCGCGGTAGCTGTTTCGATCTATCCTACTTCTATCACCCTCATATTCTACGGAAACAGAATAGACCAGTGGCGCTTCACCATCGTTGCTGATGCTAAGCAGTTCGGATGTATAAGAGTCTATATCCGCATATAAACTAAGTGAAGCGGGAAACACATCGATCTGTGGTTCACCGGCAGAAACACCATCTATAACGATATTGTCTATACACCAATGATATCCCCAGGTGGCTTCGTAATTCCATCTGAACCTTACATTTGTCTGACCTACCAATGCCGGTATGGATTGGTCGAAGACAGCCGGATTGGATGTAGATGCGTTCCAAGATTGTAGTTGTGTCCAGCTCTCTCCGCCATTCGTGCTATAATATAGTCTGGCAGTACTACTGGAAAACCAACCGGAACGGTGTTCATAAAAATGATCGAAAGAGAGATTTACTTCACTGAAAGCAGAGAAATCCAGCACCGGTGAGATAATGTCGCTATTCTGAGAGTTGAACATACCATGACTATTGCTATTTATGTAAGCATAATCGCCGGTTGTTGCTGCAAGTCCGTTGGACATGGTTCCGATCTCCCACGTTTGTCCATTACCTTGATTATCCACTATTTCCCATCCCATGGTGAGAGGTGCTTCGAAGTTTTGCTCTATTGGCGGAATGAGTGGAACTATGTGAGTAGTAGTTTGAGTGGGTCTGCCAAAGGAGTATTCGTTAGCTTCGTTATAGGACCAAGCTCGGTAATAATATGTAGTGGAGGCGTTTAAGTATTGGTGCGTATATTGTATATCATCCCCGCGATACAAAACCATACCGCCGCCGGGGATTGATTGCCCGGCATTGTAAACAACTCCTTCTTCAAGCTCACCGAATTCACCATCTGCCGTCCAAGCCACCAAGACTTCGTTATTATCGTCATTTTGGGTCCAAGTCAGTTCGATCTCCGATTGGCTTGTTGCATTTGCATCAAAAGATCTCGGATTGAGTACTCCGTCAATATAATCCAAAGTTATATTAAGAGCATTATTGGCATTCAATCTCCCCGAGCCGAGCATACCGATGAAACCGGGATTATTATCATAATGGTCATCAGTGGTTTGGATAAGAATATCAGCCACATCATCAGCACTAAGCTGACCATAAGCCAGAGATATCATCAAAGCAGCCACACCGGAAGTATGCGGACAAGCCATCGAAGTTCCCTGATAATATGTATAGTTAGAGCTTGTCACCGTGCTCAACACACCACGTTGTGTGACCACATTAGTCTCACCACCCGGTGCGGAGATATCGATCCAAGTATCATAATTTGAATACCAAGCTTTTACATCATTATTATTAGTTGCCGCTACGGAGAACGCACCTGAATAATAGCCGGGATACCACATACCGGAAGAATTGTCATTCCCGGCTGCAAATATGGTGATTCCATTATCCAGCGCATCCCCACCACCATTCTGATTGAAATAATCAATAGCATCCAATACATTCTGATTGACCGAACCGGGTGAAGTATATCCCCAACTGTTTTGAGAAATGGAAGCATCATTATCGGCAGCATATACAGGTGCTAGATGGAATCCGCCACTATCATTGCCATAAAATACCTGACAAGACATAAGCCGAACACCGTCCCCTGCTCCTGAACCTCCGGCTACTCCTGCGACTCCGATACCGTTATTGGAAACTGCTGCCACAGTGCCGGCAACATGGGTGCCATGGTTGCCCGGAATTACATTATTGGAACTATTCACAAAATTATAACCGATATCGTCCCACATGTTATCGGCTAAATCGGGATGCGTATATTGAATACCATCATCAATGATGGCTACGATCACTGCAGAGCTGCCTCGTTCTATATCCCAAGCTTCTATCAGATCGATATCTGCTCCCGGTGTCCCATTTTGCTGACCTGTATTGAGATAATGCCATTGATCATCGAACATGGGATCATCAGGCACCCAATCTCTCGGCATGATTTGTCCTACAATCCCTTCTGCATCCAGATCATTGATATCCGAACCGATCAGTCTCTTCTTATATTCCGGTTCGACTACCTCGAAAAGACCTGTATCTCTGTAGGCTAATACGATCTGCCGAATATCTTCATCAGAATCGAGGTATAATTGGTACCATAAGTGGAATCCCCAGCTACGATGCCTTTGCTCAAATTTATTATCCAAAGCGGGTGAATCGAACATCTGATCCACAGCATGAACCCGATACCTTTTGTTCAGCTGATCCAAGACATCTAATCCGAAAACTGCAATGCCATCTGCATCGTATCGATATGAGTTTTCATCTAAATCGTTGGTATATTCCGGTTTGAATTTGAGTTGAATTGTCCCTTCTAATATGGCTTCATCCGGTATCTGCGTAATATCAATTTCCGGTCTTTCGCCTCGTTGTGGTTGCATAGCATCTAAACTGAGGCTTACGAACAATAGGAATGCCAATGTGGTGATAAATATCACTTTTTTCATACTTTATCCTTCTTTATCATTTTTCTTCATTTTTTTTTACTATGCTGAGATGTCAACTTTAAATTGCCAATTCCCATCAAATTAACGATGTTAATTATTATAAAAAAGGAGAGCATAATATCATGCTCCCCTTCTTAACAAAATTCTATTTATGGTTTCTGATCTTTTTTTCGGTCTTTTCTTCGTGCTTTGCCAAATGCTTGTAATGCTTATGCGCAGATTTGGCAAATCTTGTAATGATATCAGGGAGATCGGAATCTTCCCATACTTTTTTGAAATCATCATTATTCATAAGATTATCGCTGACTATATGATGGCATTTTTCATCCGGATCGAATTTCACATCATTTTGTGAGATATTGATATCATCACCCTCGAATATTTCCAATAACAGTTTCGAGGTGATGTATGCGAAATGATTGCTGACTTCGACGATATTCTCCGCATTATTCATCCTGTTTCTAAAATCGGGCACTAATTTCTTTTCCACGCCTGTAAACGATCTTTTGGCTGACATTTTTCCTCCTAATATCATTATTGCTTATTATAAACATTATAAGTGTTCTGAGTTCTCTGCCAAACTTGGCTTCCGGTTTTAAATTTATTATTTCTCCATTTCACGAGTCAATTTTTACTACTTGACGGTTTTTGTGTCAACATAAGTTTGTATTTTTCTAAAAAAAAATGTGAGGTATTGATGAAAACGATTATTATAAAGCCAATCTGGACTAATATTTTTTTCTTTGAAACTTCGAGGATATTATGAGAGAACAACTCTGGTTTATCAAAAAATCGTTTTCATTTAGACGTCTCTACCATGCTTTTTTGGCTTATCTCTGTTATTTCTTCTCTTTGATAACCAAGAAAGGCATGATTAGAGGTTACCCACCTGTCTTGATGATTGAGCCTACTAATATCTGCAATTTGCGTTGTCCATTGTGCCCGAGTGGTAACAATTCGCTCAAACGAACCAAAGGATATCTTCCATTTGAGCTATATACCAAAGTGGTAGATGAAATTCATGATAAAACTATGATGCTAATACTTTGGAATCAAGGTGAACCATTCTTACACACCGGTTTATTGGACATGATCCGCTATGCCAGTGAGCGTAAACTCTTTGTCATCACCTCCACAAATGCCAATATAATGCCGGATGCAGAGGCGATAGTTCGCTCCGGTTTGGACACACTGATTATCTCTTTGGATGGCGCTACTCAGGAAACTTATAATAAATACAGATTGAATGGTGATATAGATAAGGTTATTGCCAATGTGAAAGCACTGGTAGAAGCCAAAAAACGATTGAATTCACCTACACCGATAATCAAATGGCAAGTGATAGTGATGAAACACAATGAGCATGAGATCGAGGAGATAAAACAATTGGCAGATTCACTCGGAGTGGATACAGTCTCCTTGAAAAGCGCACAGATTTATTCCAAAGAGGATATTGAGAATTTCCTGCCCGAAAATCCAAAATATCGACGTTACAAAATATCGGGCGATGATTTTGAATTGAAATTTGGCTTGAAAAACCGGTGTATTCGACTGTGGACCCAACCGGTGATAAATTGTGATGGTGAGGTAGCCATCTGCTGTTTTGACAAAGATGGAGAATATCATATCGGAAATATCAAAGATAATAGTTTCCGCTCACTATGGCATAGCGATAAATTTAATATCATGCGAAAAACAGTGCTGCGAAATCGTTCTTCGATTCCAATTTGCCGAAACTGCGGTGAAGGGGTCAAGCTGACGATCAAGGAAATTAGTACTCATATTAAATAATTACTCAAAAGCACCGCACCAACCTGTAATCTTTTGAATAATCATCAATTAACTAATCTGTATCTCTTGTAGTTTTTATCCAAATTGGTTAAGTTTAACAGTCTGATAGTCAAAACTTCTTGACTTCAAAATAGCTATTTAGCATATTTTGTATTATGGGGATTATAAGAAATCCGCGATGAGAATAGATGGAGGAGCTATGGAGTTGAAACGTAGCCTAAAATTGATAGATGTATTTTGCATCTCGACGGGTGCGATGGTTAGTTCCGGATTGTTTATTCTTCCGGGCTTAGCATATAGTATCACAGGACCTGCCGTGGCAGTTGCCTATCTTCTCGCCGGTCTGTTTTCACTTGCCGGTATGCTTAGTATTGCCGAATTAGCCACAGCTATGCCAAAAGCCGGAGGTGATTATTTTTTCATCACTCGGGCTTTGGGTCCTGCTGTCGGAACTATTGCCGGTCTGCTGAGTTGGTTTTCACTTTCGCTCAAAAGCGCTTTTGCTCTTATCGGAATGGCAGCTTTCGCCAAGTTGATTCTACCCGGCTATGATATGCAGTTGATCGCTGTGATACTTTGTGCTATCTTTGTTGGATTAAATATACTCGGTGTGAAGCAAGCAGCAAGATTTCAGGTAACTTTGGTGCTTGTCATGTTGGGTTTGATGATCTTGTACATCGTATTGGGGCTTCCCAAAGTTCAGTTAGAAAACTTCCAACCTTTTTCTACTGCAGGTTGGGAAGGTATCTTTCAGACTGCTGGTTTTGTTTTCGTCTCTTATGGTGGTTTACTCTATATCAGTTCTATCGCCGAAGAAGTAGATAATCCCAATAAAATCTTACCACTTGCCCTCATTTTATCTTTGACGGTAGTATGTATATTCTATGTTCTGATGGTATTTGTAACCACAGGTGTACTCCCCGCATCTGATTTTTCCGGTTCGCTTACTCCGATTTCGGATGGTGCCGGTATTTTTATGGGAGAATGGGGTGTGATTGCTTTGAGCATAGCCGCTATTTTGGCTTTTGTTTCAACAGCGAATGGCGGTTTGCTCTCCGCCTCTCGATATCCGATGTCTCTCAGCCGCGACAGACTGATGCCGAAATTTCTCGGGCGCATCAGCCATCGGTTCAATACCCCTCATCTATCTATTATCATTACCGGTATTTTTGTAATAATTTTCCTCTTGTTGGAATTGGAAGTATTGGTAAAAGCTGCCTCTACAGTTGTGATCCTTACCAATATACTGGCATGTCTTACCCTGATTATCCTACACGAAAGTAAACTGCAAAACTACCAACCGAAATTTAACTCACCACTATATCCATGGTTGCAGATCATCGGGATTCTCGGCTTTGTTTTCCTTTTATTTGAGATGGGACTCTCCTCTTACATCATCACATCTTTTCTGATTTTGATAGGATTCTTCACTTTCTGGTTTTACGGAAGGATAGAATCGGACAGAGAGTATGCCTTACTTTATTTGGTCGAGCGGATTACTTCCAAAGATATAACCAGTTATACATTAGAAACTGAGCTGAAGGAGATCATCCGTGAACGTGATAATATCAGCAGAGATCAATTTGATGAGATCATAGAAGAATGTCCTATTTTGGATTTGGAAGGACCTCTAAAAATGGAGGAATTTACTGATCTGGTCTCCGATAGATTGGAAAGAGAACTGCATTGTAACAAAAAAGAAATTTACGATGCCCTTTTAAAGCGGGAGAATGAATATAGTACGGTAATAAGTGAGCATCTTGCTATTCCTCATATTATCATTTCCGGTGAAAATATATTCACCATACTACTGGCAAGATGTAAAAAAGGTGTAGAGTTTCCTGAGACCGATAGTTTGATAAATACCATTTTTGTGATCGCAGGTAGCAAAGACAAGCGCACCTTTCATCTGCGTACTCTTGCAGCTATAGCTCAGATAGTAAATGACCCCTCTTTTGAGAAGCGGTGGATGTCTGCCAGTAATGAAAAAGCGCTACGCGATACAATCTTGCTTGCCAATAGGAACCGCAACAAGTATTTTGCTTCATGATAAAAATTTTTTTTGAGCTCTATTACCCGGTTTTATTATTGTGTAAACAGAGATTTTCTTAAAAAAAACTTGCCTCAATATGTACATTATTAATATTTACTTTTAAGGAGGTAAACATCCTATGAAAAAAAGTATATTTTTCATTGTTCTTTGTGTATTTGTCTTTATTTTTACTGCAGAAGCAAGTGGCAGGGAAGTTGCAGTGCTGATAGAAATCGAAGACACGATTACTGCCGGTCAGCTTACTTTTCTGGAAAGACAGTTGGAAGCTGCTGTTCAGGAAGATATCCATCTGTTTATCATCCAACTTAACACACCCGGCGGTTTGGTAGATGTTACTTTCAAGATAAACGAAGCAATTTTGAACGCTCCATTCCCTGTGGTAGTCTATGTAGCTCCTACTGGAGCTATCGCTGCATCTGCCGGTGCCTTTATCGTACTCTCGGCAGACATAGCAGCTATGTCTCCCGTCTCTACTATCGGAGCAGCTCAACCACTATCAATAAGTCCGGACGGAGTACAGGAAGCTGACGATAAAACTACGAAATTTCTGGCAAGACATGCCCGCAGTTTAGCCGAAGAAAAAGGAAGACCGGCGCATATAGCATCTGGCTTTGTAGAAGATAACCTGACCCTTACTGCCGGAGAAGCACTGGCAGAAGGCATAGCTGATCTGATCTCACCCAACATTGATGATTTGTTACTACAATTAGATGGCATGGTAATCGAAAAGAATGATCAGACTTATACACTCGCTACTACTGATATCGTAGTGGATCACCGCTTGATGAACAGACGAGAAAGCCTGCAAAAATGGGTCAGTAATCCTCAGATTGCCTTTCTTATCTTGATGCTCGGAATAATGGGGATCTATTTCGGTTTGAGTATGCCAGGCACATTAGTGCCGGAAGTATTGGGAGCTCTTCTTCTTATACTTGGAATTTATGGGATCGGACTTTTTGATACCAATACAGTCGGCATAGTATTTTTATTAGCCGGTGTCGGTTTGATAGTAGCGGAGGTCTTCACCTCCGGATTCGGGATACTAGGAGTCGGTGGTATAATCGGAATTTTAGCAGGAGCTTTGATGCTGCCTCATGAACCTTTGATGGGAATAGACTGGTATGGCACTTTTATCCGTACTGTTCTCGGTATTGTCATCGGAATCGCGATAATATTGATATTTGTCATCCAAAGGATAATATATACCAGAAAGCATCCACCCTCTCATGCAATAAATCTTTCTACACCTCAAGCCGGGACAGTGGTAGAAGAACTCAAACCGGAAGGGATAATAAAAGCACACGGTGAATTGTGGTCAGCTCGCAGTGAGGACGGAACCGAAATCCCGGTTGGAACAGAGGTAGTTGTCACTCGTGCAGATTCACTCAAATTATGGGTAAAACCAAAAAATGATAAAGAAGGAGGAGAATAATTATGGATCCTTTTGTTTATGCTCTAATAATTGTTGGTGTCTTATTTTTGATGTCAGCAATCAAAATCGCTCGTGAATATGAACGATTAGTTGTTTTTAGACTTGGTCGTCTAATCAAAGAAAAGGGACCGGGATTGATCATTGTCATTCCAATAGTGGACAGGACTCTGCGTATCCCACTCAGAATTGTCACTTTGGATGTGCCTACCCAAGAGGTAATAACCAAAGACAATGTGACAGCCAGTGTGAATGCGGTAGTTTATTACCGTGTAGTTGATCCGAGCAAAGCTGTGGTCAATGTGGAGGAATATCGTTATGCTACCGCTCAATTAGCCCAGACTATTCTGCGTAGTGTCTCCGGTCAGGCAGAGTTGGATGAGCTTTTATCCGAAAGGGATAAATTGAATACACAAATCCAAAAGATCTTAGATGAAGCTACAGATCCGTGGGGTATCAAAGTTACAGCCGTTGAGATCAAAGATGTAGGTATCCCGGAAAACTTACAACGAGCTATTTCCAGACAAGCAACTGCGGAAAGAGAACGTCGAGCGATCATCGTTCAAGCCGAAGGTGAACAGCAAGCAGCACTCAAACTTTCTCAGGCAGCAAAAGA
This sequence comes from uncultured Candidatus Cloacimonadota bacterium, assembly GCA_964433675.1. GTDB lineage: Bacteria > Cloacimonadota > Cloacimonadia > Cloacimonadales > TCS61 > CAYSSJ01. The sequence goes on from CAYSSJ010000018.1 coordinate 50,856, forward strand.
GCTCTCAGCTCAAGATGGTGCTCTGTTTATCCGTATGTTGAGAACTCTCTCGGAAGTTGCCGGGCAAAAAGGTTCCATCATTGCGTTCCCCTTGCCGATAGAATTGAGACACATATTCCCCAAAACTCAGGCAGAAAAAGAGAATCAGTAAAAAGTTAGAATTTGGACAAAAACGGAGACGGTTTTTATCGACCGTCTCCTTTGTTCTATCTTAGGGGGAAGTTATACTATTCGACCGTCACTTGGTAGGGCGATATGAACCAAAATCGTTCATTATCGAATTTCATCATCAAATCTGCAATATCGAACAGCATTTCTATTTCTTCCGGTAACCGGGGAGTAAATAGTTTCATATTCATAAACGGTGGCATGGAGTCTACATTGATAGTGAAACGATGTTTTGTTTTGGGATATTCAACCAGTTCAATCTCATGAGTTAATTCTGCCAGATCCTGCATTTTCTGCAAAGCTGTTTTCAGCCCTCCAAGTTCATCTATCAACCCAAATTCCAAAGCATGGTAGCCGGACCATATTTGTCCTTGAGCATATTGATGAACTTGAGCTGAGCTCATATCTCTACCTCTTGCTACTACATCGATGAAAATGTCGTAAACTTCCATAATGCTTTGATTAATTATATCTTCTTCTTTGGAAGTCATTTCGCGGTAGAGGGCGCCCAAATCGGCTTGCTCGCCACGTTTTAATGTTTCCCAGTTTATCTTCAGCTTATTATAGGCTTCTTCCATATTAAAAAGCAGTCCCAGCACTCCGATAGAACCGGTTAATGTAGTCGGTTGCGCTACTATATAATCTGCATTAGCAGAGATATAATAACCGCCCGAAGCTGCTGCACCACCCATAGATATAACTACCGGTTTACCAGCTTCTCTGCATTTTTCAACCTCGCGATTGATAATATCGGAAGCCAAAGCAGAACCACCGCCACTATCTACGCGAATTACTATCCCTTTGATATTTTTATCTTCTCGTGCTTCTCGCAGAGCTTTCGCCATCGTCTCCGATCCTATCGATCGTCCTGCTTGACCTTCGCCGGTGTTGATACCACCGATTGCGTAAATGATGGCGATCTGTTGTTTGGGAGGGTCAGACCAATCATATCTGGCATCTTCGCGGGTAATGTGTTTGACTACTCTGAATTGACCCAGTTTATCTTCTATTTCATCTTCATAGATGATACCGTCTATCAAACCTGTTTCCAGTGCTTTAGAAGCGGAAAGATATGGTCCGTTATTGATGATATCATCTACATTTGCAGTAAGTCGGTCGCTTCTTCCTGCCGAGATCATTTCGATCATTTTTTCATAGTAAAGATCGAGAAGCAGACCGAGATTCTCTCGTTCAGCCTCTGTCATTGCTGCTTCAGTAAAGATATTCGCCCCGGATTTGTAATCATGGCTTCTGAAATTGTATGCTTTGATTCCCAAAGCATCGAGCGATTCTTTGATATATGGCATAGAGATCGATACCCCGCGCAGATCGACGGAACCGATAGGATTAAGATAGATCTCATCGGCGATAGAAGCTGCAAAAGCATAGTTTATATTACCAATATTCTCATAATAAAATACCACTTTTTTACCTTCGTTTTTGAATTTCAAAAAAGCATCTCGCAGCTCCAGAATGTTGGCAAAATTGGTGCTGAAATTACCCGATTTTATCAGAATGCCGCGGATATTATCGTCATTTTGGAGTGTTTCCAATTCCTCTATCAGTTCTTCTAAAGTTTGTTCATCTCCGGATACGATCTCAAAAGGTCCGATGATATGCTTAGGTTGTTTATCAACAATCCGGGACGGTAACTTGAAATCATAATAAATATCTTTGGGGCTTCGCGAAAGAGTGGTGCGGAAATTTCTGTCGGAGAGATGAATATAATTTGCACTATGAGAGATAGAATTATCAGAATCAAAATTTGCTTTCGTGCCAAAATTCAGTTTACCGAAACTGACCCCGAAATTCAAATTTATTGCCTCGTTCTCCAGATCATAAGCTCCACCGAGATTGATGCCATCGACTAATTCTGTCTGCAAGCCTACCGTCGGCTTGAGCCAATCTTCATCATAGACCATATCTGCACTTATAGATACTCTATTATTCAGAAAACCATGCGAGATAAATGGTCGGATAGCTACTCCGAATTGATGCAGATCATCTCTGGTTCTGGCTGCAAAAGACAATATATTATGTGGTCTATACAATGCTGAATATGTGGGCTCACCGGATTTGATTCCACTGTTTATCCAATCCCAAGAAAAGCCTAAATACAAATTCCTTACAAAACTTGAAGATAAAGCCATAAGATGCTGATCGTAGTGTTCTTGTTTATCGTAAACATAGGCAAAATTATCGAAATTAACAAACAATGTGTGAAGTTTGTTCAGAAATCCATCTTCATCATAATATCCTTGATAAGCGAATCCACTCGCATTACCGAAACTCAAAGCTGCCGCATTATTCTTTGCTGCTTCATAATCATCAGCGAGAGCCAGCGGTGACCAGGCAGACAAACTAATAGTAAGCCCCACCAAGATCGCAATCATCACCATTTTTTTCATTTTTTCCCTCCGTTATCTTAATTCATCAATAATAATATTACCGTTCGTGGTGTTTACCCTAATCGTATGGTTGCCGTTTCCCATATCACCTAGCAAGGTAAATTTGGTTCTTTCTTTCTCTTCTAAATTTGTGATGTTGGTATTGATAGTTCCATTGGAAGTACGCATCTGAAAGCTTGCTTGTAGATTGGGATTTACATATAGTTGTACTCTCCCGTTTGTAGTCTGAATATCTATGTCATCTGTTATATTCAATATCTCAGAGTGGATACGAGCATTGGAGGTGTGTAATGATCTGATATTATACACGTTGGAAGTATTGATACCACCGTTGCTGGTTATAGCGACCAACTTTTCTCCCTTTACATCCTGCAAAACTATCTTTCCGTTAGTAGTTCTGACCGATTTTACCGCTGTATCTTTGGGAACTTTGATATCATAGTTCACGCTTACCGATCTTGGTCGGTTCAACGTTTTGATAATGCAGTTCTTTTCTCCTTCCACGGTAATTTCTACTTCATCAAAATCTTTCTCATCCTTTCTGGTAGAAGCCTCGACTTCGATCAGTACATAAGATTTTCCCCAAGTGGAGATTTTTACATCACCGTTGGAATTATCAATTTCGAGGTTGGATACCAGACCATCTTTACCTTCGAAAGTTTTGCTTAAGCTTCTTTTTGTTCTATTATCAACACTACTTTCAAATAGTGAACTGATCATCTTTCCCTGTTCATCATTTACCACATCGGTAATGATCTTTTCGGGTGAACTATCTACGACGGACATTACCCCTCCTGTTACCAGTCTTACAAAACCACCGAGCATTTTTCCCCAGAATCCTGTAAAATGTTTATCCTTGCCATCACCTTCGATTATGATACCTTCTTTTCCGATGGTTACGATCTGATCGTCTTCATAGGCAAAGATCCCCTCGGGGCTTATCTCGGCAACTTTTGTACCGTCTGTTTTCTCTACGGATAACGTTTTATCTTTTAATACAATAATCGTATCTTCCGTCCTATCGTGCAAAGTTACCATCGTATCGGTGAACCTACCGGACAGATTGGCTTTTTCGATAGTATAAGTTTTATTCTTCGGCAATTCCAATTCAATTTTTACCGGTTTTGAAGAAGCAATCCTCAGCATTTGCTTCTCTAATGTGACTTTCACTTCATCTTTGTCTTCCGAAATTATCCTTGCATTTTTGCTATCAACAAAGCTTAGATCTCGCAGTTTCACATTTTCGAACTGGAGTTCTACTTCTCCTTTTGGTAACTCAATCTCCTGCTGAGCTGAAAACAACACAGTTGCGAATACTATCAGCAATGTTATACAGGAAATAATCCGCTTCATGACAAACCTCCTTTCATCATAACTCTAATCTTTTTCTTCCTTACTAATAATTCTGAGTATTCAAAACTCTGAACCAATCCGTTTATTTTTGCCTTCATATTTGCCTCCTACAATATTTCCCGCTCACGGTAAAGGTAAGTGGCGATAAAGAAAAGCACTGCACTGAAGATAAGCTGATATATCGTCTGCCAATTAAATAAGACTCGATTGAGTTTGTCTCTAAACAAATCAGTATAGCTAACTGCACCAGATAAAAGAGTCATATCGGTGGTTCCGGCAGACTGAGAAAAGACCAGTTTATGAAGATAAGAAAACGGCAAGGGCAGATTCCAGCTCAAAAGATAATTCAAAACAGAGAATAGCACATTGATAGCCAAGATGATTACCAGTCCCTTAAAAAACGCTGCTTCCTTAAATATTGCCGAAAAGAAGAAAGCCATACTGCCAATTACTATGATGACTTTTAGATATCCCAGTAACGAAACAAACATGCCATGGAAGCCAGATGCAAAATGAAACATGCCAAATGTGGCTAGTATAATATTAGCGACGATGAAATTGAATAAAACTATGATAATGAAAATCGCCCAATTCCCGCCTATCCCGACGCTGAATTTTGAAGCTGCCCGTTGGAGATAAGATGCCGGTTGGGAACTATGAAAGATCTCACAGTTTAGTCTGATATCTTCGTTTAGTGCATTCTGCAGTATCTGGAGTGTGAACACGATAGCCATCAATCCCGGGAAAACTACCAAAAGAGAATGAAATAGAAAGTTGATCTGTAGATCATATTCCGAGATAGACTCTACTACAAACTGAGAAGTGATGATGTTTATATCTCCTCTGAAATAAGCTATAATTGCAGCCAAAATAATCAGCAGATAAAATGCCAATACTATCCAGATAGGCACTAAAAACGTTTTTTTGTTTACTAACCAGTCTTTTTTCATGAGTGCTTTGAATTTATTCATCATATCCTCCTACTTTTGCCATAAACAACTCCGCCAAAGTCGGTCTGATAACTTCTGCATCGGCAATATCTATATCAGATTGCATCAGAGCATATATCTTTCCTAACATCCGATTGATAATCATTGGATTGTGCTTTAGGATTTCTTCTTCTCTATCAGATGAAATACTATAGATCGCATAATTCTGCTTCAGCTTCTCGACCTCATCCTGCAAAATGATCTTACCATCATCTATGAAAATGATATCATGCAAGATATGCTCCACTTCTTCTACTTGATGAGTAGAGATGATGATCGTTTTGTTCTCATCATAAAATTCGCCGAGGATAGTGTTGAAGAATTCTTTTCTGAAAACCAGATCCAATCCCAAAGTCGGTTCATCCAACAAAAGGAGTTCGACATCGAGCGATAGAGTTAGCAGTAGATACAGTTTTGTTTTCATCCCCTTTGATAATCCGGCTACTTTTCTATCCATCGGAAGATTGCTTCTTTTCAGAAGCTTCTTAGCTGTTTCCTGATTCCAAGAGGAATTCAGAGCTGATACATATTCGATAGTCTGAGCTACTGTCAATCTGCCATCCAGGCAATTCACATCCGGGATGAAAGCTACATGCTCGTGGATTTCGGGATAATGTCTGGTAATTGGCATATCCATGAAGGTGATATCCCCTTCGAATTTCAAGAAACCCAGTACACAGCGAAGTAGAGTGGTCTTACCTGCACCATTTTTCCCAAACAGACCGATGATCCGACCTTTCGGAATAGTTAGACTGACATTGTCCAAAGCACTAATCTTACCATAATTCTTAGTGACATTTTTCATTTTAATTACATCTGCCATCATTCCTCCTTTTTGTATATGGCATTAATAGACTCAATCAATTCCTGAACTGCGATACCAAGAGTTCTCGCTTTTTTGATGGTATTCTCAAGTTCATACTCGCGAAATTCCCGTTTCTTTTGTGATTTTAGTTTCTCTTTTGCCCCCTGATTTACAAACAAACCGATCCCTCGCTTTTTATAAAGAATACCATCGTTGATCAATTCATTCATGGCATTGGAAACTGTTTGCGGATTGATCCGATAATCTTGGGCTAGAGCTCTAATGGAAGAGACATTTTCTTCTTCCTTCAGCCTACCCTGAATTATCGCATGCTCGATCTCTTCTTTGATCTGCAGATAGATCGGCTTACTATCATCGAACTTTCTCATCTTCACCTCTCTGTTCCACCGTTCTGGTGTATGAGTCAACCAATACACCAAGCCATTAGAAGTCAAGAAAAAAATGATTTTTCTCTATGGGGGGACACGTAGAATGGCAAATGAAAGATCATGATGTAAGTGTTTTATGGAAGGCAATATAAGGGTGTTTTTGTGCGAAATTGTTAATTGTCAAATTTAGTGAAATTTAGCGTTTTTGTGACAGAGAGTTGGCAAATGAAAAAAGGATTGGTGACAGACTTTTGTCAAATATTGTAGAGGGGAAGCTGATAACTTAAGTGTGTTTGTTACGGTACACTTAGACATAAAATGGACTAAGTAGAAGATGATAGAGCGTGGAGTAATTCGTCCTTGGTGGCAAGCAGCTCCTCTAAGCGCTTAATAAGCTGAGAATTAAGCTTTTGGTTTTTCTTAGAAAGCTCATTACACTCCGCCTGCAGGAGAGATATATTTTTTTTTAGGGAGCTGATTTGGTTTTCTAATTCCCGAATCCGATCCTCGCGCACGCGATCCTTATTACTATCCCCAGAACCCTGATCTAAATACATAGACCCCTCACCAGTAAGTAGCCAGTTAAGATTGACGCCATATGTTTCGCATATACGTGACAATGCTGTAAGAGAAGGTTGACTATTACGTTTTATAGAAAGCCAATCGGAAATATTCCCTGGGGAAAGATTAATAGATTCGGCGAATTTTTTTTTAGTAATACCTAAGTTGTTTATTAACAACAGTAAACGTTTTTCAACACCCATGTGAAATCCCCCTTACCGACTCGTATATAAGAAAAATTCTTGACGTATTTACGAGCCTGACAATTCTTGGTAATATAAAATAACAGGGGTGAAAAATGGCAAGTAAAAAATTGATCGGGTTGGAGCTGAAGATTGCTCGCATTCGAGCGGGCATGAAGCAAGAGGATCTGGCAAGGCGCATTGGATGCACGCAAGCAATGGTTTCGTTCATAGAGAGAGGCATCCGGAAACCAGGAGAAAAAATATCCAAAAAAATAGAAGCAACTCTACTAAGAAGGGCAAGCTGAAAATGATAATAAATGGGGGAACTATGATGCTAAATTTTCAAAATTCCGTATCCACATACGGTTCCCCCAGGGATCGGTTTGGCCGCCGGTCCCGAC
>CAYSSJ010000019.1:0-57851 GCA_964433675.1 uncultured Candidatus Cloacimonadota bacterium
TCTTTCTTCTATCTTCTATTTTCTTTCTGCCTACTGTATTCTGTATTCCGTATTCTGTATTTTGGCTTGTGACCTCTAAACCCTAAACTTCAGCTTGCTTCTCTTCCACAACTCAACGATTCAACGATTGAACGATTCAACAAATTAACCAATTAACCAATCAACATTATCTTGCTACTCTTGCACCAACTCACACTTCGATACGCTCTAGCTTACGCCGAAGCTACTCAGTGTGACAAGCTTCTGACCTCTAAACCCTCAACCTTAAACTCTAAACATCATCCTTGTCCTCCGTAGCCTCGGCGAAGGAGGATTGCTTCTCTTCCACTATTTCCAAATTACTCCTACAGCAAAATCAATGCTTGACAGAAAATGGAGGCATAGCAGATTAATTTTAAAATTATAAAGGTGGGATTTTAATATGGGAAAAGGAGACAGAAAAACAAAGAAGGGTAAGATCTGGCGAAAGAGTTATGGTAAAAAACGACCTCATAAGGTCAAAAAACAAGAAAAATAACTTTATTACACATTTTGATACAATTATCCTACTCTGCAACCTTGTTCTACCGAAATACGGTGTTTACAATGGTTCATGTATGCATGCTTAATCTCTTTCTATAGCAAGAGATTAACTTGCTGTAAACCGAATGAATAAATCTGTCGGATTTTGAAAAGTATTCAGAATTTGAATAACCTACATTTTCGGTTGCTCAATCTCTTTAATAATAACAAATTTCTTCCGAACATCCGATACAAACTCAAATTCAGGTCTCTAAAGAATAATCAATACATTTTATCCCAAATTATCCTACAAAATAATAGATTTCGGAATAATAATTGCTACAAATATGTAACAGTGTTAAATAAATAGGAATGGGGGTATGAGCGTGAAGCAGATACTGAGTTTGATATTCACTATAATCGCTGTATCTTTATTAGCTCAGAGTCCGAATATCCAAGCTGATATAGTTGAAAATGAGTTATTGATCAGATTTGAATTTCCGGAAGGTTATCATCAGGAACTGCAAGAGGATTATTTTTACATCAATATCGAGCCGGTCGAGGGATTGGAATTTGGTCCCACTATCTATCCTGAAGGTGTAGAAAGTGAATTTGGCTACATAGCATATTACGATGAAGCTCTATTGCGGCGTGAGATAGAGATAATCTCCGCTCTCCCCGATGATCTAAACAACCTCACTGTCTTAGTAGGCTATCAGCTTTGTGAAGATACCGGAGCATGTCTATTCCCCGAAGAAGAGACTTTGACAGTTGATTTCACCATCAGCAAAGCTATGCTGCCACCGAGTCAAACGATCCCGTTGGTCACAATTTTACAATATCTCCTCATGGCATTTATCGGAGGTATCCTGCTCAATATCATGCCTTGTGTGCTGCCGGTATTATCCATACGAGCTTTGAATATTGTAAACCAAAGTCATCAAGATCGGAGAATGATCCTAAAAAACGCATTTGCTTATACGGGTGGGATCCTTACTTCCTTTATTATCCTCGCTGCTATCATTATAATAATAAAGATATCCGGCGAGTTGATCGGTTGGGGCTTTCAGTTTCAGAACATTGGTTTTGTACTAGCCCTTATCATCCTAATCTACCTTTTTGCTCTTTCCCTCTTCGATGTATTTCTGATTCAACCTCCCGGACTGCAGGCAGCTTCCAAAGTATCTAACAAAACCGGATTTTCCGGCTCTTTCGTTAGCGGTATTTTTGCCGTACTATTAGCCACACCCTGCACAGCGCCTCTGCTAGGAGCAGCTTTGGGATTTGCCTTTACCCAACCGCCACTGATGATCTTGGGTATCTTTATACTGATCGGGTTCGGAATGGCTCTGCCTTTCGTTATTTTAGGTTTTAATCCCAAAATCATCCAAGCTTTGCCCAAACCGGGAGAATGGATGAATACATTCCGCCAAGCAATGGGATTCTTACTGGTGTTTACCACGATCTATCTCTTGCGAACTTTATACTTTCTTGTCGGTGGTATGGGCATATTGAATGTGTTGCTTTATTTATCTATACTAAGCATTGCCGCTTGGTTATATGGTAAATATGTGAAACCGATATACCCCAGAAGAAAACAATGGACATTCGTCATCATTGCCCTCGTTATCGCTATCTTACCTGCTTTTCATCTGTTGAGTTTCAATAGTGCCGAGTTTAGTGAACAAGGTTCGGAATATTCTGCTCGATCAAGCTGGCAGGAATTTTCTCCCGAATTGGTAGCAGAACTGCGCTCTCAAAACCTACCAGTCTTCATAGACTTTACAGCAGAATGGTGCACGACATGCAAAACAAACCACGCTCTCGTACTCCATACGGAAGAAATAGAATCCGCTTTCCGAGAAAACAACGTGCAATTGCTTGTCGCTGATAATACTCGCAGAAACCCAATCATCGATAGTTGGTTACAAAGATTCGGACGAGCCGGTGTTCCTTTATATATTCTGTACATACCCGGGGAAAATGAACCGGTTATCCTACCTGAAATCATCACAAAACAAATGATATATGAGACCTTAAAACTGATACCTGAAGGAGAAAACCGATGAGATACATATTACTGATTTTGCTAATAATAACACTTTTCGCATGCAATAGATTCGATAACACTTTCGAGCCTCCCGCAGAGCATGAGATCGAAGTTTTCTTCTCCGCTTTTACTACTGCTTTGCAAACTCAGGAGGTGGAAAATGTCATGGCTTATTATCACCCGGAGTATCTCAATGGAAACGATGATTACAATAGTGTACAAAATTTTTACACAGACCTTTTAGAAAATGACGATCTCCAAATAACTACAGAGTTATTAAACTATCAGGACTTTCCCAAAATAGACTGGCAGTTAACTGTGATGCAAGCTCAGAGCGTTATTATAGATTCCACTGTTAACGATTATCTCATACCGGATAATGACAGTTACCTCTTTTATGGAGATCAGCTCATGGATAACGATAATCAAGTTGTATTGGTAGAACTGGCGACAGCTACCTGGTGCCCTTCTTGCCCCTATGTGGAATCTGCATTAGATGAGCTAAAGACCGTGCTGGGCAATCAATTTCATTACATCGAATATCATTACCAAGATCCGCTGGAAGTACCCGGCAACGGTGAGATCCTAAATTACTACAATATCACCTCCATGCCACGTGCTATCATTCAAGGACAGCTAAGCTTGACTCAGGATGGGAACAATACGACAGCGCTCTATCAGAGTGCTATCAATCAATTCACCGATCAACCTGCCCTTGTTTTCTTATCCGGTTTCGATGGGACGATCGTTGATAATCAACTAAACGGTTCTATAGATATCGAATTGGACCAAACGTTATCCAAAGAGAATCTCTACCTCCGCTATGCTTTGGTACAGACAGTTACCGAATATACAAATTATGCCGGCGATGCATGTAAACAAGTCGTGATCGCTCATGATAAAACTCCGGTTACTATTCCCGATTTAACCGGTGCTCAACAGTTTATCCTCACACTACCGGAATCTTACCCGGATAATGTGAAACTTTACCTGTGGCTACAGACTATGGAAGAGATCTATGATCCCGAAACTTGCAAAGTATATAATGCAATAGAAGAAGAATTACCAAACAGGAGATAAATTATGCGGTATATTATGATTGGACTTATCCTTATCTTTAGTATTGTTGTCTCAGCTGAATCTTTAGCTCCCGATTTCAGTTTGCGAGATTTAGATGGAGCCTTATTCAATTTGGAAGAGAATCTGGGCGACAAGCTTGTCCTGATTGATTTCTGGGCTACTTGGTGCTCACCATGTATGCGCTATTTACCAAAACTGCACGAGATCCAAGAGCTATTTATCGAAGAATTATTGTTGGTAACTATCTCTATCGACAGACCGCGAAATCACAGTGATGTCAGACGGGTGATTCGTTCCCAAAACTATGATTTCATTACTTTACTCGATCCTAACGGAGAAGTACAGCGGCAGTATAATGTACGCACTGTCCCCCACACTTTTCTCATCGATAGAGAAGGCAGAATAGTCTATGACCATTCCGGTTACAGACAGGGAGACGAAGAAGCGCTAGTAGCTAAGATCAGAGCTTTGTTGAATAATGGAGAATCCGAATGAGATATTTTTGCTTATTGATCGTGCTTCTGTTTTTCTTAAATTTGTCCGGAGAAGTAACATTTTACGGCACCAACGACATCCAATATACATATAAATATGCGCCGGATAGTCTGAATCACTATTTTGAAAATCGCTTCTCTTTTACGATGAATTATAGAAATCTCACTTTCGGTAACACCTTTATTGCTGAACTTCCCAAATATGACCCTTATACGGGTATCGAACATTTGGATGCAAGCGATCTCTCTTATAGATGGGATGAGAGGTATCTGTCCTATTCTATGGGGGCATTGAATATCACTGGCGGTATGTTTGAGGAGACTTTTGGCTCAGGCATGATGTTCAGTTCATACTACGACAGAGAGATAGATCATGATACCAGACTTACCGGTGGTGTTATCAGAATAAATGAACGCAACTGGCATATGAAAGCACTATATGCTGCTTTACCAAACGAAAACCGAGAGGATAGATCGGATATTGCCTACGGTGTAGATATCGAGCGTACTTTGTGGGGCAGATTATCAGTAGCAGCTTCAGCGATCTCATACAGACATAGTCATATCCTCACCAGCCGATATAACCAACTTAATCTCTATGGCGGCAGGCTATCCTATTCGTTGCCGAATTTTGCCGATCTTCATGCCGAGTACGCCATTATAGACGAAGATAATGCAGAGTTTACACCGCGAGAAGGACATGCTATTTATGCTGATCTAAATTTGTATATTTCTGACTTTACTATCTCCGGTGCTTATAAGAACTACAACCGTTTCGATCTCAGGTTAAACGATCTTCCTATGGTTAATAACACGGAAGAGCCACTTTCCGAAGCTGTAATCCCCGGATATGATGATGAAGGTGTAATGGCTTCAGTTCAATATAACCCCGGTTTTAGATCTCAATACAAGCTCAGCTATGCAGAAGGTTGGAACAATGATTTCTCTATCCGCCAAAACGATCTATATCTGAACTATAGATTCATGCATCGGGATTACACGATCAACACCGAATATACCCATTTCGAAAGACTGGAAAAAGAGATCAATCGTTGGGAAAAGATCCTAACTCCAGCCGTTTCAGTAGATTTTATTATTGATGACAAGCCTATCCATTTATATCTCGATCATGAGGTCAAAGAGAACAAGAAGAGCCAGGAGCTTACCAGAATTTTCCAACCCACATTCCAAACTGACATTGAGTTCGATGAATTAGCTGTCACACTAATCCTCTCCTATCCCTATGAGGATTTTGATACGTTTTTTGATAATAAATTATGGCTTGGTGTAGAGCTGAGCCGCTATATTTACACAAATACCCAGATTAGATTATTTGCAGGACAAGAAAGAGGCGGCAAAGTATGTCGCCAAGGTGTATGCAGATATCAAGAACCGTTCGAAGGGTTACGGTTGAATGTAATGACGGTGTTTTAATTATGAAAAAGATTATTAGGAGCAAATATGTTGAGAAAGATCATGATATTGCTACTCCTTCTATTTGTTGCGCAGGTATTGTTTGCCGATCTTACCGGCTATCCGCGCACGGTATTGGGAGAGCTATTTACCACAGCAGGATGCGGGCCCTGTCCCGATAGCTACGCCGGTCTGGCTGTAGTTCATTCTCGCTTGGATTATACCGAGTTTATTAGTATCCGCTATTACTCTCATTGGGGACTATACGGTTCTCCTGAGATACAGGAAGTATTCGATTATTATGGAGTGGAATCTACTCCACATGCAATTTTTAACGGTATTTCGGAAGTGGTAGGCGCCGGTCCGGAGATCGTCTCCGGCGGACCTTATTTGGCAGCCGTTGATACACTCATAACTAAAGTATCACCATTGAAGATGGAGATCTCATCTTTCGATCAAGACAGTGGAGATTTTAGCGTGGATGTAACCATGCTTTCACCTGATGTTCACATTGATGACGCATCTATACGATTTGTACTTGTGGAAGACGATCTCACCACTCTTCATACCAAAGCAGTAAGAAGAGTAGTTAGCGACTCATTCAATATCTCAGGACAGAATACTACCCTGGATTTTTCTGACAGTTTCGATTTGGATGCCGCGTGGGTAAATGCCAATCTGAACATGGTAGCATTTGTTCAACAGCATGATTATGTAATCGTTCAAGCGATCTCTACATATCCGACCCCGGATTATAAGCTTCGCCCGATGGTACCATTTTCACAAGTAATTACCGGACCGAGTACCGGCATGTATGAGACGGATTATTTCGCCCTGATCAACTTTGGACTGGAAGATGATTATACCATCGAACTAATCGTAGAAAATTCACCGGAAGGTTGGACGATTACCTATTGCGATCAGAATAATTGTTATATAGGACCGCATGAGTTTTCTCTGGGAGAAGGTGAATACGAATTTTTCGGAGCAACCGTTATGCCAAACTCAGAAGGTACTGCCTATTTCAAATTCCAAATCACTTCAGCAAATTCAGATTCAGTATACTATGTACATTTTACTTACCATGCCGAAGAGGTTAGCTCTGATGAGCCCGTGGTAAAAAGCCAAGCTATCTTGCATCAGAATTTTCCCAATCCATTCAACCCTCAAACTACTATCAGTTTCCAAATACCGGAGATTTCCGATGAAGTAAACTTAGAGATTTATTCTATCAACGGTAGATTTATCAAAAGATTCAACAATATACCGATAACAAATAATGAGGGAAGTGTAGTTTGGGATGGTAGAGACCACCGGGATGAAATTGTATCGAGTGGCGTTTACCTTTATAAATTGTCATATAATGATCATATTATGAGCAAAAAGATGCTCTTAATAAAATAAGGAGAACCAAAAAGGAGGGTCAGAAGCCTATGCTAAAGTATTTATTATTACTAGGACTTCTCTTGGTGGCTACATTTGCTATGGCGACGCAGATGTATGTCGTGGGGGAAGTCTTCACTCAAACGTGGTGCGGATATTGCCCTTCAGCGCGGTCTGCGTTGAATCAAATGCATCAAGATCCCGATCAGTTCCCGTATTTCATACCGTTGATCTGGCAAGGAGACGGTCCGAATCCGAGTCCGAATTATGGTGGACGTGGCGGATTATATGGAGTCAGTGGCATACCTCATGCTCAGTGGGGTGGCAGCCTTAACGTAGTTGGTGGTGGAACCGGCGTTTACAATAGCTATGTGGCAAGATACAATACCGTATCGGCATGGGATAGCCCTGTAGAAATGCAAATGTCACTTTTCTTCGATGGACAGGGTGATTTAGTCGTTCAATCCGATCTCGAATTGGTAGGCGATATCACAACTTCCAATAATAAAATTATTTACATCGTAACTTATGATTTCACTCCCCAGCAAACACCGGATTATTTCGCTTCTGTCACTCATTATGCTCAGGAGGATTTCCCCCTCTCATCTCAAGGAGAGAGCGGAGTATTCAATCATGCTTTCACAATCGATCCGGACTGGGAGTTGGAAAAAATGACCGGTGTGATAATAGTACAGACATTCGATGGTAATAAGCAAATACATCAAGCTGGAAGCTCAGAATTCACCGGGCTGACACCGCTTTTTACTTCTAATGTAACCACAGGACCCCCATCACTGGTCGTTCATTTTGAAGATCAATCTCTTCCCATAGGTGGGATCGAATCATGGGAGTGGGATCTCAATGGAGACGGTAGTTTCGATAGTACCTCCCAAAATCCGACTTATACTTATACCGAGATAGGCAATTACGATGTCACTCTCAGGATCTTTGATGGTGAAGAATACGCAGAAGCGACTTATGAAAATTACATCACCGTTACTGATGCCTCAAACATTAGCGGGCCACTCTCGGGTATTTGGGATAGCGATCATAGCCCCTATTATATTACGGCAGATGCCAGCATCAAAGCGGATAATTTGTTGCAGATCCTGCCCGGTGTAGAAGTCAACGTTACCAATAGTCGTATCGAAGTTATTGGCAATCTGATCGCAAATGCCGAAGATGCCGAACCGATAGTATTCACAAGTGACACAAATTGGAAAGGGATCAAATTCAATAATCCCGATCATCTGAATGTCTTGAATAATTGTGAGATCAGTAATGCAAATCAATCCGCAATTATCATCGATAATGGCTCTCAAGTGGAGATCATCGGCAATAAGATATTCGCTAATCATAGTAATGCAGACGGCGTGATAGATCTGTCTTCTTCTGATGATGTGATCATCAAGAGAAACTTCATCGCTAACAATACCAGCAACTACTCTACCGGAGGTATAGAATGTGCAGCATCAAGCCCGCTTATCAGCAACAATATCATCGTCAACAACAGCGGTTCTTACGGAGCTTTGATATTCAAAAACGGCTCTGATGCAACTCTTATTAACAATACCATTGCCAACAATCTTCACGGAGATAGTGGTTTTATGATGTTTGTATTCAATTCTAATCCTACCATTATGAACTCGATTCTGTATGAAAGTGGCGAGCTGCTTTTCAATGCCGGTGGAGAGCCTACTATCACATATTCGCTGGTAAGTGGTGGATTTGATGGAGAAGGTAATATCGAGGGAGATCCAATGTTCGAATCACCTAGCGAAGGTGATGGTGCGGACTTTGATGGTATGGAAGCACTCTGGTATCTGTTGGAGGATTCACCTTGTATTGATGCCGGTAATCCCGATCCTATCTATAATGATATAGAAGATCCGAATGATCCGGGCAATGCTCTCTGGCCCGCTATGGGTACGATAATAAATGATATGGGCGCATTCGGTGGTGATGGGTTTGTCGATCTTACTTCCGCTGATGATAACATTGTAATACCCGTATCTCATAATAAAATCAGCGTCTATCCAAATCCGTTCAATCCAAATACAACCATAGCACTCTCTATAACGGATCAAGATGCTAACTCTCCTATATCATTGCATGTTTACAATATAAAAGGGCAACTAGTTCGAACTCTGATAAACAAATCTATCCCAAATAGCACTTCTATGACTGTCAGTTGGGATGGAAAAGATAATTTGGGACAAAATGTAGCTTCAGGTATTTATTTTGCTAATCTGAAAACTAACTCTACATTCTCATCCCAAAAAATGCTCTTGCTCAAATAAGGCTTCATCATAGCCTCCTGCACTCAGCATCCTATGTTTGTCATAGAGATGCTGAGTGTTTTTTTGAAAAAAAGTATTGACTAAATCAGTTGGAACGATAAATGCATCACTATAACATTAGCTAAAAGAAAAGGGGAGTATATTATGCGAATTATTAGATTTACTATCTTGTTGGTTGCATACATTGCACTAACGATACCATTATACGGAGCTTATTTGGAAGACATTCCCATGACTATAACTGATCCGGACGGAACTCAGTTTGATTGTTATGCATCGGGCGATGAATTTTTCAATCGGCTTCATGACGAGAATGATTTCACCATTATCGCTGGTGAAGACGGCTACTATTATTATGGAGAAACACGGGATGGGCTGGTGTATCCCACTCAGTATAGAGTAAACAGCGTTGACCCCGAAAGTGTAGGGATAGAACCTCGCGCTATGATCTCTACGGAAGAATATCAACGGCGTAAAGATGAATTTTTAGCTCCAATGCATCAAAGAGACATTCGCGCTCCTCATACCGGAGAGATGAATAATCTGGTTGTCTATATCCGTTTTAGCGATGATAGTGAATTTACCCTTACTCGAAATCACTATGATGCCAAATTTAATGGTATGGATAGTATTACTCTGCAACACTATTTTCATGAAGTATCTTATGAGAACTTAAATATCGAAAGTCATCACTTTCCTATCTGTCCACCCACTACCAATCTATCTTACCAAGATTCACATCCGCGTAGTTATTATCAACCATATCATGCTGTAAATAATCCCAATGGCTATTCTACTTCAGAAGAGAGACGCATTCGTGAGCATACTTTGCTGATGAATGCAATCTACCATATAGAACCTGAAGTTCCGACTGATCTTGTTATCGATGCAGATGGTGATGGTTATGTGGATAATGTAAGTTTTATTATTCGCGGAAACAGCGGAGCGTGGGCAGATCTATTGTGGGCACATCGATGGGTACTCTATACATTCGATGTCTTTATTCATGACAAACAGGTATGGGACTATACTTTCCAGCCGGAGAATCAATCAAACGAATCTACCCTTAGCCATGAGATGTTCCACACTTTAGGAGCACCGGATTTGTATCGCTACAACAATGATTTTGTTCCCGTAGGTCCTTGGGATTTGATGGCTAGCGGATTTGTACATATGGGTGCACATATGAAGTGGAAATATGCCAATGGCAATTGGATAGAATCTATCCCGGAGATCACATCGTCAGGCACATATACACTGGATCCTCTCACCTCATCAGAGAATAATGTCTACAAAATAGCATCGATGAATTCTGCCGTTGAGTATTATGTGGTTGAATATCGAAAACAGACGGGATATTATGAATCCAATCTGCCGGGTTCCGGCTTGCTGGTATATCGAATCAATCCTGCTGCAGGTAATGGAAATGCACAAGGACCACCGGATGAAGTATATATTTACCGACCAGGTGGTTCTCTGACTAATAATGGTGCAGTAAACAGTGCTCATTTCTCTGCTAATGTTGGTCGAACCGTAATAAACTCAGAGACAGATCCTTGGCCCTTTCTATCCAATGGACAGGATGGCGGGTTATTTATACATGAGATCGGTTATGCTGAGGATACTATAGATTTTACCGTGGAATTCGGTTTTGTGCCACTGTTTACAACCGACATCAATTCAGGACCTCCTGCTCTGGAAGTGCAATTTACCAATACCAGCTTCCCATTGGGAGATATTGACTGGATTGAATGGGATCTAAACGGTGACGGCAACATCGACAGTGAAGAGATTCATCCCACCTATTTATATGAAGATATAGGCTCTTATGATGTCACCATGCGCATTGGGATAGCTAATGATGTTTATGAAATGACAGAAGAGAGTTATATTAATGTACACGATACTTCAGATATTAGCGGTAATGTAGCCGGCGAATGGCGTTTACAATACTCTCCTTATACCGTAACTTCAGACTTATGGGTAAATCAGGATAAATCCCTTATCATTCATCCGGGAGTAGAGATCGTCATTAACGACGGTAGTGTATTTACTATACATGGCACAATTATCGCTGATGCATCAGAAGGTGAACAAATCATCTTCCGTTCGGATAACGGTTGGCAGGGCATGAAAATACTTAGCTCGGATAATGATAACCAAATTATCAATTGCCGATTTACCGATAGTTACCGCGGAGCATTGGAAATATCAAACTCAAGAGTAAATGTCGAACAGTCGGTGTTTTACAACAACAGTTCATTGGGAACCGGGGGAGCTTTTGAGATTTCACATTCTGATGAAGTCACTCTACATAACAATATTGTTAGCAACAATTCCAGCACACAATCTTCCGGTCCGATTAATCTAATAAATTCTTCGCCAATTATTTCCAATAATATTATTGTAAACAACGATGGCAACTTGGCAGGAGCTATGATTATTCGAACAGATTCTAATCCGCTTGTCATCAACAATACGATTGCCAATAATTCTTCCGATAACTCTCTTATCTTTGTATTTCAGGCAAATGCAACAATCATGAACTCAATTCTGCAACATGATGGTGAAGTTATCACCGAGGTCGGCAGTAATATTGATATCACCTATTCATTGGTATCGGGTGGATATGAGGGAACTGGTAATATAGATAGTGATCCTCTATTTTCTTCACCTTCCGGTGGTTCCGGCTCGGAATATGATGGCACCTCTGCTCTGTGGTATCTACAAGAGGATTCACCTTGTATTGATGCAGGAAATCCCGACCCGGAATATAATGACATTGAAGATCCGGAGAACCCCGGCTATGCTCTTTGGCCTGCTATGGGTACTATTATAAATGATATGGGCGCTTATGGCGGCTTAGGCTTCGATCATTCCGTATCAGCTGATGATGAAGTGATCTCGGTGCAAACCACATCCTCTATAAAAGCTTACCCTAACCCTTTCAATCCGGAAACTAACATCGCACTTTCTCTCGGTGAACAAGATCATAGTAAACCCATTTCACTGAAGATCTATAATGTTCGAGGACAATTAGTTCGAACTCTGATAGACAATAAAACCGTTACAGCAGAACATAATGTAGTTTGGAACGGAATGGATCAGCGTGGTCGATCAGTTTCGAGCGGAATCTACCTGATAACACTCGATGCTGCTACCACTAGATCTATGCAAAAGATAATGTTGTTGAAGTAAGCTTAAGATTATGATGGGTAGTTGGTTACTTCAACTACCCATTTTTTTATGATTATTGAATTGACAATTCTCCCATCTATATAAATTGTAATCATCTAAAAAATAATAGGGGGGGAAAAATGAGATTGGGCGGAATTATCGTAATCGCAATTTTAGTAGTTTTGTTTTTAATCTTGGTAGTTGTAAGGATGGGGCCGGATGAAGGATTAGACAATAATTACTGGCTTCAGGTAGAAGAAAATGAAGAATTGGAAAGTGATACATACTATTTTCATCAAGACAACTTGGATGTCTCCGAATTACATACCTATAACCTAATCCGAGCAAGAGTAGAAGAACAATGGCAGGAATTTGAAGTAGTGGAAGTTCCCAAAGAGTTTTGGGATTGGAATTTTAATGCGCGTTTGCAGCAATTGGACGAAATAAAAACTATGATTCAAACTGGAGAGCGAGGTATGCCCACTCTATCCGGTCCGCACAATGGTATGATTGCCACGCATGGCAATAAGCGTAAGGATTCTGCTTTCAGCATCAACAATGCAGTCAAAGGCATGGGCTGGCTTCCCAAACCGGAGAAAATGTCAGAAGTTCGTGATTTATTGTTAGAAACTTGGGACAGTAGTATAATGGAAAAGATCGAAGTGCTGGAGTCCTTATATGAGCGAGGTACGGAGATATTCGATTTAAGCAAACAGACCTC
Organism: uncultured Candidatus Cloacimonadota bacterium; assembly: GCA_964433675.1. Lineage (GTDB taxonomy): Bacteria > Cloacimonadota > Cloacimonadia > Cloacimonadales > TCS61 > CAYSSJ01. The sequence goes on from CAYSSJ010000019.1 coordinate 13,120, forward strand.
ATTGGAATTATACACTCATCCTGATTTTGAAACTCAATCTTTTCTCAATCAGATGGCTGATCCCGGCGTTTCTATCGTATTTCTGGATCTACCTGAATCATATAAACTTCGCTGCATAGTCCAGATGATGCATCCGAATGATCCTTACCTTTCCGATTATGAACGAGAGATTGTTGAATACATCAATTTGATCCACGATTATTTTCATGGTGAGATGGATCGCATATCTATCGGAGTTGTATACCATATCCTCCAAGTTTATGATAATTCACCCGGACGTGGTGGAAGAGGTACGAGGATAATGCCGCGATTACCATAAATAATGCCAGACTTGTACCGGAAAATAGAGAAATTCCTTGCTCAAAAAAGGGAATTTTAAAAATTGAATAAAAAAAATAAAGAAGGAGCATATTATGGGTTTTAATTTAAAAAACAGAAATTTCGTGAAACTCTTGGATTTTACACCGGCTGAGATCAAGTTTTTACTTAAACTATCCGAGGATCTAAAAAGAGCTAAATATGCCGGAACAGAACAGCAATTGCTGAAAGGTAAGAATATTGCTCTCATATTTGAGAAATCATCTACTCGTACTCGTTGTGCTTTCGAAGTAGCTGCTTATGATCAGGGCGCGCATGTAAGTTATCTGGGACCAACCGGCAGTCAGATCGGAAATAAGGAGACCATGAAAGATACCGCCAGGGTATTGGGCAGAATGTACGATGGTATCGAATATCGTGGTTTCGGGCAGGAGATTGTGGAAGAATTGGCTGAATATGCCGGAGTACCTGTATGGAACGGGTTAACAAACGAATATCATCCCACCCAAGTTTTGGCTGATTTTCTCACTGCCAAAGAGCATTTGGATAAACCATATGATAAAATGGTGTTTGTCTATATTGGCGATGGACGTAACAATATGGCTAATTCGCTCATGATAGGAGCTGCAAAGTTGGGCATGGATTATAGAATCGTCGCTCCCAAAAAACTTTATCCGGATGCAGAATTGGTGAAAAACTGCCAAGAAATCGCCAAAACAACCGGCGGCAAGATAACTATTACCGATGATGTTGATGCAGGTGTAAAGAATGCTGATGTGCTCTATACTGATGTCTGGGTCTCCATGGGAGAAGCCGAATCAGTATGGGAAGAACGTATTAAAATGCTCAAACCTTATCAGGTAAACAAAAAGCTGATGAGCAAAACCGCTAATCCAAACACTATTTTTATGCACTGTCTCCCCTCGTTCCATAATACAGACACCAAAGTCGGTATGGATATCTACAACAAATTCGGAATCAAAGAGATGGAAGTTAGCGACGAAGTTTTTGAAAGTGATGCTTCGGTTGTATTCTATGAAGCAGAAAATAGAATGCACACTATAAAAGCTGTAATGGTGGCTACTTTAGCTTAGAAGATAATCAGAGAGATGCCCTGAGTGGCATCTCTTTTTTTTATGAAAAAATTTATTCTACTTATTCTTCTAACATCAGCAGGAACTGCTTACAGTCAAACTTTTAATATGAATCCCACTCGTTTCCTGCTCTATTTCACTGCAGCGGGCATAGCCCAATATGCTGCTGAACAATACGACAATAAATATACCACCCTCCCGGATTCAGATTTTCTTCAGGAATTAGATAGAGATAAAATCTGGAACTTGGATAGACATTTGCTGCGACCATATTCATCAGAAAACGAAAAATGGAGCAAATATGTAACTGGCGGACTGGTGGCTTCTGCTATTGCCATTAGTTATGACGATTATGAGTTTTGGGATAACATGAGAGTCTTCAGCACGATTTTGATGACACAATCAGCGGTAGCTCAATGGACGAAAACTTTGAGTAAAAGATCCAGACCATATCTATATTATGATGATACTCCTGAAGATCTCAAATATAAGCGTAGAGCCAAACACAGCTTCTATTCACATCATACATCCATATCTTTCGCTTCTGCTACTTATGCTTATTATTACTACTATCAAACCCAGAGAAGCAACTGGCAACTTGCTGCTTTGCTATATGGTGGAGCTGTCACTGCCGGTGTGCTTCGCATAAACTCCGGTGAGCATTTCCTCTCAGATGTCATCGTAGGTGCTTTGATGGGCAGCAGTATCAGCTATTTGATCTGCAGAGCTCACACTTCAGATCAAATCCAGTTCCTACTCTCACCTACTTCTATGAAACTATCGCTATTTTTCTAATGCTTTCTGGAATACTTTGTTCTACAGATCTTTTCGACTTCGCGAAAATTCACCTTACCACTGGACATCATCGGAATATCTTCGATAACATGAAATTCCTTTGGTATCGCTATAGAAGGTAGATCTTTTGCCATCTGTCTGAGAATCTTTCTCTTATCTATCTCCCCTGTGGTAACAGCTGCCACAATATCTGCTCCTTTAGAAGGATTGGGGACATCTACCACACAACAGATAGTATCACTGGGTAGGTACTTCTCCAGCATATCTTCCACTTTTACCAACGAGATCATCTCACCACCGATTTTGACAAATCTTTTCAAACGACCGCAGTGCCATAGATATCCATCCTCATCCAATCTACCCATATCGCCAGTATCGTACCAACCTTTATGGATCCTTAGCGAGGTCTCCTCTATATCGCCAAGATAACCCTTCATTACCAGATCACCTTTAACCAAGATCTTACCGACTTTGTTCGCTGGCAAATCTTCCTCAGTATCCAAATCGACAATCCGGACACTTACGCCGTTCATCGGTTTACCAACACTACCCGGTCTGTTAAATTCTGGCGAATTAACCGCAATTACCGGACTTGTTTCTGTAGTTCCATAACCTTCGTAAAGCTCAATATTATGCCGTTTTTTGAATCCTTCATACAGATGTGGCATCAATTTATCGGCACCGGCAACTGCATATCGGATTGAAGCGAAATCTCCCGGTTCAGATCTCTTTAGATAGCCATAGAAAAATGAAGGTGTTCCCACCATCAAAGTGATCTTATAATCCCTTACCAACTTACAAATAGCTTTGTAATCCAGTGGATTGGGATAAGCAACGATAGAGCACCCTAAACTAATAGGAAGCCAGAATACCACCGTAAGCCCAAAAACATGGAATAATGGTAGATTGGCTAAGAAAATGTCATCGGAAGATAGTTCGTATGGGATATTATTGAGATTATGAAAAATATTTTTATGAGACAGCTGCACAGCTTTGGGTTCTTTCTCGCTTCCACTGGTGAACAAAATCACACAAGTGTCATCATCCTTACCTTTGCCAAATTTTTTCATCAAAGATGCAGCACTTTTTTTAGAAGTGATCGCTGCCTTTATTTTCTCCAATTTTGTTACGGACGCCATAATATCTTCCAGATAAATCATCCCATCTACCGGTTCGATATTTAATTTAGCCAATAGTTTTTTGCTGGTAATTATAGTTCTAAAAACGCATTTCTCCTGAGCATATATAGCATTATCATGAGCTCCGGTAGCATAATTTATCATCACCGGTATCTTGCCTGCCATCAATACTCCCAAAATAGAGAGCATACAACCCAGTGAAGTTGGCACCATCACCCCCACATAATCACTTTCGGTATCAGCAAATCTTTTGGACAACATGATCGAAGCTATCAGCATCCGGTCATAACTCAGATCCTTTTCTGTCGCCTGATCATATACGGCGATCTTATTACCCATTTTTTTAGCAACTTCTATGAATTTAGATTGCAATTTCATCTCTAACCCCTCCCTTATAAATATTTCTAATATAACACATGTGATAAAATTCACATTTTATGATTATTATGTCAATTGATTTATTGTTTTGCCATGCTTAAATTGACTGTAAATGCAAAGAAGTCAGGTAATTTTCGTACCGGAATATACGAAAGCAGGTTTACGCATTTTATAATAGCTACCCAGATCTATCCCGATCAGATTGCCACATTTGCATTTGAGCTGACCTTCCGCTTTGAGCGATTGATCATGGCTGATCCTACTTTTGTAACAACGTAAAACTTCTCCACTACCATATTTTTTGTATTTGAAGATTTTTTCTTTACACTTGGCGCATTTGATAGTTAACATTTTCAATCCTCACTCTCATTTCAACCTCCGAAACTTCTTTTTTTATTTTATGAGATTATCCGCAAAACTGTCAACCCAAAATTTTTCTAATCCAAATTCAAGATTATAGCTAATTATCAACGATAAACACAATGTAATTACAATTCTTACCATAAGCGTCAAACCTTACCTGAAGAGGCTTCAGAGATTTTACTTGACCATAGAGTTTGATGTACGCAATTTGCACTCGAAAATAAAGAAATAGGGTGAAAAAAGGATTAGAGGATATGAAATTAAAACAAGTTCTGGAACTATTGGACGGTGAATTACTTACAGAAGAGGCAGATCTGGAGACGGAGGTTTCGAGTGCTTTCGGTTCGGATCTGATCAGTGATATTTTGCATCTAACCAAAGAGCCTACACTTCTGCTCACCGGTCTTACCAATCCCCAGATAATCCGATTGGCTGATATGATCGATCTCTTCGGTATTGTGTTCGTCAGGGGAAAGATCCCACCAAAAGATGTCATAGATATGGCAAAAGAGCGTGATCTACCTTTACTCTCGACCAAATATACCATGTACAAAACAAGCGGTATCCTTTATAATGCCGGTTTGCGAAGCTGTAAAATTTAGTATGCCGGAATATTGGTACATCCGGGAGGGGTACGAAGAGCGTACCAACAGCTTTTTCGATAAAAAACCGGAACCCGAATTGATAAAAGAATACTCTTTGGGAGAGCATGACTTTGTCAATGCCGGCAATGCCTCGGGTGATATTAAACTTTCACTAAAGAGATTGGGAGTTGCCCCCGAAGTGCTCAGGAGAGTTGCCATCGCTGCTTATGAAGCGGAGATAAACATGACAGCTCATGCCAAAGGTGGAGATATCAGCGGTAATATCTATGCCGAATTGATCCATATCGAATTTCTGGATCATGGTCCGGGAATGAAAGATATCGAACAAGCTATGATCCCCGGTTATTCTACTGCGACTGAATTAGTAAGAGAAATGGGATTCGGAGCCGGTTTGGGATTGCCAAATATCAAAAAAAACGCAGACGTCCTTCATATCGAATCTGAAGAAGGGGGACAGACTTTTGTGGAAATTTTAATTTATTTCGAGTAGCTTTATGAAAAATGAATTTTTCCATGCCATAAAAATTGTTTGGGAAAACTGCACAGGATGTACCCGTTGTGTGCGAGTCTGTCCTACTCAAGCATTACGCGTTCGAAACGGTAAGGTACAGCTTGACAGTCGCCGGTGCATAGATTGCGGTAAATGCGTGACTACCTGTCCCTATAAAGCTTTGCGAACTACAGCCGATAATCTGGACTCAATAAAGAAATTCAAATTTAAAATGGCTATCATCTCTACTACTTATGCCGGACAGTTTGCTGAAAACATAGACTATCCAACTGCAAAACGCGCGCTCTTTGAACTAGGCTTCGATGATGTAGCTTCCGAGGCAATGGTAACTGAAATGATGAGCCGTATGATCAGAGACTATATCAATGAACATAAAGATACACGTCCAATCATATCCAGTCATTGCCCCGCAATCGTAAGATTGATCCAAGTACGCTTTAGTTCCTTACTTCCCAACATTCTACATATTGAAGCACCTATGAGTGTGCTTGCCCTCTACTTCAAAGATAAGATCTGTAGAGAAAAGAACCTCTCTGAGGATGAGGTAGGAATTTTTATGATCGTTCCCTGCCCGGCGCAGGTGACTGCTGTCCATCAGCCCGAAGGTACCTACAAAAATGCTCAGGATGGTGCCATTTCCATCCAAGAGATCTATCAGCAAGCAATGTGCAAAATGAAAGAGGCAAGCGAATCGGATAGAGAGATAGAGATCTATCCGGGAGGTCTGAGTTGGGCTATTTCCGGTTCTCAAGCTGATGAGATTGATGATGGCAACATTCGCACCTTAGCTGTCAGTGGCATCAACAATGTGATCAAAATCTTGCATAAGATGGAGAATCACCAGCTCGACCATTACGATTTCGTAGTAATGCATAGCTGTATCAATGGGTGTGTCGGTGGTGTATTGAATGTAGAAAACCCTTTTATCGCAAGCAGTCGGATCAAAAGATTACTTCGTACTGCAAAACATAAAAATTTCAAAGATAAATACTTCTATGATATGTTCCTAAAAGGAAAATTTGATGTAAAACCACTCGAACCTCGTTCGATCATGCATCTGGACGATACGATAAAAAGTGCGATCCAAAAAATGAAACAGATTCAGCTCATCAGCCAAAAGTTGCCCGGTTTGGATTGTTCTGCCTGCGGTTCACCTTCTTGCGAAGTATTGGCAGAAGATATCGTGGACGGTAAAGCAACTATTGCTGATTGTGTTGTTTTACTTAGAGAAAAACAAAAAAAATAGAGGGATATATGGAATTAACAGTACAACAATGTATTGAAGCTATAGATGGCAAGTTATTAACAGACAATCGAGATCTCGGTAGCATGAAAATAAAAAACGGATATGTATCCGATCTTTTGAGTGATGTGATGGGCAATGCACGGGAAGGAGATGTTTGGATAACCATAATGCGCCATCTCAATGTGGTGGCTGTAGCTGCGCTAACCGGTGTCTCTGCAGTTGTATTTACCAGAAATATCGTTCCGGATGAGGCAGTTATAACAAAAGCAAAAGAAGAGAACATTTGCCTGATCTCAACCGCATTGCCAACTTTTGAAGTAGCCGGTAAGATCTATAATCTGCTTCATTGATACAGGTTCTGCTGTGTGAAGTGGTTTAAAGCGGATTTGCACATACACTCAGTTCTATCTCCCTGTGCCAGCTTGGAAATGTCTCCCAAAGCTGTTATGAATATGGCAAAACAGAGGGGATTAGATTTGATTTCTATCACCGATCATAATTCCGCCGCCAACTCACTTGTCTATCAAAAAAGTGCTCAGAGAGCCGGACTAGATTATATATTCGGTATGGAAGTGCAAACCTCCGAAGAGATCCATGTCATCGCCCTTTTTCATGATTACGAATCTATCACCAATTTCGATAGAGAATTGTATCAGTCCCTTCTTCCTTTGGATAATGATCCGGATTATTTTGGCGACCAAGTAGTGATAGATGAGAATGAAAATATCGTCCGCTTTGAAACCAGAGCATTGATAAATTCATCTAAATGGTCATTCGAAGACATGCTGACAAAGATCTTCCGATACGACGGTTTCCCGATTCCAGCTCATGTAGATTCCGCCTCCTATAGTGTAATAGCCCAGCTCGGTTTTATCCCGCAAAATTCGGGTATTTCCGCTGTAGAATTATCGGCTATATCTAACAAAAAGGATTTATTGACAAAATACCCATATGTCAAAAATTTTACAGAAATTTATAGTTCAGATGCTCATTATATAGTAGATATTGGAAAGAGCGTGACAGAGGTGTTCTGCGAAGCTCCTACTTTGGCAGAACTCATCCTCGCATGCGAAAATAAGCAAGGAAGAAAAATAAAAAAAAGATAAATTAGGAGGAATAATGATTCAGGCTTCATGCACAGGAAAAGGTGCATTGTACGATCAGTTGGATGGTGTTATCGATGGGAAGAAACAGCTCCAGCAGCCTCTGATCGAAATCTTACGCGAAGCTCAGGATATATTCGGTTACTTGCCGATGGATGTATTGGAACATATCTCCACCAGAATGAATCTGCCGATCGGAAAAGTATATGGTGTAGTTACTTTCTACAATTTCTTTTCCTTAAAACCGCGCGGTAAACACATCATCAATGTCTGCACAGGTACAGCATGCTATGTAAAAGGCGCTCCCAGATTGATCACCATGTTCGAAGAAGAACTCGGCATCAAACTTGGTGAAACTAGCAAAGATGGGTTGTTTACTCTCACTTCGGTTAGATGTGTAGGCGCTTGTTCTTTGGCACCCGTGTTTGTAGTAGGAGAAGATACCTTTGGTAGAATAGATACTCGTGATAAGGTAAAAAAGGTAGTCGATGAACTCAGAGCGAAGGTATAATGCAGGATATTTCACTTCATCTTTTGGATATCATCGAAAATTCTGCCCGAGCAAATGCAGCCAATATCTGGATCGAAATCAAAGTCGAAATCATGAAAAATATACTTACTATTCATGTTCGAGATGACGGTGATGGTATGGACGAAGAGACTTTGGAAAAAGCTCAAAGCCCATTCTATACTTCGAAATCTGCCAGAAAGAAAAAGGTTGGACTCGGTATCCCCCTTTTCGAACAACACGCCCAAATGTGTGACGGGGATTTTACCATGATCAGCAAACCGAATGTCGGCACAGAGTTGACTGCCCGCTTTCGCTTCGATCATGTAGATAGAATGCCACTGGGAGATATCGCTACTACGATAGTGAGCTCGATTTTGGGACATCCGGAGATTGATTTCCATATCAATCTCTCTCGTAAGGTGATTGATGACAAAGAGTTTACTTATGAACTCTCGACCGCAGAGATCAAAGCAGAGCTGGGTGATATTCCACTCTCTTATCCTGATGTTATCAATTATCTTAACGAAACGATAAAAGAAGGAATAAATAAAACAAAAATGGAGGAAATCTAATGAAAACATTAGAAGATCTGAGGAAAATTCGTGAGAAAGCTCAATCTGAGATGAAAACTCGCGATCAGAAAGCACGTGTGAAAATCGTGGTCGGTATGGGTACTTCCGGTATCGCAATGGGTGCCAGAGAGGTTATGAAAGCCATATTAGACGAAGTTGCCAAACGAAACCTGGATGATGTATTGGTAACTCAGACCGGTGAGAAGGGACTCTCTTCTATGGAACCGGTAGTCGATGTAATCGAAGAAGGCAAACCGACCGTAACTTACGGTAACATGAATCCTGAAAAAGCGAGAAAAGTGATCGCTGAGCACATAGTTAACGGCAAAGTAGTTAACGATTATGTGGTAGCAACTCAAAGTTAAAGGAGAACTACATGACACTCAAACGTACGGATATCCTGCTCTGTTGCGGATCCGGATGTGTTTCTGCAGGTGCTTTGAAAGTTAAAAAAAAGCTACTTGAGCTTTTCGAACAGAAAGATATCACCTCAGAGATCAATATCATCGAGACTGGCTGTATGGGACCATGCGACTACGGTCCGGTGATGATGGTCTATCCCGAAGGCGTATTCTATAAAACAGTAGGGGTAGATGATCTGGAAGAATTGGTGGAAGAGCACTTTCTCAAAGGCAGACCGCTAAAGCGTCTTATGCTACAAGAGGAAGAGAGAATCTTCGCTACCAAAAAAGATATACCATTCTATCAGAAACAGGTCAAAGTAGCCCTGGAACATTGCGGCTATATCGACCCGGAGAGTATAGAAGAATACATAGCAGTAGGTGGTTATGAAGCACTTGGGAAGGTTTTGACCGAAATGGATCCGCAAAAGACTATAGAAACAATAAAAGAATCAGGTCTGCGCGGTAGAGGTGGTGGAGGCTTTCCTACCGCCACTAAGTGGGCGTTCACCCGTAAAGCCAGCGGCTCTCCCAAATATGTGATCTGTAATGGTGATGAAGGTGATCCCGGTGCATTTATGGATCGCTCTATATTGGAAGGTGACCCACATCGCGTGCTTGAAGGCATGATGATAGCAGCCTACAGTATCGGCGCGAATAAAGGGTACTTCTATATTAGAGCCGAATACCCACTCGCAATCAAAAGAATAAAGAATGCCATAGAAAAAGCATGTGAATACGGACTAATCGGTGAAAATATCTTTGGAACAGATTTCTCTTTCGATGCCGAAGTTAGAACCGGCGCCGGCGCTTTCGTCTGTGGTGAAGAAACTGCCCTGATCGCTTCCATCCATGGTGAAAGGGGACAGCCCAACGCCAAACCACCCTATCCTTCCGATAGTGGTGTATGGCAGAAACCGACCTTGGTAAACAATGTGGAAACATTGGCAAATGTGCGCACCATTATCCTCAAAGGTGCCGATTGGTTCGCCAAGATGGGCACAGAAGCCAGTAAAGGCACCAAAGTGTTTGCCCTAACCGGTGATGTGAAAAACACCGGACTGGTCGAAGTTCCCATGGGAATTACCCTACGTGAGCTGATTTTTGATGTCGGTGGTGGCATTGTAGACGGCAAGAAATTCAAGGCAGTTCAGCTCGGAGGACCTTCGGGAGGCTGCTTGACTGCCGACCATCTCGACACCTCCATCGATTATGAGAGCCTCACAGAGAAAGGTGCAATGATGGGTTCCGGTGGTATCATCGTTATGGACGATGCCAACTGCATGGTAAATGTGGCAAAGTTCTTTCTGGAATTCTCATTGGAAGAATCATGCGGTAAATGTACACCTTGCAGAGTAGGCTTGAAGCAGATGTATTCGATGCTCGAGCGTATAACTTCCGGTGAAGGCAAACCGGGTGATATAGAGGAACTCGAGAGCTTGGGCAACAGCATCAAAGCACTCTCGCTTTGCGGATTGGGACAAACTGCTCCTAATCCCGTATTAAGTACGATACGCTATTTTAGAAATGAATATATATCTCATATCGAGGATAAGAGCTGTAATACTAAAGTCTGCCTCGATTTGATGCATTTCCTCATAGACAAAGATAAATGTATCGGCTGTTCACTATGCTCACGAAAATGTCCGGTATCTTGTATCCCCGGAAGCAGAGAAGAGAAATATGAGATCATTCAGGAAGAATGTGTCAAATGCGGAACTTGTATGGAAGTCTGTCCTGTCAATGCGATCAGTAAATTGCCTGGTATCAGCGAAGAACTGCGTTCAGAAAAAACTGAACCTTCAGACTATAGATCTTTGTATACATAAAATAATAAGGAGTAATTATGTATGATGAAATATTGAAAAAATACGAACCAAAGAAAGAAAATCTAATCTACATCCTACATGAGATTCAGGATAATCATCCTGAACAGTACATACCGGAAGATGCCGTGATGGAAGTTAGTAGATATCTGAGTATTCCCAGCAACCATATCTATGGTGTGATGACTTTTTACACCATGTTCAGTACAAAACCGAGAGGAAAATACATTATTAGATTGTGTGAATCTCCCCCATGTTTCTTACGTGGCTCGGAGAACCTTCTGAGAAAACTACGAGAATTGCTCAATATCAAATTAGGTGAAACCACACCCGATAAAAAGTTTACTCTCGAACTATGCGCCTGTCTCGGAGTTTGCGGTAATGCACCTGTGATGATGATAAACGAAGATGTTTATGGTGATTTGAACGAAGAGAAAGTAGAAGCTATTATCGAAAAATTAGGAGGTCAGCAATGAAATTCTACCGCAGTCATATACTCATAAGCGTAGATGATGTCTCCCTGCAAGCAGGTGTGAAAGAGATTATTGCCGTTCTGAAGCAAGAGTTAGCCAAAAATGCACTCGATGATGAGATCAATGTCTTGGAGACGGGAACATTGGGACATTTCGGTACCGGCATCAGCATGGTGGTTTATCCCGAACAGGTCACTTATATAAATCTAAACAAAGATGATATCCCTGAGATCATAAGAGAACACTTCCTCAAAGGAAGACCGGTTCGCCGTCTTATGATGGACCCTTCTTTTATCCGAAGATATGATTTCAACTACAAAAATCGAGTAGTTCTAAAGAATTCCGGTATCATCAACCCGGAAGATATCGAAGAATACATAGGCACAGGTGGTTATGAATCATGGGAAAAAGCATTGCTGGAGATGAAACCTGAACAGATCGTAGAAGAGGTAAAAAAATCCGGTCTGCAAGGTCGAGGTGGTGCTGGATTCCCGACCGGCTTGAAATGGAGTTTTACAGCTCCGCTGGAAGCTGACCAGAAATTTGTAGTTATCAATGCGGACGAAGGCGAGCCCGGCACATTCAAAGATCGACTCATCATGGAAGGTGATCCGCATCTGCTACTCGAAGGTCTGATGATCGCATGTTATGCCGTCGGCGCTACCAAAGCTTATATATATATTCGCGGTGAGTATAAACTCTGTATCCAGAGATTACAGAAAGCTATCGATCAAGCTCATGAATATGGACTTCTTGGTAAAAACATCTTTGAAAGCGGTTTTGATCTGGATATTAGACTCATGATCGGTGCAGGTGCATATATATGTGGCGAAGAGACAGCCTTGATAGAATCTATGGAGGGCAATCGTGGTAATCCGAGATACAAACCGCCGTTCCCAGGTGTGGAAGGTGCATGGAAAAAACCGACAGTTGTCAACAATGTCGAAACTGTCAGTAATGTACCTGCCATCATCAAAAACGGAGCGAAATGGTATAGAAAACTTGGAACCGCTAACTGTCCGGGCACTAAGGTTTTCACTATCCTCGGCGATGTAACTCAACCTGGTTTGTGCGAGGTAGATATGGGTACATCTCTCCGTACTATCATCGAACAATATGGCGGCGGCATGAAAGAAGGAAAACGCTTCAAAGCTGCTTTAGTCGGTGGTGCAGCCGGTGTATTGTTACCGGATAGTATGTTGGATGTGAATATGGACTTTGCCAATCTGAAAGAATACGCTGCTGTTTTGGGCTCCGGTGCTATTCTGGTCATGAATGAAGATGCCGATATGGTAGACATGTTATATTCTATCCTAAGATTCTTTCAGCATGAATCATGCGGAAAATGCACTCCATGTAGCAAAGGTACCCAGCAACTACTCACACTGATAAATAAGGTTCGCGCCGGCGAAGGTAGCAAAGAAGACTTGGATACGATGATCTTGCTTGCTAATGCTATGTTCCAAACTTCGTTCTGTGCTTTGGGACAATCACCGATTATGCCCGTCAAGAGCGCTATTGAACATTTCAGAAGCGATTTTGAAAAACGAATAAATTAAATAAACTGGAGGATACAGTGGATTCAAAAGCAAAAATTTGGCTTGATGGTAAAGAATATCAAGTATCAAAAGATATGACTATATTAGAAGCAGCCCGGGAAATAGGAATAAATATCCCAACCCTCTGTTATCATAAAGATCTGACTCCCACAGGTAACTGTGGCGTCTGTGTGGTTGAAGTGGAAAAATCGCCGACACCCAAACGTGCTTGTGTAACTCCGATATGGGATGGAATGAAGATAAAGACTAATAGCAAACAACTGAGAAGTCTTAGAAAAACATTAGTTGAGTTGATCCTCTCTAATCATGATGTTGCCTGCCCTACTTGTGATCAGAACGAAAAGTGTGAATTGCAGGCAATGGCTTACTTGATGGGTATCGAAGAGACATCTTTCCCTTCGATTCTCAGAGATCTTCCTCTAGATGAAAGCAGTCATTCTATCAAAAGAGATCCGAAAAAATGTATCTCCTGTGGTCGCTGCCTTACTGTTTGTAGTGAAGTTCAGACTGTCAACGCCCTCGCACAAAATGGTCGTGGTTTCTCCGAAGTTATCACCACAGCTTTCGACCGCGGTATGGGAGACAGCATCTGTGTAAATTGCGGACAGTGTACCGTTTATTGCCCTACCGGCGCACTACGTGAGGTGGGTGCCAAAGATGCGGTATGGGATGCTCTTCTTGATGATGATAAATATGTAGTTGTTCAAGAAGCACCCGCAGTACGAGCAATGCTGGCGGAAGAGTTCGATATGGACATATCGAAAGTAACAGTCGGCAAAATGTACGCTGCTTTGAGAAAGCTTGGTTTCGACCGTGTTTTCGATACCAACTTTACTGCCGATCTTACCATCATGGAAGAAGGAACCGAATTGATCGAGAGGGTGAAAAGTGGTGGCACATTACCTCTGATTACTTCTTGTTCACCCGGATGGATCAAATTCATGGAGACATACTATCCTGATTTAGCTGATCATGTATCCACATGCAAATCGCCACAGCAAATGTTCGGAGCTCTTGTGAAGACCTATTTCGCCGAAAAAGAGAATATCGATTCGGCTAAGATCGTCTCAGTCTCTATCATGCCCTGTACAGCTAAAAAATATGAGGCAAAACGACCTGAGATGCAGGATTCGGGTTATCGTGATGTAGATTATGTGCTTACTACTCGTGAGTTTGTGAAGATGATCAAAGAAGCCGGTATAGACTTCAAGAATTTACCGGACGAAAAGGCAGATGATTTGATGGGACAATACACCGGTGCAGGAACAATTTTCGGTGCTACCGGCGGTGTGATGGAAGCTGCAGTTAGAAGTGCTTTTTTCCTTTTAACCGGCGAAAATCTGCCAAATCTGGATCTGGAAGCCGTACGTGGTATGCAAGGTATCAAGGAAGCCACTTTGAAGATTCCAACAAAAGAATTGGGCGAATTGGAAGTAAATGTAGCTGTAGCGCACGGACTGGGTAATGCCCGCATGCTGATGGAAAAAGTAAAGTCGGGTGAGAAAAACTATCACTTTATCGAGATAATGGCCTGTCCTGGTGGTTGTGTCGGTGGTGGTGGTCAGCCGTACGGTTCCGATATGGCTGGGCGTGCCCGTCGTGGAGAAGCGCTCTATAATGAAGATAGAGATATGCCTCTGCGTCAATCTCATGAGAATCCGGGCGTGCAATTGATATATAAAGACTATTTGCAATCTCCGGGCTCGAAAAAGGCGCATAAACTATTGCATACTTACTACTTCAAGCGCTCACTGTTCAACGGAGATGCTGAGGAAGAGGTAACTCATAAACATTAAATGGTAGTATCCGGCTTTCAGCAGAAGATTGATCTGTAAAAAAGCTGGATATAAAAGCTTGAACCTTCTCATCCTGAGAAGAGGTGCAAACTGAAATCGAGGGATGGTGATTGAATAATATTCAACCCATCCCCAAAAGGAGATGGGTTTTTTATGGATAGAAAATATCATGTGATCTCGCTGACTGTACACAATAAAGATAAGGTGTACAAAGAGGTATCGGAACTATTACACTCTTATGCAGAGTCCATCTGTTTGAGGGTTGGTTATCCGATCAAAGAAAGAAATATAGCTATCATTTTTCTGGTGATGAATGCCAGTACAGATCTGATCGGAGCTCTGACGGGTAAACTCGGTCAACTTAGCAGCGTAAAAGTAAAAGCAACGGTAATAAAGGAATAAGATTATGAAATCATTTATCTCAGAAGCAAAGATTAATAACTATCTAAAAGAAGGAGAGAATTGCTCGTCCGAACAAATCAACGTTATATTACAAAAAGCATCGGAGAAGAAAGGTTTGACTATATCCGAGGTTGCCATCCTGATGCAAAATCGTTCTCCTGAAACAGATCAACTAATCCTGAATGCTGCCACTGAAGTAAAAAAAAGCATTTATGGTAATCGCATTGTTCTTTTCGCACCTTTGTATATCGGTAATCTATGTATAAACGACTGTCTTTATTGCGGGTTTCGGATCTCAAATCGGGAGTGTACTCGTAAAACATTGGATGATAGAGAGATTCAAGCCGAGGTCAGATCGTTGATAAACAGCGGACACAAAAGGTTGATCGTAGTTTATGGCGAACATCCCAAATATTCATCCGAATTTATCAAAAAGACAGTTTCCGATGTCTATGCACTCAAAACTGAAAAGGGTGAGATCAGAAGAGTAAATATCAATGCAGCTCCATTCGAAGAAGATGGTTTTGCAACCATCAAATCTGCAGGAATAGGTACCTATCAGATATTTCAGGAAACTTATCATCGACCCACTTACCAAAAACTGCATCCTC
The DNA here is from genome assembly GCA_964433675.1 of uncultured Candidatus Cloacimonadota bacterium. Classification (GTDB taxonomy): domain Bacteria; phylum Cloacimonadota; class Cloacimonadia; order Cloacimonadales; family TCS61; genus CAYSSJ01. The sequence continues at coordinate 28,823 of CAYSSJ010000019.1, forward strand.
GTGGTCCAAAAAGTGATTTTAACTGGCGTCTGCATGGCTTGGATAGAGCTATGAAAGCCGGTATTGACGATGTCGGAATCGGAGCACTGCTTGGACTGTACGATTGGAAATTCGAACTGCTCGCTCTACTAGCTCATAGTGAACATCTGGAACACGAGTTCGGAGTAGGACCACATACCATTTCTTTTCCCCGAATCGAACCTGCATTCGGCAGTGAATTTAGTAGGCAGCCTCCCTACCAGTTAGATGATGAGACTTTCAAGATTTTCGTTGCTCTGCTCAGATTGGCAGTTCCCTACACCGGTCTGATCCTAACTGCCAGAGAAAAACTAAAGCTGCGAAATGAACTCATCCCACTAGGAGTATCTCAGATAGACGCCGGTTCAAGTATCGGTGTAGGGGAATATTCCACTCATGACGAGGAAGCATACAAAAGGTCACAATTCGTGCTCGGCGATACACGCACTCTGGATGATGTAATCTATGAACTGGTCAGACAAAAATTGATTCCCTCATTTTGTACCGGCTGTTATAGAGTCGGACGAACCGGTAAAGAGTTTATGAAACTGTCCAAACCGGGAGAGATCAAAACTTTCTGCCAGGCAAATGCTATTCTCACCTTTGGTGAATATATCACCGATTTCGCATCCCAAAAGACAAAGGAAGCTGGAATGGAATTGATAAAAGAAGAGCTCGCATCTATAAAAAATCCCGAACTCAAACAAAAGGTGGAAGAAAGTTTGCAACATATCCAAATTGGAAAAAGAGACATCTACATATGAGGAGTAAAAATGCATAATCTGAGCAAGAGTAAGATGATCGAGACCTTCTCATATAGTGAAAATGAACTCAATCAATTGTACCACCAAGCATATGAGACAAAGCTGAAATATGTAGGGAATAAGGTTTATCTACGTGGATTAATAGAATTTAGCAATATTTGCAGCAAAGATTGCTTTTACTGTGGCATCAGAAAGAGTAATAAAAAAATCACTCGTTATCAAATGAGTGAAAGTGAGATAATCCAAGCAGCCGAATGGGCATACAAGCAGGGTTACGGCTCTGTGGTATTACAATCGGGAGAAAGATCTGATCCGGAGTTTGTTTCATTCGTTACCAGAGTATTATCCGAACTGAAAAAAATCACCAAAGGTGAGCTTGGAATCACTCTATCGCTTGGTGAGCAGGATAAGCATACATATGAACAATGGTTCGCTGCCGGAGCACATAGATACTTACTTCGCATAGAAACAACTAATGATAAACTTTACAAATCCCTGCATCCGGTTGATCATGATTATACACGCAGACTGCATTGTTTGCAAGATCTGCAGGATATCGGTTACCAAGTGGGAACCGGAGTAATGATAGGTCTGCCCGGTCAGACTGAGGAAGATCTGGTAAACGATATTCTCTTCATCAAAGAGAAAGATATCGATATGATCGGCATGGGACCCTATATCTTACATCAAGATACACCCTTGAAGCAGAGAGCGCAAGATTACAGTACCGATAGGCAACTAAGTCTCACTTTGATCATGATAGCGCTGACCAGATTATACTGCAAGGATGTAAATATCGCTTCTACAACTGCTCTGCAGACTCTGCATCCGCAAGGAAGAGAATTGGGACTACAAGCAGGTGCTAATATCTTGATGCCGAATATAGGTCTGACTAAATACAGAAATCTCTATACCTTATATGACAATAAGCCCTGCCGTGAAGATACGGCAGAAATTTGCAAAGTGTGTTTTGAGAACCGGATTGAATCTATCAACGAAAAAATAGGTTATCATGAATGGGGAGATTCCCCGCATTTTGAAAGGAGAATAGATGGCGAAACTACCACGCGGTGAACGATTGGTTATTTCCTGCATTGGAAACAGGAATGTAGGCAAATCTTCACTTATCAATGCGATCATCGGGCAGGAAGTAGCGATAGTTTCTGCACAGCCGGGAACCACAACAGACCCGGTGCATAAAGTATATGAACTTATCCCTATAGGACCGGTATCTTTCTTCGACACAGCCGGTCTGGATGATATCGGTGAGGTAGGAAGTAAACGCATCAGTGCTACCAAACGAATTTTGCGTAAAACCGATCTGGCTCTTATCATAATCGGAAATGAGGGGATAACAGATGACGAAAAAGAGATAATTGCCTTTATCAAAAAACAGACGATCCCCTGCATTATTATCTTCAACAAATCAGATATAGCTCAACATTCCGATAAAGACATAAATTTCTGCAAAAGTAATAATTTGCCTTTTTTGAGAGTATCTGCCTTGACCGGACATAACATAGATCGCCTGAGAGAATTGCTGATTGACTCATTGAAAAAGTATCGACTGACAGAGAAAAAGATCATCGGTGATCTGGTGCAGGAAGGTGACATTTTTATTCTGGTTGCTCCGATAGATTCTTCTGCTCCCAAAGGGAGATTGATCTTACCTCAAGTACAGGTTTTGAGGGAAGTGTTGGATCATGAGGGGATAGCAATAGTCGTCCAACCGCAACAATTGAATCAAACTCTAAAATCACTAAGTAGCAAGCCTAAACTGGTCATTACAGATTCTCAGGCTCTTGAGCAAGTCATCGAAACAATCCCCGAAGATTATCCACTGACCACCTTTTCTATCCTGTTCGCCAGATATAAAGGTGAATTGGAACCGTTGATAGAAGGTGCGAAAATGATAGACCAACTCGAAGAGAACGACACGATATTGATAGCGGAAGCATGCTCGCATCATGTTCAAAAAGATGATATCGGTCGGATAAAAATCCCACAATGGATGCGCGCATACACCGGCAAGGATATCAACTTCAAAGTGGTAGCGGGTTCTGATTTCCCGGAAGATATGGAGAGCTACAAACTGGTTATTCACTGTGGTGGGTGTATGTTAAATCGCGTCGAAATGCAGAGACGTATCCGAGAAACATTGTGTCGGGAAGTACCCATAACTAATTACGGTGTGGTAATATCGAAGTTGCATGGAGTACTGGATAGGACTCTGAAACCTTATTTGAAAAGTAAGTAGAGTATAAAACTATGCATGCTACTTTGATAATACTTGACGTCAGCAAGAATAAATTTTTCATAGTTAAAAAAAATAAAAAAAGATAAAGGAGAGGATGTATGAACATTACGGTCAATGGCAAGTCTATTACTGCCTCTCCGGGTCAGACCGTTCTCGATGCCTTATTGGAGAATGGCTTCTACGTTCCTCATCTTTGCTATCATCCCAAGACAGGTCAGGCAGCTAAATGCCGAGCCTGTGTAGTAGAAGTAGAAGGAATGCCCGGACTGAAAACATCGTGTAACCTTCCCGTAGAAGATGGCATGAAAATCATTACTGATTCCGAATTGGTAAAAGACTCTCAGAGAGTTGTGGTCGATCTGGCACTCTCTTCCGGGATTCATGATTGTTTATCATGCGAAAAAAATGGTGAATGTGAACTTCAGGATGCAGCTTATTATTTGGGAATCGAAAGACCTAGCTATGAGCTGAGACCTGATGAGCCAGAAATTGAGGAAACCAGCGAGTTCATTCAAGTAGAAAGAACCAAATGTATCTCCTGCGGTCGTTGTGTTACCGGTTGTTCTTCAACTGTAGTGAATGATGTGTTAGATTTTGGCGAACGTGGATTCGACACAAAAATTATTTTCGACAACGATCTACTGATGGGAGAATCATCTTGCGTACAATGCGGAGAATGTGTGCAGCTATGTCCGGTCGGTGCTTTGATTGACAAGAGTATCAGAGGTATATCCAGACCTTGGGAGCAGGACAAAATAGAGACCGTCTGCCCCTACTGCGGAGTGGGTTGCCGACTGAATGTGCACGTTGATCGAAAGAAAAACAAAATCGTCCGCATCACAGGAGTGGAAGATTCTCCGACAAACGAAGGAATGCTTTGTGTAAAGGGTAGATACGGTTTCGACTTCGTTCAGAGTGAAGAACGTCTTAAAACTCCTCTAATAAAAAAAGAGGGCAAATTTGAACCTGCGAGCTGGGATGAAGCAATCTCACTGGTAGCTACCAAATTCAAAGAGATCAAAGAAAAAAACGGCAGTGAAGCGATTGCCGGTTTAGCCTCGGCAAAAGTTACCAATGAAGACAACTATCTATTCCAGAAATTTATCAGGCGGGAGGTCGGCACGAACAATGTCGACCACTGTGCGCGGCTATGCCACTCCGCTACAGTGGCCGGTCTGGCTGCTGCGTTTGGAAGTGGTGCAATGACAAATGATATCGCAGGTATCAAAAAAGCTGATGTGATCATGATTATTGGTTCGGATACTTCTGCTGCTCATCCGGTAATCGCTGCAAGGATCAAACAAGCAGTGAAAGAAGGCAAAACGAAACTAATCGTCATAGATCCGAAAAAAATCGTCATGGCTGATTATGCCGAAATCTATGCTGCTCAACGTCCGGGCACGGATGTGGCTCTGCTGAACTCGATCATGCAGGTGATCCTCAAAAATGGATGGGAAGATAAGAAATTTATCGAAGAGCGTGTAGAAGGTTTTGAAGATTTCAAAAAGGAAGTAGTTAAGGATCAATATGATCCTGAGCATGTAGCTAAGATAAGCGGTGTGCCAGCGGAACAGATCGGAGAGATAGCCGCACTTTTCGCTAATGCAGAAACAGCCTCTGTTTTCTATTCTATGGGTATTACTCAGCATACTACCGGCGTGGATAATGTTTTTTCTGTCGCCAATCTGCAAATGCTTTGCGGAAATATGGGCAAACCGGGTGGCGGTGTGAATCCACTACGTGGACAATCCAATGTGCAAGGCGCCTGCGATATGGGTGGATTACCAAATGTCTATCCCGGATATCAAAAAGTAACTGATGAGAAGAGTAAAGATAAATTCGAAAAAGCCTGGCAGTCTGAACTCAGTGATAAAGTTGGGCTGACGGTAACAGAGATGCTAGATAACGCCTATGACGGTAAGCTCAAAGCACTTTATGTGATGGGTGAAAATCCGTATCTGAGCGATCCTGACCAGAATCATGTTATAGCAGCTTTGGATAGGTTGGATTTTCTGGTCGTGCAAGATATATTCCTCACAGAGACGGCAGAATTCGCTGACGTAATTCTACCCGCTACTTCTTTTGCCGAAAAAAGTGGGCACATCACCAATACGGAAAGAAGAGTTCAGAGATTGAATAAAGTGATAAATCCTCCCGAAGGTGTAAAAGATGATTGGGAAATAATCCAAATGATCGCCAATGCTATGGGAGCAGACTGGGATTATAACTCAGTAAAAGATATCACAGAAGAGTTAAATTCTCTGACGCCACAATATGGTGGAATAAGCTGGGAGAGAGTCGGCAGGAATGGTCTGCAATGGCCCTGCCCCACCGAAACACATCCCGGTACTGCTTATCTGCACAAAGACAGATTCGCGCGTGGACTGGGCATGATGAAACCGATCTCTTTCGTGGAACCGGCAGAACTTCCGGACGATGAATATCCGTTGATCATGACAACCGGACGAGTTCTCGAACAATTCCATACCGGAACAATGTCCAGAAAGACAGTCGGGCTCAATAATATTGCCGGACCTATGGTGATGATCTCGGTAGAAGATGCCGAGCAACTTGGCATTGATAACAGCGAAACTGTGCGTATCTCTACCCGTCGTGGTAGCATCGAAGCACCGGCGTTTGTAACAAAGCGGATCGGTAAAGGTGTGATCTATATACCATTCCATTATAAAGAAGCTCCGGCAAATCGGCTGACTAATCCGGCACTAGATCCGGCAGCAAAGATACCGGAATACAAAGTATGTGCCGCGAAAGTTGAAAAAATATCATAAATAATAATGTGGATTGGTACAGTAAATCAGGAAAGTAAGGAGTAAATTATGGATAAGGATAAATTCTATAAAGTAATGGATTTGGCGATCAAGCGAGAAGTAGAGGCTTATGAATTTTACAAAGATGTGGCTGAGCGCATAGACGATAAAGCTATCCAGAAGATATTCAAAACTCTTGCCACAGAAGAAGTGGGACACAAAGACCTCTTGGAGAGATTCAAATATAATCCGGATTTACCGGTTAAGATGAGCTCTCCCGAGATCGATTATCATCTGGCAGAAGAAGTGGAACTACCAGAACTTTCTATTGATATGAAGCCAGCTGATGCTCTTGCTTTGGCTATGAAAAAGGAACAACTTGCCGTCGAATTCTATCGGAAACTGGCTAATCAGACAGAAGATGGAGACGTAAAGAAGCTGCTGCTGGAGATAGCTAATATGGAACTGTCTCATAAACAGAAACTCGAAAATGCCTATACAGACATAGCTTATGTAGAAGCATTTTGAAAAAATGATGGAAAAAGCGAGGAAGGATCTGGTGGTCCGGCTGGTCTGCAAAGCCAGTAGCGGGCGGATAAAACCGTCTGTGGCAGGTTCGATTCCTGCCCTCGCTGCCATTATAGGCTAAGCTTATGATCTCTTCTGATGAATATAAAAAAATACCGGCTGTTGATCTATTGCTAAACAATCCAACTATTAAAAAATTGTTAGCAGATTATAATCAGGATTTTATCAAGAGTATAGTGAGAGAAGTATTGGATAACCAGAGAGAAAAAGCATCAGCAGGGAAAAAGGTCGATAGTCATAAACAAATATGTGACGAGATCACTAAGCAAGTGACCAATATCTTGGAACCATCTTTGCTATCGGTGATCAATGCTACAGGCATATTACTTCATACAAATTTGGGACGAGCGAAATTGGGTGAGTACATTCTGGATAAAATCTCTCCCATAATTACCGGTTATTCAAACTTAGAGTTTGATTTATCTTCCGGTAAAAGAGGTGAGAGAAACATTCATATATCGAGCTTGATCCGATATATTACCGGCGCTGAAGATGCTATAGTGGTAAACAACAACGCTGCCGGAGTATATTTCGTTCTTCATCATTTTGCATCTGAACTGGAAGTAATAATTTCCCGGAGTGAATTGATCGAGATCGGTGGCTCTTTTAGAATCCCCGATATCATCAGTACGAGTGGAGCCGTCATGCGCGAAGTAGGAACAACGAACCGAACTTATCTTCGAGATTATGAAAATGCTATCTCGTCTAAAACGAAGATTATCCTCAAAGCCCATAGATCGAACTATCACATTACTGGCTTTACTGCCGAACCGACATTATCCGAGCTATCCGAATTGGCTCATAAGCATAACTGTATGCTGGTGTATGACCTCGGTTCAGGCTTACTTCGCCGTCCTGATAGCTTGAATCTTACCGATGAACCAGATATAAAATCAGCTTTGAATGCCGGAGCAGATATCGTTATGTTCAGCGGCGACAAATTACTTGGTGGACCTCAGGCTGGCATTATTTGTGGGAAAAGTGAGTATATCAAAAAACTTGCCAAATCACCTTTGATGCGTGTATTGCGAGTAGGCAAACTGACTATCGCCGCCTTGCAAGCCGCTATGGTATGCTACTTGAGTGATAAGAATCTGGGCAGATTACCATTCTTTTCATATCTGAAAAGGGATAAAGACGAACTTCTGAGATTATCTAAACTGTTTCAGAACAAACTAAATAAACACGGTATCGACTCCGAAATCGTCCAAAGCGAAGCATTTACCGGTGGGGGCACACTACCGGGACATTCGATCCCGAGTTTAGCCCTCAGGTTAAATGATAATCAGAATGCCCAAGAACTTCACCATAGGCTAATGCAGGGTAATAATCCGATAGTTTCCATTCTTCGCAAAGGTGAGATCCTTTTTGATATGTTCTGTCTAACAGAGAGTGATATAGACATTATTGCCGCTAAAATCTCAGATCTAATTAACTAATTTTTATGAAACATCTTATCATGGGTACCGCCGGTCATATCGATCATGGCAAAACCAGTCTGGTCAAATCTCTTACTAAAATCGATTGTGATACTCATCCGGAGGAAAAGCTCAGAGGCATCACGATCAATCTGGGATTCGCACACATTACTTTACCGAATCAGATGCAAATTGGCATTGTCGATGTACCCGGACATAGTGATTTTGTAAACACTATGATCGCCGGCGCCTGTGGTATAGATTTCGTCATGTTCACCATCGCAGCGGACAGCGGAGTAATGCCGCAAACGATAGAGCATCTGCAGATAATGGATCTGTTGGGAATAAAAAGTGGATTTATAGCTCTCACCAAAGCCGATCTGGTAGATAATGAGCTTCTGGAAATAGCCAAAGATGAAATTCGGGAAGCCGTTAGCGGCACTTTTCTACAAGATGCTCCTATCATTCCGACTTCGGTAAAAACAAAGCAAGGTTTAGAAGAGGTAATCAAAAAGATCGAAGCTATTAGTGAATCACTGCCGGAGCGCTCACAAGGTGAAATTTTCCGTATGTACATCGATCGCATCTTTACCGTTTCCGGGTTTGGCTCGGTAGTAACCGGCTCAGTACTGAGTGGCTCCATTTCTAATTATGATAACGTATATATGTTACCCGGTGCCAAAGAACTACGCATTCGAAAAATGGAACGCTACAAAAAAGAAACTAAGCAGATTTTTAGCGGAGATAGAGCTTCTCTAAATTTAGTTGGTTTGGAAAGAGACCAATTCAAACGTGGAATGATGCTATCCGATAGAGTGATTCAATCGACAACTATGATTGATTGTAAGCTAAAACTTTTTTCTGAATCCCACACTATACCGCTCTGGTCTCAGGTTATATTCTTATCAGGCACATACCAAACTCAAGCCCGTTTGCATCTTTTGGATAGCAACAGATTGGAGCCCGGAAGCATTGCTCTGGCACAAATTCATCTTTCGGAAAAGGCAGTTTTACAAACCGGTGATCCTTTCATCATCCGAAACAGCTCAGGAGATAGAACTCTGGGAGGCGGTACCATTATTGACGCTTATCCTCTAAAACATCGACGCCGTCCTTCCAAACTGATAAAAGAGCTTGAGAATATAGCAACCGGTGATGTTCCGGCTTTGATCCTTCAGGAACTGAAAAAAAGAATGCGAGCGGTTTCTCATCAGGAAATCGCAACCATATTGAACTGTGCTGAATCGGAGATCTTGAAATCAATATCAGAATCTCTTTCGGACGAGATCATCACCATACCTGGCAAAGAGAGTGCATTTTTGATGCTGCGCCAGGAAAAGGAAAAGCTTAGAGCGAAAATAATTCGTCATCTGCAAACTTTTCATAAGAGAAACCCGCTCGATGACGGAGGTCGAACTACCGAAGAACTGATGGGAATATTCGGTTTGCAAAGAGATGTGACAAACGAACAAGTATTGAAACTCATCCTATCTGAATTGGAAAGAGAAAATCAGCTCAAACGAGTACGCCAAACTTGGGCTCTTGCCGATCATAATGTAAGATTGGAGGAAGATGAAGAACGCCAAGTTTCTTTTGTAGCAAACTTTATAGCCAGTTGTGGTATGCGGGTGCCTCTAATGTCCCGCCTGATACCTGCATCAGAGGAAATTGGCATTTCGGAAACAAAATTGAAACAGATCTTAAGATTATTAGTGAACAAGAGTAAAGTTTACAACATTGATGGCAATTTTATCTGGGCAGAATTGGTTGATAAATACAGAAAGACACTACTCGAGCATCTGAATCAAACTAAAGAGGGAATAACAGTAGCACAATTTCGTGATCTGATCGATGGTAATCGGAAACTCTGCCTTCTCTTACTGGCACAATATGATACCGAAGGAGTAACTGTGCGTAAAGGTGATTACCGCCATATCACCGAAAAAGGTAGGAAATTTCTGAGGGAAAATTGAACTTGGCAAACTTTTCGCTTACCTTTCTAATCTTTTCATATTTTTATGACAGAGTATTTACCCATCAGTTTTTCAGCAATATCATACATATTTGAGATAGTTCCCACTGCCAGTTCTCTTTTGAGTTTGTAAAAATCTAAGCAAGTACCACAAGCTATGATATCCACTCCTTCTTTACCAAGAGCTTGTAGAGATGAGATGCCCTCAGCTCCATGAATGGCTAATCTTACTCCACTATTCATCAATATTATCATTCTGGGCTTATTACCTATCTGAGTGAGCGAGAATAAAAATGATCCCATTAGCTTTTTCCCCAACTCCGGATCGCCCACTCCTAGTATATCGGATGTAATTAAGAGTAGTTTATCATTTGAAACCTTGATATTTTCGATATCCTCATGATCATCCTCAGCCGTTTCTTCCAGATCTTCTACTATAGTAATGTGAAAATCAGCTCCTTTTTGATTTACGGAAGTCACCTTAAAACCGCAATTAGTAACAAATCTGGTGACATTCTGACGAGCTACATCATTATCTACGATCACTATCAATTCGGTAAAGTCTCCCTCTTCTAAAGCTTGTTTGGTTTTAATCACCGGCTGGGGACAGGGTAAGTTTCGGGTATCAACTTTTTTTATCATATTTTGCTCCTTTTGCAGTTTCTATTTTCTCATACAGATTTTCGAATGAAATGGCATTACCTTCCAAAAGTTTTCTTATATTTTTCAAATTGCTCTCTTCGATAAGCAAAACCAACCCACAATCATTACCGAGCGCTCTTGGCAGTGGTATTAGCTGACATTCGGGATAATGCTTCCTAACAGTTTTATGTGCTTGCATGGCAGTGTGAGTATTTTGGAAAGTAACTATAAACTCATTCATTCTTTATCCATTGACGATCTTTACTTTTTGAGGATGCGCGTCTGTTGTTTTTCCGATGAGCATAGCTTCTACTCCGGCTTTCTGCATGTCTCTCATCAAGGCTTTTGTTTCGCTTCTATTGATCATAAACAAAAGTCCTCCTGAAGTTTGCGGATCGAAAATAATATCCGAAACAATCGGCTTCAGATCTTCACTTTTGATAATTGAATGTGCAAAATAATTTCGGTTCTTATAAGTGCCTTCCGGGATCAATCCCATAGAAGCATAGTCTGTAACTTCGGGCAGCAATTTGATCGCTGTAAAATCGATTTTGCATCCCAAATGGGTATTATGGATCATCTCATGCAGATGACCTATCAATCCGAAACCAGTGACATCAGTACAAGCGGAAACTTGATACTTGGAGATAATTTCAGCGCTATACTTATTCAACATAGCCATTGTTCGGATAAACTCTTTTTCGGCATGTTTAGATGCCAACCCTCCCCTTAGAGCTGTATTGATGATTCCCGATCCCAGCGGTTTTGTTAGGATGATATTCTGATCTATTTCTGCGGTATTATTGTATAAAATCTTGTGCGGATCTACCAACCCTGAGACAGCAAAACCATATTTCAATTCTTTATCTTCGATACTATGCCCGCCTACTAAGGCACAATCTGCTTCTTCCATTTTGGATATTGCTCCGTTTGTGATAGAACTCAATACTTCACCAGCCAGCAGCTCTGTTGGAAAGCAAACGATACTAAGAGCAGAGATCGGCTTTGCTCCCATAGCATAGATATCGGAAAGAGCATTGGCAGCGGCAATCTGGCCAAACTCATAAGGATCATCTACGATGGGCGGAAAGAAGTCTACCGATTGGACGAGGGCAATTTCATCATTCAAAGCTACTATCCCGGCATCTTCCGAATTTGAGAAATCGGACAATACCTGCGGTTGGGGCTTGTATCGGATAGATTTCAACATACTGTTTAAGGCACACGGCCCTAATTTGGCTCCGCAACCGGAGTACCTGGTAAACTTAGTTAACTTTATTTCATCACTCATATTCACTTCCTTTGCGAAAATAATTTTTTTTGATTGGTAAAAAAGTCAATAGATTTATAATTTATGAAAATCAGTCTTGACAAACATCTGATCCAAAAGAATATATTCTCCAAGATCAATTGAAGAGAAAAAATTATAAGAAAGCAACCTTTCTCAGCAGAGTCAGGTGTAGTTTCTCATCTGGTTTTTCTTGTTATCGTTTTCTCGGAAGGATAGTTATGAAAGTTGATGGCAAACATTATCGCAGTGTGTGGATGAAAGCTGGTTTAGTCTATGGCATTGATCAGCAGAAACTACCCTACGAATTTTCGCTCTTCACCCTTAGTGATCATCATCAGTGTTGTGAAGCGCTCGAGAGTATGTTGGTAAGAGGTGCTGGCACGATCGGCTCCATGGCAGCTTATGCTATGGTGCTAGCTTTCATCGAAGCTCCCAACTCTGAGATTGAGGAATATGTTACAAAAGCGAAACATAAGATTGAATCCACTCGCCCAACCGCACAAAGTCTCTTCTACTCTACCAATCGTGTCTTCGAACACGCCATTTTATCTAAAGATCATAGCAAAGCTGCCCTAAGAGAAGCTGAGCTGATAGCCCAAGAAGATGTGGATGCGTGTAAACAGATAGGAGAATTTGGTTTTGAGCTTATCAAAGATAATTTTGGGATTCTAACTCATTGCAATGCCGGTTGGTTAGCAACGACAGATTATGGAACTGCTCTCTCTCCTATCTATTTGGCAAACAGGCGGAAATCTAATCTTTTCGTTTTTGTGGATGAGACCAGACCACGCTGTCAGGGAAGCAAACTTACAGCTTGGGAACTGAATAATGAGAAAGTACCTCATAGCATCATTGCCGATAATGCAGCTGCTCAGTTGATGTCAGAGGGAAAAATAGATATTCTCATCACGGGTGCAGACAGGATCGCAGCAAATGGAGACGTAGCTAATAAGATCGGTACTCTGCAAAAAGCGATCTGCGCAAATCATTTCGATATTCCATTTTATGTAGCTGCACCCACTTCTGTGATTGATTTTGCATGTGAATCGGGCACAAAAATCCCGATTGAGACCAGAGAGGAAGAAGAGCTAACTAAGATCGATTGTTATTGGCAGAAAAAGCATATTAGAGCCGATTTTGCTTCGCCCGGCTCACCCGCCTACAATCCCGCTTTCGATGTTACTCCTGCCAATCTGATAACCGGTATCATTACTGAAAAGGGTATCTTTAAGCCGAAGGAGTTAAAGCAGCTATGTTTTACCAAGGTGTAAAATTTCAGACCGAATTTTTGGAAAAGAAAGCACCAAAAGATAAACGCTTAGAAGAGCTGAAGTATTGGTGTATGATATTTCATAATAAAAATTTATGCCCACCTTATGAAGGGGGTTCTTATGGGAATATGAGTTTCAGACTAACAGAAGGGTCGGACGAATTCATCATCACAGGCTCACGGATAGGCATGAAAGCTGATTTGGATAATCATTCTTTTGTACATGTAAAAAACTGTGACCTTGTTACAAAAACCATCTATGCATCCGGTTGTAAAGAGCCTTCGTCCGAAACTATGCTACATTGGTCACTTTACAAAGCCCGTCCCGAGGTAAATGCTATCTTTCACGGGCACTCAGCTCAAATCCTGAAAAATACTAAAAATTTGGAATTGCCCACCACTTCAAAAGAAGAGCCATATGGTTCTGTGGCATTGGTTGAGAAAGTTTTGGACTGTGTGGATGATTTGAATTTCATCATTATGAAGAATCATGGATTTATTGCTTTGGGCAGAAATATGACTGAAACAGGCGAAATTACATTGACAGTCTTGAAAAAATGTAGTTGATTGTTAAATATAAATCGGAGGTAATTATGGCAAAAAAACTCGGCTTGGTTTTAGGTGGTGGCGGAATTCGCGGTATGGCACATATTGGTGTACTGAAGATCATTGACGAATTAGGTATCAAATTCGATGCGATCTCGGGTTGTAGCATTGGAAGTATGATAGGCGCTTTATATGCAGCGGGGAAATCCGCTCTGGAAATAGAGGAGTATGTCTTGGAACATTCTTTATTGGATGTGTTCGATCTTTCGTTTTCCAAATTGGGGATCAAAAAAACCAAGAAACTAGAAGAAACAATCGAAGAATTCACTGGAGTTACAACATTCGAGGAATTGAAAATGCCACTTTATATCAATGCTAGCAGCATAAGTACGGGAAAAGAACGAGTTTTTCATCAAGGAGATCTCTTTACAGCTATTCGCGCAAGTATCGCTGTGCCGGGGCTTTTTGCGCCTCTGGAATTGGAAGACAATTATTTTGTCGATGGTGGAGTTCATAATTTATGCCCTTTCCCAATCTTACCTAATTATATCAATAAATACCTCATCATCAATGTCTCTGATTACGAAACTTTTGATATAGATGACAAGATTTCATTGCTAGATCTTTTGGAAACTAGTGTCAGAATTATGCAGAATGAGATTATGAAACTACGCCTGAGGAGTATAAAAAAGTCAGATTATCTGATACTAACACCGGAAGTAAAAGAATATCGCACGCTGGAAGATAAAAAGAAATTCCCCGAGATTTTGAAAGAAGGTGAAGTAGAAGCGAATAAGAGAATCGAAGATATTAAACGATTCTGCAAAGTAAAATAGCTGAGGTTGAGTTTTTAGCATATTATTTTTCAGCATGTTAAACCATCTTTTCTTAGTTGCTCTTGTTTTATCGTTTGACAAAACTAATATGATCCATAAAAAATGCAGAAAAAAAGAGAGGTGATAAAAATGACTATAATCGAAATTGAAGAAAATCGGTTCATAAATCTGAATAATATTTTCAAATTCGATATTATTCCGGTAGAGAGTAACAAATGTTATGTCCGTTTTCATAATTATGAAGACAGTTATGCCAACAGTAAGGAATTCGATTCTATCAAAGAAGCTCGGGAATGGATAAAGATACGGATCATCCGCGCTGCAAATACAAACGAAGTCTTAGAACTGTAGCATTTTTTAGTATCCAATACTGTCTGAAAGCGTGCAGTCAGTATAATAAGGTATAGAGAAAGGAGTACCGCATGTCCGAAAGAGAAATCCTCATCAAAGCAAAAGTTCTATTTGATGGGAAGCAAAAGCTTGAGAATAAGATCATCGAAGTTCAAGGTAATATCATCTCCAATATTCAGGATGCCGATAATATAAAGGCCGATTATGAGGGGATAGTTACCCCGGCTTTTATAGATGCACACTCTCATATAGGTATGGATAGAGAAGGTGAACCATGGCAGGAATCGGAGACTAACGATGTTTTAGATCAATTCAATCCGCTCAATGACCCGATGAACAGCATCTATTTTGATGATAGAGCTTTCAAAGATGCAGTGGATTTCGGAGTTTTGTATAGCTGTGTAGTACCCGGTAGCGGAAATCTTATCGGAGGCAGATCCAAAATAATCAGAAATTACGCCAAAAACCGCAAAGATGCACTTTTGGTAGATCATGGATTCAAAATGGCGCTGGGATTCAATCCCAGATCCACATTAGATTGGAAAGGTAAACGACCCAATACCCGAATGGGTGTCTATGCTCTATTGGAGCAGAAACTCGATGATGTTCTGCAAAAACGGGAGAAAAATGAAATTGCCAAACAGAAGAAAATGTTAGCTCTCGTGAAAAAAAGAAAAGATGAGAAAATCAACGAAGAAGAATTCAAGGAAGAACAGCGAATTATCGATCAAGAGTATAAACTGGAGTTTTCTTCAGAGGAAATGGCATATTATGAGCTTTTGACCGGTGAAAAGACCGCAAAAGTACATGTACACAAGGAAGATGATGTCTACTATCTTATCCATCTGGTCGATAAGTATAAGATCAAAGTAACTGCTGAGCACACTTGTGATGTTTTTAATCAAAGTGTTTTCGAAGATTTGGCTGAGCATGATATCCCGATAGTATACGGACCACTGGGTTCCGTCGGCTACAAAGTTGAGCTCAAACACGCCTATTATCAGAATGCAAAGATGCTGATGGAATCAAAAGCCAAGTATGGATTGATGACCGATCATCCGGTCATCCACACCATCGGTATTAGAGATTCGCTCAAGTTCTTTATGATCCATGGAATGTCCGAAGAAGATGCCATATCGCTTATCACATTGAAGAATGCTCAAATTTTGGGTATAGATAATGTTTTGGGAAGCTTGGAAGCGAACAAAATCGCCAGTTTAACGGTTTGGAACGATAACCCTCTACATCTGAGAGCATACCCCAAAATGGTAATGGGCGAAGGAAGAATACTCAGAGGATAGATAATAGTGGGGAGACTTCGCTCTCCCCCCTTTTTTATGTATTTCTTCTTAATCATCCGCCAGCTCTAATAAAGTGGCTATAATGTCACTATTTTGGTTAGTATTATAAACAAAGGGTTCACAATTGTTATGGAACAAGATCAAGATTGTTTCTGCTTTTCTTTTTTTATCATGATTCAGGATAGATTCCCCAACTTTTTTTATTTTCTCTTCATAATTTTTTGGATAAAACTTGGGCAGTTGGAATTTGTCCAGTTTATTCCAAATTCTATTACATTGTTCATCGGTGATAAACTGCTTCTTGTTGCTAAAAATCGCCGCCGCTCTTAGCCCAATCGCAACTGCAAAACCGTGAGCTAAGCGGTAATCAGAAACTGATTCCAATATATGCGCAAATGTGTGTCCCAGATTCAGAAGCCGACGAATGCCGCTGTCATGCAAATCTTGCGAGCAGATCTCCATTTTGGTTTGGATAGCAGTTTCGATCAATTTTCTGTTATCTTTCTTATCTAATACTTCATCCAGATTTGAAAGTGGTAAAAATGACATTTTTACAATTTCGACCATTCCTGCTTGCATATTTTCTTCCGATAAAGTCCTCAGGAAATTTGTATCTATGATGATTTGCTCTGCTGGGAAAAAGCTTCCGATCATATTTTTGCATCCTCCATAGTTTAATCCCGTTTTCCCACCTAGGGCTGCATCTACCATAGCCAGAAGTGTAGTTGGCACTAATCTCAATCTAACTCCACGCTTGAAAGTGCTTGCGGCAAATGCGGCCATATCGGTCGTAATACCACCACCGATAGCGTATAATATCGTATTCCTCCCCACTTCTCGTTCATATAGAAAATCATAAATCTTGGTTAGACTAGCCAAGTTTTTTGTCTGTTCAGAAGCATGATATTTGTATATTTTATTTGTTTCTACTTTATCAGACAATAATTTTGGATATAGCTCATATACATTTGCATCTATGATAAACACACTATCATGATCTTCAAGTAATACTTCTTTGGTTGTGTTTGCAAATATAATTTCTGTCGTACTATTTCGGAGATTGTATAGCTTTTTCACTTTTACGCTCCCTGATAAGCGACATGATTTTATGCAACTCTTTGTTATTCTTCAAAGTTTGATATAATACCAATAATAATATAAGATAAAATGTTGTTTTAATGAACAATACTGTCAAACTAAAAGCAACAAGGAAATTTATCACAGACGCTAACGCAAGCAGAGCCAATCCGGCAAATAGCAACCAAAGAGGATATTTTAGTTTATAAGTCCAAACAGCTATGAAATAATTTATCATCAAGATAACGAAGTAAGCAAATACAGAGGCAATGCCAGCCCCAAAAAAACCGTATTTGGGTATCAATACAAAATTCAGACCGATATTTAGAAGCGAACCCACTACCACTGCCAGAGTAATAATTCCTGCTTTTTGATGAGCATAGTAGTAAACATTCACAATATGAAATACACCATATAGAAAAGCAGATATTACTCCTGCAAACACAATTTGATATGCCATTACATATTCTACATCGATAATAAAGTGGAAGATTTCTTGAGAATAGGAGATGATCAAAGCTCCGAAAATAGAGCCGAAAATGAGATAATACTTAAACATATTTCGATTAATTTCTTTCGCTCGTTTACTTTTTGATCTTTTCATCGCTGCTGGTAAATAGACCAAGCTGACCAAAGAAACCAAAAAATGCATTATCATACCGATGCGATAACCGGCGGAATAGATTCCGACATCATGAAGTGTATTTGGCGAGAGATAAGTGAGCATATAGCGGTCAGATGATTGCAAAATCAGCATCGCAATCGTTCCGGGTATCATCACAATACCAAACCTCATCATTGAAGTAATAATAGCTATTGAAAAATACTTTTTATCCGCATTCTCTAACTTATAATTATGCATTACCCTGATGATTTTATAAAAAGAGATCAATGCAGCCACAAAAGTACCGCTAGCCAGAAATGTAAAATACAACTCCAAACTGAATTTATTCTGCCAAACGAAGATGATTATCAAGATCAGAGCTATTAGATTATGTAGCGTGCTAATGATAGCATAAGAGCGAGATTTCTCCATAATGTTCAAAAATCCGGTTGAAATAGAGAATATAGTATTAAAAAAAAGTATAATCGCAAGTGGTATAAAAAGATGAGAATAGCTCTGATCGCGCAATAACAAGCTGGATAGTTCAGATCTAAACACTATCATCAATATGGAGAATATAATCCCTGTTACAGTAAGAATTAGATATACTGATGATATCAAAGAAAATCTATAGGCCTCCGTTTTCACTTCGTAAAAATGAGAAAATAGTGCCTGTCTCAGACCGATAAGAACTATCATACTTGCTAAAGCGAAAAATATCATCAGGTTTGTATAGACTGCATATTCTGCCGGAACAAGATAGTGGGTGAATATCGGCAGTAATATAACCAGCAATATTTTATTAAACAGATTGCCTGCTGCATATTCTATGGTTTTTTTCAGGTATTTATTCATTTCTCCAAAACTCGATCGTATATTTGCTTAGTTTGCTCAGCAATAATTGGCCAAATGTAATTAGCTCTGATATGCTCCTTTAACCTGTCTGAACGGCTTTGATTCAGAGCAGTTTCTATTTTAGCAACAATGTCTGGAACACTATCGGGATTGGGATAAAGTACCATATCCTCGAAATATTCTCTGGTTCCACCCTTGGGAGTGATTACTATATTTGCACCTGTCAATCCGGCTTCCAGAGCAGCTCTGCCGGGAGTTTCGTATCTGGTGGGTAAAATAAAAGTATGAGAGGCAGCATAAGCTGATTCCAATAGGAGATCATCATGTTCCAACCACTCGATCAATTTGATATTCTTAGATTTTTCTATGGCTTCTCTGCACCATTTTCCTTCCTTATTGTTCAGAACATCAGCTATGATAACAGCCGGATGATCGATTCTTTGCAAAGCTTTAATAATATTTTTGCCATTTTTTCGATATGGTCCCAAATGCCCTACATACAAGATGAAATTCTTTATCCCGTATTTCTTCTCAAAAAGCTTAGCATCAGCATGGTAAAAACGCTCTTCCACTCCATTTGGGATAACTTCGAAATTAGCCGGAGATAAGCCAAGTCCCTTTTGCAAGAGCAAAGATTCACTTTCGGTATTCGGCAAGATATATTCTGCTTGTTCACAAACGTTTTTTGTAAGTGTATAGTCAGAGTAAGATCGGATGAAGAGTTTCTGCCACAAAGAATCCAATCTATTATACAGACGAAGAGTAGCAGCTTTGTGATTGCTAAAAAAAATTGGATTTACCACATATTTTATTTTCTTCAAATTCAGATTGTTAGCCAGTGGAAATGTACTGACACTTGCATTGAAAATATGAAACAAATCCGTATCAGATGCATATTTTTCTTGTTCATCCCACATATCGAATAGTTTCACTTCGATTCCCATCTTTTGCAACTGCCTCGCCATATGTTTGATTTTGTAGGTAGGACCACCTTTGTTAATGTTCAAGCTCTGATAAGAAGCCAGAAAAATCCTCATCGCTGCATCCTTCCTTTCATACTTTCAAAATTGTACAACAGATCCCGCCAATGTAATCTGCGCATTTGCTTCCTCTCTTTGCTGATCCCTTTTGGGAATTCTTCCCAATCCAGCTCAGCCAATCTCTTAGCTATATTTAGCTTAGTTAGCGTTTCTTTACCATTATTACTTATCAGGAAAAAATCTTCATCATGTTTGTCCTCGCAGAATAGTTTGCCGTCCTCAAGTCTTGTTGTGTGAGTTTTTTTCCATCTCTGTTGCCACCACTCGGCATATTCAGAGAAACTTGGTTGCCAGGTACTTTCCTTATCTATAAGTGAGAAGATAAACTCTATCACTTCATTTTTTTGCCGATGTGGATGATAATAGAATAAAGCAGGTTGATGAAGAGCAAACTCATTTTCTAATACCATCTTATAATAAGCTTTCATCTCTTTTCCGGAAAAATGCGACCTCAGAAGCCGCCCGATGCTGATAGGATGGATGGGAATCTGTAACACCGTGGAGTAATTATTATCTATGATAGGATAAAAAGGAAGATCATCATAATCCAGCGAAAACTCCGAGGAATAATCGAATTCCAGATCTTCTATCGCTTTCGCCAGATTTATGTTCCAAGAACCAAAAGGAGCGGCAAATCCATGGGGATGTATTCCCACCTTGTTCAACTTATCCAATCCCGTTTTCAGATTATCATAATTTGATTGATAATCGGGAAATACCTTGTGTCTAAAGCAATGCAATCCGATCTCTTGCAATTCGAAACCGGCATAAACTTCTTTCAATCGTTCAGGCGAAACTGTATCTACAAACCAGGTGGCTTTGATCTGGTAGTCTGAACACAATTCATATACTGACATAGCATCTTCTTTGCTGCAATAATCAGTATCGAGTCTGAACAGGAACGCATTTTTGTGGTCCGCCGGATAATACCATCTACGCACAAACGGTATATTAATCAAATCATGAGCGTATTTGAGAATCTGCACAACGAGCTGGCGAATTTTTCCTTTCGACACCTTAGAAACCTGCTCGGAAGGCAGCTCACTCCGCTCGGCATAAAAACGCTTCCGCCTGCTATCAGAATTCATCAAAACCGAGTTCAAATCAAAAGGTAGAAGGATGATATATCCGTTACCATAAGATTCTATCGATATCTTGAAGGTTCGATCGAGATAATTGATACTTTTTAAATCATAGAAATCGCAAAAAATATCTGTCAATCCTAAGTGTTGCAAGCATGAATCTTCTTCCGGGACTAAATATTTTACTTTCCTTTTTTTGAATCTCGCTTTGAACATTTCCCGATATGCACGAGGTTCCAAGATTGCCACTTTCCCATCTGAAACATGTTCCAATATCGCTTCTTTGTCTTGTTTGTCTTTCAACGCGGGTATTATGATAATGGGAAAATCGTTCAACTCTGGTAATGATAAATATAAATAGGAGCACCCTTCTTGTTTTAAAATCCTTTCCCAGCCGTAGTTTGCAGATCGGAGTCCGATAGACAGTTTCAAGACAAATCACCAATTATCGATAAAAGTTTCTCAGCTCTCTTTTGCAATGGAAACTTCTGCGCTCTGCTGATCACCTTCTCTCTATCAGTTTTACCCGCAGCTTTTTTTATAGCATCCAGAGTGGCATCTGCATCACCGAACGGCACTTTGAAGCCACAATCTCCTACGATCTCCGGCATTGCTCCCCTATCTGTGATCACCGGTATACAACCTCTGCTCATCGATTCGAGCAACGCCAAGCCAAAAGACTCACGATATGATAGTTGGCAATACACGGAAGCTTGTTCGTATAGTTCAAAGAGATCTTCTCTTGGAATCGGACCGGTAAAGATTAGATTAGGTGCGATACTACGCAGATAAGAAGCTATATCCTCATCGTAATGACCGACTATGATACAGGTATGATCGGTAAGCTGAGCACAAGCTTTGGCAAAAGTATCCAAACCTTTCAAAATATAGGTCAGAGCTGGTTGTTTGACTGCATTCCCAACCGTGAGCACCAGCTTAGTTTTATGCGTGTTTGAGTTTTTGTCGAAATCCAAACCGAGAGGAACAACTTCTATTTTTTGTGCATCAGCATATTTTTCCACTTCTTTTTTACTAAACTCGGAAACAACCAAAATTTTATCAGCATTTTGCAAGACCCATCTTACTTTCAGTGCAGAATGCCAGCTATTAATACCGCCATATTTTATCCAGGGTAGAGAAGCAGTCTCATAACCGCCCACAAAGACAACTGTAGGTTTGGAGTGCTTTTGGGCAAGATGTAGCGTGACCAGGGCAGTAAAGTCGGCAAACAAAACATAGACAAGATCGGATTGGGCTACCATATTTTCTAGCTTGAGCCATTTTTTCAGATTGGTTTTCTTAGTAATAAAGAGTGATCGAACCTCAAAGTGTTTCTTTAATATTTCGAGATCATCATTGATATAGGTAGAGGAGTCATAAGAAGAGACGAATAGTATTTTCTTAGCCATATTGCCTACACTAAATCAGCGGATAAGCGCTATTTTCCCTCGCGCAATTTCACCATCGTTAGTGGAGATCACATAGAAATACAATCCGGAACCGCATTTTCTTCCGGCTGCGTTTCTCCCGTCCCAACTGAACTCCTGATAAACATCTTTTTCCATAGTTATCACCAAATCACCATTCAGATCATAAATCGTGCAGGTGGTATCACCGGCCGGCATCGTCTGAGCGTTTCGATTCTCAAATCTCACCACCTCACCTTTTTCCGGATAAAACGGATTGGGAAATGCTACGACATCATGCAATCGGGTAACTATATTCATATGGGGGTCAATCCCGATCTCTACAGAATTCAACCCTTCTACCGTACCTATATATAATATGCCCGAATACTCGTCATATTCGAACGAAGTAACATGATTAGCCAGTAGTGGTGAGTTTTCTTTGTTGTAGGTAGTAAAAGTATCTTCCTCAGGATTATAGATAGTGAAGCCATTACCATGCGAACCAACCCAGATCTGACCGAACGGATCTACGAAAAGTGTTGTGGGATAAGTGGGAACCGAGGCAAATAGTCGCTCTTGACCGACGACATAGTAGAATTCGGGTATGGGATGATCCTCGCTATAAAACCATGCTCCTTCATGCCACACTTTTTTCTTGATGTTAGTTCCATAAATATGCCATTTTTCTTCACCAAACATACGATTGTAACCATACATCAGCAAGCCTTCGGAAGTGGCAAACCAGATCTCTGTGCCATAATCAGTCTCCCTGCTGGTGATGTCGAACACTTCGGAAGCCGAGATAGGAGCTGTACTAGGCATATCTACCCAACCAAATCCACCATAAAACGGATAACTATCAATATCATCCCATAGCAAAATACCGTGATATCGCGTACCAAGATAAACCTTGTTCTCGACAAAATGGATATCTATTATATCCGATTCATAATCAACTCCTGATAGAGAGGGATCATATAGATGAAATGAGTGTAGAATATCAAATCCTTGTGACAAAATATTTACATAAAATGGATAAATCGATATCCAGATCGTTTCAGCGGGACCCGATCTGGCAAATGCACTATAGTTCATATTCTGCTCCGTTACCGGAGGAGTACCAAAATCTATGCTATCCCATTGCCAGTTAGACTGATTATCATCCAAAATGGAAGCAACGCTGCCATGCCAGGAAACAAACCATTTTCTATTCAAAGTATCTATACCGATATCATAAATCGCATACGTGCTTAAAGGCGAAGTGGGTCTGAATTTGGTAATCCAATTAGTCCCGTCATAACGCGATATTCCACCTCTCCCCCTAGATGAGATACCTCCTCTAATACCATCACCGACCCAAAGGATACCGTTGTGGTCTATTTTCATATTGCTAACGAAATTTGAGGCTATGCAATTCTCTTTAACTTTATTTATCCATTGATAAGTATCTGTGCCATCAAAATATTGAAATCCATCTCCCCAAGTATAAGCTACAAACTCAGAATCGATCTCGGCAAACCCTTTCACCGGTGCATACGAAAGCCCGAGTTCGCCTGGAAGCCACTCTATCTGAATTTCGTTCGGGTAGATCAAACTGATAGAATAATTGGTCTTCGGATCGGCTACTACATTCAGAGTTGCTTCGTTCCACTCGCCATAACTTAGCCATAGCCTACCATCAGAACTGTAATATGCATCCAATATAGTATTATCCTCATTAAAACGTCTCCACGTATCGGGATCGGACATATCCATAGAGGTAGTTACCAGCACGCCTTTTTTGGTAGCGATTGCCAGATTGTCTTCATGAACGCTAAGAGAAGTAATCTCCGAATTTAACAGTGGCGAATTTGACTCATCTATACTTGCCCAAGCTGTCTGCAGATT
Source organism: uncultured Candidatus Cloacimonadota bacterium (assembly GCA_964433675.1). Lineage (GTDB taxonomy): Bacteria > Cloacimonadota > Cloacimonadia > Cloacimonadales > TCS61 > CAYSSJ01. The sequence goes on from CAYSSJ010000019.1 coordinate 52,799, forward strand.
CAATGAATCCAGATGAACATAGCTCAAACCCTCATCCGTACCACAATAGAGATAATCATTTTTGACAGCTAGAGAAGAAACTGTGTTTGAGATCAAGCCGGTATCGCTGGTGATATTATACAGCAGTATCGGGATCGGCAAAATCTCTTCTTCGATAAATACGCTCAATCCATGATCCGTAGCTACCATAATATACTCTTCATAACGGATCATATCGCGGATCGTCAGAGATTGTAAGCCGGTAATTTCGGTGAGCGGTGTTTTGAAGGTGAGTCCATCCCACCTTTCGATGCCGGAAGCGAAACTGCCTATCATCAAATAGTCGGTTTGCTCATCATACAAGAGAGAAATAAGATGATTTTCTGCCATACCATCATTGACGGTTAATGTCTTAATAAAAGCACCGGATGATTTATCGTACACATTCAAGCCACCCCAGGTTACCACATATATGTGCTCATCATCATCCACTACATCGTAAATATGTGTGGTGTTTGTATAAAGATCCCAGTTTCTAAGCGCAAATAGTGGCACCATAAGAAGGATCAGCGTTACAAGCATTATAAAACGTCTCATCTGTTACTCCTCTTATTATTTGAGTTATAATTCATAAAGCCTTTTATATTCGTCAACGCATTTTTTTATGGAGAATTTTTTTTGGACGATTTCCCTCGATCTTCTACCCCATTTTTGTAGCTTTTCCCTATCTTCTGTAATGCTTGCCAAAGTCTCTTTCAGCTTATCAAGAGCATCGATTGGAAGGAGTACTCCGTTCTCTTCACTTACCAACTCATTATTCCCTTTGATATCGGAAGCGACAATCGGTAATCCGGCTGCCATAGCTTCCAAGATAGATAGAGGTAGCCCTTCCCAGCGTGAGAAAAGCAGAAAAAGATCGAATCGGCAGAGCCAATCTTCGGTGTTTCTCTGCCAACCCGGAAGCTCGATTCTATCATCCACATTGGCTTCGGATACCATCGCTCTGCATCTATCGAGCAATTCTCCATCTCCCAAAAATACGAATTTTAGCTCATTATTACGCTTGCATACCTCTATAGCAGCTTTGATAACATTGATGCTGTTCTTCTGCTTACAAAAGCGTCCTATACTTCCGATAGTAAAAGTTTCGTCTTTAGATTCCTTTTTTTGACAATCAATTAGTTGGACACCGTTATAAATAGTGAAAGCTTTGACTGCTGGCACGATCCTTTTATCGATCGCCATCTGACGTTCGAACTGATTGACGAATACCATCTGATCGCAAAATTTAGCGGCAAACCGTTCCAGTTTCATATAAAAAAACCGTACCAATGGGTGTTGAAAATCATGAAACGGGAAGCCATGCACAGTATGGATGATCTTGGGTATCCCGGCTAATCGGGCAGCTATCCTTCCCAAAAACCCCGTTTTAGCCGAATGAGTATGAACTATGTCGTACTTACCTTTTTTACACACTCGATAGATATCGTACAAAGCTTTGATATCCAAAATCGAGAGCTCCCGTCTGAGTGAAGTTATCCTCTGGTGCTTACATCCCAAATTTTTTATTGTGGAAGCCAAAGGCTCACCTGGTAGAGACAAAACTTCAAACTCGTGTTCAGGCATGTTTTTTATCAGGCGAAGCATAACGATTTGAGCACCGTAAAGCAATGGTAAGAGTTGAATTTGCAGGATCTTCACTTTTGCCCCTTATCCGGTATGGACAAATCGGATAGCTTATCGATCAATTTGTTCGTCTGACCTTCTCTGGAATAGTAGTCGTTGAATTCATATCGTTTAATTGCACCGCTTTTAATATTCTCATACATATTCATAAGCAACTCGATAATTTCATTTTCAGCTTCCATCGGACAGATATACTCATGACCGTTTTGTCTGAGGATGTCAGCCGCTTCTCCCTCAGGTGGTATCATGGCTAGGATCGGTTTCTGAGAGCGCATGTATTCCATCAATTTACCCGGGATTATTCCGCGACCACGATAGGAAGCGATAAAAAGCAGTAACGCATCGCTCTGAAGTATTTTCGGAATGACCTCTTCATGTGGGATCTGAGGTATGATCTTGATCCATTTTTGCAACTCGGGTGCCTGAAGCTCCGCAAGTGTTTCCCGATAATAATTTCCGATAAAAGTAAATCTAACATCTTCTGGCAGCATATCTTTTGTTATCATGATTTTGAGAGCGGAACATAAATGCTTTACAGATTGAAGTCCATAGAAATTGCCGGTATAAACGAATTCGATAACTTTATTTTTCGGTTCTGCCACATCCACCTGGGAAAAATCATCTTCATCATAGCCATTATACATCACCACAAACTTCTTTCTATCTACATCCCGATAGTGTTTGATCAATTCAGCTGCCATAGTTTTCGAGGCAGTCGTAACTATTCTCGCTTTTTTCAGATACTTTTTCTCCCAGATTTTCGCCAATTTCTTGTGCAGAGGAGTGAGAAAGGATATATATGGATGCAGCGTCCAATGATCCCTGAAATCTACTATAAGCGGAAGATCGGCAAACTTACCTATCTTATAAGCAGCAATACCGGAAGAAAATGGACCCATCGTCACCATCACACAGTCATATTTCTTCTGCCTTACCAATTGCTTCGCTTTTGTAAATGCCATCACATTCCAACCGATCTTCTCGTCCAAGGGAAAAGCCTGTCGGATCAAATTTTTTATCAGCTCCGGTGTTTTGAAGTATATCTTGTTTTTCGCCTCAGATTTCGTTTTACCCAAAAAGTACATGAGATCGAGCGAGGCAGTTCGAACCACAGCGGTTGCTCTGCTCTCTGCCAGCAGTTTCTTATCATAGGAGTGGAACATCAGGTCTTTGACGGTGACTACATCTACTTCCCAGCCATGCTTGTGTAAGTATTTGATCATTTTGATCGGACGCTGAACACCTGCACCACTCAAAGGTGGATAGAAATAGGCAAACAGTAGCATTCTCATTCTTGCACTTCCTCTTCTTTCGTCTCTTGTTCGGCAGTAGGCTGCAACCGGATGCGTACTTTTAGATCGGTACTCACATTTTGAAAGATGATCTTTTTATTTTTGACCGTTATCTTTGTCTTATCTATGGAATAAACTTGGTCATCACCATAATAAGAAAGCACTAACTGCTGCTCATCTGTGTGGTTATTCATATTTGATATACGTGGGATGAGATCCTTCCCAATCAAGCGTAGAGTGAAACAATCCAATCTATGTGGGAAATGCACTACAGCTTCGTTCTGCTTCTCTTCTATTATCACAGCTTCACGCTTTTTCCACCAGGTGGCAATATTGGAAAAAGTGTCCAAATAACAACTCGCTCTTTTCAGTTTCTTAAGCATGTTGTCATATAATTCATCACTATAGGGTAATTCATGAAAATTCGACACTGAAAAATTCAAGCCGATAAAGGCATTATGTTTTTCTGCAGCCTCTATCAACTCGCCTACTATCGCTGTCGCATCTTCGAAACTAACTTTCTTTATAGAAGATAAGATTAGAGAGTCATCATCGAAACTGACCGGTAATTCCAGACAATTCTTCTTACTGAAATAACCACCTAGTTTCCTGTATGAATAATAAGGATATCCGATGCCGTTTTTGAACCCGTTTTGGTCCGGAATTTTGATAGTGGAGTCGTAGTGAAAACCATAATTGTTATGATAACTCTCGGTAAACTTGTGGTCGAAAGCATAATGATTGTGCCTCACACCGATATTATTATTCGGGACGATCTTTTCCAACGACTGTTGTTCTTTGCCCAAATTATCCGCTTTAGACGATTTTTGGGTCGCCAAGAGAGCGATTTCATCTCCCACTTCCTGTTGTTTTTTCATCTCTTCTATCACATCAGAATCAGAAATATCATAATCCACACCATCTGGTTTCTCCTGCTCTACTCCCCAAAAGAAAGTGGAGTGAACTTCGTGCTTATTCTCAATCGCATAAATGGTATCGAAAGTCCAATACTCCTCTATATTTGTGATTATGTAGCGGATCTTACTCATTAGATTGCTAAACAGATGTTTGAATTTGTAAAACATGAGCAAGTCGGTGAGGGTAGTTCTGAAGATATCCTTCACACTCCATTTTTGCAGTCTGTTTACATTATGAGATAATCCTGCGGCAAAATTCTCTGCTCGTGGCCAGAGCTCTTTTTTTAGTACGAAGCTGTCCTTCTGTTTTTTTACCAAATCGATAATTACATTGTCCAGAATCCAGAACAAACGGTTTACATACGGATAATCTACATATTTTGCAAACAAAGTTTCCGTTTCGATATCAGCTTCTCCGGAGAGCGATCTATCCTCGTTCAGCTTATCTTCCAAACAAGCCAGATGAAAGAACACATTGGCAATGAGATCGAAGCTAAACTTGGCATAACGGAGATCACTATCTTTCTTTTTGAAGTAGAGCACCGGATGTTGCGGTTTATCGCTGGTGATCAAAGGAATAGCTGAGTCCAGATCGACTGACTTGATCGCCTTCCTTAGTAGTTCACGATCTATTTGACCTGATTTGAAAGGATTATCATCATTGGGCACTAATTTGTAGATAAAGCTTTCGGCCGGGATCTTTATCTTGATATTCTGCAGATTATAGATGTTCAGCTTGGATTCGATCTTTGGCAAATCGCCATATAAGAGGATGATGTCGTTCTCGTTTATCTCCTGATGATCAGAGACTATCCTGTACTCATAACCGATAGTTTTCATGATAGAGTCTAGCGAATAAACTATCATGTTCTGATACTTGATAAAACTATTGTCTATACATACAGCAATCATCGATCCTCATATCATTCTTTTTTTTTAATCATCTCTTCATTCAGCCTTCTTTTTGTCAACCTGCATTTGCATATCAGCCAAAAGTTTTTCTTCTCTTTCTGTAAGGATAGTATCGAGTTTTTCATATAGGAATCTTCTATCTCTTTGAATTTATTATGCTACTGCAGAAATGGTTTGACAGTTAACCTACCCGAAATTGATTTGCAAAAGCAAAGTGCATCCGTAGCTCAGTTGGTAGAGCAGCTGACTCTTAATCAGCGGGTCTAG
>CAYSSJ010000020.1:0-47195 GCA_964433675.1 uncultured Candidatus Cloacimonadota bacterium
TTAAATGCCACACTTCCTCAGTTCACACTTCGATACGTCCCGCACCTACTTTCCCTGCTATACCAACTAAGAAAAAGAAAGTAGGTGCGGGACTACTCAGTGTGACAAACTTCAGAACTCTAAACCCTCAACCCTGAACTCTAAACCGCATTAACCATTATTCATTATATATTGTTCATTCTCACAAGTTTCCTCTCCCCTCTATTTTCTACCTTCTATCTTCTATCTTCTTCACTCTATTTCAAAAACAGCATCCGTTTGGTTTGCGCATCATCTCCAGCTTGGAAATGATAGAGATAAACTCCGCTTGCCACCTGTCTGTCTTTCTCATCTCTACCGTTCCAGACAATCTGATGTTCACCGGCTGCAAACTCTGAGCTTGCTAATGTACGCACAAATTGTCCGCGGGTATTGAATACTCTTATCTCAACTAAACTCGGCTGATGGAGCGAAAACTCTATTGTCGTCTGTGGGTTGAAGGGATTGGGATAGTTTCTAATTGAGATCTCGGCTATTGAGATCAGATGATCGGCAGAGACGGGTGATTGCAGCAAGTATGGATAACCGTCGTTGATAGAATGATCGCTATCCTCAGACCAAATTTGGTCAAAATCCCATTCTAAGTAAGTATTAGCTGCATAGGGATATGTGAGCTCGGCGGTAGTTCTCCCTTCTCCACCTGAAGAGACGTTTTGCATACTAGCATCCATATCCCAGTAAGAATTTATTATTTGAGAATCTTCCTGCAATCCTATCAAACCACCGATATCCTCTTCACCTTCCACATAACCAACTGAGTAACTATTGGTTACAATCGAATCATACAGATAGCCCACCAATCCGCCGGTGCGGTTATTTCCCAATACTGATCCTCGGCTATAACAATTCTCGATATTTGCCTTATCGGTAAGGTATCCTACTAATCCACCCAGGTAGAAGTATCCCGAAACTTCACCGCTAGCATAGCTAGTTTTGATGGAATATTCCGGCGTCATAGTTCTATCCGGCACAAAAATTTTATCCGGTAGTTCCAGCTTATCCAAACTTGATGGATCGAAGGTGGAGAATCCAACTAATCCACCGGCGTAGTAATGTCCGTCAACTTGGGCTGAGCTGGAGCTATTTCTGATGGAAGTACCCACATCAATACCCAGAATACCACCGGCTCCGTAGAGGCAGCTCACATAGCCTTCACTAAAGCACTCCCCTATGGATGAGTAAAAACTAAATCCAGCTATACCTGCTCCGGCATTATCGCCGCTGACTTCACCTTTGCTAAAACTATTTTTTATGGAAGTCAGCAGCTGTTCACCAACCAGACCGCCGAATGCCCATCCCCCCGATGGTACGCCGGTAATATTACCATAGTTGCCGGAATTTTCTATCGAGGAATACTCGCTATAGCCGATTAGTCCACCGACGAAATTGGGACCAATGACTTCAGAGTAACTATCCGAATTGATGATGCCCGAATTATTACACTCACCGACGATGCCACCTGCTTGCCCTTCTGTCTGCATAGCTTGGACAATACTTTGCGCACCAACTGTGCAATTGTTCACCAAAGATGCTTGCATAGCGCCGATCAGAGCTCCAACTTTGGATGCGCCGGTGATATGAACATTATTCAGTGTCAGATTAGATATTTCCGCATCGGATAGGGAGCCAAACAGTCCTACATGGGTAAGTTCGGAACGATCTACAACAAGTCCGTCGATACTGTTCCCAGCACCGTTATAGCTGCCGGTAAAACTTCGCTGCGATATAGCGATGGGAAGCCAACCTTGGGAGTCGAACCAAGCGGTAGTCTCAGAAGCGTTTATATTGGCTGTTTGGATATAATGGCTGGCGAAACGGATCTGCTGATCGGGGGTGGGAACCACATCATTATTTGCTGTGATCCAATAGAGATTCTCCAGAGTTTCTATTTGGTAGGGATGATTTTCTGTACCATCACCTAGGGCAGGTGCTGTAGCAGTTTGTGCGAGTATAGAAGTGCTAATGATAAGCAGGAATAGGATGAAATTTAGTTTCAAATTTTTACCTCCATCTTTATTTTACCGGTTTTCAGCAGAAACTATAGCTGCTTTCTACCAGTTTTTCGGGTCATAGTTTGTACCATATTTTTTGTGTCAATGTAAAAGAGTGGTACGTTATACGGAATGGGAGGTGAGAAGTGAGAAGATGGGAGTTTAGGTGGATAGGATTGATTTTATCCACAAATTTCACGAATTTACACGAATTTTCTTTTTTTTATTAACCACCGAGATTCACCGAGGTTTTTCTTTTTACAAAAAGCTAAAAGCTAGAAGCTAAAAGGGATAGGTTATACGTGATCCTCCTTCGCCGAAGCTACGGAGGACACAGTATGTGATACGGAAAGGGAGGTGAGAAGATGGGAGGTTAGGTGGATAGGATTGATTTTATCCACAAATTTCACGAATTTACACGAATTTTCTTTTTTTAATTAACCACCGAGATTCACCGAGGTTTTTCTTTTTACAAAAAGCTAAAAGCTAAAAGCTAGAAGCTAAAAGGGTTTTGAGCTTTATCATCACATTTTTGCTGAAGAAAAAGAGCTAAAGAATAGAAAAAATCCAAATACCCCCAGTGAAATATTTCTTACGAAATTTCACGGGGTAGGCAAATAAATTCCAAATACCGAATAACCGAAACGGATGTCTGTTCGTGCTAATCAACAAATCGCTATTCTCTACCAGTCGTCATCCTGAGTGATCCCGACTTGTCGGGATTGTATCGAAGGGTGACAAATTAAATGCCACACTTCCTCAGCTCACACTTCGATACGTCCCGCACCTACTTTCCCGGTTATACCAACTAAGAAAAAGAAAGTAGGTGCAGGACTACTCAGTGTGACATGTTCTGTTCTCTTCCATCTTTCTTCTATCTTCTATCTTCTTACTTACTCCTACTTACTGCCTACTGTATTCTGTATTCCGTATTCTGTCTTCCGTCTTTTCCCAAACCAATCAACTAATTAACCAATCAACCACTCCCTGCTTCTCACTTTTCGCCTTGTCGTTCTTTCGTGCAGCATGTCTTTGTATTTTTCCGAAGACAAGATGATATCTTGTCCTACGGTTCTTGCTATTCATCATTTGTAAAAGAGATTTCTCCACTCCGAGCTCGGTCCATTCTCCGCTGGGCTTCGAATGGCAGGCGAAATGACTGGATTTCCTTAAACTTTCAACGATTAAACGATTCAACATCTCCATGCTTCTCTTGCGCCAAGACACACTTCGATACGTCCAGCACCTACTTTCCCGGTTATACCAACTAAGAAAAAGAAAGTAGGTGCGGGACTACTCAGTGTGACAAACATCAGAACTCTAAACACTAAACTCCTAAACATCATCTTGCTACTCTTGCACCACTTCTCACCTGTTTTCTTCTTGCTCTTCTCGCATACTCACAACTCACTACTCATAACTCACAACTGCTCGTCACTCGTTACTCGTTACTCGTCACTATTCTCCTTGCTTTGTCCTTCGTAGCCTTTTAGGCGAAGAAGGTTCACCTGCTCAAAATAACTGATAGGACAGACTAAGCCCGAGATTTTGTTCGAAACGAACTTCGTCTATCACTTGTTTATCATAGAGCAATTGCAGATAGAGATTCATATTGACCATCCCGATCAGTTTGGCAGAGAGAACATGCTCCCAGTTCATATCGAGCGCTTTCCAGTTATCATCCGGATCATCATCCGCTTCGGAATAATAGAGCGCTTGGTAGAGATAGAGTTTGGTATTATATTGCACCATATCGCGCAGCAGCGGAGTCTCGAATTCGGCAACAAATTCCAAACCGCCATCGGTTGCATCGATGAAATCGTCTTCTCTTGCTTCCAGTAATTGTTTGAATGCCACACCGATACGAGTGGTAAGTTCTCTTCTTTCCGTCTTGATAATTTGGCGTGCCACACCGAAACTCTCGGTTATGGTGATGGGATTCACCACTTTGGTCTCCTCACCTCCGAGTTTATCTATAAACTGACTTTCGAAACGGAGTGCGGCGAATGGATCGACTTCCCATCCGAAGGTGAAGCGAAACATAGATTCCAAATCTATCTGGTCGGTGCTTTTTGTCGGTTTTGCCCAATATTTCTCGCCATTTTCGTCCAATTCCTGCATATGAGACTGTCCGAAGGCGAGTTTTACCGTATTACGATTGTGCATGATCTCGCTTAGTTGTCTTCTGAAGATCGTATTCAGATTGACAGACCAATTAACATTACTTCTCTCTTCTCCCACCCAGTTATCGCTATAAGTATTCTGCGAGAGATTAAGTGCGATAGAACCGGATTTTTGCCATCCTTCTGCTAGCAACATAGTGCTGAACAGAATCACAAATACTAGTAAAAAAAATGTTTTTTTCATGATTTCCTCACTTTCTTATTTATCCAGATGAACATCCAATTGTGGGAAGGGGATAGAGATCCCTTCTTGATTGAATGCTTCATAGACTTTTTGTTTGATATCGAAATTCAGCGGCCAGAAGTCAGTTGATTTTGCCCAAGCGCGTACGGTGATATCTACCGAACTATCGTTGAGCTCGGAGAGAAAGATCATGGGAGTCGGTTCATCGAGCACACGCTCATCGGCTTCCAAGACTTTTCTGAGCACGGCTTCCGCTCTGTCGAAGCTTTCTCCGTAAGGTATAGAGAACACCCATTGTCCTCTTCTGGTCTCGTGTACTGAATAATTGGTCAAACTCTGAGTTGCCAGAGAACCGTTGGGAATTACGACCTTTACATTATCAACTGTTTGCAGGATTGTGCTGAAGATCTGGATATCCCTCACTGTTCCCAAATACCCTTGTGCTTCGATAAAGTCTCCCACTTTGAAAGGTCGGAAGATGAGGATCAAAACACCACCGGCAAAATTCTGCAAAGTGCCTGATAGTGCCAGACCAAAAGCCAAACCGGCAGCACCGAGAATGGTGATAAAGGCGGTCATCTTGATACCAAGAACTGAGAGTGCTGTGATTAGCAGTAGTATCTTTAAACCTATTTTTGTAAGCGATTGGACGAATTTGGAGAGTGACTCTTCCGTGTGGCTCTTCTCCATACCTTTTTTGATAAATCTAACCAATGCTCTGACAATAATGGAACCGACGAGCCAGACGAGTATAGCAAGTACGATTCTACCGCCATATTCAATAATCTGTGGTAAATACTCTTCCATGTCAATCTCCTTTCTTGTTTCTTTTGTGTATCTTTGACTTTTGGACAATTTTATGTCAAGCAGAAGATAGCAGCCCCTTTTTCCCAGTTTAGCTAAATCCATAAAATACAGATGGTTAGTGGATGCAAATCAACTTTTCCTCAAACAACTTAATTATAATTGGTTCAGACGCAATTTCTGGAATAAGAATGCTATTCCAAAAATGGTTGACTTCGCAACCATAGTGAAAATATTTGTGCACTAATCGAGTAGGAGGTTGAAATGAGATTGGATAGAGATAGGCTTTTAGGCTTTTATATCGGGTTTATCAGTCGCCAGGCGCATCGCTTTTTCGAGCAGGAATTCAAGCCTTATCAATTGGGAAGAGGATCGCTATTCATTCTAAAAAAGCTCTATGAAAAAGATGGTGTGCATCAGTCTGTATTGCAAAGCTCCATACATGTGGACAAGGCGAACATAACCCGTGTAGTAGCAAAACTGGCGGAATTGGGTTATATCAGGAAGGAGCCCGACAGCGTTGATAATCGTGCCAATCTAATCTATCTTACTGAAAAGGCGTATGATTTCAAACCGAGATTCGAGGCGATCATCAGAAAATGGAATGATATTCTTACGACAGAGCTGAGCGACGAGGAGAAAGCGATGTTGAAGGATATGCTTATCAGGATGTGTGAGAACACGTTGGATTATTTTTCCGAGCAAGGTATTTAGATGCAGCAAAGAAAACATATTTTAGCGGATCAGAATATAAAGCGTCTGCTTTTCAAACTTTCGCTACCGGCGACTACCGGTATGCTGGTGATTGCTCTCTATAATGTAGTAGACACCATTTTTGTCGGGCGCGGAGTCGGACCGCTGGGCATTGCCGGATTATCCATCGTCTTCCCCATCCAGATGATTGTACTGTCTATCGGGCAGTTATTCGGCATCGGTGGAGCTTCGGCAGTTTCGCGCAGTTTGGGTGAAGGTGATGAGGAGAAAGCGCAATCTGTTATCGGGACGGTTTATTCCTCTGCTATCATCATCTCCGTTTTGCTCACTGTGGTCGCATTGGTATTCAAGGAACAGTTTCTCACCCTCTTTGGTGCCACCGAGGCTATTTATCCCTATGCCAAGGATTATTATGAGATCATCGTATTGGCATCGATTTTATTCATTATCACTATGACGACCAATAATCTACTTAGGTCGGAGGGACATGCCCGCATAGCGATGCTCACGATGATAATCGGAGCTGTATCCAATATTTTTTTGGATGCGCTATTTATCTTCGGTTTGAATATGGGAATTCGTGGGGCAGCCTGGGCTACTGTGGTGGCGAAGATCCTATCCGTTATCTATGTAGTGATCTATATCTGTAAGGGTAAGAGTATTTTAAAAGTGCAGCTCAGGCATCTTTCCATCAAGTTTGACCTGCTAAAAGAGATCCTGTCGATCGGTACTGCCTCATTTATCCGCAGTGTAGCCGCAAGCATGGTTTTTGCGTTGTTCAACAACGCACTAGGAACTCATGGCGGTGATCTTGCCATCGCAGCCTATGGTATCGTACAGCGATTTCTGCGGCTGATTATCATGCCGTTGATTGGCATTGGTCATGGATTGCAGCCGATAGTCGGTTACAACTACGGTGCCAAGCGTTTTGATAATGTATTGAGAGCAAACAAATTAGCCATTATCTGGGCAACCTCACTCTCCCTATTCGGTTGGTTGGTAGTTCAGCTCTTTGCCAGACCATTGATGGCAATATTTACCGCTGATCCCGAATTGATCGCCGCCGGAGCTCATGCATTGCGGCATATGCTCTTCATGCTGCCGGTAGTCGGGTTTCATCTGGTGGGTACAGTTATGTTCATGGCACTTGGCAAAGCACTGCCGTCGATACTACTCTCCATGAGCAGAGAGATCCTCTTTCTTATCCCACTAATCTTAATTTTGCCGAACTTTTTCGGCGTCGATGGAGTTTGGCTCACTATGCCGATCGCCGATGTATTGGCATTTAGCCTCACTTTTACTTTATTTACTCGGGAGATGAAGAAAATGAAAATATTGCACGAGATGTCGGAGGTTAGTTTGGTAGGCAAACAACAATGATCTGGCTTCAGATTTATCTTGATAGTTGATATTTCTATAGAAAGCAATAAAAAAGAGGGACAGGCTGCCAGGCTTGTCCCTTCGCTTTTTAGGAGGCAGAAAATGAATTTACTTCATCAATACTACCTTATTTATAAATCTATCTTTTTCGGTCTGCATCACGCAGAGATAAACTCCGCTTGCCAATTGTCTGCCTTTCTCATCTCTACCATTCCAAACAATCTGATGATGTCCGGCTTCATATTCCGAATCAAGTAGTGTTCGCACCAGTTGTCCGCGTATATTGAAGATCTCGATAGTGATAGATTCATGGTCAGCCAAAGAGAAAGCGATAGTAGTTTGTGGATTGAACGGATTGGGATATATATTTCTTAGACTGGTAACCGCAGGGATGATATCGTCCGCAGAAACATCCACGTCTATTTCCACTGTATTAGAAGGAGCAGATTCATACTCATCTTCATAGATGGCAGAAACATAATACTGATAATGTCCGCTCTCTTGCACATTCTCGGTATAAGTCATCTGGTTAGTTGTTTCGATCTGAACAAATTCGTCCTCCTCTTGACTACGATAGACAGCGAAGGAGGTTATCGGTCTGCTTATTTGACTCTCCATTGGCGAGTTTCGCCCGGAAAGCTGCATATCTCCAGGTTCTTCTAGTTCCCAAGTCAATGTAATTTCCGCTCCGTTCAGCTCATATTCCAGATTCACCGGCGGTGCCATATATTCCAGTTCAATATCGATCTCGGTAATTTCATCTATTACTATGTCGAGATCAGTCAGGTTAGCTGGCACATAATCATCTAGCATAGCGGTTAACTCATAACTACCGGGCAGCAGCTCGAGAGCGAAGTATCCATCACTATCAGGATGGAAAGTTTGAGATCCAACATTAATCTCTACATCTTCCACATCAGCGGAGCCACCGAGTAAAGCGACCGTCCCCTGCAGAGTGCCCAAGCCGGGCAGATTACCATCCAGGATGATATCATCTACATTCCACCAGAAAAAGCCGCTGGCATCACCTTCGAAAGTCCAAGCGATCCGGAATTCTTCAGCACCGACATCCTCATTATCTATAATGATCTGTTCCATCGTAGCCGGTATTACAGTGTTCGGATAGCTAACCAGCGTATTCCAGTTCTCCCCATCGCTGGTTGTCTCCACTCTGAGGGAGAAATCACCACCGCTGTAGGCAACCATATTGTGTCTGAACTCTAAGAGCAATAATTCTCTTCCAATGGTATTGACCGGTTTGGTGGTCAATCTTTGCACGGATTCATAGGCAAAAGAGCCATCGAGGCGAGCCTCCGGCGCTATTCCACCGGCATTGTTGCTGCTATTTTGATACCAATAGACATTCGCAGTGGAAGCATAAGTTTCCCAACCGCCAGGCAACCAATCGTCAAAGTATTCTTCCAGATAATAATCTGCGACCACAAGCTCGAATTCATCTGCAGCTTCGACATCAAGATCGGCAGACATTTCGATATCAAAGCTAACCGGATATAACGGCGGTGTCTCTTCATCTGCACTAACTTCGAAAGCGTAGGTAATATTTTCGTTTGGCATGATATTTCCGTAGAGCAGGGGCTGATTATCTATGACAGTCACAAACTCGTCATCGACAGAGAGATCGACCAACATCTCATAAGCCTCTGCCCCACCGGTATTTTCTACACTAATCAGTAGATGGACTATTTCCCCCGGATCGAACATACCGTTGTTATTACCAAAGAGACAATCATCTATCTCCACGCCGGCAAATTGCAAAACGGGTGCATAGCATTCGGCGGATATTTCATATTCCCAACTTTGATCCGCAGCCATGATAATCATGATAAACTCTGCTATATGCTCATTGGGGACATCGTTTGCCACATCGAAAGTAAAGATATCGTTCAGCACGATTTGCTCACCAACAGCGATACTATTCAAAAGATGAGTACCATTTGTGATACTTATATATTCATCGACGGTAGCGAGGATAAGCTGCACATTATCGGCATTTTCGTTACCGAGGTTATGGATTTGCACCCCGAGCATGATAGTCTCGCCATATTCGACAAGACCGTTATCATTACCCAATTCATCATTAATCTGATGATCTTCCAGAACGATAAAAGGTCCGTCGGCGATCACATTGATCTGAGCATGATAGCGATGATGATTTTGTTTAGTAACCACCAGATCGACCACATGCGGCGGGATTTGAGCGATAATATCGATGATTTGGGGCGCACCTGTACCTACAGCACTGCCGATGATCTCGCCATCGACCGAGAGTGTGATAATCGCGTCCTCATCGGCTGTAACGGTGAACGATTCTACTCCGGCGAACATCACCGGTTCATGACTGACCGTAAGCTCTTGGGGCATTTCGGTATAGACGGTAGTAAAAGCATCACCGTGATGATGGAAAAGCCGATAAGTAAGCTGTTTGCTGCCCGGATTGGTGGGCCATCCGGAAGACTGCAAGAAATACTTGCCGGCAGCGTTAGCAAAAGCAGGCAGAACTCCGCGTGGTTCGGGCGGATTGGTATTATCCGGCATGAACTGGGGCCACATGTTATCCATCATACCCCAAACGAAGGTATCATTAACAAATGAGTAGGAGATATCTGAAGCAGCTATCAGTCCCAAAGCTCCATATTCATGTCTGTGGAATGCTTCAGTAAAACTTTCGCCTCCAGTCCAATCAAATTTCCCGGTCAGGCAATTGATCGAAAAGACGAAGGTAAGATCCTCGTTGGTGAGCCCGGAGAGATGAACATTTCTATAGTGCGGCTCTCCCCAACCGGTATATGTTCCATGATCACGATGCATAACCATATAAGCGCCGGCATTGATGGCATTGTTCAGAGAGCTGGCATTGGCATCCCAGCCAAAGTTGTGCAAATGCTGCGGAGTTGATGGAATATAATTAAGTCCATTGGGACCGAAATAATTGACCACCAGCGATGTGTTTTGATTGGTGGACCAGATATTGCCGACAGTTCCACTATAGATATTGTTCTGTCTGAGCGGATTTTTGCCGAGTTCATGTTCCCAAAAACCGTTCACAGTTTCCGAGCATAGTTGAAACCAGCGCTCAGTCTGCCAGCCCATAGCAGTGATCGGCTCATCATAATAATGAGCATTGGTGGGCGGATGGCGTTCATAATCCAAAAACTTGCCGACCATAGTCTGCAGATCATCCGTATCTTGAGCAGTGATACGAGCTATTATCACATCCGGCATATTGTTGTTGTTCATATCGCTATAATAGTGGTCGGTAATATAGCTGTCCGTGTTCCCATAGGGATGATCGGTTCTCAGCTCGCTGGTGATTGTATTGCCGGTATTACCATAATCAGCTAGAAGTAATACAGCCACCGGTGGGATATCCCAGTTATTATAAGCATCTGAGATGTAATTTTTTATCATGGTATGATTATTACCACCGACCTCGGCAGTAGTAACTACTTCAGTTTTGATACCCTGTCGAGAGCGGAAAATCCTGACAGAATCTGCCCAAGCAATGAAATCGGGATCATCCGGTACAACTACTATATATTCATAACCGAGGTCATCACGGGTGTTTTGCGATGTATAATCCATTCTCGGTATCTGGTCGGCATTGATAACCAGATCGGATATGATCGGATCAAACCACTTGTTGCGTAGCCGATCTTCTCCGAAATGCGAGCTGCCTCCCACAAAATCGACCTCCACTTTCAGATCGCGGTAGATGAGTAGTTCTTTAGTCACCGGATTATACTGAAACGGTGTAACAGAGAGGATAACGACATCCATGCCGCGCATATCGGTCTTTTCGGATAAGATGACCGGCTGTTGCGGGAAAAATTCATCCCTGGTGTAAATACTCATATCATAATTATACTCCAGAGGTCCATCTTCTACTCCGGCTGGTATGCGTGGTGCGGGTTCCAGATTGATATTCTCTAGCGCTTCTGTGCGCGCAGAAGTTACTCTGAGCTGTGCTTCAGCGCCTTGTGGCAGGGCGATGTGTCTGCTCATTACCGGCAGATTGGGTGCTCCCTCATCATTGGGTAGAAATACTTTCGGCATCAAAAGTCTTTGTACACTCTCGCCATCCAATTCTGCTTGCACCAATTCTAATTCCGAAATGGAAAAATTGAGTGAGACGGCACCTCGGGAAGATTGTTCCAGGCTGATTCCATGCTCACCCCAGCTATCGGTAAAATCGAAACTCATCGCTTGAAGAGCATAGATAGATGCTACAACAACCGCTAAGATTATAAATACTTTTTTATTCATTGTTCCCCCACTTTTTTTACCATAACTTCACTCATCCACAAAATGGATGAGACGTAAGCCTGATTTGTTTGGATTATTTATTTATACTAAAGCTATTTGTCAAATACAAAATAAGCAGGCGAGCTCGGAAGCCCGCCTGGAGTATCTTGAGGAGGTTACCTGATAAGATACTCAGTTCATTTTTTTCATTTAGTGCTTTTCAGACAAGCAAAATTTTCAGACTCTTTTTCATATCTTTCTATGATTTCAGCGTTTAAAGTCTTCAGCTTCAATACATGAATTGTAACACTAACGGCGATGACAAAAAGCATGATCCGCAGCCACAAGAACTCGACAAAGAAAATCGCCGTCGTCCCGATAGTAACCCAGAGAAGCATGATGGTGTATATTTTCGCTTGTTTGGTTATCGCTTTGTATTTTTGATAGGAAACGATATATCTGCCGAATATTTTATGATGGGTGATCCAGTAATATAGTCTGTCCGAACTCTTCAGAAAACAAGCAGCAGCCAAAAGCAGTAGCGGAGTCGTCGGTAACAGGGGCAGAAACACTCCCAAGAAGCCGAGAGCTACTGCCAGTAATCCTGCTGATACATACAAAGCTTTTTTTATCATATCACTCTCAAGTATTATTTAAGCTAGCTAGCGAGATCGCCATAGCTTGAACATCCAATGCTCTATTCTATCTCATCGAGAGATATGCCAAGAGCATCGGCTACACCTTTACCATAGTCCGGATCCACTTTGAGGCAATTGGAAATATGACGGATCTTTATCTTTTTGGGGGCATCGTCCATATGTCGGGCTGTATTTTGGAAGAGCACTTTTTTCTGTGCAGCACTCATCAAATTGAAAAGAGCGCGAGGCTGTGAATAATAGTCGTCATCATCTTCACGAAAATCCCAGTTAGTTGCATCACCATGCAGCTTTAATGGTGGTTCTTTGAATTTTTCTTCCTCTTGCCACTCATCATAGCTGTTGGGTTCATAGCCGATTCTAGCACCATAATTGCCATCCACCCGCATAGCACCATCTCTGTGATAACTGTAAACATTAGATTTAGGTTTATTCACGGGGATAAGGTGATGATTGACACCCAATCTGTATCTTTGTGCATCTCCGTAGGAAAACAATCTGCCTTGCAGCAATTTATCGGGAGAGAAACCGAGACCGGGAACTATATTTGCCGGATTAAAAGCTGCCTGTTCCACATCAGCAAAATAATTTTCCGGATTACGGTTGAGTTCCAATTCACCCACATCGATAAGCGGGTAGTCGCCATGGGGCCATACTTTGGTAATATCGAACGGATTGAACGGACATTCGTTTGCCTGTTTTTCTGTCATCAATTGGATCTTCATCGACCATTTGGGATAGTCTTTGTTTTCGATAGATTCAAACAGATCGCGCTGATGACTCTCTCTATCCTTAGCGACAATTGCTTCAGCTTCCTGATCGGTCAGATTTTTGATCCCTTGCTTGGTTTTGAAATGGAATTTTGCCCAAATCCGCTCATTTTCAGCGTTTATCAAACCAAAAGCATGACATCCATAGCCGTTCATATGCCGGTAGGAATATGGGATACCCCGATCGCTCATTGTGATAGTGACCTGATGGATAGCTTCCGGTAGCGAAGACCAAAAATCCCAGTTGTTCTTGGCACTGCGCATATTGGTTTTCGGATCCCTTTTGATAGCATGATTGAGATCGGGGAATTTGAGCGGATCTCTGATAAAGAAAACCGGTGTATTGTTTCCGGCCAGATCCCAATTCCCCTCCTCTGTATAAAATTTGATAGCGAATCCGCGTATATCACGCTCAGCATCGGCAGCGCCTCGTTCTCCTGCTACGGTAGAGAAGCGCATAAATACATCTGTCTTTTTACCGATTTCTGAGAAAAGGTTTGCTTTGGTATATTGGGTGATATCGTGGGTAACAGTAAAAGTACCAAACGCACCTGAGCCTTTGGCATGCATACGTCTTTCGGGAATTACTTCTCTGTCGAAATGAGCCAGTTTCTCCAAAAACCAGACATCCTGCATGAGAAGCGGTCCTCTCTTGCCGGCGGTTGTGATATTTTGATTATCATCTACCGGAGCGCCGGTGACACGGGTGAGTTGCTTTTTCTTTTTTTTCATCTTGTTCTCCCTTCATTATTTCATGCTACTCCAGCACTTTTGAAAAATCATCATTGCTCTATGAACTGCGTTACAAAATTCTGTTTCGCATTCTTTTCCTTTTTTATGCAAATTATATAATTATGTCAAGTATGAATTGCTTTCTCCCTCACTTTACCATCCTCCCCTTTCCGCTATCGCTAATGTGCATAAGTTCTTGCGGGAATGGATTGAAGTAGCTCTGCTCGACCAGATAATCCTGTTTATAATGAATTATCCAAGCTTGTAATACAGATGTGAGTGCACTCAGTGGGATTTGCCTCATCCGATATAACTCCAACTGCCGGAGGAAATAGATCTTTTCAGCCGGAATCAGTTCTTTGGAGAAATAGCCCATAATATGCATCAGAACGTTAATATTGGCTGCTATACTCGCCGATTTGGCAAAAATTTGATAGAGGATATTTTTGTACCTATCAAACACTCTCTCTGTGGAGAGTTTATTGTGATTTGCCACGATGTTACCGGCTAATTTTAGTTTAGCCTGGTCATATGCCATGAAGAGATATTTGTTTTTGGTATGAAAATCTACCAACTCGCCCATATTTTTTTTAAGCTGATGAAATCTTGTTAGGGTAAATAATTTAGTAAAGAAGTGTTCTCTGATATAAAGATTGGTAAGTCTTCCTTCATCTTCACAAGCCAGATCACTATACATCTCCCTCACTGCCTGCCCGAAAATACCACTCGCTTTGCTGCTCAGAGCCGGAGCTTTACCTATACTCTTATATAGTTTCACATCATCAATCCCGCAGGATGGTGATCTACCTTTGAGGATAAAACCATCAACCCGGGGCAGACTCTGTAAAAATTCGCAGCTGAAAGTTTGCATTTTTTCGGTATAGTCCGCAGCATTGGCAGGCTGCATCAGTCTGATCTCATCATCGACCATAACCAGCCGCAGTGAATCGCGTGGCACTCCCAGACCGATCTCCACCTCGGGGCATACGGGGATAAAATCTACAAAATCCTGCATTTTTTGCACGATCGGGCTAGCTATCTGCAAGCCATTGTACCTACAGGAAGCAAATTCTATACATTTACTTACTACTACTTGGGGGCGAATATTATCTTCCATCATCTCTCCGGATAACTATAATAAATGTCCACATCAGTGGTTTTCTGCCATTTCCCATCCTGCCGGGTAGGCAGTATGGAAGCGCCATGGATAGATTGTAAGAGTTTATCGGTCTCATCATAGACAAAGTAGCTCGATTTGACGAACAATTTCAGAAATATGCTGGCTACATCCAATCTGAAGACGATATTGCCGGGCTCTTCATAATCCGACTTTTCCACTCTTCGAAATGTAAAAGTGGCTACTCTTTGCACATCAGCAGCCGGCAGTTTGAAATAGAGCTTCTCACCTTCGATCAGTTTGGACCAATGTTTGATGATATGCTCATTGAACAGCGGACCGACCAGCAGATCCGGCGGATAATCCATCTCCCGCTCTTTTGTGTTGCTATCCTCACTGTAGCGCAAGATCATCCTCTCTCCACGGCGAATGACCTCACCGATCTGATCAACCTGTAAAAATTGAGCTTTCGAACGGCTAAATTCACCTGATTCCAAAACTACCTCGTCTATATTGGCAACAGTGCTGTCGGGAAGCAGGTAAAAATGCCTGCGGATCTCCATCTCACCTTCCACCACTCTTTGGTTATGGTGATAAAAAAGCAATTCTTCTCTAGCGGTTCCCTGCCGGTAAACTTTAGCTTCGAAGGCAGGTTCTGCGCTCAGAATGCCAAAGCCGATGAGCATGAACAAACAAGTGAGCAGTTTCATTTTTTGGGAAACCAAGGCAGGAAGATGCTGGTTCGCCTGGCATAATTTTGAAACTCAGGATTATGCTTATATTTCTTTTCCAACAAGGGAATGCCGGAGACAAACAAAAGCAAAATGGTGATGGTGAGCGGACTGATGATAGCCCACCAGCCGTAAGGGATATTTATCACAATAACGAAGATACCCCACCACATACATACTTCTCCGAAATAATTGGGGTGGCGGGTATATTTCCACAACCCGGTGGTAATGATCTTACCTTTATGGGCAGGATCGCTTTTGAATCTGCTCATCTGCAGATCACCGATAGATTGGAAGAGAAAACCGAGCATCCAGAGAGCAGTTCCCACTACTTGCAGTGTTCCGAGTCTGAAGCCGGGATCGAGGTGCAGTAGGAAAACAGGAGAGACCACGATCAGCATGAATAGTCCCTGTGTCATAAAGACTTCGAAATAGCTGCGAATAACCCAATGTTTACCCCATTTCTTACGCCAATTGGCATAGCGGAAATCTTCCGGTTTATGCTTGTTCCTACAGTAGATATAGTGCGATAATCTGATACCCCAGAGCGCGATCAATAGGGTAACCAAAACCTGTGTGGCAGTATATCTGCCCGCATAGAAAAAATTGAACAAAGCTATGAGTATAAAACCGATGCCCCAGGCAATATCGACAATACTGTTGTTTTTCTTATATACAGCAATGATAAACACCAAATTCATATACAAGAAAACTAAGACTACACTACAGAGTACAATTGTTAACATCATTCCTCCATTATCCCGATGCCGATAGCACCGATTCCGTTATGAACACCTACTACAGGTGAAAGTTCCATGATATAGGCAGGTTTATTACCGAGCTTGGCAGTTAGTTTTTCGGCATATTGAGCTGCTCTTTGTTTTGCATCGGCATGTACGATGGCATAATTCCAGATCCTACCTTTCTTTTTTGCTACGATATCGATTATCTTGCTCATATTAGCCTTTCTGTTGAAAGACTTTCCGGCAGCCGTCGCTTTACCCTGCTCGTCCAGAGTTACGATCGGTTTCAGATTCAGAGCTGTGGCTACCATACCCTTAAGAGGTGAGACGCGTCCCCCTCTGACCATATATTTCAATGTATTTATATCTACCAAAATATCGGACTTCTCTATCCACTTATCCAGCTTTGTTTTGATCTCATCAAAAGACAAGCCTGCTTCGATTGCCTTAGCTGCACGTAAAACTAGCAAACCTTCAGAAACGGTTAGCTGTTTGGAATTGAACACAGCTATCTCTGCATTTTTGATTTTGTCCGGCATAGTGGCAGATATTTTGTACATTCCGGATAGTTTATCGGAGATATGGATAGCTAATATCTGGCGGTAATAGCCGCTGACAAAGGAGTATAGATTTTCTACCGTCTGCAGATTCGGCTGTGAACTCTTGGGATGTATCGACTCGGTTTTCAGCTTCTCATAAAAATTTTCTGCGGTAATGGTCAATTTATCCAGATAAGGAGTTTTGCCGAAATTGATGTTAAATGGAACGGTAATGATCTGATATTTTTCGATCAGTTCTTGGGGCAGATCGCAAGCTGAATCGGTTATCAGTGCGATTGGATATTTACGCTGATGACTGATCTGATATTGCCTTTGCATATCATCCACCTTGATCTTGCTGATGTTACCGATTTCATGCACTTTCTCGATCAGTTTATCCGGTCTCTGCGTATGGATATGAAGATGCATCTTTTGCGCTGAACCGGCAGCGATCAATGAATCGCCATATTGTTTCAGCTCCTGTTGAGTCTGCTTCAAATCAAGCTTGGCATCGGTAACGATCGCCTCCGTGCAATAGCGTATTTTACCCGGCTGATAGACATGCTCGGCGGTCTCTTCTATATGAGTGATATTAAAATCGGTTTGTGAGTAGTTTTTCAGTTTGCCATTTTTGATAAAGTCGCATATCCCCTCCAGGAAACTGACGAAGCCATTTGCGCCGGCATCTACCACCCCTGCCTCAGCCAGTACTTTGAGTTGATTGGGCGTGTTTTGCAGCGATTTTTGGGCATCATGGAGGGAAGTGTAGAGCAAGTGGACGAAATCTTCCGATCTTTGGCTGTTTCTCTCTATAGCAGCAGCCCAATCGCGCATCACTGTAATGACGGTGCCCTCTACCGGTTCGAGTATGGAATCGTAAACATAATCGATCGCTTTTTTGACCGACTCAGCAAATACGGCAGTAGTAACCCGCTGTTTATCATGCATTTCTTTGCTCATCCCATGGATGAATTGGGCAAAAATGATCCCCGAATTACCACGCGCTCCCATCAGAGCAGAGTCGGCAACCGAACTGATCGTCTGCTGCAGAGAACGATAGACGCTGCTTGTCTCGATAATCGAGCGCATAGTAGCTGCCAGATTGGTTCCTGTATCTGCATCGGGTACCGGGAAGACATTGATCTTATCCAGATAAGACTGATCCCGGAAGACTGCCTTGCTCCCTGCTTTGATAGCTATATAGAACCTGTAACCATCCAAATACTTTATCTTCATTTTATCTCTCCCATATTTGTGGCATTTTCTCTATCTTGGCGATATCGTATCCGACCTTATCCAAATTTTGAAGAATATCGTTATAAGTCTCATCCTTCATGGTTTGTTCACGGCTCATGATCCAGACAAATTTCCTGTTTGGCACTCCGATAACAGTGTGGCTATAATCTTCGGCCAGATCGATGATAAGATAGGGAAATTTGAGCGGCCAAACAAACTGCACCCGCCACTCAGCATAACTCTGCTTGTCGTATATCCAAGCTTTGGGCTGCATATGCTTTTGCTTATCTGTCTTAGCATCTGTAAAGCGATAATCTATTTTTACCCTATCCTCATCTATAAGCTGATAAGTCTCTATACCGTTGATTGCATTTTTTTCGATGAAGTTCGGTATGATGGCAATCACATACCAATCACCCATAAATCTCTCTATATCTACATGATCTACAGTTTCCATCTCATTCTCCTTACAAGAGTTTAAAACTATTAACAAAAGAATTAACACTATTATTTTTTTTATCTTCATCACTTATCCTTTAATTTTATGAAAGATAATTTAGAGTTAAAATTAGTTGCTGTCAACTTTTTTTTTGTTTATTATAATCAACACTTGTTACTTAGCTATTTCTACAACATCGTTAGCATTTTTTGTTTGACATATATCTCCAGATATGCTCCGTTTGAAAATATTATTGCGGTTCTCTTGGTAGGATGATCTTGAAGATAGTTCCCTGTGGCAGGTTATCTTTGATTTCCAATCTACCTCCGTAGCGCTCCAAAGTCGATTTGATGATAAAAGTTCCGAGCCCCATATTTCCTTTGGAACCATATTTGAATCCTTCCTCAAAAACTTGATCTTTGATAGTATCAGGGATACCCTTTCCGTTATCAGCAACATGTATAACATTGTACTTAGCTTGTTTTTCGATATTGATAATAATACGGTCGGCTTCACCATGTCTGATAGCATTACTGAATAGATTATCGAATACCGAATAAATCATCTCATCTGCAATGATGCCGCAATCACCTTTCAGCTCAATATTGATACTGCTAAATTTTTCCGCCACCTTCTGGATTACATCTCTGAGCTCAATGATGCGGGTTTCTTTATTGATCTCCATATAGTCTTCTAATTTGCTCATATCACTAATCAGATTAAAACTCTGCTCTAGGTATTTTTTTATTTCTTCTATCAAACCTAAATCTTTATCCTGTTCGAACAGTCGGATAGCGCTATTTATCACATTCAGATTGTTAGCAATATCATGGCGTAGCACCTTATTTATCATCCTGAACCCTTTTTGGCGCATATAGAGTTCTTTCTCATTTTCTTTCTTTTTGGTGATATCTCTATCTATACCACGATAGCCAGCTAAGCTTCCATCCTTGTAATAGATAGGTATAGCTGAGCTATCCAAAATCTTGATGCTTCCGTCTTTATGACCAAAATAGGTAGTAGCACCCAGCCATCCTTTACCCGAAGCCAAAGTTCTTTTGAAATAGTCGAAGCTTGATTTTTTATGGCTAAGTCTGTGCCATAGTTTTGTAGTAGAAAAACCTACTACTTCCTCCACCTTGTAACCCAAAATCTTTTCAACCGCTCGGTTTGAATATGTATGGATACCATTTACATCCATCTCCCAGACCCACTCATCGAGAGATTCCAAAAAGCGATCATCAACGATATGTTTATCTGCTAATGGGGAGTTGAGTTCGGGATAGTGATTAATCTCTCTATTCTCAGAGTTTTTGGTATCTTTCATTAATCCCCCTTTTTTTCTAAGTTGCATTTAAGCTTCATCAAGTCAAGAATTTTTCTTGGTTGTAGGAGCAATTTAAAAATTTCCTATCTCCCAACTAAAAAAAGAGACGAGTCCAAAGACCCGCCTCTTTTGGGGTTTTATTTAAATAACAACATCCGCTTTGTTTCAATATGTTCTTGGCTTCTGAAACGATATAGATACACACCTCCCGAGGCTTCTCTGCCCCGTTCATCTTTACCATCCCAGACAACGCTATGTTGACCGGCAACATATTCGGAATTAACTAAGGTTCGTATCTTCTGTCCTCGGATATTGTAGATTTCTATAGTAACATGTCCAGCATCAGCTAGTGAGAATCCAATAGTTGTCTCCGGATTGAATGGATTGGGATAAGCTCGGTGCAACGTAGTGATGAGTTCAATAGGCTCATCCGTCTCCGTAGGTGAAAATTCAATCTCCAAGCTAGATTCATAAACATTAGAAACAACATCGATGGTAAGTATCTCATATTCTTCACTTTGATATGGAACTCTCAGTAAATAATCACTATGTTCGATAGGTATTGCAGCAGCAAATGCTATATGCATACCTTGCTCATTTGTGTGAGTATTTGTCATATATTCAGACAACTGCGCGTTGAACTCGATCTCTCCAAAACTGATATTATCAGGATTGGGGATAATAAATTCAGCTGCATATAGCGCTTCTGTGTTATCTGTCCTCAAATATAGGTGTTCGTCATCAATCAACCAGGTGATATCAACCATTTCCGGTTGTTCATGCCTTCCCGGCTGTTGGACAGGGAACACATTGATGATATCAATAGCGTATTGCAAGATCAAAGAAGCATCATAAGCGCGGATCATATCATCGCCATTCACGTCTGCTCTGATGAAACGCCAATCTTCCCAAGGACGAGGGTCTATATTGGGTATCGGGTCCATACCTACTGCATATTGTAATACCAGAGCAGCATCGTATGCTTCCACTATACCGTTATCATCGACATCACCGTAGGCGATATCCGGCAGCGGTAGCGCTGTCGTTGTATTGGAAGGCAATGATTCGCCTTCAGGATAGAGAGCTGTAACATAGTAGGTGTACTCTACTAAATTCTCCACTTCATCATCATGATACGTGTGAATCAACCCAACTGAATCGATGAGCTCTTCATCTCGATAGATATTATAGCCAATTACACCATTTTCTTCTCGATGGCTCTCAACTTCGGAAAGTCGATGACTATCACTTCTGGTAGTGCCTCTATTGCCAATTGGAGCTTGCCAAGTAAGATCAACATAGCCATCTCCTGCATCGGAAACCAAATCTTGAGGTGGATTGAGAATGTAATACATATCCTCAGTGATCTCACTATCTGCCCAGTTTTCCAAATAGGCACGCGCATAAAGCATAGTAGAATACTCAATTCCCACAGTATCTCCTTCCAGCCAACTTTCGCCATCAAAAGAGTATTCGATAGTAGCTCCAGCTGTCTCTGTGTTAATAGCAACTATCTGAGCCTCGTGAAATATTCCGCCCTCAGGATCGAATTCAGGGGTAGCTACAATACCGGTGACAATATAGTTAGCTTCGGAAGTTTCGCTGGTTAACCAGTCTTCTTTCTGAGCATAGGCTTCGAAATCCATCTCAGTATCCAGAGGAACTGTGATGGGGGTAGTATATTCCTGCCAATCAGTCCATGCTCCACCGTCTGTAGCAGTACGATACATGACAGTAGCACCATCTGTAGCTGTATTAATGCTCACATCCGTAGCTTCAGTGTATAAGCCGGGCTCTGGTGTGAAGGTAGGAGTTGCTACTGTGCCAGTAATGGTGTAAGTAGCCGCAGCTGTATCACTGTCTGCCCAGTCTGCTTTCTCAGCATAAGCTTCGAAATCCATCTTAGTATCCATAGGAACTGTGATCGGAGTTGTGAATACTTGCCAATCTGACCAAGCACCACCGTCTGTAGCAGTACGATACATGACAGTAGCACCACCTGTATCCGTATCGATACTCACATCCGTAGCATCGGTGTATAAGCCGGGCTCTGGTGTGAAGGATGGTGTTGCTACTGTGCCGGTGACTGAGTAAGTAGCCTCGGCTGTATCACTATCTATCCAGTCTTCTTTCTGGGCATAAGCTTCGAAATCCATCTCAGTATCCAGAGGAACTGTGATCGGAGTTGTGAATACTTGCCAATCTGACCAAGCACCACCGTCTGTAGCAGTACGATACATGACAGTAGCACCATCTGTATCCGTATTGATGCTTACATCGGTAGCTTCGGTGTATAAACCGGGATCCGGTGTGAAGGTAGGATTTGCTACTGCGCCAGTAACGGTGTAAGTAGCCGCAGCTGTATCACTGTCTGCCCAGTCTGCTTTCTCAGCATAAGCTTCGAAATCCATCTTAGTATCCATAGGAACTGTGATCGGAGTTGTGAATACTTGCCAATCTGACCAAGCACCACCGTCTGTAGCAGTACGATACATGACAGTAGCACCACCTGTATCCGTATCGATACTCACATCCGTAGCATCGGTGTATAAGCCGGGCTCTGGTGTGAAGGATGGTGTTGCTACTGTGCCGGTGACTGTGTAAGTAGCCTCGGCTGTATCACTCTCTATCCAGTCTTCTTTCTGGGCATAAGCTTCGAAATCCATCTCAGTATCAAGCGGTACTGTGATGGGGGTAGTATATTCCTGCCAATCTGACCAGCTATCTCTTGCTGAACCAACAACAGATGTTCTATACATTATCGTAGAGCCTTCGGTTGCCGACTGAATTGTTATATCTGTTTCCTGTGTATATAAACCGGAATCGGGAGTAAAAGTGGGTGTGGCAACTTTATTCGGCAGATAGATATCCACAATATTTGATTCAACCGACTCGCCAAACTCGTCGTAAACGGCGGTAACATAGTATTGATAGTTAGTATCATATTCTACATTTGTATCTATGTAATTTGTATTGTTTATAATAGTAGTGTTTATTTGTTCACTATCTCGATAGAGATTGTATCCCTCCAATGTTCTCTGACCTGATATTCGGACATTTTTTTTGCTAATTCCCAATCTGCTCAGATCCATTTCACCTCTATTGTTAGCAACTGCAATCCAGTTTAGTTCTACAAAAAGATCACCGTATATCGCGCTAAGCTCGGATGGAGAGGCAAGCGGTGTAGCTTGGATCGTTTCAGAAGGTTCAGAGTCTCCTTCTGGATAGATAGCGGTAACATAATAAGTATAAGTAAGACTATTGATAAGATACTCATCTATATATTCCGATTGTGAACTGCTGCCGATCAATTCAAAATTCTCATCTTCATCATCGCGATAGATATTGTAGCTTTGTACAGTCCCGCTTTCGGGTGCATTCCAGCTTAGTTCTACCACCCCATCACCTGCTAGAGCGCTCAGATCTGTCGGTGGCAACAATTCCAAACTCTCCGAGCCGGATATGTGGATATCATCCACGCACCAGTACCAGCCCCAGGTTCCGGTATAATTCCACTTGAACCTCACCTGAGATTGTCCTGCTATTTGTGGAATTGTTTGATCGAAGTAAGTAGGATTTGTGATCGTTTCTGTCCAAGTTTGGATAGTAGTCCAACTCTCACCATCATCAATACTATATGATAATGTGACAGACGAGACATCTAAATACTGCCTGAAATAATGTGTGAACGATAGAGTAATATCATCGTAATTGCTCATATCAATTGTAGGTGTGATCAGATCAGTATTTTGGCTATTGTTAGAACCATAGTCATCGCTATTGAGATAGGCATAGTTTCCGGATGTACCCGACAGAGCACCGGATATTGTGCCAAATTGCCATACCTGTCCGTTTCCCTGATGATCGACAATTTCCCAAAATTCGGGCAAGGTAGCGGCAGCATCAAAATCTTCTGAAAACGGTAAAGTGAAAGGCTCATAATCAGTAGTAGCCTGGGTGGTTCTGCCGAATGAGTACTCGCCGTTTGTATCATAAGAAAATGCCTTGTAATAATAGGTAGTACCCGACTGCAAGCCGGTATGCTCAAAGAATGTGTCGCTGCCGGTGTATAACACAGTACCTCCTCCCGGGATAAAATCACCGGTATTGTAGAATACGCCGGATTGGGGACTACCAAATTGACCTTCCGTATCCCAAATGATCATAACATCATCATTATCTGCATTTTTTGTCCAATTCAGTTCTATGCTATCCATACCGGTAGAATTAGCGCTGAAACTCTGAGGATTCGACACTCCACCAAGATATGTTTGTGTCTCCAATAAGGCTGCATTTGCATTAAGCCGCCCTGTACCCAACTGCCCGATATAGCCTGGATTGACGCCATAATGGTCATCTGTCGTATCGCGCAAGATATCAGCCACCTGCCCGGCTGTAAGCTCACCATAGGCAAGTGATACTATCAGAGCAGCTACACCCGAAGCATGAGGACATGCCATCGAAGTTCCCTGATAATAAGCATAATTACCACCTGTAATTGTACTTAGTACTCCCCGCGCGGTTACTTGATGTGTCTCTCCGCCAGGAGCTGATATATCTACCCAATCATCATAAGTAGAATACCATGACTTCTTATCCTGATTGTTTGTAGCTGCGACCGAGAATGCTCCCGAATAGCAACCCGGATACCATTGACCGGTTGTTTCATCGTTGCCGGCGGCGAATATGGTGATGCCATCTGTAAGAGCACTGCCACCACCGTTGGCATTGAAGTAATCGATTGCATCCAGTACATTTTGATTGTAAGCACCTTCTTGGGTATACCCCCAACTGTTTTGTGAAATCGCCGCTCCATTATCTGCCGCATATACCGGAGCCAGATGAAATCCACCATTACTATCGGGAGTGAACACCTGACATGACATCAGCCGAACTCCATCACCACTACCGGAACCACCGGCTACTCCGGCAACACCAATTCCATTGTGGTTTACAGCTGCAACCGTGCCTGCCACATGCGTACCATGATCGCCCGGGATAATGGTAGAATTATTATTAACAAAATTATAACCAATAGAGCTCCACATATTGGCTGACAAGTCGGGATGATCGTATTGTACACCACTATCGATAATAGCTACGATAACATCGGAATTACCTTTTTCGATATTCCAGGCATCAAAAAGACTGATATCGGCGCCGGGAGTCCCATTTTGCTGACCGGTATTGTTGTAATGCCACTGATTGGATAATTGGGGATCATTGGGAGTCCAACGGAATAAGTTGCCTTCTCTTTTGGTCTCTGTATCCAATCTCTTTTTATATTCCGGCTCAGCAACCGTAATGATATCAAGTTTCTCGTATGCGGAGATGATCTCTCTTATATCTTGCTTATTATCAATCTGAAGTTCGAACCAAAGATGAAAACCCCAGGCACGATGCCTATCCTTGAACCGATTGTCCAGTGCAGGGCTATTGAAAAGTAGTTTTACTTCCCTTATCTCATAACGTTTATTCAATTCATCGATTTCTGCCAAGTTAAAACTCAGAATTCCATCATCATCTTTTGTGACAGAATTGTTATCGAGATGTTCTGTAAGAGCATGGTCAAATTTAATATAAAAATGACTGTGATAAAAAGCATCATCAGATATTCTGTTCAGATCAATTTCGGGTCGTTCACCAAACTGTACTACATACGCAGAACAGATCATAACTGACAAGCATATAATAATTAACAAAAATAATCTTTTCATCGAACCTCCAAAGGAAAATTAGAAAAATATTTTATCTTTCTGAGTCAAGCATATTGTTACAATATAGTAGCAATTTAGAAATTTCATCTGCTTTAGAATCATTGAATATTTCCGCATAAAAAAATGGTGCTGAAAGGGAGACTCGAACTCCCGACCTACTGATTACGAATCAGTTGCTCTACCATCTGAGCTATTTCAGCATCATTTCGGATGAGATTTTTTGCCGTTATTATTCAGTCAAGATTTTTAGCAGTGAGAATCTGAATTTTATCACCCGAAACTCTATCCTATAAATAGCGTACACCCTTTTGCGGACAGGCATTCAGATCGAGCGGGGCAAACTCTTTGCGTTCATACTTATCGATAGCTGCTGCTGCTATCATTGCCGCATTGTCCATACAATATGCTATCCTTGGCATAAAACATTTTATCCCTGCCCTATCCGCTTGGTCAAAGAGTTCACTTCTCAATTTAGAATTAGCCGCTACGCCCCCTGCCAGTACTATCTGTTTTACATTATGCTTTTTTGCATAGAGCATTGTCTTTCTGATAAGACTATCCACGATTGCCGCTTGCACGGAAGCAGTTATATTGGAGACATTGTCTTTGATATATTGTTCACTTTTGGTGTTTAGATAATTCCGAACAGCAGTTTTCAATCCACTAAAACTAAAATCATAGATTTTCTTATTAGCAAGAGCACGGGGAAAATCAACGAATTCACCATCACCTTGGCGAGCTAATTTATCGATTATCGGTCCGCCGGGATAACCCAATCCCATCAGTTTGGCAGTTTTATCGAAAGCTTCACCGGCAGCATCATCGTAGGTTTTGCCGACTACGTTAAAATCCTGCCAAGAATTTACCATCACCAGCTCTGTATGCCCGCCAGAAACTACTAGTGTTAAAAAAGGCGGTTGTAGTTCGGGATGATCAAGCTTTACAGCATAGATATGACCAACCATATGATTGACAGCTATCAGAGGTCGATCCAAAATATAGGCAAAGCTTTTTGCGAAGGAAAGTCCTACAAGCAGAGCTCCGATCAGTCCCGGATTGACCGAAACAGCTATTGCATCTAATTCTGAAGCTTCACATCCAGATGTTTCTAAGGCGAGCTTACATACCGGCATGATATTCTTCATATGCAAACGTGAGGCTAATTCCGGCACTACACCACCGAATTCCTCATGTTTGATTTGAGATGAGACTATATTGCTCAGCACATTATAATCGGAATTCACAATAGCTACGGAGGTATCGTCACATGAAGTTTCTATAGAAAGAATTTTATTCATTGCGCAGTATCTGTATCCTTTTAGGAGTGTATTCCAGCAATTTCACACCGGCTGGAAGTTCAAAATGAATTTCAGCATACTCCTTATCGATGATCTCTTTTTCCAATACTTCAGCTTTTATATCATTTATCGATAGATCATTGACAATATCTGCAGGACCACTGATCAAAAGAGATACTTTCTGTGGTAGGATGGCTATGTCGAGATGGTGAGGGAAATCTATAGGAATCAGTGAGATAGTCCTGTTAACTATTTTCGTCTCCACAATATCGATATTTATATGATTACGAGAGAAATCAACTTTAGGGTGTGGTTTGATAAGCTCTATACTCGCTGTACCATCATGAAACAAATCCTTTGATGCCGGTTTGGTACGGATATGATCTATCTCATTGATAATCGTTGCTGGTCCGCTTACTTCTATATCTATACGCACATCTGCCATAGTATTGTTCACAAAATATTCCTCATCTTCAGCAGATGCATACTCTATAGAGACCGGTATCAGCTTGGTGATTGACTCATCTATAACGATTGATTTATCTTTGATGTCGTGTACCCTTCTAAGCTCGATATTCAACCTTTCGGGGAAGAAGAAATTCTCATGAGAAACATAAACTGGATTCTCGCCCGGTTCGTAGTTGTCGGCACTAATTATGCATTGAGATTCGGAAAACTTTAGGGCAAGCAAATCTATCCCTTTCGCTTTTATAGTTACTGGAACATAGAGCTCATCCTCGTTCAGTACTACAAATCCGCTATCAAGTGCGGTGAGTGCGATGGGAACTTCATAGCCCTGCTCATGAGTTCGGACTAAAGTGAAATGTAACCATAGGATTATGGCGACTATCAGCACTACAACCTTTATCGCAATATTCTTCTTCATAATACATATACTCCTTGGGAGTATTTATCTTTTTTAACTATAAATAGTCAATGAGAATTTTGAGCTAAAGCTCGAGTAATATTACGCAAATTAGATAGCGCATCATATTCCATTGGATTCAAGCTGACAATAACCGCCCCGATCTCGTCAGCTATCATTCGAGCACTTTTATCACTAAAACCTTCTTGAACAAATATGACTTTTATCTCATGCTCTTTGGCTATTTCTATTGTGTCGCGTATATGTCTCATGGTCGGTTCTTTGCCTTCCATTTCTATGGCGATCTGTTGCAGTGAAAACTCTTTGGCAAAATAACCGAGAAAAGGATGATAGATTAGAAATTTTCTACTATCGAGCTCGGAAAGCTTAGTATTTATTTCTTTCTGTAACTCTACCAATTCCATGTCAAATTCGATGTAGTTCTGTTGGATTCTTTCTTTATTATCAGGTAGAAGCTCAGATAAGCTCTCGTATAAAGTAGCGATGATGATTCTGATATTTTCCGGAGAAACCCAAATATGCGGATCCGTATCATGCTCATGATGATGTGTATGTTCAGATACATGAGACTCTAATAATTCGATCTGTTTGCTCATATCGATGATCTTCATATTAGCTTCTATTCTTGCTACCGCTTCTATGATACTTTCTTCGAAAGCAAAAGCGGGATGACCGATCTTGATATACATATCAGAGTCACTCAATTCCATGAGCTGGCGTTGGCTCGGCTCGAATATATGAGGATCCATATTGGCAGGGATTATACTCTGTACTGTTACAAACTCTCCGGCTATTCTTTGCACAAAATAAGCTTGTGGCGGGATAGAGATAGTGATCTTAGTTTTATCTTCCCGCTCTACTGCACAGCTGGAAAACAAAAATATAATGGTCAGACAGAAAAGTAGCTTATCTATTGATGATCCGAGAGAGCATCTCACCCATTTTGGCGACATATTCATTTTCGTCGTTTCTCCAATCATTCACCGTTTGCTCGGTCAGTAATACCAATTCATTAGTCTGTGAACGACGGTTCTTTTGTAAAACAATATTTGCGATTTTTTTCATTGATATCCATAGAGTTTTGATAGTTTTATCATCTCCCGGTGCCAACCATTCTCGTATATATGGGAAGGCAATGATGGGATTAGCTTTGGCAGTTTGAGTAAGAATATGAGAGATTTTCTTTTGCACTTCGAGTGTATCATCGTTTATTACCTTACTGACAAACCGCATTATTACATCTGGATCTGAAGAGGCAATATTCTCCATACCATGAAATGAGAGGGCACGTTTTTTGGAATCGTTGGAATCTATCCAAATATTCATCTTCTCTTTCATCTCATCGGGATAGTTTTTCCAGAGATCATTTATGATACTTTCCACTTCCCATGGTATGACGTCGTAAACATCTTCTACAATTCTGAATAAATTCTCGAAGTCATCTTTATATTTCTCGTAATAATAAAAAAGTGCTGTAGCCCTGATGCCGTAAATACGATGATTTATCATCTCTCTCGCCAGAGGTTCTATCTTTGTTTGATTCTCATATGTAGCCAAACTCTTACCAACATATTCTCTGATAAAATAATTTGGTGTTTTACAAAGATCGAGCAGTTTTTTCTTCGCTTTCTCGTCCTTGTTGGCATCAAACAAACCGAATATCTCATCAATATGTTCGTTTAATTCGGTTTTGGTTTCACTGTCTAATCTTCCCATTTTTTTTAACATATTTTTTTCCTTTTCAAGTGATCTATCACTTAGATGAACCGAAACAGTAACCAGATAACTTTACCAAAATCTCTCTCACACAGCATATTTCACTTATTTTATAAAATCTCTATTGCTCTGTTACTGCATCTATAAGACATAAAATTTACCACTGTTTTTTCGTCAACTTTTTTTATTTTTCACTCTATTACATACAATCAAATTATGTTCTTTTCCAAGATACTCATCTAACTTCTTCTTAGAGTATAAGATTCTCATTCATTCGCTATTTTAGACTGCTTTTCTTATTGAACCTCTACACTTTGCAATTCTCTTCTCAGCTCTTCGGATAGCTTGGCATTATCATCTCTTTTCCAGCGATCATCTATCTGTGCTGTAACCGGAGTATTGCTTCTGATATAATCGACGATTGTCTCCCGCAAATTCACCTCATAGCGAATAATTTGTGATTCGGGAATTTCGGTAAGCAAAGTAAGACCGGCATTACCTTCCATCAAGAAATCGGAAGTAGCCACTTCATAGATCTTATCTGCCTGCCAAGGTTCACCACCGACCAGTAGTTTGGTAACTCTGTCGAAATCTTCTCTATTCCTGTTATAAACCACATTCACACCGGAAACATACATTCCCGATCTGGTACCTGCTATCCTAGTTTCGATAATATTCTTCAGCGTGATCCCGTCTACTTCTATGACTACTAACTGATTATCAAACGGCATCACATTATATACTTCTCGATAAGTAATCGGACCGAGTGGGATATCTCCACGAACTCCGCCTAAATTGACAAAGGCAAAATCTGCATCGATATACTCCCTGATAGCATCTGAAACCATATTTCCGATCAAACTTTGAGCATCGGGACCCTCTCTTGAGATAAAAATATCGGCAATACCAATAACATCATCCATACCGGCTTCGGCGCTTTCTTGATAATGAGCGATAAGCTGTGCTACTTCCGGTTCGGGGATATAAGTATCTTGGAACATGGTTATTAGTGCTCCGTCAAGTATTGATGGCGTTTCGTAACCGCTCACTGTTTTGGTCTCTTTGTCTATCTTGATCTCGACATGGCCTATACCGCTGCCATATGCCCAACCTTGAAATACCATGGTGTGAGTATATGGATCTATCCAAGGTTCGGCAAAGCCTCGGTGCATATGACCGCCGAAGAAAAGGTCTATCCCTTCTACTTCATGAGCAAGTTCCTGAGCGTCATAACCCCAACGTCTCTCTCTATCGGGATCCGCGTTCTCCCCGTATCTTTGCTCAAATCCTTCCAAAGGCTCATAAGGTAGTCCCATATGACCGACAACTACAACCAGATCGACCTCATCTTTGATCTTATCGACATATTTTTCTAATGCCGGTTTTGCCGGTAAGAATTCCACATTCTTGATATGATCCGGGAAGCTCATCTGAGCTGTATCGGTAGTTGTGAGTCCGATAATGCCGATTTTTACTCCCATTTTCTCAACGATAATGTATGGCTGAGCATAGGGAACGATCTCACCGGTTTCTTTGCTAACCACATTACATGTTAAAACCGCGAATTCTGCCGGTTCGAGCATTTCTATCAGTTTCTCTTCACCCAGATCGTATTCATGATTTCCGATCACCGTCAGATCATAGCCGACCGCATTAAAATAGGCGACAATCGCCTCACCTTCTGTCTCCGAACCTAGTGGATGCCCCATGAAGAAATCACCTGCATCGACTATGAGGATATCTCTGGTTTTACCGTCGGTTCTTGACCGTATTTCCTGAATATAAGCAGCATGTGAGCCCCCGCCACCGAGCATGGGAGGAAAGTCGGGATTGATAAAAGTCGCCTCATAAGGAGCCATACCGCCATGGATATCATTCGTAAAAATGACATCCAAGATCAATTCATCGGCGTATGCTATTGCTACCCACAAAATGAGTAACACTACTATTATTTTTCGATTCATAATTCACCTCTACCACTTAAAGTTAATCGAAGTTTTGAAATTAACAAATGATTCTTTTATGGTATCGGGATCTTGCCTATCTTGCGGTGAATAGTTATTCCACAAGCCGGTATGGTTATAAAAACTGTCCGGGAAGATATCCATAGCTTCATAAGATCGGTTGGCAAATTCAGCAGCAAGATCCAAATTGAATCTATCTAAAATTTTAAAACCGGTTCCTGCACTGATTGCTGTCATAATAACCGGTCCGGGTGTTACGAACTCCTCACCTTTGACTTTGTAAGAAGGTGAGATCTCGTAGCGGAATCCCAGTCTGAATGGAACAGTATGCGGAAATTGGTGTTCCAGACCGACATAATAGTTAACGGCATCAAATAAGTGTTCGTCGGTATCAGACCATTGAACGAATTCGACATCCGCATTCACATAAGTTCTGAGGATATTTCTGGGCATATAGACCAGACCTATGCGGAAAGATGAGGGTAACACGATATCCTCATCTGCTTCGCCGGCTACTTCGTCTGTAACATCGATATTGGTAGATGGGACATACATCAACCCCAAACCTACCCTACGAGAGATCGCTGTTCGGACACCGATCCTGTAA
The DNA here is from genome assembly GCA_964433675.1 of uncultured Candidatus Cloacimonadota bacterium. Classification (GTDB taxonomy): domain Bacteria; phylum Cloacimonadota; class Cloacimonadia; order Cloacimonadales; family TCS61; genus CAYSSJ01. The sequence goes on from CAYSSJ010000020.1 coordinate 32,037, forward strand.
TGCATCGCTTCCATAGAACGCTCTCTGATTTGGCATAAATCTTGTACTACCGCATTTTCATGAGCGTATTCAGACCAAACGATCTCTTTTTCTACTAGTTGATCGCCACTGAGATTCATGATCTCCAGAGCAAGAGCAGATTTCCCGAAAAGATCAGTTCCCCTATCGAACGATATAGCGGCTGCAGCTGCAAGTGCATACAAATTCCCTTCGCTACGGATAAAATTAGTAGCCAAAATCGGTGGATAATTATCAAAATCTGATCCTTCATTATTTCTCACCTGCTCTTCATAATAGCCGTCGTAGCTGGTAAATGGTCTGTAGCTTAGTGCCAGATCAAAATCGAAGTAGTCGAAATTTCGTCTGTAATGTCCGAACGCGGCAAAATGACCGAACATATCAAAATTGCTGGCATAGGTAGCATCATCGACATAACTATCGAAGAAGTTGAAAAGCGGCATCGTTCTGTTTTCGGTCACACCGTTCACATCAAAGCTTAGCTGAGCGTTGATATTATCATCCAAATAGCTGATATTAGCCGGATTGAGCATCATATCAGCCAAATTGTTCCCCCCTGCTGTAGCAGCAGAGCCGAGAGCCGCACTTCGGGCATCCAAATTAATGATTCTGTTACCTAACCCCAATTCATAATTTTCATAGTTTTCGTATAAGGAATAGGAATAGAGTCCCCATCCCAATGTCAGTACCATGATAATCGTTATTATATACTTCATCTATCCTCCGTAATATTAAAATTTCCAATCTAATTGTAGTCGCATACTCGTCTCCCTACGTTCGACTGTAGTAGAAGAGTAATATTCATCAACCGGGTCGTTCCACCATTTTCTGAAATCGAGCTCTCTGGTTTTGTAATTTTTGATATGATATTTCAGTCTGATGAAAAGATTTTGTGAAACCATAGAGCTTATGGTGAACCAATACTTCATGCCTTGCTGACCCATAAAGTCTATCTCCATATCTTCCCAATCCCAATGACTGATGCCATGTCCGTCCCAATACAGGATAGCGCCATGGATCTTGAAATTCTGATTGAAATTGTGTATATACTCTGCACTGATGAAATCGCCATGTATGAGCGAATTTGCCTGTGCTATATCGTGTCCGCCCGGATCAGGATGATTGGCCAGATAAGTGTATGGTGGGAACCAAACACGATTGTAGCGATATTCAAACTGCAATCTGTTACGGTTCGAAAGCCCGATCCTTGCCATCAGAGTAGTTTCATCTGTCTTTGATACACCTCTATCAGCATCATCATCGTATCTATTAGTCTGGTTTTTATATTTAAGACGTAGTTGTAATTGGTGGATAGGACGGTATTCCAATTCACCCTGGAATCTTACACTTTTGCGCGCATCTGCTTTTCTTTCCCAGAGATCGAGATAGGCGCGGGTTATCGTTAGCCGTTGATGAAAGCGGTATCTGGTTTCTATATAAAAACCCTCCTCGGCTTGGGCTTGGGCGGAATTGATATACAGATCTGCGATCAATGGATTTTCTAGTGTGTGTGGATTATTATCGAGCAGTGTATTTCTAAATTTCGGATGTTCGGAAAACCCACGTGAGTAGGGATTATCGAAATCGAGATCGTAATTTCTGTAGATCATCAGAAGATAGAGATTTTCGAACTGAGTATAGGAGCTCATCACAAAAGCACTGGGGTCATCGCCGAATTTCAGGTCTTTGCCATCTACGGTTAATTCAGCATATTCACCTTGAAAGGAGGTATTATTGATCACTGTGCGCCAATCAAATCCGAGTACACGACGGTAGTCACGTTCATAAAAGTCGGTTTTCGTACTATACAAAGCCGCGATCTCGCTATCCATCAGCTTAAATTTTCCCAGATCATTTGCCGGATCCCTTAACAAAAGGGTGGCAAGGCTATCGGGATGATAAACCACAAAGTCTTTGTCGTAAACAGCTTCATATCCGGTAAAGCCGATATGAGTGCCGATAAACGGTGAATACTCTATATGACCACCGATCAATTTTTCTTCCACAGAATTAGTTCTGGGAGCCAAGCGGAAACGTTGCAACAAATTACTGTTCTGATAGAAATGCTCTTCTGCTTGGCTAAATTCGTCATCGGAGAATCTTTGTGTCATAGTGACATAAGAGAAGACTTCATCGGTTGGATTGCCATCCTCATCCAAATAGACAAGAGCGTCTTTTTTATCTTGCGAATAGAAAATAGCCAGATTCAACTCTTTTCGTTTCCATTCTGCTGCCAATCCACGCAAGTTATATTGTTCGGTACGAGATAGATCACCGATAATCCCGGTAATTCTTTTACTGAAACCATGCCCTGTTTTACGAGCACTGTAGAAATCGGTGTTTTCCATTACCAAGCCTTCACCAAAAGTAGCTCGATAGTTACCTGCGTATATTTTGAAATAGTTAGAGCCATAGAAATCGACATTGTTCTCATATCCGGCGTAGTATTTACCATCTTGTATAAATTCTCGCATGGTCAGATCACTCATGCCGGTTTCACCTTTTTGAGCATTATATGCCAATCCTACTTTCCACTCATTCGCATATCTCATTCTAAGTTTATGATAACTGGCCGGCGTGAGATTGCTCATATTGAAATAGCCCCAATAAGTAAGATCCCTACTAGCCGGTCCGTCTCTTCTCATCACCATTTCTCTATACATTTCATTTGGTTCGTCCATATAGGGAGCGTCGTGGTATTTGAGCTGATAATCGAAATATAATCTTCGTTGAAAAAAATCGTCATCATATGCCACATAATGTCTGAGATTGCTAGCGCCATAATAACCGACACCCGGTGTATTTCTGAGGTCGCGATAATCATTCACCTCATCACCCCTGGCAATTCTCCTACTTATGGCAGCCGCATCGATTGTGGAGACATTCGGCATACTGAGGATATCGGAATAATATAGTCTGTTCAGATTGCGCGGGGTCAGCAGATAATCTTCCCACACGTCTGATATGCCTTCCTGCATACCTTCATCAGTACCCAGCCTCTCCAATAAGTAGCTGATTTCCTCTCGTCTGATCGCAGCTTCATCTCTATCGTCATAAAAGGAGACATATAGAAGAGGTCTGAGTCGATTGAGCGTCCTTTGATCGATAGAATCGATGTTGCGTAGTTCATATATATTATTAAAAAAGGAATGATAATAACGATAATCGTATATATCATAAGCTTGTTCTTCGCTGATCGGTAATGTCAGCAACTCTTGTAAAGATGCCGTGTTCAGATCTATCTTATCGGCATTGACGATGGTTATCGACATGATCACGATCATCGCTATGAGTATTTTTTTATTCATAGATTTCACCTTTCACACCATTATTCATCTCGAATCCTAATGATCCTATGATATGGTAAACAAAAAAAAATGCAGATTAGTTGTAAAGATTTTTTCTTCAGAATCTTTCCGATCGCACCTAAACAGATTACTATGGCTCTTATTAAGAAATCTACTAATTTTTTAAAACTTCCGATTATTTCAAAAATCCATAAACATAATTATACAACTACAATGTTTTATGCATTAGATATCTGTATGAGAAGAAATTCTTGACAACAAAAAGCTGTTTTAGATTATGTTACCGTCTAAGTAATGTTGGAGGTAAAATGGCGGATAAAAATACTGTTGAGAAGACTAAGAAATTTTCATTGGTCGAACTGCTAATGATAATCATGGTAGTGGGGATTATCTTTACCCTATACATCCCACTCAGAGAAGATAGGATCAATCAGGAAAAGATGAAAGAAGCAGTTAGAAATATCCAGATAATTGCACGTGAGAATGTTCAATTCTATCATGATCCTGATCGTGGAGACGGCTTTTATGCATTTGATATTGCGATGCTCGATCTTGGTGACAGATTGCAACCGATGTTCGACGATGAGTTTCTGTTTGAATATTCGGTAACTGACAGTACTGTAGTAGCTACTACAAACGAGAATTTTAGTACCAAAGGTGCTGTGATCTACTATTATCTACCAAATGGACCTTGGCATGTAGCAGATGACAGGACTTCCAGAGAAGTATTCAACCCGGCGTGGTTACCGTAATCATCAATTTATTCTATTAGCCTTCAGCAATACTGAAGGCTTTTTTCATGTTTCTTTTCCCAATTATTTCATACGCTGAAATCCACTATAAGCTTCCTTTTATGAAGCCCCGCTATTATTTCGACCACCCGGAAATAATATCTGACCTTCCCAGAAGAATTATTAAGAAAAAAAATTCCTGTTTGCCGATCCTCTTCATTGTCAAAGATGCAGACAGATTTCCGGTAACAGTTCATTTCGCCGATGTTACCATCAAATCCGATGATGGAGTATTTAATATCAAGAAGGAAATCTCGCAATATATAGAAGCACCATATTTTTCTCAGATAAGTAAGATAGATATCTCCAAACTTACCACTCGTCAGCATATCGATGTCACTGTGTCTATCACATACGAAATAAGAGGCAAACTATACACAGTAGTTAATGATAATTACAGACAATCATTAGTTACTTCTTTTCGTTGTTACATTGCCAATTCACCTCTACCCTATCCGGAAGACTGGTATGCAGGCGATCCACATTATCACAGCAACTACACTTCCGATCAAGTAGAATTTGGTGCTGATATAGCTTCGACCAAAGAAATGGCGATAGCGATGGGATTATCCTGGTTTTTTGTCACCGATCACTCTTATGATCTGGACGATATGGAGAATGATTACCTTTCTATGGATAAAGAAATTGGTAAATGGACTGCGATGAGAAAAGAAGCTGAAGAAAATGATTCGCCCGACTGCAGGATAATCTTCGGTGAAGAACTCTCTGTCGGTAATCGCTCCAATCGAAATATCCATCTGCTGATTATCGGGAATGAGACATTTATCCATGGCTCGGGTGATAGCGCTGAAAAATGGTTCAGAAACAAACCGGAACATACCCTTTCCGAGTTGGAAATTGAAGACAAAGCTCTGGCTATTGCAGCACATCCTGTAGAACGCATCCCTCTGCTTCAGAGACTTACTTTGAGAAGGGGGAACTGGCATGAAGAGGATTACAAAACTGTCGGAACCCGTTTTTTACAACTGATAAACAGAGATAACGCTCGTCAATTACCACGGCTGATCCGCTATTGGCGCCACTTGCTTCTAAAAGGTCATAGATATTTCATCATAGCGGGAAATGATGCTCATGGGAATTTCAATATCATGCGCCAGATCAAGATCCCGTTTGTAAAGCTTTTCGCCAATCGGGAACAGGTTTTTGGCAATTTTTTCACTATCTATCGCTATGATAACAATGACCCGATAGCAGGGTTGAAAAATGGCGAGATCGTTGTTTCCAACGGTCCTTTTCTTCAGTTTTGGTTAAACCATAAAGGGCGAGAATATCGTATCGGTTCCACAATTTATGCAGATCAGGCGGAGCTTGATCTGGAGGCATACACATCTTCGGAATGGGGAGATATAGAGAAGATCAAATTGCACATCGGGCATATTGAGACTGCCAAAGAAGAGAGCATAACCTTGTGTCGTCGGAAAATGATCAATCTTCCTAAGATGGGATATCTTCGCATGAGTATGCAGACTAAAAATACAGGAGTCGTTTTCACCAACCCGATATGGGTGAATTTATCACCAGAATCGGAATGATCTCTCCAGCATGATCTCGTGAGTGTTTGGCTCGCTGAATGGCATTACTTTAAAATGGTAAGATAATCTGAATCTGTAGGGCAGATTATATCTGATAGCGATATTATGGAATACACCCAGATCTTCTCTAATCGCTATCTCGCGAGGTTTCTGGAACTGGGCTTCATAATCTATGAACAGATCACGCATGATATATTTTCCCATCCGCATAGTTAAGTTATTCAAAAATGTATGCGGTCCGAATTCGGTCTGAGTATATTGATGTTCCTCATATATATGTTCCGTTCCTTCCGGATAGTACTGGGCAACTATGTTTTGGATCACATCCATATGTAGATAGAAATAATCGAGTTTGAAAGATTGTCTTATCCAGTTTTCCACCGGTGAGATGAGCGGATCCAAAAAAGCACTTTGAATACCCAATCCGGCTAGTTGAACAAATTCATCTTGCAACAGGGTTTTCCTTTGTGAATCGGATAGCTCATCTACTCTTCTTCCGTATCTAAGCAAAGAGAGAATATCTATATCTCGATCTGCCGGATTATCACTGATCAAGCTGAACTGTAACTCTGTACCGGGAGTACCATTCTCTTCCTCTGTTGTATATACTAGCATAGTAATAAGTGTTCCATCGTGTGCTTGTCTGTAAAATTCTCCACTTATCTTAACGCCGAGTTCCAGATAATTCATCGTAACCTGAAAGAAATCGGTATTAAGTTGTGTTCCGAACATATTCACCGATCCTTCTTCAGATATGAATGATGCTTCCTGAACAAACCATCTATCATTCTCGTGTTTCAAATGCAGATAGCTACCCGGCTGTATTCTGAGGTTAGTCGGATAAGTTACATAACGATTGTTATCCTCGAATATCATATAAAGATCGAAATTATAGAAGGTTGGTTCTGTTCTTCTTCTCCTTCGTTCTATTGTGATTACATTAATTACCTTGAGGATATTCTCAGTGCCGGGCGGGAAAATTAATTCACTATTATATACTTGCAATTCACCTTGCACACTTAGATCATCAAAAGGACCGCTTATGATCATGTCTGCGCCATTGCGACCACCGGCTACAACTCTGGCAATTGAATTTGGCGGCATGTATCTTGGAATATGGATGAGAATACCGAAGTGATTGGTTCTTGCCAGAAGCCTTCCCATTCTCAATCTGCTTAAGAGAAAGTCTTCTTCACTATTAGTTATCTCATTGGTAATAAAGATAGTGCCATCGCCCATCTTAGCAGTGAAATTATCTATGTTCATCTCATTATTTTCGATACTGATGAGTGTGTTTATCTGTTCCACCCTCTCTCTTTGACTGCTTATCAGCAAACCACCATCGTTTATTTTTATTATACCTTCTTTGAAAGAAAGCCCATTTTCATCTACTCCGAACTCTAAATCTATCCTCCCATCAGAATTAGCATCTCTGATAAATGGAATGAAATCGGAAGCCCACCGCAAGATATTTCCCTCGGCATGGAAAATGACGGATGAATCTACGGTACTGGTTTCGCCGGTGAATATATTATAACCCAACTCACCGACAGCATTGGCAGTATATATATCATTATCGACTTTAAGGCTATCAATGGTAAACAAATCTCCTCTCTGAGAAGCCTGCAGAGCCAAATTCCCCATCTTTAGTTTATCGACTCTGATATCTGATCCGTATGCACTCGTGATGACTTCCATTTTATTGGGTTGAATAGAAATATCGGAGCTCAGATTGAACTGCCCGGCCAGATAATTATGATTAAAAATACTACTCAGATCCACACGATCGATATTTAATCTGGCATGAGCAGTAAATTCAGGCATGATATTGAACCAACCATCAACCGAAAAAAGTTCACCGCCCTCATTTGTGACTGAGAATTTTTCGATATCGATCCTCTCATCTATTCCACTTACTTCAATTACTGCAGAGAAAGGTTTCAGCTCTCCGATTTCAATACCTCTAACATGCAAATTTGCATTTGCAGTTCCATGGAGACGAGAATTGTATGATGCTGATAGATCGAATCTACCGGCGACAGATTGAGCAGTGTAATAATTTACTCCGTATTTCAATACATCCACCAATCTCACATCCGATCCCCAAATCTCAAAACCATAATTGAATTTCGGCTCATGTGTGATCCAGCCTTTGGCGAAGATAATATCTTCAAATACAAAGTGATCGATATGAAGGCTATCCAAATCACCCGAAGCGTTCAAAGCGAAGAAAAATGGCTCATAATTATAACGTGCATTATGCGATTTGAGCTCAAAAAATGAGGTTTGCTCGGCAAAATTGAGGAAGAAAGAAGAGTCGAATCTTCCATCTAATTTGCCAAAATCCTGATCATAAACCCGAACAACCGATTCGCCCGAAAAAACACGTTCTTTATATTCCAATTCGATATTGGCAGTCACATCGGGCAAGGTAACATTCGGTAGTACAGAAGGAAGTGAAAAACGACGAAGGTTGATCGAGGTACGATGAGTTTCTTCACTCAAGTTTCCTTGTGAGCTAATGACCAGATCTCTCTGTGGTCTGTCTATATTTAGCACATAATCCTCGTTTTGCACCTCCAAAGTCGTGTTCACATTGGACAGAGAGAAAATCGGATGCTCGAAAACCGCTCGATTGAAGCGCAACGACAATCCCAGATCGTTTTCCATATAGGATATCGAAGCTGAAAGATCGCCTGCAATATCGATCGCTTGTGTTTGGTAATTAAAATCCGGAGATTGTAAATCCAAAGATAAGCCGTCACGAAGACTATAAAAACCATCCCCTTTTACACTGTTTCCTTGCCAGATTAATGAGATATCTGTTATGCTGAAATCTTTGTCATAATATGCTTTTACTAAGATGCTTTCCAGTGTCTGATCATGAACTGTAATAGACTCGGATTCAATTGTTAGCTCCGCTTTTGGGGAATTGATCGTCCCGTTCAACTTTATATCAGCGTTTATCAATCCATTATCTACCAGATCCAGATAGCTGCCCAGTTCCTTAGTTTCAACTTTGAGTGTACCTTCCAATCCGGGGTGTTCCGCTAAAATATCCGAAAGAAAGATCTCACCGGAGACATGGTTTCCATCTACTAATAGGTTGAATGGTGTGATAAAGAGATTTTCGTTCACCCCGCCGAGATGCAGCGAATCAGCTAAAACAATATATTTATCTTTGGTGATTGCCAAGTCTTTTAGTCCCACATCATAGATGAACTGCCCATGTCTGTACTCTGCCGATAGATTGATAACAGCCGAGTGTTCATCCCAAATATCTGTGCTGATGTAGTCGGACATGAAATTCTTAAGTTCTATATTAGCATACTCTATATTTCCATTATCAATTTCAGAACTGACCTGTAAAGTTGCCTGGCGTTCGTCTCTGGCAGATAGGACGATATTGCTGGTCTCATCATTGATGATTTTAGTATTCACATCTTCCCATTTGCTCGAAAAAGAGAAATCGGAGCCGTTAAAGAAAAACTCGATAGTGCCATTTTGCAGGCTAAGCTCTTTGAAGTATTCGCCTATATCAGGGATAGTAATATCTTCCCTCGCACCGGCATCAGTGTCGGTCTGATGATAGTGGTAAGTGATCTTGGGAGTCTCTATTGTGATTTTTTTGATCGCTCTGAAACTATGTAATCTTCGAAGTACCAATTCAAAAAAATCGTATTCGATGAATATATTATCTACTGTGACGGTATAATCATCTTCTTTATGTTGGATATCAAGCCCTGAGATATTAACCTGCCGATCGTTAAAAGAAAATGACTCCATACTAACTTCTGCATCCAAGGTTTCGGCAAGGTAATCGGTAAGCTTATCATATACAAAGGCATCTACTTGAGTTAGACGCATAGCCACATAGAAGAATATGTTGATAAGCAGAAGTATCAACACAAAGATCAACAGCCACTTTTTCTTACTTTTCATTCTTTATACTTATGAAGCAGTCCATCTTCCAAATGGTAGTGAGTCGGCATAGAAGTTGCTATTTCTTTGTTATGAGTTACCAGTACGAAAGTCTGTCGTCTCTCTTTGTTCAGATCGGTTATCAGATTCAGCAGTTCTTCACTATGTCTCTCATCCAGATTACCAGTGGGTTCGTCCGCCAGCACGATATCCGGTTCGTTCACCAAAGCTCTTGCCACTGCCACGCGTTGCTGTTCACCACCACTAAGCTCGTTGGGATAATGATCCTTGCGATCGAATAGATCGAAATATCTGAGTAGATCACGAGCTTTCTCTATGCTTCTTTTAAAACTCTTCTCTGCCAATAATGCCGGCATGGCAATGTTCTCTTCAGCGGTAAAATCTTCCAACAGATAATGAAATTGGAAGACGAATCCGATCTTTCTGTTGCGGAATTCGGAGATTTGTTTTCCTTTGATATCGATAGTTTCACCGAAATATTTGATTACTCCACTATCAAAACTATCGAGCAATCCGAGCAGATGTAGTAGTGTACTTTTACCACTACCCGAATCACCGGTGATCGCCACGATATCCCCTTCTTCTATTTGAAGATCTATCCCTCTAAGAACTTCCAGTTTACCTTTGGCTTCTCTATAACTTTTTTTCAAATTTATTGTTTCTAACAAATACACAATTAACCCCTAATTATTTCTGAGAATTTCTGTTACATTCAATCTGGTTATACTTTTGATCGGGATTAGAGTAGTGAGAAAAGTAATCAGCAGAGCGACAGCTAGAACCACAGTAGTATTGAACAGATTGAATCTGATATTGATCGAATCCAAGAAATAGACATCACCTTGCAAAAGCAGAAGAGTCTGATTGGCTAGAATCACAGCGATTCCCATCCCGATAATTATCCCCAAGACGATCGAAATAAATGCTATTATCAACGATCTTTGCAAAAACAGATTTTTCAAAAAACTATTGGGATATCCTATTGCCTTCAAAATTCCCAGATCTCTCCTCTTTTCCATGATAGAAGTGGAAACACTGCTTATCACATTGAAAGATGCAACTAATACTAAGAAGCTGAATATTATGAAGATAACCCATTTCTCCATTTCCAATAATGAGAATAAATATTCATTAAAATCGATCCAAGAAGATATATGATATGCTACATCCAGCTCATGTCTCCACAAATAGGAAAGATAATCTGCCCTATCTATATGATCCGAGCTCAATTTAACTTCGATCATAGAATAGCCACTGATTTGAGTGAAAGCTTGCGCAGTTTCGAGATCAACAAAGAGGTAATTACTATCGTATTCGTGCATCCCGGAGCGATAGATTCCCACTACTCTCAACTGCAGGTTATTCTGTCTGATCCCCAGAGGTGTAACTGAGGTAGCAAGCGGAGTGGAAATCGTGATAGTATCTCCGAGAGAGGCATTTAGTTTGCGAGCGAGATTAAATCCCAAAACCGCATCATTGGCATTATGCAATGCGCCGGTACCCTCTGAGATAAAGCGATAATACTCCACCGGCAGTTCATCTTTTTGCCACTCTATACCACGTAAGATACAACCGTGCAACCTATCTCCATAGGTTACCATAGCTTGACTTATCACCACCGGAGCATAAGAGACAACCTCATCTTTATTATCTAGAAATTCGCCGGCACGCTCTTTCTTTGCCTCATTCATTGCTCCATCTCTGTCATCGAAAAAATAGATATGAGAATTAGCACCGATGATAGTATCTTTGAGCACTGTCTCATAACCTTCGAAAATAGCTAAAGCGATTGTGAGCGTCGCCACCGATATGATCAGTCCGACGATCATAAAGACCGAATCATATCTTAGCCACTCCCTTTTGGGAGATCGTATATATTTCTTTATAAAAAAACCTTTTATAGATTTCATGATTAAGTTATAAAAATGAGACCTGTTTATTTTGTCAATCATTGTTTTTATGCCTCTTTTTTCTGAAAGAAGTAAAAAAACTCAGAGGACATAGAGAGCACAGAGATTTAAAAAAGTCAAAGACTTAGGAAGTGAAAAGGGGAAAGTGGTGCGAGAGAAGCAAGATGATGTTGATTAGTTTATTGGTTAATTGGTATGGAGAGAAGACAAAATACGGAATACAGGAGACAGAAAGCAGTAAGTAGAATGGAGAAGATGAGAGAATGAATAATGTATAATGAAAAATGCAGTTAGGGTTTAGAGTTGAGGGTTTAGAGATCAGAAGCTTGTCACACTGAGTAGCTTCGGCGTAAGCCGGAGCGTATCGAAGTGTGAGTTGGTGCAAGAATAGCAATCCTCCTTCGCCGAGGCTACGGAGGACAAGGATGAAGTTTAGGGTTAAGGGTTTAGAGGTCAGGAGACAGAAGACGGAAAACGGAAAACAGAAGACAGAAGGCAGTATGCAGTAAGCAGAATGGAGAAGATGAGAAGATGGGAAGGTGAGAAAATGAGCAAAGAAGAGGATGTTGATTATTCTCCTCAAAAATAACCTTGCCTCTTCAGTGCTAGGGCAAATTTTTAATACCAAATTCTACTACGCTACGCCGTTCATGGCGCTGATATGGTAAAGTCGGGAAATTACGATGCTAAAGCAAGAAGATAGATGATAGAAGGTGGATGATAGAGCAAAGTAATGTTATATGATATTTCTATTTTGCACAAGGTGGAAATCACTAAATTGCTCCTACATACAATTTTTTTTGCTTGACAATTAAATGGGTATCATTATTGTTTAGTATAGATATTGCATTATGTACCAGTGAATAGTGTGATATCAACAAAAAACTTTAAGAAGGAGGAATTTATGGCTGCCAAGAAAAAAATCGAGATTTGCATTTCCGAAGAAACGAATTTGCCAGAATTGTTCATCGATGGTGAGAAAATCATGAGCTCCCAGATCGAAAAAGATGAGCATGGCAATTTGAAAAAGGCCACTTTCGAGATTGATGAAGAGTATTATAATACTCCGGAAATGGCGGAAGTTTGCATCACCAGCTCGATGACAGCAAGCAGTTGTGCTTCCCAATGTTCCTGTAGCCAAGAGGAAATCGAATAACGATTTAATGACAAGCGAGCAAAACATCTCTGATGCAGAAGTTTTCTGTATTAGACCTGGATTTGTATTCTGGAAAGAAAACGGTAAATATGGCTTTCTTGATAAAGCTTTGTTCAAACAGGGGTCACTAAATTCCAGCGCATATCTGATTCTTCGCTGCTTAGATGGCTATACGAACATACGAGATATTGTCAAAACACTACAAACTCATTTAAGAATCCCGAAAGATAAACTGGCAATAGTAAGAAAAGAAACTTGTGATTTCATTGAAAAAGGTATCAAAGCCGGTTTTATTTTATCCGGTTCTCTTCATAGATATTGCTCATCATACTGGAAAGACGACGCAATTTTTGATGGATATGGTTATAGATATCCCAAATTGTTGTATTGGGAAGTAACCGCTGCCTGCAACCAGGCATGTAAATTTTGTTATAACTGCTGTGAGGATAGTTCCGGACAAAACGAGCTCACTACCATCCAGGGAAAGAGATTGATCGAATATTTTGCCGAGGTAGGTATAAAGAATATCATCTTTACCGGTGGAGAACCACTAACTCGCTTAGATAGGGTATTGAACTGGATAAGAAAATGCAAAAGCCTGGGAATTTCGACAGAGTTATTTACCAACGGAAAACTGCTTAGTTCCCGGATCGCCAGACAATTAAAAGAGATTGGGCTCGATTATTGCCGGGTTTCTATTCATTCAACCGATGAAAATGTTCATGATGAAATAACCGGTAGTAAAGGTAATTGGAGACAATCGCTGAGGGGACTGCAAAATTTGATCGAATATGAGATCCCGTCAGCATGGATGATGACAGTAGCACGCTATAATATCGACTCATTGCGAGCATCAGTAGAAAAAGCTATTTCGCTGGGATGTCACGGCTTTTTGACCGGTCCACTTTGCAAGATCGGTCGCGGTAATCTGCTCTCAAATTATACCCTCTCACCATGCCAATATCTACAGTTATTACGGTTTAATGTGGAAACTGGAATTGTCTACGGTGACAAGATCAAAATCGGTTGGGGTGCGGACATCAATATGGAATCTCCATGGAAAGATTATATCACAGAACCGTTATCTCCACCCAAATCGGATTCGAAAAGATTTTTCGATTGGTATATGCGGTTTGCCAAAAACAGTATCTGTGGCACCGGTGTACGCTCGCTGGCTTTGGACGCTAAAGGGCAGTATATCCCCTGTCCCGCTCTGGGAACATTGAAATTGGGATCGGCGCTGAACGAGGATATAGAGAAAATTTGGCATAAAGATGCGCTTTCGATCTTCAGAAAAAAACCGATCGATAACTTTGATGATTGCGGTAATTGCGGATTGAGATTCTCCTGTGCCGGAGGATGCCGGGCTAATGCTCATGCTCAAACCGGTAGCATCACCGGCTGCGACCTCAGTTACAAAGAAGCATACGATTGGCTGGAGGAAAATGACTATGAAACGGTAACTTCTTATTATGATAGACATGAGCTGGAACAAAAAAAACCACATTTACGTGAAGGTGAGCATTTGGTTGGCTCTGCCAGTGAAGGTTACGGACCATGGACACCACCGGTCTCTTCAGCTCTAAAAGCGATCAGGAATAGAGAGAGCTGAAGCCGATTGGGAAGCTAAGTAGAATAGAGAGGAGACCGTAGGCAGTAAGCAGTAAGTAGTAAGTAGTAAGCAGTAGGCAGAAAGAAGATAGAAGATAGAAGATAGATGGTGGATGATAGAGCAGAGTAGGGCAAGTTGGTAACTTGCCTGCGAAGAACAAGGATGATGTTTAGGAGTTTAGGGTTGAGGGTTTAGAGGTCAGAAGACGGAAGACGGAAAACGGAAAACGGAAAACAGGAGACGAAAGACAGTAAGCAGAAATCAGATTAGAGAAGGTGAGAAAGCACCAAATAACAAATTCCAAATAAATTCCAAATCTCAATGACAAAAATTACAAACTAATCCCCGAAGGGGATATATATGATAGCCTGCGGTGAAACCGTAGGTAATCTATATAACCACAAAATTTTCCCTGAAAGGGATAAATAATAATGTCACAATCTTCATCAAAACTATATATCACCTTCAGCGAAACAAACGATGGTTGTCATCCATTCATAGGGTTCCGCAAGCTCAACCACATGCTAACATATTTTTCTGCTTCGCAGAAATACTACAACGATCGATTGGCTTATTTGTTTTGGACATTGGAGAATTGTAGTTTGGAATTTGGTGCTTGGGATTTTTCTATTCTTTAGCCTTTTGTAATAATAATAACTCGGTACTCTTCGGTGAAACTCGGTGGTTAATAAAAAACAACTTACCACCGAGAACATACTACTACGCCAAGGCTTCGCAGCACAAGCAGAGAACACAGAGAAAAAAACCACAGATATACACGGATAAACACAAAAAAAATGTAAACATCTGTGCCAATCTGTGAAAATCCGTGGTTAAGAAACAATTCGTGCTAATTCGTGGAATTCGTG
>CAYSSJ010000021.1:0-40029 GCA_964433675.1 uncultured Candidatus Cloacimonadota bacterium
ACTCTTCTATATACTGAGTTAGGGAGAGATATTGTGCTAGTCTTTGGCTTGTTTATAATGGTACCCCCGGCGCGATTCGAACGCACGGCCTTTTCCTTAGGAGGGAACTGCTCTATCCAGCTGAGCTACGGGGGCACCCTCCGGTTACAAAATTGTGCTGACTATTCTGCTGTCAAGAACTGCTTATAGTTATCCTATCTATCCTCGTTTGCTTCAATAAACAGTTCAATCCGCTTTTGGATGGTTTCTTTGATAGCTCTGGCGCTAACAGTGGCACCGCTTACCAGCTTAACCTCTTCTGTTTTTGCCGCCAGTAGCTGCAAACTATCCCAACTTTCCAAAAAATCGGAATTTATCACTCTTCTTATCCATCTAGGAGTCTCATCATTTGGCAGAAGTGCGATGCCGGTGATGATATAGTCTTCATCGAAACCAATCAACAACGGAGTAGGACCCACAAACCCGATAATCTCATCGCAGAATGGTGAGGAGTGGAGTAGATAACCCAGAAAATTATCTTCCTCGCAATGTACACGATAATAATCGATGTCCTCCGCTTCCAGAGAGGCAGCCTCAGGGTAGATCTCTCGTACATAGTCGAATGCAATCTCATCCACAGAATTGCCCAATAAGCTGCTAAATGCTAATGCTACGATCATAAACCAAATAAACTTCATTACCCTCTCCTTTTGCAAAACATAACAGTTTTTTGATATTGATGCAAATTCTGCATTTTCACTAAGCAGTTTCCGGGATAGTTTCAACTGTTTGCGAACCATCTTTACTTGGAAACCAATGCGAAGTTTTCAGGCAGAACTTGACCAGCATTAGCATCACAGGTACTTCTATCAGCACACCGACTACCGTAGCCAGAGCTGCACCGGAAGATAGACCAAACAACATCGTAGCAGTTGCAATAGCCACCTCGAAATGGTTGGAAGCTCCTATCATCGCACTTGGCGCCGCATCTTCATAGCTGAATTTGAGTATTTTGGCGAGAAAATAGGTGATTGCAAAGATCAACACCGTCTGAATAAAGAGCGGAATAGCTATCCATAAGATAGTGAGCGGGTTATTTACGATAGTCTCACCTTTGAAAGAGAATAGTAGTACCAAAGTTCCCAACAAAGCAATGATTGATACTGGAGTAAGATAATGCAAAAATTTTGATTCAAACCAAACTTTTCCTTTCTTCCTAATGATCCATTTCCGAGTGAAATAACCGGCAATAAGTGGCAGTGCCACATAGATCCCGATCGATAAAAGCAAAGCCTCCCATGGAACCGGCATCTTATTTACACCCAGTAAGAATCCGCCCAGCACTCCATAAAGTACCAGCATAGTAAGAGAATTTATCGCCACCATCACCAGCGTATGACCCTGATTACCGCGGGCTAGATACCCCCACATCAGCACCATCGCTGTGCAGGGCGCAATTCCCAGCAGAATCGCCCCGGATATGTAAGAGCGAAATAGCTCCACTTCACTTCCATCTTTGATGATTTCTACTCCCGGTATAAAATCTCTGAATACGAATCCCAAAAAGAATGTCGCTATGGCAAACATGGTAAACGGTTTGATACCCCAATTGACAATTAGAGTCAGCAATACAGGTTTGGGATTCTTTCCTGCTCGGATAACTTCACCGAAATCGATTTTGACCATAATAGGATACATCATAAAGAAAAGAGCGATAGCTATCGGGATGGATACTACCGGAGCGTCATCTACATAGATTGCCATGGCATCCAATGATTCGGCTACGCCCGGAGCTAACCGACCCAAGGCTATGCCCAATATTATACATAACCCGACCCAAAGAGTCAGATATCTCTCAAATAAGTTTAAACCCTGTAGTTTAGTCAGTTTCCTTCTTTTTGTCATCCAAATCTCCTGCTACATGATCTTTCAAATTTTCCATAATCCATTTTTTGATGTTGTTGCGTGACTTCCTGAAAGCGTCCAATCGTTCAATGGGAGGAGCTTGGGAAGGATCATCAAAACTCTGATGGATCACTTTCTTGCCAGGGAAAAAGGGACAGGACTGGGCAGCAGAATCGCAAACTGTGACCACCAGATCGAATTTTCTGTCCGCAAATTCCTGCATTGTTTTGGATCTATGATGATGAATATCTATGCCGATCTCTTTCATCACTTTCACTGCCTCAGGTTTGACAACGGTTTCTTCTATGCCGGCGCTGAATGCTTCCCAACTATCATTTAAGAAATGATTTGTCAAACCTTCTGCCATCTGACTGCGGGCAGAATTATGAGTACAGATGAACAAAACTGTCTTCTTACTCATAGCATACCTCCTGTTACTTTTGAAGATATTTCTTGGCTGCATTCACGGAAGCTACTTTGCCAGCCAGCTTCACTTCTTCATCTACGATCAAAGCCGGAGTCATTACCACTCCATATTCCATGATCTTGTTCATGTCCGTCACTTTTTCGATAGTGTAATCCAATCCCATTTCATCTGCTGCTTTTTTTACAGCATCATACAGTTGGATACATCTGGGACATCCGGAACCGAGAATCTTAATATTCATTGTTATCCTCCTTATCGTTTTTTTAATTTTTGTAGATCATCATTTAATTTAACTGAGATGAAATCTTTTACGCAATCAAAGAAATTTTCGATACAGGTACAGGTAGGTTTGTAAAAAACCATATTCCCTTTTTTCTCATCATAGATCAGTCCGGCATGTTTCAGAATGGTGAGATGTCTGGAAACTGTAGAAATATCCACATCGAGTAGATCTCTTAGTTCGCAGACACAGAGGTTCTCTTTGATAATCTTTTCTAATAAGAATAGTCTGGTCGGATGAGCAAGAGCTTTGAAAACCGCTGCCATTTCTTTGTGTTTAGTCTCTATCACTTCTTACCTCCTCAACTTGCTATTTGTCCGAAGATCATTCCTGCAAAGGTTGACATCACTACCACCAAGCCAACGAATACCATGGTTTTCTTGGTACCTAATACACTTCTAATCACCAGCATGTTGGGAAGAGACAGAGCCGGACCCGCCAAAAGCAGTGCCAAAGCCGGACCTTTACCCATGCCACTGCCCAAGAGTCCTTGGATGATAGGCACTTCGGTTAGTGTGGCGAAATACATAAATGCGCCGACGATCGAGGCAAAGAAATTGGCAAATAAGCTGTTCCCTCCTACCAATGTACTGATCCAAGCCCCTGGTATCAAACCCTGCTGACCGGGGCGTCCCAATAGTAACCCTGCTATGATTACACCTATAAATAGAAGCGGTAATATCTGTTTGGCAAAATCCCAAGTGGCGTCTATCCAAGAGGAGATTTCCTGTTTGCGAAACCATTTGATGATCGCAAAGATGAGAACTAGCAAAAAGAAAACAGTGATATGATACTTATAATTATACAAAAACTGCATTATTGGGATCGATTGACGTTTGGGGATATTGGCAAAGACCAATATCGCTACCATAGAGATGAAATAGAGGGCATTCTGCCAAAATTTGCGAGGTGAATGCTCATCTTCCGGCATAACTATGCCACCTTCGGATGCCTTCTTCCGTTCTTCTTTGATATATATGAAGTGCATAAGCAGTCCGATGACGATAGAGAAAATAATCGCTCCGATGGCACGCGCCAAGCCAAGCTCTAAACCGAGTATCTGCGCAGTTAGTATGATTGCCATGATATTGATCGCCGGTCCGGAATATAAGAAGGCAATGGCAGGACCCAATCCTGCTCCACGTTTATAGATCCCGGAAAAGAGCGGTAATACCGTACATGAACAGACAGCCAAAATCGCTCCCGAAACCGATGCTACTCCATAAGAGACTACTTTCTTAGCACCAGTGCCAAGATATTTCATCACCGCACCTTTGCTGATGAACTGTGCTATAGCACCGGCAATGAAAAATGCCGGAATAAGACAGAGCAGAATGTGCTCGCGGGCATATTCCTGCATCATATTAAAAGCTTCGAGAATAGCACCGGTTACATAAGGATGATCCATCGGCACGAAAAAGAAGATCAGAAACACTCCTATGAACAGCAGCAACAGCTTCCAGTTACTCATAATCTTTATCCTCCTTCCTACTGATTGTCAATTTGGCAAAACCACCAAATAGGTCAAGAAAAAAATATCCGGCGAAGATCGAGTGACCCTCGCCGGATGGGGGGGAGAACGCTATTTTATTAGCATCATTTTCTTAGTCTTTGTATAATCCGGAGTGCTGAGTCTGTATAGATACATGCCGCTGGGCATTTGGCTGCCACTATCGTTTCTACCGTTCCAGACTATACTATGATGAGAAGCTTCCATCTCCTCATCTATGAGAGTAGTTATCTTCTGCCCTCTGATATTGAATATTTCCAGAGTTACATTTCCAGCTTGAGCAAGCGAGAATCTTATGGTCGTTTCCGGATTGAATGGATTAGGATAGTTAGTCTCCAGCTTGGTTACAAGCGGAACTTCCATATCATCCGCTCCGGTTATCGTATAGGTGAATTCCACTTCAACTATCTCAGATTCATCTTCATCGTAGAGAGCGCTAACACCGGCTATATATTCCTGTCCGTATTCCAGATCTTCAAAAGTCCAGCTTAGCTCTTCTGTTTCACCCTGCAAGACACCATCAAGATAGACCTTGTAGCCTTCCAGCTCCAATCTATGCTGCCAAGTGTTATCACCGATAGGATAAACCGGCATGCCGGTATCGATCGGTCTTTGTAAAGGCAGACTGACGAGTGGGTGAGAGTAAGTATTTTGAGAGTGAGCAATTCTGAGATTGTCAAAACTAACATCACCGAGATCAGTACCATAAGCTCTGAGCATAAAGTTATTGGTGAACTCCCAATCTTCGATAGCGGTGAAGTTTTCAGAGTTGTAATCATAGGAAGCATACATAGTTTCGGGATTAAATTCCCAAGGTTCATTCAAACCATCATCACAGCCGAGAGCAAGGAAAC
Source organism: uncultured Candidatus Cloacimonadota bacterium (assembly GCA_964433675.1). Lineage (GTDB taxonomy): Bacteria > Cloacimonadota > Cloacimonadia > Cloacimonadales > TCS61 > CAYSSJ01. The sequence continues at coordinate 4,956 of CAYSSJ010000021.1, forward strand.
CTTCGCCAGGATAGTTGATCTCTTGAACACTTAGTCCGATCATAAATCCGTCTTCCAATTCCAATGGCTCGGGTAGTTGGTAAGTATTCCATACCATATGTTCATTGGGCACATCATCATATTCGGCTATCAGATTATTGGGATCGGGTTGACCGCTGGCATCCAAGCCGAAGAAACGAACAATGACATAAGGATGAGGACCAGCTTCGTCAGTGAGATACCAAGCAACATCTTCTATGATGGCATTTTTTCGCCATACTGTTCCCAATACACTGTTGGTAGATGCTTCATTGAAACCGAGCTGAGCTGTTGCTGTACCGTCATCGTAGCGGAACTCAGTATAACCGGGCTCATCCCAGCTAAGAGTTGCTGTAGCTTCATCCATAGTAACATTGGCTGGAGGAAGTGGTTCTGCCGGTTCTTCTTCGATGATAATGCTGATTTGTTCTCCATATTCGGATTCGTAATCCATACAACCCATCACATCATATACCGCAGTGATATGGTAAGTATATTCACCTGCCTCGAGAGCTTCGTCGGTGTATAATTCATAAATATGATCCAGTTCGGCGATGATCTCGTCGTTGCGATACAGATTATAATGATTAAGTGTGATCTTGTTTGTGAAGCGATCATTTCTTACCGGGATTATCGGTTCATCGTATTCCAAGAAGAGACGGATCTTCCAGTTTGCATCTATACCGTGATCGGAAAGGTTTTCAGTTTCATCATCATCGAGCATTATCAGATCAGATTTGTCGTTTACATTCGGACCGCTGTCGTATGCTATTGGAGACTCATCATAATCGGATACGGTGATACCGACCTTCATATTTGTGGTTCCACCGATGATAATAACTGGGGGATGAACTTTAACTATATTCCATTCACCAGGCGTTATATCTTCTATCTCTTTAGTTCTCTGCAGGTTGAATGTGCCCGGGATGAAAGGATCTTCTTCCCAGATTTTCAGAGTGTAAGTTGCATTTTCTTCGGTTGGAATAAACCCGATATGTTTCAAATCATAGGAGTCATATTCGAGCAGATCCCAAGTATCATAGTGAGTGAGCGCGGTGAATTCTGAATTATCGGACATGCCAAAATCACCACCGATTTCATCATTATCTCTACCGATCCAAAGGCATCCGTCGTCCGGTCTCTCCCATGTGAGGTGCACATCATCGTCTTCTACTTCTCCACTCAGATCTGTAGGAGGCAAGATCACATTCTCTCCCGGAGTTAGCATCAGGTTATTGGAATTAGAGGCTTCACCTTCATTATAGATGGCTTTAACCGAATAATAATAATCCATTCCTGGGGTGACTTCATAATCCTGATATTCTGTTTCTGTGAGCGGTTCATCGTTCACCAGATTCCAGTTTTTATAAAGATTATACCCAATCAGATCTCTTGAGTCGGGTAGTTCGGGCTCATCCCAATAGAGGTCAATATGATCTTCCCAAGGTATGCCGTAGAGAGGATATGCCGGGTATAGGGTAAGATGAGAATAAGTGTCGGAAGGTCCGGATTCACCATCTGTATATACGGCAGTCATATAATAAGTGTATTCCTGTAAGTTTTCGATATCGAAATCATAGTAATTTGTCAACGGATAGGGATTTTCCGGTTGCTCGATATAGATGAGGAATTCATCGTTTCGGAAGATATTGTATCCCTCGATATCATCACTAAATATGGTCTGCCATCTCAGGTTCAGATAGTATTCGGCCGTATCTGAATCCTGACCGAATCCGAGGTGTGTGATCGTTGGTGGCATAAATTCGACTATCTCAATTTCTTCTGTGTTAGTTGGATCAGATTCTCCATCATCATATAGAGCGGTGACATAGTATTCATAAATACCATTATCCAGATCTTCGTCCAGATAAGTTGTTTCGGAGACAGGATCTGTAGTGATTAGAGTATCGTTACGATAAACATTATAACCATCGAAGTTGCGTGTAACATCGGGTGCTGGGAAAATGCCGCCTGAGGATGGTTTTGCCTGAACACGGATCATAGCATTAGCATCGAATTGCCCGGAAAAGGGAATCCAAGTGGAACCATCGTTTGTAAAGCTGGAATTACCGGCGATCGGTTCATTCATATCCAGACCGAGCGAGAAATAATTGTCATACTGAGAATCCTGTTCCCATTCTATACAGACAAAAAATTCCTCGTCTGCATCGATAGTAACATCGACCGGCACAGAAAGCCAATAAGCCGATACTGATTGCATAGTCAAAATATTATCTACTACTATCGGTCCGGCAATGATGGCATCCAGATTAGGTTCGTTTTCATCTGCTTCTACAATATAGAGTTTCATCTCCGGGTCATCCATCGGTAATGGCATCATTTGCATATGTATTTCAATATAGTAATCCAGATTAGTAATTTGCATAGTCTCATCATGTGAGTACTTATTAGCTACTATCAGCATATTTGCATCCGGATTGTATGGCAGCATATATTCAGCGCTACCGTCATCATAGCCCAATTCAAAGGAATAATCTACTCCACTCCAGTTTAGTTCTACATCGTTTGTGCCGATGATCTGAGCATTCAGATTTTCCGGAGCAGGCATCTCTTCTTGTTCTGTAAGTTCGATTATCAATTCCAGATCTTCTCCTGCAGAGAGAGTTATTACCTGAGAATGGTTTTCGTAACCTGCTGCGGAGGCTTTGATCTGATAAGTACCGGCGGGGATTTCATCATAACTAAAACCATAATTGCCACCGATTCCACCATCTTGATAGTTTAGTTGTCCCCATTCTTCATCATCGATATGCAAGACAGTCATGGCAGAGTTGATCTGATTTTGCGTGTCTGCATCTACCACATGCCCTGAAATAGAGCCGGGTTCAGGTGCAGAACCGTCGTTTATAAGGATATCGTTCAGATCCCAATTATTAATATCGTAAGCATCGGCTCCGTGAGCGCGGAAACGAACTTGGAATTCCTCGCCGGCTACATGTTGAGAGATATCGAATGATTCGGATGTCCACGGTATATCCCACACATCATTGCTATAAGTAATGATTTCGATCCAGTCCGTACCATCGAATACTTCCACACTGAGATGTTCATCGCCTGTCAGTTCAAAATTTGAGAGTGCATAGTCGTATTGTAAGAATACTTCCGTAAAACCGGCAGCATCAAGGGTCGGACTTACCAATGCAAAAGAATAATCCGTATCTTCAGACCATTCGAAAGTGGCGATGTTGGTATTCAATACCCAATCATTAACAATGTCCCAGTTACCTTGACTGGGATCGAAAGTCCAGTTGTTCTCATCAAAATTACCCGAGCTCCAATCTTCGAAAAAAGGCAGGGCGTGGCTCATTGCCACGACCATTAACCCTGCCAGAATAAACATAATTTTTTTATACATAAATTTCTCCTTCTTATTTTAGAAGCACAGCTTTGTTCATCACTGTTGCATTTTTACTGTTTACTTTGTAGAAATAAATTCCGGAAGCTACTGTATTGCCATTTTGATCGATACCGTTCCAGCGAATGCTATGGGTACCAGCGGTATAAATGTCATCGGTCAATTGTTTGATCTTCTGACCTTTTACATTAAATATTTCCACACTGACTCTACCCTGATCTTTGATGCTAAATTCGATGGTAGTTTCCGGGTTGAATGGATTGGGGTAGTTCCGAGCACTAAGCTCATGAGATGGGATAGTCAGATCGTCACCGCTGGTAGGTTGTGGATACTCAAATGAATACAAGCCTGTAGCGGGAGTGCCGATCCACAAAGTTCCACGTCCATCAGTGTCGATATAGTAAGCACAATTTGTAGGAAGCGCTGAATTGGTGATGTTGTAGATCTCAGTATTTTCCCCATCATACATAACAAGTCCGGCAACTGTACCAAACCAATGTCGTCCGAATTCATCCTGGGTAGTAGAAGAAACAGGAGTCACATAACCATCCGGTAGAATGGGCAATAAAGAATTATGATTTGTCCATTCAGTACCATTATAGCTGGTGAGACCCATGTCATTTCCGACCCACAAGACATTGTTCTCATCGAAATAGAGCGACCAGATCTCAGCTCCGGCTAGAGCCGGGGTGTTACCGGGATGAAAAGCTTGCCAGTCCACACCATCAAAGCGGAACAAGCCCAGAGCTGTTCCCACCCAAATAGCATCATCGTTGGGATCTACTGCCAAGGCATAGACTACATTGGTGTATAGGCCACTGTTGCTTGCATTGTAATGGGTCCAAACACCATCATCATAATTTAATAAACCACCGTTCATATCACCTACACCGAGCCAGATTGTATCTCTACCATCTACTGCGACAGAGTGAGCAGCCCAAAGTGGATAACCACTGGTCTGATTATTCAGAATTGTCCAGTTTGATCCGTCATATTCTACAGCACCGCCCAAGTCATGGTCGTTGCCGGAGGCTAGATATACCGATCCATCTTTTGTTGTAATGCCATTTACAGTCCAAGTATCGATAATATCCCAACCGAAAAAGTCCCATTCATCACCGTCGAAGTTAACCAATCCACCAGTTCCGTTATTAAGGATATTCTCACCGGAGCCGACCCAAACAGTCCCGGACTCATCTACGGCTGTGTCTCTTATCCAGACACAAGGTATACCTGAGTTGGGATCTAATGTATCTATCTCTTCCACTACTCCATCGGAATAGGTGAACAGACCGTAGAAGGCACTAATTATCCAGACAGTACCGTCAACATCGATATGGAGACCGGAGATGTAGTATTCACCGATGACCGTATTGTGATGGTTGTAAAGATGCCATTCTTCACCATCATAAAAGGCAGCTCCATTGCCTGTGCCTAACCAGAGGTTATCATCACTGTCTAACCTGACAGCTTGTACGGGTCCACTATAATCTGTGTAATCATCTATGAATAAAATATCTGAAGCAATTACAGTTTTGTTTGCATTATACAGATCATCTCTGGTGGGGCGACGGAATTCATCTTCTGCTTTGTATTGCGATGGCTGAGCAGCTAGATTTTCATCTTCTCGCCATGGGTTTGGGAAACCGGGCTCAAGCTGAGTAAAAACAACTCCGTCGAATTTGTAATAACCATTGTAGCTACCGGCAAACCACAGATTACCTTCACTATCTTCATCGATATCCATGATATTTACATGACCATGATTGTTCGGGATAATATCAAGATAGTTTGTCCATTCACCGTCTGAATATTTAGTTACACCTCCACCGAGATGTTGTTGCAAATCGGGGTCGTAGTAAGAGAAGCATCCAAACCAGATATCACCCTCACTATCGATATAAGTTTTAATGATGTTATCTGATCCCAGATCAACATTTCCCATATGGAAATGATCCCACTCATCATCAGGTGTTATGCGAACAAGCCCATGCCTCCATACGGAGATCCAAGCGTTACCATCGTTATCGAAGGCAATATCTTTAATCCCGTTGGCAGGTAATTGAGAATTATTTGAGGTATACAATGTCCATTCTCCATCGGGGGTCAGTTTGTGAAGTCCACCGGAATTGTAGGGATCTACCATATGATCGACAATATACATATCGGTACCGATCCATAGATTGCCTGCATCATCTTTTGCTAATGAGATGACGAAATTTGAATTCAAACCGGAATTGGCAGTATTATAAACCTCTTTGTCACCTGTTATGAGGTCATATTTTACCAATCCGCCCATTGTTCCTAACCACATTACATCACCATCTTCTAGGATGGCTTCTACTTCATAAGTTGCAGTATAGCCTTGCCAGTCTTCATTTTGAGCAAATACGGGTATGATAAAGATCAAAGTGAGCAAGGCACATAGCAACAATTCCTTTCTCTGTTTCATTTTTCCTCCTCGTTATTATTATGAATTTCTTCCAATCTATTTATCAGCCTTTCAATATTCAAAGGCTTATAGAAACTATCCGCACCCAGTTGGGCTATCTTCTTATCCAAAGCATCATCCGGGAATCCGGTGTAGATAATGAATTTGGCATTTCTATTTTTGGATCGAATAGAACTGAGGACATCGAGACCGTTCATCTTTGGCATCCGATAATCAGTTACGATCACCGAGTATTTCTCTTCATCATAATTCTGAACTGCCATCACAGGGTCGCAGAATTGATGATTATGATAACCGTTCATCTCCAATGCCTTACCCACACTCCTAAGTGTGATCTGATTATCATCGATAAGCATAATCTGTTTTTTTCTGTCCACGCTCACTCCTATTAATTTTTACCTTTTCTATATGCATATGCTGTTCCAAATGTCATGAGATGGCGTAACACAATGGAAAACAGAAATTTAGGCATGAATGGCAAAAGAGAGCAGATCAGTTCGATCTGACAAAGCGATTCAAAATGAATAATGCACAACGGAGAGTATGTGCATTATGAATATGGTAGAGTGAGAGCGAACAAATATATGCCAACCCATAATTTTACAGGCTACGAAGGACAAAGCGAGGATCAAGTACTAAGTAATAAGGACGAAGGGGCAAAATAGTGAAGCGGTGTTGAGTGATGAGTTATGAGTTTTGAGAAGAGCAGGAAGAAAAAAATTAGCTAAACGCTAAGAGCTAAAAGCTAAAAGAGATAGGTGATAGGTAATACGGAAATGGAAAAGTGACAAGTAACGAGTAACGAGGAAATCTAAATTACCGAAACGTAATTTCTGCGAAGCAGAAAAAAATGTTGTAATCTTCACCCTGAGTGATTCCGACTCGTCGGAATTGTATCGAAGGGTGACAAGTAAAACACCAAACTCTCTAACTTCACACTTCGATACGCTCCGGCTTACGCCGAAGCTACTCAGTGTGACAAATATCAGATCCCTCAACCCAAAACCTCTAAACTTCTCCCTTGTCCTCCGTAGCCTGTAAGGTGAAGGGGGATTGCTACTCTTGCAACACCTCAACGACTCAACGATTCAACAACTCAACGAGTGAACCAATCAACAATTTCGTCTTTGCTTTTCATCATTGGGAAAAAGAGATTTCTCCGCTCCGCCCAGTGGAATAGCAGCTTTGCTGCTCGGCTTTGCCGATTCAACCGGGCTTCGGTCCATTCTTCGCTGGGCTTCGAGATGGCAGGCGAAATGACGGTTTTTGTCATTCTGGCATACTCCTAAACTGCATTAACCATTAACCATTATTCATTCACAAAATAATTACTCTGCTTACTGTCTCCTGTATTCCGTTTTCCGTCTTCTGATCCCTCAACCCTAAACTTGATATAGCTACTCTTCCAATAAAATTCCATGAGTGCCAACGAATAAATTCCTCAATTCATTTCTTTGTATCTTTTCGAAGACAAGATGATATCTTGTCCTACGCTCTATGCTCTTTGCCAAAAATTACGTGAGCGTAGCGAATAGATTCCTATAAATTCCCGTCAATACCTTTTCCCTAAACCCTCAACTCTAAACTCTAAACTTGGTATGGCTACTCTTGCACTACTTTTCACCGAAACATCTCTCTGCTTTTCTTCCACCTTCCATCCTCTAAAATCTTATTTCAAAAGCAGCATTTTCCTAGTACTAGTGTATTGGCGGGTATTCAATCTGGTTAGATAAACACCACTGGCAACAGCGCGACCATTTCTATCACGTCCATTCCACACAACAGAGTGAGTACCGGCTTCCATGAATTCGTCTAATAGAGTCATCATTTTTTGTCCTTTTATATTATATATTTCTATCGAAACATTATCGGCGTGAGCTAAATTGAAAACGATGTTCGTTTCCGGATTGAATGGATTAGGGTAGTTTCCGATAAATTTGGTAACCGAAGCTATCGGCTCATCATCGGCATCAACAGGATCGAGTGCAAAGTCTATTTCTACATACTCACCTGCAGGGATATCAATATTCTCTACCGTCACAGGGTTATAATCTACATGACTGGCAGTAACATCCCACAAACCTGCGATAACCGGGAGTTGATAATAACCATCTTCTTCACAGAATACACTTTGATTACCGGCAGATACGACCACATCATCCAAAGAACCAACGTTATCGTTTAGCGTTACTGTCCCTTCAAAATAAGCCATATCGAAATCATAATTTTTTGAAATCAATACATCATCTATATACCAGAAATTTATATTACCCGAGTTTCCCTCAAAAGTCCAAGCCAGTTGAAAATTGCCAGAGCCTATATCTTCATTATCTAAGGTGATATTTACCATAGTCGCAGGGATATTTTGAGAGGGGAAATCCATAATGGTATCCCAATTATCTCCGTCACTGCTGCTTTCCAAACGCAATTCATAGTCGCCATTGTAGTCATCTATACTATACTTGAATTCCAGCTCAACACTTGAAACACCTTCTGTATCGAGAGCAGGGATGATAAGTCTTTGAGTAGCTTGTGTGATCGGAGACCATCTAAATCTTGCCTCCGGGGATTCTCCACCGGCATGAGAGGACTCGTTTTGATGCCAATTCTCATTAGCGCCGGCAGAAGCAACATGCCAGCCGGTGGGAAGCCACTGCTCGAAGGTCTCATTAATATAATAATCACCGATTGTCGTAGCAAACGAGTCTTCTGATTGAATAGGATAGTCGGTTAGCAACTGAATATCAAAATAAGCCTCATAAAACTGCGGAGTTGTATAGGCGGCGGTTACTTTGAAGGGTTGCATTGCCGTATCTCCGGGTTGAAGCTCACCGAATCCAACAGGTGAGATCTGATCGACGAAAATGTGTGGGCTGGAAGAAGTCAATAACCCCGTTACATTCGCTATCTCTGAGGAGCCAACATTAGCAACTGTGATTAAAATATCCACAGATTCACCCGGATCAAAAATGCCATCACCATTGCCATAATCGCTATCATCCATCATATAACTCACATATTCCAAAACCGGAGCGTAGGCAATTAAAGAGAAAGTGGATGTCCAATTTTGATCGCCACTTATATTCAAACTAAAATCTATTTCATAATTATCGGGAATAGCATGAGCTACTTCAAAAGAGAAAACATTTTGCAGATACGATGTTTCACCGGCAGATATCGGATCCACATTCACAGCTGCATCGAGTATAGTTATATTTTCCGAAGTGGTGCTTAACTCCACCGATAGATCGGAAGAGATTTGATTGCCCACATTTTTTAATTCTACAGAAAGCTCGATATATTCTCCATAATCTATCAAACCGTTATTATTACCGCTTTCATCACATATAGAATGTGAGTGGAGTACAATGTATGGGTCTTCAGATGTTGTAACCTCCACAGATGAGATATAAGTGATCATATTATAGCCTGAAATGGTGAGAGTCAGTTCCGTTGGTTCTGTCGGAGGATCATTCAGCAGGAGGGTAACCTCGCCCGACGTATCTGTATATCCCGAGGCTATGAGATTATTCTCATCATCAATGAGAGATACTAGAGCATCGCTTGTATTGGTAGAAACGGTATATTCATCCATGCCTATGAATAATATGGGCAGATAAGAGGCAGTGATAGGTTCGGGAATACTGCTGCGAACCTGCAGTGAACTATCGCCGAAGATTATCCAGTTATTAAACTCTGAAGCTCCTTGCAGCCCCCACATATCTATCATTCTACAGGAACCGTTGAAAAAGAGACCTCCTATGGTTGTATTTTCTTCTGCTATTAGTAAGTCCATCGCTTCATCTTGGGCATCCATCGGAGGATACCAAGCCTGGTTTACACTCGAAGCATACATCGAAATGGCACCTGTCGGGGCTCCGGTTTGGTTGTTAGTAGCTCTGAGCCATGCTTCTGCAAAACAGGTCATATTGGTGAAATTGCCATTAACGCAGGCAACGGAAATAATAAACGGCAGTAGATAGTCATTTTCCAAACTATTTACATGATTAATATTGAAATTCGAAGTTACCCATGCGGAGCTGGATCCATGACCGGTATAGTTTATCAACGATCTACCTTCATTCACTGCTAGCATCACATCTGTAGCCTGTGCTCCAGGATCATAGATCTGATCTACAAAAGAATAATTGTAATCGAGTAATTTATCACGGATCATGTTCAAGTGTTGGATATCGGTACCACCGGCATCATTTGATGCAATTCCGGTAGCCTTGTGGAGCCAATCTCCCTCGCTGATATCACGTTCATAATATATGCTTCGCTCTATTTGAGTCTCCAAGTCTGCGGTAGTCTCGGCAGAAAAACGTCCCACAAAAATATCCGGATAATCATCTTCTCCTTCCAACAAAGCATAGAGCGGATCCGCACCACCACCATTCCAATCAAATGTGGGAACCTGAGCTGCATCACCTACCAGTTGCACAAATGTGAGTCCCGCCGGAGAATTATAAGCATTTAAGATGAAATTTTTTATGTCGGCAGGTTCATTTCCGATCTCCGAGACAGGATAAATATCGGTGGGGATGCCCTTCTGTCTTTTCCAATTTACATAAGGTATCGTGGCATCCATAAAAGCATCATAGGCGATCACTATCATTCTACCATGGTCATCTACGGGTTCATAGCGCATATTGTCAAAATTGATGAAATGGTTTTTGTAAATAGTACCAAACTCGCGTGTAAAGCGATCATCAGTGCGAGTTTTGATATTTCTGTCGTCTATCCCGATCTCTTCGATAGATAATTCTATCTGACTGTAGAGCCTTACTATACCGGTTTTGGGATTGTATTGAATAGGATTGACACGCACGGTGATGCCCCGCAAATCCCGCATGATATAAGGATCGCTGAGAGAAGCAAAGTTTGCAGGGTAAAATGCATCTGTCTGATAAATCTCGTCAAAGGTATAGGGAATCGCATCGGGATCCTGATCTCTAAACAGCATACCTTTTGATGGAGCAATATCGAGTTCGATTTCCCTGTATTCTGCAGAGATTATTTTTAGCTCCATCTTCGCCATATCAGGGATAATGATACTTCTGGCAGTCAGTGGCAGCTCGGGTTTACCTTTATCATAAGTAAAGGATTCATTGCTGAGAGACAGATGAGAATAGGTATTACCATCTATATCAACATCCTTTCTGTCGTAAGATGGAATAGAATATTCTATGGTTATCCGACTTCCGATATCCTCGTTTACGGTGATGGCAAAATCCTGATCGCTCAAAACTATGCTGTTTGCAGATAAGATTGTTACACTTATCATTAGTAGAAAAAGTATTCTTTTCATAAATTACTCCAATTTATTTTAGCAATAACATTTTATGAGTTAGAGTTTCACTTTGCGATTTTATCTGGGCAAAATAGATGCCGCTGGGCACCACTTTACCGTTATCATCTCTACCGTTCCATAAAACAGAATGTGTGCCGACTGGATAATAGGCATTTGAGAGACGCGAGACTTTATTGCCTTTGACATTATAGATGTCTATGCTGATATGGCTGTCTGCTGAAATCGAAAACTCTATTGTAGTTTCCGGATTGAACGGGTTGGGATAGTTTTTAGCTCTTATATTGGGAGGGGAGATCAAATTTTGATCGGATGAGACAACTCCATCGGGATTGAAAATAACCAATCCGGCATGCCAAGTACCGATATATAAGTTGTTAAACTGATCAAAAGCAAGACTTTGGATCCCCGCATTTTCAGGCAGTCCGGAATTGAAGCTACTATACTCAGTCCAGTCTTCACCATCGAATTTACCGATAGTGCCACCATAAGTGCCATGGTGACCGGTCCAGATGTTGCCATAGTTATCTTCGGCGATTGTCTTTACAGTATCGTTAGGTAATCCGGAATTGAAATGGTAGTAGTGCTCCCAGCTATCACCGTCATATTTAGCTAAGCCGCCATAACCATTATTTGACCAAGGATACATCTTGCTGACCCATATGTTTCCCATACTGTCGCACAGTAGCGAATAGTCCGGAAAGCTATGAATCGGATCGACTTGAAACGGCAAATCTGAGTGCTGATAGGCAGTCCAGTTTTCACCATCGAACTTAGAGATTCCGCCGGCCATTTCCGGAAATGCCGGACCGGGACCGACCGTCGATGCCCAAATGTTGCCTTCACTATCACGACTAAGATCATTAATCCGATTTCCAAGTAAGCCATAATTAGTATTTGTAGCAGTAAACAGAGTCCAGTCTCCATCTGTATCAAGACGTAATAAACCACCTTCCAACTGAGCATATGCACCCAGCCACATGGTGCCGTTCGGTTCGAATAGTATCGCACTAAAATGGTTTTCCATAGCAGGGAAACCAATACTATGACTACTGTAAACTGTCCAATCTGTTCCATCAAACTTAGCGAAACCGTTACCATCTATACCGGCAGTAACAACCCAGAGATTACCTTCAGGATCAAAAGCCATATCCCAGATCATACTAGATGGTATCTGGCTGGTATTTGTATTGTGCATGCGCCAGTTTGTGCCGTCAAATTCTATCAAACCTTGTGATGTTCCGAACCATTTTGTGCCATCCTCGTCGATAAGAATACACTTAACATCAGCTCCAACATCAGGAACAATCGAATTAGATGAATTGTAAACTATCCACTCCGGATTATCGGCAAAGCAAAAGCAAGCTATAATCATCAAAAAGATGAAATTCATGGTTTTCATAATAAACTCCTTTTTTCTATAACATATAGCAATAACTATGCCACCAAGAGTAATAGTATGTAATATGCTGGTAATCATATAGATACGATTATATTTATAGAAACTATCGGTTGATTCAGAATGTGAGGATAGTTCAAAATGAACGGTGCAAAGTGGAGTGCATATTCGTTATGGAACGAAAAGACTCCCGGCTGCTTTCACAACCGGGAGTGAGGCGGAGAATGTATGTTTTGAGTATGGAGGAAGCTATTTGAGTAGTAGCAATTTCTGCCTAAAGTTTCCGAATTCGGTTCTCAAATTGGCAAGATAGATACCGCTGGGCATGTTCGAGCCCCTATTGCTGGTACCATTCCACACAATCGAGTGATTACCTGCTTCTTGGAAACCATCTACCAGAGTAGCTACTTTTTGTCCTTTTATCGAGTAAATATCCAGACAAACATTTTGGTTTTGGTGGAGAGAGTATTTGATGGTAGTCTCCGGATTGAAAGGATTAGGATGATTTCCAATCAATCTGGTTACAGTTGGTGTAGTGTCGTCTTCTGATGATGTGAAAGCAATCTCCACAAAAGCCGATTCACTGGCTCCCGATTCTTCGCCATTTATATATATAGCCGTAAGATAGAACTCATGAATGCCTTCGGGAAGGTTTTCAATAGTATAAGTTGTTATCTCAGGATTTTCTATCTCATGGATCATTTCACCATTATGATAAATTTTGTAGGACTCGATAAGTTGGGGATCAGTCACTTCCCATGCCAAAATAGCGTCATTCATGTTTTCAAGCGTGGCACTGATACCGAAAGGTGGCAGGATTTCATAGACTGTCAGTTCAAACGGAACCGTAGTAGCGTTATCATCATAAGAGATGATCAGCTCAGCTTCGTAAAAACCGGTACTAAGCTCTTCTGTGTTTACAGTAAGCTGAATTGTGTTTGTATGATTGGGTTGCAAAGTTCCGGTGGTTTGATTCAAAAACAGCCATTCATCCCGATCTCTATTCCTTGCTGAGCGAGTTTGCAAACTTTCGTATTGAACTGAGACAGAATAGTCGGTAGTCGCATTACCGATATTTTTTAGATAAAGATCGTAAGCATGAGTTTCATCTACAGCTGCAACTTGCTGATAATGATTGGGGATAGCTTTTATGAATGGGGTAACAAGGTATTCCGGACCTATGACCATGTCTATATAGATCCAATCAAAAGTGGTAATTGTGATCGGTTGATAATAATGAAATGCCAGGTAGTACTCGCCGCTAAAATCTGAAAGATCTATCGCATAACGTTCCCACTCGGTTGTAGTTAGTATAGAATCAACGATTACGGCATTTTCTGTATCAACCGGGGAATTCAGCGCTCTGATAAAGAGCTTCTCTCGTTCACCGTTCGCTGCCCATGTATCTGATCTACGAGCACGAAAAATAAGCGAATCATTTTCGGTGATCGCTAATTTTGGTGTTATCAACCATTCATCTGCGGAGAACCAAGAGGAAGGACCGCTGAACGAGCGAGCACAATAATTCCCATGATAAGCACCAATATCGGTCTGTTCCCAAAAAGAACCTTCCTGTCCATTATGCCAATGCCAACCGATGGGCGGGAAATTATTTTCGAAACTTTCCACCAAAAAACCAGACGGATAAGCATAGCCTGATAGCTCTATCTCAAATTGAACTCCTCCGGATTCTGTTATCAGTATCGTTGCCTCTTTATTCCCTTCAGTAAGGGGAACAAATTGAGCATAGAAATCGAATGATTCAAACGGTTGCAATGTGATCGGTAGCTGAACACCACCAAACTGAAAATCTTCCGGATCATTACCGCTGAGTTGAATTTCTCCGGCTTCGATAGTGATTTCTTGCAACCCGGTATTATTTATGTTGAAGGATATGGGAATAGACTGTTGACCGACAGGCACATCTTCGAATACATGAGATTCCGGTGTGATCTCTAAAGATGCACCTTGTGGGATTTCCTCCCAACGGAAATTATCGACAAAAATAGATTGATGATATCCACCACCATGTTTGATAGCTACATGTACCGTATCAGCATTAGTTTCTGGTAACTCTACCAAAAATTCCTGATATGTTGTCTCTGCCAATACCGTTTCTACCGGAGTGAAAGTATCCAAATCCAAAGGATCTGTCATTATCCCGACGATAATACTCTCATCGGAATCTTCTTGCATTATCCTAGCTTGAAAACGGATACGCGTGTCGCTAATATCAAGGGTTGTGGGTGGAGAGATCATTACCAGTTCAGCAAAAGTATCATCCCATTGGAACATTTGAACGGCTGCAGGTGGAGAATATGCGAAATTAGGATTAGCCAGAATTTGTATTTTGGATGAATTGTGCTCTTTGTTTTCTATAGTAAACCAATCAGTTGGTAATGGATGAGAGCCATAAGGAGGATCTACATAATCGAAATCTTGATAATAAGGAAAACTATAAATAAACGGATCGGGCATAGTGGTAAAAGACCAAACCGGATTGCCGGTAGCAGAGCCTTCATTGTTATAAGGTTTTATCTGCCAGTAATAAGTGGTATCGAAATCCAGATGATCATCATGAGAATATGCAAAAGAATAACCCAGATCTACACCGTTTAGAATATTGGTGGGAGGGTTGTCCGTTCCCAAATACAATTTGTAACCTAGCGCACCGGATGAGAAAAACCATCTAAAATTGACCAAGGAGTAAAGGTCTACAGATTCGTCTTCGGGTGAGATTGGTACACCGGGTTCAGGAATGGTAGTGGGTTCATAGAGCTGGACGTTGTCTATTGCCCAATGCTGATCAAATCCACCGATAAAAGTCCATTTGATATAGACGGTAGATTCTCCGGCTGCGATCGAGGTGATGTTGTATTCAGCGTAAGCCGGGTGGAAATTTATCGGGTAGCCTGAATGGGTGCCGACAGAGAAGGTCAAGGAATCTACGACTGACCAGTTGTTACCATCAGTACTGGCTTCGATGAGAGCTACAGAACCGGAAAAAGTGCGAAAATGCATATCAAATGCAAGAATGAGAGAACTAACATTGCTGGCATCTATAGCTGCGGACATCAAACTCGCATTTTGTTGATTATTCGGTCCATAATAGTCACTGTCCAATATGGCAAAATCGGAGTCGAACGGTGCTGTAAATGGTTTGTTGCCGGGGTTATCGAATAGCCAGACCTGATCGTTTCCTATGTTACTGATGTTAGACCAGTCATCGGGTAAAGTTTGTCCCGAAAAATCTTCCGAGAAAATAACATTACGGTTATCAACCGGCTCTGCTGCTAGTATAGAAACTACCAGAATAGCGATTATAATAAAACTTATCTTATTCATAATATTCTCCTTATTTCAACATTATCATTTTACGGGTAGCACTGTAGTCATCGGTCTTTAGTTTATAGAGATAGATTCCGCTCGCTTGTCTATTGCCTCTATCGTCTTTACCATCCCAGATTATATTGTGCAAACCCGCATCATATTTGTTATCGAGAAGAGTTCTTACTTTCCTTCCATTCACAGAATAAATATCTAATCTTACCGGGGAAGAGTTCTTCAATGAGAATGATATATTAGTTTCCGGATTGAAAGGATTGGGATGGTTGCCGATCAATTCGGTCGTTTCTATGACGAAATCAATAGAGGCATCGGTATGGTCTATAGTAACTATATTTGAGGGTTCGGATTCGTTATCATCAATATAACTGGTAACATAATAAGAGTACGAACCTGTCCCCATATCCTCATCCAGATAGGATAATTCTTCCGTTTCGGCGATCAATTCATCATTTCGATAGACCAGATAACCGCTATGCCCTCCACCTGCAGGCTCAGACCAACTGAGTGCTATATGTGGGGGCTGAGATTTGGCAAAAAGATGACGGGGAGGATATAAATGGGGAGCCAAGCAGAAGTTAGTAATGAAAATATCGGCATGGTCTTGACTGTAGTAAGGATCTGGCATCAAAATAGAATTGTGAAACATTCCGGCGAGCGTAATGCTTCCATCTTTCACATCTACAGCCTGACCATAAGCGCTGCCCTGTCCTGTAATAGTGAATAGATCTAAGAGATTTCCATTTTCGTAAAGTTTTATCAGAAATACATCCAAAATATCGAACCCGGCACTTTGGCTAGTTTCTCCTTGGATGGTAATAAAATCAAGAAATGACCCGGCCAGATAGATATAATCTCCATCAATAGCAAAACTGAGCTTCTGGATAAATGGCTCAACCAATCCGGCAAGCGGACTATCGGCAGAAGTTGCCCAGAGAACAGTGCCTTCGGGAGAAATCTTTGCAATGAAAATACTTACAAGTTCGTCCGGATTATGAAGCTCATAACTGCCAATTAAGATATCACAGTAAAAATTACCTGTTATTAGCACATTGCCTTCATCATCGAGATCCAATTCCCATAGGAAAACTTGGTGATCACCCTGGATTGCCATCGACCAAATATAGTTGCCCTCAGAATCGTATTTGAGCACAAAAGCTTCTTCCCAGTCGTTGGTGGAAGTATAGACGATATCAGGCAGGATCAGATGAATCTTAAAATCACCGGCTACATAAACATTTCCATCTGCATCTACATCTATACCATAAGCACGGGCATCGTAGGAGGAATGAGTCTTATCTGCCCACAAGACATTTCCATCAGCGTCAAGTTTGGCAAAAAATCCATCACCATAGTATTGAGGAGTGAGGTCGTAATCCCCGATAGTGATTCCACCGAAGCTTCTGCCACAGAAATAGATGTTATCATCTGCATCAGTGGCGATGTCATTCCCGTAATTTGTTACTGTAAAATTGGGATTGTAAGCAGATTCCTCTCTGCCGAAATTTTCAAACCAGATTAGCGAGCCTTCACTAGAAAATTTAGCTATATAGGTATCCCAACTTCCAATAGTATGATAGATAGTTCCTTCTATGGCAAGATGTTCTTCGAATCTGCCGATGATGACTATGTTACCACTATTATCCAAAGCCATAGAAGTAACTTCGGCATTGTAGTAGTTAACCGGCGCTACTGCCCAAACCGGATTGCCATCAGAATCGAATTTGGCGAGATAGAAGTTTCTGTCTCCGACAGAAGTGAGCGTAATATCACCGAAGCTGACATCGCTATTGAAATTGCCAACTGCATAGATATTTCCATCCTCAGCAGTTACCACATCATAAGCATGATCAGCACTATTACCACCATAGCTGTGTGACCAATTCCATTCCACAGCATGCAATATGGAAAAACTCATTATTATTATTAACAGCCATTTCATACAACACTCCTTTTTTGCAAGTATCAATTGCAAAGAGTATTCCAAACTCAGGCATTCCGATAGAAATAGTTGTAATCGGCTGAAAAACAAAGACATAACGCCTTATGATTTGGAAGGCGGTGGCTGTTCATTATGGACTGCACATCCGTATCGGCATATTCACAATGAATATGGACTGCAGATCGAATAGTAAATTGCTTACATCTCTCCTAAGATTCTACGGAGTTTATTTATCGATATATTCAGATACTTGGCTGTTTGAGTTTTATTGCCATCAAAGAGGGTGAGTGCTTTACGGACTATATCTGCTTGCAGTTCATATATATTGAGAGAATCAGGCGGGAATTCTATGGAAAATATTCTGGACTTGTTAGTTTGAGCACTTTCGGCAGAACCGGAGAGGAAATCGAAATGCTCTTGTCTAAGTTCCGCTTCGTTTTGAACGAAATCGGCTCTTTCGATAGCATTTTTGAGTTGACGTACATTGCCGGGCCAGTGGTAGTTTTCCAGAAATTTAGCAGCATCTTCACTAAGGTATTTTAGTGCAGTTTTTTTACTTTTGGCACATTCTTCGAGGAACATATTTGCCAGCGGGATGATCTCCTCTTTACGTTCTCTTAGCGGTGGGATGTGGATATTGGAAGTATTGATACGATAGTAGAGGTCTTCGCGGAATTTTTTCTCTTCGATCGCTTTTTTGATGTTGCTATTGGTGGCACAGATAATGCGGACGGAGATCTTTATCTTTTTGATGCCTCCGACGCGATAGATCTCTTTCTCTTCTAGAGCTTTGAGCAGTTTGGGTTGTAGAGATAGCGGCAGATCACCTATCTCATCCAAAAATAATGTGCCCCCATCTGCCAATTCCATTTTGCCTATCTGACCCTTCTTATCCGCACCGGTAAAAGCACCGCCTTCATAGCCGAAAAGTTCACTTTCAAACAAAGTAGGCGAAATTGCCGAACAATTCACCGTAACGAAAGGTCCGCTGGAATCACCTTCTCCGAAATGGATCAATCTGGCGATCACCTCTTTACCTGTGCCGGTTTCACCTTCTATAAGAACGGGGATGGAGGGATCTTTGTGCAGCTTCTTGGAAAGAGCGATGATCTCACGCATTTGGGGTGAGAATATGCCTATACGTCCAATCCCAACAGCTTGAGCATATTCATGCTGCAGATTCTTCAGCTTAGATTCTATAAATTTGCATTCCTGTTTCAGTCTCTCATCGAATTTATTGGTCAGCTCTTTATTCTCTCTGAGCAATGATTGATGCTCCGCTACACGATCTATCACCATAGCCAGATGTTCCACATCGATCGGTTTTTGCAAGAAATCATAAGCGCCGGCACGGAGTGCTTCGATAGCATTGTTCAGATTGGCATGACCGGTGATGAGTACGATATCGGTAAATTCGCCGTCTGCTCTGGCTTTGATCTCTTTAATCAGGTCAATGCCGGATAATCCGGGCATGCGGATATCCGAGATCACCATCGGATACGGATGCTTATCAAATATCTCTCTGGCTTCATCAGCGCTTGTGCAAGTAGTAACATCATGTCCCAACTGATAAGTAATGAAATTTGAGATGGACTTCAGTACCATCGGTTCGTCATCTATGAGTAGGATGTTCATTGTTTACTCCTTTCGATAAATAATCTATAAAAATTATTCTGCAATTTTTCATTATTCGTGCTCCTTTAGTACCCCTTGTATGCCCCTTTTGCTCCTTTTTTGCCCCTTATATTTCAGACAATAATAAGTGCCTCTCCCAGTAACACCAATGCGTTCTATGAATCCCTTTTCGATAAGTTTGTTTAAATCATTAGACGCTTGTCTCTTTTTTACATTACTTATGTTTTGATATTCTTGATTGGTTATCGAACCGTTTTCTTTAATATATAATACTGCCTTAATTTCTCTTTCATTCAATCCAAGTTGTTTCAGTTTTTCTCTTTTTAAAACATCTTTATATATCCAAACACTAAATCCGCCAAATTCCTCTTTATATTCCGGATCCGGCAATCCATGTACTCTGCAAAGTTCTATTATTCTTTTCGTGCCTGAGCCCCACTTTTCAATTAGTCCGGCATGGTAAAAAACATTAGCCATTAATGGATTTCGCGGGTAGGAAGAATGATCTCTTTTTAAATCATCTATCTTCAACTGAGGCGGTAATTCGCCAGGATTCCAAAACCAGATTTTATCAGCAAAGATTTTTATTTGTATTTCAGCTGGCTCAAGATAATTTTTGTGAATCAGTGCATTAATTACTGCTTCTCTTATTGCCTCAATAGGATAATCCCAGATGTCTTTTCTTTGAATATCTTCAATCATGAATTTTACATCCAAATGCTTTTTAATTGTTTCAATAATTGTTTCTAATTGTTCAAATATAGTTCCCTCTGCTATTTTGGTGTCTATAAAATCAATAGAATTCTTTAGTCTGCCAATTCTAGTTTTTGCAGAAATAAAAAAGTCTTGGGGTTTTCTACCAAAGAGTAAAATAGCCGCATTTTTTAATGTTCTGTCGTGTATAAGATTTAAATTCGATAAAATTTTTTCTACAGTATCGGAATTTGATATGTTAGGTATTCTAGTTTTGGCAAGGTCAACGAAGTAATATATGATTTCCTTATTAATATAATTTATGGGTAAGCCGGAATTAGAATTATCCCAACTCTTATCCATTTTTTTCAACATAAACTGTGACAACTCATTTCCTTTCAGAATCTGCGTAGTACTTCCGCTTCTAATATAATATTTGCCTCGAAAAGAAATGGGCATACGTGAAGGATTAATTGATATATGGATAATGTCGAGATGGTTTTCTTTTGTTAGGATTACATGAGGTATAATTCCTAACAAATTATGTATTTTATTGGGGATGTTTTCAAGAAGGTATCTTGAGTTATCTACCCCAACAGGGTTTCCATCATTATCCACACCAACAATAAGTTCGCCACCGTCGGTATTTGCAAAAGCACAAACTACTTTCAAATATTCATCCTTCCAAGAAGATTTATATTCTATGTATTGAGTTTCTTCCTTATACATAGTTTATTTTATGCTATTGGTTTTATTAAAACTGATCTCAAATCTCGCTCCACCCTTCTCATTGTTGCAAGCATGGATAGTAGCATTGTATCTATCGAGATAGTTTTTTACGATAGCCAGTCCGAGTCCCATATTTTCACCCGGTTTTTTAGTAGAATAAAATGGATCGAATATCTTCTCTGATGGCATATTGGGCAATCCGACACCATTATCTATAATGCTGAGATTGATATGACCATTATCTGTAGCTGTGATGATCTTTATCCGCTTGTCTCGCTTATCGATCTCGTCCAGTGAGTTCATGGCATTAACGACGATATTGATGAAGATCTGTTCGATATGAAGCGGTTCTGCCAAGATATAAAGTGGTTCATCTGCCAAATCAAGTTCCAAAAAGATGCTGTGGGAATAGAGTTGTCGTTCGATTAGTCCGAGCGCTTTTTTGATAGTAGAATTCAGATCGATAGTAGTAATTTGGGCAGAAGAATCGGGCAATTTCCAGAAAGAGCGCATATGTTGGATTATCTCATCTATCCGATTAGCTGCTTCGGAGATGTTTTCCAGTCCTTCTTTAAAATCTTGCGGCAGGGTGATCTTGTTCTTTCTGTACCAATAGAGGATACTATCGGCACTCACCTTGATAGCACAGAGAGGCTGGTTGATCTCATGAGTGATACCGGCGGCCATAGCAGCGATAGAAGCCAGCCTGGTAGCTTTTTCCGCCATCTTTTGTGCTTTGAGCTCTTTGGTCTCTACCTCATACATGGTCTGTAGTTTGGCAATTTTATCTGCCATCGAATCCGAATATATCTTCCGCTCGATTTTGGTATATTGCTTGAGATGTTCCAGAGCTTTTTTATAATTATTCTGCACTTCATAGATTTCGTATAGAAGTCGATAGGTATCTTTGAGATATTCTTTGTTCTCATGCTTCTTTGCCATTTTCAAAGCTTGCGAAAGAGCAGCTAACGCCTCATCTAACCTGTTAGCGCTTTTCAGCAGCGAACCTTTGATGTATTGAGATATCAGTTGGGTATCATCGTTTCTGTCTTTGGAGAGCGCCAATGCCCTTTCGCTATAGGGTAGTCCCTCTTCCGATTTTCCCATCTTCTGATAGATCTCTGCCACATTGAGATGGGCAATAATATGGCTTCTGGCTTGTCTTTCTACACCTTTGGAAAGTTCAAGCGCACGAAAGGCATAATGCAGAGCTTTTTCGTGATTATTAGCAGCATTATAGACGACAGACATGTTGTTGTTTGTACGAGCATAATCGGGAGAATACTCCAATGCCTGCTGAAAAGCTTCGATCGCTTTATCATAATGGTTCAGATAGACATATATCTGTCCGATATTATTCAGATCTTCCACTATCTTCGGTTTCAGATTCTGTGATTCATGGATGCGCAAAGATTTGTAATAATACTCCAACGCTGTATCATAATTGTTTAGAAAACAACTCATCAAGCCGATCAGGTAGTAAGCAGAGGCAATGCGATATTTGTCATCCGTTTTCTCAGCCAATTCCAAAGCTAATTCGGCATATTTTTTACTATTGGAAAATTCAGAAACTTTCCAGAGTTCTTCTGATAATGAGATCAATACATCTATTCGCTCTGCTACACCTAACTTGTTGTTGTTAAGCTCACTTTTTAGCTTATCTATCTTAGCTTTTTCCATTTCACCTCCGGTTTATAATACATAAACCACGATATTTGATGGTCATTTAGAAAAAACTGCAATGATGCGTCAAGCTAACTTTTACATATCAACCGAAGAAATATATCAATAAATCCATTTCTTTTTGATATTTTGCATACTGAAAAAGTAGAGGATAAGTGCGAATAAAACCAGCAAGAAAAAATTCAAAATCAACGGCATATTCCCTTCATTATTGATAGCATGACGGAAAATATCTACTCCATAGGTGAGCGGTAAGATATGAGAGAGCGGCCGGAGGAATACTGGCAAGCTACTGATCGGTATGAACAAACCGCAAAGGAAGATCATCGGAAAGCGGAAAAAATTGGAAAAAGTCTGAGCTTCGAAAACTTCATGTACCGACACCGCGATGAAAAGACCCAAAAATGTGGAGGTAAACGAGATTAGGAAGATGGAGAGGAATAGATAACCCCAAGAAATCCCGCTTAGAGTCGTGAAAAACAGGGAGAACAGTATGGGAACCAAGGCATTGCAAAAGCCGAAGAGAATAGCACCGGTCGTTTTTGCCATAATTACTACGAAGAGACTATTAGGCGAGATTATCAATCTGTCGAAAGCTTTCTGCTTGCGCTCGAAAGTGATAGTGACCGCTAGCATGGAAGTAGTTCCGAATAGTATCGCCATGCCAATCACGCCGGGAAGGATAGCCCTCACATCTATCGGTTCCTGAGTGCGAATAAAGAACATCAGAGTCCAAGCCAACGGAAAAATGATGCCCCAGCTAATATTGGGAGGCTTCAGATAATAAGTGCTCATATCTTTCTTCAGAATATTCCAAAAGGCGATCAGTGTTTTTCTAAATCTACTATCAGGATACATGTCTTTCTCCCTCTTCGGTAATGTTAACGAAAATATCTTCTAAAGAGGGTTTTACCCGCTTTGCTTCATATAATTTCATCTCGTTTTCTTCACAATAAGCGATCAGTTTGCTCAACTCCAGCTTCCCTGCTGATGAGATATAAAGACTGTTAGGAGAGATCGGTTTGAATTTGTAATCCGGGAATCTGGATTGCAAAACAGATGTTGGGATAGCTTTGTCATTCTCCGATTCGAAAATGAATTCTACCGTTTCATAAGATTCAAAATCTTGCACCAATTCATCTAAGGTAGCCAAACGGATGATCTTACCATTTACTATAAAAGCTATCCTGTCACATAAACGCTCGGCTTCTTCCAAATAATGAGTGGTGAGAAAGATCGTTACTCCCTCTTGGTTTAAATCCCTTATCATAGTACGAATCTGCCGTGCACTTGATACATCGATGCCGGTAGTCGGTTCATCCAAAAAGAGAAGAGAGGGAGAGTGGATGATGCCTGCGGCGATAGTTAGCTTCCTCTTCATACCTTTGGAATAATGCTTGAATAGTTTATTGGAAGAATCCCAGAGCCCAAAGTGTTTCAACAACTCGGTAGCTCTTTTTTGACGCAGCTCTTTTCTCATGCCGTATAAAGCACCACAAAAACAGAGATTCTCATAACCGCTCAGGTCATCGTAGAGATTGCTCTCATCGGGTACGACGCCGATAAAACTTTGTGCTGTTTTGTGGTCTTTGTCGCAATCTATGCCATTTATGAATATCGAACCTGTACTCATGCGGGCTAAACCGGTGAGCATATTGATAGTGGTAGTTTTACCAGCTCCGTTGGGTCCCAAAAAACCAAAAATCTCACCTGTGTGAACTTCGAAAGAGATACGATCGACAGCAACAACCGCTTCGAATCTTTTACTCAAGTTTTCCGCTCGGACGATCGCTTGGTCGTCGATGGACATATCCGGGTGGCTTATATTATTCATGTCGGGAACACTCACATTGGGAATTGTCCTCACAGGGAGCAGATTCATGCCTATCTTTATGATGCATACATTCATCTTCCGGTATTGACTTAGATAATTCCAGCAAAAACTCACCAACTTTACTTAGCTGCTCTCTTCTAAGCTCATAGTGCGACCAATAGCCGATTTTCTCACACTTTACCAGCTCCGCCTCACGCAGTATTTTCAAATGTTGTGATACTGCTGATTGAGATATGCCGGTCAAGTTGCTTAATGAATGTACACAGTAACGCTTTTTGCTAAGATGACGAACTATTTTCATCCTGGTTTCATCCGCCAAAGCTTTGATCAACTTTAATAAATCCATTTCTACCTCCATCATATTAATATATTCTAATGCAAAAAAGCAAACGCTTATATAGATGTCAAGAAAAAAGTGATTCCCTTTTTATAAATAAACGGTAAAATTGGTTTACCAAGCAAAATAATTGACAAAATATCACGATACTAATTTTTCAAATTCAAAGGAGGATCATGTGAAGATACGCAATAAGATAGTGACAACTTTTTTCCTGGTCGTCTCAGTATTCATATTCATCTTTATTATCTTTTTATCAATACAGAAACAACAGGCTAACATATTGAGGGATTCTACCATAGAAAATCAGCGAAAGATAACAGAGTCGATAATAGAAGTAAAAAGGTCGATGCTGGAGAGTACGGTCTATGATTATACCTATTGGGATGACATGTACGATTTTGCCTCAAATCCGGAAGAGGCTTGGGCAGAAGAGAATATCGATACTATGGAAGAATCGTTTAACTATAAGATAAGTTGGGTATATAACCATGATCGGCAGCTGGTTTATCATTTTGATGCAATTCACTCCGATTTTGATATTGGTGATATAATCCCGTCAGAGGTTTTTGATATTTTGGACAGTGAGAAATTTCTGAACTTTTTTACTGTTGGCGGAGAGCGGGTTTTAGAGATTAGTGCTGCCACTATTCATCCGACTCATGATGTGGATAGAAAAATTTCTCATTCCGGCTATTTCATCGCCGGTAGATTATGGGATGATGAGTTTCTTGCCCAATTGGATAGCTACACCGATACCGAAGTAGATATTGTCGAGCCCGACTTTCGCACTACCTACACCGATATAGGCACGATCTCCACTTACTATCCTATCACAGATTGGCAGGATCGCACATTGAGAGAGCTCAGGTTCACTCGCCGGTACGATATTTTTCCCTATTTTAGAAACCTTTCTCTGGTAATAACCATCCTAATATTAGCTCTACTGTTAACTTTTGGCGGGATAGTGTTTATTATTTTCAACAAATGGGTTGGCAGACCTTTGGCAAAAATTTCAAAAAGCTTGGCAGACAAGAATCCCAAAGAGATAATTGAGTTAAATAAGCACGAAAATGAATTCGGCGAAATCTCCAAATTGATAGGAGAGCATTTTGAGCAGACGAAAAAACTGGAGCATGAGATCGAGGAGCGAAAGCAGGCCGAGGAAAAATTGAAGCGTTCACTTGTCGAAAAAGAGATATTGCTCCGAGAAGTTCATCACCGGGTGAAGAACAATATGCAAGTTATCGTCAGTCTGATGAAACTGCAATCTGCTAAGCTAGATAATCCGGAGATAATCGGTCAATTTACCCAACTCCATCTGCGAGTTCGTTCCATGGCTATGGTACACGAAAGATTGTATAAAACCAAGGATTTTAGCGACATCGACTTCAAAGAATACATTCATGATCTGGTAGATAATCTATACAAATCTTATGTGGTTGAGGCTAAGAATATCGAGATGGAATATGATATTGAAGAGATGCATCTCTCATTGAACAAAGCAATCCCCTGCGGATTGATAATCAATGAATTGGTTACTAATTCATTCAAGCATGCATTCGAAGATGCGAAGTCCGGTAAGATCAGCATAGCATTGAAAAAAGTAGATGGTTTGATCAAACTGGAGATCCACGATAGCGGTAAAGGCATTCCATCTGATTTTGATATGGAAAAGAGCGATTCTCTCGGATTGAGATTGGTTGATATTCTATCTCAGCAGTTGGGTGGAAAGTTTAGCTGGTCTCAAAATGAAGTAATTCGCTTCTTGGTTGAATTTCCGGCTGATTAGATCAGGGGATGATATATCTGGGGATCTGTGCCGGCAATCTGGTCAGTAATTCGTAATTTACCAGTTTGGAAGCATCGCTAAAAGATGCCACCGTGATGGCTTGTTTGCCCTGCTCGCCGATTATTACGACTTCATCACCTTTTTGAACAGGTGGTAGAGAAGTGATATCCACCAAAAACATGTTCATATTGACCATCCCGACCACAGGCGCTTTCCTACCTTTGATGAGCACATGCCCGACATTGCTCAAGCTGCGACGATAGCCATGATAGTATCCGATCGGTATTGCCGCAACTTTCGTTCTACGAGAGGTAAGATGGGAATGTCCGTAACTGAGGAATTGAGCAGCTTCAACCACCTTTGTGCTCATTACTTGCGTCTTCCATTTCAATACCCTTTTCAGTGGGTCGCGGGTGAATCTCATATCATCGGATAAAAGATTGTACATACGTGTCTCTTCACCGGGCCAAAAGCCGTACTGAGCAATGCCTATCCGCACCATATTCATACACATATAGGGATAGGTGAGCGCGGCTGCCGAACAGGCAGTATGATGAAAGCGAAATTCCAGTCCTCTCTCTGCCAGCATTTTGGTGAGTTCTATGAATTTGTTGTATTGATTGTTGACGCGCACATAATTGGCAATACTCTCCGCACCGGCATAATGAGTACAAATACCTTCCAATTGAATATGTTCATAATGCTTATGAATAAACTCGATCACCCATGAAAGTTCGATCTCTTCAAACCCGGTGCGATGCAATCCGGTCTCCAATTCCAGATGGATGCGAGCCGGCTTCCCAACCTGCTTGGCATATCTGACGGCACTTTGCAGACGCTCTTTTTCAAACACAAAAAAGGTGATATCTTCAGCTATTGCCCATTCCAGCTCACTATCTTCTATCATACCCATGATCATGATCTGACTTTCCGGTCGCTTGGCGCTCAGAGCCAAAAAAGCTTCATAAGCATCGAAGACGGCGAAATAATCTACTCCACATTCCTCTGCCAAGGGGATGAACTCCCTGATACCATGACCGTAGGCATTACCCTTTATCACGGAAACATAACGCGCTTGCTTGCCGATCCGTTTTTTCAGATAATGGAGGTTCTTTTTTAGTGCCGATCTGCTTAGTTCGATATAGGATGGTTGCTTCATATTCAGCCTCCTGAGGAAATCTCCACCATGCGGGCGAAGAGTTGAACTCCGGTTTTGATCAATTCATCGGGGAAATCATAATATTCGTTATGAACATTGGGCTGAGTCTCACCACTGCCTAAGCCGAAAAGTGCAGCCGGGAATTTCTGGGTGAAGTAGGAAAAATCTTCGGAAAATACGAACGGTTCTTCCATTTCGATCACTTTGCAGCCTGATTCTTCCGCAGCTTTCCCGATTATAAGGTTGCACTGTTTTGCATTTATTGTTGAGGGGAAATATTCTATCCATTCGACATTATGTTTGAGTTGCTCATCTCGGACTATCTTTTGCACCAAACTTACCGCTCGCTCTCGCATTAGTTCGAGGTCTTCGTCGAAATTTGCCCGCAGAGTAGCCATCACATGCGCATAGCCGGGAGAGGTTCCAAATGCCTGTTCTCCCAATTTGGCATGAATAACCGTAGATAAGATGAATCCTGAAGCAGTGTCACAATACTTCGGCAGATCCTTTAATACTTTGATGATAGAACACATCGCCTCTGCCGGGCTTTTACCTTTCTCCGGTTCACCGGCATGGGAGGTATGACCATGCAGCCGTACGATCATCCCGATGGAAGAATTGGCAAATACTTCATCTCGCATGACTACCGAATGAAGCGGATAGCCGGGGAAATTGTGCAGTGCATAGCATTGATCCGGTTCCAATCCGGAAAACTTAGGATCTTCCAATATTCGCTTTGCTCCTTCGGCAGTCTCTTCTGCAGGTTGGAACAATACGATTACGCTTCCGGACAAGCGCTCACGGATGCTTCCTATATGTCGAGCTAAACCCAAGGCAATTGCCATATGCCCGTCGTGACCACAACCGTGCGATACACCCTTGTTTTTGCTGCTATAGGGATGATTCCCCTTTTCTTCTACCGGAACTGCGTCCATATCGGCTCGAAACATCAGCGTCTTACCTTCGTTTCCACTATGGTAAACTGCTGCCAATCCATATCCGCCCAATTCGGTTACCAGTCTGTCGGGATCTGTTTTTTGAAGCTCCGCTGCCAGAAAGGCGGCGGTATTCTGCTCCTGATTTGCCAATTCAGGCTCACTGTGCAGATACTGCCTAATGCTCTGCAAATAGTTTAGTTCTTCTTTTGATATTTTATCCATAAGAACAATAATATGATAAAAGAGAATTAAGTCAAGAATGAAAAGCAAAGTGATAAGGGAAAAGGTGTGAAAGGTGACGAGTGACGAGTGATCCTTCTACGCCTGAAGGCTACGAAGGACAAAGCAAGGATAAAGGATCAAGGATCAAGGACGAAGGGGCAAAGTAGTGATGAGTTTACCTGCGAAGAAGATAGAGAGTAGAGGGACGATAGGAGGTTAGGTGGATAGGAGGATTGGTTTGGTGAGAAAGCACCAAATCCCAAATAAATCCCAAATCTCAATGACCGAAACGAAATAGTGAAAGTGAAGCAGTGTTGAGTGATGAGTTATGAGTTTTTGAGAAGAGCAGGAAGAAAAAAAATAGCTAAACGCTAAGAGCTAAAAGCTAAAAGAGATAGGTGATAGGTAATACGGAAATGGAAAAGTGACAAGTAACGAGTAACGAGGAAATCTAAATTACCGAAACGGAATTTCTGCGAAGCAGAAAAAAATGTTGTAATCGTCACCCTGAGTGATTCCGACTTGTCGGAATTGTATCGAAGGGTGACAAGTAAAAAACCAAACTCTCTAACTTCACACTTCGATACGTCCTGAACCTACTTTTCCAGCTATACCAACTAAGAAAAAGGGAGTAGGTGCAAAACTACTCAGTGTGACAAGCTTCTGTTCTCTAAACCCTAAACTGCATTAACCATTATACATTAGTCATTCACAATAGAATTACTCTGCTCTATCCTCCACCTTCTACCCTCTATCTTCTATCCACTTACTGCCTACCGATTTCTGCCTCTTCATATTGCCATGGTTCTGATTTTTTTTCGGGGGATGCAAGCAAGGAAAATTTTCTACTTGACAGTTAAGAAGCTATTTCTTTATATTTTATTAATATTGGTTTTCCTAAAAAGGGGGCTTTTATGGAGAATGGTTATATATTTTCTATTTGCACTAAAGGCAAATTAAGACGAGCAGGTTCGGGGAAACGAGCAAAGAAGTTTTACATGTCGCTTATAGTATTCTGCTTGTCAATAATGATTTCATCTCTTACGGTATTAAGTATAAGCGGATGTGAGGAAAATGTACTCGACCCCCAAAATTCTCCACCCACTGCATTTATCTCTGCAAATCCTTCAGAAGGAACAGCCCCCCTTGAATCAAGGATTAAAGTTTGGGGAGAAGATCCAGATGGAATAGAGGACATAGATAAATATACCTTAAACATTCCCTCCCTTAATTTAAGTATAGAAAAAAATTCTCCAATAGACACTCTTATAAATTTTGAGGAATCAAGTAATTATATTGTAAAAGGAATTGTTGAAGATTCTAAAAATCAAACTGACTCAAAAAATACCTATGTAACTGTTTTAGATCCAGAGTCCCCTACTGCAATTTTAAATGTAAATCCTTCAGGAGGAACAGCGCCACTAAATTCACAAATTACTTTATCTGGAGAGCATCCTGAAGGGGTTGAAAATATTGAAAAATATATCTTAAGTATACAAGATCTTGGAATTAATATTGAAAAATCTACTCCTATTGATACAGTTTTTACTTTTTTTGATCCGGGTAATTATACAATTTCAGGAGAAGTTATTGATTTTGAAGGGCTAACTGGAACTGATGAAGCTAATGTGGATGTAACTGAACCACCTCAACCAATTGTTAATCATGATGCAACACTAGAAAATCTTATAGACATAAAATATACTGCAGATTTTGAGAATTTAGATGAAGCTAATTTGTCTGTTTTAAAAAATGGCGACCAAATTTTTGAGAAGACAATTACTAATCCTAACCCTTCTGAACCTTTTGAATATTCAAAATTATTCACCTATTATCAAAACCCGGAAATTACAAAAGGAGATTATGAATTTGTTTTGAGTTGGGATGATTCAGTTCTTAAACAAGAAGAAGGTAAAGAAAAAAGAAACCCTTCTAGAATAACTTCTTCAAAAAAAGAAACATTAGAAGGAAGATTAGGGGGTGTTGAAAGAAGTAGAACCAAAGGTATAGAGAAGGTTTCTTCAAGAGAGAATACAAGTAGTGTCAGTACTGAAATTCCAAATTATCTTCCAGAAGCAGATTTTTCTGGCATAGAAACTAATTTTGAAGAAGGAGATGAAATTACTTTAGATTTAGAGGGGAGATTTAGTGATCCAAATCCAGAAGATAATCCTGTCCCATTAAATGATGCTTGGCCATTAGATGAATATACTAATGTATCTTTAAATGGATATAATTTAACAATAAATTCAACTCAACAAATATCAGAAAACACAAATTATGAGGTTATGGTTGAATTTGGGGATAATGAAGGAGGAATTAATTCTGAAACACTTAGTGGGACATTATGGGATCTTTTAGATATTCATGGATATTTAGAAGACACAGAAACAAGAACAGAACAACAAGGAATTGTAAGGGTTTATCATTCTAATGATTCTATGGGGCCCTTTACTCAACTAGGAGAGATTCCTGTTGGGCCTTCAGGAGAATTTAATCAAAAATTAGAACATAAGGTTTCTAATTTACAAGATTATATTTTTATTCAAGGAAGAATGAAAGACCCTGCAACTGGAGAAGAAAAAAGTTATATTCGGTCTATCAAAAAGCCAAGCGGAGATGTTTCAGATTTATTACTAAGGGTTGTTCCTTATGAAGGTCAATATCCCCTTTCACAACATGACATATCCCCTGAAGATTTTAGAAGACATTCTGCAGAAGTTCTTACTTCCATTACTCTTTTCGATCCACCGACATCAGATCCTCTTGAATGGAATATCATTATAAGAAAGTGGGATTTTGGGATAGATCCAAATGCAGTTCATAGTTTTGAAGAAGTAGTTATTTCAAAAGCACATTATGATCCAGATGTTCTTGGGCACTTTACACAACAAACAGCAGAAGATATGAAATCAAGAATTTTAGATTCAAATGATATTGGGGCATTATTTAAAGGACATATAAATGATCCAAGCCAGGTTACTATTGTTGAAGATCATGGGCCATGGAATCCACCAGAAGATTATGGGAAAATAAGAATTTTCCCTGAACAAGGGATTGGGGGATATGCACTCACAAATGATCATGGTCAAGATGGCTATATAGATATTGGTAGGGTTAGGTTAGGTGTTAATGAAAATGGGGAAATTACTGGATATAGGACTTTTGCTCATGAAATGGGACATATCTGTGGGTTTAGTGGGCATGCATGGACATTGCCACAAGAGTTGACTATTATGAGGAGATGGGGAGATCTCTTTTCTCAAGATCCAAGATTTGCAGATAGGAAACTTGCGATGGCACTTTATGATGAAAGTTATACCCATCAATCTGGAGCAACCCAGTGGTATACCCATTACTCCTTAGGATCTAAGGATTTTTTAGGATTGTTATGGAATCATGAAATAGAAAATAGAAGCCCGGTAATTGTGCCATCTACTTCTAATAATAAAATAATACCTAAATAACAATATTTATAAAATCCCTTTCCATAATAATTTCATTAAAGAGGGAAAAAACATTAAAAATGTCAAATAAAAAGATTTCGGTTATGTTATTAATTGCCATAATCTCTTTTTTTTGTTTTAATAATTTAGTTTCAGCATCAGATTATTTTTGTATTATAACCCCAGAGAATAATTGTCAGGGGTCAAATGTACCTTTAATCTCAATGACCGAATGACCGAAACAACTCAACGATTGAACATCATCTCGGTTCTCTTACACCAAGACACACTTCGATACGCTCCGGCTTACGCCGAAGCTACTCAGTGTGACAAGCTTCTGTTCTCTATCAACTATCTTCTTACTTCCTACTACTTACTGCTTACTACCTACTGTTTCCTACATTCTGTATTCTGTATTCCGTTTTCCTTCTTCCTCCTTCTGAACTCCGACATCTGTTCTCTAAACCCTAAACTGCATTAACCATTATACATTGTTCATTATACATTAGTCATTCACAATAGAATTACTCTGCCTACCGATTTCTGCCTCTTCATATTGCCATGGTTCTTTAAATTCGATAGTTGAGGTAACATATTTGGTCATCAGCAGTACTCTGATCTCGATATTTATTACACTTTTAGTTTTGTACCAGATATTCTGATCTCTGTCGTAGTGGTAATGCACCTCATTTTCCATAGAACGTACCGCTTTGGGTAGGGGGTCGGTGGTGAATTCCATCAGAAGTGGGGCGCCACTATGCTCATCAATCCACAAAGTGCCGATCTTTTCTCCCTCTTTCTCATCGTCGGTAATATATTTGGTTACGAAGGAGAATCCGACCAGATAAGAATCTTCGTAAGGGCGTTTCTTATCTATCCTTTCGATAGAGATAATATCATCAGGATCGATAAGCGGTTTTTTGGTAGGGATCAGATCCATCTTCAGTGCATCTTCGAAATTCTTTTGCTGCCTTTCGGTTGCCGGTTGGTTGTCGATAAGCACTTTCTCAAATTCACTTTTGATGCTGCCGTCTTCTGTAAGGCTGTGGTTTATCCAGACTTC
Organism: uncultured Candidatus Cloacimonadota bacterium; assembly: GCA_964433675.1. Taxonomy (GTDB): domain Bacteria; phylum Cloacimonadota; class Cloacimonadia; order Cloacimonadales; family TCS61; genus CAYSSJ01. Next base: position 38,330 of record CAYSSJ010000021.1, read on the forward strand.
GGTAGTGGCATCGAGCTTACCTTTGCGGTTTTTTATCTCATCTTGTTTGATCGTGGTGGAGGGAACCCAATTCCAGTTTTGCAAAGTTATCTCTTGCGCTTTTTGGAACAGTGGATCATCAAAAGCGTTTGCAGAGCAGATTACAAGGAGGATGGTGATTATCAGAAGAGTCCTCATTTTCCCGTCACTTCCTTCAGAGCAGATAAATCGGGATTTACCAGTCCCACTTCTTCCAAATTGAGGTAATACTTTTCCAAAACTGCGAATGATAGGGGGATGGTAACCAGCAGTCCCAGCCCGAGTGCAAGTGCGCCGAGAGCATTTATGAAGCCGATATAGAGAAGCAGTAAGAAAAGCTGCCAGCGGATCTCTTTGCTGGCACGGTGTGCTATCAATATCGCTTTGAGCGGGTTTATCCGCTGTCTCAGCATGATCAGTGGTGCCGGCAATACGATGGAAAGCCAATAGAGTACCAAAATAAAGCGTACTATATGTAAGATGGGATCGACGACGATATTCAATAAAAAGCCGGTACAAACGATCTTCAAGATCAAAAAATAGAGACTATTCAAAAATACGAATCCCAAAAGGTAGGGATAAAACTTCAAAGCTTGGAAATAATCGGCGATCTTGGGTGGCTCTGTGGTGTAGTTCCTATGTCCGAAAGGCACAAGCGCCAAAGGGACGACGAGGATGAATATGGCGTTGCTGAGCCAGTAATTATCCGAAGTGTGTAGAACGATCAGCAGAATGGGGAGTAAAATGCAGATCACATAGAAGATAGAGAAGGGATAAGATTTGTTTTTCTTGAATTGCTGCCAAGTTTGGCTCCAGTTTTGCTTAGCTGATAATTTGCCGGCAAGGATTCCGGTATGAGTGCCACAGGTGGGACAAAAGATCAGATCATCGGAGAGCTTTTCACCACATTTGCGCACTACTATCTTGCCTCTGTCCGTTTTGTACTTTATCGTACCCTTACATTTCATATTTTCGCCTACCTTATCAAAATGATTGGTAAGAATTTTTGACAAACAGTTATTTTGTCAATTCTTTAAAATTCTGTAGGAGCAATTTGGATGTTTTTCCGCCTCGGAAAGGCAAGCTCATGCGGGGCAGACGGGCAATGTTACAAGGATTAAGGATCAAGGACTAAGGAATAAGGGCGAAGGGACAAAATAGTGAAGCAGTTTTGAGTGATGAGTGATGAGTTTTTGAGAAGAGCAGGGAGAGGCTGAGGGACTGAGAGAGGAATTTGCTCACTTCGTTCGCGGAATTGATGGGAATTTGGCTGCGCCGGAATTAATAGAAACAAGAATCGTCATACTGAGTAGAAACGAGATTCCACTCTTCGAAGAAGTTCTTTCGAATCGAGTTTCGTATCGAAGTATGAAAAGCAGGGAGAAGAGACTGAGAGAGGAATTTTGCGGTTTTACCTTATCAACGCCGTGAACGGCGTAAAGATGCTATCTTCATAAACAAATACCAGCCCTGAAGGACTGGTCTATTTTTGAGGAGACGAATCAACCCAGTGAAATATTTCTTGCGAAATTTCACAAGGCAGGCAACTCAACGATTCAACTAATTAACCAATTAACAAATCAACCAATCAACCAATCAACCAATCAACATCATCTTGCTACTCTTACACCAACTCACACTTCGATACGCTCCGGCTTACGCCGAAGCTACTCAGTGTGACA
>CAYSSJ010000022.1:0-37306 GCA_964433675.1 uncultured Candidatus Cloacimonadota bacterium
AGTTAGTCATCATCTGATCAATAGTAAGGACTATCGGAGTGACAGTATTCCCGGTGGAAGTAGGAGCGCCTGGATCGGCTAAGGGGATAAACTGCAACATATTGTCATATTCGGATAATATGCCGGTAAAACCTGATATACCATCTCCTCGCTCATAAGATGTTGTGATCACCCCATCATTATCATCTATCAAAATAGCAGCGGTATCATCCTGAATAAATTTCTGATTACGAAAATCAAGCTGGAAAGTGAGGATAACTTCGGAAGTAAGTGTATAGGGCAGATCGAGGGTACTATTACGTAAGTCAGCAATATCAGAGATTTCGGTAGGAAAGTTGTATTGAGCAGTTGCAACCGGGCTGGGATCCAATCCTTCCAAATATGCTCTTGCTTTTATCGTGGTGGTTTCGTTTACTAAAATAGGTAAGCTATATACAGGAGAGGTTTGATCCGGTTCAGTCCCATCGGTTGTGTAATGGATGGTTGCATCTTCGGTAGCACAACTGATAGTGACCGAAATATCGTCTATGTAATTACCCGCCGGTGGATCGAAAGTAGGAGTAGCAACTGAGCCGGTAAGAATTTCCATATCATCCCAATCACGCGAGGTGATGTAATCTCCGTCAAAACGGGAATTGAGTATGCCTGTAAGATGAAGAGGTTCTTGTGGGATCGGATCATCGATATAATCGACGTCATAGAAAGTGGTACGAAAATCGCCATTACCACTATCATCTGAAATGCCATAAACTTGTCCGTTAGCAAAAGTGCCGGTATCAGTAAAGTTTGCATTTTCTATAGTAACCAGCTGAGCCTGATAATCCATAAAATTCGTGTTCATAACGTCGATAGTAAGAACGGTTGGTTCTACCACATTACCGGTGGACGTTGGTGCTCCGGGATCGAGAGTGGGAGTGAATTGTAACATATTGCCATATTCACCCAGAGTACCGGTGAGATTGGTTATCCCATCTCCACGCTCATAAGTGGTAGTTATAATGCCCGGATCATCATCTATAAGTATCGCGGCGGTGTTGTCCTGAACAAACTTATTGTTTCTGAAATCTTGCTGAAAAGTGAGGACAACTTCGCCGGTAACGGTATAAAGTTCGCCCTGAGGGCTATTTCGTAGAGTAGCAAGATCTTCTACGAAAGTAGGCATCTGATATTCGGCTGTAGCGATCGAGCTGGGGATATAATCTTCTTTGTAAGCACGAGCTTTGACAGTGGTGGTTTCATCTATATAGATCGGATCGGTATAAATAGGAGAAGTCTGATCGGGATCGGATCCGTCCAAAGTGTAATGGATTGTGGCATTTTCGGTGGTAGTGGAGATCTCGACATTCAGCGGTTCGGTATATGTCCCTGCTGGTGGTGAGAAAGTAGGAATCACCACTTGGTTCACTTCGGATATATCTACCAAAACATCACCGATACCGATTTGTTTACTAGCGCCCGAGGGTTGTCCTCGGTCAGAAGACCACTCTATCGTCACGGTTTCTCCCACACCGATATTCAAGCCACCGATGACTGCACTTCTGGTCTGGTCTTCACCGACACTGGTGGAATAGAACAAATCCGGGATCTCAACCCCGTCAACATGGACAGTCCATTCCGGCGATCTTCCTTCACCGAGCCGTTCCACTCTACCCAGATAGCTTACAAAAAGGTCGGTTATCACCTCACCGGTATTGTTGGTTATCGTCAGGGAAGCGGTAAAAGTTCCGGATGTGCCACTATGCTGATATCCCATTACGAAATCATTACCGCGAAATCCGGTAGTTGTACCAGTTCCCCAGTCACCATGATAAATAAGTCGATCATCATGAGAACCGGTGGAAGAAAAAATCCATTCATCATTATCACCGAAAGTGGTAACTTCGGTGCCGGTGTCAAAAACAAAATCTTCAAAATCTTGCTGATAGATAGGCGTCTGTGCCCATAAGATATGTATTCCTAACAATAAAGTGATTATCAAAATTATACGTCTCATAATTTCCTCCTAAACGATCTTATATATAAATAAGTTTTAAGATGATTTTGACGTCAAGGATAAATATCTGTTTTTTTGAAAAACACGATAACAACTCATCTCAAAACGCCGAAAAATAACGATCCGGTCAAGACAGAGTGCGCTTTATTCTAAACACAGAAACCCTACCAACTCATCCCGATTTGAAAGAATAAGTCGGTCTTCAGTTCTTCCTCCCGGTTATATGAGACTCTCATCCCCCATTCAGATTGTGATAGAAACAGCAATCCACCGTCGAGCACCAATTCCAAACCTCCGGCAAGCTGTCTGGACCCTTCTGTCGGGATAGCACTAGTTACAAATAGATTGGCATTGAGATCTTCGAAGAAAATATTCGGGTTCCAAAGTCCTTTGTGGATTCTGAGAAGTCGGGTAGATAGATCGGCAGAGACTACGGCTCCCTTTTTAGCTGTTAACTCTTCATCATATCCTCTGATTGTAGGAAAGACAATCGATGGATTATCAACATCATAAATTCCCGTAGCGCTTAATTTGAGATGACTTTTGGATAGATAAGCAAGAGAGTAGAAATCGAGATAAGCTCCCATTCTATTGATGCTTGAACCATAATCTCTGTTTTCCAGTGGGATTCGAAAACTGAACTCATTAACCAGCCCGGGGAAACGGAGACCGAGCGCTATCTGGGGGGTATAGGAAAGCCGGTCGAAATCTTCGAAAAGTGCTGTCTGCAAAGCCAGAGAGAGATGAGAGACACCAGGTTGGAGCCGTCTGAAAAGTGGAGAACTAACAGTGAAATACAACTCACTATCATCCTCCTGATTAGTGAAGTTTAATCGAGTTTGCACAGGAGAAAAGAGTTTGCTGTTGATAAACATGTCAGTATAGAGGTTTTGATTTTCTATGTGATATAATAATGGTATTCCATATTCGAAATGACCGATCGTATCACTGCCTTGCAGGTACATGCCGACAATAGTCTCATCTGTACCGGCGTACAGCATCGGCATTCTGACACCGGGCAATAGCGTCTTCAAATTATCCACATAGGAGCCGGGTTCGATTACCGTGGTCGGCAATACATTGGGCATAGGTGCTTCGAATGGATCGGTAGGGACTTCATATATTGTGCTTTGTAGTTCGGTTTGGTATACATCATATCCACCGGAATTCAAAGCAGCCAGATAAAGGATGTCGTTCCTGTCATCATAAGATGCCCGGCGGATAAATCCTTCCCCATCGATCCGATAAACTTCGTTGTCCTCAAGATCGTAATAGTAAAGATAATGCCCGTCTTCGTAATTTGCGGTGAAAAAGATTTTGTCACCGGCAATATCTACTATCTGTTCTACATGAGGGGTAAAAACCAGTGGCATAAACTGCCCGCGCAGAGGTTCGAATTCATATAAACTGAAATTTTCCCAATCTGTTCGTGCAGAGACGAATAGGTTATCATCATAAAATTTGAATCTATCGATAATATGAGCGGTAAGATATCTCATATCGGATTCATCGAGTGCTATGTTGTATTCGTAGAGGAAACTACCGAATTTATCTTTCCTATCTTGCGAGTAAAGGATAGTGTTTTCGTCCAGAACTACGAAACTGCGCATCTCTGCTTGGAATATTTGTCGATCTTCTCCTGTAAGCAGGTCTTTGCGGCGAACAGATGTTTGATAACCGTAGGAATTGTTGTAAGTATTAGCATAGCCGGACTTGATCTCGTCCACTCCATACCAAAGCTTATCATCCATGATAGTAAAATCTGTTATCGGAGAAGTCGTGGTAATGACGGGGGTTACCTCTCCATCACGCAGGCGAACAATTTCATAGAAGGTAAACATAGTTTGCGAGCCGGTCTTTCTGTGAAATTTGCGAGCATAGTAGAGATCTTGATTGTACACTTGCATATTGTCTATATAGTCACCCAAATAGGTCTGACGATCGCCGCTAACCAGATATGGTTTTTCGGTTTGCTTCAGATACTGCTGCCAATCTTTCCAAAGGGATGGAAATGATTTGCCATAAACGGCACGAGCATGGCGATCTATTCCCAAAAAAGGGAAAATAGGCGAGAAGTAAGATGAACCGGAGCTTCCGTAGCGACTAAAAAACTCGGCAAATTTATCTTCGCCGTAAGTCTCGGCAAGATAGGCAAAGAATGTTCCGCCATAAAGATAGATGCCACTACCAAAGGGATAAGTTCGGGGACTATAAGTTGCCGAAAGCAAGCTGGGGAAATTCTCCTCGCTAAGCCGAACGCGGTTGTAAGTGTCGAAATAACCGTCGTTCAACCTGCCGGTGTAAGTGCGATCTGAGGATTCTCCATAGACAGTGATACCCTCATAGATCCATCCCGGCGAGAAAATATTCGGCATCATGATTCTGCCCATTACCGTAGAGAGAGCTTTCGGTACTCCGCCGATATTATTAAAATGATGCATGTGGATAAGTTCGTGTTTGGCTACGTAACTGAGCCAATTTTCCGAAGTTGCTTGCCCGGAAAACGGATAAGTGAAAAGGCGGATATGATGATAGACCGGATTTGCCAAACCGTTGGACATAGATCCAAGATCTTCCAACACAAAAGGTAAATGCTTGATATTAGCTCCGGTGAGTTCTACTACTTCCGGCTTGTAATACTCCAGCGCATTTACAGATTCCAACGCTTGGTTTTCATATCCGGATTTGAAAAAGACCGTATAATTTTCAGTTTTCAGAGCGTTCCAACCCAAAAAAGCAGCCTGTATATTTAAAACTGCACCTAGCAAAAAAGCTATCGTCATTATCTTTCGCATCTACTTTACCTCCTTGATCCGATAAACTACAAACAAGAGATATTACATAATGTCAACAAGTTTCTCTGCTACAATAGCTGAGGAAGCATTTTGAAAGTGAGTAAAGCTTAATTACGGTTTTTCACATATTCATCGAACCAGTTTATCATTTCGGCGAGGACATGTAGGCTAGATTTTCTGGCACGATAGTGATGACCTTCATGAGGTAGCATTACCAAACGAGCGGTAGCGCCGTTACCTTTGAGAGCGTGGAACATTCGCTCAGATTGCATCGGATGAGTACCGGAATTGGAGTCTTCCTCTCCATGGATCAACAATAATGGTTTATCTATCTGACCGGCAAACATAAATGGTGAAATATTCAGATAATGTTCCTTAGCTTCCCACAGAGTCCTTCTTTCACGCTGGAAGCCGAAAGGAGTAAGGGAACGATTATAAGCACCGCTATTTGCCATGCCGGCTATGCAGAGATCGCTGTGTGCCAAAATATTGGCTACCATAAAGGCTCCGTAACTATGTCCTTGGATACCCACTCTCTCACGATCGATTATCCCACGTTCATCCAGATAATCTATCGCCGCTTTCACACTCTCTAGAGTTTGTTCGATAAAAGTTTCGTTTACCGTTTCCGGATCACCGACTATCGGGATGGATGCACTGGATAGAACCGCATAGCCATGCAATGCCATGTATCTGAGGGAAGAACGACCGAAACGAATGAACCGATTGGGAGACAATCCTACCTGACTGGCGGTAAATTCATCCGTATATTCACGCGGATAGGCGTTGATGAGCAAAGGTAACGGTTTATTTTGATCATAATTTTCCGGCAGGTAGAGCATTCCGGAGAGTGGCACACCATCGGAACGTTCGTAGGTAACCAGTTCTTTGTGCAGTGCAGCTATCTCCGGATAAGGATTGGGATAATCGGAGATCTTGGTTCGTGCGCCGGTTTGCCTATCTACCAGGTAATAATTGGGCGGATAAGATTGGCTTTCGCGGCGAATTGCTATAGCTTGCCGCTTGTCATCCACAAACCCATAGATAATCTCATAGTGCCCTTCCTCAGAGCGGTAGAGCTTCTCCAGTTCTTCACTTTCCAGATCATATTTTGCCAAAAAAGGATAATTACCTTCCGCAGTAGCGCCTGTGTTATTGATATAGAATACACAGTTGTCTTGTTTTAGAAATACTGAGAATCCACGCTCGGTACTGGTAGTTACCAGATTACCCGGATCATTGTATCTGTCTCGCGTGTTGATATCGAGGATAAGGTTTTTTTCATTTGTATTTAGATCGTAGAGCCAACCTCGCTGCCAGAGGTTGTTACGATCGTATTCATAATAGATGAGCTCATCGGGTTGTTGCGACCAAACGATAGAGGAATAGCGGTGCTGCATGCGCAAAAGCTCCTCCTGCTTCTCAAAATCCGGTGCCGAGACTCTGACTATCCGATCTCGATGGTCAACTTCCGCTTTGGGATCTCCCTCATCGAGAGCTTCTACCCATACCAATTTAGCATCATGATGTGGCTGCCATTCAAAATTACGCGGGCCGGTATATGTGCCACCTATCGGGACCTGATCCATCAGCGGTCGGTCGGGTAAATGAGCGACTACATTGCCCTCTGTATCCCAGATCCGGAATTTTTTGGGAAAGCGAAAATAAGGAACTCGATAAGAGTAGGGGCGAACGATCTTTTCTATGAGAATATAAGAGCTATCCGGTGAAGGTTTGATACGTTGATAGATAGTAGGTTCACCCAAATTAGTAGTTTCCAAAGTATGAATGTCGAGCAGCGTTAGCTGTGAGGTGAAGTAGTATTCAAACAGCTTTTCGTCATGTGGGTTTTGCAGCAGATTCTGATAGGTGCGCAGGGTGCTGACGGTTCCCAGATTCTCTTCTATAATCGGTGATTGGGCAACAAGCGGCTTCTTCGGCGGTTCATCGCGATCGGAGGGGATGGCTTTGATCAAAAGTGTCCGACTGTCTGATAACCATTGATAACCATCATCACCGATAGCATCATTGACGGTGAGTTCTTCGATATAAGTAACTTTGCCGCTGGATATATCGATCAACATAAGTTTGATGCCAGCTTCGGTTTCATGAGCAAGTGCAAGGGTTTTATAATCGGGAGATATGGAAGAATTGCGAATCTTGATTTCCTCGGGCAGAGCGACCTCTATAGACGTATTCGTATCCAGATGATGTATGGTGACAGCAATGCGGGGAGTCAACATGATGGCACCGTTTAATCTTTCGGAGATACTTCTACCGGCAAGATTGACTTTCGGATCGGCTAATTGCTCCAGAGTTTGATGATATTGATAAGTATATTCCAATGCTAAGTTCTGATACCTGATAAAACTCATAAAGGGAGATACGGGCGCATCGAAAACCGATTTTATATGTTCGGGAGGTTGCAGGTACCCTTCACTTCCGTATAAAGCGGATATGGACAAACATACCAGTATAAATGTTATTATTATTTTCATTTTTACCTCAAATGTTTTTTAAAATTCATAATAGAATACCGAATGTTAGAATTGCCCCCTCTCGTCAATAAATTTTTGTTTACCAACAAATAGGCATATAGGACAGGAAAGCATCAAATTCTCCCAGTGAAACAAGCGAGAAGAGAAGCTAAGCTAACAGCTAAAAGATAGAAGCTAAAAGGAATACGTGACCATCCTTCGCCTTGCAGGCTTCGGAGGACATAGTATGTGATACTGAAAGGGAAAGTGATATGTAAAGAGTAACAAGTGACAAGTGAGAAGGATCAAGGATTAAGGAATAAGGAGGAAGGGACAAACATAGTGAAGCAGTTTTGAGTGATGAGTAATGAGTTTTTGAGAAGAGCATGAAGAGACTGAGAGAGGAATTTGCTCACTTCGTTCGCGGAATTGATGGGAATTTGGCTACGCCGGAATTAATAGAAACAAGAAATCGTCATACTGAGTAGAAACGTGATTCCATTCTTCTAATAAGTTCTTTCGAATCGAGTTTCGAATCGAAGTATGAAAAGCAGGGAGAAGAGACTGAGAGAGGAATTTGCCGGTTTTAGCTTATCAACGCCGTGAACGGCGTAAAGATGCTATCTTCATAAACAAATACCAGCCCTGAAGGACTGGTCTATTTTTGAGGCGACTAATCAACCCATTGAAATATTTCTGACGAAATTTCACCGCAGTGGAACAGACAGGTTCCACATGGCATGCCACAGTGGAACATACTGGGTTCCACATGGCAAGCCGGGCAGGCAAATAAATTCCAAATTACAATTACCAAATGACCGAAACGATTCAACGATTCAACGATTGAACGAATCAACACCTCAACGACTTAACGGTTCAACCAATCAACAAATTAACTAATCAACTTCATCCTGCTATTCTTTCACCAACTCACACTTCGATACGCTCCGGCTTGCGCCGAAGCTACTCAGTGTGACAAGCTTATGACCGTTGATCTCTAAACTATCACTCTAAACTGCATATTGCATTATTCATTATACATTGTTCATTTACTTACATTCTCACCTTCTCCAATCTGCTTACTGCCTTCTGCTTACTGTATTCCAATCTTCCTATCCTCCAAAATTCCTATCTTCTTTCTCCTATATACTCTCACAGTCTCTCCGTCTTTCTACTTTGCTGTTTGACATTTGTAAAAAAGAGATCTCTCGACTTCACCCCGACAAGTCGGGCTTCCGCTCGAGATGACCGTTTTTCCATTCTGATCTCTGACCTCTGCTTTCTGTTTTCCGATATATTTACCTAAACCCCTAAACCCTAAACTGCAATTTGCTTCTCTTCCAATAAAATTCCATGAGTACCACTGAATAAATTCCTCAACTCATTTCTTTCTGTTTTTTCGAAGACAAGATGATATCTTGTCCTACGTTCCATGCTCTTTGCCAAAAATTCCGTGAGCGCAGCGAACAAATTCCTATAAATTCCTTCTTTCTAAACTTTCAACCAATCAACCAATTATCCAATCAACTAATCAACATCTTCTCACCTTCTCCATTCTGCCTACTACCTACTGTCTTCTGTCCCCTCAACCCTAAACTGCAATTTACTTCCCTCAAAACTCATCCTCGATCAAAGCGCTATTCTTGGCTTCAATAGTGACAAAAGATGCATGAGGTTCATAAAACTGAACAAAAAACTTGACGATATAGCCGTAATTGGTTTTATAAACGAGTCTTCTTCGGAAAAAATATGATTTAGAGGAGAAACTATGAACTATTACAAAGTGGAAACGGTTTATGATTTTATGCGTCAGGTATTTATAAAATCGGGAGTACCAGAAGATGAGGCTACTATTTGTGCAGATGTACTTATCGCTTCCGATCTAAGCGGGATAGAATCTCACGGAGTAGGTAGATTAAGAATGTATTATGATCGTATCAAAGCCGGAGTACAATCTGCTCAAACCGATATTGAGATACTAAGTGACAAAGCTGCGATATCAGTATGGGATGGCAACCATGGTATGGGGCAGGTAATCTCGTATCGGGCGATGAAAGAGGCAATTGGGAAAGCGAAAAAATTTGGGATATCGGCAATAGCGGTAAGGAATTCTACCCATTACGGAATTGCCGGTTTCTATGCTAAAATGGCTGCAGATGAGGATATGATCGGTATCACGGTGACCAATGCCCGCCCTTCCATAGCACCACTATTCGGTGTCGATCCAATGCTTGGTACCAATCCTATCGCATTTGGCGCTCCCACAGATATGGAATATCCCTTTCTCTATGATGCCGCAACCTCCATATCTCAACGTGGTAAGATAGAGGTATTAGCCAGAGAAGACAAACCCACTCCGCCAGCATGGGCAATAGACAGAAAGGCACAGCCAGTAACAGATTCCAAGCAACTCTTGGTAGATCTATTGGAAAAACAGGCAGCAATGGTCGGTTTGGGTGGTACTGAAGAGGAAACCGGCGGGCATAAAGGTTACGGACTAGCTGTAATGGTAGAGATACTATCCGCCGCTTTGCAAAACGGCAGTTATTTAGCCGGATTGCACGGTTATGAAAAAGGCAAGCGGGTTCCCTACAGGCTGGGGCATTTCTTCCTTGCCATGGATATCTCTGCCTTCACAGATATCGAAAGCTTCAAAACCATCACAAGCGATATCCTCAGAGAATTGAAACAATCCCAAAAAGCACCCGGTAAGGATAAGATCTACGTTGCCGGAGAGAAGGAATTCTACGCCGAAAAAAATGTGCGAGAGCAGGGTATACCAGTTACAGAGAATTTGAAGAAAGATCTGGAATATCTTAGCAAAGAACTTCATATCCCAATGATAGAAAAATAAAGAAAGTAGGAGGAGTAGATGCTAGATTTATCAGTTTCAGCGGAAGGAAGAAAATTCACACTGCCGACAAATCAAGAGAGCGAAAAAGAGAGAGCAGAACTATTGGCAATCACCAAAAAACAACGCGAAATGGGCAGAAAAATCGTTACAGTACAAGGTATGGGCTTTGTAGGATGTGTTATGGCATCTGTTGTGGCAGATTGCACAGACAAAGATGGAGATCCCATCTACTTCGTACATGGTCAACAACGTGCCTCGATGCGCTCATATTGGAAAGTTCCCACCATAAACAGTGGCGTACCACCGGTAAAATCATCCGATGGAGAAGTAGCTAAGATCTTCGAGCGAACGGTGAGTAATAAGCAGACTTTTAGAGCTACTTGGCTAAATGATGCTTTCGAAGTGGCAGATATTGTAGTAGTCGATATTCAGCTCGATGCTACCAAACCTGCATTCGGAGAAGCTGAGCGGGGCTATTGTGATCTAGCCGCTTTCCGGGATGGGATGCGTACGCTGGGCAAACATATCAGACCCGATTGTCTTATTCTAATCGAAACTACCGTACCACCGGGAACTTGCGAACATGTGGTCAAACCAATAATCATCGAAGAATTCGAAAAAAGAGGAATAGATACCCAGAAGCAACCTCCGCTGATAGCTCATTCTTATGAGCGTGTTATGCCCGGAGCCAAATATGTGAGCTCGATCAGAGATTTCTGGCGAGTATATTCCGGTATCAATGAAGAAAGTAAGAAACAAGCGGAACAATTTTTATCTAATGTGATAAATGTGAACCATTATCCACTTACCCAGCTGGAAAACACCAATGCATCCGAACTGGCAAAAGTGATGGAAAACTCATATCGGGCGACCAATATAGCCCTCACTTTGGAATGGGCAAGATTTGCAGAGAAGATCGGAGTGGATATTTTCAGAGTACGAGATGCTATCAGAAAGCGTAAAGGGACACACGATAATCTGCTCAGACCGAGCTTGGGTGTAGGCGGATATTGTCTTACCAAAGATCCGGTGCTGGCAAACTGGTCGATGCAGGCAATTTTTGATATCGATGACTCTTTGAATGTCGCAATTAACTCTGTTAACATAAACGATACCATGCCATTACACACGATCGAACTTATCAGGAGCATTCATCCCGATCTGCGTGATCTGCGCATTACCGTGTTAGGAGTTTCTTATCTGGAAGAGATTGGCGATACGCGCCACTCGCCTTCGGAAACATTGGTAAAAAACCTGAATGAAGCGTGGGCATTGGTAAAAGTTCATGATCCTTATGTAGAATTTTGGCCTGAGTTGGAAAATGTGCCGGTGCATCAGGATTTGGACGAAGCACTCCAAGATGCACAGGTAGTAGTATTTGCGGTTGGACATAAACTTTACAAAGATCTGGAAGCGGAGATGGTGTTGGCAAAAACCGGAACTCAACCTTTGATAATAGATTGTTCCAATTTCATCAGTAACGAGAAATTGGAACACTATCGCAAAGCAGGTTGCAAATTCAGAGGAGTGGGCAAAGCATCATTTTGATGAAAAAATAGTCCCAACTCCTCTCATACATACAGAAATTATTATTTCTGACTTGGGAAGCCTCTATGATTTGATCGGGATATAGAGATCGATGACTTTTTTGTTCTCATCCTTGCAAAATCTTTCGTCGTACCATTCGATCTCGCAGCCGCGGGTAGGGTCGTATTCCAAACCGGCTTTTTTTAGCTCATCAAAGGCAAGCTCATGTGCATGCCTGAATATGTCCGGTTCTATTCCTTCGAAGGTAGCAACTGCAAAATCAGATTCCGGTAATGAAATCTCTTTCATCCCTGCCGGGGCGATAGTGTTCTCTTCAGCTAATATGCCGATAACATAAGTGAAATTGTGATCTTCCGGATTGTATTCTCCACACCATCCCAGTAGTGCGTTCTTTTCAAGCCTTCCTTCGAGTGCTTCCAATTTGGCAACAGAGCCATCTTTGAAGCATGTTCCCCAGAAGGAGGGGATGGGGTTCTCTTTGGAATGATCCACTTTGCAGCGGAGCGGTAAGCCGATTATTTTGGAACTCGGCATTCTCTTTTTTGTGAAAGAGGTCATTTTGGTTTGCATTCTCTACTCCTTTTAAATTTATTATGACCAAAATCCAGAATAGCAAAAAAAGGTCAATGGATTAGAGAATATTTGAGCTGAAAGAGATTAGTTTTGTTGACTATTTTTAGAAGCGAAAAAAAATGAATTCAAAGTATGATTTTCTGCCGAAAGGGGGCGATAATGAAGAACTATGGTTTAGTTATGCTGCTGCTGTTTGCGAGTATGCGATTAGCTGCCTTTCCTTTGAGTAGGACGGGAACGATAAACATTCCCAATGCATATACTCTGCCTGCCTGGATGGTAGAAACGAGCGGAGTTTATCGGACTTTATATAAAGAAAATAACTCTGAGTATGAAGCAGATTTTGCTTACGGGATTCAAGTGAGCATATTCGATAGATTGGAAATAGGATTCACCACCTATCATGATGAGATGTATTATGGGAATATAAAGTATCAGCTTGTAAGTGAGACATTCAATATCCCAGCTGTGAGTGTGGGTGTGGAAAACATACTCTCTGAGGTGAAATACTTTTCCCCACCAGAAGGTCACGGATCCGAAATGTACAATGCTCATGATTATATCCGCAGATCACCTTATTTTGTGATGAGCAAATCCGGTTTGTTTATGCAGGAAGGGAGTGAGGTGCAGACTGAGTTTCATTTCGGGCTGGGGACGCGATCTTTTGCCTATCGTAGTACAAATAACCAATATTTTCTCGGTTTCTTCGGCGGCATTTCAATCAGACCGATAGAGAATTTCGTGCTGATATCAGAATTACGTGGAGCAGATTTGAATCTTGGTCTCGCTTGGAGAATAGGGAATTTATCTTTGAACTTGGGATTATTGCAAGTGGAAGATATAATCCTGAAAGAACCGCTAAGTGTAAATGCAGTGATGGGGTTTACTCTATGTTTCGATACCTTTTCCCAAGCAAAAGCCAAAGAAAAGATAGCTCATCAACGTTCTGCCGGCGATAGATATTGGCAATTTCTGATCTCTGAAAAAGAGCAGATTGATAATATTCCACCTGAAATGATGCTCAAAATGGAACTGGAAGAGCTGTATCAAAGAAAAGAAAAGTTGGAAGAAGAATTGGAAGAGATAAACAAGATATTACAAAAGAAATAGTTATGTATTATTATAAAATTGCGTTGCCCTTGAATACACCCGAAGCTTTTACTTATAGAAGCAAAGAGAAAATACTGCCCGGAACAAGAGTGCTTGTTTCGCTTTATTCTGCCTACCACACCGGTATTGTTTGGAAAACGGACGATAAAATTAATAAGAAAATCAAATACAAAGATATTCATGAAATCGTCGATGAAGAGCCACTCCTACCGGAAAATCTTATCCGCTTGGCAGAATGGATGAGTAATTATTACCATTGCGGGATTGGTCAGATTATCGATACGATGTTACCATTGGGAGCACATCTGGAGATGCAGCTCTCGGTAATCAGACTGGAATTTCACGAGAATATCGAGCTAAATGAAACCGAAAAGAAGATAGTAGAGGCTATCGATAATGATTACTATAAGGTGGAGCATCTAAGAAAGAAACTGTCTGTAAAACGACTACAGTACTGGTTGGAATTGCTTGAAAGTAAAGGTGTTGTGAAAATAAATCGAACATTCGACAAAAAAATTAAGAAGAAAGTCGCAAATTATGTAATTGTTTTAGACAAAACAGATGATGTAAAACTTACCAAAAAACAATCGGAAGCGTACGAATATTTTCTCACACTTGGTACAGAATTTCCGTTGGCTACAGTGGCAAAAGATTATAGCTATTCTGTCATAAAAGCGCTACGGGAAAAAGGGAAAGTAAGAATAGAACCACGCGAGATCGAAGCGGAAGAAGGAATAAAAAAAAACGAGATTGAAGACAAGAAAATAACTTTGACTGAATTACAAACTTCGATAATATCTCAAATCATTACGGCAATGGAGAAGGAGAAATTCTGCGTCAAACTACTGCATGGCATAACTGGTAGCGGTAAGACAGAAGTATATATCGATGTGATCAAACATGTGCTCAAAACAGTGAAAACAGCTCTGATGCTGGTACCGGAGATCTCGCTCACTCCACAGATCATTGCTCGTTTTACTCATGCATTCGAGGAAGAAATTGCGATTTTACACAGCCATATGTCAGACAGGCGAAGATGGGAACAATGGCTCAAGATTCGCCAGCAGCGTTGCCGAATTGTTATCGGAGCTCGCAGTGCCATATTTGCGCCGTTACAAAATATCGGCATTATCATCGTGGATGAAGAACATGAAATGAGCTATAAGCAGGATAACACACCACACTACAGCGCCCGTGATGTTGCGATCGTCAGAGCGCAAAAAGAAAATGCTACCGTATTGCTCGGGAGTGCTACACCTGCCTTGGAATCATGGAATAATGCTTCCGAGAAAAAATTTGAATATATGGAGTTAAAAGAACGACCTTACGAGATCACTATGCCCCAATTGAATGTCATCGATATGCGGGAGATAGATGATCCCAAGCAATTGTTCTCTTCTGAACTTCTGAATGCGATAGAAGCACGCTTGGAGAGAAAAGAACAGGTAATGCTTTTGCAGAACAGGCGAGGGCATTCCTCTTTTGTCCAATGCTTGAGCTGCGGTAAGCTATTTAGATGTAAACATTGTGATATCAGCATGAATTTCCATAGCAGCTCTCAGACAATGCTCTGCCACTATTGCGGTTTTGCTCATCAGATGCCCAATAAATGTCCGGAGTGCGGCAGCTATCTTTTTGGCTTTGGCGCTCCCGGTACACAACAACTTGAAACTCAGCTTAAGACGATATTCCCATCTGCCCGTATTCTCAGGATGGATTCCGATACCGCCCGCAGCCGTGATAGTTACGATTCTATGTTCGAAAGAATGAATCGAGGTACTGTCGATATCCTCTTGGGCACGCAGATGATAGCTAAAGGTTTGGATTTTCCCAATGTAACTTTAGTGGGCGTAGTATCGGCGGATATCGGTCTAAATATTCCGGATTTCAGAGCGGCTGAGAGAACTTTTCAGCTTCTAACCCAGGTAGCCGGAAGGTCTGGTAGAGCTTATAAAGCAGGAGAGGTAATTATCCAATCTCATAATCCGCAGCATTATGCTATCAAAATGGCGTTGGATCATAATTATGAAAATTTTGCCAAACATGAACTGAATCTGCGAAAAATGCTATTCTATCCGCCCTATTTCCGATTGGGAAGATTTTTGTTCTCGCACAAGCATAAGAAAGTGTTGGAACTGGAACTGAATAAAAATACAACGGTTTTAGATATGGTGAGAAACAAATTTGGAAGAAATGAATTGATCATTTTGGGACCGGTTCCTGCTCCAATGGAAAAGATAAATACGCAGTATCGTTATCATATTATTATCAAAGCAAGTAGCGTCAGCGTTCTACACACAGCAATCGCACTCATCAAAAATAATCTCTCCTGTCTATCTACCATACGCCAAACAATAGATGTCGATCCCGGATATTTGATGTAACAATCAAAATTTGCTATAACTTAGGGATGTAGAAATATGGGCTATTGCATACATCAAAGCTGCTATGATCATCACAGCGATAAACCCGAATTCTACTGCAATTACTGTGGCTAATACAGCACTGATAACCGATAAACAACCGTTTATTCCCCAAGCCCAACAGATATTGGTCGGATTGTGTCTGTTCAAAAGTCTGAGACCGAACGGGAACGGCATACCCATAGCAAAAGAGATCGGTCCGATAAGAATGATGGTCAGCAGTAATTTGATCAGGATTGGTGTGTTTATAGTTAACTTCAAAATAGGTGTAAGAAAAATTGAATATAAGATAGCAAAAGTGATGATGATAAAGCAGACATTCATTATTGATTTGCGGGCAGCAATAAAATAGGAAGTGGTAAAACTACCTAGCCCGGAGAATATCAGGATGCTGCTGATAACGGCTGTAGCTGCATAGATCGGATTACCGAAATAAAGTACAAAGCGCTGGATAAAAACGATTTCTATGAACATAAAGCCGATACCCAAAGCTCCGAAGTAAAACAAAGTCCATATTTTATGAGAGCCACCCCACCTTCGGGTCAGGAGTGGTAAAATTATCAATATGATTGCTACAATGCTAACCTGGAGTAGAGTTACAAGTATGATAATATAGCCCAGCTCCAAAAATGGTAATGAATGGTCACTGAAGTAGGTGCGCAGTTGCGAGAGCTTATCTAATCTGATAAATTGTGAGAAATAGGGTCTATTTTCGCTCGTGGGTGCGATATTAAATTCATAATCTCGGATAAAATCATCACCTTGTCCGCTCATCAATAGATCGAAGTAAGTAAAGAAGCTTTCATCTTCCATCTGGTTATACTGCGTTCTCTCTTCCGGTTGGATATCGGGTAATTGAAGCGGATCGAAGTTCATCTCGGAGGCGAAATTTCTGATAGAGGTGACGTCGGAATCTGTCAAAGGTGTTTTTTTGAGCACAAAACTAACCATTCCCCAACTTCTGATGGCAGCGATATGAGATTGATAGTCGGAAATATTCTGTCTGTCCAAAAGTTCGGTGAAAGTTGATAAAATTCGTAGCGGGTAGCGAACCGGATAATCCATCCAAGTAGAAATACAGATCATTCCGTCCTCATCCACAAGATCCCACATTTGCTCAAATGCTTCTAAGGTGAGGTAATATCTCTCTTGCAGAGCATACAATCCGGAAGTACCGCCAAAGGCATCCAAAGTGGGCATCACGATGAGGTCATATTTGTCTTCTGCCGACAAGAGATAGGTATAATTGTGCATTTGATGCAAACTCACCTCTTCTCTTAGATAAACAGAGCTCTGAGGATACTTTGAGTTTAAGATGCGGGGGATAGTAGCATTGGGCTCGATAGCGGAGATATTCGGAATCCTATTGGATAAGGCATGCGCTATGTTATCGCCTGTACCTGCATCCAAAACCAATACATTTTGATGAGCATTCATCCTATAGGGTAAGCCGATAGTCGAGTAATCATAGATATGCGCAGAGTTGCTATCTTGGAGAAAGATGATCGGTCCGAACCATTCACCATCGCTGAAAACCACATCCTCGATGGGGATATCACCACGATATTGCAGACTAAGTCCGGGTGCATAGCGCAATGCCGGTGCGGATACAACTTGGATAAGACCGAAGGGAGTGGGCTGTTCGTGCTTAATCTCAGCATCCGGAAGTTGAAGCACTTGGCTGATGCTTTTGAATTCTGAAGTTTTTGTTTCCGGAGGATTAATAAATAAGACCAATATAACAATAGCAACAAAAATGATAGGAATCATGATGAAAGTATCTAGTTTTCTCATTATAAAAATTAAGGCGGCTATCAGCGGTAAGATAGCGATCACTATCGGAAGAGAGGCGGGGTAAAAATGCCAGAATAGTCCCAAAACCAAAATGCCACCGATTCCTGAGCCAAGTAGATTGGCAAAGTAGAGTGTGCCGATATTCTTCACATCACGGGCAAAGGAAACTCCGATAGCTAAGCCGCCAAAGAAAAATGGGATGAATAAAACCAGATAAGTGGCGATCAGTTTGAAAACATGTTGCTGTTCGGAGAAGATCAGAAAGGAATCGAATCTAATCGGATCCAGCTGGCTGAGTGTGACACTAAGCGCCATAAATAGACTGCAAGCAAGCATTGAAAGTGTTATTACCCGTCGGCTATTGTCCAATAAGAAAGATCTGAATATAGTTAGAAATGTACCACTGGCACCAAAACCGAGCAAAGCTACTGAAATTACCATGGAGGCGAAATGATACCATTGTGTGTTGGAAAAAAGCGTCATCAGCACTAGTTGAAACGCTATAATGGCAGCGGATAGGAGACCTATCGAGATTAACTGGAACGGGTGCGTCTTATCTAAAGAGCTCATTCACTTCTCGTAAAGGGAACGAATCTTACCGGGAAGAGAGATCTGGATACGATATCATCGCCTCTTTTAGTGATGAGCATCAGGTTTTGAGTTCTGAATGGAGAACCTACCGGGATCACCATTTTCCCACCGTCTTTGAGTTGTTCTACCAAAGGTGGAGGAATATATTCCGCTGCGGCTGTTACCACGATAGCATCGAAAGGAGCGTGCTCTTCCCAACCGTAATAACCATCGGCAGCCTTGACTTTTACATTATCATATTCCAAGCTTTTTAGGACTCCTGCGGCTGTTTCTGCCAATTCGGGGATGATCTCGATCGTATAAACGGAATCAACTATTTCTGCCAACACTGCTGCTTGATAGCCGGAACCGGTTCCTATTTCCAATACACGATATTCGCTTTGGGGATCAACTATTTCTGTCATATAGGCAACTATGTATGGTTGAGATATGGTTTGACCATGACCGATAGGGAGCGGACGGTCGGAATAGGCAAAACGGCGCTGCATGCTTGGCACAAAACGGTGACGAGGTACATTTTGCATGGCTTCCATTGTTGCACGGTGAGAAATACCGCGTGCTTTGATCTGGTTATTTACCATATTCTCCCTTTGAGATTCGAAAACATCGGTAGCTGATAAAATGGAGAATAGAATTAAAACCGTCAGTAACAAGTATAATCTTTTCATCTCAAGCTCCTTTTTATATGATATTATCTTAGAAGATGCTCATCAAACTCTCTCCCCAGATATGAGCGCCATTGTGGATAAGACTGTTCGGAGTCGTCATTTACACTATGTATAAGTCTGTAATCTCCATGCCCTTGCATATCAAAGAAGATAAAAGTCATATAACCGGTTATCCGATATTGCCAGATCTCATAATCTTTTTGGGTATATCTGGAACCGAAACCTGTCGTTTGTTTCACTATATTATACGGTTCTCCGTATTTGATATATATTCTCCCGCGGTCAGTTTCCCAGCCCGGGGTGAAATGTGAGTAGTATCTGTTGGCATGTTCCACTCGTTCTCTTACTAACTCTTGGAATTCATTATCCTCTGAGATTGGATTGGGATCGTTTACATCCCAAAATAAATTGATGTAATTTATAAGCAAACTATCTTGCAGAGATTGGGCATATTGACGCTGATTTTCGGTAAGAAAGTATCTGAGTAGTCGAAATTCATCTTCAATGTCGTCGAAAACAAAGCCTTCGATTTCGGGCGTATGCTCAACCCCGGTGAGTGCTATTGCTGATAGCAGTGTTAACATTATTATTGTTAATTTCATATCACTTATCCTTAATTCTATTTTAAGACAATATGATAGATAAAAACCGATAGTCAAATAAAATCTTTGCATGATTTCATGCGAGTATATTTAAGAATGATAAAAACAGAAAAAGATAGACAGGAAATAAATAGTCTATTTCCGTGAATCAGATAAAGGAGAATAAGGGTGATAAAGATTGAAAGTATACAGCCGAGCCAGCTATTTATAAGCAAAGCCAAACTGATAGCAATAGAGAAATCGACAAGAGATTTGGATCCGATTCCTATCAAAAAAATAGGTAATATATGTTTTGCAACAGATGGTCATACGAGATTGTTATCCTACTTCAATAAAGGTTTGAAGGAAATAAAAGTGAGAGCAGAAGGAGATGAACTGGACTGGATGGCTTATCTTGTCTGTGTGCATTGGTGTCGGACAGGAGGGATATTTTCCGCGGCTGATCTGGCAGATAGAGTTGTAAGTGCAAAAGAATATGAGCAATTGTGGCTTCAACGATGTAAAGAAATGCATAGACATTTGGGAAAAGATTATTGCTCATATCTATCATTTCAAGAAATAAAAGAGCCAACCTACAAATCCGAGATATGTGAGAATATCCTTAGAAGTTTGCCTGAATGGTTCGGATTGGAAGAAGCTAATCGAAATTATATTGAAGGAGTAAAGGGGGAGATCTTTTTTGCTGCAGAGGTAGGGAGAATAGCAATCGGATTTATCACTTTAAAGCAAACGGGCAATGCTAGTGCGGAGATCGGTGTCATGGGAATTTATCCTGAATTTCATAATAGAGGGATCGGTAAAAAAATGGTGCAAAGAGCGACTCTGTATCTCAGGGAAAAGGATGTAAAATATCTTTTTGTGCGAACTTTATCCTCAAAGCGGGGAGATAAGCATTATGATGCTACTCGGAATTTTTATCTTGCATGTGGGTTTGAGGCTTACAAAGAGCTGCCGCATTACTGGAGTCTGGAGAATCCATGTTTACTGATGAGAAAAAAAGTTGACGTTTAGACTAAATTCGAAAATGAAGCTTTATAATGAAGAGGTTGATATGATAGATAGTGAAATTTTGCAGAAATTTGCCAAATGTAATATCGCGGTTTTTGGCGATCTAATGCTTGATAAGTATATTTTCGGAGCAGTGGAGAGGATATCTCCCGAAGCACCTATCCCGATTGTAGCGGTTGAAAGGGAGCAATATACACCGGGCGGAGCGGCAAATGTGGCAGCTAATGTTTCATCTTTGGGCGGGATAAGTCATTTGTTTGGTGTGATAGGTGATGATATCGCCGGTAAGTTATTCCAAAATATATGTGGCGAATATAGCATCAAATTGGATGGAATTGTAACTGATAAAAAAAAGCGAACAATAGAAAAAACGCGGATTATAGCACAAAATCAACAGCTTTTGAGGATAGACAGTGAAGATGGCAACTATGTGGAGAATCAGCAGGAAGATGTATTTCAATCTAAGTTACAAACTCTTGGTGTAATATCAGCTTTTGTCGTATCCGATTATGCTAAAGGGACGATAACCAGGGCTTTGATAGAAGATTTGAGAGCACTCTCACAGGAAAAGGGAATTCCGTTGATAATAGACCCCAAACCTTGCCATAAAGAGTTCTATCATGATGTTACTCTGATCACTCCAAACCAAAAAGAAGCCGGTGAAATGTGTCATCGAGTAATAAAAAGCAAAATGGAACGGGAAGAATGTGGAATAGAACTGGCAAAAAGGCTGAACTGTAATGTCATAATAACTGCCGGAGAAGATGGGATGAGTGTTTTCGAACATGCCGATGATATCCGGGTTATCCATATCCCTACTACTGCCCGCGAAGTATATGATGTTTCCGGAGCGGGAGATACAGTAGTAGCTACTTTAGCTTTAGCGCTAAGTGCCAGGGTGAGTCTTTCTCAAGCTGCTAAATTGGCAAATATTGCAGCCGGAATTAAAGTCAGCAAGCTTGGCACTGCCCCTGTTCATGCCGAAGAGATCAAGAAAATACTCGAGAAACGAAAAAAAATATAGCTATTGTAAAAAAGTTGTTGACAAAGAAACGATATTTTAAAATTATATAAATTGATAGTATAGCGTGAAAATTTATCCATGCGAAATGGATGTGCTTTAAAAGACTATAAAAAAAGGAGATGAGTATGAAAATGAAAAATGTAGTGTTAGTTGTATTACTGTTAAGCGTTTCTTTAGCGTTAACAGCGAATCCCGTCGAGACGAATGATCCGCCCGAGAATGTAGCAGCAGAAGTTCAAAACATCAACAATGTATTCTTAACTTGGGATCCCCCGGCATCTGCAGGCCAGATCATCGAGTATCAAAATGGTTATGATAACAATGGTATTGGTACTGGTGGCGTTGCCAGTTGGTATTCGGCTGCCAGATTTACAGCAGACGAACTATCAGCTTATTATGGTGATTATCAGATTTCAACTGTAAACTATCATATCAGAGATCCACAATTTACTGGACTTAATGTTGTAGTTTGGGAAGGTGGAAGTTTCGGTAATCCGGGTACAGAAGTTTATAATGCTGATGTAATGGATGAGGTTATTGTAGGCGAGTGGTCATCTCATACACTAGATACACCAATCCCACTTGAAGATGGGAATGAATATTGGATAGGTTATTCTATTGATGCTACAGGCGATCACCCAGCTAGTACAGATGCCGGTCCTATGGAACCAGAAAAAGGTGGATGGATCGCTTTAGCAGGTGGTGCTTGGGAACTGATAACCGAGTATGATCTAGACTATAATTGGTGTATCCAAGGTGTAGTAGCACCTGTAAGCAGAGAAGCTAATGCCCAGCCGGTCGTGCTTTCAAGCAAGACCAATACATCAACTGAAGTTACTAATCACAACCTTGATCTAAATCATTCAGGAAATGCTTCTTTTGCTCAACCAATCCAAAATACTTATAATCGTTCACTTGTCGGATACAATGTTTATCGCAACGGTGACGTGATCGAAACAATCAACGATGTAACTGCGGAAAGTTATACAGATAGCGGTTTGAATAACGGAACTTATGAATATTTTTTAACTGCTCTTTATAGCGGTGATGAAGAATCTGATCCAAGTAATATCGAAGAAGTAACAGTAGAATTGTTGCCACCGAGCGATTTCAACGCTCAATCACAAAACGACAATGTAATGTGTACTTGGCAGATGCCAACCGGCGGAACCAATATCACTCTTTACAAGATCTATAGAAATGATGAACTCCAAGGTGAGACCACCTCTGTTTTCTTTGTAGATCAAAATGTTCCGACAGGTACTCATACCTATTATGCCACAGCATTGTATAATGATGAGTATGAATCTGAGCCATCAGATGAGATAGTTGTAGACCATGTTGATGCACATGAAAATACTGTGCCGGCTGTGACTACCCTCAAAGGTAATCATCCTAACCCATTCAATCCGGAAACTACCATCACTTTTGCATTGCAAAATGCCGGTGATGTCAATATGACCGTTTACAATATCAAAGGCGAAAAAGTTCGCACACTTGTAAATGGTACTTATGAAGCAAGTGAACACACTGTAGTTTGGAACGGTAAAGATGATCGTGGTAATGATGTAGGAAGCGGCATTTATTTCTATCGAATGGATACTGCTGATTACACTAGCACCCGCAAAATGATCTTGCTCAAATAAAACTTAGAGCAGACTAATATAAGACTCCCCTCAGAATTTTGAGGGGAGTCTTTTTTTATTGATTTATGAGGGAGCGTTCAATTAATTGGGTCTGAAGGGGTCATTAATTAATTTTGACAAAATAAGTTATAATACATTTTCTGTATGTCATGCGGAAAATGAAAATAAGGATGTCCATTATCTAGTAGTTACCTGACTAAACGAAAAGGCTTTATGAAGAGACATGTAAGAACGTAAACAGGTAAAATAACAATCAAGAAACAACGATATTATTGTCTGCCAACATAGTTTTACTTCTCATGGCTATAATCGACGCTGCCATCTCAGTGAAGATTATAAGCAAAAGATCGTTCAAGATTATGTTCATAGCAAAAGCTCTCTTTCTGAAACCGGGAATCGTTATGATGTAAGCAGGAGCAGTATTCTGAATTGGATAAAACAAATGCCGGTGAGAAAGTAACACCGGCATTTTATTGTTATTGAGGGAGGAGATCACTTCAAAAGGATGCACTTTTTGATTTCATGCTTATCTTCTGTTCTCATAGCATAAAGGTATATCCCACTGGAAACTGATTTTCCTTGGTTATCTGTACCATCCCAAATTACTTGATATTTTCCGGCTGATTTAGCTTCGTTTATCAAAGTTTTAATATGTTGTCCGCGGATATTGTATATAGAGATATTGACATTACCGAATTCAGCCAAACTAAACGAAATAGTAGTTATAGGATTGAAAGGGTTAGGATAAGCATTATGAAGAGTTGTGACCATGGGGCTCAATATATCCTCAGAAGCATCAGTGACATCGATTTCATAGTAAGCTTCAGCAATAAGGCTTGGTAACCAGCTATCATAAAAAGCTCGTGCTTTTACTGTAACCGTACTATCTAAATAGACAGGTTCGACGTATAATAATGATTCTTGCGTTGGTTCCGAACCATCCAAAGTGAAGTAGATATCTGCCTCATCGGTCTCAGACGAGATTATCAGTTCAATTGCCTCATCGTAGAATCCGGGCTCAGGTGCAAAAGTAGGGATGGCAACCATGTTAATCGAAGCAGATGCAGTATTGGAAGGATTTGATTCTCCATGTTCATAGAGAGCTGTTACATGGTAAGTATATTCTCCCGGTTCAAGTTCTGTATCTTCGAACTCGGTTACAGTGATCGGTTCTGGGTTGAGCAGTACAAAATCATCATCTTGTTGACGATAAATATTGTAACCAATAAGGTCATCGCTGTCTCGTCTATTTATGATCTGTCGTTTGGTGTGCATGGGATTGTCGCGATTGTTTCTGGCAGTCAGGATCAATTCATTAACGCTATATGGCTCCTGCCAGCTTAGTTGAACATAACCTCCCAGTCCATCGGCAACCAAATTCTGTGGAGGATTGAGAATATGATACTCAGTTTCAGCAATATCGCTATCAATCCAATTTTCCAGAGAAGCGCGAGCAAATAATTGAGTAGAGTACTCTATCTCCACGGTTTCATCTGCTATCCAGTTCTCACCATCGAATGAATATTCGATAGTAGCGCCAATGGTAGTAGTAGTTATTGTTATAGTTTGAGGCTCAAGATAAATTCCGCCTTCCGGATTGAATTCGGGAGTTGCTACAGTGCCGGTGATGGCATAGCTTGCTTCTGCAGTTTCACTGGTAATCCAATCGGTTTTTTCAGCATAAGCCTCGAAGTCCATCTCAGTATTGAGTGGAACAGTAATCGGTTCTGTATAAGTCTGCCAATCAGTCCAAACTCCGCCGTCAGTAGCGGTGCGATACATGATAGTCGCATTTTCGGTAGTGGTTTCTATGGTTACATTGATCTCGTCAGTATATAGACCGGATTCTGGTGAGAAGGTCGGAGTTGCTACAGTGCCGGTGATTGTATAGCTTGCTTCTGCAGTTTCACTGGTAATCCAATCGGTTTTTTCTGCGTAAGCCTCGAAGTCCATCTCAGTATTGAGTGGAACAGTAATCGGTTCTGTATAAGTCTGCCAATCAGTCCAAACTCCGCCGTCAGTAGCGGTGCGATACATGATAGTCGCATTTTCGGTAGTGGTTTCTATGGTTACATTGATCTCGTCAGTATATAGACCGGATTCTGGTGAGAAGGTCGGAGTTGCTACAGTGCCGGTGATTGTATAGCTTGCTTCTGCAGTTTCACTGGTAATCCAATCGGTTTTTTCTGCGTAAGCCTCGAAGTCCATCTCAGTATTGAGTGGAACAGTAATCGGTTCTGAGTAAGTCTGCCAATCAGTCCAAGCTCCGCCGTCAGTAGCGGTGCGATACATGATAGTTGCATTTTCAGTAGTAGTTTCTAAGGTCACATCGATCTCGTCAGTATATAGACCGGATTCTGGTGAGAAAGTCGGAGTTGCTACAGTGCCGGTGATTGTATAGCTTGCTTCTGCAGTTTCACTGGTAATCCAATCGGTTTTTTCTGCGTAAGCCTCGAAGTCCATCTCAGTATTGAGTGGAACAGTAATCGGTTCTGAGTAAGTCTGCCAATCAGTCCAAGCTCCGCCGTCAGTAGCGGTGCGATACATGATAGTTGCATTTTCAGTAGTAGTTTCTAAGGTCACATCGATCTCGTCAGTATATAGACCGGATTCTGGTGAGAAAGTCGGAGTTGCTACAGTGCCGGTGATTGTATAGCTTGCTTCTGCAGTTTCACTGGTAATCCAATCGGTTTTTTCTGCGTAAGCCTCGAAGTCCATCTCAGTATTGAGTGGAACAGTAATCGGTTCTGAGTAAGTCTGCCAATCAGTCCAAGCTCCGCCGTCAGTAGCGGTGCGATACATGATAGTTGCATTTTCAGTAGTAGTTTCTAAGGTCACATCGATCTCGTCAGTATATAGACCGGATTCTGGTGAGAAAGTCGGAGTTGCTACAGTGCCGGTGATTGTATAGCTTGCTTCTGCAGTTTCACTGGTAATCCAATCGGTTTTTTCTGCGTAAGCCTCGAAGTCCATCTCAGTATTGAGTGGAACAGTAATCGGTTCTGTATAAGTCTGCCAATCAGTCCAAACTCCGCCGTCAGTAGCGGTGCGATACAAGATAGTCGCATTTTCAGTAGTGGTTTCTATGGTCACATCGATCTCGTCAGTATATAGACCGGATTCTGGTGAGAAAGCCGGAGTCGCTACAGTGCCGGTAATTGTATAAGTAGCAGTAGAAATCTCACTGGGGGTCCAATCTTCCTTAAAAGCTTTGGCATTGATCTCTATTTGAGAATCTAAAGGTATCTCAATAGGCGCGGTATAAAGTTCAGATGACTGAGTTGGCATAGAGCCATCGGTGGTGTAATATATTTGAGCTCCATCGGTTGCACATGAAATAGAGACAAATTGAGTGGTGGTATATAGTCCGGGCTCAGGTGAAAATTCCGGTGTTTCTACTTGATCTGTGATGACATAATTTCGACTAATGATACTGGAAGGAGACCAATTTTCCCTAATAGATTGTGCTTCTACAGAAGTTGACGATTGTAACGGTAAATCTATGGTAACTATTTCATTAATAGCAGCAGTCGTCCACTCCCCTTCATTGATCCGATACTTTACTTGAGCGTCTTCGGGAGGAGTGATATTTAGAGTTTGAGCGGTTTGATAAATGCCGGAGGGTAGTGAGAACTGCGGTGCCGAGAGTGTACCTGTGATTGTATATGTCTCACTAATAATATCACTGGGTGTCCACATCTCTCGAAATGCTCCTGCCCTGAGCTCAGTAGAAGTCGCAATGTTGATCGGTTCGGTATAAAGATAGGAAGACAGATCAGGATCAGAACCATCTAAAGTATAATAGATATCAGCTTCGGGATCTGAACAGGTTAGAGTTACTTCTACCGGTTCCGTAAAAACATCCCCTTGCGGAGATGCAACAGGTGCTGGCAACATACCAGTAACGGTAAAGGTGGCAACGTAAATATCACTGGTAATCCAATCGGTTTTTTCTGCATAAGCTTCAAAGTCCATCTGAGTGTCGAGTGGAACCGTTATCGGCTCTGTATAAATTTGCCAATCAGTCCATGCTCCGCCATCGGTAGCGGTGCGATACATGATAGTTGCATTTTCGGTGGCAGTATCGATGATTACATCGGTTTCATCAGTATATAGACCGGATTCAGGTGAGAAGGTCGGGGCAGCTACTGTTCCCGTTACCGTATATGAAGCAGAAATGGTTTCACTGGTAATCCAATCGGTTTTTTCTGCATAAGCTTCGAAATCCATCTGAGTGTCGAGTGGAACCGTTATCGGTTCTGTATAGGTCTGCCAATCAGTCCAAACTCCGCCATCGGTAGCGGTGCGATACATGATAGTTGCATTTTCGGTGGCAGTATCGATGATTACATCGGTTTCATCAGTATATAGACCGGATTCAGGTGAGAAGGTCGGGGCAGCTACTGTTCCCGTTACCGTATATGAAGCAGAAATGGTTTCACTGGTAATCCAATCGGTTTTCTCTGCATAAACTTCGAAATCCATCTGAGTGTCGAGTGGAACCGTTATCGGTTCTGTATAGGTTTGCCAATCAGTCCAAGTTCCACCATCGGTAGCGGTGCGATACATGATAGTGGCATTTTCGGTGGCAGTTTCGATGATTACATCAGTTTCATCAGTATATAACCCTGGTTCAGGTGAGAAGGTGGGTTCAGCAACAGTTCCCGTTACCGTATATGAAGCAGAAATGGTTTCACTGGTAATCCAATCGGTTTTCTCTGCATAAACTTCGAAATCCATCTGAGTGTCGAGTGGAACCGTTATCGGTTCTGTATAGGTTTGCCAATCAGTCCAAGTTCCACCATCGGTAGCGGTGCGATACATGATAGTGGCATTTTCGGTGGCAGTTTCGATGATTACATCAGTTTCATCAGTATATAACCCTGGTTCAGGTGAGAAGGTGGGTTCAGCAACAGTTCCCGTTACCGTATATGAAGCAGAAATGGTTTCACTGGTAATCCAATCGGTTTTTTCTGCATAAGCTTCGAAATCCATCTGAGTGTCGAGCGGAACAGTAATCGGATCTGTATAAGTTTGCCAATCGGTCCATGCTCCACCGTCTGTGGCGGTGCGATACATGATAGTGGCATTTTCGGTGGAAGATTCGATGATTACATCGGTTTCATCAGTATATAGACCGGATTCAGGTGAGAAAGTGGGATTAGCGACAGTGCCGGTAACTGTATAGTTTTTCGAGATGATCTCCGAGTCCTGCCAGTTATTCCTGACCGACTTTGCCATGATATTTGTATTGGTATTATATCCCAAAGATATTACGATAGTCTCATCAGTAGCTCCGGTTTGCCAAGTATCTCCACCATCTGTCGAGTAAGAGACTTTGGTTTCTTCCGGAGGAGCAATATTGACATCAATCGGTTCATAGTAGATTGTAGAATCATCGTCCGGATCGAAGCTAGGAGGATCGAGTTGACCGGTAATCATAAATTCACCGACTGCAATATTGCTGGGATCCATACCCTCTTTGTAAGCTATCGCTTTTATTGTGGTGGTTTCATCAATTTGAATCGGCAAGTTGTACAAGAGAGAAGTAGAATCCGGTGGACTACCATCTAAAGTGTAGTAAATGGTCGAGTTCTCGGTCTGACATGATAGTGAGATACTCTGCGGCTCATAATACACGCCAGGCTCGGGTGAGAATTCAGGCGTAGCTGGTTTGTTAAAACCATCTACAGTAACACTACCGTGATTAAGATTAGTTATCTCAACACTGTTGAATTTGAATATTTCCGTATGAAGTGGTGAGAATCCGTTTTCCAACGCTGTGAATTGCAATTTTACAAAGACACCCTCGCCTATAATTGCATTAGTAGCCATGTAAGCCGTTCTGACAACACCTTCCTCAATTATATTAGATAAAACTGTTCCACCGCTCACTATTGTGTTATTCACCGTTGAAGTCTCAAATGAAAGGATATTAACATCATAGGATAGATCAAACTGAAAAGCAGTTACATTCATCGCCGCAGTAAGCTCACTCGTTTCTATTTCCACCCAAAAAGTATCGCCGGTATCAGCTACATTAATGTCAAGATCAGGTACTGTAACAACAACGTCTTCTATATTTTGAGCTAAAAGGAGCAGTGGGATAAAAACCAAGCAGAGCACTAAATTTATCTTCTTCATATAATCACCCTTTTTTTATTTACAATGAAATGAGAAATAGACAAATAGTCAATGATTAATTTTAGATCTCATTCGTATTAAAGATTCCAAGAGCAAAACAATGTACGAAATTAGTTGACAGAGATAATATGTTTGGCAAATATACCATAAAAAATACAAGAAGAAGGAGCGGTATTATGAAGAAAGATAATTCAGATAAGCAAAAAAAGGAAAATGTTTTTATTCAAGGTTTGGTAAGCACTTTTTTTGAAATGATCAAGCATTTTATCCGAGATTTTGAGACGATGAAAAAGGCGAAAAAAGTAGATCGAGTCAGTGAAGAATTCTCCACTCTCGAGCACATGATCATCAAATTGGAGAAAAAGCTAGAAGAACAACATCACAAGTTAAATGAACTCAAAAACCGTATTCTTTGGGGCAATATTGTCATTATCGTGCTCATTATTATCACATTATATCATATAATAAAATAGGATACAGAGCTATTTGGATATAATCAATTTACGATGTTCATTTTCAAAATGGAACCATAGTCTGATAGTTTTATCTGGCAATATATCTTCAGCCAGGCGAGGCCATTCTATAAAAGTAATAGCATTCTCGAACATCTGCTCGAGCCCGAGTTCCCACACTTCTTCTTTGTTTTCCAGCCGGAATAGATCACAATGATTGACTCTGATGTCCGCTTGGTATTGATTGATAAGCACAAAACTCGGGCTGCTCACATATTCATCGATACCGAGTGCTTGGCAGCAGAACTGCACAAAACGGGTTTTACCCACTCCCAGATCGCCATAAAGGGCTACTACATCACCTTTTTTTAGCTCTGAGACCAGTTTATTGGCTACCGCTTCGGTATCTGATTCGCTTTTTAAAATTACGGTTTTGGCTTGCATATTGCTACGGGCAATATCATCTCTTCCATAGATACACCACCATGCTGGAATGTGCCTGAAAACTGATTCATATAATGGTGGAAAGAGTTTGGATAGACGAAGAAATAATCTTCTCGAGCAAACACATAATTCTCGATGATAGATTTTTGAGGTAATCCGAACTCAGATGGTTCCTTCAGGATATGAGCATTCTTATCTTTGCTGTTCAGATTCTTACCTACTTTGTAGCGTACCGATGTGCTGGTATCTTTATCACCGATAATCTGACAGGCGCGGGTAACGCGTATGGAACCGTGGTCGGAAGTGATCACCACAGTAGCATTTTGCTTGCTTATAAGCTTGAGAGTCTCATAGAAAGTGGAGTGTAAGAACCAATGTTTGGTAAAGGCACGCAGTGCTTCTTCATCCGGGATAGCTTCTTTGAGGATCTGACTTTTGGAACGATGATGTGCCAATAGATCAAGGAAATTATAGACCAGAATGACAAGCTCTTCATTATTCCAAGTTTCCACTTTTCTAGCTACGAAATTACCTTCTTCCACATTAAAGATCTTGATGTATTTACTTTTGTTCAGATCAAACCCCAAATCACGGATATGTGCTCCCAACAATTGATGTTCATTACGATTACGGCTATTGTCCATATCGGAAGAGGTTACCCAATAATCGGGGAAATTCTTCTCTATATCGGCAGGTAAGAGTCCGCTGAAGATAGAGTTTCGTGAGTATGGAGTAGCAGTAGGCAAAATAGAATAATAAAGATCTCGTGAGACATCGAAAAGTTCACGCAGATAAGGCTCGATCACTTGGAACTGGTCCAATCTCATACAGTCCAATACGACAAAATAAACCGGATTTTTGGTTTCTTCCAAAGCAGGTAAGAGGTAATGGGAGAGAAGATCAAAAGAGAGAGTGGGGCGATCATCTGTTTTCAACCAATCTGCATAGTTGCGCATCACATAGTTGCAAAATTCAGCATTGGAATTTTTCTTTTCCAGATAATGCATCTGGAACATATTTTTGTCTTCCAGTTCGTCCAGTTCTATATCCCATCTGCACAACTCACTATAAATATAGCGCCATTCATCCCAGTCCGGTTGACTATTAATTCGTTGGTTTAATTGTGCCGAAAATTTGGCATATTCACCACCTATCTTATTACGGCGGATCTCGTCTGTATGAAAGAGTTTCTTGATTGCCAACACAATCTGATTGGGATTGATGGGTTTGATTAGATAATCTGCTATCTGACTGGCGATAGCATCGTCCATCAGTCCTTGTTCTTCACTTTTGGTCACCATAACGACGGGCAGGAACGGTTTGATCTTTTTGATCTCTCTGAGAGTTGTTAGTCCATCCATGCCCGGCATCATTTCATCCAGAAGCATGAGGTCATAAGTCTGTTCGGCAACCAGATCGATAGCGTCGGAGCCATTGGTGATCGTCGTTACATCATGTCCTTCATTTTCGAGGAACATCACAAATGGTTTGAGATGTTCTATTTCGTCATCTACCCATAATATCCTTAATGTTTTCATGATAAATCTCCATTCTCTTGTTCTTGGAATTCGCGCTGTCTTTTTTTGATTACAGACATCATTTCATCCAGATCTTTGTCTTGGAAAAACAATGCCAGCTTAAAATCGAGTTCCTTACGGCTACAATTGAAATAAGTGACCATGCGCTCAACATATTGTTCGGTAAAAATCTCCTTCATATTCTTCTCTTTTTTCTTTTCACGAACGGTTTTTACTTCATCTCGCAGTTTGGAGTTTGTAAGACTCTCCGCTTTTTTGAGCCATTCTTCCGTTTCGCTAAAAGCAGCGTCTTTTACCAGTGGTTTGATCATATTTAGTTTGTCCAAACCGATCTCTTTTACTGATTTCTCATCTACATCCAAGTCTTCTATATAGAGTTCATAAATAGAAATCAGCTTATTAGCGAAAGAATTGCTAAGCTGAAATTCCGTTTCGATGAACTCCTTGAAATCTTTGTAGCCCTTTGCTTTGTAGGTCTTTTTTCTTTTGATGCGGGAGAGTAGTTCGCCCAGCGATACGAAATTGTCTTCCAATGTCTGCTTGAGCCGAGCGATAGCTTCGAACTGTTCCACAGTTGTCATTTCAAAGTTTTGATTTTCATTGAGCATAGTTTAATTATCCTTTCTATCTAGCGGTATATAAATATTTTCTTTGGCGGGGAATTTTTTCTCTTTTACATGGGAGGTAAATTCTTGCAAAACAGAGATGATATCATTTCCCAAATTAGCAAAATTTTGTACGAATTTCGGTTTGAAATCAGACATACCCAAAATATCATGATAAACCAAGACTTGACCATCAGTATATCTTCCTGCACCGATACCTATTGTTGGGATGGTGAGCTTTTGGGAGATATCTTCTCCCAGTGCTTCGGGGATACATTCCAAAACAAGCATAAAAGCGCCTGCAGCTTCGATTTGGCAGGCTTGTTCGAGCAGAGCTTTCCGCTCGTCCGGCTGTTTGCCCTGCACATGATAACCACCGAAACGATTGATAGACTGAGGAGTGAGCCCCAGATGCGCTACCACAGGTATCTCGCAATCTACAATTGCCCGGATCATCTCTATCCGACTTTCGCTTCCACCTTCCAGTTTCACTGCATGTGCGCCGGCTTCCAAGATCAATCGCGCCGCATTCTTTTTGGTCTCATCCGTATTGATATGATAGCTCATATACGGCATATCGGCAACGATAAATGTGTCCGCTGCACCACGTCTGACTGCTTTGGTATGATGAACCATATCAGCCAGCGTTACAGATAATGTATCCGGATAGCCCATTACTACCATTCCCAAGCTATCACCAACCAAGATGATATCACATCCGGCAGTTTCCACATATTTTGCCGAAGGATAGTCGTAAGCTGTGATCATCACTATCTGCTCACCGCTTGCCTTCATCTTACGGTAAGTTCTTACTGTCTGCATATTTCTTTTCTCCTCATGTTACCTTACAGAATAATGCAATATCCCATAATTGCCAATGCTTTTTACATTCATTTTCTGAATATACGCAGAATGATACTGATTATGATACTTACCAATATCATAGTAGTGATCGGGAAATAGAAGCGGAAACCTTCCCGCTCGATGCGAATATCCCCGGGTAATCTTCCCAAAAAATTGAGAAGGGAGGTATATTTCGTCAACATACCGATCATGATCAGAATAATACCGATGATAATCAGAAGCTCAGGCATCTTCGATCTGTTCATCTCTCAATGCTGTCGTTTTTATATCGTTCATATTCACTATATATACATCCACAATATTGCTGACGATACATTTCTTTCTCTTTGGATAGCTCAATACCCTCTTTCCAATATTGGCGAAAGTCTTCATAATGAAAGGGTATGCCATATTCTGCTTCCAGGGCATAGCCTACTTCTTTGATAAGTTCATGATGCTGGAATTTGCTATAGAGCAAAGTCGTGGTAAAGGCATCGAATTTGCCCTTTTTTGCGATACGAGCAGCGGCAGTGAGACGGAGTTGGTAACAGAGTAAGCAGCGCTTTGACTCACGATAGGAAATGTTACGCAGAAATCCGGCAAGATCATAATCATCATCCTCTATCATAGGGATATTTTCCGATTCGGTGAAATCTTTGAGCGTCTGATAACGCTTACGGTATTCCGTATATGGATGAATATTCGGATTGTACCAATATCCATAAATCCGGAAATCATTTTCCCGTAAATGATAATAGGGGGCTACGAAACAGGGCCCACAACAAACATGAACGAGTAATTTCTGCATTATTTTATATTTTTAAGAATATCGGACGCTATGATAGAGCGCTGGATCTGATTAGTTCCTTCATAAATTTGAGTAATTTTGGCATCGCGCATCATTTTTTCTACCGGATATTCTCTCATATAGCCATAACCACCCAGAAGCTGAACCGCATCGACAGTGACTTTCATTGCGACATCCGAGGCGAAAGTTTTGCACATGGCGGATTCTTTGGAATAGTTTTTCTCGCCGGCATCGATCATGCGTGCAGTTGCCATGATCAAAGCTCTGGCTGCCTCTATCTGAGTAGCCATGTCGGCTAACATAAATTGCACACCTTGGAAAGATGATACCGGTTTGCCGAACTGATGCCGCTCTTTGGTATATTTAGCAGCTTCTTCATAAGCGCCTTGTGCTATCCCAACTGCTTGTGAACCGACCATAGGACGGGAATGATCGAAGGTCTTCATGGCGATGAGAAATCCCATACCTTCACGTGCGATCAGATTCTCTTTCGGTACACGGCAGTTATCGAAGATAAGCTCTCTGGTAGCGGAGGCTCGGATGCCCATCTTATCCTCTTTCTTACCAAAGCTGAAACCTTCGGTGTCTTTTTCTACGATGAAGCAGGAAGCACCACGGGCACCTTTGGCTTTGTTGGTCATAGCAAAAACTGTGTATATATCAGCTTCGCCACCGTTGGTGATCCATTGTTTGGTACCGTTTAAAATATAATGATCACCATCTTTTGTGGCTGTGGTTTCGATAGCTCCGGCATCTGAACCGGCATTAGCTTCGGTAAGTGCAAACGCGGCAAGTTTCTCGCCACTGGCGATCCGGGGCAGATACTTTTGCTTCTGCTCTTCGGAAGCTGATAGCAAGATGGGATACATCCCCAATCCGGTAGCGCCGAACGCCAAAGAAATCCCACCACAAACACGGCTAAGCTCTTCCATTACCACGGCAAGATCGGTAACCTTGCCGCTGAATCCATCATACTCCTCAGGTACAAGCACAGAAAAAAGATCTGTCTGACGCATCACTTCCACGATCTCCCATGGGAATTCGTTCTCTTCATCGTATTTAGCTCGAACAGGTTTGATCTTCTCTTCTGCTATTTTCCGCGCTATTTCACGCATCTCCAATTGATCTTCTGTCAAAAAATAGTTCATATATCCTCCTAATTTATCATTGCTTATTAGCTTAAATACATATTTGCGAATCCGATTTTTCGTCAAGTCAAATGTTACAATGTAGGAGCAAATTGGAAATTACATGCGAAGAAGATATAGAGTAGAGGGAAGATAGGAGGTTAGGTGGATAGGTTTGATTTTATCCACGAAGTACACGAATTTTATTTTTTTTATAAACCACCGAAGGCACCGAAAAGCTCCGAGGATTTTTTTTTACAGAGAGCTGAAAGCTGAAAGGGAAAAGTAATAGCCTGCGCCTTCAGGCGTAGGGTTTTATGTTCTGATACGTCATTATACAAGTCGTTTACGACTTTATCTTATAAACGCCGTGAACGGCGTATATTTCAATCTATCCCAAATATTTCCCAACCCTGAAGAGGTTGGGCTATTGTTGGAGAAACCCCCTTTTATTCCCCCTTGGGAAGGGGGATTGGCTCCCCTTCGGGGAATAGTTTGTTTTTATCCACGAATTACACGAATTTACACGAATTTTATTTTTTTTATAAACCACCGAAGGCACCGAAAAGCTCCGAGTTATTAATTTTATTTTCATAATAGAAAGTTGTTATTTGCATCTCGGTGTTACTCAGCCTGTGCTACGAAGCCTTGGCGTAGTAGTATGTTCTCGGTGGTAAGTTGTTTTTATTAATCACCGAGTTTCACCGAAGAGCACCGGGTTATTTTTTTACAAAGAGCTAAAAGCTGAAAGGGAAAAGTAATAGCCTGCGCCTTCAGGTGTAGGGTTTTCCAAGCACAAAATTCCAATTTCCAAATAAATTCCAAACGACAATGACCAAATGACCGAAACGATTGAACTAATTAACCAATCAACCAATCAACCAAACAACAGAACAAAATTCTTAAATTTATGAAAAATCTAAATAAAAATATCTATATTAGGTGGTGCACTTTTATTTTGCATATAACCTTTAATCATTATACATTATTCATCTACTCCATTCTGCCTACTGCATACTGGGTTCCGTCTTCCGACCTCTAAACCCTAAACTCCTAAACATCTCCCTTGTCCTCCGTAAGCAAGTTGGCAACCTGCCCTACTTTCTTCTACCATCTCACTTGAGTAGCAACATTTTTTTCACTGTAGTATCATTTCCCGTAGTTATCCGGTAGAAATAGACGCCCGATGCTACAGACCTGCCTCTGTTATCCCTGCCGTTCCAGACCACACTATGTTCGCCGGTAGGTAGATGATCGCTGAATAGATCTTTTATCTTCTGTCCCTTGATATTGTATATCGAAACAGAAACCGTTGCAGCGGATGAAAGACTGAACTCTATCGTCGTCTCCGGGTTGAACGGATTAGGGTAGTTGATTATGTTTCGTTCGCCAAGGCTGATTAGCTCATTCTCATCTGCTTCCACCGGATCGCCCATCGGGATGTCGAGACGAATAAACTCTCCATCCTGAACCTCGACTCCGGATATTATGGCATCTTCATAAAAGACACGCTCCGCATAGACATCATACACACCGGCGGGTAATTTGTATTCATAATAGCCCAGACTATCGGAAAAGGTAAACTCACCCGCTTCGTTATTTATCCTGATGTGGACATAATCGACTATCTCACCGGTATCTGCATTGTGGGTTGTGCCATGAATACCACCAAAAGAAGGAGCTCCGTATTCATAAGGTCCGATATCGATAACCGCATTACCGTCTCCACTACCGTCCCAGACACGATGGTGATAATCCATATCGAAAGGAGAATAATAGTAAGAGAGTGTATCAAATCCGGCATCTATAGCGATACTTCCCTCTGCCAGATGAAAATTACCGCTTTGAATATCCTCGAATATCTCCTGCGCTTGCAGAGAATCGACAATGATATTACCACCACCATCGATAAGCGGCGGCTCGATGGGAAAATCAACGATGCAGTTGCGGAAAGTGGGGTTGCCGGAAATTGGAAAATAATTCAATTCATCATTAAATAAAAAGATGCTATTTTCATACATTACAGTTCCGCCACTACCAATAGCATAACTGTTGTTAACAGTTAAATTGTTATGTGAATATGTATTTCTCCAGTTAACTTCGATACCTACATGGTCACCATTATAAGCAATATTGTTATACACATCAGAATACCCCAGTATTCGTAAGTTACCATTGTTAGCAATATTATTATATACTTTCCCTGAACATTCTAAACCAGTATACAAATCACTCCCTT
>CAYSSJ010000023.1:0-32088 GCA_964433675.1 uncultured Candidatus Cloacimonadota bacterium
CTTGTCATACTGAGTAGCTTCGGCGTAAGCCGGAGCGTATCGAAGTGTGAGTTGGGGCAAGAATAGCAAGATGATGTTGATTGGTTGATTGGTTGAATCGTTGAGGTGTTTCGGTAATTTGGTCATTGTAGTTTGGGATTTATTTGCCTGCCCCATGAAACTTCTTACTAATTTTTCATCTCGCTTGTTTCACTTGGGGGATTTGGAATTTCTAAAAAAAACCCCTCTGACTGGCTAACGCCGGTCTTCTCTCCTTACGAATAGGAGCCAATTCCCATTATCTACAATGGGTTGTAACCATATATTGTCCCCCTTCCCAAGCGGGAATAAAAGGGGTTTCTCCTAACAATAGCCCAGCCTCTTCTCCCTGCTTTTCATACTTCGATACGAAACTCGATACGAAAGAAATTCTCAGAAGAATGGAATCTCGTTTCTACTCAGTATGACGATTCATATTTCTATCAATTCCGGCGTAGCCAAATTCCCATCAATTCTGCGAACGAAGTGAGCAAATTGCTCTCTCAGTCCCTCAGCCTCTCCCTGCTATTCTCAAAAACTCATCACTCAAAACTCACTACTGCCTTCTCCCCCTTCTCATCTTCTCAGTTCCACAGTGGTCAAATCTATAAAACTGTCACTTCAATCTGAACTTAAAATTGACAAATAAAGAGTGTTAATTTTTTTTTGTAAAGATGATATTAATTAAGATAAAAGGGGTATAATGATGATTTCAAATAGAAATAAGATAAGAAAGTATATGATCTCATTCATATTTGTAGCAGTGCTCATAGTTCCACTCTGGTCAAATTCGGTATTTTCTCCACAGGGATTACCGCTGAAATATTATGGCAATGATGTGTATAGTTTAGGAATGGGAGAAAGTGGTATTGCAGATGTATTCCGGGTGAATACAGGGTATTTTAACCCTTCACTTCCGGTTACCAGCACGAATGTGACCTTCTCTACTGCTCTGTCTATGGGCTATATGTGGTATAAAGACGCAGATAATAACAGATTCCGGGATGACGGCATATTTTTCCCCTACTTCTCTTTTTCCATTCCGCTTTCCAACCATTACATCGGGTTCAATTTCAATTCCTATGCCTCGGGTAATTTGGAAAATCAGAAAGAAGACGTGCTGACCATTGGTGATGATGAATTATCTTACACAGAGAAGAATCGGATCCGTTCCAATATTTTCAAGGGTGATATTGTCTATGCTTTCAAGAATGATATTTTGAACTTGGGTCTGTCGTTGAATTATTACTTCGGACATCGTACCAGACGCTGGGAGATAGAATTTGATGATAATTTGATAGCAGATGCCCGCTATGAAATGGAGAGGAGATTCAAGAATCCGGGAATTACTATCGGAGCTAACAAGAGGTTTGGTTCCACTGCTGTGGCAGCTTTGTATTCTTCGCCAATAGAGTTGGAAGGTGAGACGATCAGATGGTTCAATCATTATCCGGGAGCAGATACTCTGGAAACCAAAAGTGTGCAGTTCGAAGTTCCCACCATGATCGCAGGCGGGATAACGCATAGATTCACCGATTATTACAAAGCATCCTTCGATCTCTATTATGAGTTGTGGGAACAAACCGAGACATACGATAATAATTCATTCAAAGCAGCTTTCGGATTGGCTTATGATCCTGCTGAAACCCAAAGCGTCTGGTGGAAAAGCATACCAATGCGAGTTGGAACATATTACCGTCAGTTACCATTCGAAAAGAACGATGCCGGTATAGATGAGATCGCTCTCAGCTGGGGTACCTCTATTCCTCTGCAATCTCCCAATAAGCGGATAGATTTCGCCGTTACCTACTTGACACGCGGAAATACTAACGACCATGGACTGAGTGACAGTTCGCTGATGTTTACCTTCGGCGTTACCGGATTCGATATCTTTTCCAAAAGAACACGACGAACCGGACATAGAGATATTCCGGAAGCAGATTAAAATATCCTATGGATAAAACTTCCCTCTGCCAATACAAGAGTACCATTCTGAAGCAAATAGAAGAAAAGCGAGGTATTTCGGATGATTTTTATTATGCCTCAGCTTCACATATACCGGATATCAACCTTTTTAAAGATATAGACAAAGCTGCCAAAAGAATCTTAGCTGCTGTTCGAAACAGGGAAAACATCCTGATCTTCGGACATGATGATTTAGACGGAATAACATCCGCTTTTATCCTCTATGATTACCTAACCACGCTTGGTTCAGAAAATCACGATTACTATATTCCCAATCGTATATATGAGGATCACGGTATTCAAACAAGCTTTATCTCAGCGGTACAGAAAAAAAGAATCTCGCTGGTTATCACAGTAGATGGCGGTATTACTTCTGTAGAAGCGGTAGAAAAAATCAACCAATTGGGTTGTGATGTGATAATCACCGACCATCATCTGGTGGGCAAAGTCGTTCCCGAAGCATACGCAATCATTAATCCCAAACAGTCGGACTGCCGCTATCCTTTCAATATGCTTGCCGGTGTCGCAGTTACTTATTTTTTGATCGAGAAGTTATCTAAGCTGTCTGATCTGCCCACCAAAGAAGAATACCTGCTCTGGGTAGCTCTGGGCACGATAGCTGATAAAGTGCCGCTTGTGGGAGCGAACAGAATCCTGGTGAAACAAGTATTAAACGATTTTTCTGTTCAGACAGAGAACTCGGAACATATAAAAGTGATAAAAAACACAGCTGGAGTAGCAGAGCCCAATGAGATAATTCAATATTTGCTAAAACTGCTATCCGGTGGTAGAGAGCTGAGTGGAGAGCATAAAGCGATGAGCTGGCTTCTGAATCCGCAAAATAAGCAGCTTCTTGATGAGCTTAAAGAGCAATGGGCTACCTACGATGAAGAGATAGCGAAACTGAAAAGTAAGCTTGAGAAATTATACCCATCCCAATCCGAGCTCATCTTTATCTATTTTGATGAAAATAACGATATTCCCCATCAATTATTGGGTTATGCAGCTAATTATCTAACCGATAAGTTTAGGATCCCGCTAGTGATGCTGAAAGAGAAAGAGGGCGGCATCACTTGTGAAGCGCGTTGCCAAAAAGGGTTTAATTTGGTCGACATGTTTACTGCTTGTCGTAGTAATCTCTCTCAATATGGCGGTCATAAACAGGCAGCCGGATTCACTGCCAAGCCGGAGGATTTGGGCAAGATAAAAAAATGCTTTACTGCTTATGCAGAGAAGAAACGCTACGAAATAGAAAAAGCGCGTGAGCTGGATAGTGATGCTGAGATCTCTACCGATCAATTAGAAGAGCTTCGCTACTTTTTGGAACAGGAAATAGAGAGTTTAAAACCGTTTGGGCAAGGCAATCCACATCCGATTATCAAAGTTAAGGGATTCGTTCCCAAAAGAGATCTGGAGAAACTCGAGCTAGTGGATATCCCGGCTGATCTGAAGCAATATGACAGTGAGGTAAACATAGCGATAAAAGTTACTCCCAACTCACTGCAATTAATCA
The DNA here is from genome assembly GCA_964433675.1 of uncultured Candidatus Cloacimonadota bacterium. Lineage (GTDB taxonomy): Bacteria > Cloacimonadota > Cloacimonadia > Cloacimonadales > TCS61 > CAYSSJ01. Next base: position 3,497 of record CAYSSJ010000023.1, read on the forward strand.
ATAATCAAAATGAGGTATGAATATGAAAGTGAATCGTAGTTTATGTGATATCTGTGGCACATGCGTAGCCGTGTGTCCGGTAGATGCCATCTTGGTGGAAGAATTCTCGGTATATATAGACAGAGAGATCTGTACTAAATGTTCGAACTGTAAAAATGTGTGTCCGATAGAAGCTATAGCAGAAAGCGAGTAAAGTTATGCAGCAATATTATGATATGGTAGTAGTGGGAGCAGGACCGGCAGGGAGTGTGGCAGCACGATTTGCAGCAGAGAATGGATTGTCGGCACTCATCTTGGAGCGGGATAGAGAGCCGGGAATACCGGTACGATGTGCAGAAGGTGTATCTCACAACGGCATTGCTCCGTTTATTGATATAGACAAGCGCTGGATAGCCAGTGCGATCGAGGTTGCAAAACTGCATTCGCCGGATGGAAACTGTGCCACAATGTACAACAACGGTAAAGGCTATGTCTTGGAAAGAAGATTATTTGATACGGCGTTGAGTGAATTGGCATGCAAACATGGAGCCGAACTCTTACTCAAAGCAAATGCCACGGGATTGACAAAAGAGAATGGTAAAATTAGCGGAGTAGAATTTACTCATCTGGGCGAGAAAAAGCAGGTGAACTGCAAAATAGTGATAGCGGCAGACGGTGTGGAATCACGGGTGGCAAGATGGGCTGGTATCAAGACAGACGTGAGTTTATCCGACATTGATACTTGCGTTCAATATACACTGACAAATATAGATGTGGAAGAAGAGGCTTGTCATTTCTATTTTGGCACAAAAATAGCGCCGGGGGGATATATTTGGATATTCCCGAAATCCAAACATAAGGCAAATGTCGGGATCGGAATCACCGGCACTTACGCCGAAGCAAAGCGTCCCAAAGCTTATCTGGATGAATTTGTCGAGCAGTATTTTCCCAAAGCCAAGATCTCTTATCAGGTATATGGAGGAGTACCAACCGCAAATACACTAAAAGAGATATGCACAGACAACTTCATGGTAGTAGGTGATGCGGCGAGACAGGTGAATCCAATCACCGGTGGTGGAATTGTGCAAGGGATGATAGCTGGAAAAATAGCAGCTCTGGTCGCTGTCGATGCAATCAAACAAAACGATCTTTCCGCTAATTATCTGCGAAGATATCACGAAGAGTGGAACAAGAAAATTGGGAATGCCCAAAAGACAATGTATTCTATGAAAGGCAAGTTCCTTTCTATGAATGACAACAGTTTCAACCGATTGGTAGAAATCTGCAACAAGATACCGCGCGATAAATTCAGCTTGAAAGAGCTATTTTTTCAAGCGGTAAAAGGAGACCCGGTGTTGATGACCAAAGTAGTTAAAGCATTTGTAATAAGTAAGATGAATAAGTGATTATGGGATATAAAAAATCAGTTGAAATATACAGAAAAGCAATACATATAGTATCGATCATCATACCGATCCTCTATCGTTTTGCCTTGGGAAACGATCGAAAATTAGCGATCACTGTCTTAGTACCGCTCACTTTGCTCACTTTGCTGATAGAAGTGATGCGGATGGAGAACAAGACGGTGAAAAGGGTCTTTTATGGGATATTCGGCATAATGCTGAGGAAGAAAGAGATCAAAAGTTTCACCGGTGCATCCTACCTGCTGTTTTCTTCCATCATCTGTATAGCTCTATTTCCACCGGATATCACCTTTGTTGCTTTGGCATTTCTGGCAATCGGAGATACCTTTGCAGCGATAGTCGGTCTCTATTTTGGTAGGCGAAAACTGGTAGGGTCAAAGAAAAGTTTGGAAGGCAGTATTGCTTGCTTTGTTGGCAGTTTTGCCTTTGCACTGTTCTTTTTATCCCCACTTATAGCACTTTTCGGAGCTATAGCAGCCACTTATGCCGAATCATCCAAAATCCAATTGGATGACAACATCAAGATCCCGATCCTCTCAGCGGTGGTGATGGGTATTGTTTATCTGTTTATCTGATCTTGGAGGTAGGAGATGAAGATTTCTTATGTAATACCGGTGTACAATGAGCAAGATAGCCTCGCTCAACTTTATGATGAAATCATTACCAATAATCCTCGAGGCTATGAGTATGAATTCGTATTCGTAGATGATGGCAGCAATGATAATAGCTATGAGATCTTAGAGAGGATAGCCGAAGCAGATAGTCAGGTAAGAGTGGTCAAATTCAGACGGAATTTCGGGAAAGCTGCCGCCCTGCAATCTGCTTTCGAACAGGTGACTGGTGATATCATCATCACTCTCGATGCCGATCTGCAAGACGATCCGGCTGAGATCAGTCGTTTTGTGGAGAAGATCGAAGCTGGTTATGATCTAGTGACCGGCTGGAAAAAGGAAAGACAGGATCCCAGATCTAAAACCATACCATCAAAAATGTTCAATTATGTCACTTCCCGGTCGTTTCACATGAAACTGCATGATTTTAATTGTGGTTATAAAGCATATCGAAAAGAGCTGGTCAAAGAACTGGACATCTATGGCGAGATGCATAGATATATCCCAGCTTTGGCAAATGCCAAAGGTTTCAAAGTAACCGAGATACCGGTAAAACACCGAGCCAGACAATATGGTAGATCAAAATACGGCAGAGAACGCTATCTGAGAGGGTTTCTCGATCTGCTAACAGTTAAACTGGTTACAAATTACATCATTAGTCCACTCTATCTTTTCGGGAAGATCGGCGTTTCTTTCTTCTCAATCGGTTTTTTGATCGGTCTTTATCTTACCATCATGAAATTCGGTTTCGGTGTGCCGCTCTATAACAGACCGCTTTTGTTCCTCTCTGTCTTGCTCATCATGGTAGGATTGCAGTTTTTCTCTATCGGTTTGTTGGGAGAACTGATAGTGAACCAAAACAGAAAGGCAAACAAGGATAGAAGAATATCTATAGAGAAGATAATCAACACTTCAAAAGATGCACGAAGGAGGAGCGATGAACAGCCAGATCACTGAATTTGAAAAAAAAATGGAAGCTGAGAAATTGGACAGATCGGTAAAAGATGCTTTCAAATATTATTATGACCTAGTTTGCTCCGGATCGAGTGGACAGATCCGTGAAAAAGATATCACCACACCCAAAGAGGAGAATCTGGTACGCTATTCTGAGTTGGATAAGAAGAACCAGCCGGATATGAATAAACTTGCTGTGGTCAAACTGAATGGTGGTTTGGGTACAAGTATGGGTTTGGACAAAGCCAAATCTCTCCTGCCGGTAAAAGATTCTCTTACTTTTTTGGATATCATTACCAAACAAATCTTGGTACAGCGAGAATTAACCGGCTCTGCGATCCCACTTATCTTTCTCAATAGCTTCAATACCAGAGAAGATACCCTATCTATTTTGCAACAATATCCGCAGATCAAAACAGAGAAGCTTCCTTTGGATATGATGCAAAACAAATTCCCTAAGATCAAACAGTCAGACCTCTCTGTTTTTCAGCATCCTAGCAAAGCATGGAATCCACCCGGACATGGCGAAGTCTATGCGGTGCTGCAACAAAGCGGGGTTTTGGATATACTATTGGAACTCGGTATAGAATACGCCTTTATCTCTAATTCGGATAATTTGAGTGCAACTGCCGATCCGGCTATACTTGCCTATCTGATAGATAATGAGATACCATTTTTGATGGAAGTATGCAATAGAGAAGAATCCGATAAAAAAGGGGGACACCTAGCTCAGACTCCTGATGGTCAACTAATCCTACGCGAAGTTGCTCAATGCCCCAATTCGGAGTTGGCAGAATTTCAAAATATCCAAAAGTATAAATACTTCAACACTAATAATTTGTGGATTAATCTTCCTATACTGAAGAAAAAACTGACCGAACACAAAAACTTCCTCCCTTTACCGCTGATATTGAATAGCAAAAGTGTGGACGATACGGATGTGTATCAGATAGAAACTGCTATGGGAGCTGCGATCAGTGTGTTCGAAGCAGCAAAAGCTTTAGTAGTGGATAGAAGCAGATTCGCACCGGTAAAAAAGAGCAGCGATCTGCTAGCCCTCTGGAGCGATGCCTATCAACTTCAGGAAGATTTCTCTATCAAATTGGCTCAGCAGCGTAAATCTCCGCCGGACATAAATCTGGACGATAGATACTACAAAACCTACGAACAACTACAAGAGCGTTGTAGAGTGGCAGTCCCATCTCTAAAACAGTGCGATAGTTTGACTATCGAAGGTGATGTTCATTTCGGCAAGGGTGTCGTTATAAAGGGGAGAGTTAGGATCAAAGCTGCTACAAGAGTAGTGCTCTCCGCCAGAGAGATAAGTGAAGACTTGATCTTGTAAGTCTGAGAAATAAAACTGAACTTGACAAAGCGGAAGATTAAATAAACTCGTTTTTGGGTAATGGTTATGCAGAGAGAAGTATTAGAGAAGTTCGTAAGAGAGAAATTTCCTGATAGAGATGAGGAGATAATGTCCAAATTCGTTCAGTTTCACTCAAGTTTGCTGGAGGAAAACCAAAAAGTGAATTTGATATCCCGACAGACACTTGCGCAAGATATCTGGACAAAGCATTTTCTGGATTCTATCCTCTGTGTGGATAAGCTAGAACTAACCGATCAACGAATTTTGGATTTGGGCACGGGTGGCGGTCTGCCCGGAATACCGTTAAAAATAATATTCCCAGATATCAAGCTATATCTATTGGACTCCAAAACAAAAAAGATAAAAGCAGTAAAAAAGATATTGAAAAAACTTGACTTCTCAGATTGTTTCACAATTGTTTCACGATTGGAGGAATTAGATGAGAGATGGGATGGATATTTTGATGTTATCGTATGCAGATCGGTACGAATCGAAAGCAGATACAGGGAGAAACTGATGAACCTGCTCTCTGCTTCAGGTTATCTGCTTTTGTACAAAAGCAAACAGTTGGATGATGTATGGCAATTTGAGAACAGAACAATACACAATGTTGATCATCCCGCTGTTGGAACGAGGAAGATGGTCATTATCAAAAAAGTAAGCGAAGGGTGTATGTATGGCTAAAATTATCTCGATAGTTAATCAAAAAGGGGGTGTGGGGAAGACCACCACAGCCATAAACTTGGCCGCAGCTTTGGCAATTTATGAGAAGAAGACGCTCCTGATAGATTTTGATCCGCAAGGTAATGCCTCCAGCGGTATTGGAGCGGAAAGCAAGAAACCGAATATCTACGAAGCTCTTATCGGAAATGCAAAGACAGAAGAGATCATCAGAAATGTTCAAGAGGTGGAAAATCTCTTCGTTATACCATCCAATATAGATCTCAGCGGAGCGGAAATCGAATTGGTCAGAGAATACTCCCGCGAACATAAGCTCAAAGAGATTATCAGTCCTATCGTTTCTGATTATGAATATGTGATCATAGATTGCCCGCCATCATTGGGATTACTGACGGTAAATGCACTTACCGCATCTACCGATGTTATCATTCCCATCCAATGTGAATACTTTGCTCTGGAGGGAGTAAGCCAACTTATCAATACGATAAGATTGATCAAAAAGAACCTCAATCCGAACCTGAATATTTTGGGTATTGTGCTTACTTTGTATGACAGACGGCTGAACCTCTCTTTGCAAGTAGCCAAAGAAGTGCGACGCTATTTTCAGGAAAAAGTATTCGAGACGATAATCAGCCGAAGTGTAAAACTGAGTGAAGCTCCGAGTTTCGGCAAATCGATATTTCATTATGATGTTACATCAACCGGCTCTAAAGGGTATTTAGATTTAGCAAAGGAAGTATTGGCAAGATGACAAGATTAGGAAGAGGACTAGATGCATTGATAAATACGGTTCCCGAATCTACCGACCGAACTACCGGCATCACCACCATAAAGATCGATCAGATTGTGCCCAATCGGTATCAACCGAGAAAGAGATTCGATCAGGATAAATTGCAAGAATTGGCGCAATCATTGAAAGAGAACGGTATTATCCAACCTATCATAGTAACTAAAAAGGATGATTCCAACTATGAACTTATCGCCGGGGAGAGAAGGTTGGAAGCAGCCAAGCTCGCCGGATTCGAAGATATACCGGTAATCATTAGAAGTGTTTCTCAGCGCGAACAATTGCAGTTCGCTATCATAGAAAATGTCCAGCGTGAGGATTTGAATGCAATCGAACAGGCCTTGGCATATTCCGAGCTAAATGAATTATTCGAGCTTACCCATACTCAAATAGCAGAATTGGTAGGCAAAGATAGAGCCACAGTTACCAATTTTATCCGACTTTTGAAGCTGAGCGACAACATCAAAACTTTGATTATGGAAAACAAGCTCTCTCCCGGTCATGCCAGAGCTATTTTGCAGGTAGATGATAAACTGCGAGACGAATTTGCCGCCTATATTGTGAAGAAATCGCTCTCGGTTCGAAAAGCGGAAGAAGAAGCTAAAAGGATTAATAAAACCGGCATGATCGTACGTCCCAAAAAGGAAAAACCGGCAAACGAAAATATAGTGAACTACGAATCGACCTTGGCAGATAGTTTCGACTGTAAGGTGAAGATAGATGATAAGAATGGCAGCGGTAAAGTTAGTTTTTACTACTCATCCGAAGAAGAGTTTAGGCAAATATTGAAGCGTTTGTTGGAGAAAAATGAATAGATTGATCTTAGCCTTGCTTCTGATCTTCGTGATCTCGAATGCGATTTTTATCAATCTTTATATGAAAGAGAGAGCCAAAGCAGCTCAATATCGGCTACAGATGCAGATGTATTCCGAATATGTAGATTACCTCTCGCAAGGGATGCACCAAGAGCTTGGAGTAGAAGTAAGCCAGACGCGGGATAGCGATTTGGAGAAACTCTTTGAAAATTATCTATCAGAAAGTGAAAAAGCAGATACTTTCTCCGGTGAAGAATTGTATGAAAACCTATCATCCCGTGAACAAAAGGAGCGCTTTTTACCCGACCTGATGCCGATCAAGGGAGATTATGCCGTCAGTCAGAAGTTTTCCAAAGCTCATCCGGGCATCGATCTGGCAGCACCGATGGGTACGGAAGTAGTAGCCGCCGCCTCTGGAGAAGTAACAGAGGTATTCGAAGATAAATATTTCGGGAAAGTACTGAAGATAGATCATTTCAACGGTTATACCACCATGTATGCTCATCTGGCAGTTTCTTTGGTATCTACCAGAGAGCTGGTAGAAAAAGGGCAGGTAATCGCTTTGGTAGGCAGTACCGGCACGAGCACTGCCCCGCATCTGCATTTCGAGATACACAAAGAAGACGAAAAAGTAGATCCGATGTTGTATTTGAAATAAAAAAATGATATTTGGGAGATGACGTATGAAAAAGAATAAAACCGTAGAATTATCGACCATAATCGGTAAAGGTAGTAGATTCAAAGGTGAGCTCTATGTAGATGGAGGTATCCGGGTAGATGGGGAGATAGAAGGCAGATTGGAAGCCAAAGGTTTTGTGGCTGTCGGTGTGTCCGGCAAAGCAAATGCCGATATTATTGCCCAAGAATGTCTTGTCTCCGGCAAAGTAAAAGGTGACATCTCCGTCAAAGAAGTCTTGGAATTGGATAAAACAGCTAATGTGAACGGTGATGTGGTAGCTAAGACGCTGATGATACATTCCGGCGCTAAATTTAACGGAACCAGCACCATGAACGGCGTCAAAAAGAGAGAGAATGAAAAAGAACGATCCGAATAGTCAGATCAAAGTTATCCTCAAAAATATTTGGATAGTTACCCAGTTGGGTTTGACCGTGATCATCTGTATCTTACTGTTTTTTTTCATATTTCTGTATCTAGAGCGTCAATTGGAAACCGGTGGCATTTTATTGGTTGTCGGCGTTGCTTTGGGGATATTGTCCGGCGGACTGGCAGCGCATAGGTTGCTGAAAAGATTTTATCAAGATAGTTGAATTTCTTGTATGAACACAGAAAGGTATATAGCAAAGATCATCCGGATAATTTGCTTGACAAACATACCAGCAATTTTGACTTTGCCATGGTTTTATAAAATATCTATAGGGTGGATAACAGGCTCAATCGCCAGTATCGGTTATTTCTGGTGGTTATCTCGTAGTGTGAAGCAGAGCTTGGACTTGGATGGGGGAAGAGCAAAGACGTTTGCTATCAAAAGTAACACCTACAGATTCCTCGCACTGGTAGTTTATGCGATCTTAGTCATCCAATTTATCAGACCGGAGATCATTATCTTTGGAGCAGGATTGCTCTCCAGCCAGATAGTGATTTTTGCCTACGAAATCTATCGTAGAGCTGTGAAAAAAGAGAAGAATGGGGATATTGAATATGAAGAGCAATAAAAGCTCTATAAAAAAAGCTTTTATAATAATATTCATCGTTCAGATCATCTTGGTGATTGTATCGGGAGGATTGAACCGGACTTTGGAGATCGGGTTTGAGCAAGGTAAATTCGTCATCCGTCACCAAGAGACACCATACGATCTCCAGGATGAGATCACGTGGGCTTTTCAACCGGACGAATACTTTGAAAAAAGCGAAGATGTAGCTCACATATACGGAAGCGAGCGATTATACTCCTTTTTTGCCAAGATTTTCGGTAAAGCCAGCGCCATCAATACTTTTAGACTACTCAGAATGATATTGTTCATAGACTTGATCCTGATCATTATCGCCTATCTTGTCAATAAACGAGTATCCAAAAAACCGTCCAAGTCTCAGATCCTGTTCGAACAGTTCTACCAATTTTTCGAAGATTTCGTAGCCGATATGTTGGGTAAGAAATATTTGCATTTCACTCCTTATATCCTTACGCTCTTTATTTTCATATTTTTGTGCAATATTACCGGTATGATACCTATCCCCGGATTTTTTGCTCCCACCCAGAACCTCAATGTGCCTTTGGGATTGGGGATCATGGCTGTTTCGTTAGTTCATTATATGGGGATAAAGAAGAAGGGAATACTAAAGTATCTGCAAGGCTATGCTGAACCAATAGCTCCTTTGGCACCTCTGAATGTCGTTGGTGAAATATCTAAGGCGGTCTCTATATCTTTCCGTCTTTTTGGAAATATCCTCGGTGGATCTATCATAATCCTTGTGGTATCATCATTGGTCAAATTTGTGATATTACCTATCGGATTGGAACTCTTTTTTGGATTATTCGTGGGAACACTACAAGCGTTTGTGTTCACTATGTTAGCCCTAACATATATTAGTGTAGAGATTGTGGAGTAAAGCATGAGTGTTGAATTATTGTATGTATCCTCTTTTTTGGGCGCAGCTCTCAGTGTGGGAATAGCGTCGGTGACTTCCGGTATAGGTACAGGTTATATAGCCGGTGAAGCAAATTCCGCTCTGATGAGACAACCGAAAGCTTATGATAATTTATTCAGGTCGATGCTTATCGGTCAGGCAGCTACCGGAACCGGCGGTATTTTCTCATTAGTGATAGCCTTACTTCTACTATACGGTGGTGTTGTCAGCCCGGAAGGTGGCTGGTTTAGTTTCGCTGCTATGTTAGGATCAGCTTTGGCTATCGGTATTGGTTGTATAGGACCGGTTTACGGAGCCGGACATTGCGGGGGGGAAGCGTGTAAATCGATCGGCAGGATGCCGAGACATGCCAATACGATCATGGGCAATATGCTGATCGGACAAGCTCTGGCACAGACTTCCGCAATCTTTGCGTTACTTATCTCATTATTGTTATTGTATTCTACTCCCGATCAAACGCCGGATATCTCTGTGAATATGGTTATTTTGCGTTCAGTTGCTTTCTTTGCCGCTGGGATCGTGATGGGACTAGGCACGATTGGACCCGGTATAGGAATCGGGAATGTGACAGGTAAAGCCAACGATATGCTGGGAAGGTATCCCGGTGAAAAGATGAAAATAATACGAACAATGTTCTTAGGAGCGGCGGTATCTCAATCTACCGCCATCTATGCGCTTATTATTGCGTTTTTGTTGATGTATGCGATTTAAAATAATAAATTGGAGGAAGAAATGGAATTTTCAATTATAGCTCGGGCAGCTGCTCTTTTGGGAGCCGGTGTCTGCATGGGAATAGGTGCACTGGGACCCGGAATTGGACAGGGTTTCGTCGGAGGAAAAGCGTGTGAAGGTATAGCCAGATCACCCGAAAATGCCAGCTTGATAACACGAACAATGCTGGTTGGTCAGGCTGTATCCGAGTCAACAGGTATCTACTCATTGGTTATAGCTTTGTTGCTGATATTCTCAACCTAAATTTCCCAAAAATGGAGAGAAAATGATTGCTATTGATTATTCGCTGGTTTTGGTAATACTGAATTTCATCCTGCTGTTGCTGATCCTGAATAAACTGCTATACAAACCGATCCAAAAATTTTTGCAACAGAGGCAGAATAAGATCGATGAGGACATGAAGCAGGCGGCAAAGGCGAAAGAGGAAGCTGAGACTCTGGTAAAAAAGAAGGATGAAGAACTAAAGTTATCTGCCGAAGATATCAGAAAATTGAAGAAAAAAGCTCAAAAAGAGGCAGAAGACAAAGCTTATGAAATCCTGAAAACTGCCAAAAATCAAGAGAAAAAGATTCTGCAGGAAGCAGAAGAACAGCTCGGACAAGAGAAAATAAAAGCGATGAAAGATCTGGAGGGTGAACTCGGTTCTCTTATCGCATCACTAACCGAAAAAATCATCCAAAAGAAAATGGATAAAAAAAGTGATGAAGAACTGATAAATCAGCTTCTATCTGAGCGGAGTAGCCGGTGAAGCAGCGACTGATAGCAAAAAGATATGCCTTGGCAATCTTAGAGAATGTTCCTAAGAAGGAACTAAATCGGCTCTTGGATGATCTAATGTTGTTGGAAAAGATGTTTGCCGAACAGCCGGAAATTATCTTCAAAATGGATTCATATCTGATGAAACCGGAAAGAAGATATCAATTAGCTGATATGCTGGCAGAAAAATTGCATTTCAAACATATTTGGAACAATTTTCTCAGAATAATCGTAGAAAAGCATAAGGCTCATATATTGCTGCCTACCATTCAAACTTTGGAATATATGATCTATCAAGAGCAGGGACGAGTGAAAGTAATGCTAACATTAGCTCAAGAACATACGGAAGAAACGATAGAGAAAATCAGAAAAATCATCGCTGATATTACCGGAAAGAATGTGTTCTTTCAGATAAAATACAATGCCGAGATCATCGGCGGATTCGTAGCAGAAACTCCATCTATCCTGATAGATGGTTCTATAAAGAATAATTTAGTACGTTTTGTATCAATAAAAGAAATGGAAAAATCGAGGTCAGTATGAAGATCCAACCTGAAGAGATAAGCGCGATATTAAAGCAAAAAATCGATAATTTTACATTTGATATCGATATTAATGAGACCGGACGAGTAGTCCAAGTCGGAGACGGTATTGCCAGAGTTTTTGGCATGAACAATGTCCTAGCCGGCGAGATGATCCAATTTCCCGGTAATGTGGTCGGTATGGCATTGAACTTGGAAGAGGACAATGTCGGCTGTATTATATTCGGTGAGTCCACCAAGATCAAAGAAGGTGATCTGGCAAAGAGAACCAAGAAAATATTGCAAGTTCCTACCGGTGAAGGCTTGCTCGGCAGAGTGGTGAATCCATTAGGTCAGCCGATAGATGGCAAGGGAGAGATCAAAGCTGCCGAATATCGGCATATAGAAAAAAAAGCCTCCGGTATCATCAAAAGACAACCGGTGAAAGAACCGCTGCAGACGGGTATAAAATCGATAGACTCCATGATCCCGATCGGGCGAGGGCAACGAGAGCTTATTATCGGTGATAGACAGACCGGAAAAACTGCTATCGCTATAGACACTATCATCAATCAGAAAGATTCCGATGTGCATTGTTTTTACGTGGCTATCGGGCAGAAGAAATCATCCATAGCCAAAATAGTTCGTATCTTGGAGATGAATGATGCTATGGAATATACCACCATCATTTGTGCAGCTGCCTCAGACGCGCCTTCTCTACTTTATCTGGCACCTTATGCCGGTTGTACGATGGGTGAGTATTTCAAAGATCAAGGTAAGCATTCACTTCTGATCTATGATGACCTCTCCAAACATGCGGCAGCATATCGTGAACTCTCCTTGCTGCTCAGGAGACCACCGGGAAGGGAAGCTTATCCGGGTGATGTATTCTACCTTCATTCCAGATTGCTGGAAAGAGCCGCAAAAATGAGCGATGAAGAAGGTGGCGGTTCTCTGACCGCTCTACCGATCATCGAAACTCAAGCAGATGATATTTCCGCTTATATTCCCACAAATGTGATATCTATTACTGACGGGCAGATCTATTTGAGTTCCAGATTGTTCTATTCAGGAATCAGACCGGCGATCAATGCGGGACTTTCTGTCTCTCGTGTGGGAGGTAATGCGCAACTAAAAGCTATGAAAGCAGTTACGGGTCAGCTCAGGCTCGATTTGGCTCAATATGCTGAACTGGAAGCTTTCGCTAAATTCGGCTCCGATCTGGATAAATCTACTCAAGCTCAATTACGCCGTGGTGAACGGCTGATAGAGATACTCAAACAAGATCAGTATGCTCCGCTACCGGTAGCCAAGCAGATCATGATAATATTCATGGCAAATCAGGGCTATTTGGACAAGATAGAAATGAAAGAGGTGAAGAAAGTAGAAGAAGAACTATATTCTACACTCGAATTGGAATACAAAGAGCTGATGAAGAAATTGGCAACCGAGAAGATGACAGATGAGATCAAAGAAGAGATGCACAATGTATGCAAAAGGGTTCTAAAGAAATTCTAAAATAGGATATTATGGCAACTATAAGAGATCTGAAATCCAGAATAGAAAGTATTAAAAGTACAAAGCAGATAACCAATGCCATGAAAATGGTCGCAGCAGCCAAAATGCGCCGCGCCCAGGAGACGATCGTAAAAGCGCGTCCCTATGCGGATCAGACCAGTAAGATGATCCAACTGATCAAACATAAGAATATCGCATCTGTCCATCCACTTATCAAACAGAGAGAAGAAGGTAAAAAGGCGGTAATAATAGTTACCTCCGATAGAGGATTGTGCGGATCGTTCAATTCAAATATCATAAGAAAAGCGAAAGAATATTATGAAAAGAACGGTAAAGTTGACACTATCTGCTTGGGAACCAAGGGATATAGATTCCTAAGGAAACTCGATCTCCCCATCATAGATTCGTATCTGGATCTTTTTAACGAAATGGACTTTACCGTATCCAAAGAAGTGGCTCAGCAGATCATTGAATTGTACCTTGATGAAGGATATGCCAAAATCGAGGTGATCTACAATGAATTCAAATCTGCTATCCAGCAGAATATCGTTGTCAAGCAGCTTTTGCCAATCTTACCCCCCGAAGAAGAACATCCGCAGACAGATTTCGTCTATGAACCAGATGAAGATACCATTATCGAAGAATTGGGGAATAAGTATATCAATGTAGAGATATGGCGGATCATGCTCGAATCATCGGCAGCGGAACAGGGTGCCAGAATGACAGCTATGGACTCCGCTACCGAAAACGCTATCGAAATGATAGATAAATTGAGTTTGCAATACAACAGAATGCGCCAAGCTACGATTACCAAAGAGATAATCGAAATATCATCCGGCGCAGAAGCAATGAATAATTAAAAAGGATAAAGGAAGATCTATGGTTGAAGGTAAAATAATTCAAATTATAGGACCGACAGTGGATGTGCAGTTCCCCGAAGGAAAATTACCAGCCATTCACAATGCTATCAAAATAGAATATGAAGAGGGAGGACATCTGATCTGTGAAGTTCAGTTGCACCTTGGCGAAAATGTGGTCAGAACAGTGGCAATGGACTCTACCGATGGACTGATAAGAGGACAAAAAGCGATCGATCTGGGAGAATCTATCTCTGTTCCGGTAGGTGAAGAAGTGCTGGGCAGAGTATTGAATGTCATCGGTGAACCGATTGATGAAAAAGGTGAAATCAAGACAAAAGAGAGATTCCCCATCCATAGACAAGCTCCCTTATACGAAAACCTGACTACCAAAGAAGAGATCCTGGAAACAGGGATCAAGGTGATAGACCTGATAGAACCGTATTCCAAAGGTGGAAAGATCGGCTTATTCGGCGGTGCCGGTGTGGGGAAGACCGTTATCATCCAAGAATTGATCCGCAATATGGCTACTGAACATGGTGGCTACTCTGTTTTCTCCGGCGTCGGAGAGAGAACAAGAGAGGGTAATGACCTTTACTTGGAGATGACAGATTCCGGCGTGATCGATAAAACCGTCTTGGTATTCGGACAGATGAACGAACCGCCGGGAGCAAGACAGAGAGTCGGACTGAGTGGTTTGACGATCGCCGAATATTTCAGGGATGTATCCAAAAAGGATGTGCTATTATTCATAGACAATATATTCCGTTTTACCCAAGCTGGGTCAGAAGTGTCAGCGCTATTGGGTAGAATGCCATCTGCAGTGGGTTATCAACCTACTTTGGCGACAGAGATGGGAGAACTGCAAGAGCGGATCACCTCTACCAAAGATGGTTCTATTACTTCGGTTCAAGCAGTATATGTGCCCGCGGACGACTATACCGATCCCGCACCTGCGACAACATTTACGCATCTTGATGCTACTACAGCTCTCTCCAGAAGAATTGTGGAATTGGGTATATATCCGGCGGTAGATCCATTGCAGTCCACCAGTAGGATACTAGACCCGAAAATTATCGGTGATGAACATTACAATGTTGCACGTGAAACACAGAGAATTATCCAAAAATATAAAGATCTGCAAGATATTATCGCCATATTGGGCATGGATGAGCTCTCAGACGAGGATAAGATTACGGTCAACCGCGCTCGCAAGATAGAAAGATTCTTCTCCCAACCATTCTTCGTAGCAGAAGAATTTACCAATACACCGGGAAAATATGTCCCTCTCAAAGATACGATCGAAGGATTCAAAACTATCCTGGAAGGTAATTGTGATGAATGGCCAGAACAAGCTTTTCTCTATGTGGGTAATATAGAAGAAGCTGAACAAAAAGCAAAAAAATTGAAGAAGAAAGATGGATAAAATAGCAGTAAGTATAATCCAGCCGAATAAAACCAAGGTGATGGGTGAGTTTGCCCATGTTATCATACCCGGAGTTGAGGGAGATTTCGGTATAGCACCGGAGCATACACCGATGATAACTAAAATAAGACCGGGGCTATTGTATCTCTATCATGATAAAAAGAAAGCGGAAAAATATGCCATCCATGACGGTTTTGTGACAGTGGAGAATAATGGTGTGAGCATAGTTTGTGATGTTATCGAACGCGAAGATGAGATAGATATAGAAAGAGCAAAAAGAGCGAAAGAAAGAGCAGAGAAAAGGATGCAGAGCGATAAGGAAGATATAGATTTCCGCCGTGCTGATAGCGCCCTGAAAAGAGCACTGACCCGCATCTCAGTTCGAACAGCAGAATAAGTAATGCGTACAATATACATCACCATAGCTTTCATGATATCAGTCACATTTCTATTCTTATCCGCTTGCAATTATCAGGAAATGGAAAAGCCGGCAATAGAAGCCCTCGCTGTCCATGAAGTCTATGCCAATGTTCTGCTTGATCTGGAAGATATCATTCTGGATGATTATCAACCCACTAAGAGGAGTGAAGAATTCACCCGTGGAGTTTATCTGAGCGGTTATACAGTAGCGTCCCGTAGATTCTCCTCTATTTTGGACTCGGCCGAAGCTGCCGGTATAAATTCGGTAGTGTTCGACTTAAAAAATATGCGCGGAGATATTTTTTTCGATTATCGTACCTATGAAGGGGAAAAGGATGCCAGAGTAGTTTCAAGACTCAATATCAAGAATATATCCAATAGATTGAGAAAACGTAATATGAGATCCGTTGCCCGCATTGTCATCTTTCACGATCAATACACCGCCCAAGAGAGACTCTATCTCCGACCGATCAGGGAAGATGGTAGTCCGTGGATAGAGAAAAGCGGAGGCACGCCCTCATGGCTGGATTCTTCACATCCGGAAGTGCAGTATGATAATCTACGCATTATAGAGAGAGTGGCATCTAGTGGTGTCGATGAGATCCAGATGGATTATGTACGTTTTCCGACCCAAGGTGATGTGCAAAACGCTCTTTTCTATTTTCAGATTGAAGATCAATTTAGATTGGAACAAGACAGCACTTATGTCTTCAGGGAGCAACGAGACATCATCGAAGATTTTGTAAAAAAGGCGAAGGTGATCTGCACTTCACACGGAGTGGATCTGACAGCAGACATATTTGCGATCACCGCTTGGCAGAATCCAGCCGATATCAGGCAGACCGGTCAGGATATAGCATTGATGACCAAATATCTAGATTCGGTACATCCGATGATCTACTCTTCTCATTTTGCCGATAATTTCAGTAATCGGGAAGAGATGAAGAACGAACCGTATTATCTGATGTATCAAGGTACAAAACTGACACAGAGATATGCTGTTGAAAACTGTAAAGTCATTCCCTATATTCAAGCATTTAGCTGGAGGGTAAATTTCACCGCTCCCTACTTATTTGCCCAGATTCAGGCTATCAAAGATAGAGGTGCAGAAGGCTTTATGCTCTGGAATGCGAATAACAATTACGATAATGCTTTTAGATGGTTGAAAAAAGAGAGAGACGTTTCACGTGAAACGTCTCTGAATAATTGACATGTTATTTGTCTAATACCTTGTCAGTTAATGCTTTAACTATCTCATCCTTGTTTTGAGAGTTTTTCAAAATATTAAGATTCGCCTCTTTCATCAAGAATTTTGAGATGTAAGATATAGAGAAGAGATGCTGCATGTCGTTATGTAGCAATAACATAAAGAATATATCGACCGGCTGATTGTCCAGAGCATCAAATTCTATCTCATCCGAAGAGCGTCCGAACAAAATAGAAGGTTTCTTTACCTTATTAGGATGAAAATGACGTGGGTGGAGCAATGCCACACCTTTACCGATCGCTGTAGATACCAGCTCCTCGCGGGCAACTACAACCTGATATAACCAACGGTGGTCTTTTACCAGTTTCAGTTCTTTTGCTTTTTTGGACATAGCGGCAATTGCCTCATATTTGTTCTCGGCATGAAAATCAAGGTAAATGTTCTTGGGAGAGAAATAGTCTGAAAAACGGCAGACTGAACGTTGTAAGGCCAGTTTTTCTACCTCACGTTCATTCAGGTTGTTCAGCCACTCTTCTACTTCCGCCACTTCTATATATTGGGTGTTCCCCTTTTTTATAGAATTGAAAACATTGCCTTTGATCATCTCTTTGACGACCGAATCGGTGACTTTCAGATAATTAGCAGCTTGATTAACAGTAAATAACTTCTTCGTCATAGCATCTCCTTTTAAAAATATTTTTGTTCTATTTTTTACGTCAGCATTATTTTTTGTCAAGCAGAACGAGTATTTTCTTGACAGAAATTGCAGATATCTTTTGGTATAACTATGAAAAAAATCTTTATAATGATGAGCGTAATTGTAATTACGGCATGTAGTTATTCGGTATATTCAACCGGACAAACGCATCTGAAAACTATTTCTATCCAAACTTTCGATAACAATACAGTTGAACATGGATTGGAAGAAAAACTGTATAATGAAATATCCAACCTTTTTATCCGAGATAGCAGATTGAATATCGTCACGCAATCGCCCGATTGTATATTGGAAGGTGAGATTTTGGACTATTCGAACTCAATTGTTCGCTATACAGATGAAGGTGCGGAAGAATATGAGGTGCAGATCCTATTTAAGATCACATTTGAGGATCTGGTACGCAATGAGATACTCTGGCAGAAACAATCGTTGGTACTAAGCGAACGCTATTCCGCTACCGACCCCACTAGCACTTATGCCTCTGAAGAGCAGGCTCAAAGCGCTATCATACTCGATCTCTATGAGATGATACTGCGAGAAAGTCTGGAACAATGGTAAGACTGAACAAATATTTGGCAATGTGCGAACTCGGCTCCCGTCGGAGTGTAGAGAAATACATCGAATCAGGCAGAGTGAGCGTGAACGGTAAAATTACAGATGATCTATCCACACAAGTGGATATAGATAAAGATACCGTCTGCTTGGATGGGAAAAAGCTGACACCGGAACAGGATAAATATTATCTGATCATGAACAAGCCTCCTAAATACATAGTCTCCAAAGATGAACAATTTGGCAGAAAGACTGTATTCGAACTTATCCCCGATCTGGCCGAAAAAGTCTTTGCGGTCGGCAGGTTGGATTATCATTCAGAGGGGCTTTTGATCCTGACAAACGATGGTGAATTGGCAAATAAGCTAATGCATCCTACCCATAAAATACCGAAAGTATATAAAGTCGTTGTTGCCGATAATTTGAATTCTGAGCAGATTGATAAATTGAGGAAAGGAATTGTATTAGACGGTAAAAAAACGCTACCGGCTCAAGTACACTACAAGGAGAGCAAACCGGGCTCGATGCGGCTAAGAATGGTGATCTACGAAGGTAAGAACAGGCAGATTAGGAGAATGATAGAAGCGGTTGGAAGCAAAGTGCTGGAGCTGAAAAGATTACAAATCGGACCGGTAAAACTGGGCAAATTACCACGCGGAATGTGGCGCCCAATGACCCCACGTGAGATCGGAGAACTAAAAAAAAGGATAAATAGATGAAAATTGGATTGATTGGCTTGGATAAATCAGGCAAAACAACCATATTCAACGCACTTACAGGGTTACATGCAGATACGGATCCCTTTGCGCCAAATCAGGAAACGAATCTGGGAACTGTGCAGATAAATGACGAGCGGGTAGATAAACTGGTAGAAATATATAAACCAAAAAAAACAGTCTATCCCACTATCGAATATCTCGATCTCTGCGGGATAGATAGAGAACATCATGACAAAGATATCTTTCCGCCCGGCAGTATTGCATTGTTGAAAACTGCTGATGCTCTGGCTATCGTACTCAGAAATTTCGCATCAGATTTCCAAACTGAACCGCTGCAACCGACGAAAGATCTGGAGACTATAGAAGCAGAGCTGATCTTTTCTGATATGATGTCAACCGAGAAGCGGCTGGATAAGATAGAACTCAGCAAAAAGCGCGGTATAAAAGATACCAAACTGATGTTAGAAGAAAAAGTGCTGGTTAAATGCAACGATGCTCTACAGGAAGGCAAGAGCTTGCGCTGTTTGGACTTCGACAAGGAAGAAGAGAAACTATTAAAAGGGTTTCAGTTTCTGAGCAAAAAACCGGCCATGGTCATCGTAAATTCGGGTGAAGAGAATTATAGTCATGATAAAGCGCTGAGAGATATAGTCCCGGCTGAATATTCCGCGATAGAATTTGCCGGGAAATTGGAGATGGATCTTGTTGATCTCTCTGATGAGGATAGAGCAGAGTTTTTACGTGAATATGAGATTGAGCGTTCAGCACGTCATCGCCTGACAGCTCTATCTTATGATGTTTTGGGGCTTATCAGTTTCTTTACGGTTGGAGAAAAGGAAGTTCATGCGTGGACGATAAAACGAGGGATGATTGCACTGGATGCAGCGGAGAAGATCCACACCGATCTCGCCCGCGGTTTCATCCGTGCCGAATGTTTCAAATATGAAGATTTGGTAAAATACGGCAGCGAGAAAGCATTGCGTGAAAAAGGGCTCATCCGCTTGGAAGGTAAAACTTACCAAGTTCAGGATGGAGATGTGCTGATCATAAGGTTTAATGTGTGAAAGAAGGGCTCATGAAAAATAAGAAGAAGACATCGACTGTAATAGTGGGATTAGTTATCCTACTCGCTTCGGTTCTGTTATTGATAGCAGTATTGGACAAATATGATCTGATCATCTACGATTATCTTACTATCCAGAATGCGGAACTTTCATTCTCCCAGATTGTAAGGTTAGACTTTCCCGAGCTTTATAATCCGATCGGGATTTTTGGTGCATTATCTGCCTATTGGGCGCATGTAGTCTTCGGCAGATTTCTTAGCATCGCCTGGCTTATTATCCTCGCTTTGATCGGGTTTTCGATGGTATTTTTGAAACCGGAGAGAAAATTCACCTTCAAGATCATTAGTTTCGTGGTGTTAGCTTTGTTTCTGAATATGTTCATATTGCTGATAGATCCCGAAAGAATACAAGCTCACGGGATAGTGCCGATCTATGTAGTCGTGTTTTTCGAAAGGATCTTTAGCTATACAGGTGCGCTATTGATCTCCATTGCTCTGATACTTACCAGTTTGGTGGTGATATTCGAGATATCTACCATCCGCGCCATGTTCAAATTCATGTTCTCACTGTTCAAGTCCGGCAGGAAGCATCCGCAAAAAGAGAAGAAAAAGAAACCGGTGAAAAAGACTAAAGAGAAGAAACCGAAGATCAAAGACAATCTGACCAAAAAAGATACAAAAAAGAAACCTACGGTTACTCAAAAACAGCCGGTCACTCACACTAACCAAAAAGATGTGGGTGCGAGCGGTTCTGTTGATGTTTACCAAATACCATCTCCGGAAGCCTTTTTGGACGATAGCCCCGAAAGTACCGCAGATAGAAAAGAGCTGCAGAAACAGACATTGGTTACCAGTGAACTATTGGAGAGCAAGCTATCCGAATTCGACGTAAAAGCTAAGGTTATCAATGTAAATGTCGGTCCGATAATCACGCAATACGAGCTGGAGCCGGCTGCAGGTGTGAAGGTGAACAAGATAAATTCACTTTCGGGAGATTTGGCTCTGGCTATCAAAGCACAGAGTATAAGAGTAGCACCGGTAACCGAAAGAGGTGTGGTCAGTATCGAAGTGCCGAACAAGCAGCGTAACATCATCTATCTGAAGGACATTCTACTCTCGCAAGAATTTCGTAAATCAAAGAGTAAATTGACTTTTGCACTCGGCAAAGATGTGTCGGGTAATCCGACCGTAACTGATCTGGCAGCTATGCCACATCTCTTGATAGCAGGTACGACCGGTTCGGGAAAAAGTGTTTGCATAAATGCGTTGATCTGTTCCTATCTTTTCAATACCACACCGGAGGAAGTACGTTTTGTGATGATAGATCCCAAACGGATAGAATTGAGACGTTATGAAGATATTCCGCACCTGATTCAGAAAGTGGTTTCCAGTCCGGAAGAGGCGATGACAGTGCTGAATTGGTGTGTCACCGAAATGGAAAGACGCTACGAGCTTTTGCAGAGTGTTCATTCCCGTGATCTGGAATCTTATAATAAGCAGCTTCGAGACAAAAAAGCGAAGCAAGACGATAGTGATGAAAAACCACTGCCTTTTATCGTTGTATTGATAGACGAACTTGCCGATCTGATGTTGATGTCTTCCGGTAAAGATCTGGAGCGAAATCTTACCAGGTTGGCACAAAAAGCGCGCGCTATCGGTATCCATCTGGTGTTGGCTACGCAGAAACCTACAGCCCAAGTTCTGACAGGTCTTATCAAAGTGAATTTCCCCACCAAAGTTGCCTTCCAAGTTTCCAACAAAATAGATTCACGAGTTATTTTGGATATGAACGGAGCAGAGACGTTGCTCGGAAGAGGAGATATGCTCTTTCTACCAGCGGATAAGGGATATCCTATCCGCATGCATGGTGCTTATGTTTCCGAACATGAGGTGAAAAAACTGATCGAATACCTGAAAACGCAGCCTAAGCCGGAAGAGGAGATCACTTTTGAACCGGAAGAGAAAAAAGGGGGGATGAATATCAATAATTATGATGATGAGTTGCTTCCCGAAGCAGCTGCTGTGATCGTGAGATCGGAAACTGCCTCGGTATCTATGTTGCAGAGGCATTTCAAGATCGGTTACGCCCGCGCCGGCAGATTGATAGATTTGTTGGAGCAGTATGGCATTGTCGGTAAATATAGTGGCAGTAAACCGCGTGAAGTCTTGGTAACTCAAGATGAGCTTAGAGATATGGGAATAGACGTATGATAAAAGCCTTTATGATTGTGGTGCTTGTCGGTTCGATAGTTTTCTTGGCTGCGGATGAGATAGATGAGATTTACGATTCTGTGATGGATTTCTACGCTGAGATCATTTCTTTTCAAGGTGATTTCGAACAGATAAACTTTTGGCAGACTATAGATAGAACCGTGATTTCCAAAGGCAAAATATTTTACGATAGCCATAGGTTCCTTTTGCAATATTCCGAGCCGGAGGGACAGAAGCTTCTAATAGACAAAGATGTCATGTATCTTATTGATGTTTCTTCCAAGCAGGTTATGATAACCGATGAATTCGATTTTGAACTGCGACCGGAGAAGATAATCAAAAACTATTGGCAGGAATCGGAGAAAGAGATTTTTCCGGTTGAAGAGGGCAGAGGTTTGAGACTGATAACAGATGAACAGACAATAGAAGTAGAGATGAGAAACGGAGAGATCGAACAGATAGAGATCTATGAAACAGATGGTAACAAAGTGACATACAGACTCTCGGGAGAAAGCTATAACATAGACTTGGAAGATAAAGTCTTTGAGATCAGCATCCCTCGTGATTATGCTGTGATAGATCTCAGAAAAGAAGATAATAAAAATGGAGGTCAAAGATGATCGCTCTGATAATGGCAGGTGGTAGTGGCACTCGATTCTGGCCACTGAGTAGAAAAGAGAAACCGAAACAATTTCTAAAGCTGATATCTCCCCAAACGATGCTGCAGCTTACTATCGAGCGCTTGAACGGCAAAGTCGATTTGAAAGATATCTACATAGTTACAGCAGCAGAGCAAGCCGCTCTGATAAGGGAATATCACCCGGAATTGCCGGAAGAGAATGTCATCATCGAACCTTTCGGTATGAACACAGCTCCCTGTATAGCGCTTAGTATTCTGTATATCAAAGAGAGGGTAGAAGAAGACGAGACGATTGTGGTATTACCGGCAGACCATCTTATCAAAGATACACCCAGTTTTTTGCAAAGCTTGGATATCGGACAGAAAGCAGCTAAACAAGGTTATGTGGTGACTTTCGGTATCAAGCCGACTTATCCGGCTACAGGGTATGGTTATATCAAAAAAGGAGAAAAAATAGAGAGCGATATATTTGAAGTTGAGAAATTTGTGGAGAAACCCAATCTGGGAATAGCCCAAAAATATATAGATAGTGGAAAATTCTACTGGAATAGCGGTATGTTCGTCTGGAATATCAGCACTATCTGGAAAGCATTCGAGCGCCATGTTCCGGAGATCGTCTATCTGCTCAGCGAGATTAGAGCTTTGTGGCAGCAGGAAGGTTATTATACTCAGATAGATCATTTTTACAAAGATATGCCCAGATTGCCGGTCGATATTGCAATCATGGAAAAAGCGGGAAACAGAGCAATGATCCCGGTAGATTATGGTTGGAGTGATGTGGGCAACTGGCGTTCACTTTATGATACTTCCCCAAAAGATAAAGATGGCAATGTGCTCAATTGCAAGCATAAGGCATTAAATAGCCAAGATAATCTGGTATTCTCGGATAAATTCGTCGCTCTGCTCGGTGTGAAAGATCTGGTACTTATCGACACGGAAGATGCGATCTTGCTCGCTAGCAAAGAGGAAGCGGAGAATGTAAAGCAGATCGTGGAATTTTTGAAAAGCAGAGGCAGAGAAGATCTGCTATGATTATGTAAACTTTGAGATCGGGAAGAGAAGATTTATTCGAATAGGTCGGTTTGCATTGCTTCCGGGTTCATTCCGAAATGCTTGTACGACTTCAGAGTTGCTTTCCGCCCTTGCGCAGTCCTATCCATAAAACCTTGTTGGATCAGATAAGGCTCATAGATCTCTTCCAATGTACCCGGATCTTCTCCTACAGCTATAGCCAGCGTTTTCAGACCTACAGGTCCACCTTGATAATTATCGATTATCGTTATCAGAATACGCTTGTCCATATCATCCAAGCCGGCAAAATCGACATTGAGAAGCTCGAGTGCTCTCAGAGCCATCTCTTTGGTGATGGTACCGTCTCCCTTGATCTGAGCATAGTCGCGCACACGTCTGAGCAGCCGGTTTGCTACTCTGGGAGTACCGCGGCTTCTGCGAGCTATTTCCTTGACGGCATCAGCGTCAATTTGCAACTCCAATAGTTTTGCCGAACGGCAGATGATCTTTTTGATGCTTTCCACATCATAATAATCGAGCCGGAGAGCCAGCCCAAATCTCGCCCGCAAAGGTGCGGTAAGTAAACCGGCACGGGTAGTGGCTCCTATCAGCGTAAACGGTTCGATATCTATTTTGATAGAGCGAGCACGAGGACCACTGTCTATGATGATCTCCATAGCAAAATCTTCCATCGCCGGATACATATATTCTTCCACTACATGGTTCAATCTGTGGATCTCATCTATGAAAAAGACATCGCTTCTTTGAAGATTGGTAAGGATGCCGGCAAGATCGGGTGCTTTTTCCATTACGGGACCGGAACTGAGCTTGACATCCACATTCATCTCGTTGGCAATGATATGCGCCAGCGTGGTTTTACCCAAACCGGGAGGACCATAGAATAGAATATGATCGAGCGGTTCTTTTCTTTGTTTGGCAGCCTCGATTGTAATCGACAAGATCTCCTTCAATCTGGCTTGACCGATAAAGTCTTCAAGAGTCTTGGGGCGAAGACTACGATCGAATTCGAGTTCGTCGTCCTTCTGCCCGGGTGTTATTATTCTTTCTATCATTTTTACCTCACTTGTTCTTTCACTTCTTTGTCGTAGAGCTGAAAAATGTTATCATTGAAACAGACGAAATAAACGGTTTGAAGTTGCGGCATGTCACCGATCTGTTCTCTGACTTCCGCAACGGCTGTTTTGACGGCTTTCTCCGGTGGGTAGCCATAGACGCCACAACTGATAGCCGGAAAAGCTATGCTACGAATATGGTGCTTCTGTGCCAAAGCAAGACTGTTCTGATAACAGCTTCTCAATAATTTTTCTTCACCTTTGTCGCCACCCTGCCAAACAGGACCGACAGTATGGATCACCCATTTGCAGGGGAGATTGAAGCCGGGAGTGATCTTGGCAGCGCCGGTCTTACATCCGTTTAGTTTTCTGCAAGCTTCCAATAGTTGCTCACCGGCAGCTTTGTGAATAGCGCCATCCACACCGCCGCCACCGAGAAGTGAATTATTGGCAGCATTCACTATCGCATCAACTTCGATTTTGGTGATATCAGCTTTGATAACTACGAGCTCTGCCATCAATTCTCCTGCTTGCTGATGCGTTTGATAAACTCGATACTTTTTTTGATAATCTTCTCGGCATCATTATCCAGAGTGGCAACATGGTAAGAATCTTTCAGCATGATCAATTGCTTGTCGGTTGACCTGATTTTTTTCAGGGTATAAGTGGCACTTGCCATCGGCACCACATGATCTTCTACGGATTTGAATATCAGAGCCGGTTGGTGGATGCGGTGCAATTTTTTTCTGGTGATACGCATCAGTTTGACAAGTTGATATAGACCTTTCAGCGGGGTGCGGTCGTATGCTATCTCTTTGTTCAATGGTTTTTTGATATCGGAAGCAATTCCGGGTATGGATGGGATGATAAAGCGAAGGATGGGGAGGAAGAACAAGCCCGGTTTCTTGAGAATACAGACATTGTTAATCAGGATTAGCCCGGAAATTGCCGGATATTTTTGGGCAAGATAAAGGGAGAGAGTTCCACCCAGAGATAAACCGCAGACAAACACGCGATCTGCTCTTTCAGCGAGTTTGAAATAAGCAGCTCTCACTTGTTCAATCCATTGTCGGTAGGTAATTTTGTTTAGATCCTGCCAATCGGAGCCATGACCATGCAGGGTGGGAACTTCCACATGGTAATCTTCTTTTGCAAAAGCTTCTGCCAGGGGCATCACACTCGAGGTTGTGGACGTAAATCCGTGGATCACTACTACGCCGATATCTTTGTTACCTTCATGTGAGAAAGGTTTATGATGCTCTTTCAAACTCATCTATCCCTCCAATCTAATGATCTTTTTACGGCTCTCTGCCAATTTGAATACAGTTTTTTCCGCTCGCTATCATCAATATTGGGAAGCCAACGATTTTCTTCTATCCAGTTTTTGCGCAAAGCTTCTTTCGAATCCCAAAATCCAACTGCCAATCCGGCAGCGTAAGCAGCGCCGAGAGCGGTAGTTTCACTCACATTCGGTTTGATTACCGGAACAGCGAGCAGGTCGGACTGGAACTGCATAAGCAGATGGTTCACCGTCATCCCACCATCTACTTTGAGTGTCGGTATCGAGATGTCGGTATCTTTTTGCATAGCTTCAAACACATCCTTGGTCTGGAATGCGGTAGCTTCCAAAATAGCCCGGGCTATATGACTTTTGTTATTGTAATGAGTTAATCCTATGATCAAACCACGTGCCTGAGCATTCCAATAGGGAGCAAACAGCCCCGAAAATGCCGGTACGAAATAGAGCCCCCCATTATCATCTACTTCACTTGCCAAAGTCTCGATCTCGCCGGAGGTAGATATCAAGCCAAAATTGTCTCTAAACCATTGTACCAGCGAACCTGCCATAGCGATGGAACCTTCTAGTGCATAAACCGCTTTCTCTTTGCCGAGTTTGTAGCCTGCTGTAGTGATCAGACCAGATTTGGAAGACACCGGTTTTTCGCCGGTATTCATAAGCAAGAAGCAGCCGGTTCCATAGGTGTTTTTCGCCTCACCCACAGAGAAACAGGTTTGACCAAACAGAGCTGCCTGCTGATCTCCCAAAATTCCTGCTATCGGGATCTCAGTAGAAAAGATGCCGGCTTTTGTAGTGCGGGCATACTCTTCGCTGCAAGAGCGGATTTGCGGCAGCATCTCACTTGGGATCTGCATGATCTTCAGAAGCTCATCGTCCCAAGCTAAACTTTTCAGATCCATCAGCATAGTTCTGCTGGCGTTGGTAATATCGGTGTAGTGAACTCCGCCACTTGCTCCTCCGGAGAGCTGCCAGAGTAGCCAAGTATCTATCGTTCCGCAGATAGCCCGCCCATTTTGAGCAGCTTTGCGAATCTGAGGATTACTCTGAAGCAGCCAGGTCAGTTTGGGACCGGAGAAATATGTCGCTGGTGGGAGGCCGGTTTTATCGCGAAAATACTCATCACCATATTTGTCACTGAGCTTCTGGCAGAGTTCGTCTGTACGGGTATCCTGCCATACTATAGCACGATGATAGGGCTTGCCGGTTTGCGGATCCCATACTACCAGAGTTTCGCGCTGATTGGTGATCCCGAGCGCTGCCAGTTCATCGCCGGATATACCGGAATCGGATAGTGTTTGTTTTATCACCGAGCGGGTAGCTTCCCAAATTTCCTCTGCATCATGCTCCACCCAACCGGCATGGGGATAATACTGCTTATGTTCAAGATTTTGAGATGCTATAATCTGCGATCGATGGTCGAAAACGATAAATCTGGTGCTGGTAGTACCCTGATCTAGAGCGCCGATATATTTTTTATTCATTGTCCAGATGTTGGATATCGTTGTAGATTTCCATGATCTCTTCTTTGAAACTCTCCGGCGCTAATATCACTCCCCAACCTTTCTGAAACTGATAGATACCATCGTAGGCTGAATCGTGGTAGGAGCGGACCATATGAGGAATGTTTCTCTCTTCCAGACTGTTTTTCATCAACTGTGCCTCTACTTCGTTATCCAATTTGAGAATCTTAACAAAATCTTTTTTCATCTTTCACCTCTCAATATCAAGCTATCGCTTTAGGATACTTATTTTCTGAGGATAGAAAAATGTCAATAATAGTTTTTCGCTCGGCAGGGGGGAGAGTAGTGAGAGGGGGAGAATGCAGAATACGGGAGACAGAATACAGGGAAAAAGTAACCACAGAGAACACAGAGATCACAGAGTGATAGAAGAATTAGACTCAGAGATTTAGAGAGGAATTTGCTCACTTCGTTCGCGGAATTGATAGGAATTTGGCTACGCCGGAATTAATAGATATAAGAAATTGTCATACTGAGTAGAAACGAGATTTCATTCTTCTAAGAATTTCTTTCGAATTGAGTTTCGTATCGAAGTATGAAAAGCAAGAAGAAGAGACTGAGAGAGGGATTTGCCAATGACCGAAATAATAGCCTGCGCCTTTAGGCATAGGGTTTTTAAAATTCCACATCCCAAGCACCAAATTCCAAATAAGCACCAATCACCAAAATGCTAATTGCCAAAACGGTATTTCTGCGAAGCAGAAATTTATCATAGCAAAGGATGAGCTTGCGAAACCCTATGAATGGGTGAAAACCCCCTTTTAATCCCGCTTGGGAAGGGGGACAATATATGGACACAACCCATTGCTGATAAGGGTATTAGCTCCCCTTCGTAAGGGGAGAAGACCGGCGCCAGCCGGTCAGAGGGGTTTTTTGTAAATAACAAATTTCCCCAGTGAAATATTCCTGACGAAATTTTACCGCAGTGGAACAGACTGGGTTCCACACGGCAGGCCACAGTGGAACAGACAGGTTCCACATGGCAGGCAATTCAACAACTCAACGATTCAACAAATCAACATTATCTTGCTATTCTTGCACCAACTCACACTTCGATACGCTCCGGCATACGCCGAAGCTACTCAGTGTGACAAGCTTCAGAACCCTAAACTGCATCCCTGTC
>CAYSSJ010000024.1:0-26631 GCA_964433675.1 uncultured Candidatus Cloacimonadota bacterium
GAAACAGTGTGGAAGAGTAGGTCGCCGACTCCAATAAGCCTTTTTTTATTGATTCATAATGCATATAAAACAACAAAAGTGCAAACAACACGAAATTTTTCCTTGATTAATAACACTATTATCTCAAAATGAATTTATTAGAATAGTCGTGAAGAAAGCGGATAATGTAATCGTTATCAAATTCAATTAGGAGGACAATAATGAAAGTGGATTTAATCATAAAAAATGCAAAACAGTTGATAACTTTAAAAGGTTCAGCCACTCCTCGAGTGGGGAAACAAATGAGTGAACTTGGAATAATTGAAGATGGAGCAGTAGCTGTGCAGAATGGCACAATCCTGGCAGTTGGGAAAAGCAATAATATATGTGCCAAATATGAAGCAGATGAAATCATTGACGTTAGTGGTAAAGTAGTTATGCCCGGTTTTGTAGATCCGCATACTCATCCTGTATTTGTACATACTAGAGAAAATGAATTTGAAATGCGCATCCAGGGAAAATCGTATGTGGAGATATCTCAAACTGGTGGAGGTATCAGAGCAAGTATTAATGCAGTTCGAGAAACTTCTGAGGAAGATTTGTTTGCTTTTGCTTCCAAAAGAATCGCCAAAATGATCTCTACTGGCACTACTACTATCGAAGCGAAAAGCGGGTATGGGCTCAGCACTGATAGTGAGATAAAAATGCTTAAGGTAATCAACCGCCTGAAGAGAGAGATGCCTGTTGATATCATCACTACATTTATGGGTGCACATGAATTTCCAACCGAATACAAAGAGAATCGAGAAGAATACATTCGTATCTTACTTGAAGAGATGATGCCGAAAGTGCAGAAGCTAGATTTGGCTGAATATTGTGATATATTCACCGAAGAACATGTTTATTCGATAGAACAATCCCGACGGATTTTGACACGTGCCAAAGAGCTAGGCTTCAAGCTGAGATTGCATGCAGATGAGATCAAACCGATTGGTGGAGCAAAACTGGCAGCTGAAATGGGCGCTGTGAGTGCCGATCATCTTGGGGCTGCTTCTGATGAGGGGATCAGAGCTATGGCTGAAGCAGGAGTTGTAGCAACTTTATTGCCAGGAACGATATTTAGCTTAGGCATGAAAACCTATGCCCGAGCCCGTGACATGATCGAAAATGATGTAGCTGTTGCTTTAGCTACCGACTATAATCCGGGAAGCTGTAATTGCGATAGTATGCAGTTTATCATCACTTTAGCTTGTTTGCAAATGAGAATGACTCCGGCAGAAGCTATAACTGCGGCTACGATAAATGCAGCTCATTCCATTGAGCGGGGTGACACATTAGGAAGTCTGGAAGCGGGCAAGCAAGCAGATATATTGATAATGGATATGCCGAGTTATCAGTTTTTACCTTATCATTTTGGATCCAACAATGTCGAATCCGTTTATAAAAAAGGTAAATTAATATATCCGCGAGCATCAACGCATTAGATTTTCCAGATGCTCGATATATCGTTCTGCTCCTCCTTGCCGGTAACCGGTTTGGGCTATTACAGAGCCGTCTGAGCCTAAGATAAATAAAGTGGGGAAGCCACGCACATTAAATCTCTCCATAATGCTACGGTTATATCTTACTGTCTCTTCATCTTGTTGGATCGAGCGTGGGAAATCCAGTTTTACCAGTATCAGGTTTTCTTTGGCATAACTTATAAATTGATCGGTATCTAACACTTCTTCAGTTAGCTTGATACACCAACCACACCAGTCTGAACCGGTAAAATAGAGCAAAACAGGTTTATCTTGTTCTGTTGAGCGTTCCAGTCCGGCTTCCAAATTAGTTAACCATAGTTCTTCTTTTTCTTCAGCTATT
Source organism: uncultured Candidatus Cloacimonadota bacterium (assembly GCA_964433675.1). Classification (GTDB taxonomy): domain Bacteria; phylum Cloacimonadota; class Cloacimonadia; order Cloacimonadales; family TCS61; genus CAYSSJ01. The sequence continues at coordinate 1,843 of CAYSSJ010000024.1, forward strand.
AAAGGGTTGACTAGTAGAATACTTAATAGTATCAATAGGATAGTTAAGCTTGCTAATCTCATCATATCGCCTCATTATTAATATAAATAGCATAATTTAGTTTTGCTGCTTTCTTGAGCATATCGGACACTCCACAATAACGAGTTTCAGATAGTTCAACAGCTCTTTTAATTTTATCTTTGGGCAGATCTTTTCCCTCGAATTTGTAAATAAGATTAATCGTGTGGTATGGTTTGGGAAATTCTTGCTCAATTTCACCAGTTACTTCCATCTCAAAAGAAAAACCTTCAACTTTCATCTTTTTGAGGATAGAAACCACATCCATGCCGGTACAACCGGCTAATGCAACCAAGAGCAATCCTTTTGGACGGGGACCTTTGTCATCTTTGCTTTCATTCAATGGTGCATCAATATGGAATTTGTGTCCATCGAGTTCGGCTTCGAAAGTTAAATCATTTTTCCATTTAACTTTAGTCTTACTTGCCACTGGCTTTCTCCTTTTCCATCAATGCTTCATTATAGGCATTCAGAAAAACATTGATATGATGTAAAATATCACCGATCTCCTCTTGGGGTAATTTCTCGATGAGATCTTTTTGCAAATTGAGAAAATCTACTGTAGTTTGATCGCTTGCTTTCTTTCCTTCTTTGGTAACCTGAGCAAGCCAACTCCTCCTGTCTCTTCTCGATGGGAATCTATGCACCAATTTTTTTCTTACCAGAGTATCGATAATCCTAGTAATACGACTATGAGATACTTTCATAGCCACAGCCAGATCGTTCATACATACCGGTTTGCCTATAGCATTAAGATAATGCAACAGGTCACATTCCATTCTTCCGAGATTCAAACATCTTCTTCTGATCATCTCTTTTCTGGAGCAGATAAGATATAACTTATTGCTCAATTCGGCGAACTTCTCTACATAATTTTCCATTACAACCTCCCTATTACTTAATTTTCAACATTTCGTCGATTTTATTCTTATCAAAACCAACTATTGGTTTGTTATTAATCCACATTTGTGGCACAGCAGTATTGCCAGATTTTCTCATCATATCTTGAGCTGCTTTTGTATCTTTGGATACATCCACATCTTTAAATCTGATATTATTTTGTTTTAGATAATCCTTCAATTTTCTACACCAGCCACAGGTTGGTGTGGAAAACAATACCACTTTCATATCCATACCTGACCTCACAAATATTAATACTAATTAACTTTATTATAGAATAATTATTTTTGATCTTAATGCAAATCAAATCTACAATTCTGCGATCAATTTTTTTATAATATCTTTTGATTTCAATCCTTCTGCCTCTGCTGCGAAAGAAATGATGACTCGATGTTGCATTACGATCTCGGCACATTTTTTAATATCATCCTCCGAAGGAGAGAATCGGTTGTGCAAAGCAGCCCTGGTCTTAGCAGCTAAGATCAGATATTGAGAAGCTCTAGGACCTGCTCCCCAATTAACCCAATTTTTTATAAAATCAGGTGCGTTTTCATAATGTGGTCTGGTAGAACGAGCGAGTTTTACTGCATATTCCAAAACATGGTCGCTAACCGGTAAAGTTCTAACTGCTTTTTGAACGGCGATGATTTTCTCAGCGGTCAAAACCGGTTTGAGCGGATGAATATTTTCACCGGTAGTTTTCCGGACAATCTCTTTCTCCTCTTCCCAAGAGGGATAATCTATATTTATATTGAACATAAATCTGTCCAATTGGGCTTCCGGTAGTGGATATGTACCTTCCTGTTCGATCGGATTTTGAGTCGCAAACACCAAAAATGGTTGATCCAGATCGAAAGTCTGATTCCCAGCAGTAATCTGATATTCCTGCATCGCTTGCAGTAGGGCAGACTGAGTTTTGGGGGGAGTGCGGTTAATCTCATCTGCCAAGATAACATTGGCAAATATTGGACCTTTGATGTATTCAAAATACCGTTTTCCATCTACTTTGCTTTCTGCCAGGATATCAGTTCCGGTGATATCGGAAGGCATTAGGTCTGGAGTGAACTGGATTCGGCTGAATTTCAGATTCAAAGCTTTGGCAAGCGAAGAGATCAGAAGTGTTTTTGCCAAACCGGGCACACCTTCCAAAAGGCAATGTCCGTTAGCAAACAAAGCGATGAGGAATTCTTCGATCACCTTCTTTTGTCCGACGATTACTTTCCCAATCTCTTCTTGGATTTGTTCTTTTGCATCTGCGAGCATCTCGAGTGTTTCTACTTTTTCGTTCATTGTTACTCCTTGATTAATGATACTTTATTAGTAATAACTTCTTTTATATTGGTTTTCAGGAAAATTAGCGATAGCGTACCGATCAAAAAGATCCATATTGTGGTAAGCAAATGTGAAAAAATAACTGCTGCACCGGTCAGGTTTTCATTGATCCCCAGCGCGAAAGAGAAGATCAGTACCCACATGAATTGATTTGAACCAATTTGCGCCGGAGGAGTAGGTAAGATGTAAGTTAAGTTCATCAGAGTGTATCCGAATAAGATAGTGAGGTAAGAAACTTCGGCTCCAAAAGCTCTGAACACCGCATAAATATACACAGCTTCGGATAAAACTGATGCAATCGTTAGCAGGATCACAAAAAATGTGTGTTTGTTTCGATGTTGCATTATAGCCATACCGGTGACGAAATTCCTAAAAAAGAAAGCAAATTTATCTCTGTATTTATGAGGGATAAAATGCAAAAAGAACAATAGGAACTTGGAAGCTTTTTCTTTGTGATTGGTAGAATAGTAAAGGAAAGCTATAAAGGCAAGAAAGATTACAAACAAGCCAATGATGATGATGTAAAGTCGCGTATCCATTTTTATAGTTATCAGAGGTAGCATAACGAGAATAATAATTATCGGAAAGAGATCCATAATCTTGTCTATCAGCACGGTGGGCAGACTCAAAGAAATATGAACCGATCGTTTGAATTTGAGGATGACAGACTTGGCTACATCTCCTGCCCTTACAGGGATGAGATAATTGATGAATAGACCGGACATAAACATAGCAAAACTATCGATAACACTCAATTTAACTATCGGTTCCATGATGATCTTCCATCGTATGCTTCTGAGTAGATAAGCAAGTACGTACATAAGTGAACTTACAACTACCAAAGTGAGATCAAATTTGTGAAAATATGCAACAAACTCTGAGAAATCTATGAATCTCGACCAGATAAACAATAGTATCAAGCCGGCTAGGATTCCCAATAGCCAATTCAAAAATTTCTTTCTCATACTATTTTTTCTTTATAAAAAGATAATAACGGTGATGAGCCCAGAATAATTTGACCAAGCCAGGTGCCTTTTGCTCAAACCAACTGTATGCCAGCATTTTGTTCACAAATTCCGGATCTTTGCCGCTATAAAAATCCAAAATCGAGAAACTATCCTTCTTTTCTCCAACTACCGATCCTAACCCGAACTTTTTTAGAAAATCCTCTTTGGACATACCGATATCGGGCCAAGGCGGACAATCGATATAATCCGACTCGACTTGCTCCCATGCTAATTTTTTCAATATTGGGATGATTTTTTTCGGCTTTATATTATCGTAGCAATATGTTTTGTTTTGCTGTTTCGTTAAAAGTCTCTGCGAAATGAACCCAAGCCCACTTCTGTTTGGTACACATAAGAAGATAACTTTTTTTGTTATCCTATCCAACTCTTTGAGGAAATCTTCTAAGCTTTTCACAAACCAGAGAGCCGAAAAGTTCCAACTCATATCAAAAGAATCATCTTCAAAAGGAAGCTGGCTATAATTTTCATGAAACAGCGCTTCGACTTCTGTATCGGTCATTTCCCACATTCTTTTGATTTTTTCGAGTCTATGCCGATGGTGGTCGAGAATGGTTACCCGCATCCCATTTTGTGCCATCGAGATACTGTTTATCCCGGAGATACCGGTAAAACCAAAACACGGAGTTTCCAATACGGATTTGATCCCATAAGTCTCGGCGATCTCATTCAGTTTCCTGTTGAGGATTATCCGCTCATAAGAAGAGCCCAAACCTTCATCCATATGCTCGAAATAAGATTGCCAGCTCTCTATTATGGGTATTGCCACGGTTAACTTTTCCTTTTCCTATCCAAATACCAGCGAACGACGTATTTGAATGCCGGAAGCGTTTCGACTTGTTTGAGTCCCAGATCTTGATAAGTCTGATCTACTTCATAATACCAATCGTGTGAAATCAGGGCAAAACGGTTTTTCCACAAATCACTATTCAGTTTGGATGTGGTTTCCTCCAAAAAATGGAATATCTTCGGAGAAATACGCCGATTTCTGGGATAAGATTTATTATGAAGCTCCTGATTGATAAAGTCAGCCAGATCCTGCAGAGACACCGGGTTTTTATCGGCAACATTATATGCAGAACCGGGTTTATAATCCATATCTAATAGTTTCATAAAGGCACTTGTAACCAACTCTACATTAGCAAGATGGATCGAAACTGTTTTATTCGGCAGAAAGAGCATTTTCTTATCTATCAGCTTGATCAGGGTATAAGGGAAACCGTAGTCTCCTACTCCATAAGTGATGGACGGTCTAACAATAGCTGCATTCAGATTATAAAGCACGTATTTTTGTAGCAATTTCTCAGCATAGATTTTGGTGTAATGATAATAAGTGTCCGGTTGTCTTTCGGTTTTGTTATTGGCAGGAACTTGTGGCGGGATGGCACCGAAAACGCCAACACTCGAGCAGAAGATGAACTTAGATTTATTTTGCTGAGCATTGATCATAAGCTGTTCCGTGGCATCCACATTTACTTTATAATAGGTTTGTTTGCTATATTTTCGTCCGCCCCGAATCGCCCCTATATGAAGAATTGCATTAAAACTGTTTTCAGTAAGATAGGCTTTCAAAGATCGTGTGTTTGCCAAATCTATTTCTACTAGCCGGACATCGCTATCTATACCTTCGAGACGATGAGAAGCAGTATTTGGTCTGATCAATGCTGTGATCTCATGCTTTTTAGTGGAGATCTGATTCACAGTTTCTTTGCCGATAAAACCGGTAATTCCTGTGATTAAAATTTTCATGAATTCCCCAACATCTTTTTAATTTTATCAAAAAATGAATTCCCGACAGGCTCTGCTTGTTGCGTAAGATAAAAGTAATCGATCGGTGTATTCTTCAATACAAAGGAAGGATTGGTTGTCGATAATAGCCGAGCGGTATATTCATCGATTTGTCGTTCGATCTTATCGACAGCGTAAGGTAAAGTATAGTTTGGATTTTGGCAATGTGTATCCGAAGCAACGAAATGACACCAACCCTGTTCTATGAGATGCCAAGCGGTCTTTTCACTCCTTTTGCCATAGTGACCCAGCAAACTGCCTGCATTGATTTGGATATAAACATTTTTATGGATGAGATCGAGTACTATTTCCGGATTGTCTATGACATAAGAATATCTTTCCGGATGTGCCAATATAGGTCTGTAACCGCTTATGACCAAATCATAGAGAAGCATATAAATGTTTTCTTCAATATCGTTCATGGAGGTCTCAACTAAGATATAATCGGAATCTCCCAAAGCTGAATCGCTAATAATATTCGGATCAAATCTCTGAGAATCGAGATAAACTTCAGCACCAAGGTGAACTTGTATCCGAATACCCTGCTCCTTCATGGCATTGAGTAATTGTTTGAATTTTACTCTGACAGTGAGTCGGTCTGCAAACATGTCTGAGTTTTGGATATTATGGGGAGTAAGGAAAAGGTCGGTAATTCCGTTTTTCCCCAGAATCTCCAAATGCCGCAACGATGTATCGAGATCGAGAGCGCCATCATCGCATTCGTGCAAAATATGAGTATGAATATCTATCATGACCTTTTAACCGAATGAACCGCATCAGCGAAGGCGCGGATCAAACTCGGATCAAAATTCTTTTCCAGAATATCACCGGTAACTACGATGTCAGCACCAGCCTGTGCTTTTTGAGCTGCTATCTCAGGACTTCTGATTCCGCCCCCCAATATGAGCGGAACTTCTATTTCCTTCCTTACTTTGCTAATCATTTCGTCGCTGATCGCATATTTGGCGCCGCTACCGGCATCGAAGTAGATCAGTTTCATACCCAGATATTGGCCGGCAAGCGCGTGTGCCAATGCTATATCGATCTTTGTTCGCGGGATGGGCATCCCACCACTCATAAAATGAACAGATGTAAGATTACCGGATTCGATCAGAATATATCCTGTTGGAATGGCTTCCAGATCGTAATGTTTAATCAATGGTGCAGCACGAACTGACTCTCCGATAAGCATCTGTGGATTCCTGCTAGATAGCACCGATAGTAATAAGAGAGCATCGGCATTTGGACTGACGAAATCAAAGATACCGGGGAAAATGATAACCGGGATAGAGACACTGTTTCTGATCGTTTGCAAACTTTTGTCGAAGTTGTTGTGCAGCATGATGCTGCCACCTACAAAAAGCAGGTCAGCTCCGTTGTCTTCGCAGGTCTTAGCCTTTTGTTCCGCTTGTTTCAAACTGAGTTTGTCCGGATCCAAAAGACAGCAGTATAATGGATTATTCTTTATCAACGCACAAATCTTTTCATAAATTTTCTTTTTCATAATTCTTTACCATATTAATATTATTAACAGAATTAGCATTTCAATTTTAAGAAAAAGGGAAGTTTTGGCATAGCGGTTTCTGGTGGAGTGATTCAGTAATTGTACCAATGCCACAATCAAAGGCACAGTTATCAAAACCATGAATAAAAAAAAAGCTCTCATACTCAAAACTTCTTGGATGTACAAAATTATACTATAGATTACTATGCCAGCAACCGGCAGGAAAGATAGCATTATCGTTTTCTTTTCACCTAATACGACGCTAATCGTTTTGGCTTCGTAAATGGCATCTCCCCTTCGATCTTCGGCACTTTTTATAAATTCTCTCAATAGTGTAAACAGGAAAGCAAAGATAGCAAGAACAATGCTGTTTCTGAGATTATCGTTGCTCAGTCCACCGTAGATGAAAGTAGAAGCAGCTGCATAAGCGGCCAATATATTCCCTATCAGAAAGGTTTTCTTCAGGTAACCGGCATACAAGATCAACAATAGCGAGTTCAGGGTTGCAATCAAAGTAATGTAAACATTGCCGGTAAATAGACTGAGAACGATACCAACCACAAAGAATGCACCGGCGTATATGAGGGCGGTTCTCGGTTTTATCTTACCCGAAGGTAGCATACGCTCTGGTTTGTTGATCCTATCTATACGGATATCGAAGTAGTCGTTTATCACATAACCACCCGCAGCTATAAACATACCGGAAATGATAGCGAAAAGTACCGGCAAGAAACCATCCAAAGTTGTATGAAGTATGGCTCCGACGAATATACAAAGTCCCGCAAAGATGCAATTTGCAGGACGAATAATTGTGATAAACGGCATGATCTTTATGGAAGCCTTTCTTTTATCATTGCTACGAATTCGAGCAACACATCGTTGTTTTGCATATTTTTAACCAAATTATGAGAGTCTCGCAACATTTTTTCTGCTGTTTTCTTAGATTTCTCCAGTCCGATAAGCGCCGGATAGGTCGATTTACTATTTCTGATATCTTCTCCCGGTTCTTTGCCCAACACTTCGAAACTACCGACTTCGTCGAGGATATCGTCCACTATCTGATATGCCAAGCCCAAATTGAGAGCATAGTTATTTAATGTGATAGTGAGATTCTCTTCTGCATTACCGAAAGAGCAAGCCATTTCCGTAGCAGCTTGCAACAGTGCGCCGGTCTTGCGCATATGAATGTATCTCAAGGTATTTACATTCACCTTCTTCTTAGCTGAGATGATATCGACTACCTGACCACCTATCATTCCACGGGTGGACATAGCTCTGGTAAGAATCATAACGCATTGGAGAGCGATTTTGTTGTTTTTGATATCTGTGAGAACTTCCATCGCTTTGGTAATCAGCGCATCTCCGGCTAAAATCGCAGTAGCAGCACCGAATTTTTCATGACAACTCGGCTGTCCGCGTCTCTCGGAAGAATCGTCTATACTGGGCAGATCATCGTGGATCAGAGATGCAGTATGGATCATTTCCAGAGCGCAAGCTGCCGGGAGTAATCTTTCCAGTCTGTTGATGTTTTTTCTGCCGATCAGCATTTCATAAGTGGCGAAAAAGAGAATGGGACGCAGCCTTTTACCACCACTGAATACACTATAATACATTGCTTCATGCAGCTTTTTCGGATAATCATTCGAATATTGCAGGTAATTTCTGAGTGCTTTTTCCAATAGCATTCCGCGACTTTTGAAGTATTCTTGTATTAACACTTTAACAACTCCTTGAATTATCGTTATAGAGGTAGGGAAACCTTCTTGCCGGTTTTAGCTGATTTATACATGGCAAGTATGATCTCCAAAGATTTTCTACCACTTCTGCCATCTGTATTTGGCTCTGCTTTCTTATGCAGTACATCGACTACATTCCGAAGAAAGCCGAGATGACCGTGACCATAGACGGAAGTAGGATCTGTAAATGAAGTTTCTATCAGTTTATCGTCATCATCATATTCTTTGAACTCCCAATGTTCTACCTTGTTAACCGCAATACCACCTATTTTTACACTACCTTTTTCGCCCATCACGGTGATAGAACCTTCCCAGTTTTTCGGAAAAGTGTTCATGGTAACTTCTACCACACCAAGAGCACCGTTTCTGAACTGTAAAAGACCTACACCTTGGTCTTCGGTCTCGATCGAGTGATTTAAAGTAGCGGTGATAGCCATAACGGATTCTACCGAGCCCATCAACCACTGGATCAGATCGAAATAATGAGAAGCTTGGTTCATAAAAGCACCACCATCAAATTCCCAAGTGCCACGCCACTTAGAGAGATCGTAGTAGCTTTGTGGACGAGTCCACCGCACTGTAGCAGTTGCACTAAATAATCGTCCGAATCTACCTTTTTCGATTGCGTTTTTCAACAATCTGATCGGTGGATTGAGGCGGTTCTGTTTGACAACAAATAATTGCACCTGATTATGATCACAAGATTTGACAAGCCGGTCGGCAGAATTCAGATCGATCGCCATCGGCTTTTCCGTGATGACATGCAGCTTACGGTTGGCTGCCTCGATGCCCATCTCCGGATGTAAACCACTCGGAGTACAGATCAACACAGCTTCGAGTTTTTCAGTGTCCAACATATCGAGATAGTCCTCATAATATGCGGGGACATTGTACTGTTCAGCTGCTGATTTCGCTTTGCTTTTGTTGATATCGGCGCAAGCGACGATTTTGGCATCCTCGATCTGTGCCATGGATTCAAAATGTTTGGCAGAAATCCTTCCGCATCCTATTAAACCAAATTTTATCTCCTGCATCATAACACCCTTCTATTAACTTTGAATATTACCAAATAAATATGATGATATGAGATGTCAACATATTCTTTACCCGTTCAAATCTATACGCTATCCAAAGTATTTTTCTGCCAATTCAAATCGTGATAAGTAGAAGTTAAACCAAAGAAATAACATACTATTACAAATCAGCCAAATATGCTTATAAAAAGGACTGGAAACGTTTTATGCTTTCTAAGATGTTAAAAATATAAAAGTTACAGAGAAAGTGCTTGACAGGAAAACGGTGTCTATAAAGTAAGTGCACAGATAAGAAATTAAAAATAAAGGAGTAATAGAATTATGACAAAAGCAGATTTAGTGAAGATAGTTTCGAATGAAACTGGAATCATCAGAAAAGATGTAGCCTTGGCAGTAGATGCATTTTTAGATGCAATCAAAGATTCAATGAAAGATGGTAAACACATCGAGATTAGAGGGTTTGGTACTTTCAAACTGAAACAACGCAAAGAGCGAATCGGGCGCAATCCCAAAACCGAAGAAAAAGTCAAAGTTCCCGCTCGTGTAGTTCCTACTTTCAAATTTTCTCGTGGCTTCAAAGAAGAAGTTGATGATTCTAATGAAGTTACCGGAAAGTAGGGTGGAGGATTAATGCCGTGCGGTAAAAAAAGGAAACGTTCTAAAATAACGAAACACAAAAGAAAAAAACGTCTTAGAAAAAATAGACACAAGAAGAAAAAATAAGTTCTGAGCCCTGTTCATCAGGGCTTTTTTTTATATCTTTTTTTGCAATTCGCTCAGTTTTTGGATAGCTTGCAGCGGAGTTAGATTCTCTATATCCAGTTCTTTTATCTCTTCCAAAATAGCGTTCTTCTCTTCAGTTTTGGCATAGATAGCATCGAAAATATCGAGTTGGGAAGGATCGGAGAGTATCTGTTTCTTTGCTTTGGCAGTGAGTCCCTGCGGACTGAGTTCGTGTTCTTCCAGATTTCTGAGTATCTGCTTGGCTCTGTCTATCACAGTTTGAGGTACTCCGGCTAATTGTGCTACATGAATACCGTAACTCTGATCTGCCGAGCCCCGTTCTATCTTCCTGATGAAAATGATCTTGTTTTTCCATTCTTTTACGGTGATGTTGTAATTTTTCACTCCGGGCAGAATGTTTTCCAATTCGGTAAGTTCATGATAATGAGTAGCAAAGAGGGTTTTGGCAGATATTTTCGGATTGTTATGGATGTGTTCCACTATAGCCCAAGCAAGACTAAGACCGTCGAAAGTGCTAGTCCCCCTGCCGATCTCATCGAGCAAGATCAATGATCTGGGTGTGGCAGAATTGAGGATATTGGCAGTTTCCAACATCTCTACCAAAAATGTACTCTGACCCATGGCAAGATTATCAGATGCGCCAACTCGGGTGAAAACCTTGTCGGTAATCGGTAACTCTGCCGATTCTGCCGGGACAAAACTTCCACATTGTGCCATGATGATGATCAGTCCGATCTGCCGTAAATAAGTAGATTTGCCCGCCATGTTCGGACCTGTTATCAAGGCGATCTTACAGTCTTTGTCATTGAGATAAACATCATTGGGGATGAATTTCTCATCTTGCAATAGCGCTTCTATGACCGGATGACGGGAGTGTTTGATATTAATAACTTCATCATCATTTATGACTGGCTTGCAATAGTTGTTTTTGTAGGCAACATGACCAAAAGTGGATAGTACATCCAAAGTGGCGATCGTTTCGGCATATTCCTGAATGAGAGGGATCTTTTTGTGTAGCCTGTCTCGAACTTTGCTGAAAATTTCATACTCCAAGCTTTTAATCCGATCTTCCGCTCCCAGCACTTTGGATTCATATTCTTTCAGTTGTGGACTGATGAATCTTTCTGCATTAACCAGAGTTTGTTTCCTAATATAATAATCCGGGATCTTATCTTTGTGGGTTTTGGTAACTTCGATGTAGTAACCAAACACCTTATTATAGCCGACTTTTAGAGATGGGATGCCGGTTCTTTTCCGTTCACTTTCTTCCATGCGAGCGATCCATGCTTTGCCGCTGGTACTTATCTGGCGAAGTTCATCCAGATAATCGCTGTATCCTTTTTTGATGACGCCACCTTCGGTAATAATTATCGGGGGGTTATCAACAATTGCCGTAGAGATCAAATTAGTGATTTCTGAGTAATCCTTTATCCTATTTTTGAGCTCGGCTATATATTGATTATCAAATTCAGATAAGATGTTAGTAATCTGAGGTGCAAATTTGAGATTATTTTTCAGTGCATTCATCTCCCGCGGATTGATTCGCTTAGTTCCGATCTTACTGATAATCCTGCTTATATCGCTGATATCAGACAGTATTTTGCGCAAATCTTCGGTGAAAGCTATAGAAGCTTTGAAACTATCGACTGCATTGTGTCTTTCCTCGATTTCATTTTTATCGAGTAAAGGGTTAAGCAACCAAGTTTGAAGCTTTCTTGCTCCCATTGGAGTATTTGTAGTGTCCAAAACGGAGATAAGGCTACCGTAGCGACTATTATAGCGAATCGATTTGGTGAGTTCCAGATTCTTACGGGAAACTTCATCGAGATGCATGACTGTATCGAGAGAGTAAAATCGGAGTGGGAGAAGATACTTCAAAGACTCTTGCTTGAGAGAATGAACATAAGACAAAGCCAATCCGGCTGCATATATACCGACATCATTCTCATTAGCTCCGAAACCTTCCAAGCTGGTAACACTATAATGCTCTTTGAGCTGATTCTCCGCTTCTTCCTGATCAAAGAAGGGGATATCATAATTAGATATGGTCGGTAAATAGTCGAAAGAGGTTTTATTTAGCTTTTTCTCGAGTTCACTACTGATGGTGATGATCTCTTTGGGCATGTTTCGATAAAGCTCTTGAGTCAGCTCATCAAATCTTAGCTGGGTGTATTTGAATTCACCGGTAGATACATCTATAAAAGCCAAACCGGCGGTGGTGAAATCTTCGTCTGCTGCTACTGCTGCCAGGTAGTTATTATCTGATGCGTTTATATATTTGCCATCTATGATCGAACCGGGAGTGATGATATCGACGATCTCTCTTTTCACGATACCTTTGGCTTGTTTGGGATCTTCCATCTGTTCGCAGATCACTACTTTAATGCCGTTTTTCACCAATTTCTCCAGATAAGAATCAAGAGCATGATATGGGAAACCTGCCATGGGGACGGGATCTTCGGCTTTCTTATCCCGCGAAGTCAGGGTGATGCCCAGAAGTTTTGCCGCCTGTTTGGCATCATCGAAGAAAGTTTCGAAGAAGTCTCCCATCCGAAAGAGGATGAGCTTGTCCGCATGTTTCTTTTTGATATCCAGAAATTGTTGTAACATCGGGGTTAATTGTGCTTTTTTTGTCATATTATCTCATTATCCTGAAAGATTGTATGTTTTTTTCTTCGAGTTCATTTTTTGCATTGTTCAAATCATTATCATCTACAAAAGGACCTACTGCAACTACGTGTAGTGTTTTTCCATCTTGAGTTTTGGGAAATACAATAGAAGAGAATCCCATGCTCTTTAGCCGCTGAGAATACTGCCGGGCATTATCAGAAGATCCGAATGCCCCAACCTGTAGATAAAGCCTTTCAGCATATTCGATATCTCTACTTTCTGTGGAGCTGAATTCATGTAGCTCGATTTTTTGAGCTCGGATCAATTCATATACCCTGTCTTCTGCATTATAAGTATATTGATGATAGGGGAATTCCTGTCGGAGTTTTCTATAGGATGACAAAGCTTGATCATATTCGCCCATCGTTTCATAACAATAGCCGATTTTGAAATGCATAAGAGGGATGTGATTGTTTATATACTGCGAATCACGTAAAGCAAAGAGTGTGTTTAGAGCACGTTGGATCATTTTTTGATGGATATAAGCTTCGGCGATGATGAAATAGGCAACTTCGATTTTTTCGGGATTTTCCGAAGCGAAAATATAGTTCTGAGCCGATATGATCTCTTTACCATAATCTTGGAGATGAAGATATACTTTGGCTTGCCAATATTCCTTATCGGAAATTTGGGGATCGGTTATTTTGGATAAGTATTCATCAGCTTGCCGGTAATCCCGTTTAAGCAGGTGTATCTTGGCAAGTTCCAGATAGGCACGCTGTCCATAATAGCTATCAGGATGCTCTGTGGCAAGATTTAGGTAACTGCCGATCATCTCATCCTCTGCTATTCTTGCTTGTGCTTGCAAAAATTCTCTCTCCAAATCTTCGCAAAATAAAAAAACTGAGATTAGCAGTAGCACAAGTATACTCACTATTCTCATGTTCAAACCTCGGTTTTTTTCTTTCTAACTACCCCAAATTCTGGAATCTTCTCATTATAAGGGATAGATACGATCGTATTCGGTTTGGTATATTCTATCTGGTTATTCTCTTCGTCATAGATAATTTCTATCTTCAACTCTTTATCATCCGTTCGGTTGGGGAAGAGCAGTTCTAAGCTATCATTTCTGTAGAATTTTGCTTTCACTTCCAGATAAACCCGTCCATTTTTTTGTTGGATGATATTAGCAAGATATTCATAAGTGCGGATATATTGTGAATACTCTGTAAACTGCATATCTCCGGTCTTTTCAGAGGCAAAGAAACCTTTAGTATAAGGACGGTGACTGATCTTCGAGAGTTCATCTGCCAAATCTTCCGGTATTGTTTTCCCTTGTGCAATACAATTCAAAGCTTCTCGATAAGTTCTGGTTACAACAGCCACATAATGGACACTTTTCATCCTACCCTCTATCTTGATGCTGTCGATCTGAGCTTCTGCTAGTTCTTCCAATTCTGAGAGAAGGCATAGATCTTTGGAGTTTAAAATGTAGCAACCGTACTTATCCTCTTCGATCGGGAAAGTTTCGCCTGGTCGGGTTTCTTCTACCAAATTGTATTTCCACCGGCAGGGATGACTGCAATTACCCAAATTAGCATGTCTATTATTTAGGAAGGTACTGAGCAGACAACGTCCCGAATATGCCATACATTGAGCGCCGTGGACGAATATTTCGAGCTCCAATGCGGGATTTTTCTCGCGGATGGTTTCGATCTCACTTTTAGTTAGTTCGCGAGCTAGGATAATCCTTTTGACACCTTGATTGTGCCAAAATTCCGCGCTTTTCCATGAAGTTACATTTGCTTGCGTGCTGATATGGATAGGGGTATGGGGAGCAAATTGCTGTGCCAAAGAAAATACGCCGGGATCGGATATTATCAAACCATCTATCCCGACAGAATTGAGAAACTCGAGATAATGAGGCATTTTATCCAGATGATGATTATGCGCAAATATGTTTATTGTTATATACAATTTCTTATTCAATTTGTGACATAATTCTACCGCAGTTTCGATCTCTTCATCAGTCAAATTTTTGCTTTGCGCACGGAGTCCGAACTCTTTGCCGCTGGCATAAACAGCATCAGCGCCATAATAAAGAGCATATTTGAGCTTTTCGAGAGATCCACCGGGAGCTAATAATTCCATCAGCTACTCATAGCTTTTAAAAATTCCGAATTGTTCTTTGTGACTTCCATCTTGTTTCGCAGCAGTTCTATACCTTGTATCGGGCTCATATTCTTGAGGAATTTTCTGAGCACGAACATCCGGTTGACCTCTTCTTTGGTAAGCAACAGCTCTTCCCGTCTGGTACCGGATTTGACCAGATCGACGGCAGGATACATACGTAGGTCACTGATAGTACGATCTAGAACCAGCTCCATATTGCCGGTACCTTTGAATTCTTCAAAGATAACCTGATCCATTCTACTACCGGTATCTACCAAAGCAGTCGCGATAATAGTCAAACTACCACTTTCCAGAGTATTTCTTGCTGAGCCAAAGAATTTTTTCGGTTTATGCAAAGAATTGGAATCCAAACCACCGGAAAGCACTTTCCCACTAGAAGGAGTAACCATATTGTAAGCACGAGCAAGACGGGTAATACTATCCAGCATTATCACGACATCCTGTCCCAGCTCGACCATACGCTTAGCTTTTGCTAGAGCCATTTCAGCTACTTGGATGTGGTTTTTGGGAAGCTCATCAAAAGTAGAACTGATCACTTCCGAGTTCTCCGGTATCAGGATCTGCCTCATTTCAGTTACTTCTTCCGGGCGTTCATCTACCAACAATACTATTACATATACTTCTTTGTGATTGGTTAAGATGGAGTTCGAAATTTGCTGGAGCAATACGGTTTTACCGGTTCGTGGTGCAGCGACTATCAAACCGCGCTGTCCTTTGCCTATCGGTGTGAATAGGTTGATTATTCGCATGGAGACATTCTCTTTTTTGGTCTCCAGATTCAACCTTTTGTTCGGGTAGGAAGGGGTAAGTTTTTCAAAATACTTTACATTGCGAACTACCTTCGGATCCTGATAATTTACCGAATCAACTCGGATAAGAGCGAAGTATTTCTCCTCTTCTTTTGGTGCTCTTGCCGGTCCGGAGACAATATTCCCTTTTTGCAGACCAAAACGTTTGATTTGCGAACCGGAAACATAGACATCATTCCGACCGGCGGTGTAGTTGTTTCTCGGGAATCTGAGAAATCCATACCCGTCGTCCACTACTTCCAAACAGCCGGTCACAAATGCCAAGCCTTCTTGCATAGCCTTCATCTCGAATATTCTATGAATGAGATCGGTTTTGTCCAATCCTTTGGTGTCACTGATCTCATAGTCTTTTGCCATACGTGTAAGCTGGCTCAAGGTGAATTCGAATAAGTTTAATTCTTCATTTTCGTTATTCATTGTAAATTTACTCCTTTGATTTACACATTATATTGATATATTACTAAAATCAATTAGCAAAAACATACATTGCGTTGTTTGGTGTCAAGTTATTTATAACATCAACAGTTTGGTATGTGCAGTGTAATGCTCTGATAGAATGTAATTGGGTATGATCACCGAAATTCTAATTTTATTGATTCGCTCCGATTGGGGCAGGCAAATTCGGATATTATCCCTGCCTAAAAACAGGAATATCAACGAAAAAACTTGACATTTATTCACATCAATATTAATAATTTACCAAAGGCTAAAAGGAGGATTTGGAACAATGAAAATTTTCAAGAAAGTGTTGACGTTGGCAGTTATCGGTAGCTTGTTTTATCTTGGCTATACTATCTACAAGACGATTATAAATTTGATCAAACTGCAAAAAAATCTGCCGCTGTATTTGGAGAACATTACCAAAGAGAAACCCGATATCAGTGTTTCTTACAAACCGAAATGTCTGGAAGTTTCCGCCTGTTTTTCCCAAAAAACATTGAGTCAACATACTGATCTGGAACAGACAATCGTGAAATATATCTCCGATTTTTACGCAAACTTCCCCGAGCACATCATCTCGGTAGAGATCATCGATAAAGAGAAATGTCACGAAGGAAACGAGCATCCCGAGTGTAATCATAAATAGTCCTACTCAATAATAATAGTGGGTTTAAACTAGACATTAGGATTGTAACGATCTTGATGACCGTATCTAAGTAATTGATTTACTTTTTTAAGCGTTTATTTTTAGATTATCACTTGACTTCTGAGTGTAATGTAACATAATAACAAAATCAAAAAATAAGGGGTGAAGATGGCTAGATTATTTGGCAGAGAATACCATGAGCATTCCAGCACATGGTATTTTAGAAGGATGATCTTTGAATTTCAGAAAGATGATCTGGAGGTAAAGAAATATAAAAATGAAGAAGGGAACACTATCTTTATTTTTAGTGCTAAAGATCATCTGAAAAAATACTTCCCTGCCAATGTAAAGATTCTCTATGATGATAAAAATGCCGAGATTATCAATCATCATTGTTCAGAATGTCACAAGCAGAATTGCCGACATTATTTGTCTATAATCTATTATGGCTACCATTTTTTGAAAACTGAAATAATCGAACGGAACATAGTTCAAACCTATCAAACCGGATTATTAGCATATAACGAATTTTGGCAGAGAGTTATTATCAATGCCCTAATCGAGATCGGCGATGTTTATGACAATACCGATAAGATCAGACTATACTTCAAAAGTTTTAACCCGATCAATATCAGATTAGCCGCGTTGATCTTAGGTGAGGGGCGGATAAAATCGGAAGATGAACCTTCGATAGAATCGGTAAACAGACAAATCAAGGCTTTCTCTCAGTCCGAACAGTTGCTCTTGCAATACCTACATAAGTATAAATGTGCCTATAGTAGAAAAGGCATGTTCTTCTCTGTTTATAAGAAAGATTTCATTCATCTCATTCCGATTCTAAAAAATCTGGCTCACAAAGTATACATCAAAGAGACAGGAGAGCGGATAGAATTTTCTGCTGATGATTTCAGAGTAAATTTTCTAGTTAGTTTCGTTGATGAAGATCGTTATTCCCTCAAACTTTCAGGCAGGGAGAGAATATCGGCTGCCTTTGTGGGTAGTACTTCCTACTTTTTTATAAAGAACAGGGTATATGCACTCAAACTACCATTCAGAGATGATATCCTACAGAAAATACTAACCGAAGGTATGCAAGTTCGACCAATAGACATCGTCTATCTATCTTCGGTGGTGGCGCGTCAGCTCGGGTTGATGAAATGCTATTTGGATTTCGATGAAAAAATAGAGATACCTACAGTGTATCATAGCACTCCACAGATCATCTTCAGATTGAAAAAAACAGATGGTAATATTCTCATGAAAGGTGTGCTCAGCTATGATGAGATTATCGAAATTCCCATGTCGGTAATTCGCTATCCATCAGAATTGGTTCGATATGATCAAGATGACAAAATAGTTTGGTTCTATATACCACCTCAAACCAAATATGAAATAAACGAATTTGTAAGAAAACTGCCACCTGCCGATATAGATAGAATAGAAGATCATTCCGAACTGATCTTCAGCGGCGAAGATAAGATAGAAACTCTGAAGATGACCATCTTCGAATATGCTCAACCATATTGGAAAATCGAATTGTCTGACGATCTCAAGAAAGAATTCGTCTATAAAATCCAGCTAAAACCGACGATCAGAACCAAAAGTACCGATAAGATCGATTGGTTCGATTATGAGGTGAAATATCAATGGAAAGATCTGAGTTTCACACATGAGGAGATAAAAGATTTTTTCGCTTCCAAGCAAAAGTATATGAAATTACCGGACGGCAGACTGATCCTGTTTGAAAATAAAGATGCATTTCAGGAATTGGATTTGCTCATCAAAAAAAGCAAAAAAACAACTTCCCAATCCTACAAATTATCTGTATATAATCTGCCATATATCTATGAACTACCTGCGTTAAACAGCAGCATAGATATAGAAACCGATCGTTTCTTGCAAAAAATGTACAATGCTATTCTAACCAGAAAACTTCCTGAACCGGGAGAGTTACCAGCGTTTCTACAACCGGTGATGCGAAGCTACCAAAAAGCTGGCTTTCAGTGGATGAAAATGTTAAATAGCTTTGGTCTTGCAGGAATCTTAGCTGATGATATGGGGCTGGGTAAGACCGTACAAGCAATCTCTATACTATCAACTCTCAAGCATAATACCTTATCGCTGGTCATATGTCCCAAAACACTACTATTTAACTGGGCTTACGAGATCGAAAAATTTAACAAAAATCTTTCTTATGTGATTTATGAAGGAAATCAGGCTGAACGGAAGCAGATCCTCAAAAAAATCGATGCAAGAGTAATCCTCGCTTCTTATTCCATTATTCAGAACGATATCGAATCGCTTGCTAAGATCGAATTTGAATATATCATCCTCGATGAAGCGCAACACATCAAAAATGTGAATACAAAGACAACCAAATCTATCAAGAAACTAAAGTCAAATCATAAACTCGCTCTTTCGGGTACACCAATAGAAAACAATCCTACCGAATTATGGTCTATCTTCGATTTCCTGATGCCCGGTTATCTGCCTGGTTTGCGTACTTTGAAAAAGGGTCTGAGTGAGACAAGCAGTAATCAACAAATTACCAAAAAACGTTTGAGAATGATGGTCGCCCCTTTCATCCTACGCAGGAAAAAAAGTGAAGTGCTCATAGAATTGCCGGATAAACAGGAACAACTGATCTATTGCAAACTAACGAAACTGCAGGAAAAGATGTATCTCCAAGTTCTGTCGTCGGTCAGAAAAAAAATGCAGCAAATGGAGATAGAAGCGAATTATATGCATATCTTGGCAGCATTGACGAGATTAAGACAGATCTGTAACCATCCCAAACTTGTGGAAGACACTATAAAAAATGATGTCGAACTCTCCGGGAAGACCGAACTTTTGCGAGAGCTCATCATCGATGCGATAGAGAATGAGAGAAAGATCCTTATTTTCAGCCAATTCGTTCAAATGTTGCAGATCTTGAAGAAAGTGCTCACAGACGAGAAGATATCATTCGAGTATATGGATGGCTCTACCAAAGATAGACAGAGAGTGATTGAAAATTTCAACAACAACATAAATGTGAGGGCATTTCTGATAAGTCTGAAAACCGGAGGATCCGGATTGAACCTAACTGCTGCAGATATGGTGATTATCGTCGATCCATGGTGGAATCCTATGGGCGAAGCTCAGGCAGTTGATCGTGCCCACCGTATCGGACAAACCAAAAAAGTGATGGTTTATAAAACCATTACCAGCGGGACGATAGAAGAAAAGATCGTGTCTCTACAGTATAAAAAACGGGAAATGTTCAATACACTAATTGAAGAGGGTCAATCGGTGATAAAGGGGATGGGGATTGATGATTTGCGAAAACTGCTGGAGAATTAAATGTTCTATATCATCAAAAATGATATAACCGAAGAGATCAAGATCAGGAGATCGCTGTTCATTGCTTCACTACGTAGGACAGACAATATAGAAGCAGCCAAGGATTTTATCTCCGAGATCAGTAAGATTCATAAAAATGCCACTCATAACTGCTGGGGTTATATAGTGGGAGAAAAGGGAGAAACAGCTCATTTCTCCGATGCCGGAGAACCGGCAGGTACAGCGGGGAAGCCTATTTTCAATACGCTGAGGAAACATGAACTGACTAATATCGCAGCTGTAGTTACCAGATACTATGGCGGTGTAAAACTCGGCATCAGAGGTTTGATAGATGCCTACTCCCAAGTTGTTGAAAATGCCATAGGATCCGCTACGATTCAAGCTTTGATAAAGTCTTATCAATATCAACTATCGGTAGGATACGACCAATTCGAACAGCTAAAATATAACCTGACGAAAATGAATGCTGTCATTCTGGATGCTAAATTTACCGCTAATGTTTCTTTGAAAATATCAGCAGAAGAGTATGCTCATGCTGAGGTGTTTTCTTATCTTTGTGAACTTCAGAAAAAAGGGGCGATCAAATTCAGAGCTTCAGACTCCTGAGCAATCTGCTCCCCAGATCACTTTATGTAGTTGAATCTGCAGTCTATGATCCAGATGGTTTCTAAGCATCCATTCAGCCAGCTTTGCCGGATCTAAAGAAGTTGTGATCGGTGAGAAGAGGATTTTGAAATCATCCAAGTGATAATCCTTTATTTGTTGAAGCGCAAAATCGTAATCTCGGCGATCTGCTAACACAAATTTTATCTCATCTATCTCTGACTTCAGATAAGTCAAATTTTTACGCTCGAAAGAATGTGCTTGATTGCTGGAAGGGCATTTGATATCCATTATAATTACCGTTTCTGATGGAACCTTATCCAACAAAACCGATCCGTTAGTTTCCAACAAGACAGTATAATTTTCCGAGATCAAAAGCGATATCAAGTCATAAACTTCCGGCTGTAAGAGCGGTTCTCCCCCGGTGATCTCGATCAATCTGGTTGGTAAATACTGCTTGATCTTCTCAAAGACATCTTCTACCGAGAGGGTGTATTTTTCCTCATAGCTATATTCGGTATCACAGTACAAACAGCGCAGATTACAACCGGCAAGACGCACGAATATGCAGGGGAAGCCGGTATAGGATGATTCGCCCTGGATACTATAAAATATTTCCGCTATTTTTAGCATGAATTTAAAAAGGTAAGAAAGGGAAATCTTTGTGATAACCGAGAATGGAATCTATCTTTTTAGACAAATCCATCGGTTTACCCAGTACGAATCTCTCTTCGTTTCCAACTTTGATGACACTATATTCGTCGGTCAAATCCTCTTCACGAACATATTCCAGCGCGCCATAAAGCGGTTTATTTTTATGAATCAATAGCTCGATATCTTCCATCTGAGCTGCAAGAATGTTTTCATAAGGGTCTTCATATTTCTTTTTGATCAGCATCAGGTGAGGAGTTTTGGGACTCAACCTGCCATAATGTTTGGGAAGGAAAAGAGCTTTTTGAGCGTTTACAGTAACCATAGCGAGGATATCTGCAGTAGAAATTTTAGGGAATAATTCTTTGAATTTTCTGATTTCTTCCAACAAATTTATCCCACCGGACATAGTGGAATCCGTTCCCAAAACTATATTGACACCCTTTTTCATAGAGTATTCCACATCGATAGTTTTACCGATAAGGAAAATATTTGAAGTAGGGCAACAACAAAACGAAGTGCCGGCTTGGGCACACTTGTCTATTTCTTTTTTATTAAGCGCTATACCATGGATTATGAGAGTGTTTGGCTGAACTAAGCCTAATTTTTCGAATTGAGCAAAACAATTTTTCGATCGTTCATCCGTACCTTCTGCCAGATGAATGATGAACGGCATCTTCCCTTTTGATTTTTTGTACTCTATCTGAGCTTCTTCGCCTCCCCACCAATTTCCAAGCGAGATAGAATGGCATTGAGTATAATCTTTGACGATTTCGATCGGATAGCGCTCATAATATTCATCTTTCTGTTTGGGAACATGATCTTGGACTACCGCACAGCCGGAAAACAGATTTTTGTATGCACCCAATCCCACTATCAAAGTCGCATTATCTTGCATCAGATCAAAAGAGCCGTCATTGAACCAGACTTTGTTACGTTCCAAAAATGGTGGAGAATCTTTCATCTCTTCTACCCAGATATCGGTGTTTGGATAGATAGTTCCACCACTGGCTTTCGGCACCCAATTGCCAACCAAGTGGTCGTGACTATTGATAAGCGGAGGATATGCGAATACAGTTCTCTTTGGCACATCCGCTTTTAGGAGTGGATGAGAGATCTCAATACCATAATCTCTTTCGATAGTATTATGATCCAAAATCGCTTTCTCTACTCTGAGTTTCATTCAGATATCTCCTTTCAAATTTTAATTCCTATTCTCACCAAGCACTTTACATACTCCACTTATCGTTTGGCTAGATGCAGCAAAAGTGTCATTTTAGTTTTTTGACCAGTTGCGGGATAACATCGAATAGATCTCCCACCAATCCAAGATCTGCTACCTTGAATATCGGTGCATTGGGATCTTTGTTTATAGCGATGATATAATCGGCAGATTGCATACCGGCAAGGTGCTGAATCGCACCTGAGATGCCGATGGCAATATAGATTTTTGGTTTGATAGTCTTCCCGGTCTGACCTACCTGATGCGGGTAGGTGATCCACTCCGAATCTACAGCAGCACGAGAAGCTCCAACTGCCGCTCCGATAGAATCTGCAAATTCTTTGATGAGCTTGAAATTCTCTTTGTTCTTCAAACCTCTACCGCCGGAAATAACTACATTAGCTTCGGTTAGATTGACAGTTTGGGTCTCATCGGCTACAAACCCGATGAATTTGCTCTTATCTTTGATCTGATTGAAATCGAAATTTTCTGTGATTATATCCCCACTTCTGGAATTATCACGTTGGGCTGGATCCATCACTTTGTGCCGAACTGTTGCCATTTGCGGTAAATGGTTCGGTGTGATAATGGTAGCCATGATATTGCCACCGAAAGCGGGACGAGTCTGCAGCAATTCGCCCACATTTTCGTGATTTATGGCCAGATCGGTGCAATCGGCAGTAAGACCGGTCTTTAGTTCTACCGCCGCTCTGGGGATAAAAGATCTGCCTGTCACGCTAGCACCGGCCAAAATGATCTCCGGTTTGTACTTCTCTGCCAGATAAACAAGCGCTTTTGTATAGGGTATATCAAGAAAATTTTCCAAAGCGGGATCGTCTATGAGATACACTAGCTCAGCACCGTGGGCAATAAGCTCTTCACAGAGATGAGATACTTTGTGTCCGAGCAGAACGGCTGCCAGTTTGCTTTCTCTCTGTTCTGCAAGCTCTTTACCTTTACCGAGCAATTCTGTGACCACCGGCGCAAGTTCACCATCTTTTTGTTCCGCATAAACCCATACATCCTTGTATTGAGAGCGGTCTATCGCTTCCTGACCATATTTCCTGATCATGATCGCATCGAAAGGACAAGCACTTACACAGGCACCACATAAGGTGCATTTGTCCATGTCGATCTCGGCTATATTATCATCAGAAATGGTAATAGCATCGTAGGCACAAGCTTTGATACACTTATTGCAACCAACACATTTCACACGAATAACTTCTATCATTATCTATTACTCCCTTTTTTTTACAAATTTCTTTAAAAAAAAATATAATTCATATATCCGTCAAGTATTTCTTTCTGCAAAGAGCAGGAAGAAAAAAAAGCTAAAAGATAAAAGCTAAACGCTAAAAGGGTTATGTGATAGGTAATACGTGATACAGAAGGGGAGTGAAAAGTGAGAAGGGATCCTCCTTCGCCTTACAGGCTACGGAGGACAAGGAAAGTGAAAAGGATTAAGGATCAAAGAATAAGGACGAAGGAACAAAGTAGTTATGAGTTATGGGTTTTTGAGAAGAGCAGGAAGAGGTTGAGGGTGGAATTACTCACTTCGTTCGCGGAATTGATAGGAATTTGGCTACGCCGGAATTAATAGATATAAGAAATTGTCATACTGAGTAGTCCTGCACCTACTTCTTTTTTTCTTAGTTGGTATAGCACAGGAAAGTAGGTGCAGGACGTATCGAAGTATGAAAAGCCGGGAGAAGAGACTGAGAGAGGGATTTGTCAGTGACAGTAATAATGGTCTGCGCCTTCAGGAGTAGGGTTTTAAAATTCCCCAGTGAAATATTTCTTGCGAAATTACCCCTGGCAAGCAATTCAACGATTAAACGATTAAACAACTCAACGATTCAACCAATCAACAAATTAACCAATCAACATCATCTTGCTATTCTTGCACCAACTCACACTTCGATACGCTCCGGCTTACGCCGAAGCTACTCAGTGTGACAAAAATCAGATCTCTAAACACTAAACTGCATTAACCATTAACCATTATACATTAACCATTATTCATTATACATTGTTCATTTTCTCACCTTCCCCTCCCCTGGTCCCGCTGGCAAGTTGCCAACTTGCCCTACTTTACTCCACCTTCCATCATCTATCTTCTTGCTTTGGCATCGTAAATTCCCGACTTTAC
>CAYSSJ010000025.1:0-24777 GCA_964433675.1 uncultured Candidatus Cloacimonadota bacterium
CTACAGTGAAAAAAATGTTGCTACTCAAGTGAGATGATAGAGGGTAGAAGATGGAAGAGAAGAGAAGCAGGGAGAGTTCCTGGTGAAAAGAAAAGCAGTGAGGTGTTTAGGGTTTAGAAGTTTAGAGGTCGGAGGTCAGAGATCAGAGTTCAGAATGGGAAAACGGTCATCTCGAGCGGAATCCCGACTTGCCGGAGTGAAGTCGAGAGATCTCTTTTTACAAATGTCAAACAGCAAAGTAGAAAGACGGAGAGACTGTGAGAGTATATAGGAGAAAGAAGATAGGAGTTTTGGAGGATAGGAAGATTGGTAGAGAGCGGAGAGATCTCAGAAAGAGAACGATATCGTCACACTGAGTAGCTTCGGTGTAAGCCGGAGCGTATCGAAGTGTGAACTTAGGAAGTGTGGCATTGTCACCCTTCGATACAATTCCGACAAGTCAGAATCACTCCATCCTTCGTTTTACTACGGAATGGCAGGCAGGGTGACGGCTGGTAGGGAATATGGATTTGCTGATTAACAAGAGCAGGCATTCGTTTCGGTCATTTGGGGAATTGGGATTTGTTTGCCTGCCCCGTGAAATTTCGTCAGAAATATTTCACTGAGGGATTGTTTGGTATTTTTCTTATCCATAGGCTCGTCTCTTTTTTTATGATTTGAGTACTAAAAGACTATGCTTTTTTTTTATACATCTCATTATTATAAATTCCTAACCTTAATTAACTGGATATTTTTTAGTGTTTACTTTCCAATAATTCTAGCATTCGATACATTGATAAGACTAGATCATAGCGATATGAGTTTGCTCCTAATAACATCAACATGCCTCAACCACTTTTTTAGCCACTGCTAGTGGGCGTTTGTTGATATCCTATTTTTATCACTAATTGTCTATGTCGAAATGTTTGCAAAGTACTACGATATTTTGAAGATCATGCTGAGCTGACAAGGTAGATTCTGTTATGATGATCATAGAGTCAGTGCCACTAATTGAGGCAATTACCGGACAGCCCATTCTTGGTGGTTCATCTATTAGAATCAGCTCAAAATGCCCTTCTTCTTTTCTACTATTTCCTGAACTGTCCAAGTCTTTTATTTACAAAGTAGATGACCATCCTCCGTCAATAACCAGTTCATGTCCGTTAACATAACTGGAAGCTTTCGAAGCCAGATATATTATTGTGCCTATCAGTTCATCCGCTGTAGCATGGCGTCCCATCGGTACTTTTTGCTTCAGTTTTTGCATAAATTCTTTATCTTTGAGAAAATCGTCTGTCATATCAGTGGCGAAAACACCCGGACATACAGCATTTACACGAAGGGTATGTCCCCATTCCGCCGCAAAGGTTTTTGTCATCATAATTAATCCTGCTTTGGCAGCACTGTAAACTGCCGAACCTGCATAACCTCTTATCCCGGCAATACTACTTATGTTGATAATATTTCCTTTTCCTCTTTTAAGCATATGTTTTGCAACAGTCTGAGCACAGATAAACTGTCCGGTCAAGTTCACTTGTATCACCTTATTCCAATCTTCCAGGCTCAGTTCTTCTGCTTTGCCAGTTCTGAGGATGCCGGCATTATTGATCAGAATATCAATATTTCCGAAATTCTCAATTGTCTTTTCAATCATATTATCTACATCTTCTACATTACTAACATCTACTTTTATTCCCAAAACATGGTGACCTTCTTTTTTAATTTCATCAACTGTGTCGGAGCTGTCTATGATATCCGCGATAACGACTTTAGCACCAACTTTGGCTAGCCCTACAGCCATTGCTTTGCCTAAACCACGGCTACCTCCCGTTACGATCGCTATATCTCCTTCAATATTAAACAATTCAGATGCCATTTTTAACCTCCTTTAATCTTGCAATTTGACTAAACATTCTTTGATAAATGCCTGTAAATCAGCCGGGCTTCTACTGGAAACCAGATTTCCATCAACTACAACTGCTTGATCTTGGAATTCAGCCCCAGCATTTACTATATCTTGTTTTATCGATTTCCAGCCGGTGATTGTTCGTCCTTCTAATACTCTTGCGTTTATGAGAAGTTGTGGTCCATGACAGATCATGAAGACCAGTTTACCTTTCTGGACAAATCTTCTCACAAATTCTACAGGTTCTTGATAAGCCCGTAGTTTATCAGGTGAAAAACCACCCGGGATAAGCAGAGCATCAAAGTCATCTACCGCAACCTCACTAATTATCGTATCAATCTGAACTGTAATTTTGTTTTTTTTACCGGTAACTTTCTTATTTTTCGTTAGACCAATATGTGTGATTTGATGTCCTTTTTTTTTGAAAGCTGAACTTGGTTCATAATATTCAGAATCTTCAAAAAGGTCATCAATGATTACAGCTATTTTTTTCCCCATCTTAACTTCCTTCGTTTTTTGTTTACATCCCTCCGGTTAAAGTTTGGTCTGCCAACCTATCTACTTCTGCTCTTATCTCATCCGGAATCGTTAATATATTTACATCCAGAAAACCACGAATAATTAAGGACTGAGCTTCTTCTTTGGGAATTCCCCTTGCCATCAGGTATTCTAGTTCTTCTTTACTGATTTTACCTATCGCGGCTTCATGTGACATATCTACATTACGACGAGTTGTTCTAAGTTCCGGTATAGCATGTATTATGCCGGTTTCGGTAACAATGAGTCCTTGACATTCAAGATGAGCTTTTATATCAACTGCCTTGGAATAAAGATCACCTCTGGCTATTGCAGTACCGCCAAAACTTACGGCACGTGAGATTATTTCTGCTGATGAACCTAGTTCTTCAAAAATTACGCGGGATCCAATATCAACTAAACAATCTTTATGGGCTGTTATAAGGGACGAAAATGTTGCTTTACATTTTTTATGTAGAACTGCCGTAGGATACATTTTTATGTTACGTACAGGGCTTAGAGATATGTAGTTAGAAACAAAAGAAGCGCCATCTTCGACAATAGCGACGCTCATAGGAGTGACTTCGACATCTTTTTCCCAACGATGAATCATGGTAAAATTCAGATAGGCATTTTTCTCAACAAAGAACTCTGAAATACCAAGATGATATGCTTCTTCTGCTGCTTTTGAAGATGCACAACCGGTAATCAGATGTACGCGGGAACCTTCTTCGGCAATAACAATATTATGAACATTCTGGCGGAAATCTTTATTATTGAGGAAAAGACAGGATTGGATGGGAAATTTTGCAGTTACACCTTTTTTTATTCTGATGAAATAACCACCTTGTGTATCTTGAGGATATTGCTTATCGATTGTTTTGAATGCTTTCCCATAATACGTAGTTTTCAACTCCGGATATTTCTTACAAGCAACTTCAATTGGTTCAATCTCTATACCTTCTAATAGAGTTTTATTGAATAAGACTGAATCATCTTGTTGAATAAAGGTTGCGGAACGAGACTTTTGCGAAAAGTCCAAACCAACCTTTTTAAGCTTTTCCTGGTCTTCTTTGGATAAATTCGAATCAATTATTTTATTCATAATAAGTGCCTTTATATTTCATATTCCCGGCATTCCCTACATTTCCCGTATCCATATTCCTTTATTTCGCTAAAAATACGTTTCGGCTCTTTATGACAGATAATTTTACCATCATATAAGACGCATCCATCTTTGGCTTCTAAATAGTCAAGAATGTAACCGGTGTGACTGATTATCAAAGCAGATACTTTATGACGATTCATATACTGGTTGATAGCCTTACTCATTACCGCGACATTTTCGATATCAACACCAGATTCGGGTTCATCAAGCAAGAGAAGTTTGGGAGACTGTAAAAGTATTTGGAGTAATTCGGAGCGCTTTATTTCACCGCCGGATAAATCAACATTAAGATCTCTTTGCAACAAATATTCCAAATTCAAAGCCTTAATCAACATGTCTTTCTCTGCCGGATCCTTGTTCTCACCATAAAGCAGGTCTGCTAATTGATTTAGTTTGATACCACGTATTTTAGGTGGATGTTGAAACATCAAACCTATCCCATGTCTTGCTCGTTCATCAGGCTTAAGTTCAAGAAGGTTTTTGCCATCAAACTCTATGCTGCCAGAAATGATATCATAGTTGTCAAAACCCATTATGGCACCTAATAGAGTCGATTTGCCGGATGCGTTGGGCCCGAAGAGAATAATGTTCTTATGTCTTTCTATATCTAAATCAAGTTTATTTAAAATAGTTTTTTCACCTACTTTGACGGTCAGATCTCTTATCTTTAATAGGACATCCATAATTTCCCTTGTTTATTCTCCATTAGTTTATATCATAGTTAAAGCAAATCATAACAAGCCGGTTCTTAGTTGACTTGAGACTATTAACAATATCAAATCTCGTATTGTTTTTGATAGTCATGCGATCCGAGCCGGCTTTATTACCACAAGGAGTCGCTTTCGGGCTCTAAAGAAAACCCGAACTATTCAACAGTTATTTTTTTTGAGTTTTGCCAGAGCCCGTGGATATTGCAATAACTCGAGGCAAGAATAGTTCCGCTTTTTTCTGTTTTAAAGCTCAATGATATTCGATGATGTGTATACACCGAGCTTGTATCAGGTCCTTCAACAGATTCTCCATGTGCAGTAAATTCAGCTTTACCAATCTGATAAGGAAACTTAGCATCATCAGGCTTAAAATAAATATCGATCCAGCGAATATGATGTTCAGTTTTGTTCGGATGAGCGACTTCCTTACCTATTGAAACTTCGATAGAGAAAAATTCACCTTTTTTGATACCATCCGGCAGTTCAATCACCGGGACATGTTTTTCTTTTTTCCAGTCTGCTGTTTGAAATAACTCGTTCATTTCTATCATTTTTCACCTCCTAATATACATTAATGGTTAATTATCAAATGACAAATGAAATCGTAAATGAGACATATAATTTACAATCATTCACAAAATATTGTACAGTGTCTCATCGAATATAGTACATCCTCAAGCGAAATCTTCGAATATTCCATTAATGTCATTATTTTGCTGATTAACCAAAATGTTGCCAAACTCCAACTTTTCCAGATAGGTCTTATGTGGAGAGTTGTAAATTATACCCATCGGAATTTTATCGCCCCATTCTAATGCTTTTGATAAGGCAGTTTGTAGTTGATTAGGATCATACGAGCCTGACTCTCCGACATCATAAAGTCTTTCTGCATACCAATCGTATGTATTGATTTTATTGAAAGAGACGCAAGGCTGCATTACCTCAACCAAAGAAAACCCCCGATATTTGATAGCCTCCACAATAATATTAGACAGATTTTCTATCTGACGTGAAAAGCCTCGAGCAACAAACCCACATCCGGCTGCAATTGCGACTGCTAGAGAATTGAATCGGTTGAGCACCACACCATTACTCTGGACTTTAGTTTTCATGCCTGGTTCACTTGTAGGAGAAGCTTGTCCCTTGGTCAATCCATAGATCTGATTGTTATGCACAATAACTGTAATGTCGATGTTCCTTCTGATGTTGTGAATAAAATGATTACCTCCTTCTCCATAGCAATCTCCATCACCAGTATCAACTATTACTTGAAGGTCAGGATTGACCATCTTTGCTGCTGCTGCAACCGGCAAAGCTCTTCCGTGTAAACCGTTAAAACAGTTAGCTCTAATATAATGTGGAAGCTTTGCTGCCTGTCCTATCCCTGATACAAATAAAGTTTTTTGGGGGGGTTGGTCTAATTTTGCCAAAGACTTTTTAACCGCATTTAAAATGCCGAAATTACCACATCCCGGGCACCATGCTATAGGATCTTTGCTCTTATATTCTTGTAGTTCCATAATTCCTCCTTCATGATGAAACAACATCTTTTAGTTGCTTTATCAAGCTTTCCAGAGTGAAAGGTCTGCCATCATATTTGAGTATCGAACCATTTACTCTTATTCCTGTTTCCCTGTGTAACAGTTTTGCTAGCTGACCTTCAGCATTATTCTCGACACTGAAAACTCTCTTTTTGTTTTTAACCAGAGCCTTGATCTTTTGGGAGTTTATTGGCCATACTTGGGATAGATGAACCATAGCCAAATTTGGATCGTTGATCTCTTCCAAGCATTCCCGAAGAGGACCCAGAACTGAACCGAAACAAAATAAAACAGTTTCTGCTCTAACTAAATTATATACTGTGGGGTCGATAAACTCGTCAAGTAAAGCATCCATCTTCTTCTGGAAACGTTTCTCGACCATCTTGATCCTTACATCAGCATCTTCAGTAATATGTCCTTCTTCCGTATGCTCATCACTATCTATATAGATAACATCATCAATACGGGAAAAAATAGCCCGAGGTGATATACCTGAAGTAGTAAGCTCATATCTTTTATACTTATTGATTGCTTTTGCTTCTTTTACAGATAGGATATTGCGTTCGATTGCTTCGCTGTCAAAATCAAGTTTATTGATATTTCTTGCTGAATCTGCCAGAAATTGGTCGGAAAGAATAATTGCTGGGATCTGGTATTTCTCTGCCATGTTAAACGCCTTTTTAGTAAGATAGAAGGACTCTTCTATAGTTCCAGGTGCGAAGATTATTTTGGCAAACTCACCGTGACCGGCACCAAGGACCAAATTGAGGTCTGCTTGTTCGGTTCTGGTGGGAAAACCTGTGGCAGGTCCAGGCCTTTGAAAATTACCCACAACTAGCGGTGTTTCAGTCATACCGGCCAAACTGATTCCTTCACCCATTAGAGCAAAACCACCTCCCGAAGTAGAGGTCATGGCTCTGACTCCGGTTACAGAAGCGCCGATAGCCATATTGACTGCTGCTATTTCATCTTCAGCCTGTTCAACAATGATGCCGAATTTGTCCATGTAACGAGCGATAGTATCCATCACGCCAGTGGAGGGACTCATTGGATATGCCGAATAGAATTTACAACCAGCAGATATGGCGCCAAGAGCTACTGCCTGTTTGCCGTCGAGAATGTATTTGGGACTTCCCGATGGTTTCGCAAGCTTTAGCTGACTTGAGCTATTATTTTCGCTTGTTTGATTATAGCCTAATTCTGCAGCTTTGACATTCTTCTCGACAATCTCCTTACTCTTTCTAGTAAACATTTCATAAAGGACTTTTTTAACAATCTCCAAGTCAATGCCTGACATTGCTGCTAGTATTCCCGAACAGACAGAATTTATATAAAGATCGCTACCCCCAGCTTTACGTGCCAGTTTAAAATAATCAATGCAGATATAACTTTTGCATTCGTCTAATTTAAACTCCTCTTTATCTACTACTGCCAGTCCATCTTTATCAAGCGAATCTTTATGAAGATGCAATGCTTCTTTGGTGAGAGGTATCAGCAGATCTATCTTCTCTTTCGGGCAGCTCTTTGGTGCGGTGGCAATGCGGAGCTGATAGAAATTATTGCCTCCTCTGATTCTCGACATATAATCGAGATTCGAGAAAACATAAAATCCCGCCTCTTTGAAAACTTTACCCAATACGGAGCCGATGGTTTTCATGCCCTGACCGGCTTCTCCTGTAACTCTGATATTAAGATCTTCTTTCATATAGACCCCCTTTGTAAATCTTGCCCAATAAAAAATAATACTCCATTCTTTTCGAAGACAAAAAATTAAACATCGATCTTTCTCAATAACTGGGCATTGATGGCAACTATAACAGTACTGGCTGACATTAGGATAGCACCTACTGCCGGTACGAGCAGGATGCCTGCCCAAATAAGAGCACCTGCTGCAAGCGGTATAGCCACTATATTGTATCCTGCTGCCCACCAGAGATTCTGGAGCATTTTGCGGTAGGTAGCTTGACTCAGTTTGACGATTCTCGATACATCTCGTGGATCATTGCGTACTAAGACTATATCGCCAGCTTCCACTGCTACATCCGTCCCTGCTCCGATAGCAACACCGATATCTGCTGTTACCAGTGCCGGTGCGTCGTTCACTCCATCTCCTACCATTGCCACAAACTTACCCTGTTTTTGCAAATCCTTAATTTTTTCTGCTTTGTTTTCCGGTAATACCTCTGCAAAGACTCTCTCTATTCCCAGTTCATTAGCAATATTATCGGCAACTGCCTCTGAATCTCCGGTAAGCATGGCAACTTCCAGTCCCTTCTGTTTAAGTCTGTTTACTGCCTCATAAGATTCGCTGCGAATCGCATCGGCTACTGCAAACACTGCCAACACCCTTTCATCTTCTAACAAAAAGACGGCAGCCTGACCATTTTCTCCAAACTGTTGGGTAGATTGTTGTAATTCTTCAGGTACTTCAGAGGAGTATTTATTAAGCATTGCTGGACCACCGACTTTTAGATCGCGTCCTGATACAGTAGCCCGGACACCATGTCCCGGTAGGGCTTTAAAATCTTTACCAGCAGGTACTTTCAGTTTCTTCTCCCTGGCACTACTGAGTAAAGCCTGAGCTATCGGATGTTCCGAGTCATGTTCTACCGCAGCTGCCAGACTCAAAGCTTCTTCCTTTTTGATGTCGGGAGTTACGACTGTTTCAACTACACGGTGTTCTCCTAAGGTAAGAGTTCCGGTCTTGTCGAAGACAACAACTGAGAGCTTTCTGGCTTCTTCCAGACCGCGCCTGTCTCGGACCAGTAAACCACTATGGGCTCCGAGGGTTGTCGATATCGCTATC
Organism: uncultured Candidatus Cloacimonadota bacterium; assembly: GCA_964433675.1. Classification (GTDB taxonomy): domain Bacteria; phylum Cloacimonadota; class Cloacimonadia; order Cloacimonadales; family TCS61; genus CAYSSJ01. The sequence continues at coordinate 8,627 of CAYSSJ010000025.1, forward strand.
ACCAAGGGTATTGCCAAACCTAATGCATGAGGACAGGCGATCACCAGTACTGTAACAATCCGGGTAATAGTAAAATGCAAAGTTGCACCCATGGCTAACCAGAAGCTCAGTGTAACGCCTGCTGCAACAATCGCCACTATTGTAAGAATGAATGCTGCTCTGTCAGCAAATGATTGAGCCCGGGAACGGGAATTCTGAGCTTGCTCCACCAATCTCATGATACCGGCAAGAGCAGTCTTTGTCCCTGTCTTTATAACCTCTACCCGGAGGGAACCTTCACTATTGACACTACCGGCAATGATCTTGTCATTCTTCTGTTTCTTGACAGGATCGGACTCTCCTGTGATCATAGCCTCGTTTACCGAACTTTTACCCTTTTTAACTATGCCATCAGCCGGGATACTTGCTCCGGGTCGGATCAGAATCAAATTTCCTTCTTGCAATAGTTCGACAGGTATCTCTTCAGTCTGATCATCATCTGTCAACCTCAATGCCTTATCAGGAAGAAGTTTGGCAAGTTCTTTCAAAGCTCCTTTTGCCTGAGAAATTGAACGCATCTCGATCCAATGCCCTAGCAGCATGATCGTTACAAGTGTTGCCAGTTCCCACCATAGTGCGTTACCTTCAAATCCCAGTGTTACAGCGGAACTATATACAAAAGCAACACTGATAGCCAATGCTATCAGGGTCATCATTCCCGGACGGCGAGAAGAGAGTTCATGACCAGCTCCCTTTAGAAAAATCCAGCCACCATAAATAAACACGATAGTTCCCAGAATAGCTGGAATATATTGAGATCCTGGGAATAGAGGAGCCCGGTAGCCAAACCAATCCTGCAACATCGGTTCCCAGAACAGTGTTGGAATAGTCAGAAGAAGACATATCCTGAATCTTTTGCGAAATAATACTATACTGTGTCCTGCATGCCTGTCATGCTCTTTATGTTTGCCATTACCGGCATGAGCTTGTTTCATTGTATCTGTAGAGTTGGAGTTTTCCTTATTATGTACCGAAGACTCACTATTCATTTTTTTCATAATTACTCCTGTTTATAAAAGAGAACTCTTTTTGCTCGATTGTCAATTTAAATATTGTATTCACATCCCTCCATTTTTTATAAAGGACAAGACCAATTGATGGTCATCATTATAGATTGTTTTGTATCTAGCGGCGTCTATTTCTGCATCATGCAGACGGGAGAAGATAGGTTTGTCTGCAAAGTAGTGATGATAAAATGAAGTTCTCATAACCTCCCCAAAAGAGGCGGGCCTGCGGGCTCGTCTCTTTTTTTATGATTTGAGTACTAAAAGACTATGCTTTTTTAACTTTTTTATACATCACATTCTTGTAAATTCCTAATCTTATTAACTGTATATTTTTAGTGTTTACTTTCCATACAAAAAGACAAAATAATTGACAGTTACAATAGTTAATATTTTAATGACGTTATGAAAATCAGTCTTGATTCTCAGAAGTAAGTAACATCGTTCGAGGACTTCATATCGATTAAAATGGAGGCATTATGTTATTTACTATGAAACTTTTTTTTACATTTGCACTTTTAATTTGCACAGTGTTTGTTCATTCAAATGAGCAGATAATTTCCGATTATTCAGATGCATGGGGTGAGCACGGGATCAGTTTGGAGTATTCCACTCGTAGCGGAGTTTCTTTGAATTTCTCTATCAGAGAGTTGGAATTGGTTGAAGATAAATTGCATGATGAGATTGTGCATAGACTACTGATACCCGGCGTATTTCTACCCAATGACGAGGGAGCACCCAATCTGCCGATTATGAGTCGTTATATAGCGCTGCCGCAGGGAGCAAAAGCGGAGTTAAAGATAGTATCGGAGCGAACGGAGGCTCTTAAAAATATTAATATTGAGCCCGCCCCGCGCATTCCCGCCGGTGTGGAGGATGGACCTCTGGAATACAATTATGATATGAGTATCTATTCGAGAGATGAATTCTTTCCGCAAGAACCGGTTTTCCTGTCAGAGCAGACAGATATTCGCGGGCTTGATGTCGTTATCATCTCTATTACTCCGTTTCAGTATAATCCGGTTTCCAAAGAACTGCTTGTTTATCGCGATCTGAAGATCGAGGTCGATTTTGTGGGAGGTAGCTCACATTTCGGAGATGACAGACTTCGAAACAGATGGTTCGATCCGATATTATTTAATTCGGTAATTAATCCTGAACAAATTCCACATATAGATTATTCATCGCATAATACTCGTGACGAAGGTTATGAATATTTAGTCATTGTGCCGGATGATCCCGAATTCATCGCTTGGGGTGATTCTATCAGAGTCTTCCGCTCACAACAAGGTATTAAGACAGAAGTGGTTACCACTGCCGAAGTCGGTGGGAATGACCATGTGATGATAAAGAACTATATTTCTAATGCTTATGACAATTGGGATATTCCACCTGTGGCAGTGCTCTTGTTAGCAGATTATGGTACTACCGGCAATACGATCACCAGTGAATTTAGGACTGACCACCCTACCTCACAGGCAGATACAACATACATTTCAGATCATTATTACAGTGATATGAATGATAACCTGATGCCCGATATTATTCCAGCACGTATAACAGCACAAAATCGAAATGATCTGGAGACTATGGTCGGTAAATTCATAAATTATGAACGGAATCCTCCTACTAATACAGATTATTATAATGAACCAATTACGGCTATGGGCTGGCAAACTGAGCGTTGGTTTCAGATATCGGCAGAATCAGTTAATGGATTTTGGGAACACATTTTGGAGAAAAACCCACTGAGACAAAATGCTATCTACGGCACATATGGCGGTCATCCTGACACATTACAGTATTGGTCAACAAATGATAATACACCTATGGTTATGAATGTCTTCGGACCTGATGGGTTGGGATATATACCAGATAATCCACAACATTTGCAAAACTATGGATGGGATGCTGATGATGTATCCCTTAATAATGCGATAAACTCAGGTGCGTTTATGGTGATGCATCGTGATCATGGCGATGTAACTGGTTGGGGAAAACCATATTACAGGAACGATCATCTAGATGGTTTGAATAATGATGATCTGCCTTTTGTGTTTTCTATCAATTGTTTGACGGGAAGATTCCATTTGGCAACTGATTGTTTTGCTGAAGCTATTCACAAGCATCAATATGGTGCTCTGGGTATAATAGCAGCATCTGCAATATCCTATTCATTTGTCAATGATGCATATACATGGGGAATGTTCAATCATATGTGGCCTGATTTTTTACCGCAGTATGGTACAAATCCTGTATCAAATGATGTCTTGCCTGCATTTGCTAATGCGGCTGGAAAATATTTCTTGCAGCAATCAAGCTGGCCTACAAATCCTGACCGCAAAGAGATAACTTATCGTATATTTCATCATCATGGTGATGCTTTCTCTCATGTGTTTACAGAAGTGCCTCAACCCTTGACTGTCTTGCATGACCAATACATTTTTGACGATGAACAACATATAATTGTTACAGCTGACCAAGGTGCTTTTATATCTTTATTTGTGAATGGTGAGATAATCGCTACTGCAGAAGCTACAGGTCAACCATTGAATTTGAGTATAGGCGACCTATCATCACCTGATGTAATAAATCTAACGGTGACTAAGCAGAACTATAGTCGTTATGATGCAAAGATAGGTGTAGTTTCATTCGCGGGAGGAGCAGGTACTTCTAATGATCCATTTCAAATCGCAACACATAGTCATTTGTATAGCGTAAGATATTTTTGTAATATCGATAACATTTACTTTGAACTAATTGATGACATTGACCTTACTGCAGAATTTCTACCAAGTGGAGCTTATTATAATTTCGGAAACGGCTGGGAACCTATAGGCGATAGTTGGAGTAATACCTTTGAGGGCACTTTTGACGGTGCTGATTATCAGATTAAAGGACTTTATATTAATAATGACGATAGTGAAATGCAAGGGTTATTCGGCAATATTGAAGATGCATCGATTTTAAATATAGGAATTACTAATGCGGATATTACCGGTAGTAACTATGTCGGTTCTCTGGTGGGAAGAAGTTATAACTCCTCTATTAGTGATTGTTATAGCGTAGGAGCAGTTAAAGGAAATTCTTATGTTGGCGGGCTTGTGGGACAAAATTTGAGTAATTCTATTATTAACAAATGCTTTAGTATCGGCACAACAAGCGGTCATTCGTATGTAGGTGGACTGGTTGGAGAGAATTATATTTCTTCAAATGTTATCAATAGCTATAGTACTGGTAACGTGACATCTACAGGAAATTTTATCGGTGGTCTTGTCGGCAACAATTTTCAATCTACAGTAAGTAATAGTTTTAGTGAAAGTTTTGTGTATGGCAATCAATTTGTAGGTGGTCTCATAGGTTTTAACGATAATTCCGAAGTAAATAATAGTTACAGCAAAGGTAATGTTAATGGAAGTTCATCGGTTGGTGGACTAATAGGCAGGAATTGGTATAACTCTAATGTAAATAATAGCTATAGCACGGGCATAATCAACGGGACATCTTCTGTTGGTGGTCTTATCGGTTTTAATTACGGTAATGTAAACTCCTGCTATTGGGATATACAAACTTCAGGGCAAACTACCAGTTCTGGTGGTATCGGCAGAGAAACGGATGAGATGACTTATCCCTATGCAGAGAACACATATTCGGGATGGAATTTTGTTGATGTTTGGAGTGCAGATAATGAATACTACATAAATCAAGGGTATCCATATTTGATCGAAATGGGAACTTATGAAGTTCAACCAATTGGAGAAGGTACGAGTGAAAATCCCTATAGAATATCCAGTTTCAGCAATCTTACTTGGATCGCAAATGATGTAACTCGTTGGGACAAGTATTATGTTCAGACAAATGACATAAATGCCTCGCAAACTAATGCCTGGTATGATGGGGAAGGTTGGATTCCTATAGGCAACCACAACCATCATTTTACAGGCAATTATTATGGTGGAGGATATACAATAATAGACTTACATATCAATCGCCCTGACAATGATTACCAAGGTTTGTTTGGATATGCTAACAACGCTACAATAAAAAACCTCAGCCTAATAGATTTGAATATAAACGGACATGATTATGTGGGAGGTTTGATAGGTAACAGTCATCAATCATATGTGAAAAATTGCTATACAAGTGGAAATGTACAAGGTAATTGGTGGGTGGGTGGAATATCAGGTAGAAATAACTCTTTTTCAAGCATCCAAAACAGCTCTAGTATAAGTAGCGTAAATGGTGTTTCAAGAGTAGGTGGTATAATAGGAAGCACTATTAATTATTCTTCTCTGAAAAATAGTTACAGTACAGGAGAAGTAAGTGCATCTGATGGATATTTGGGAGGTTTAGTAGGTTATAATTATTTCGAATCTCTTATTCTTAATTGTTATAGTATAGGGCTGATTTCAGGAAGCGGTTCTTATGTTGGAGGATTGGTAGGGAGAAATCAAATTTCATCTGTGACTAACAGCTATTGGAATATAGAAACTTCTGGACAAACAACCAGTGATGCTGGAGAAGGTAGAACAACAGAGGAAATGTCTTACCCTTATGCAGCAAACACATATGTAAGTTGGGATTTTGAAGAAGTTTGGGTTGCGGATCAACAATTTATCAATATTAATGATGGTTATCCTTATCATATGTGGTGGGGATTTGGTCTCGATCCTTTAGAAGGTGACGGCACAATTGAAAATCCTTATCAAATAGATAATATAGCACATCTTATCTGGATAGGTGCAGATGTAACACGCTGGGACAAACACTATATTCAAACTTCAAATATTGATGCGTCTGTAACTACTCATTGGGATGATGGATGGAAGCCAATCGGGAATCATTTAATCCATTTCACCGGGACCTATAACGGTAATGGTTTTATGATTGATGGATTATTTATTGATCGTCAACATGGAGATTACCAAGGATTGTTTGGTTATATCAGAGAAGCTACTATTACAAATCTGAGTTTAGTAAATATTGAACTTTCTGGCAAATCTTATGTAGGTGGATTAGCCGGTTATAACGATTCTTCCCTGATAAGCTCTTGCTATACTAAAGGTAATGTGAGCGGCTTATCCTATGTTGGTGGGCTAGTGGGCTATAATTTTGGAACGATTAAGGAGTGTTTTAGTAGAGGGTTTGTAAATGGGAATGATTATCTGGGTGGTTTGATTGGTAGTAACTCTTCGTCGGTGGACGATAGTTACAGCAGGTGCAACGTGACAGGCAATAGTTATATCGGTGGTTTGATTGGCAGTAATTTTTCAACAGTAAACAACAGCTTCAGTACGGGCATAGTGAGTGGTAATTACATAAAGGGAGGACTCATTGCTTTGAATACGGGGACTGTAAATGGTTCTTATTGGGATATCGAGTCATCAGGCATAATTTTTAGTGAAGCAGGCGAAGGTAGAATAACCAAGCAGATGATCTTTCCCAGTTCTTATAATACTTTTCAAGGTTGGGATTATGATGATATCTGGATAAAAGGGCTTTATCATAGTATTAATGACGGTTATCCACATCTAAAATGGCAGGGCAATCCGCCAATTGTGCCATCCGGAGAAGGTACTATTGACAATCCCTATATAGTCGAAAGTCTGGGCAACCTTTACTGGATTTATGAGAGCTTTAATTATCATGACCATTACAAACAAATAACAAACATAGACGCCTCTGATACTTTTTACTGGACTAATGGCGGCTGGAAACCAATCGGAAGTTGTCAATGGACAAGATTTAGAGGAACATACGACGGTAATGGATTTACCATCGATGGTTTGTATATTAATCGCAATGAAGAACATGTCGGGTTGTTTGGTAATATCAATGAAGCAACAATATCGAATTTGGGTATTACTAATGCTAATATATCTAATGGATTTCAAAGATATACAGGCAGCCTGGTGGGAAGAGCAAATTCCACCACGATCAGCAATTGCTTCGGGAGCAACAATAACGTTACAGGAACAGACGACTATGTAGGAGGCCTGGTTGGATATTTTGATAATTCAAGCATCCTGAACAGCTATTACGAGGGATCTGTAAGCGCTAATGAGAGAGTTGGAGGTTTGATAGGGCACAGCACCGGTCAGAGCAGTATCATTAACTGCTACAGTTCCGGTGTTGTCCAGGCTACCGGTGAAGGTGCAGGCGGATTGACCGGCTGGAATTATAACGCTTCAGTAATGAATTCTTACAGCAAGGGTTCTGTAACCGGCGTCGATCATGTGGGCGGATTGATCGGAAATAGCAGGTTTAGTTCAGAGGTTGTGAATTGTTACAGTACGGCCGCTGTAAGCGGGCAGGAATATGTTGGCGGTCTGCTGGGAGAGATATGGAGCGGTGAAGTGCATAACAGCTATAGTACCGGCTCTGTGCTCGGAACAGGGGTACATGTCGGAGGGCTGGTTGGAAGAAATTACGACAATACATCAGTTACATACAGCTACTGGAATACAGAAACTTCGGGCCAAACGACAAGTGTGGGTGGTTTTGGAAGAACCACGGAGCATATGACCTACCCCTATTCAACTCATAGCTATGTCGACTGGAATTTTACTGATGTATGGGCTAACGATTATGATCATGAATTTAATAATGGTTATCCAATTCTCTCCCATGAAGTGGTCATAGATGAATTTCCCTGGACACAGGATTTTAGCAATATTCCTGTAGGACATATCCCAGCTGGATGGTCGAGAACACATTCTAATTGGTTTGTCACTAATAGTTCTTATGCCGGTGGAGAAGCACCTGAAGTGAAATTTTACTATCATCCTTCCACAACTGGTGTTTTTAGATTAATTACACCACCAATTAGTCTCGATGATGTATCTAGTTTTAATCTATCTTTCAAACATTGGGTAGCTCATAATCAAGACAATTATAGTTTAAGAGTACAGACTTCATCAGATAAAATCAATTGGGATACTGTTTGGGAGATTAATCCTACTGGTTATATCGGTCCGGAAACCGTAGATTTGTTTTTATCTGACCTCTTAGAACAAAGCATCTATATCGCTTGGGTATTTTATGGTAATAGTAGCAATATTATCAATTGGAACATTGATGACATACTATTGGAAAAATATGACCTTTTGTCGCCGACTAATCTTGAGGCAGTTGGTGGAGATGAGGTAGTGTATCTGAGCTGGGAAGCACCGGAAACGGCAAGAACGGAGAAATCAAGAGATGTTTTAAGAAGAAGAGAATCAGAGCATATTCTGGAGATTGAGAGATCATTATTGGATATCGAACATTCAGAGAGAGGAGATTATGAAGCTTATTCCGATACCAGGCTAAGTATGGCGCGCAGAAATGACAGCGGGAGAGATAGGCAGCCTAACGAATTTTCACCCACAGAAAGTATAAGCCACAGGGGTGATTTGGTTACTTATAGCCGTAATGCGGGAAGAGAACGGAGCCGGGAGATCAGTTACAATATTTATAGAGATGGTAGCTTAATAGGGGATTCAGCGGTAAACAGTTATACTGATTATAGCGTTATCAATGGTACTCCATACAGCTATTATGTGACCGCTGTCTATGATGAAGGAGAATCGCAGCCTTCCAATACAGTGACAGTAACTCCAGCATTACCTCTTGTGATCGATGAATTCCCATGGCATGAAGATTTTTCAGAAACATCAATAGGTGAAATACCTGATGGCTGGATGAGAACACATACCAATTGGAAAGTGAATAATTCTGCCCATGCGGGTGGATTTGCACCGGAGATGATATTCGTTTATTCACCAATTTCAACAAATGTTTTCCGTTTAATCTCACCCAAGCTTAATCTTCATAATATGAATAAATTAGAAATTTCTTTCAATCACATGGTCAATCATTATACTGGCGAATATTCCTTAAAAGTTCAGATTTCTCCTGATTTGCAAAATTGGGATACTGTATGGGAAATAGTTCCTGAAGCCAACATCGAGGCAGAATCTGTAGAACTAATTATGCATGATCTTAATGAAAACAATCTACATATTGCCTGGGTGTTTGAAGGATATAGTTGGAATATAAATTACTGGTGTTTAGATGAAATCAATGTAATGGCTACTCATATGATGGCGGGTGACTACACAATTAAATCGGATGGCAGTGGAGACTATAACAGCTTTAACCAAGCTGTCGATGATCTAATCGAGTATGGTATTACAGAAGCTGTAGAATTCACAGTTTCACCTGGTATTTATCAGGAACAAATTGCAATCCCTGAAATTTTGGGCACATCAGAAACCAATACGATAACATTCACCGGAGTTGATAGTGAAATTGAGCAAACGGTTGTAAGATATGCTCCCCAAACAAGTGCAGATCGTTATGTTGTCAGACTGAACGGTACAAAACATATCAGATTTGAAAACTTGACGATGGAAATAATTGATACAACAGATTATGGTTGGGTTATACATCTCATGAGTGATTGTGAAGATGTTGAAATAACCAACTGCTTGATTTATACTCAAACCTCTAATGTGGCATCAGACTATGCTGGTATAGTAATATCTGGCAGTGAATCTAATTTAATCACAGGTGCTTCAAATGTAAACGACGTTTTAATCGAAAATAACACTATTATAGGGGGATATGCTGGAGTTTACTTGCGAGGTGTTAGTGAAATTGATAACATCGGAGAACTTCAACTGTTGAATAACACAATCATTAATAATCATTTCTACGGTATATCTATATCGTATTCAGATTCCCCGATTATTAAAAACAATGAAATCGGTATTGAAGGAATTACGAATGCAGCAAGTATTAGCATAAGTTTATCCGATATTTACGGCTCATTCGAACTGTCCTATAATTATATCACAGACATTGGTTCTATAGGGGTATTACTTTTTAATACAGATTCCAACTATCTTAATCCTTCTGTTATCTACAACAATATGATCGGAGATTTTTCTCAAGCTTTGGGTTACGGAATGATGCTTTATAATTGCAATTATCTGAATATATTATACAATAGCATAAATCTGAATGCTTTAGGTGCAGCAGATGTTATTTATATAGATGATAATACGATGGGTTTAAGAGTTCTGAATAACTCTTTTGCTTATACAGGTAATGATAATGGACGAGCAGCCTACTATAGCTCTCCGTCGAGTTTATTTGAGCATGATTTCAACAATTACTATACCGGCACAAGCGATCTCTTTGTTTATTACGGAGGTGAGATTCCCGATTTGGACGGTTTGCAGGCAGTAAACCTACCCGCCGGTAATGACCAAAACTCTCATGTTGGTTATCCAGGCTATAATAGTGAGACAGGTCTACATACCCAAAATATCCAACTATGGCAAAAAGGCACTCCCATCAATGGAATCACTGATGATATAGACGGAGATATTCGAGATTCTGAGAATCCATGTATAGGGGCTGATGAGTTTTCTCCTCTTTCCGATGATTTAGCTGCTATGTCTATAGTTGGCAGTTCTTCCCCTTTTATCAATGAAGACAATGTCTATCAAATAAACGTTCAGAATGCCGGCGTTAATACTCAGGATTATTACACCGTGAAATTGATGAAGATGGAAAATCGCAGCGAATTGGCATCTATAATAGTTTCTGAACCACTGCTAAGCGGAGATACTACCACTCACAGTCTGAGTTGGACTCCTACAGAACACGGTGATTTTGATCTCTATGGTAAGGTTGTTTTAGCCGGCGACGAGAATCCACAAAATGATTATACTAAGATATTACCAGTTACGATTATACCAGTTTCTGTACCCTACTATGAGGATTTTTCTGATATTGCAATTCAAACTATACCTGTCGGATGGGCACGTACTCACGCTAACTGGGGAGTCAGAAATACTAATAATGCCGGTGGAGAAATTCCCGAGATGCAGTTGGAACGAGTCCAGACTCTTACAGACCTATTGAGATTAAGCACAGTTTTATTAGATGTTACAAATGTTAGTAATCTATCTCTGAGTTTTAAGCATTTTCTCGATGAGTATTCACATGGCTCATATTCATTCACAATCAAATTACAAACTTCCACAGATGGCACCAATTGGAATGATCTTGAGACTATTGCAGTTAGAAATGGTGAAGCGATAGGTGATATAGGACCTGAGACTTATACAGTTGAATTGGATGGATTAGTTGGTGATACTTTCTATGTGGGCTGGGTCTTTGATGGAGAAATTTCAGGCATAAACAAATGGAATATTGACGATGTTGGAATCGCCGGAGTTTTACCGCCTGCAAATCTTGCAGCTATAGCAAGGGACGGATTCGTGGAATTGAGTTGGGATGCACCCGGTAGTTTAAGGAATAAGCTGGGAGGAGAGAGGAGCTCAGTTCTTGAAGAAAGTCTATATGATTCTAATTTTGAATCAGATCATTTTTTGGATAAATTTGCTGGTAGCGAGTATGTAGATACAGGCTTGAAAAGATCATTACAAGGTTACAATATCTATCGCGATGGTGATATGATAAATGCGGAGCCAATAGTTGAAACAACATATATAGATACTGATGTTGTGAATGGTGTAATGTATAGTTATTATGTAACTGCGGTTTATTCAGAAGGTGAATCCGGACCGTCTAACACAGTGGAAGTAATACCGGAGGCTCAAGAATTTGCCGGCGGCAGTGGAACGCAGTCCGATCCGTGGCAGATAGAAACGGCGGAACAGCTTGGGAGTATTAATAACTATCTGGGAGAAGACCATTCCGATAAACATTTTGAACTAATCAACGATATCGACATGACAGCATGGTTTGATCATAGAGATGGCAATTACTTTGATGACGGAGGATGGATACCGATCGGCATTGATTATAATAACCCTTTTAAAGGTAGTTTTGATGGCAATAATTATATCATAGATGGTTTATACATCAATAGGGCTGATTCAGATTTTCAGGGTTTATTTGGTTATATTGAAGAGGCAACCATTACCAATTTGGGCGTTATCAATGTAAGTATTACAGGCCATTCTTGTGTAGGAGCTTTGGTTGGAGAAAGCTTCTGGTATGCTTCTGTTACAAATTGTTTTAGCACGGGCATAGTAACTGGTGAAGATGATGTGGGCGGACTAATTGGAGCCCAAACTGATGGCACAAATCTAAACAATAGTTTTAGCGACTGCAATGTAAACGGTGATTATTTCGTAGGTGGCTTGGTAGGATATGGTTATTATGAAACACTATCCAACAATTATAGTAGAGGATATGTAACAGGTAATGCTTATGTCGGTGGCTTAGTGGGTTTTGATGGATCATCACAGATAAATAATTGTTATAGTACTGGAATCTTGAGTGGTAATATTGATGTGGGTGGTTTAGTTGGCCACTCAATGGATTCAATAATCGAGAACAGTTACTGGGATATTCAGTCCTCAGGAATAAACACAAGTGACGGCGGTGAAGGCAGAACTACAGCTGAGATGACCTATCCGTATGTCGATAACACTTATGTAGACTGGGATTTTGCAACTATCTGGTCTTCGGATGATACTTATTCTATTAATAGCGGTTATCCTTACCTTCTATGGCAAGCTGAAGAACCGGAATTTGCTCCACCCACCGATTTGACCGCAGAAGCCGGCGATGAGCAAGTAATACTTAACTGGCAACCACCACAGACAGTTATGATAACAAGAAACATGATAAAAGAGGATCGATCATCTATTAGCCATAGCAACAGAGATCTACTCGGTTACAATGTTTATCGCGATGGTGATATGATAAATGCGGATCCGATAGCTGTAACAACCTATACAGATGATGATGTGGTCAATAGCGTTACTTATAGTTATTATGTCACAGCGGTTTACAGTGAAGATGAATCCGGAGCGTCTAACATTGTAGAGGCTACGCCGCAGGGTGCAGAATTTGCTGGTGGATCGGGGACAGAATCTGATCCGTGGCAGATTGTTACTCATGAGCATCTTAATAATGTGAGGAATTATCTTGGTGAAGATCATAGTGATAAGCACTTTATCCTTATGAACGATATTGACCTCAGCGATGAGTTTGAGCCGGATGGTGCATATTATAACAATGGTGAAGGTTGGGAACCGCTAGGCGATTATGATGATGATACTTTTTATGGAAATTTCGATGGTTTGGATAACACGATTTCAGGTTTAATTATAGCACGAACTAATGAAGATTATATCGGACTCTTCGGCTATACAGAAAATACATCCAATATCTCTAACTTGATTTTGGCAAATGTAAATATTTCAGGCAATTATGCTGTAGGTGCATTGGTTGGTGAGAACTACGGTACAATAAGCAACTGCTATTCCTCCGGCACTGTCGAAGGTATGTATGCTGCCGGCGGTCTTGTAGGTTCCAATGAAGCAGGAAGCATATCTTATTCTGATTCATCAGTAAATGTCTCCATAATAGGTTGGGGTGAATGGGGCGGTGGTCTTGTTGGTTATAACTACAGCACAATAAGTAACTCATTTGCAACAGGCGAAGTGACAAGCATTGATGGTTCACAATTAGGTGGTCTGGTAGGATGGCAGCATGCCGGCACAATATCAGATTCTTATGCTACCGGTTCAGTTGAAGGTTCCACTTATTTAGGCGGATTGGTGGGTTATGGAGCTGGAAATATAACAAATTCCTATGCTGCAGGTAATGTGATAGGCAATAAAAATTGGAGTTATAGCCTTGGTGGTTTCGCTGGAGCTCAGGATGGTAATATAGTTAGTTGTTATGCAAGTGGAGATGTGACGGGTGAAGGATATCTCGGTGGTCTTGTTGGCGAGAACTGGGGGGATATTGACGATAGTTATGCACTAGGTACAGTTACAGGCGATCAAGATTGGAGTTATGATATCGGTGGATTAATTGGATATACCAATAGTGGTATTATCACAAATTGTTATTCGATTGGCCAGGTGATCTCTGACACAGGTTATGAAACTGTCGGCGGGATGGTAGGTAATGATGTTGGAAGCGCTATTATCGCTTCCTATTGGAATACGGAAACCTCATCCCAACCCTCCAGTGACGGCGGTGAAGGCAGAACTACAGCTGAGATGACCTATCCTTATGCTGATAACACCTATATCGACTGGGATTTTGCAACTATCTGGTCTTCGGATGAAGCTTATTCTATTAATAACGGATATCCTTATCTTCTATGGCAAGCTGAAGAACCGGAGTTTGCTCCACCCACAGATTTGATCGCAGAAGCCGGTGATGAAGTGGTAGTGCTGAACTGGCAAGCACCTCAGACAGTTATGATACTAAGAAACATGATAAAAGAGGATCGATCATCTATTAACCATAGCAACAGAGATCTACTCGGCTACAATGTCTATCGCGATGGTGATATGATAAATGCGGATCCGATAGCTGTAACAACCTATACAGATGATGATGTGGTCAATAGTGTTACTTATAGTTATTATGTCACAGCAGTTTATGCTGCAGGCGAATCCGAACCTTCTAACACAGTAGCAGCCACTCCCCTTGCCAGACCGCAAAACCTGAGCGCTGAAGCAGGTGATAGTATTGTGAACCTATCCTGGGATACACCACCCACCGGAACAATACTGGGCTATAATGTCTATCGGGATGATGTGCAGATAAATATTGCTATAATAACTGAAACCGAATATGCCGATACCGATGTTATCAATAGCACGACTTACTCCTACTATGTTACTGCAGTTTATGATATTCATGGAGAATCGGTTCCTTCAGATAGTGTGGAAGCTACACCACTGGCAGCACCGACTGATCTTACCGCAAATTACGGCGATCTCTATATAGAACTGAACTGGATAGCAGCCGGTGATGGAGTTGTCATTCCAATAAGAGGAAATCTTAGCGATAGACCTGCTCGCAACAACAGAAGTTTGCAAGGATACAATCTCTATCGAGATGGAGTACAGATAAATAGTACTATTATAAGCGAAACCGAATATACTGATACCGATGTAGAATATGATACTAATTATAGCTACTATGTTACGGCTGTATATGATGTGCATGGCGAATCGGTTCCTTCCAATACAGTTGAGATATATGTCCCGGATAAGGTGGCTGCACCTACCTTCTCACCCGAGCCCGGTTTATATACCGAAGCAACCGATGTAACGATAGAAACAGCTACCGAAAATGCAACGATCATGTATCGTACTTCTACTGACGGTGGGGCCTGGTCAGACTGGGAAGTATACACCGATCCTGTAAGTATCCCGCTCTACACAGAGATGGACTTTGAAGCTTATGCAGAGAAAGATGATTGGATAACCAGTGAAACCGCATTTGCTAATTATATCGTCACAGGAACAGTAGCAACTCCGACATTCACTCCTGAGCCCGGCATTTATACCGATACGATTGATGTAGCCATCGAAGTTTCTGAAGAACCTGCCGAGCTGGGAATTAGAGCCAGAAGATCTACATTTTCCGATAGGGCAAGCATTGCTTCTAAGAAAGATGCTCCCAGAATGAACCAAAACCGAAATGAGATTACCATCTATTATCGTACTTCAAGCGATAGCGGAGCCTGGTCAGACTGGGAGATATACACAACTCCGATTAACGTACCTCTCGACACCGAGATGGACTTTGAGGCTTATGCAGAGAAAGATGACTGGATTACAAGTGAAACCGTATCTGCTAATTATATAGTCACTGGAAGCGTAGCGGATCCTACCTTCTTGCCTGAGCCCGGATTATATACCGAAGAAACCGATGTAACGATAGAAACGGATACCGAAAATGCGACTATTATGTATCGCTCTTCAACCGATGGAGGTGCTTGGACGGATTGGGAAGTTTATACAGACCCGATCACTGTCTCACTCGACACCGAGATGGACTATGAGGCTTATGCTGAGAAGGATGATTGGATAACAAGCGAGACCGTGTCTGCTAATTATATAGTCACTGGAAGCGTAGCGGATCCTAACTTCTTACCTGAGCCCGGATTATATACCGAAGAAACCGATGTAACGATAGAAACGGATACAGAAGATGCAACGGTAATGTATCGTACTTCCACTGACGGTGGAGCTTGGACAGATTGGCAAGTTTACACAGACCCGATCACTGTCTCACTCGACACCGAGATGGACTTCGAAGCTTATGCTG
>CAYSSJ010000026.1:0-23672 GCA_964433675.1 uncultured Candidatus Cloacimonadota bacterium
TTACTCATCTTGACTCCTTTCTTTTTTGGAGTCCACCTTTTTCAGGACGGGTCATACTGTCTCCTGTCTTCTGTCTTCTGTCTCCTGACATCTGAAATGACGCCTTCGATTCAATGGGGTTAAACCCTGAGAGTAGTTGAGATAACCACACCCACGAGCTAAAGCTCGTGGCTATTCATCTGGCATTGACACCAATTAATAAATAAACAAATCAACATTCTCTTCCACCACTTTTCACTTCTCACTCTTTCACTTTTCACCAGTATTTCCCCTTGCTTTTCTCTGATCGCCGACCTCCGACCTCTGACCTCTGACCTCTAAACCCCTAAACCCTGAACTCCTAAACATCTTCCTTGTCCTCCGTAGCCTGTAAGGCGAAGGAGGATTGCTTCTCTTCCATCTTCCACCCTCTACCATCTTACTTGATCAGCAACATCTTTTTTACTTCCGAATAATCGTCCGTTATCATTTCATAAAGATATACACCGCTGCTTTGGGCATCTCCCCGATCATCTCTACCGTCCCAGATAATACTATGCCGGGCAACATCCAGTTTTTCATCCAGTAATGTTTTTACTTTTTGACCTTTTATATTATAAACATATATCTGTACCCTGCTCGGCTTGCGGAGCGAAAATTCTATCTTGGTCTCAGGATTAAATGGATTGGGATAATTACCATGAAGTTGAGTAACTGAAATTAGCAGCTCTTCACTTCCGGTTCCCTGATATTCAAAATCGATAGATGCCATCTCTGATTCGCCTACATCATAAACTGCCACAACACCTGCAGTATATTGTTCACCAAAAACCAATTCATCGGTATCAAACTGAAACTCCGTCTCGTTGGTTTCTCCTATGAGTTCATCATCAAGATAAACTTGGTATTCGATAAGTTCGATTTCGCTATATTCTGGATCTTTCCAGGTTAAGAAAGCGCTGTTTTCACATATTTCGAGCTCGATAGGAAGCGGGAGAGGGAATACATCTATATGTATTGGGATATAGATAGGATTGTTTTGGTTAGTGGCATTATGATGGATGTTTATAATTCCACTTATTAATGTTGGTTCATAATTACTAGTGTCGATCGTAATTTCAAAATTATCTGTTTCACCCGGAAATACTGTCCCGTCAATCATATCAACGATCAAATCATCAATAATTGCCTCGATTAATATAATTAAGTCTTCATTGCCATCATTCGTTATCGTCAGATTAGCACTCGCTATTTGTCCCCAATAAGATTCCAAGTTTATCACTTCTTGAGCGACATTAATATTTGGAGCCGGTAATGGATAATGCCAGGCAAGATATGGATAGCCATCATTAGTAGAGTAGTTTTCATCCATTCGCCAAATCTGGTTGAAATCCCAGTTTACATATGTATTTGCGGCATGGGGAAAAGTCATCTCATCAGTAGTTCTACCTTCCCCACCAGCACTGTAGCCACATCCGGAAGTTTCGACATCCCAATAACTATTATTGACTGTACTATGAAAATTGTGTCCGATCAGTCCACCGTCATTGAAAACACCGTTTACTTCTCCAATACTATAACAATTATTAATATCCGATTCATCACTAACTTCACCAATCAGTCCACCGACATATAGATAACCGCTAACAGAACCTGTACTATAGCAGTCCATGACAGTACCACTGTTGTAACCAATCAAACCACCGGAATACTCATTACCCATCACATTACCGATGTTGTAACTTTTTTTGATGATTGAACCAGCATCGTTTGATCCTACTAATCCACCAGCACACCACATTCCTCCTGTAACATTGCCTGTATTAAAGCTGTTTTCTATAATGAAATCACTGTTGTAACCAACCAGTCCGCCAACCATACTGTGATCTCCATGCACACTTCCGGTATTATAACAATATCTGATATTATATACATGTCCGATCGGATGCCCGGTATTATTCCCAACAATTCCACCTACATCTGACCTACCTATAACATTGCAATTGGAGAAAGAATATTCTATAGAAGATTCATAATTATTGCCTACTAAACCTCCGATTCTAGCCACTGTCCCTTCCACTACTCCACTACTAAAGCTGTATGTAATCATAGAATCTTCTTTTTGTGAACCAACCAATCCGCCGATCATGCTGATTCCGTCTCTTCTCCCTATACTGCTGCTGTTAGTTATTATCGAATTATGGCTAACTCCGGCTAACCCTCCAATCATGCCATACCCACTCACTAACCCAGTCGTATGGCAATTAGCGATAGTAGAACCATTATTTATCTCACCGGCAATTCCACCAACTCGAAATTGACCGTTGATATCGATATTTATTACGCTCAGGTTTTCTATAGTTGATCCAACGACAAAACCAAAAAGCCCGGTATTCCCAACATTATCCGTCTCAATATTGAGGTTATTAATTTCTTGTTCGTTTCCATCAAAATCTCCTGAAAAATAAGGGATGAAAAAATTGAAATGACCGGAAAGATCAATGTTATTTATTAGTTTGAAACTATACTGGGGATACTGTCCGAAAGCGAGTAATTTTTTGAAGTCTTCCAAACCGGTTATTAAATAGTTCTCACCATCAAAAGATAGATAATCATCGATATTCAATGTAAGATCATTATCCTGCCAAGTGTTATAGAGATCGTCATCTAATGCTCCGATCGAAATTATGTGTTCGCCATTGATGTAGGTATTTTCATAATTATAAAAACTATTACTGACAGTTGAAAGCTGTATTTCTCCTACGATGCCTCCAATAATAAAATTAGCGTCGATATTACCGGAAAAGTAAGAATTACTAAGTGTAGAGCTCAAAAATTGTCCTATCAAACCTCCTACTTGCAGATCTCCATTGATACTTCCACTGCTATAACAGTCAGATAATTCAGAGAAAAATCCATAACCAACCAATCCTCCTATATACTTCTCACCTGTTACAACAGCGGAACTATAACTATTAATAATAGTATCAAAACTGATATACCCTACTAATCCACCGACAAATTCGTTACCCTCGACAAACAAACCAGTAAAA
Source organism: uncultured Candidatus Cloacimonadota bacterium (assembly GCA_964433675.1). GTDB lineage: Bacteria > Cloacimonadota > Cloacimonadia > Cloacimonadales > TCS61 > CAYSSJ01. Next base: position 3,033 of record CAYSSJ010000026.1, read on the forward strand.
TTGCAGTTTTCGATAAGTGCATTTGAGCCCCCTCCGTATAAACCACCTACACTGTGCTCACCGCTAACAGTTCCGATGCTGGAACAATTCGAAATCTGGGAATATTCAATTTGACCAGCCAAAGTTCCCACAATGATTCCACCGGTCACTTCAATATTGAGCAAAACCACATTAGAAATTCCTATAGCATTTCTGACAAAACCAAATAATCCAATATTGTCCATTTCAGGTCGGTTTATATATATCCCGTTGATTGTGTGGTCTTGCCCATCGTAGCTACCACTGAAATATAAGGCATAAGATTTCCCTATCGGTATCCACCCGGCACCATCAAACCAACTAATTGTTTCCGATGCATCGATATCTGCAGTTTGGATATAATAACTCGACCAGCGCGATTCCTGATTTGGGACGGAAACTACGCTGTCCTCTGCGGCAATCCAATATAAATTTTCCAAAGAAGCTATCTGATAAGGATCTCCTTCCGTTCCACTCCCTGATGGTGGAATGGCAGTTTGAGAAAATAACTGTATCCCGATAAATAAAAAAAGAAAGATAAAAATTCGTTTCATCATATTCCTCCTAGTTAATAAGAAATCCCGGAAATGCTCGTATTTTTTATAAGTATCCTTATGATTAGAGTTCCTAAAGTTGACATCCTCATACCAGGATATTGTTTGTAGGATCAAATCTATCTGTATATTGTCAATATTTTTCTCAACTTTTTTAGTTATACACAAGATTAAGATGTGGTAGAATGAAATGTTTAAATATAAATTGAGATTTTTTTACCGTTCAATTATGACCCGAGATATCGATAAATGAATTTCCACACAAAAACTGAGACAATATTCGAATTGACATAAAATTCGGAGTGATTTTAGTTTGCTCTCAAAGGAGGGAAGATGAAATACAAGAGGGTAAAAGTTCGTTCTAACAAGAGAGAAGAGCTAATCTCCATCACTTCGACAGCACAAGATTTTGTGACAGAAAGTGCGGTTGGTAATGGCAAGCTAAGCTTGTATGTACCACACACCACGGCTGCGGTAACTATAAACGAAACAGCTGATCCTGATGTAGCAACCGATATTATAAACGGGTTGAACAAGTTAATATCAGCCTGCAAACCGTTCCGACATGCTGAGGGTAATTCCGATGCCCATATCAAATCGACATTGGTCGGATGTAGCATGGATATTCCGATTATCGATAACAAACTCGTATTGGGAACTTGGCAGGGCATTTTTTTCTGTGAATTCGACGGACCACGTACCCGTGAGATATTACTAACTACAGAGAGCGTATGAAACGGATATTCTGGCTCGCTGGTGAAAATTCGGGAGATCTGCATTCTTCCAAAATCATAGCCAAGTTAAACGCTAATAGCTATCATTATGATCATTTTGGCATCGGTGGTAAGTTTATGGAATCGGAAGGTTTCACACCGGTCTTCGATTTCTCTCGCTTTGCTGTGATGGGCATCACAGAAGTGCTCGCCAACATATCTTTCTTTCTGCAGGTCGAGCGTAATATAAAAAAGATATTCTATGAGAATCCGCCTGATCTGGTCATCCTGGTAGATTATCCGGGTTTGAACATGCGAGTAGCCAAGCTAGCAAAAATGCTCGGCATCCCGGTGCTTTATTATATCTGTCCACAGTTTTGGGCTTGGAAGCAAAAAAGAATTCATCAATTGAAGCGCTATACAGACCAGGTAGCTTCTATTCTACCGTTCGAATTGGATGTATTGGAAGCACATAAAATCCCCGCCTCATATGTGGGACATCCGATCTGCGAAGAGATCGAGATCAAGACTGATAAAGATGAGTTTGCCAAGATCTTCTCTCTCGATCCAGACAAAAAATGGCTCGGTTTTCTGCCCGGCAGTCGTAATGGTGAGATCAGACATATCCTGCCCGAAATGCTCAAAACTATCACTTTGTTCGATAAGGATAAGTACGAATTTCTCCTTTCCAAAGCGCCATCGGTAAACGAAGTGCTCTTCCAAAAAATAATCGATCAGTCAAAATTGCCGCATCTGAAGATCATCCCTTCCTATATATACGAGATCATGGCACATGCGGATTTCCTCACCGTTACCTCCGGCACTGCCAGCTTGGAAACTGCACTGATCGGCACACCATTTATCATAGTATATAAAGTGAGCTGGCTCTCTTATCTGGTCGCCAAAAATATCCTCTCCATCCGGAATATCGGACTGCCGAATATCATCCTCAAAAAAAATACTATCCCCGAACTGATCCAAAATAAAGCAACAGCCAAAAATATCTATACCCACATAAACGAGTTTATCTCTAATCCGCAAAAAATAGAGAATATGAAGAGCCATCTTAACCATCTAAACAAATTGTTGGGGAAAAACTCCGCTTCTGAAGAGATGTCCAAACTTATCATCCGGTTTTTGGAAAATGAGTAAAATTCTTCTGATCTTGGAAAAATACTGCGCAGCTCTCCTAATTCTTATCTTAGGAAAGACATACCGCTACACAGAATTGAATCGCTTTCCCCACAAACCGGTTATCTTCGCCTTCTGGCACCGTAATATCATTCCGCTACTCTATTTTCATAGAAACAAACAGATTGTGATCATGATATCATCGTCCAAAGATGGAGCGCTGGTAGCCGAACCGGCAAGGTTATTGGGTTACATCTCCGTGAGAGGCTCATCTACACGTGGCGGATCCAAAGCATTGAGGGAGATGAAAAAGTACGCTTCCAAACACGCTCTGGCTATTACGCCCGATGGTCCCAGAGGTCCGGCACAAGTGATAAAACCGGGGTTGCTCTATCTTGCCTATACCACAAAATTGCCAATTGTACCTGTAAATGTGCATATCTCCAAAGAATGGCAGTTGAAATCATGGGACAGATTCAGAATTCCCAAACCTTTTGCAAGGATAGAATTGGCTTATGAGAAACCGATATATATCTCAAACAAAGCGGAAATAAAAAGTAAACACGAAATAGTAGAGAACAAAATAATAAAACAAGGAGAGAAGTTATGAAATTATCGAATCGAGCGCTTACCATTCAGGAATCGCCGATCAGGAAACTGGCGCCTTATGCCGAGAAAGCAAAAGAGCGGGGAACTTCGATCTATCATCTCAATATTGGTCAACCGGACATAGAAACTCCTCGTGAAATGTTGGATGTCTATGCCAATTTTGATGGGAAAGTGCTGGCGTACGGTCCTTCTCAGGGATTGGATGAGTACAGGAAAAATCTGGTCTATTACTATGCCAGACATGGAATCGTCATCGAAAAAGAGGATATCATCGTCACCGTCGCAGGCTCGGAAGCAATCATCTTCGCACTGACAGCCACCTGCAATTTCGGCGATGAGATCATCGTCCCGGAACCGTTTTACACAAACTACAACGGCTTTGCTACCATGGCGGGAGTAAATATCGTTCCGCTGACTACCTACGCCGAGGATGGATTCGCTCTACCGGAAAATGAAGTTATCCAAGCTGCTATCACACCGAAGACAAGGGCGATCGTTATCTGCAATCCGGGAAATCCGACCGGTACGGTATATTCTGCTGGAGATATCAAAAGACTGGCTGAGATTGCCAGAAAACACAACCTCTATGTAATAGCCGACGAAGTTTATCGTGAGTTTGTTTATGATGGGTTATCTCACACAAGCATCCTTGATATGGACGGATTCGCAGAACATGCCATCGTAGTAGATAGCGTCTCCAAAAGGTATAGCGCCTGTGGTGCACGAGTGGGATGTATCGTATCACGCAATAAAGAGCTGATGAAATCGGTACTTAAATTCGCCCAAGCGCGTCTCTGTCCACCCACACTTGACCAATTAGCGGCTAATGCAGCCACCAAACTGGACAAATCTTATTTTGACGGTGTGATCGCCGAGTATGATAAGCGTAGAAATATCGTGTTCGAAGAGCTGCAGAAGATAGAGGACGTTGTTTGTGAGAAACCCAAAGGAGCTTTTTATTTCATCGCCAAATTGCCGATAAAAAACGCAGAAAATTTCGCCAAATGGATGCTGGCTGAATATTCTATCGATAACGAGACCGTGATGTTTGCCCCGGCGCAGGGATTCTATGCTACTCCCGAACTGGGCGAGGATGAAGTAAGACTTGCCTATATCCTGAACGAAAATGCACTCATAAAGGCGATGTATATCTTTAGAAAAGGATTGGAAATATACAAAAAGCAAGAATAGGCAATATTAATTAGCAACTGAGAAGAAGAAAGAGTTTGTCGATTTTTCTGATGAACTCTTTTCTTTTATCAGTTTTTTTTAGCATATTTGGTTTTCGAAAACAAAATGATTGATTTTTTTATTTTCGATACTAAATTGTATTTGATGAGGTAATTATGAAATATTTAGTAAACTGGAACGGAGACATTAGGAGGATGAAAAAAGTGCGCTAAGAGTCAAAATTAGGAGTTTTTTTTTATGTTCGAAAGTACTTTGAAATTTATCATTTGTTTGGTTATGTCAGTTGTAATTAAACATAAGTTAATACATCGAGTCATGATAACCGGCGGCAAAAGTTTTATTAACACGAATTTATAGGAGGTTAACCATGAAGTATCATTTTAGCATTTTATTGATCAGTTTGTTTGTTTTCCCGTTATTTGCCCAGTATCCGTTCGAATTTTATATCGAAACCGATGCAACGACATACGAATTTGAAGAAAAAGTTACTATTTTTTTTAATATCCAAAATATTATCGAAGAAGAGATAGAATTAATGTTCGTTAATTCCGCCCCATTTTTTTATTCTCTTAATGACGAACAATACTATTGCCCTTCTTGGCCTGTGGTTACTTATGTAACCATCCCGGCGGATTCAACTTACACGCATTCTCATATCCATGATTACACTTTAGAAATCGGCACTTATGAGGTAGTCGGCGCATTCTTATATTTAGGTGAAAGTATCTATTCCGATCCCATCTATATCGAAGTGGTATCTACCGATGCTGATAAGCAAGAAGTAATTCCCACTCAGTTTGAGCTTTCAAACCATCCCAACCCGTTCAATCCCTCTACCACCATATCCTTTAACATTCCCGAAGAGAGTGTAGTAAAGATCGAGATATTCAATCTTATAGGACAAAGAGTAAAAACCCTGATAGACGACCATTTTCTGTCGGGCAAGCACAAAATCGTCTGGGATGGAAATGATGACAGCGGTAGGCAGGTGTCTTCCGGAGTATATTTCTATAGATTGGAGGTGAACGGTAAGACCGTAGCAACAAGGAAAGGGTTGCTGTTGAAATAGGAAGATAGAGGGTGGAGGGTGGAAAGAAGGAACGATTGAACGATAAGTCGAAATGCGCAATTCTTCTTTGCCGGAAAGTCGCGGTTTTGAAAAATTTCTAATCATTATATGCAAGGTCTTTTTGTAAAATAATTTAACTGAAAATTTAGGTTAAAGTGTTGAAATATAAACTCAAGTCGGTTATTTACTTGACACGCTCTTAGTTTCATAAATTTTTGTAAAAAAAATTAATAAGAAGGAAGGTGAAGATGACGATTTCTAATTTGAATGAGCTTATCAATCTGGTAAAAAAACGCGAAAAGAAGCGTATAGTAGTAGCATATGGGCAGGAGAAATATACCATCCTTGCTTTACAAAAAGCGGTGGCAGAAAATCTTGCCGATGTTACACTGGTCGGTGATGAGAATACGATCAAACAGATCTTTTCTGAAAATGACATCAAGCCTAATGGTTTTCATATTGTTCACGAAGCGGATGAGATGGAAGCCGGGCGGCGTGCTGTAGCTTTGATCAAGCAGAAAGAAGGCGATGTATTGATGAAAGGTTTGATCAGCACCGATAAATACCTCAAATGCATTTTGGATAAGGAAAAAGGGTTGATGAAACCCAATGCGGTTCTCACTCATATCAGTCTGATAGAATGTCCCAATTATCATAAGCTTATGGTAGCTACAGATTGTGCTTTCATACCCCAACCTGATCTCAAACAAAAAATAGCTATGACCAATTATGTGATAGAAACAGCTCGAAAGCTCGGGATCGAACAACCTAAGGTTGCCTTAGTCAGCTTTACTGAAAAAATAAACGCCAAAGTGCCTTCCTGCACAGATGCAGCATTGATCACCAGAATGGCAGAACGAGGTCAGATAAAAAATGCTCTCGTGGACGGACCACTGGCACTCGATGTCGCTGTCGATCCTGAAAGCGTGAAAATCAAAGGTCTAAAAAGCTGCGTGGAAGGTGATGCAGATGCGTTGGTATTTCCAAATCTGGAAACCGGTAATGTTTTCTACAAGACGATGACAAAATTACTCCGCAGTGAAATTGCTTCCTACGTGGCAGGCACCCAGGTGCCTTCCATACTACCATCTCGTGGTGACAGCGATAAAAGTAAATTCTATTCTATCTTACTTGCCTGTTTGATGGCGGCAGAGATATCATGAAAATCGCTATAGCATCCGACCATGCCGGTTTCGAACTCAAAGAAGCTTTGAAGAAATTGCTCGAAAAGCATGAAATCATCGATTTTGGCACTACATCGCCCGATTCGATGGATTATCCCGATACCGGCTTTGAAGCTGCCGAAGCAGTAGGAAATGGTGACTGCGAACTCGGTATCGTCATCTGTGGTAGTGGCGTGGGAATGTCTATCGTAGCTAACAAAGTCGATGGAGTACGAGCAGCTTTGTGCTACAATCCGGAATGTGCCAAATTATCACGTCAACACAACAATGCTAATGTGCTCGCTCTACCGGCACGGTTCATATCTACAGAAGAAGCGGAAGAAATCGTAAAAACTTGGCTGACTACTGAATTCGAAGGTGGACGGCATAATAGAAGAGTGAATAAGATCAGAGAATACGAAAAAAGGAGTTAAGAGATGAAATATTTGCAAAAACAAGATCAGGAACTATATGATGCAATGCAAAGCGAAATAACGCGCCAGCGTAATAATCTGGAATTGATAGCATCCGAAAATTTTGTTTCTTACGCTGTATTGGAAGCTGCCGGCTCTGTGCTTACCAATAAATACGCCGAAGGTTATCCTTATCGCTGGAGCAAAAAGACAGGCAAAATGAACTACAAATTATACGGCAGATATTATGGTGGCTGCGAACATATCGATGAAGTGGAAAAATTAGCGATCGAACGTGCCAAAGAGATTTTCGGTGCCGAACATGCCAATGTTCAACCGCACTCCGGTTCTCAAGCTAATATGGCAGCTTACTTTGCTGTTGTCAAACCGGGAGATACTATCCTTAGTTTGGAACTCTCTCATGGTGGACATCTCACCCATGGTCATCCACTTAGTTTTTCCGGTTCTCTCTACAACATAGTCTCTTACGGAGTAAATCCGGAAACCGAGCAATTCGATTATAATGAGATCCGTAAATTAGCCAAAGAATGTAAACCGAAGATGATTCTTGCCGGGGCAAGCGCTTATCCCCGTCAGATAGATTTTGCACAGTTCCGAAATATCGCAGACGAAGCCGGGGCTGTTTTTATCGTCGATATGGCTCATATTGCCGGATTAGTAGCAGCCAAGCTTCATCCCGACCCCATAGCTTATGCCGATATCGTCACCACTACCACACACAAAACACTACGAGGTCCCCGTGGCGGATTGATCTTATGTAAAGAGAAATTTGCCAAAGAGATAGATAAGCAGGTCTTCCCCGGCGTGCAAGGTGGTCCTTTGATGCATATCATCGCTGCCAAAGCAGCAGCTTTCCAAGAAGCTCTGAGCGATGATTTTATCCAATATCAGAAACAGATATTGGCAAATGCTCAAGCTTTGGCTCAAGCATTGATGGATGAAGGCTTCAATCTAGTCTCCGATGGCACGGATACACATCTGATGCTCATCGATCTGGGTGACGCTGATTCCGGCGGACCTTCCGGTAAGAAAATGGAAAAAGCACTGGATAATGCCGGTATCACTGCTAATAAAAATACCGTTCCTTTCGATACCCGACCACCTTTCGTGGCTTCCGGTATCAGATTGGGCACTCCGGCTGTTACCACCAGAGGTATGAAAGAAGCGGAGATGAAAAATATAGCCGGGTTCATCAAACGTGTATTCGATTCCTATGACGACGAAGAAAAACTTGCTCAGATAAAAGCAGAAGTCAAAGAACTATGTGATCGATTCCCGTTGTACAAATAATGAAAAAAAATAACTGCACAAGTCTGCCACTATTAGCAGGTTTGTGCAGGCTATATTCTACCTGTTCGTATAATTTTAATTGACATATTTAGAAGAAACTATCAAATAACATTATGATAATGTATAATAGAAGGAAGATTATGAGAAGTAGTATTGGACAGAGTGAAAGAAGGAGATTATGAACGTCGAATTTCATTATTATTTAACGAAATACATAGCACTGGAAGCTGGTTTTGATGCGGATGAGGCAGAAATTATCGCTTATTCAAATCAACTTGTTGACGATAATATATACCCATTGAAGATAGACCTGCCTGATGGAGAATCCTATGAGAATTTTGTCAGCCATACACCGGACAGCAAAAATCCGGAAAAATTTCTGATCAGACGATATATTCTCTTTCATTTTATGCCCGGCAATCCGACAAATTCGAAGGTGTTTCGCAAAGATGGCAAAATGCATCTGCTGATGACAACTGCAGATAGTGCTCATGCCTCAGAGATTTTTTTTGATACTACTAAATCGGAGAATCTTTATTCACTTGGAATCGCTTCTCATATGCTGGCTGATAGTATCGCTCATCAGAATTTTGTCGGTACTTTGGAAGAGATGAACTCCATGAACGGCGTATGGGAAACAATGACGCCTGCGATCGGTCATGTGCTGGCAGGTGATAAGCCGGATATCCCCAATCTGGAATGGAAAGATCCTCGTCTGATCGATGAAAATGCTATTATTCACAACCCTGACCGGATAATTCTGGCAGCTAAGAAATTATATTCAAACTATATCCTTATCACATCTGCAGAAAGCAATTGGAATAAAGTCAAAAAAAATATCCATGCTATTATCTCGGATACGATCAGAGAAGATGAGCTGGATAAGGTGAACGAGCAGTCGAAAAATCGGATAACGAAGTATAAAGAGTTATTATCGGAATTTGATGCAGAGAGCGATTATCATCCTCACACTTGGATAAAAGAAGCTCTGCCGAATTTCGATTCCAAAAATTTGGAAAAGGGACTATCTGTTTCAGAGAACTATTCTAAAACTAATTGGTTCAGGTTTCAGGAAGCTATCAAGCAATATCAAAAGATAGCAAGCGAAAAGATCCGTCCGATCATCAATCAGTTAGAACTCAAAGGATGGTGATCAGATGTGTTTGATAAGAAAACAAAAATAATCATGGAGGTGCTAATATGAAAAGGCTAACTTTAGTTTTAGTCGGTTTAGTTTGCTTTACATTAGGTTGGGCAGACATAATTTATGAACAAGATTTTGAAGATTTTGTCTTCACTCAAGGGACGCAAGTAACGTCATTTGGTGTTGACGATGAATGGGCATTTAATGCTACCGGTTCCGGAGATAACAGACTGGATTATGAAGGTGATTGGGGTAGTGGTTATTATGCCGGATTTCGTGGCAATGATTTCGTCATGGGATACCAGCATACATCCAGTACAGGAACCTTTACCGCTACACTCGAAATAGAAAACGATACCGGTGAAGAACTCACCGATATCCAGATCAGCTATCTCGGTAGAATAGAACGAGTAGAGCTTACTCGTTACCCAGAGTGGACTGTTACTGTTAATGGTACGGAAGTACCATCATTATCTTATTCTACCGAAATCGGTTCAGATCAGATGCGTTCTGCCAGTGTAGGCGGTTTATCTGTCGCCCCAGAAGAGATCATAACAATAGTTTGGACTTCTACCCGCGGTCCTGGTACGGGAGCAAGCTGTCAGATCGGTATTGCTGACTTAGAAGTGAGTTTACCCGATCCGAATCAGGTATCATTACCTACTTTCGATCCACAACCGGGAACTTATGGTTCTGCTATCGATGTAGTGATAGAATGCGTCACCGAAGATGCTACTATCCATTACACACTTGATGGAACAGATCCTGATCAGACTTCTCCAGTCTATACCGAACCGATTCACTTAGACGATGATACCACTTTAAAGGCACGAGCCTACAAAGATGACATGACTCCCAGCAATATCGCTACCGGTATGTATATCATCCTAGCTGCCACACCTGTAGACAATTTGGGATCACTTCGTCAAGGTCAGTTAGGCGAGCTTTATACTGTAACTGGTGAAGTTATTCTCACTTTCCAACAATCATTCAGAAATCAGAAGTATATCCAAGATGCCAGCGGCGCTATCCTTATCGATGATGATCCGGGCGTGATAACTACCAGTTATAATCGTGGTGATGGGATTACAGGCATGACCGGAACATTGAGTGAGTATGGAAATATGCTCCAATTCGTTCCTGTTGCAGATCCGGGACCCGCCACTTCCAGCGGTAATACTATCACTCCGGCAGTGCTGACTGTAAATGAAATGATCAATAATTTCGAAAACTACGAAGCTCAGTTGGTAAGACTTCGTGCTGTCTCCTTCGAAGATGGTGGCGACACATTCGAAAACGGACAGGTTTACCCGCTATACGATGCTACAGCAACCGGAGATTTCAGAACTACATTCTATGATGTGGATTATATCGGAACAACAATCCCAACCACTCCGAAAGATATAGTCGGTATTCTGAATTCTCGCTCAGAAGGTGATTTCATTACCTCCCGCGATTCTGATGACATCCAAGATCCTACATCCTCGGAAGATGATTCTGTACTTGCACCATATAGTTTGGGAACGAACTATCCCAATCCTTTCAATCCGGAGACAAATATCTCCTTCTCTATCGGTAAAGATGCACATGTAACGCTGACTATCTACAACATCAAAGGAGAAAAAGTAAAAACTCTGATAGATGAGCAACTTACTGCTTCCGACCATAGCATAGTTTGGGATGGCACCAATGAACAAGGCGGAGTAATGCCAAGTGGTGTATATTTCTACCGTATGGACGCTAGCGACTATACTTCTGTGAAGAAAATGTTGCTACTCAAATAAGATGATCCAAAACCCCGTCATTATGGCGGGGTTTTTCTATTCTCTCGCACTCATTGCATAAATAAAGCTTTTCAGTCTTTTCCGAATATTTGCAGACATTTCTATCTTATCTAGAATCTGGGCATCTGCTTTTCGGAAAATCCCAATTCTCTTTGTAAATATGATTATTCCAAACAATACAAAAACTGTAAATATAAGTCTGTAGACAAAACCAATCGTGCTAATATTTATGAGCATGATAATAACAGTAGAAACAGGAAATAGAAAAGCGTTGTGATTTCTTACTCCGAATTTTCGATTCACAAATATCAGCCGTAGTATCGGAATCAGGCAAAAAACCAGAAAAGAGGATATCGCAGCTCCTACAATCCCCATTATCGGCACCAATGTGATATCCAGCAAAATATTGAGTACTCCTGCTAAAATCCCCAAATATAAGATGATCTTTGTAAGATCAAAAGTAGTAATGACACCGGTATAAGCCGCTGAGATCACAAAAAAGCTCTGAGATGCGACCAGGATCTTGAAAATAAGTATAGATTGATCGAAATCTGCACCATAGACAACCAAGAAAATATAATCACTGAATAATATCAGAATGGAGATGGCTATCATACCAACAAAACTTAGCTGGGGAATTATTCTCTTCAAATAATGATTCTTGATCTTTTCAATCTGACCGGTAGATTTGAACACCATAATCATTGGAGTGGAAATCGTTATGATCAGAGAAGTTCCCAAAAATGCTTGAATAGCATTCAAAAATTTATATGCAGCATGGTACAATCCGACATCCTCGGTACTCATAAAATAATTGATAACATATAAATCTACCCAATTGACTATATAACCAGACCAACTAGCAAACAAAAGCGGAAAACTGAAAATTATGACTTTCTTTAGTAACTTCCACTCAAACTTCAGGGGGAAAAAATAACTTAACTTGATGAATATGGCAGATAGGATAACAGTTAATAAATCAGCAGTTAGAAATACTATCACCACATTCAAAACGGACAGTTCTACTATACCGGATATTAATAGCAATAATCCTAATAATATCAAAACTTTATTTATGAACTTGCCGAATATAGCTTGAATATGAATTTTCCGAATTACTTTGAGGACTTCGAGCAAATATTCTTTCAAAAAATTTAGAAATACTCCCAATATGACGATAAGAGTTAGATTAGTTAACTGCAATCCCAAAAAATTATAGATGTTCTGTCTGAATCCCAGAAATAGAGAGACTATTATCAGAAATGAGATCATATTGATCAACAGTAAAGTTCCGGTAGTTTTTCGGAAATCACCTTCTAGGACAAACTCCTCTTTAGCGAATCTCATCACCGCATTTCTAAGCCAATACAAACCAAATAAATATAAGAGTGAAATTAAGCTCACAACCAGAGCAACTCGTCCATAATCTTCTGCTCCCAATCCACGCGCCTGTAGCGATTCCGAGGCTATCATCAGAGGTATGGCAAGAGCAGTCGCTCCGGTTATCGAAATAGCATCCCAAAATGTCTTACGGATCTCTTTCATCCCATCAACTCCGTTAACTTATCCAACTTATCAAAATGAGACATTGTGCTAGGGGTTTCTATTCGATTACAATTGACTTGCGATAATGCATTTGTCAAAGTCTTTTCCCACCTATCCCACACTGCTTGTTTAGTAATTATCGGATCTACATTATTTTCTCGACAGTATTGTTGGTGCATTAGTAAATGCCGATGGAACTCTTTGTATTCTATATCCATAATATCCAACGTTTTTTTTACTGCCTCCTGCTTATCCAGCTTGTCGTGATTTATTGACCCCGAATTTTCGGATAGCATATAATAATCGGATACTTTTACAAGCTCATCATAGTATCTTCCGTAGAGCTTATCAGGCGGTAGAGAGATTCTTACTTTATCCGCTCCTAAAATATACTTTTTAAACTGCCACAATATTCTCTTACTATATGACAGGTTAGATTTGACCAGAGATTGCAGATTAAGATCATTCCGAATATTGTACGCATAGATCTTTGGAAAAGCAAGATTGGGATACAAATTCGCTTCGCTATCAATCACACACATATCATCAGCCACAAAAAAATATTCCTTTTTTCTGCACAATCTCAAGCTTAGAGAGGTCTTCCCTATACCGCCACTTCCACCTATCAAAATAGCAGATTTGTTTTTATCTGCTACAGCAGCACTATGCAGGATAGCAAAACCATCGAAGAAATAAATCGCAGGTAGCAAAACATTCTCGTTTATTATCTGTCTCAGCCTTTCAGATAAAGATAAGAATTCTATATTATTCGTCTTTTTGAGATAATACAAAATAGGATTTTTTTCTTCATGTAACTGAACTTCACAATATACCTTTGCGTCTTTTTTTTGATATGCTACCGACCATTTGAGATAATGAATCACAAAACCATTCTCAATCTCATCATGGTCGTCGCTGAGCTTGGTTAAAACCTCGTAAGAGGTTTTATCTTTGATATTTACTACGACATCTGCATTAGATTCTGTATCGACAGTAGGATAATATCTCAACTGATCGTATAAACTCTCTTGAGCACTATGATTCAAATCATCATTTACATTGAAAGAGAAAACCTTGCCGAAGATCTTATATTTCATTCATCAATCCCCGAGAAGCTTATATAAAGCTTGTTTTCTCTTCTCTATCCCATAATTACTCACAATTCTCTGTCTCGCTTTTTCACCTAAGACCTCATCAGAAGAGAGCGCTTTTTCCAATAACTTTTTTGCCAAATTCACATCTTTATAATCCAACACAAATCCAACTTCACCGATAGCGTCCGGTATGCCACTGATCGCAGAGCCTACCGGCACACATTCACATAGCATGGCTTCGCACAAAGTATTGGGAAGTCCTTCAGAAAGAGAAAATTGAGCTATCACTTTAGACTCTGCATAGAGTTTTCTTAGTTCTTCTGTATCGACATGCATTTTCAAAGTGACATTATCGGAGACTATTCTCTTAAGATTGTTATAGTATTGCCCGTCAAAACCTACCAATAAAAAATCTACCCCCGGCATCATTTTGGCCAATTCAATGAGCAAATCGAATCCTTTCAGTCTAATGCGTATTTCATCTGAGATGCTGGCAACGGCTATTACACGCCTTTTCTTTTCTTCTTGCGGTATTTTCTGCCAAAATTTAGCATCGTATCCGGTTGGAATCACCCTGATATTTGCATCTGTTTTTATAAAATGCTCAAATCCTATCATACTATCCGGTGCATAAGGGGATTTCTGGCTATATATCAAGCTCTTATCTACCGGACAAATATAATCAGCATAACGATAAGAGAGTTTTGCACAAGCAATCCTGAGTTGGTTTGAACAAAAAATCCCGTACCCGAGTTCAGGCAGAGAAACAGCATCATAACCGCCAATTATCAAAATCGTTTTTCTTCCTGTTATCTTACCTATCAGAATCGGGACAACGGAGTGATAATCTGCAAACCAACACAGTATAGTCTGTGTCGAATATGTGTTTGCCAACATTTTAAATGTCAGATAAAATATCTCCCACATGAATTTCAACATATTTTTAGAAGGGATGTAATAGTGAGACTTAAGATGGTATTTTTCTCTCAGTAGTTCTTTGTCTCGATTGACAAAAGTAGAGTTCATCGGATGGATAAAAAAGACTTTGTGCTGCCTACTCTTTTTCACACTTCAGCTCTTATCAAAAAATAAATGCCGAGAATAGCAAATATGAGATTGGGCAACCAAGCAGCTAATAATGGTGAGATAACTTCGTTGTGTCCCATACTCTGACTGAGCTTGAGCGCATATAGGTAAACGAAACAAACTACCAAACCTATCGCAAAGACCCAACCTCGACCGCGACTCCGATTGGAAGTTGATAACAATGGAATACAGAAAAATAAAATGATCACATTTGCGAATGGAAAAGAGATTTTGAAATACAATTCCGTTAGTTCATAATGAAACTTCTCACCTATCCTTTTTAATCTCTGAATATACTCGTGAAGTTCGAAAAAATTCATTGCCATCGGTTTTTTGGCACTTTTAATAAAATCTACAGGAGTCACATTGATCTCATCCAATTCAGTCTCTTCGAAAAACCTACTTTCAACCAGATTATCATTCTCAAAAGATCTGATATAAGCATTCGTGAATATCCATCTGTCGTCTTCCCATACGGCATCAGAAGCCGTTATCTTTCTTTCAATTCTACCGGTATTTGGATCGTATTGGGTGATATCGACTGTTTTCATCAGATTCTTATAACCATCAAAATGACCGATATAAAATAAACGATTATCTTCACCCAGATAATGAATATGAGAACGCAACATCTCATCTTCCACTATTACCCCGCGTATCTGTTCACTATACAGATATTGGCGGTGCTCTTCTGCCTTGGGAAGTACAAGATCACCGAATATCATGATAAATATCATGAATATAAAACCGACCCAGAACAAAGGAAAAACCATCCTGCCTATACTGACACCGGCACTTCTGATAGCGATGGATTCGTTGTATCTGGATAGAGTATTCATCAGAAACAATCCGGATAAGAGAACGATCACCGGCGATGTAAGGACAAATAGATATGGTAATCGCAAAACAAAATAAAGTAGCATCGCATCGGGAGAGGCACCGCTTCTAATTAGCCTGGGCATCCGATCTGATATATCTACTACTAAAAACAATACCGAGAAAGCCAATGTTATTATCGCAAACATTTTGATATATTCAGATAAGATGTAACGATCTAAAATTCTCATTTTTTCCCTATTCTACGCTTTATCTTTTCCCAGTATTTCTGGAAATCTATAAATGTCATTTCTTTCATAGAATGTATGATCAGATAAATGCCAATAACTCCAAAAACGATATTGGCAAACCACATAGCCATAAATGGGGATACCACGGCATTATCGGCTAATTCCTCACCTAGAGTTAGTGCTCCATAGTAGATCAGGAATACCACTGCACTCACGGTGAATGCCATCCCAACTCCACTTGATCGTGTCATCATGCCGATAGGAACTCCTATTAGAATAAATATTAAACAAGCGATGGCAATAGCATATTTCTTATGGATCTCCACTTGATATCTGCGGATGGAGCGTTCTACACTTTCTATCTTATCCTGTCTGATCGAATGTAGATTGCGATTTCTTCTTAATTCGTTTCGCTCAGACTGACTCAACGACTCTTTGTTTTCTAACCTTTCGATAGTCGTGAGTATCTGTTGCTTTTCAGTTTCCAGTTCCTGTTTTTCCATCCTTTTTTCTTCTATGATAGCCATCATTGCTCTAGAGCTAAGTTCTCTATCACTACGATGCTCGGTTCCTTCAGGATTGAGCTGATAGCCTAGATCGGGCTGGATCAGCGAATATTTATCAAAATTCGTAACCTGGTATTTATCTGGATCTTGGGGATCTCGCTCATGCAACTGTCCGTTATACAATGTCAACAACAGGCTATTCCCACCATCAGAAAGAACTATATGCCCTCTTTCTGCGCTGATAGTTTGAGGAAAAGTGGAGTCTTGGCGATTGTATATCACAATGCCGCGAAGCTCATCCTCATGCCGTTCTCTAGCATAAATAGTATAATTCTTTGTCGTATTGAACATACCGGGAGTAATAGCAGTTATCGGACGACGATAATTTGCTTGGATCATCAAATTCTTCAGTCGATGATTTGTCTCAGGTAAAATCTCGTTATTAAAATAGATCATAAATCCCGATAACAATATTGCTGCCAGAAATACTGGTTTGATCATCTTGATAATATTTATCCCACAAGATTTGAACGCTGTGATCTCATTATCGACCGACATTCTCCCAAATGCCATGATCGTAGCTAATAATACAGCCATCGGCACAGTCAATGCCAGTATAAATGGCAAGCTATAACCGAAAATAGAGACGATCATCACAAAGTCCAATCTCTTATCTATGATGATCTCCAAAAGCTCTATTATCTTGTCTAATAGCATCACGAAAGTAACTACGACCAAAGATATGACAAATGGTCGGATATTCTCTCGTAATATATATCTTTCCAGCAACCTCATTACTCTACCATTTTCATAAACTCTTTTTCATCAATTACGGTCACGTTTTCCAGCTTATTTGCTTTGTCAAGCTTTGATCCGGGATTCTCTCCCACGATCAGGTAATCGAGATTTTTGCTGACACTCGATAAAGTCTTACCTCCGAGTTTTTCTATGTATTCATATATCTCTTTACGTCCAAAGTTTGCGAGTGATCCGGTGACTAAAAATGTCTTCCCTGATAGTTTATCACTTTTGGTTTCTTCTTTTTTTTCAAATTGTAATCCTGCTTCTCTTAATGCTTTGATAGTTTTGATACTCTCGGAATTTCTAAAAAAATCATATAATGATTTTGCGATTTTCGAGCCAATTTCCGGTATCGCTTCGAATTCTTCGACGTCTGCATCCATCATTTTTTTTATATCACCAAAATAGTCTGCCAATATACGGGAGGTTTTCACACCGACATAGCGAATCCCTAATCCATACAGAACTCTATAAAAAGGTTGATTTTTAGACTCTTCGATAGCTTCTCTAAGATTCCGCACCGATTTCTCGGCTTGTTTCTCAAATTTTAGGATTTCATCATAATTAAGGTGATATAGATCTTCAATGTTGCTCACCATCTTTTTTTCTATCAACTGTCTGATCATAGATTCACCCAAACCCTCGATATCGAGTGCATCTCTGGTAACAAAATGCTCTATTCTGCGCTGTATCTGAGCCGGACAGTTTATATTACTACAATAAACAATCACACCATCAGGTTCTTTTTTCAGTGGAGTGAGACATACCGGACAGTTTTCGGGAAACTTGATCTCTTCGTTCTTTTCTCTGTTCTTATCTTCAACCACTCGAATTATTTTGGGGATGATATCTCCGGATTTCACCACTATTACCCGATCACCGATTTTTGCACCGAGTCTTTTGATCTCATCTTGATTATGAAGAGTGGCATTGGAAACTCTGGTTCCGGCTATTCGAACCGGTTTAAGTCTGGCTACTGGCGTAACTGCTCCTGTTCTTCCCACTCTGAAATCAACATCAACCAGTACCGTCTCTTTCTCCTCAGCTTTGAATTTGTATGCGATCGCCCATTTGGGACTTTTGGAAGTATATCCGAGCTTTTGCTGAAGCTCAAAATCATCTACTTTGATCACTACCCCGTCGATCTCGTAGGGTAGCTCGTCGCGATGTTCTTCCCAATAACGACAGTAAGCATCGATTTCATCAGGTTGCGAAACTTTCTTATTATGTGGACTTACATTAAATCCCAGTTTAGCCAAAAAATCCAACAGCTCCGATTGACTTTTGATCTTTTGTTCATCAAACAAACCGGTCGAATATATGATAGATTGGAGCTTGCGCTCGGCTACGATGCTACTGTCTTTTAGTTTGATCGTACCGGCAGCAGCGTTTCTGGGATTGGCAAACAGAGATAATTCGTTCTCTTCTCTCTCTTTATTTATCCTTTCGAACTCGTTTTTGGGTAGGTAGATCTCTCCTCGTACTTCAATTGGTCTGCTATAATCAATCTTAGTTGGGATAGATTGTATCGTTTTTACATTATTTGTGACAACCTCACCCTTGTATCCATCACCTCGAGTAGTGGAGTGGATAAGTTTACCCTTCTCATAATAGAGGTTGATGCTGAAACCATCTACCTTATGTTCCAAAGTTTGTTCGGGAAAGTTACCATAGCTTTGCTGGATTTTTTGCAGAAAAGAGTGTACTTCTTCCAACGAATAAGCATTGTCTAAACTGTACATTCGAACTTTATGCTCTATTACCTTTACTTCTTCAGATTCTTTTTCAACTTTTTTTATCTTATCTTCTGGTATATCCGAGCCAACTTTCTGAGTAGGCGAAGCTTCATCTTTATACTGAGGATATTTTTCTTCCAGCTCTTGCAGTCTTTTTACCAATTGGTCATATTCATAGTCCGAAATCTCAGGTTTTGCTTTCTCATAATATAGTTTGTTATGATAGCGAATTTTTTCTCTTAGACTTTCTATCTCTTCTCTTACAAAAAGATCATCCACCACATTTCCTCCTTTTATGACAAAATTTATGAGGTATTGATTTATGAGCAATGTTTTTCTTTGGGAGCAGGGTTTGGACAGGTGTAAATTACGTCAATATATTGGGTGGAATCAATAAAAAAAGGCTTATTGGAGTCGGCGACCTACTCTTCCACACTGTTTCCGGTGCAGTACCATCGGCGCTGGTGAGCTTAACTTCTGTGTTCGGTATGGGAACAGGTGTATCCTCACCGCTATAGCTGTCTCCAATAAGCCATCTATCAAAAATAGATGTGAGATAGAGAAAAAAGATAATAATAAGGCGATCGATTTATTAGTATCACTCGGCTAAGTTCATTACTGAACGTACACCTGTGACCTATCAACGTTGTAGTCTTCAACGAATCTGATAGGGAAATCTTCTTGAGGGTGGCTTCCCGCTTAGATGCTTTCAGCGGTTATCCATGCCAAACTTAGCTACTCGGCTATGCAACTGGCGTCACAACCGATACACCAGAGGTTTGTCCGCACCGGTCCTCTCGTACTAAATGCAGCTCCTCTCAAATTTCCTGCGCCCACGAAGGATAGGGACCGAACTGTCTCACGACGTTCTGAACCCAGCTCGCGTAACTCTTTAATCGGCGAACAGCCGAACCCTTGGGACATTCTTCAGCCCCAGGATGAGTTGAGCCGACATCGAGGTGCCAAACACCACCGTCGATATGAACTCTTGGGTGGTATCAGCCTGTTATCCCCGGAGTACCTTTTATCCTTTGAGCAACGACCCTTCCATACAGAGTCGCCGGATCACTAAGACCTGCTTTCGCATCTGCTCGACCCGTCAGTCTCGCAGTTAAGCTCCCTTATACCTTTACGCTCTTTGGCTGATTACCAACCAGCCTGAGGGAACCTTTGTGAGCCTCCGTTACATTTTAGGAGGCGACCGCCCCAGTCAAACTGCCCTCCAGACAATGTCCCCCGAATTCTAATCGGGGTTAGTAATCCAATATCGTAAGGGTGGTATTTCAACGTTGGCTCCACGGCAACTGGCGTCACCGCTTCATAGCCTCCCACCTATCCTACACATACCATATCAAATCACAATGTCAAGATGCAGTAAAGGTTCACGGGGTCTTTCCGTCCGTTCGCGGGTAGGCGGCATCTTCACCGCCAATTCAATTTCACCGAGTCCCTGGTTGAGACAGTGCCCAAGTCGTTACACCATTCGTGCAGGTCGGAACTTACCCGACAAGGAATTTCGCTACCTTAGGACCGTTATAGTTACGGCCGCCGTTTACTGGGGCTTCATTTCAGAGCTTTGCCTTACAGCTAACCCCTCCACTTAACCTTCCAGCACCGGGCAGGTGTCAGTCTATATACTGAGGCTTACGCCTTTGCATAGACCTGTGTTTTTGATAAACAGTCGCTTGGGCCTCTTCACTGCGAC
>CAYSSJ010000027.1:0-18018 GCA_964433675.1 uncultured Candidatus Cloacimonadota bacterium
TCTCTACTATAATGATCTTCATCTCACTCACGTGAGGTTCAGCAAAATTCTATCTTACCGTTTTCGTGTCAATCAAAAAATGAAGAAACTTTCTTTTTACCCTTTTTATCCCTCTTCAAAGATCTCATATCTATCTACGTAATATAAATATAATTCATTTTCAGTAATATCAAAAAAAAATTATTCTTTATAACTTCTTACTCGAAAAACCACTTTTTCTTCAAAATTGAAAGCCTGCCAAACTCGGATTACTTCTTTGCACAACCTTTCTTTTGTAGATAGAGTATAAGCACCTGTATGGGGTGTCATATAAACCCTCTTATCATTCATGTATTCTTTTACCCGACAAGGTTCTTCATCATATACATCCAAAGCTGCTCCCAATAATTTGTCATCTTCCAAACCCTTAGCTATGGCACTCTCCCTCACAACCCCGCCTCTTGCCGTATTGACCAACCAGATTGGTTTATCTAGATATGATAATGTGTCTTCGTTAAAATAATCTTTCGTTTCCGTGGTTAAAGGACAGTGGAATGTCAAAAGGTTGCACCACGACAATCCTTCTCTGTAATTCATACTTTTTAAACCGATACTTTCCCACCGGTCTCTTTGCAAATAGGGATCCACTCCCCGCACTTCAGCACCCATACTTCTGAGCATTTGCGCCACTCTGCTCCCAACTCTGCCAACTCCAACTACTACAGCTTTTATTTCGCACAATTCCCAATTCGGTAGCAGCTTTTCTTTCCATTCCGATGCCAAGATACTCTGCTTTGCTAGCTGATGTTCTTTCAATAATGCTAATATAAAAGAGAGGGTTAATTCGGCAGCCGCTTTGGCATTTGCTTCAGGAGTGTTACAAACATACACATTCCGCTTGTCGGCTTCTATTAGATCGATATTATCATAACCACTCCCCGCTCTGATTATCTGTTTCAGATTAGGATAGCGTTCAAATTCTTCAAACCCAAATTTAGTCTTGGTGCGGATGACAACGATTTCAACCAGCCTGGGATCGAACTTATCTTCTGGACAAAAAAAATACTTTCGCCACTTATTTCGCTCCACTATCTCCCAGAAAGATTCCGGCAATGCATCTAAGATCAGGGTATTCATATATCAAACTTCGTTGTAAGTTTTGAAATGAATCTTCGCCACTTCTATCAGTCGCTCTTTACCATATTTTTTGGCAAATTGCTTAGCTGCTTCTTTCACTTTGCTACCGGCACCTTTGGGAAATTTCATATTATACTGTTTCTCCATCTCAGCCAAAGTTTTTAGGAAATGATATCTCGCCAATATAGAGGCTGCTGCAACAGCGATATCCCTTTCTCCCTCTTCCACCATCATAAAAGAGAGCTTTTTTGCTGATAAGATGGCATTTCTAACCGTTCTTTCCCGGGCAAATTTATCTATCACAACTCCATCTATAGACATTTTTCCCGAAATATTTACTATAACCCTGGCATGCATCCAACCGAGCAATTCATTTAGTTTCTTGCCTTGACTGGCAAACTTACCATATAGTTCATTGTATTTATTTGGATTAAGTACGACCTTCTCTATTCGTCCAATTCCGCTGCTATAGATCAGTTTGGCTTTTTCAAAGATCTCTCTGTCCGATATTTTTTTGGAATCTTTGATGCCAAGGTTAATATATCTATCCATATTCTTCTCATCAGCAACAAAACCAACTACCACCAAAGGTCCGAAAAAATCTCCTTTGCCGGATTCATCTGTTCCCAACCAAGTCTGCCAATTGTGTAATGATTCCTTAGGATTGTTGATCTCATTAGAGATCTGCATGATCTTCTCGCGTAGCGGATTCTCTCTCTTGCCTCCCACTACGAGGCTAAACCCTTTTTTCTCCGAATGATAAATATTTACTACTACACTCCTATCGCCGGAATCATAAAGTTTTAGCTGAACTCCATAAGGTATGGATCGTTCATCTTCCAAAACCAACGCATGCTTTTGAGCTTTTTCTATAAATCGCGCGCAATAATCTAAAAGCTCTTTGTTCATTTTTCCAAAATGCGTGCTGTACCGAATACGACTGAAATCTCTAAAAACAGTTTATGCTGCTCATTTTCTCCCTTTTCTGTTTGGTAAACATAATCACCCAAAAAACCACTTTTCCCATGCGGATAGACACATTCACCGAATACAGTACTCACTTTGGCGACCGTAGTAGTTTTGGGATCGATGATTATGTCTGAAGAACCAAACACCACATTGATCTCTTTGCGCAGATCTGTATCGGTTAGTTCTATGTTACGCAGATCGATCTCTTTGCTGCCGAATACGACATCATACTCTGTTGCTCGGGCATTGGATTTGATTTCATCGAACTTCGGGTCGCGATGATACCTGATGCCACCTACTCCAAACAAGATCTTGATACCCCAATATATCAAGACACAGGCAATGACCACACGGAAGATCGGTATGTCGATCTGAAAAACAGCTTTGAGGATTACAGAAATACCCAAAAGAACTAAGATACCTCCCCAAAACACACTGCTAAATAAAAATCCCATTCTCACGTTTACTCCTTTGCAATTTTTTTTATTAACTCTTCTATGTAACACTTGATTGTCTTATATGTCTGACGATAAAAATAGATATCCAAACCGTAAGGATCTTCTATATCCCCATTATGTCCACACTCTGCCTTGTTAAGGTACTCGGAAATTGTGAAAACTTTGTGTTCCACATTAGGATCCAACTCTATATAATCAGTTTTATGTCTCTTTGTCATCGTTAATATCAGCCATGCTTCATTAGTCAATTCCAGGGAGATAAGCTTCGAGAAATGCTGGGAAGCATCGATTCCATCTTCAGCAAGGACAGT
This sequence comes from uncultured Candidatus Cloacimonadota bacterium, assembly GCA_964433675.1. Classification (GTDB taxonomy): domain Bacteria; phylum Cloacimonadota; class Cloacimonadia; order Cloacimonadales; family TCS61; genus CAYSSJ01. Next base: position 2,855 of record CAYSSJ010000027.1, read on the forward strand.
CTGAGAATGTTCGGAAATAGTAGAAGCAGTATCAATGAAGCCTGCTGAAGTTGTACGAAACGGTAGTTTCTTCTCTTGCACTAATTGTCTGAAATAATACTCTGCCATTGGGCTACGGCAGATATTTCCACTACAAATAAACATAACCAGTGGCTTTCTACAAGAACGCCGGATCATTTCAAAAGAGAGAGAACCTTCTCTCAAACATATAGGCTGTCCCTCTTCGAATGTAATTATTGTCGAGGGTGAGTAACTACTGTGAGATATGTGTGGTGGAACCAGCGCAAAATCTGCCCAGTTCAGAGATTCTATAACCTTAAGATCATTAACTGCTTCTTCATCACTCTTATTAATGCTCGTACTGATAATCGGTTCACCCAATTGTTCTATAGCTTCTCTGAGAAATGGTGAAGTGGGTATTCTGATAGCTATCTTGCCCTCAGATGCAAGATGAGCCAATCTGTCATCATCACACGGGAGTACAAAAGTAACTTCTCCAGGTAGAAGCTGTTGGAGCAGTCTGTTTATTCTGGTAGTGGTTTTTATTTGATATTTGTTCAACCAATCATGGTTGGCAAAAAGTACGATATATTTTTTGGAAGATTCTCTGTGTTTCAAACGATTGATCCTTTCGATAGCCAAACGGTCCGAAGCAAGAGCTCCGATACCGAACATGGCACCGGTATGATGAACAAAGATCGGATGATCGTTCTCTGTTCTATTCTGCCAATTTTTAATAAATTTTCCGAGATTTTGATAAATTTTCATTATTCCAGATACTCCATTGGATCCACCGGTTTACCGCGGCGACGAATTTCGAAATGCAACTTTGGAAAATCAGCAGAGCCACTCTTGCCACTCAAAGCTATTTTTTGGCTTTGCTCCACATTATCTCCTTTGGAAACCAACAACATACTATTATGTGAATAAAGCGAATAATAACCATTTCTATGATCGATTATGATTAACTTACCAGCCCCGCCATAAGTTTCAGCAAAAGCGACAACACCTTCATCTACAGCAAATACATCGCTCCCTTCGGGAACTTGAATATCAATACCGTTATTCATCACGCTGATACGGTAATCGGTATTGATATGTTCGCCAAAACCACGAACTACTTCTCCAGTAGTAGGCCAGATGAGTTTTGGAGTAGAAAATTGATAAGAATATTCGGTTTCGATGATCTCTGAGCGTAGTTTAGATATCAAAGCATCCAGTTCGCGTGCTTCCTGCTCCAGTTGCTCTTTCCTATCAAGAGCCTGCTGATATCTCTCTTCTACTTCCGATAACGAAATCGTAAGGCTGGTTAAACGCTGGGTATATTCTTCTCTTTCTCGGGCTGCACTGGATCGGGTCTGCTGAACTGATTCAGCCTGTCTTATCTGCGTCCTTTCCAAGCTTTCCAATCTCAGCTTCTCTTCTAGGTTTCTTTTTATCTCTGTTCTGGTGTGTTTGCTCTGTTTGGCTACATCTTCTACTATCAACGTAAGATATATATCGTCATAACTGGTCTTTTCATATACCATTTGACTATAGTGTGTCATAAAAAGCATGAACAATTGGTTTTCACACATATTTTGAAGATTCTCCGAACGTGATTCCATATAGTCCAGATTTTGCAGGATAGATCTCATGTTATCTCTGATACCATCTATTCTTTGTCTGATATCTCTTTCGGATTTTTGCAGTTCTTGCAATCTGTTCTCGATCTGTTGTCGTTGGGATTGAGTAGTCGATATGTTTTGTTCCAGATCCTGTTTTTCTGCTTCGGTCTGCTGGAGGCGTTCTTCTTCTTCTCTGATCATTTTTCGCAGTTCGTCCAAATGCTGCTGCCTTTCACTCATGGTCTGAGCATAAGAAAAGCCGGCGATTAGCACTATGATCAATACTACCAAAATCCCTTTCATAACTACCTCTGATAGCAGATTTTTCATCTGTTTAGATATGTCAAGCACAATCAGACAGAAAATTGAATGGGTGTTGCTCTTAATCCTCTTTCGAAATAGAAATCAAATGCTAATTCCCAAACAAAACCCGATACAAAATTTCCGGCTCTATCCGATTTTTAGATCCTTTCCCTTCAAAGAAACCATGCACTTCGATCATATGGACACTTAGTGGTGTCCATTTCACAGTTAAATTATTCTTCAGATTTTTTACGACCACTTCACCTTTGCGATAACTACCCGGATGCATGAACGGACAGATCAGCCTTCCTCTCACGGTATTGTAACTAACTTCATAAATTTCTTCGACTATCATGGTCTCATCATAATTATCAAAAGCTCTATCGGTGAGATACTTCATCTTATCTGCCAATTCTTGTGCTGTAATGCCCAATCTTTCCAAAGTTCGCCGGTCATCAGAGATAATCTCATGAAAGTGCCGCTCATCATCTCCCAAAAAACCGTTTATCGTTATAGCTCCCGGCTGCATCCGTGCTTGGATCTGTTTTTCTCTGGGTGTCAGTTTCATTTGCTCCTCCACAGTTTAGGCAAAACTATCATAGTAGATCTTATCTTTGGGAATATTTAGCTCGAGCAGTTTTTTCTCTACCGCTGCTATCATTCCCGGACTACCACAAAGATAAGCTTCTGTTTTTTCCGGATCTTTTATATAATCATTTAAATATGCTGGGATGAAGCCGGTTTTGCCTTTCCACTCGCTATCTTCCTCCGGATTGGATAAAATGGGTACGAAAGTGAAATTTTGCATCTTTTTTTGGAACTCATCGAAAAGTTCGGTATAGTAAAGGTCTTTTTTTGTACGTGCACCGAAGAGATATGCCATTCTTCGCCTTGAATTTTGGGAATGTAACAGCTCTACCATCGCTTTTATGGGAGCCTTACCCGATCCCCCTGCCACAAATATCATATCTGCTTCTGTTTCACGAATATAAAAATCGCCGAAAGGACCGGTGAATTCTATACTATCACCCTCTCTGAGGTAATCGAAAACATAGGTGGTACAGATGCCATCGGGGACTCTTCTGATGATCAATTCAATATGGTCATTATGCTCAGGACTGCTGGAGATAGAATAAGCTCGGCTGACCGGTTGCCTGCTCTTTTCGTATGCCGGCGTCTGTAGCTGTACATACTGCCCGGCTTTGAAATTGATCTCTGGCGGTTCGAACAGTTTCAAATGCAATTCTTTGATATCATAAGTGAGATCTATTATCTTTTGCACAGTTGCTTTATACTGTTGGATATTGAATATCTCTTCGGGTATTTTGATGAAAATATCGTTTTTTACCTTTATCTGACAGGCAAGACGTACATCCGCTTCCTGCTCCTCGATGCTAAGAAAAGGTTTTTCGGTAGGAAGTACAGGACCGCCACCATCCAACACAGTACATTTGCAATAACCACAACTGCCCCTTCCGCCACAAGCAGAAGCCAGATATATCCCATGCTCATCCAAAAGCGATAAAAGACTGCTGCCACCAATCACTTCCAATTTCTTTTTCTTATTGATCTCTATGGTACACTCTCCGTAGTTTGCTACTACCGATTCTGCTAAGATCAAGAGTAACGCCAGAAAACCGGTCAACCCTGATAGTACTGCAACTGTCGTAACTATAGCTACCAACTCGACACTCCCTTTCTTATTGAATTACCACGATTCCGGAAAATCCGATAAATGCAAGAGCCATTATTCCCGTTACTATCAGACTCATCCCTGCGCCTTGCAAACCTACCGGCACGAATTTATAGCGGATACGTTCTCGGATACCCGCCAATGCCAGAATCGCCAATAACCATCCCAATCCGCTACCGGCACCGAACAATACTGACTGTAAAAAATTATAGTCGCGGATTACCATGAAAAGCGATACCCCCAAAATTGCACAATTTACCGTAATTAGCGGCAAGAATATTCCCAATGTATAGTATAAAACCGGTGATATTCGCTCTATCACCATCTCGGTTAGCTGCACAAATGCTGCTATAACCACAATGAAAATAATGTATCTCAGATAGACCAAATCAAAAGGAATCAAAAGATAATGATAAACCACATAATTTATCGCAGTGGTGAGCGTAAGAACGAAAAAAACTGCCAATCCCAATCCGAAAGAAGATTCGATCTGCCTTGATACCGAGAGATAAGAACACATACCCAGAAAATTGGTCAGCAAAATATTGCTGGTAAAGATCGCAGCTAAGAAAATGATAAGCGGACTGATCTCCATAATCTAATCTCCTTTTTTAGCTTTTTTCGGCGTGGTCACTATCCAGATCAATATAGCCAGCATAAAGAATGCACTGGGCGGCATCACCATGATCGACCACGGCGTCCACCATTCTCCCAATATCGTTACTCCGAAAATAGTGCCAAAACCAAACAATTCCCTTACAAACGAGATTATCAACAGTACCAATGTATATCCCACACCGGAGCCTATACCGTCTACGATCGCATCGGCTGGCTTGTTTTTTCCCGCAAATGCTTCCAACCTGCCCATTATGATACAGTTAGTAATTATCAAACCAACATAAGGACCCAAAGCGGTGCTTATCTCCGGCATATATGCTCGTAAAAATATATCTACTATAATTACATAAGAAGCTATGATCAGAGTTTGAACGATCATTCTGATATTTTTTGGAATAAAGTTTCTGAGAATCGAGATGGTAAAGTTTGAAAGTGTAATAGTGAATATTACGCCCAATCCCATTATCAGACTGTTCTCCATCAAGTTCGTAACAGCGAGTGCCGAACATATACCCAAGATCTGCTTCCAGATAGAATTTTCGGTAAATGCACTGGTGATAAATATCTGTTTTTTATTCATCATCCACACCCATCGTTCTTAATATTTGCTTAGCATTTTCATGCAATATCCTCACTACTGCCCTGCTAGAGGAAGTAGCGCCCGTGATTTGATTCACTTGCTGTGCTCGTCTCGGTTCACCTTCGGGGATCAGATTGTAGGATATTATCTCCCCTTCTTCATAGATAGGTTTCTCAGAAAACTGCGATAAAAACCAATCTTCCGTAATTCTACCACCTAAGCCCGGAGTTTCGTTTTGCTCCAAAATAGCGATATTAATTATCTGCTCGAGATCTGGAGTGAGAGCCAATAATGCCTCTATAGAACCCCACAATCCCTGACCGGCGATCGGGAAGCAATATCCCAACAGACTATCCCTGTATGCCACATAATAATCCAGCCCAGCTTTACTTTCTTCAGTGATATAACGCTCAAAATCAGTATTTACATCCACAATTTCGATCGAGAACAAATTCAAAATCTCACGCTTCAATTTCTCTTCCTGATATCGGTTTATCCGCTCTGCAGTTAGATGATGAAAGGTAGCTAAGATGCCAATAAAAAAGATTGTGAGTGCTATCATAAAAAGAATAGGATAAAACTTGGTCTCACTAAAATACTTTTTACCCTTTGCCATGTAGTTATCCTTTTTTCTTTACCTTTTTCAGACTGTATTCAATGATAGGTATAAATGTATTGGTGAGCAATACGGCAAACATAAACCCTCCCACAAAGAGAGAATACTTCCTAATAAAAACCGTCAGGAAACCAATCAGCCCGCCGTAAATCCAGATAGCTGTCTTATCCTTCGGCATAGATACCGGATCGGTAACTATCAGTACGGTGCCAAACATTACTCCTCCACTGAGCAGCATCGCTATGCCTTCAGATTGAAAAAACAGCAAGTTAAAAACAAGCAAACTAAGAAATGTGGCAACCATAGGCTGCCATTTGGCTGTTTTGGTAAAGATCAGATACAAAGCAACGAGGAGGAGGATTAGCGCCGAAGTCTCGCCTGCACTGCCGGAGATGAATCCTAAGAAACTATCGAGTAAATTGGGAGCTGTCCCACTATCTCCAAAACTGATCATCGGAGTAGCAGATGTGATGTTGGCTAAATTTCTGAAAGCTGCAAAACCACCGGGGAAGCCGGTGAATGGCTCTACCCACTGCACGGTCATAGCATTGGCAAAGGTAACATAGATAAAAGTCCTGCCGACCATCGCCGGGTTGAAAATATTCATGCCAAAACCGCCGAAAACCATCTTGCCAAAACCAATTGCGATGATAGCTCCTACCGCTGCCATCCATAAGGGCAGATACGGTGGTAAAGATAGTGCCAAGAGCGAACCGGTAACCAATGCCGCCATACTTACTTTGTTGTTCTTTTTCTTGCGAACGAAACAATATTCGGTAATGATTGCAGCAATATTGCTTACCATAAGCAGCAAGAGCACATACCAGCCAAATAAATATACGGAAAATAATGTTATGGGAATCAATCCCATCAACATCATCTTCATATTCTTCTGATACAGAAAAGAAATTCCCATTTTGTCCTCAATTTAGAATAATCCGGAAATATTGCCTTCGTTATCTATATCTATTTTTGCACCTGCCGGTTCTTTTGGTAAACCGGGCATTCTGAGGATCTTACCGGTGATGGGGATGACAAATCCGGCACCAGCTGCTATGAGGATCTCTCTTACTGTAACCAGAAAATCTTTCGGTCTGCCCAAAAGTTTGGGATTATCGGATAATGATTTCTGTGTCTTTGCCATGCAAATAGGCAGTTTATCATAGCCAAATTTATTGATAACGCGTAAATCCTTCTTAGCAGAAGAATGGAAATCAATATTCTCAGCTCCATAGATCTCTTTGGCAATTTTTTTGATCTTGTTTTCCACACTATCTTCCCAATCATATAACAGATGCTGGGAACAAACTTTATCTTTGATTATCTTATCCACTTTTTCTGCCAGCTCTATTCCACCAGCGCCACCTTTGCTCCAAAAATCTACCACAGCTACTTCGAAACCTTTGGATTGGGTAAATTCTTTGATGATCTCTATCTCATCATCAGTATCGGATTCAAATCTATTTATTGCCACCACAGATTGCATCCCGAATTTTTTGATATTCTCCAGATGCTTCTCCAGATTTTCCAAACCCTTTTCCACCGCTTCGGCATTCGGCTTGTCTATCTCTCGCATTTTCACACCACCATGATGTTTGAGCGCTCGTACAGTAGCCACCAACACTACAGCAGATGAGCAGAATTTACCATAGGGGCTTACTATATCGAAGAATTTTTCCGCACCCAGATCAAATCCGAATCCCGCTTCGGTTACCACATAATCGGATAAGTGTAGGGCGGTTTTCGTAGCCAAGATACTATTGGCTCCTTGAGCAATGTTAGCAAAAGGACCGCCATGCACGAAAGCAGGTGTATTTTCCGTAGTTTGGACTAAATTCGGCTTGAGCGCATCTTTCAAAAGAGCAGCGATCGCACCTTCAAAACCGAAATCTTTCACCAATACCGGTTCGTTGTCATAAGTATAAGCAGTGATAATATTACCTATCCTCTTTTTGAGCTCATCGATGTTGTTGGACAAGCATAAGATAGCCATTATCTCAGATGCCGGCGTGATATCGAAGCCATCTTCGCGTGGCACTCCCTGTGTCTTACCACCCAAACCGATCACGATCTTACGCAAGGATCTGTCATTAGCATCCATCACCCTTCTCCAAGTAACCGTGCGAGGATTTATCCGTTTACCATTATCCTGATAGATAGCATTGTCGATAAAAGCAGCCAAAGTATTATTAGCGGCGGTAACTGCATGGAAATCGCCGGTGAAGTGCAGATTGATATCTTCCATAGGTAAAACTTGTGAATATCCACCACCGGCTGCTCCTCCTTTGATACCGAATATCGGACCCAAAGAAGGTTCCCTTATCGCCACAGATGATTTGATGCCAATTTTATTGAATGCTTGTGATAAACCTATCGAAACGGTGGTCTTGCCCTCACCTGCCGGTGTGGGAGTGATGGCAGATACGAGGATCAACTTACCTGAATCACGCTTTGTTATCCGCTCCAAAGCTTTATAAGAGAGTTTGGCTTTGTGTTCTCCATAAAGCTCCAGATCATCGACAGTTAGCCCGAGCTTTTCTGCTATTTTGGCTATTGGCAGCAACTCTGTATTATGGGCAATTCCCAGATCTGAAAGCATAACCTCTCCTTATCTTTATCCTAATATCCCTTTCAACCACAACACATGCTGCATCTCCTCACGTATGATCCGATGGATGATATCAATTGCTTTTTTGCTGGAGAGTGTCCGACTGAGTGTATGATACAACATTATAGTATCTTTCTCGAATCTGATAGCATTTTCGATGATCTCTTCAAATGATTTGGCATTAGTAGCCATTTTGATAGAAGCTTCCTCATCCAAAAATATGTGTGCGGTACCGATCGCTTCCAAGTATTCGGTAACTATATCCCAATCTTTGGTTTTCTTTAGCTCCAGAAGCTCCTCATCAGAGCGAAGATCTTTAAATGTCTTTTCGTGTAAAATTTCATCGTCACGTAATTTCATCAACAATTGTTTCCCCTCCGGAGGCAGGTCTTTTCTCTGTGCCGCTTCAGCATAATATTTATAGCCGTTTCTCTCTACTTGAACTGCGATCTCGATGATCTCATTGATCGAATATCTGTCCATAATTCCTCCTGCTAATTCTCTTTTAAAATCATTTCATCATACAATTTCTCGAATTTTAGTTTATGTTCTGCTTCTTCGGAAGAAAGACGTAGGAATACTGTTTTTAGTTTGGCATCGGAGACTCCGCCAGCGATATCTTCATAAAGCTTTTTGGAATGTTCTTCCCGTTTCATAGCTATGATGAGGATATCCTGATAGGAACTCACCTTCTCCTCTCCCGGTTTTACGATGTAATCACTGATTTTGAGATCTTTTACCTTTTTTTCTTCTATATCTTCTACTCCTTTTGAGAGGATAGATTGCAAAATCTCGATATGTCCATTTTCCATATCCTCCAGTTCTTTCAGCATTTGCTTGTGGGCGGTGAATTTCGCTTTTTCTTGCAGATCATGATAGAATGATACAGCTTCTTTTTCTCGCTCGATAGCGAAGTTCAAAGCCTCTTTTGCATTTTCAAAATTCATCAACACTCCTTAATTCTTAGTTTTTTTTGAAAACAACGATGCCGAACGCCAAACTGCATTCGGCATCGTCTCACGTACTTAATCCAAAGGGCTAAATAGATCTTTGCCCACTCCACATTGAGGACATACCCAGTCATCGGGTAGATCTTCGAATGCTGTACCGGGATCTATACCACTTTCGGGATCACCTTTACCTGGATCATAGATATAACCGCAGGCATCACATACATACTTTTTCATTGCTTCCTCCTGTTTTTACTTAATAATTCTCTACCCATACTTCAAAATGTGCTTGAGGATGATCGCATACAGGACAGATTTCCGGAGCTTGACTCGCTTCCACTATATGCCCGCAATTTCTGCATTTCCAATATACTTTCTCACCCTTTTTGAATACAGTGCCGTTCTTAACATTATCCATCAGTTTTCTATAACGCTCTTCATGACGTTTTTCTACCAGACCGATTTTTTTGAATGTCTGCGCCACTTCGTGGTAACCTTCTTCTTCTGCTACTTCGGCAAAACCGGAATAGAGTTGTGTCCACTCTTCTTTTTCTCCATCGGCAGCATATCCGAGGTTTTGCATCGTGTTGCCATAGCCGACCGGATAGGTTGCGTTGATAGTAACACCTTCTTCGTTCATGCCATTTTTCAAAAGTTGTTTCCAAAACAATTTGGCATGTTCTTTCTCATTTTCCGCTGTCTCCAGAAAGATCTCCTCAATTTGCCGATATCCTTCTTTTCGAGCTACAGACGCATAGTAAGTATAGCGCATCCTCGCCTGCGATTCCCCGGCAAATGCCTTCATTAGATTTTCAGCTGTTTTAGATTGTTTGAAATCCATAAGCCTTGTCCTTCCTTTTCATTATTTTTCTACTTTTTTATGACAAAACCACCAATCATAACAGTCATGTTCCTTCATCCGTTTTTCCGCTGTTTTGATGTCCCCCGGTGGTGGGATAATAACTCTATCTTTGATCAGTTCATTATCGGGCCATCCTGCCGGGACGGCAACTTTCTTCTCATCTGCCAGTTTCAACGCCTTCAATGCTCTTACTACTTCATCCATATTACGACCGATCTCTTGTGGGTAATAGAGTATCAACCGGACAATTCCTTTCGGATCTACTATGAATACTGCTCTGACAGTGTTTGTTCCTTTACCGGGATGAAGCATCCCCATCTTCATGGCAATCTGATCATTTGCAGCTATGATAGGAAATTCGATCTCAATATCGAGATTTTCTTTGATCCATTGCACCCATTTAATATGTGAGAATACCTGATCGATAGACATACCGATCAACTTGGCATCCATTTCTTTGAATTCTTTGTATCTTTTTTGAAATGCGACAAATTCTGTTGTACACACCGGTGTGAAATCAGCCGGATGGCTAAACAAGACAAACCATTTACCTTTGAAATCTGCAGGGATATTCATTTCACCATGGGTTGTTTTTACCTTCAACTCCGGGAATTTATCTCCCAAGAGTGGGAAACCGTTTTCTGCAGTCATATTATATCCTCCTTAGCTCAGCTTTTCCACAATCCGTGTACATTGCACCATTCACGAGTTTCGATAATATCTTCTTTTTTGACCGGGAAGGAAGCTTTCGGTTCGTCGCCGGGGTTTAGTTCGGCACGAAATACCTTGTCTTTGGTCAGCACTTCGATGAATTTGATATAATGTTTCTCTATCATCGGATGAGATTCGTTCTGACCGATCTTGACCGTGACAGAATCGCCGTTACTTTCTACATAAGGCACATGTTTTTCTACCGAAGAATCTTTGGTTTGAGCTTCCAGTTTTTTCATAGGCTCACCGCAGCATACCAATGCCGGTTTGCCTGCATTGACCACTTCTACAACATTACCGCATATTTCGCAGTAGTAGAGTTCTCTTAGTTCAATCATTTCTCCTCCTTTTTAAGCTTCTCTTTTTGCCAATTCTCTGTCCAACATCAACAATCCCATACCTTTGCCATCTATCATCTCAAGCTTGGTCAGAATTGCATCCATAGTGGCTTCTTCTTCCACTTGCTCATCTACATACCAATTTAAAAAACTTACACTGGCATGATCATTTTCTTTGCTGGCAAGGTCAACCAATTCATTGATAGATTTGGTAACAAACTGCTCATGCTTGTATGATAAATCGAAAACTTCATTCACCGAATCGAAATCGATCTGCGGTTCGTCGATCTGTTTCAAGATCACTCTCCCGCCTCGATCGTTCAGATACTCATAAAACTTCATAGCATGTTCGTACTCTTCTTTTGCCTGTACTTTCATAAAATGAGCAAACCCTTCGTAACCTAGCGCATCGAAATAAGCAGCCATAGATAAGTATAGATATCCGGAGTATAGCTCCTTGTTGATCTGCTCATTAATCGCTTCTTGCATTTTTTTGGAAATCATATTTCCTCCTTTTTCCTTTTTATTATTTTTTGTTTAATCTTGTCAAGCATATCTTTATTCGGTACATATTCAGTCCTAATAGCCGGCATCAGTTCAAAACCACACTCTGAGAGAATATTCTCTATCTGCTGAACACTCTGCCCACTCCAACCATAAGAGCCAAACGCCAGCGCTTGCTTGTTTTTCGGCGCCAAACCCTTCAGATATGTCAAAAAGGCTGAAACTGTCGGCATCATGTTATTATTCAAGGTTGGCGAGCCGACACATAAATATTTGGCATCCATAACTTCCGTCATAATATCCGAAATATGATTGGTCTGAAGATTCAGCATTTTACCGACAACACCACATTCGGAAAATGCATCGAATATAGCATGTGCTATCTTATCGGTGGAGCCCCACATCGTATCATAGATTATCAGCGCTCGTTCATCCGATTCGTTGGCAGACCATTTGGTATATGCCTGCATGATCTCAGCCAAATATTTACGCCAGATCAATCCATGACTGGGACAAATTATCTCGATATCGAGCTTGCTCGCCACTTCCAATGCTTTTTTTACCTGCTTGGAATATGGTAAGACTATATTGGCATAGTATTTTTGTGCTTCCCTTAGGGTTATATCCAACGGATATTCATCGTCGAATCTCTCCGAAGAAGCTATATGCTGTCCAAATGCATCATTTGAGAAGAGGATCTTATCCTCCGGGGAGTATGTTATCATATTGTCGGGCCAATGCACCATCGGAGTCTGGACAAATCGGAGCGTCCTCTTTCCGATATCAAGTGTCTCACCGGTTTTCACCACCTGAATGTCGAATTCGGCATCGTAATGTTTGGGCAGTCCTTCGGCAGCTTTTTGCGTAGCGAAAATCTTCGCATTCGGACACATCTTCTTTATCATAGGAAGCGAACCGGAATGATCGGGCTCGATATGATTCTGGATGATATAGTCGATTTGCGTCGGATCTACAATCGAGGATATTCTATTTATATGCTCGTCGGTAAGATAACTTTTCACATTATCGATAAGTGTGATCTTCTCATCCAAGATCAGATAAGAATTGTAGGTAGAACCTCGTTGAGTCAGATAACCGTGAAAATTTCTCAAGTCCCAGTCTATCACACCTGCCCAGTAGATATCTTTTTTTATTTCAATCGCTCTCACATTTTCCTCCTATTTTTGACATTTTTTACAATAATATGAAGACCTGCCGGCTAACTTTAGCTTCTCTATTTTTTCGCCGCAGCAGCAAAGCTCTTTCTGATAGACTCTCAAAAAATTCTGGAATTCACCCGATTTATCATCCACGCGGCGATAATTGGAAACTGTAGTTCCATTTTTAGCTATGGCTTCCCGCAAAACTTCATCGGTTGTCTTCACCACTTTCTCCACCTCTTCCCAGGTCAAATCTCCTGCCGCTCTGTGTGGAGCGATCCCGGCTCTGAAGAGTATCTCGCTGGCATATATATTTCCCAGTCCGGCAATCACCCTCTGATCCAATAAAGCATTTTTTATCGGTTGTTTTTTCTTGTAAAGCTTTTTGGATAAATATTGCGTACTGAAAAGTTTGGATAGTGGCTCTACACCCAATTTCTCAAATTCAGCCACAGTTGCTTTTCTCGGATAGATCTTCATAGTCCCGAATTTACGCATATCATTGAAAGCCAGATATGAACCGTCTGTGAAGTGGATCAAAACTCTGTCATATTTATTCGGTGATTGCAATTTCTCTGAATAGACCATTTTGCCGGTCATCCTCAGATGAACGATTAGCTTATGTTTTGTTGTGATGATAACCAGATACTTCCCTCTGCGCTCTAAGCCTGTGATTTTTTCACCGCTTTTAATCTCCGATATGGCAATAATAATATGCTCTATTTCTTCGAGATGGGTAATACTTTTGCCTATTATTTTATTTTTTAGTTCATTTATTATCGTTTGCACTTCTGGTAATTCCGGCATTTCAATTCCCCTTTGAAAGACAATTTTTACAAATACCTTTGAGAATTATCTGACAATCTTCCACTTTGTGTCCTTCGGAGAGAATGTCTTCTTCCAGAATACCGGCAAGCTCTACATCGTAGATGCGATGACATTTCGAACATGTGAAATGAGCATGCTCGCGGGTAGTAGCATCATATCGGATCTCATTTTTGCCCGCAACCAGCGATTTGGCGATATCTTTATCGATAAAGATCTTGAGTGTATTATAAACTGTAGTTTTAGAAAGAGTCGGTATCTCTTTGGATAGATTTCTGTATATCTCTTCCACTGTAGGATGGGTTTTTTTCTCGAGCAAATACGCCAATATTTTCACCCGATGATAAGATGGTGATATCCCTTTGTTTCTCAGCATCTCTGTTGCTCTTTGCATACTCACCATCCTTTCCATTTTTGTACTGATTACATATTAATATTCTTTTCATATTTGTCAAGCACAATTTTGAGAGTTCACTTTTTTCCATTTAAGGGTATTAGGAAATTAGGAATTATGGTTCTCCTTTTAGAAAGTTACTATTGTATTTAGATTTAAGATTGTTTTTTTTATACCCAAATCCAAATAAATTAACATCCGACTGCTTTGTGACAACTTTATGCTGTAACCACATCCTGCGAAAATATTAGGAAATACTCCTTCGAATTTTGCATATTCATCATCTTCTCCACTTGAACCACCAATAACACCGGGGAAAACAAAGGGTTTGTCTTTTCCTTTTGTATAGTCTAATCCTCCTGCAAGAAGTGTGAAAAATCCTTCTCGTCGTATATTTCTATAAGTATTTATCTGATAATAAACTCCTGTAACAAAGTAATCTGAACTCTGAAGATAATGATAATTATATGTGATTTCTTTTGATTTCTTTTCGAAATTCTGAATTTTACCAAGTCCCATTGTGCAACCACTTGCAACGCCAAGTGATACACCGAAATTATATATCCTAGTATTATGAGCTAGTTCGTTACCGACTATTGGTGATGCTATAGATACCAATATTGCGATAAAGATACATAAGTTTGTTCTCATTGTCGTCTCCTTTTTTACTTCAAATTGCGATTCATTTAACTTACTCAAACTTATTCTTTCGGATAAAGAACAACATTTTATACCCTACTTTTACTACACTCAATTAGTGTTGAAAAATGTCCAGTGTTATCTTGGCACAGAGGGAGTGACAAGGTGATAAGCTGGGGTTTGTCGTAAGGGATTTGAAGTTTCAGAAAACCCCTCTGACCGGCTAGCGCCGGTCTTCTCCCTTGGCGAAAGGGAATCGAGCTTCGATCAAGAGAAAGCCTGTCATTGCGAGTTGTTCTTCTTGCTAATCTTTGGCGTAGCAATCTCATTTTCTACTACCTCTATCTTTCTGTGAAAGTGACGAGTAACAAGGGGCAAGGACTAAGGAATAAATACGAAGGGAAGCTTGAACTAGAAAGTTATGGTCATCTCGAGCGGAACCCGGTGGAATCGGCGAAGCCGAGCAGCAAGCTGCTATTCCACCACGATGGAACAGACAGGTTCCACACGGCAAGCTGGGTGGAGTCGAGAGATCTCTAAGAATACTATAGCCTAAATCAAATTCGAATTCAATGAGATTTCTCCACTCGCTATGCTCGGTCGAAATGACACTTTTTTGCATCTGACCTCCGATTTCTGATCTCTAAACCTCTAAACCCTAAACTCCTAAACATTTCCCTTGTCCTCAGTAGCTTTAGCGGAGGAGGATTGCTTCTCTCACACCACTTTTCACTTCTCACTTTTTCACTTTTCACC
>CAYSSJ010000028.1:0-14757 GCA_964433675.1 uncultured Candidatus Cloacimonadota bacterium
CAGATCTCTAAACCCTAAACTTCAGCTTGCTTCTCTTCCACAACTCAACGATTGATCGACTCAACAACTCAACGATTCAACCAATAAACATCATCTTGTTTCTCTTACACCAAGACACACTTCGATACGCTCCGGCTTACGCCGAAGCTACTCAGTGTGACAAAAATCAGATCTCTAAACCCTAAACTGCATATTGCATTATTCATTACTCATTATACATTGTTCATTGTCTCACCTTCCCAACGCAGATAAGGAATTTCTATTTTGTCAATACTTTAAAATTCTTTACAATATTTCGCTGTTGAATTTTTTGAATAAAAAGTTGAGTTCAGGAGGGTTTGAATGTATGTATTGAATGTCTCATCCCATTTTTCGGCAGCGCATCTGCTCAAGGGCTACCAAGGGGATTGCAAAAAAATGCACGGTCATACTTGGAAAGTCCGAGTTGCCCTGCAATGTGAAAAAACAGACGAAATCGGTCTTTCGATAGATTTTAGCATTATCAAACAGAAGATCAAGCAGTTAGTAGATCGGTTTGACCACACTTGTCTGAATGAACTCGAATGGTTCAAAGAGAAAAATCCGACTTCGGAGAATATTGCCAAAGTCTTCTATACGGAGCTAAAAAAGATATTCGAGAACGAATCTGTGAAGCTGAAAGAAGTGGAAGTGTGGGAATCCGAGCGGGCATCGGTAGCATATTATGAATGATGGCTTTAGGATAGTAGAATCTCAGTTTGTAAAAAGTGCGGTACAACCTAGCGATTATCCGCAACAAGCTCTGGCAGAGATAGCGTTCGTCGGCAAATCGAATGTGGGCAAATCATCTCTGATAAATACCATCCTGGCTCGCAAAGCGATAGCAAAAACCAGCTCCACTCCCGGTAAAACGCAGCTGATAAACTTCTTCAATATTCGTTATAAATTGGATGAATCCCAGCAGGGATATTTCTCGATAGTCGATCTACCCGGCTACGGTTATGCCAAAGTGAGCAAAAAACAGCGGGATAGCTGGAAAGTGATGATAGAGAGTTACTTTGACAAGCGCACTGAGTTACAGGGGGTGATCTTGATATTAGATAGTAGGCATTCGCTGGACAGTAAAGATCAGATCATGCACCAGATGCTAATAGCAAAGCAGATACCTCATTTGATCGTGGCGACCAAAGCAGATAAGCTAAACCAGAAAAATCTGATGCGGAATTTGAAGTCTTTGACTATGGATTTGAACATGCCCACTTCTAAGATCGTTCCCTTCTCAGCACCGAATAAAACAGGTGTAAAAGAGGTGATTATGTGGATACAAAGACAGGTTTTTTATTGACATCTGAGTTAAGTTTGGAAAACAGACAATATTAAGAGGTAAATAATATGTTAGATAAAATTAGTAATCCGCAAGAAGTCAAAAAACTTTCCTTCGAAGAGTTGGAAGAGCTTGCCAAAGAAGTTCGCCTTCGCATCATAGAAGTCACTGCCAAAAACGGCGGACATGTAGCTCCGAGTTTGGGAGCGACCGATATTGCCATAGCACTTCTAAAAGTTTTCGATCCGCTTCAGGACAGAATCGTGTGGGATGTGGGACATCAATCTTATGCTTATAAGATATTGACGGAACGAAACGACAGATTTCACACCTTACGCCAATATGGTGGTATTAGCGGGTTCAACAATATATTCGAGAGCAAATACGATGCTTTTTCGGTGGGTCATGCCAGCACTTCGATCTCGGCAGCTTTGGGTATAACAGTGGCGCGAGAAAAAAAGCAACTCAAAGGCAGAGCGATAGCAATCATCGGAGATGGAGCTTTGACCGGCGGTATGTCTTTCGAAGCTTTGAACCATGCCGGTGAACTGCAAAAAGATATGATCGTCATCCTGAATGATAACAACATGTCTATTTCCAAAAGTGTAGGAGGCTTACAAGCTTATCTCGCTAACATATTGGTGAGCAGATCTTACAATGCAATCAAGCAGAAGATCTGGGATGTGTTGGATCGTTTCCCGGCTCGCATTAGAAGGAGACTGATCGTCAGTGCGCAAAAGGTTGAAGAGAATATCATCAATACTTTCGTGCCGAATATTATCTTCGAAGATCTCGGCTTCAAATATGTCGGTCCGGTGGATGGGCACGATATTCCCAAAATGGTCAATATACTGGATAAAGCCGATAAAAATATGGTCGGACCCGTTCTCATCCATGTGGTTACGCAAAAGGGAAGAGGATACGATCATGCCGAAAAAGATGCCTGTGCCTTCCATGGTCCGGGACCTTATGAGATAAATACCGGAAAATGTACTAAGAAGAATAGCCTTACCTACTCCAAGATCTGCGGTGATACTTTGTGTCAGATTGCTGCAGAAGATAAAAACATGGTAGCTATCACGGCTGCGATGGCGGATGGTACCGGTTTGATCGAATTTGCCCAAAAGTATCCCGACCAATTCTATGATGTCGGCATAGCCGAGCAGCATGCCGTTACCTTTGCGGGAGGATTGGCTACTCAAGGCATCAAGCCTTTTGTAGTGATCTACTCCACCTTTCTACAGCGATCTATAGATCAACTCATCCATGATCTGGCATTACAGAAACTCCCGGTTGTCTTGTGCCTGGACAGAGCCGGATTAGTCGGCGAGGATGGCGCCACCCATCATGGCGCTTTTGACATCTCCTATCTGAGTATGATCCCGGGAATGGTTGTTTTGGCACCTTCCAATGCGCAAGAATTCATGCAAATGCTGAAATTTGCTCATACCTACAACCAAGGACCGGTAGCTATCCGCTATCCACGCGGAGCAGCGCTATTTTGCAACAAAGAGATCGCACCGCTCGAGCTCGGAAAAGCAGTGGTAGAAAAAACGGGTGAGAATCTGGCTCTGATAGGTATAGGTGATGCTTTCAACGATGCTAGCGCCATATACGAGATGATAAAAACTGATTTTCCCAAACTAAACCCATACCTCATCGATGCGCGCTTTGCCAAACCGCTGGATACGGATTTGCTCGATAAGATCAAAGCGAAGGTAGATACGATAGTCACTTTCGAGAGTAACAGCCTTATCGGAGGTTTCGGCTCGCGAGTAAAAGACTACTTTAGTGCTGTAGAGCTCAAAGTACATTCTTTCGGACTACCGGATAAGTTTGTGCCCCACGGTTCTACCGAAACTTTACGCGATGAATATGAGCTTACTCCCGAGAAGATCTATCCGAAGATAAAACAAATTTTAACAAAAAAATGAAATACTCCAGCGATACTATAGCTGCTATTTCCACTCCACCGGGTGTGGGAGCGCTATCGGTAATCAGAGTTAGCGGCAAAGAGGCTATCTCTGTCGTGCAAAAGTATTTTTCCAAAAGCTTAGATGGGATCAGTTCGCACACGATTGTGCACGGTTTTATTAAGGATGCGGGCAGAATCATAGACGAGGTGATACTATCCCTTTTCAAAGCTCCGCATAGTTATACCGGTGAGGATGTGGTGGAGATCAGCTGTCATGGCAATCCATTTATTGCCAATCAAATCTTGGAGTTATTGCTCAGAGATATACGCTTAGCCGAGCGAGGTGAATTTACCCAACGTGCTTTTTTGCATAACAAGCTCGATCTGACCCAAGCAGAAGCAGTAGCAGATCTGATAAATGCCAAAACCAAAGCATCTCAACAAGCTGCTCTGCAGCAGATGAAAGGCGCTCTGCATCATAGGATAGCAACCTTGCTGGAAGAATTGACAGAGTATCGCACTCAGCTTGAAGTAGAGATAGATTTTGCGGAACAAGATGTGCCGGAGATCGACCTCGATACTCTCAAAGAGAAACTGAAAGTCTTTTATGATAAACTCGAAGATTTGATCCATAGTGGGCAGGAGGGTACTATCCTACGCGAAGGTTTTCGGGTCGGATTGGTCGGGGCACCGAATGTAGGAAAATCTTCGGTGTTCAATGCATTTCTGAAAACGGAACGAGCTATTGTTACTCCGACTCCCGGAACAACGCGCGATTATCTGGAAGAGGTGATCTCTCTGAAGGGATATTTGGTGAAACTTTATGATACTGCCGGACTACGGGAGACCGATGACCCTGTGGAAAAGATCGGAGTGCAGCGTACTTACGAGATCGTGCGCTCTTGTCATAAAGTGCTATTTATCGCCGATTCACACCAGAGCAGCGAAGAATACGAAGATGTGACGCATTTTATCCCACCGGAAAATATCATCAAAGTGATAAATAAGACAGATGTGATGGATGAAGCAACAGTCGATAGTTTCCTCAATAATGACTATCTGCCCTGTTCAACACAGACGCAGACCGGTTTGGACGCGCTCAAAGAGAAACTGCTCGATCTTATCAAAGTTCAGGATACTCAACTGGGAGCCGGAATTCTGACCAATATCAGACAGATAGCCGCTACCCGCAAAGCGATCTCCGCTATCGAAAATGCTATCAGATCGATAGATGATAAACTGGGGGTGGAATTTACCGCCTTCGATCTGAAAGAAGCAAGCACGGCATTGGAAGAAATAATCGGAAAAGTTTCATCCGATGATATTCTAAACAGAATTTTCGATAATTTTTGTATCGGTAAATAGGAGGAACTATGTTGATAAAGAAGAATCCGACCCAAACCGCAGCTTGGCAGAAACTGAGCGAACATTACCTGCAGATCAAAGATAAACATATGCGGCAGATGTTTGCAGCAGATCCGCAGCGTCATCAGAAGTTTTCTATCGCTTTCCAAGATATATATTTGGATTATTCCAAGAACCGGATAGAGCAGCAGACGATGGAGTATCTAATCCAATTAGCAGAAGAGATGCGACTATCCGAGGCGATGGAGGCGATGAGAAAGGGTGAGCATATAAACGAAACCGAAGCTAGAGCAGTGCTGCATATCGCACTGCGGAATCGCTCGAATACACCGCTATATTCAAATGGCAAAGATGTGATGCCGCTGGTGAACAAAGAACTGGAGCGGATGAAGGAACTGATAGAGAAGATTAGTGCCGGAAGTTGGCGGGGATATAGTGGTAAAAAGATCACTGATGTGGTCAATATCGGTATCGGCGGCTCCGATCTGGGACCGGCAATGGTTGCTCAAGCTTTGCAGCATTATCATCAGCCCGGTATCAAAGCGCATTTTGTCTCCAATGTGGATGGGACACATCTGGCACAGACGATAGAAAACCTGAATCCGGAAACCACTCTTTTTGTGATCGTATCCAAATCTTTCACTACTCAGGAGACGATGACCAATGCATTCAGCGCCCGAAAGTGGCTTTTGCAAAATTCCGGAAGCGAAACTGCGGTGAAACATCATTTCATAGCGATCTCCACCAATCTGCCCAAAGTAGAAGAGTTTGGCATAGCCGGCGAGAATGTGCTCAAATTTTGGGATTGGGTCGGTGGCAGATATTCACTGTGGTCAGCAGTCGGATTCGGATGTGCGCTTGCGGTCGGGTACAATAATTTTATCAAATTACTCGAAGGTGCGCATGCGATGGACACGCATTTTTTTAGCGCTCCATTTGATAGTAATATCCCCGTTATCTTAGCTTTGCTCGGGATCTGGTACAACAACTTCTTCGGCGCAGAGAGCCATGCTGTCTTACCTTATGATCAATATTTGCAGAGATTGCCGGCATACTTGCAGCAGTTGGATATGGAAAGTAACGGTAAAAGCATAGATAGAAGTGGAAATCGGGTTGATTATCAGACCGGTCAGATCATCTGGGGTGAGCCGGGCACAAACGGACAGCATGCCTTTTTCCAGCTTATCCATCAGGGAACGAAACTGATACCTGCAGATTTTATCGCTGCCGCACAGAGTTTGAATCCACTTGGTGATCATCATCAGAAATTGATGGCTAATTTCTTTGCCCAAACTCAAGCTCTGATACAGGGAAGAACGAGCGAAGAAGCCGAAACTGAGCTTAAAGAGGCAGGATACTCCGCTGAGGAGATCCGGAGGCTGATCGCGCACAAGACTTTTGCGGGTAATAAACCGACAAATTCTATCTTGCTGAAAAAAATCACTCCCTACAATTTGAGCTCTCTGATAGCGATGTATGAGCACAAAGTCTTCGTTCAGGGAGTGATCTGGAATATTTTCAGCTTCGATCAGTGGGGAGTAGAACTGGGTAAAAAACTAGCGAAGCATATCCTACCCGTTCTCGGTAAAGCTGAGAAATCCGAAGCTCACGATTGTTCCACTAACGCACTGATAAACAAATTTAAGCAGATGAGGAGCGATTAACGATGAAAATTGATCCCAAAGAAGTTAGAAAAGAATTGCATCGTATTCCGGAATTAGCGTATCGAGAATTCAAAACCGAGAACTATCTGCTCAAGATATTATCTTCCTATTCTAATCTGAAGTTGCATAGATTTGATTTCCCCGGCATCTTAGCCGAGTACAGCGTAAATGACGGCGATTATATGCTCTTTCGAGCCGATATGGATGCGCTTCCTATCGAAGAGAAGACCGGCTGTGATTTTAGTTCTCAGCATCCCGGTTTTATGCATGCTTGCGGACATGATATGCACATGGCTATCTTGATCGGTTTGATCCAAAAAGTGATGGAAAACGAACCTGAGAGGAATCTGCTCTTTTTGTTTCAACCGGCAGAAGAGGGTAAAGGTGGAGCGAAGAAAGTCTTGGAGAGCGGTATATTGGAGCAGTTCGAGATCGAAAGTGCCTGGGCTCTGCATGTGAACGGAGATCTGCCGGTGGGCAAGATATCCACCTGCCCGGGTATATTCTTTGCCAATACCGAAGAGATAGATGTGGATTTTGTAGGCAAATCGGCGCATGTAGCCTATCCCGACCGCGGTTGTGACGCTCTGGCTGCCGGCTGTGAGTTCTATTGCCTTCTCAAGCAGGAATTTGAAAAAGAGCATTTCATCAGCAGCTATATGTGTAAATTCGGTAAGATAACCTCAGGTGTCATTCGTAATGTGATAGCCGATCATTGCAAATTGGAAGGCACTCTGCGTGCTTTTAATTTTGAAGATAAAGCGATGCTGGAGGGAATTGTAAAACAAACGATGGAACATACCGGCGCTCAATTTGGAGTGAATACCAAACTTGCCTTTATGAACGCCTATGATGCCGTATCTAATGATCCGGAACTTTATCGGAAAATATCCGAATTGGTAGGAAGAGATAGATTTGTGGAAGCAGAACCGGTTTTGACCGGTGAAGATTTCGGGTTTTTTACCAATAAATATAAAGGACTATTATTTTGGCTTGGTACTGGGGTAGATATGTCGCTTCATTCACCGGAATTTCTGCCGGATGAAGAGGCGCTGGATGTGGGGATAGATATTTTCTATCGTTTAGCTACCTCATAAAAGGTCATCATCATCTATATCTATGTCATCCAGATCTTCTTCTTCATCTTCGCGCATCCAATCGGGACAGAAGGCTATGTTTTCCTCATGATCCCAACCATCTACATGTTCCAATCCGTACTTATCCAAAATCTCCTTCTCCCAAAGAGAATAGCGTACTTTATCGTCCACCACATCATAAACCAAAACCGGCTGCTTGTACTTGCGCAAATTGAAGCGAAGATCACTGAGTTCAAAAAACTCTTTTATCCTATGCTTATCAGTTTCAGCTTTCATCATAATAAACTCCTTATAATAATTATTGACCAATGATCGTTTATAATAACTCTTGTTCATAAAATTGAGTGGTGAATAATATGTCAAACAAAATAGTTATTTTTATCTTTCTGCTCATTGCAGTAGAAGTGTTGGCTTTTCAGCCTAAATCGACCGACTTTGCTACCCAATACCAGTGGGAGCTGTATCGCTCTTGGTTACAAAAAGGTGAGTTCAGACCCAATGTGCCTGCTGATATCACCCAACATCGGATCAGTAAAAAATTCCGGCACAAAGATTATGAAATAAACGTATTTTATGAGATGGAGAACAAGAAAATCATCAGACAGGCGGAGGTTTTATTCTCCGATACTCAAAGGCGTCTTCAACCACTTTGCGCTTATATCGAGCAGTTTATCTATCGACTAAATAGTAATAACAAGGATTTTCTCTCCGCCTTTCATGATCCGGACATTCTAATGATAAGTTACAAAGATGAAAGTGGAGCAGAGGTTTTGGACTCTCTTTGGCAAGATTATGAGCAGTTTCGCTTTGATGCGGCAGAAATACGCATCTTACCCGAAAGAGATAATGAGATAATGGTGATCTCTTCCAAAAGAGATACGCTAAGTTTCATCAGCTCAGAGCCGCATAGCTTGAGAGCATTTATCAGAGAAGCTGATCTGCACGAGCCGGATGAACCTCCGATCGAAAGAGTGCCACCGCCTGCTCCCACACCGATAGTACCGGAATATAAAACGGAGATCCGCTCATTAAATGAGATTTTGCAAAATTATTACCAGGTAAGGCAACCGCGTGAACTTCTGCATAATAAAGTGAGTGAGGTTACATCTTTCTTGCGAAGAGAGTTTCCACATCATGAGCTGAAGATGGGTGAGGAGAATTATACGCTTGCTCTACAGCCGGCATCGGAGGTGCTTTTTGGAGATATAGTACTACAGAAGCGGATTCTTCCGGACGGTATCGAATTGATTCCTGCCAATGCTTACAACGTCGAAGATAGGCAATACAGTTTCCCGTCGGGTGAAACTTTGGATTTGAGTGAGCTATCGGAAGGTGAGATCGGGCAGATCAGTCCTTATCTGGCTCAATTGGTTTATCAGCATCGTTGTATCGGCAGCGATCTTTTGAATTTTCTGCTCATCTATGACGATGTGCCTACTACGGTGATTGTAGAAAAAAATGAGCGACGGCTCTACGAACTCGATTCCTATGCCAATCTGCTCTTGATCCTTAGCAAATACTGGGAGCGAGCACTTATCCATTTCAGTATTATAGAAGTTACCAAAGTACAAGATAATATAGAATTTCGCGGCATTCTGAGAGCCTTGCATCAAAATGAGCGGGAGGAATTTGCCGAGATTAGATTTTTGTTGGATAAAAATTACAAAATGGATTACACTTTTATGGTTATCCATCCGCATATGCAGGAGGGGAGATGAAAATATTCGAAACTCATGCCCATCTGGACTTTCCGGATTATGATAAAGACAGGCAGACGCTTTTGGAAAAATGTTTCCAGAGCGGGATAGAGCATATTGTCAATATAGGTATAGATAAGAAAACGACACAGGCTAGTATCAAGTTAGCCAAGCGCTACCCACAGATATTTGCCACAGCGGGCTATCATCCGCATAATGCTGATGATTTCGTTGAAGATAGTCTGATAGAGCTGATCAAATCTCCACAGGTGGTTGCCATAGGAGAGGTAGGGCTCGATTTCTATCGAATGAATGCACCCAAAGATGTGCAATTGGGAGCGTTCGAAAAACAGGTTCAAATTGCAGCTCAGTATAAGATGCCACTGGTTATTCATTCGCGTCAGGCTTATGAGCAGTGCCTGCAAGTACTCTCCCGCTACGATCTGCCCAAAGTGGTGTTCCATTGCTTCTCCGGCGATGAGACGGATGCACGCAAAATCATAGATAAAGGATGGTTTATATCCTTCACCGGAGTGGTTACCTACAAAAATGCCAATATGGACTCGATCGTTCGTATGGTGCCCGATGAGCAATATTTTGTGGAAACCGATTCTCCCTATCTCACACCAGTTCCGCATCGGGGAAAACGAAATTCACCGCTGAATCTCAGACATATCATAGAAAAGATAGCATTTTACAAAAAACAAACTCCCAAAACAGTAGCTCAGAATACGTTCGATAATGCGTCTGAATTTTTCTTGGGATAAGGTTGTGTTTTTTCCCAAATGAGAAAGAGACACATTTTCAGTTTACCTATAGCTCACTAATTCACGGTTTGGAGATTATGTATATCATCTTACTTTCTTAAGTTTGATCTTGAAAATAGTTCCGCTGGGTTCATTATCCAATACGCTGATCTCTCCGCCGAAACTGTGGACGGCTTTCTTTACGATAAATAGTCCCAACCCGGTATTTCCTGTGTCTCCATAGCGGTAGCTTTCTTCAAAAATGTCCTGTTTGATTGAATCGGGGATTCCGACACCAAAATCAGCTATTTTGATGATAACATGGCTATTATCAACAGAGGTGGCTATTTCAACCCGATCAGTTTTGCCATGTGTGAAAGCATTGCAAATAAGGTTTTCGAATACCGAAAAAATTGTGTCATCTACCAAGACTGTAGCAGGTGAGCAAGATAGCGTGATCTTTTGTTTAGGAAAATTATTCACAACTTCACGAAGGACTTCTTTTAGAGCATATGGTTTTAGGTTTAAGTTAGATTCCATCAACAGTTCGAGTTCTCTCATTTTATCTATGAGTTCATTACTTTTCTTCACCTTTTTCACGGCTTCTTCCACAAAAGCAAGATCCCCTTCTTGTCTGTAAAGTCTAAGGGCACTAGAGATAACCGCAAGATTGTTTTTTAGATCATGGCGTAAAATTCTGGTGATTAGATGCAAGTGCTCTCTTTGTTCTATTATCTTTTGATTTGCTTTCACGAGTTCCACATTTTTCAATTTATAGATCTCTTTTTCTTTTTCCTTTTTGTTGATCTCGTATTTGGTTTGCAACTCAGCGATTATTTTACTATTTTTTTCTGAAAAGATACTATCTTTGGTCTTTGCATACAAATTGCTATAATGATAAGCATTCTTATAATCGCCTATAGCTGCATAAAGTTGAGATAAAACTTCATAATCTGTCATCATGATATCTTTAGCATCGATCTGTTTGGCATAATCCAAACTTTTCTTTGAGAAGTCTATTGCTTTTTCATACTCATTTTGGGCGGAGTAGATTGCACCAATATTCCTAAATGATTGTGCTATACCGTTTTTGTGTCCTGATTCCTGATGAAGTTTTAGGGCATCCTGAAAATACTCCAGAGCCAAATCATATTGTTCCAATTGCTGATATACATTGCCGATATTGTTTTTGGCGGTTGCTATTACATACTTGTCATCCAGTCCTATATTGTATTCTAAGCAAGCTTCGTATCTTTCCAAAGCTTCTTCATACCGGTTTTGATTTTCAGCTATAATTCCGAGATTGTGTAAAGAAGCAGAAATCCCTTTTTTATCATCGATCTTCTCAAAGATAGCTAATGCTTTTTGGTGGAAATCTTCGGATCTATCATTGTCACCCAAGTTCATATAGATAAGCCCAATATTAGTGTATGTCCCAGCTGAACCATATTCATCATCCATGTTTTCATAATGTTCCAGAGATTTAAAAAGATACTTGAGAGCATTTTGGTAATCAGAAAGATGAGCGTAAACCAATCCGATATTGTTATAAAGATCGGACATCTTCATTTTATTATCAAGCTGTTTCCATACTTTCAGTGAGTTTTCGAAATGTTCCAATGCCAGATCATATTCACTTAAAATCCAGTATGAAGCTCCGATGCGATTCAAGCTTTCTGCTTTGTCTTCCGGAAAGTTTTCTATCAGTTCATTTTGCAGTGCTTGGGAATGATATCGGATCGCTACTTGGTGTTCAGATTGATTATAACAGATGCTACCCAGATTGATAGATGCTTGTATCTGCTTTGCTTCATCAAGTGTGTCTGCTAGCTCATAGGCTAACTTGACATGTTCTATTGCTTTCTCTGCACTAGATTTTAAATATTTATGGGACAATTCCAGATGAAGTTCATACTTTTCATCCTCCGCTAACGCTTGGTCAGCCATTTTTTTCTCTAGTTCATCAATCCGTCCCATTATCCCTCCATAACGGCATTAATTTTTAAGACAAAAAAGTATACGTGTAAAATAAGTAAAGGAAGAAATTCGAATTAGCGAGAAAGTTAAAGTTTGTGTTATCATCAAATATGAGAATATTTTGGGAGAAAGAAAATATGATTTGACACAATTGAGGATAGAAATAAAAGAGCAGGACATGGAAGAGTAATTTAATAGTGTGGATGACATTGACTATGGCAAATATTTTTTGAGAAGAAAAAGGAGAAAAAATGAAGAGTTATTTGAGTGTAGTACTATTGGGAGTTATTGCACTGACAGTAATGTCATGTGGTGATAATGATGATGGTTGGGATTTTCCGTTGAGTCCTTATGAGATGTCCGAGTTCGATCTGGTAGTAGGATTGTTTGCGTTGGGAGATTGTGTCAATCCGCAGGTATTATCGCATGTAGAGCCCCAGGAATGGGAGCTGAAAATAAACGGTCAGGATATTGAAATTCTGGGATGGGAATATCATAGTGAATATGGTAGTTGGATCGCGGATATAGATAACGCTGAACTCGCCGGTATTGATTTCAGTAGTGGAGAGACAGTTCAGTATTTCTATTCGGTAAACGATCAAACCATAGACGGGGAAATGACAATCCCAGAAAGGCCGGTAGTAGAGTGGTCAGAGAATTTCGATTTTAACGAGGATTATGAAATCGAATGGACTATAGCAGAACAGCCTCAAACCTATATTGTCGGGATGTGGATGGAGAGTAATGAAATTGGTTATCAGAGAACAGATTGGCAGGTTTCCAGACATAAAGAGAAGTTCAACATCCCAAAGAAAAATTTCCAAGAGTATGAAAATGAGGAAGATTTAGTAATCGGTTTTGAAGTGATACCGGTGAATTTTGTAGTTGAAGGTAAAGATTTGGCTTATTTCCGAGTACATGAAAGAAAGATGTATTTCAATCACCGACATGGAAGCATGGAAGATTATTCCGATCACCCCAAAAATGCCTGGCATATTCTTGAGATGTTTAAACGTATGTTGAATAAATAGGGCGTTAGCGGCGGTAAAAAAGTAGAGAATAAAAAAAGGTCGGGTTATCTACCCGACCTTTGCTATATTTAGAGATAGTGATTAGAAGGTGTAAGTTACAGAAATTCGGGATGCAATACCATTGCCATTGCCACCGATAAAGTCCGGTCCGTTGAACAGAAAATCATTTTGTAATACAGTATCGATGGTAAATTGACCGAAATTGAAAGCAAGTCCGAGATTCATTTGAAATTCGGAAATATATTCGGAAGCTTCCTCAGATGGTGCTGCATCGGGATCATCTTTTTCCGAGTAGAAAGCGTAACTTTGGCGAGCACCCAATCTGCCGGTTAACCAATCGGTTATTCGCGATTCCAGCCCAATATGATATTCAGGGATGTATATCCATGATTCACTCTCTTCATCGCCATCCCAATCTTCGGACACTGTAGCCAATCTGAACGGTTTGATTCCCAAAATGAACATATTGTTCTCATCTAAGTTGTAGTTTATACCTGCACCGAGTTGCAATACCAAATCAAAACCACTAGCATCGATAGAGCCATTGTCAGTCTTTTCTTCTCCGGAAGCAGATTCGAATCCTAAACCACCTAGAGCCATTATCGTAAAATCGTCATCATCTTGTAGGAAATAGCGACCGGCTAAGCCCATTCCAAAAACACTTTCGGTTATCTCTGTACCGTTATCTTCGGAAGCGCCGGCAAAATACAATCGCAATCCGAGGTCGAGCATATCGGTGGACATACCTCCGCCAAGCTCATAGAAATGGGCACCTCTTTCGATACCATTATCTTCGGAATCGATTGCCATGGCAAATCTAACACCGTAGATATCCATCAGACCGGCATTAAATTCGATCTTTCTGCTAATATCCATATCGGGTATGGCGAAAAAATTCACACCGGTCGGGCGATTCAGATGAATACCGATCAAATTATTCTCATAAGGGACTAGAGCGCCGATAGTCCAGAATTGATTATCGGGATTTACCAAATCTCCTACAACTCTACCTTCATATTGATAAATAGTTGCGGGGAAGGTAAAAATGTCCGTGTAATCTCTTACAAATCCGTGAGGATTGCCCATAGATTGCATTCTGGCTCCGGTCGCCATCAATCCGGTCGTTGCTAAAAGGGTTACCATCAAAAAGAGTATGCTTACTCTCGATCTCATAATTAAGACCTCCAAAAAAATCAAAATTTCATGAAACAACATGATGATAGCAAAGTTTGATTTTTTTCGGTTTGTGTCAATAATAAAAATTCAATTCATTTATTCTTAAAGCGATAATTAATATATATTCATAGTTTTATCATCCAATCTGATTTGTCGGATAGAGGTCAGAAGGCGGAAAACGGAAGACAGGAAACAGTAAGCTGTAGGTAGTAAGCAGAATGGAGAAGATGAGAAGACGAGAAGGTGAGAAAATGAACAATGTATAATGAGTAATGAATAATGCAATATGCAGTTTAGGGTTGAGGGTTTAGAGATCAGAAACTTGTCACACTGAGTAGCTTCGGCGTAAGCCGGAGCGTATCGAAGTGTGAGTTGGTGCAAGAGTAGCAAGATGATGTTTATTGGTTGATTAGTTGAATCGTTCAGTCGTTGAATCGTTGAGTTGTGGAAGAGAAGCAAGCTGAAGTTTAGGGTTTAGAGGTTTAGGGAGAAGGTATTGGTAGGAATTTATAGGCATTTGTTCGCTTCGCTCACGGAATTTTTGCCAAAGAGCATGGAGCGTAGGAAGATGTTATCTTGTCTTCGAAAAAACAGAAAGAAATGAATGAATGAGGAATTTATTCGCTGGTACTCATGGAATTTTATTGGAAGAGAAGCTATACTAAGTTGAGGGTTTAGTAGGTAGTAAGCAGTAAGTAGTAGGAAGTAAGAAGATAGATGGTAGAGTACAGAACTTGTCACACTGAGTAGCTTCGGCGTAAGCCGGAGCGTATCGAAGTGTGAGTT
>CAYSSJ010000029.1:0-6459 GCA_964433675.1 uncultured Candidatus Cloacimonadota bacterium
CAAAGCAGATGGGAGCAGGTAACATTCTCCAGTGAAACAGTTTTGAGTGATGAGTTTAGGAGTCAAGAAGATAGAGGATAGAGAGTAGAGGGAAGATTGGAGGTTAGGTGGATAGGAGGATAGGTTTGGAGTGAAAGCACCAAATTTCCCCGACAAAATAGGCAAGAAGATATCAGGTGAAAAGTAAAAGGGGAGAAGGGAAAGGGAAAAGTAACAAGTGACGAGTAACGAGTGACAAGGAAATCTCAATGACCGAATGACCGTAACGACTGAACGATTGAACGACTCAACTAATTAACCAATTAACCAATCAACCTCATCTTGCTATTCTTGCACCACTTCTCACCTCTCACAGATTCACTTTTCACCGAAATTTCTTCTTGCTTTTCTTCTACCTTCCACCCTCTATCATCTCACTTTACCATCATCATCTTCTCAACCGTTACCTCATCATTCTGTTTCAGTTTGATGAAATACTGACCGCTGGAGACCGGTCTGCCATTGTCGTCTCTGCCGTTCCAGTTGCAGGTAAAGATACCAGGCTCGGTATGAGCATCCAAAAGATTGCGCACTTTCTGTCCTTTGATATTGTAGATAGAAAGCTCTATCCTACCCGCTTCTGCCAACTCCAGACGGATAGTAGTATCCGGATTGAATGGATTGGGATAGTTGGATATCCTTGTCTGATTTATCTTCATTACCATGTCATCCTCTGCATCCACGCCCTGCCATTCATAAGCGCCCATATCTATACTATCACCATAGATACGTGGATTACCGGCAAGATCGGTTTCGGGTAAAACTACTCCCAGCGGCAAGTCCAGAGTACCGGCATTGATGGCGGGCGAATTGGCAGATAAACTATAGGGATAATCTCCTTCTCCTACCCAGAGCGGGTCTTCGTCCAGATTGCCTTCCAACCAGTTGATGGTATGGTGATTACCCTGATTGTATATCCCATCCTCGCCATCTCTGAGAATTGAATGGCTTACATTAACCGTATTGGGACAATCACTCTCGGCTAAAAGTATCATTTCATAATTGTTCATCGGGTTCCACAAAACTGAATTGTAAATATTGATCTCAGCATTAGTACCATTCACCCGGATAGAACCTATTGTACCGTAGCCACGCAGATCGCTCAAAGTACAATTAATCAGATCGAGCTGAACGGTTCTATAGACGTTTATCCCGGAAGTTGCATAGGGCCAGGCGGGATTACCGGGATTGAATATATCCGAAATCTCCACATTTATTAAACTTACAGGAAAACGAACATCGTTACAAGGTTTAGCTTCTGTTATAATAGCAAAATTACCACCATTTGCTCCATACCAAGTCCGGGTACCAGAGATAATACTGTTTTCTATTGTTACTTGCTGAGGACTAATTCTATTATCATGAAAACGAAAAGCTACACCACCGTAACTATCTAAATAGTTCACATTCTTCATATTTATTCCTAACACAGAAGTATATATTCCGTAATATTTAACTCTGCTATTCGATACGGTTATATTTTCAAGTGTTATAGTATGATATCTTGGATTGAAAAAACTATCAAACAGAAAGATTAAACCCACCGAACTTATTCTTTTCCCATTTTTCATGGTAAAATTCTTTATATAATTGTTGTAATTAGTATTCCTGCCATAGATGAAAGCGGAATTATGAAGATGTTCGGCATCAAGAATAGTGTTTTGCATCGATTCACCTTCCAGGGAGATATAACTCCGCATAGAAAGAGGGAACCAATTATCATTTTCGCTGAGCGAATATACTCCGTCTGCCACATAAACTGTGTTATTGTTCAAACTATCCGGTTTTATCAGAGACAATGCATAATTTATCGTAGCCAGTGGGTCATCGGGAGTTAAGCCGCTGTTATTGTTATCACCATCGGCTACCACATAGAGATCGGCATCGATATGTTCTTCGATTATAGCATGATTGGCAGACAGATTAACATTTTCGATATATTGTCCAAAATCATCTTGAAGAGCAATAAAATAGGTATCAGGTTCACTGACGGTAAAAGTATCTACTACCACATTCAGAGAATTACCGGCTCCTTCAAACATTAATATGTCAATCCCAGATAGTCCCCCATAATTAAGATAAACACTGTTGAGGTTTTCCTCATCCCAATAAATATATGACGGTGAACCTATCGCACCTCCACTGGAAATAAAAATTCCACCACCACTAACTCTAGCTCTATTATCGAATATTGAATTACCTTCCAAATATATAGTAGATATAGAAGCAAAAATACCTCCACCAGCGTTTGACACAAAATTTCTTGTTATTATACAATTACTTATAGTTATTTGAGATTCATGTACAAATACACCACCACCATTATTTGCACTGTCTCCTGGATAAAGAGGAAGACCGGACCCATTGGTCAGTGTAAATCCGCAGAGCATTGTACCCTCTTCTTCACCGGAGGCGACCCGAACGCAACTTCCACTTTGGTCTCCGTCTATGATGGTCTCGTATTTATAACTCTCATCACCGGTGGTAAGGCAGAGACTGGCAACGACGATGGTTTTACCGCTGAAATCTATGTTTTCGTAGTAGGTGCCCGGATGAACTAACACCGTATCACCGTCTGCGGATGCATCTATTCCTTCTTGTATGGTTACAAAATCTCCCGTGCCATCCTGCTTGATCTCCCAGATCGTGGCTGATAGTAAGCTACTAATGCCGAGGAGTATTATCAATATTATTATTTTGTTCATTATTTGCTCCTGTCTTGTTTATTTTGTCATTGCGAGGAACCCCACGAGCTAAAAACTCGTGGCTATTCATCGGGATGATGATGTTATGTATAAATGAGATTTCTCGACTACATCCCGACAAGTCGGGATTACGCTCGAAATGACGGATTTTATTATTCTGATCTCTGTCCTCTAAACTTCTAAACCCTAATCTCCTAAACATCTCTCTGCCCTACGTTTCATGCTCTTTGCTAAAAATTCCGTGAGCGAAGCGAACAAATTCCTATAAATTCCTACCAATTCCTTCTCCCCTAACTTTCAACTTTAATCTCCTAAACATCATCCTTGTCCTCCGTGGTCACCCTGCCTGCCATTCCGTAGTAAAATGAAGGATGGAGTGATCCCGACTTGTCGGGATTGTATCGAAGGGTGACAATGCCACACTCCCTGAGTTCACACTTCGATACGCTCCGGCTTACGCCGAAGCTACTCAGTGTGACGATATCGTTTTTCATTCAATTCTTCTCCTCGCTAAATTCCAGAGACGGGGAGAATACTCCCCGCCTCTGTTTATTACCACTACTTCAGCAAAATAAGCTTCTCAGTCAGTTCTGCTGACTCTGTTTTTAGTTTATAGAAATATACGCCTGATGATACTACTCTGCCCTTGCTGTCTTTACCGTTCCAGACGATAGAATGCGCACCTTCATCGGCACTGCCTTCATAGACGGTACGTACTTTCTGACCACGGATGTTGTAAACGGTTAGTTCCACATCCTGTTTGTGAGCAAGTGTGAAGGAGAAAGTAGTCTCCGGATTGGCAGGGTTGGGATAATTGGGATGCAGCACGGCAGCAGCGGTGCTTTCATCCTCAACAAAACGTTCACCTTCCTTAAAGCTGACCATAGAGTGCTGGAACATACCGCCGCTAAGCTGACCATAACGATATCTGCCGGAGGATGGATCGTAGATACCATACTGATTGACCGTACTTCTGCTACCCCGTTCGGTTACGAATTCGAAGGAGAGAGGAATACCCGGCTGTGAATATACCAGTATCTGCTCGTTTGGCTCCTGCACCACCACAGCACCCACACAAGCTCTGTTTTGGAATACCCCGATCTCGATGACATCGTCGGGAATATCGAATACATCGACAGCTTCATAATCGAAATCTTTCTCGACTTCGAAATGACGGGATCTGATGATCGGAACATCCGGATCATAGCTTTCATAATCTACCCACTGAAAACCATTTATCGGTTCACTGAGTTTCACTATGTAGCCTTCACCGTAGTGCAGTGAGCGTATCCTTTCGCTGGGTACAGGCTGAGATTGATTTCTGGGATCATCCATTACGCGATAATACCAATCCTCGGCTTTTATCCATTCCACCTTGTCCCAATGATCGCCGAAAGCTGTGTCTATCTTCTGGCTCTTGGGAACCCAATAGCCGACATAATTTTCACCGGCGATAAGATCGATGGAAGTAGAAGAACACAAACGGGTATCGTTCTGGAAATCGACTTCGTAGATCCTGCCCTCTTCCAATGCAGGTTCAATATGGATGATGACACCATCGCTACTGTGAAGGTCATGAGTATTAGGATTCCAACCAGATCCATATTCATAACTAACAGAATTCTCAATGTCAAACTCCATTTCCAGGGCTGTGTATGTCGGATAGATAGCAGTCAGCACTTCGGATATTGCTTCTACCGGGTTGTTGTCTATTCTATCCAAGCGTGGGAAGGAGACCCAGTTGTAGTTATTATGGAAATGTTTGTTATCGAAAGTGAAGCGAATATAGGTAACCCATCTGTCCGTATCTTCGTCATAAAGGAAATTACCGCCGGTTTTGATATATGTCTCGCCGGCTACACCGGAAGCTGTAGCTTCAGATTCCCAATCTTGCGGATCGGTTATACTAATGACTATATCTTCAAAATCAATATCGTTCCAGCCTTTTTTTAGTATAGGTTCAGTCATAAAAGATGGTCCCGAGGGATGAGATAAGACAACTTGCGCTTCTTCTTCTAAGTCTATGTTGGTGTAAATCTTGATTCTGAATGTTGTCTCGGTTTGCCATTGAAGAAAGGGATAACCATCATTGATAGAATAATTGACATCTTCATCCCAGACATTGTTAAAATCCCAGTTAACATAAGTATTGGCAGCATAGGGATAGGTCATCTCCGCTGTTGATCTACCTTCACCGGAAGCTGAAACAGTCATCCCGGATGATTCTATATCCCAGTAACTATTTATTGTAACACATGAAGATGCTTCATAACCAATTAAACCGCCAGGATAAGGTGCTTGATCATCCACTTCTCCGGCAGAAAAAGAGTTTTCAATTAAACTGGAATTGGAATTTGTGCCAACAAGGCCACCGATGAAAAAGTCTCCAACAACATTACCCATAGCATAACTATCGATTATTTCACTGTATTGATCATTATTCCCAATCAGACCACCAGCATGGTCTATACCAGAACCTGTTTCAATAATATTACCGCTAGAATAACAACTCTCTACCTTACTATAATACTGGTTAGAACCAATAAGCCCACCAACTGCTCCACTATGCCCTGTCGCATAATTTTCAGCTGACACATTTACAGTAGAATAACTATTTTTTGCAATACTCGACCAAGTAGCACCAACAAGACCACCATAATAAGCTCCGATAACACTTCCATCACCGGTTCCCTTAACATGCCATTCCTCCGAAAGATATTCATCATCTGATGGTTTAACATAACTATCTTTGATATTAGTATCTCCACAGCTTCCAATCAGACCACCGACATAATAGTTTCCCTTGACGTGTTCGAATTCAGCATAGCTTTCTGAAATCTTAGTTTCACCAGAGGTGCCAACCAAGCCACCAACCCAGTTTCTTCCATCAATTTTACTGTTCATATAGTGGTTTATTCCATTTATTTCAACAAATGGAGAATTTACAGAACAGTTAACTATATTACCCTCGGAGATACTACCAACTAATGCACCAACATAATCTTTGCCTGCTACAATAGCATTATCTAACTTGATGTTTTTTAATGTGGCATCTTCAGCATATCCGAATAAACCATTATAATCTTGACTTTCTCTTCTTATTCTTAGCCCTTCAATAACATAATTATCACCATCGTAACTACCACTGAAATAATTGTTATAATCAACACCTATTGGTAGCCAATCTTCTGAAGATATATCAATATCGGCAATTTGAATGAAATGGGCATCCAGATAATTTCTGACATTATTCAGATGTTGCGTCGTCTCTACCAAATAAGGATCATTAACTGTTCCGCTACCTCCGGCAAACTGTGCAAAACATACAGTTGCAAAGAGTATTATATATGTGCTAAGTGCAATTTTTTTAAACATCTTCTCCTCCTATTCAATTATTTTTTCTACTCCCTATCTTGTCTATATTATTATAGATTTAGACAAGATAATACACTTACCTCTCCCTACGCTGGAGCATACGTAGAGAGAAGGAGCCAGATGAACTTGTTGCGACAGCAGAAATATAGTCTTCGGAGGAAACTCGCTTCGATGTTAATTGTAATATATCTGACATCTTCAATCTCCAAAGTATATAACGCAAGGATTGAGGGGGGGGGGGGGGGGGGTAAGTGCCTGTAAAACAGTAATATAGCCAAAATATCCCCAGAGCAACACCCAAAAAAAAAATTTTTTACAAACAACACGGGAAAATCTAACC
>CAYSSJ010000029.1:6469-7032 GCA_964433675.1 uncultured Candidatus Cloacimonadota bacterium
ATCATACTCCATATCACAACTCACCAACCCCCCTCGCGGGGGGGGGGGGGGGGGGGGGCCCCCCCCCTAAAGTACTGCTAAACAGTAAGATAGCGAATATATCGCCATAGCACTACGCAAAACAAAAAGTTTGTAACCAAACCTCAGGATCATCTTACCTCCTTATAATCCTAAAAAATACCCGACACCTCATTTTCCTTCGCTACGAAATTAACAACTTATAACTTTTTCATTTATAATGCAATCCCCATAAAACAATTTTTCAAATATGAGTCAAGAAAAAAAACGAGTGTAGTGAAATTTAAAAAAAAATCCACGCTTGCCATAATGAGTTCAGCAAAGCAGATGGGAGCAGGTAACATTCTCCAGTGAAACAGTTTTTAATGATGAGTGATGAGTTTAGGAGTCAAGAAGATAGAGGATAGAGAGTAGAGGGAAGATTGGAGGTTAGGTGGATAGGTTTGATTTTATCCACGAATTTCACGAATTATTTCTTTTTGTTTTTGTGCACGAATTCCACGAATTAGCACGAATTGTTTCTTAACCACGGATTTTCACAGATT
>CAYSSJ010000030.1:0-4669 GCA_964433675.1 uncultured Candidatus Cloacimonadota bacterium
AGGAGATGGTGGTTTCCGGGTTGAACGGATTGGGATAGTTCGTGGTGGTAAGCTGGGTAATAGGTTCATCCGGTTCCGTATCTAGTGTCACATAGTTGAACTTATACGGTGCCAGTGATAGCTTAGCAGAAGAGAGACTTCCTTGGCTCTCTCGTACAGTGAATTCACGAATTCTCTTGTTCTCGCTTCGTTGACCATAATACAGTTCGAAGTGAATATTACCACTCCCTCCTCGACTTGAATTTTGCGGGAAAGCAAGTATCTGTACCGGCTCTTCCTCTATCTGGGTAGCGCCGATACAGACATCATCTTGATATACACCGATCTCGATAGCTTCGGGATCTTCGATCTCGTCTATCATGATCACACTATACATCGGAGTTTCGGTGTAATAGAATCCATCGGTCATCGTCCGTTCATTTGGAGGCACCGGTTCACTGGTATTATAGATAAGTTCGCAAGGTTCGGATACCACGATCTTATACATCTTACCGTAGATCATAGTACAGCGGCTAGGATCGATGGCATAAGGATCATCAGCTTCCCAAGCCCAATCTTCGCTATACACTGCTTCGAGGTATTCCCAGATTCCATTTAAAGCGACATCTATACTTAGCGTTTCTTCGATAAAGTAACCTACCCAATTCATACCTGCATCGAGTTCTATGACAGTATCATAATCTTGGTTAAATCCGGAGTTCGGTATCGAGAAATGATCACCAGACTCTATCTTGTAGCCCTGTACGGAGTCGAAATACTGGAATTCGACAGGATCCCAATCTGGATTTTGCCATATCACTTCATATAGTAGTTGATTATTTTCTTCATAGAATATTTTGAAATAATCGGTTTGCTCTTCTACAGGTTCAAGCACATACAGTACTTCTTCCCCTGCGTTATATATTCTATCCATTACCGGGAAGGAACGCCAGAGATAGCGGTCCGGTTCTTCTATTGGTGCGGTGGTAATGTGAAAATCATGCTCGATGGTACGCAGAGCGCCGATATCCGGAGGTGTATCATCAGGGTCCCAGGGAAGGTCGGGATCGCCCGCATCGATAGCCGGTGAAAACATGAGGGTGTTCCAGATTGGGATATAATCATCATCTAAATAGGGTTGTTCATCTATCAGGCTGTAACTCGTTTCAGGTATGTCACCCGAAAAGCTGGCATAATTATCATAAAGAATCGTATTGATAATATTTATAGGATCGACATTTTCTATATGAAGTGCATAATGATCTTCGTGGTCGATCACTGTATTATTGATGAAATCTACATTGTCAGCGTTGATAATTGACACCACATTATTGTTATCTTGAATATTATCTCCATTAAGATAGATAAGATTATAATCGAAATAAAGAGAATCAACCGCTTCGATATAGACTGCCAAACCATCCGAATCCGGATGATAATCTGGATAAGAAGGTGGTGGAGGCAAACTTGGGGATGAATATGTATTACCCATCAATTCATTTGATGAAATGGTTATATTTGTTGATTCAGTTACACTGATTGCACCACCGCGTGCAGCCCGATTTTCTTCAAAAAGATTCTTGCGAATTATTGCACCGTTTGAGTTATGCAATGCAATGGCACCACCATGACTAACTGAGTTACTATGTTGTTGTGAGGGCATTTTGGCTTCGCAATTCTTGAAATAATTATTGTTGATAACAGGACTCCCTTCAGAGTAAATAGCAGCACCGTAAGTGTCGTGATTTGAGGAATACTGTATCTCACAATCAATAAAGTTTACAGATTCTATCTGCGGAGAACCATTGATTACCTTTAATCCGGGAGCGCCATTTTTAATTGTAATGTTACTGATGATATATTCTTCAGTAATAGTGCCGTATTCTGCATCATCAAAAATAAAACCCGGATATAAGGATCCATTAATATCACTGCAATCAACAATTACTGAACGATCTAGATAATTTGTAATCTCTATAGAAAAAGAACTGTTGGGATCGTTACTATAAGGGATATTTAAGTTACGATTTCTTTCTCCAGTATAGTTTCCAGAATGTATCAAAACAGAACCGCCATTCCCAATGAGATTATGATGATCTAAAGCATCTTGAATATTATTAAATGCTGCACTGTATGTCGGATCCGAGTTGACATGAACCTCAGAAGATATAGGTGTCATTGTTATATCTAACTCTATTAGCGGTGTATATTCCACACTGATTTCATATATACTTACTGGATAATAATAACCTGATTCATCATAAAGCATATAACTAATATCATATATACCATACTCAATAGGATTAAAAGTCATTGAATAAAACCCTGTTTGATCAGGATATACAATAAAAGTAAAATCATCACTTTCAATTGTTATCTCGACTTCTCTTACATCTCCAGTACCTCCGTCTAAATCTATCATCCCTTGAATCGTAATCTGCTCTGGCACAACAGGTTCCAAATATATATCAGGCATCACAATTAGAGTGTTTTGATCATCAATGGGAACATTTTCAATTGTTACAGATTCATATTCTCCATAAGGTCCGGATAAGGAATAAACAATATCATATACACCATATTCATCTGGCTCGAAATACTTATAATAAAATCCATTAGTCTCAGGATTTATGGTGAAGATATTGTTGTTATTTACAATATTTATTTCAGCATCAGTTATTTCACCATTTCCTCCATCCAAAAAAACATTTCCTGATAAAAATACAGTAGGATCAACAAAATATGATAATGCATTGGCAGCATTGACTCTTCCAGAACCAAGTTTGCCAACATATTCAGGATTTACACCATAATGATCATCGGCTGTAATTTTTATTATATTTTTTACTTGTTCATCTGAGAGATTACCGAACTCATAAGATACTATCAAAGCCGCAATTCCAGAGACATGAGGACATGCCATAGAGGTACCAGCGGCAAAAGCATAGTTATTGTTTATTGTGGTACTATAAACCCCGGCAGAATCCGGCGATGTTTCTCCACCAGGAGCAGAAATATCCACATTATCGTCATACGTAGAATAAGATGCTTTTACATCATTGTGATTTGTCGCTGCAACAGAAAATGCCCCAGAATACATTGCTGGAAAGTACAATCCTTCAGATCCACTATTGCCAGCAGCAAAGAAAGAAATTCCACCATCAAGTGCATCACCACCACCATAAGTGTTAAAATGGTCAATTGCATCCAGTATAGCATGTTCGTGAATTTCGGGTGCGTTCCATCCCCAACTGTTTTGTGATATTGCAGCATCATGTTCTGCTGCAAAAATAGGTGCCAGATGAAATCCTCCAGTACCATCTCCGAAAATCTGGCATGACATTAATCGTACACCATCATCATTGCCTGAACCACCTGCTATACCTGCCACACCTTCATTATTGTTAGTAACAGCAGCAACTGTGCCAGCTACATGTGTACCATGTGGATGTGGGTTGATAACTGGAGAATCGTTCACAAAATTATATCCCCCATATGGATGATCAACATCGTACCACATGTTAGCCTGTATATCTGGATGATCGTATTGTATGCCGCCATCAATAATAGCAACAATAACATTTGGATTACCTTTTTCAATTTCCCAGGCATTCGGAAGCGATATATCAGCGCCAGGTGTACCACCGGTTTGACCGGTATTATGATAGTGCCACTGGTTTCCAAAATCAGGATCATCAGGTATCCATCGATGTAATTCCTTCTTATATTCAGGTTCTGCCCATTCCAACTCGTTCATATCTCTATAATCAAATACCATATCGACAATATCATTGCTAACATCGAATTCCAATTGATACCAAAGATGAAATCCCCATAGGCGACGGCGCCACTCATATTCTTTTTTAAGAGCCGGACTGTCAAATAATATTTTGATATTAGTAACCTCGTACTGAATATTTAACTCGTCCAATTCGGGAATCCCAAAAAGGGCAATCCCATCTTCATAATATATATCATTTTCATCGAGAAAATCGGCATATTCTTCATTGAATTTTATTTGTATCCTTCCAGGTATAATAGCATCATCTGGCACTTGAGTTAAATCAATATCCGGTCTTTCTCCTCTTTGTACCTCTGATGCTTCTGATATACGGGCTAATGGAAAAATAAATATTGTTATCATTATTATTATAATAAATGACTTCATGATTCCTCCAATTTATAATAAGCAAAAAAAAACAATTATTTCTTTAATTATCTACTTTTATTAATTTGTATATTAACTCACTCATTTTGCCAGCTATATAAAGATCGTTTATATTTTCTATTTATATTTCCATATTAACTTTGCTATAATTTTGATGCTAAATCCCCATGTAATTTATACACGAGGAGAGTCGTATAATAAACTTGTTCTTGCAACAGATCATGATTTGCTCCAGATTGAAATGACGATTGGTCTCCGAAGCATAACATAAAGTTGTATAATCTATTGATATATAACAATATAACTGGGGGGGGGGGGGGCGTATTAAGACGCTTTGTGCCTATCTGCTTTTGGTAAATAAAAAATTCTTCAACAATTTTTTTCATATCCCCTCCTCATCAAACCGGATTCGGTAAAGCAAATACAAGTTTTCTCTTCTTCGTCAAACCGAGAACCGGTTCGGAATCATGGATGCAAGATTACAACTCTGTTTTTCTTTGTCAAATACTTTTTTTCTGATAG
>CAYSSJ010000031.1:0-4608 GCA_964433675.1 uncultured Candidatus Cloacimonadota bacterium
ACGACAATATCCTACAGTTTGGCAGATAATATCAAAAATCCGAAGATCGAGATCTATAATATCAAAGGACAGCTGGTAAGAGCGCTGGAGCTACCGGAAGAGCAGGGTGCGAATACCGTCAATTGGGATGGTAGAAACAAGCAAGATAACCCGGTCTCCAGCGGAGTATATCTCTACCGGCTGGTAAACAACGGTAAAGCGGTGCAAAGCCGCAAAATGATGATGCTAAAATAAGGAGGAGAGTATGTTTAAGAAAATATTGTTGATAATAACGATTGCAGTACTACTGCAAGCGATTTATGCTAACCCGAGTATGCGAGCGTATGAACTGGAAGAAATGATCAGGATAACAGGTGATGAAGCATCAGCCGAAGAAGCGCTGAACAAGCTGGATAACATCACCTTTGAACCGATAAGAAGAGAGATAAACTATCGCAACCTAGATACCGAAATGGTAATCATTACCAATGATGAATTTTTCGGTTCTTTTTCAGAATTTGCCGCGATCAAGAACGAAGAAGGAATAGTTACAGAGGTAGTATCCACATCCGAGATCGGCACTTCCAAAGAGGCGATCAGAGATTGGCTGGCAGATCAAAAAACAAACAACGATAATCTGCAATATGTGCTGCTCGGCGGGGATGAGAATGTGATAGAGCCCCAAGAGATGCATTGGCTAAAAAATGGAGAGCCAAGAATAGCTTCTACCGATCATTACTATTCCAATGTGCTCTCTCAATGGCCCCAGGATCATGATGCGATGAATATCAGCCTGACAAGAGACCTCTATGTGGGCAGGATTCCCGCACGTAATCTGGACGATGTGCAGGTATTTATTAATAAATATTATCGTTACCGGATAAGCCACTTTTATACCAATTATACCGATCATATGGCATTCATTGCTACTAATGTGCTCAAACATTATAATTCATCTGTAGATAATCATATAATCTCACAAACTCTGGAACATATCCCCTCCCATATCGAGGTGGATTTCATCGGTAGTGATGACCTTGTCGATCCTAATGGTTGCGCTACGGTAGTATTGGACAAATTCAATGCTCGGGATTACAGTTTCCTCTATGGTATGTGGCATGGCGGCGACAGTTATTGTATATATGATTATGAATACAATCATCAAGATCCCTGGTATGTATTGAATTTTAGTAACAATACTCAAAGAATTACTATTAACGAGCATAAACCATTGGAAGGTGCAGCCTGGTATGATCCCTTATCGGGTGGAGGTTATGATTATTATTATGTCAGACCACACGAAAACTACTTTCGCCTGGAAGATGAGATGCCGAACAATATGGGCAATACATATTTCGCCTGGTTCGGCACTTGCTATACCACAGATTTCAACTATGAATCGAGCCATATTCCGGTATTGAGGGATTCGACAGGCGAGATTATTGTAACCGGAGACAATCCCGAATTTGTGGAGGAGATCCCCGAAACGCTCTATCAACAAGAAAACACCATATCAAAAGTGTTTTTCAATGAGGTCGGCGGTCCGGTAGGACTACTGGCACCTTCGGCAGATGACTATCCCTATACCACCAACCGGGTAGTACGCAGACTGATGGATATTATGTTCGATGATGGCATCCATGAGATCGGTTACCTTCTGGATTATGCCTGGGAAGTGATGGATAATATTTATCATGTTAGAATAATACGCGAAATGATAGTCTCCTATACTCTCTTTGGCGATCCTTCCATGCAGTTATGGAGCGATAAGAGCGACAAATTGGTGCTTGGCGTATCCCAACCGGGATCAGGTAGGCTACCATATTTTAGAGCAGTGGATTCTTCCGGCAATGCGGTACCGGCAGTTATCTCCGTTCTGGACGAAAACGGTGAGATTCAATCTCGAGGTGTTTCTACTCTCACGATCAATAGTACTATACCGGATGAATGGACGGTTACCGCCAATTATCCTAACTTCATCAGGGAAAAAGTCAGTTATGAGGATATCAAATCGAACTCCGGATTGCCTTATTCTCTATACTTCACCAATGGTGTAGATAAAAACTGGCTGTCATTCACCTCAGATCCTGAGGGTAGAGTGTTGGTAACGGATGAATTCAATCCCAATTATGGATCCAAACTCCTATTGATGGATTCCCAAATAGATAATTTGTATTCTGTAAACGAAGCTTGGCTACATATCGATCTGGAGAACAATCCAAATAATGATAGAGTGCTGTGTAAATTTCATTGGAAACAATTCGATGATAACACAGATCCGGCAGATGGAGTGTATATCTCGGATGATAACGGTCAGTCCTTTGTTCAGGTATTCACTTTCCCGCAGATCAGCAATAGTTGGCAGGAAACTGTGCTGGACATAGACAATCTGATGGATGATCATGGATTGCAAAAAAGCGATAATGTGATCATCAAGTTTCAATATACCAGCAATAGTTATGCTCCAACAGACGGTATAGTAATTGATGATGTGCGAGTTTATAACGATTATCATATCATACCGTTCGCAGACGGTTTCGAAGCAGGGCAGAAATCTTGTTGGGAATTCAATTCGAGTACTTCGTATGGCAGAGTAGAAATTTCCGATTCTTATGGACCTCATTCGGGTATATATCATCTAATTATGGATGTGGATAATTCGAATTATCCCAATCTGAATGAAGCACTTCTACATCTGAAGCTTGGTGGAGAAAACAGTGTTAAGTTGAAATTCGATTGGAAAAAATACTCCGATAGTAACTATGTAGAAAATGGCGTATTTTTCTCCGATGATGGAGGAGCCAACTTTGAAAAAGCCTATTCTTTCAACGTAGGTGAGATTCCCGATGATACATGGCGAAACATAGAGATCGATGTTTCGGCAAAAATTGCTGAACTCGGACTGGTTCACTCCAACTACTTCGTGATCAAATTTCAGCAATATGGTGAGCAAACAATCCCCAGAGAAGGTTTCGCTTTCGATAATATCGAGGTTTATCGTGATGGAGGTACACCACCGGATATAACGAAATCAGATAATGTCATAGCAGATATTTCCAATGCGCCAAACCCTTTCAATCCCTCTACCACCATTTCCTTTGCTATTCCCGAAGAGAG
Organism: uncultured Candidatus Cloacimonadota bacterium; assembly: GCA_964433675.1. Taxonomy (GTDB): domain Bacteria; phylum Cloacimonadota; class Cloacimonadia; order Cloacimonadales; family TCS61; genus CAYSSJ01. Next base: position 3,097 of record CAYSSJ010000031.1, read on the forward strand.
TGTAGTAAAGATCGAGATATTCAATATCAAAGGACAAAAGGTAAAAACCCTGATAGACGACCATCTTGTGCCGGACGAGCACAAAATCATTTGGGACGGGGATGATGATAGCGGTAGGCAGGTGTCTTCCGGAGTTTATTTCTATAGATTGGAGGTGAACGGTAAGACCGAGGCAGTGGATAAGTGTCTGCTGTTGAAGTAGGAGGAGAGATAAAAGTAATGGTAAGAATATCTAAATGATAATTGAAGGAGGAACGAGATGAAATTTATGATTTTAATTATGTCTATATTATTTACTACCCAACTTGTTGCTGAAGATACTTGGATAAAGACATATCAGCCTTTTGGAAGTGGCAGTTATTATGCTAGAGATGTGCTTGTTTGCTCTGATGGTGGATATGCTGTAAATGGTTACTATAGATATAATGACCCTCAATTCCCAGTATCTGAAGTTAAATGGGGATTTTTGATAAAAACCGATAGTGGAGGCAACTACCAATGGGCAAAAAAAGATACTGTTAGTTGGATGTATGAAACCGAATCTACGGCAATGGTACAAACCGATGATGGTGGGATATTGTCTTCAGTTTGCTCATTTTTTCCATATCGGGAAGGTTCAGTTCTTATAAAGAGGGATAGTAACGGCAACAGGGAATGGATAGTTAATAATGGCAATTTATATGTTGGTTCTATGGATAAAACTAATGATGGAGATATTATTCTTGGTGGTAGAATGAACAATCTACCTACAATCAGAAAAATCACTCAAAATGGAGAAGAGATCTGGACTCAAAGTTATGGTATTAACGGGATTTCATACGGAGTTATACGGTCGATAATCTCATTACATGATAATGGTTTTGCTGCTACCGGGCATGCTTACTTTGATGAAACAGGTAGTGATATTATCATTTTGAAAACCGATAGCGAGGGTGACACCATATGGACAAAAACATATGATAGTTTGGGATATGACACAGGTCACTGTGTAATGGAAAATATTGAGAATAACATTTATGTAGCTGGGACATGGGATGTTGGTTTAGATGGTACTGGAGTGTTAATAAAACTGACAAATAGTGGAGAGTTGATTTACATATTGTTTAATGATGATAACAATTACTTCTCATTCAGAAGTATGATTGATAATTCAACAAATATAGTAGGATATAGAAGAGGTAAATTATACGCTTACAGTTATGAGGGCGAGAGTCTTTGGATATCAGATGTTTATTCTGGTACAGGTGCAAGGGGGGATAAAAGTTTAAGCAATACGGACAACGGTTACATCTTAACTGGTGAAGTTAGAATAAATTGGGAGAATTACATTTTATTAGCCAAAACTGATTTAGTTGGCAATGTGGTAGCAATTGATAATGATGAGATAATTCTACCAAGCATAAATATTGAATGTTTCCCCAATCCCTTCAATCCGGATACTACTATCCGTTTGGAACTGGCAGAAGCGGGTAGGATAGAGCTTTCTATCTACAATATCAAAGGACAGAAAGT
>CAYSSJ010000032.1:0-3198 GCA_964433675.1 uncultured Candidatus Cloacimonadota bacterium
AGTTTGACATTATTCAATACAGCTATTCCGGCACATCTACTCATGGTATTATTATCAATACTATCAGATAATTCCATATTGATAAGATTAACTTGAAAAGGGTTATCACTAAATGGACGTCCTTCGATATTCATCGGTCTACTGAATGTCCCATAAGCACCGGATGCACCTTCCCAAGGGCGTATATAGTGTATTCTGCTATTTTCTATATGACCTTTTTGTGGGTTAAGTCTTGTATCATACAATCGAAAAGCTACACCACCAAAATTGCTATTATACTCAATATTATTTTGGTATGTACCTGTGTAAATAAAATCAATCCCATAAAATCTAACTTTTGAATCTGCGATTTTAATATTTTCCAAATTTACATAGTTATTATTATTATCAGAACTACTTGAGATACTTATTAATCCCATTGAAATTGATGAAGCCGGTTCTGCCAGTCCATTAGTCATACTGAAATTAATTATATGACTATTATTGTAACGTTTACGAAAACCTGTTATGAAGTTAGAACTATGAAAGTTTTCTCCATCCAAAATTGTATTCAGCATAGATTCACCTTCTAATGATACATAGCTACGAAATTGTAATGGGAACCAATTATCATTTTCGCTGAGCGAATATACTCCGTCCGCCACATAAACGGTGTTATTGATCAAACTATCCGGTTTTATCAGAGCCAAAGCATAATTGATTGTAGCTAACGGTTCTTCCGGGCTCAGACCACTGTTGCTGTTATCTCCATCTGGTGCCACATAAAGATCGGCATTAATGTGTTCTTCAATTATAGCATGGGTAGCGGTTAACGAAATATTATTTAAGGGATAACCTGCATAAGGTGGCTGCCCCATAGAAGTTACGCTTCGAATAAAATGATCATCTAACTCTGATACGCTAAAGGTGTCCAATACTATATTCAAAGTATCTACTCCAGCAATTAAAATGTCATTGTTATTAGCAGAATAATTTAAAAAAACACTATTGAGATTCTCATTATCAAATACTATATCAGAGTCATAAGTATAAACACCCCCAGCATTACCTCTACTTCTGTTATCAAAAATACTAGTTCCACTTAAAATCAAAGAAGAATCTTTAACATAAACCCCTCCACCTCTTGCAAGCACGAAATTTCTTGTAATTACACAATTACTTATAATAATTTGAGATTCTTGCACAAATACTCCACCACCTTGCTTTGAAGCATCTCCCGGATATCGAGGTGAACCTGACCCATTTGTTAGTGTAAATCCACAGAGCAATGTACCATCTCCTTCACCGGAGGCGACCCGGACGCAACTTCCACTTTGGTCTCCGTCTATGATGGTCTCGTATTTATAACTCTCATCACCGGTGGTAAGGCAGAGACTGGCAACGACGATGGAGTTACCGCTGAAATCTATGTTTTCATAGTAGGTTCCCGGATGAACCAACACCGTATCACCGTCTGCGGCTACATCTATTCCTTCTTGTATCGTGATAAAATCACCCGTGCCATCCTGCTTGATCTCCCAGATCGTGGCTGATAGTAAACTACTAATGCCGAGAAGTATTATCAATATTATTTTCATTATTTGCTCCTGTCTTGTGTATTTTGTCATTGCGAGTCGTTCTTCTTGCTAAACTTTGGCGTGGCAATCTCATTTTCTACTGCTCCTTTCTTGCTCTATGATGCCTATAATAACAAGGGGATTTTAGATGGCATGTGAAATGACATGTTTTTGTCATCCTGAGTGATCCCGACTTGTCAGGATTGTATCGAAGGGTGACAAGTAAAACGCCACACTCCCTAAGTTCACACTTCGATACGCTCCGGCTTACGCCGAAGCTACTCAGTGTGACGATATCGTTTTTCATTCAATTCTTCTCCTCGCTAAATTCCAGAGACGGGGAGAATACTCCCCGCCTCTGTTTATTACCACTACTTCAGCAAAATAAGCTTCTCAGTCAGTTCTGCTGACTCTGTTTTTAGTTTATAGAAATATACGCCTGATGATACTACTCTGCCCTTGCTGTCTTTACCGTTCCAGACGATAGAATGCGCACCTTCATCGGCACTGCCTTCATAGACGGTACGTACTTTCTGACCACGGATGTTGTAAACGGTTAGTTCCACATCCTGTTTGTGAGCAAGTGTGAAGGAGAAAGTAGTCTCCGGATTGGCAGGGTTGGGATAATTGGGATGCAATACTACGGAAGCTTCGGCTATATCACCCTTATCAAAGCGTTTGTCTTGTGCCAGACTGATGATAGTATGACGATACATACCACCGGTGAGCTGTCCTTCTCGGAATCTGCCTGTATTGGGATCTAAAATTCCATATTGTGAAATCGTAGATCTGCTGCCACCTGCGGTAATCAATTCGAATGAGAGTGGTGTGCCGTAGTCTGCATAGACCAATATCTGCTCAGCAGGCTCTTCTACAACCACAGCCCCCACACAGCTTCTGTCTTGATGCACACCGATCTCGATAACATCCTCGGGTATATCAATCACATCGATAGCCTGATAATCAAAATCCTTCTCCACTGTAAAATATTGCGGCTCCTCTTTGTTGAATGTTTCTGCCATATCTGCAGAGTCCACATTCCAGCCGAAATTCCGTATTTCTTCATTTAGATAGACAATATAACCTTCTCCATAGTGAAGTGAGTGGATTTTGCCACTGGGAAGAGGTTGGGATTGATTGCCACTATCTGGATATTCTTGTCCGTCATAATACCAGTCCTCATATTTCATCCATTCCACCTTGTCCCAATGCTCACCAAAAGCATCATCTTTTCGCTGACTGTTTGGAACCCAATAACCAATATAGTTTATACCTTGATTTAATGTAATCGTAGAGCTGTCGGATAATCTGGTTGCCTGTGCTTCCACTTCGTAAACTCTGAAACTATCGACCTCAGGAGCTATATTGATGATAACGCCGTCGCTGCTTTGGAAAGGATGATTGTTTGTACTCCAATCTGGATCACTATACCAAACATATGAATCGGTATCATACTCCATCTGTAGTTCATCGTAACCTTCGTAAATTGATTCTAAGACAGGTATGGCATTAACCGGATCATTTCCTGTTCTATCCAGTTTAGGGAATGATACCCAGTTATAATCATTGTGGAATCTTTTGTTCTCGAAGACGAATTCGATATCGTTATTTTCCCATCTGCGGGTTTCTTCATTAAATTCGA
>CAYSSJ010000033.1:0-3168 GCA_964433675.1 uncultured Candidatus Cloacimonadota bacterium
AGTTTGACATTATTCAATACAGCTATTCCGGCACATCTACTCATGGTATTATTATTTATACTGTCAGATAATTCCATATTGATAAGATTAACTTGGAAAGGGATATCACTAAAGGGTCGACCTGTTATATTCATTGGCCTACTAAATGTCCCATAAGCACCGGATGCGCCCTCCCAAGGTCGGATATAGTGTATTCTGCTATTTTCAATATGAACTTTTTGTGGGTTAGGTCTTGTATCAAGCAAGCTAATAGCTACTCCACCAAAATTGTTATGATATTGAATATTTTTGAGAAAAGCAGCGACAAATGCAGTATAAACACCATAATAATTTGTCTTAGAGTTCTGAATGATAATATTTTCAAGCACTATATCAGTTTCATTATAGAAATCATTTATTGAAACTAAAGCCATGCCTGATGATATTCCATTAGTCATTGTAAATTTTTTTATATGACTATTATATCTAATAAGTCTACCATACATAAATCGAGAATTAGGGAATTCCTCAGCATCTAAGATAGTGTTTGCCATAGATTCTCCCTCTAAAGAAATGTAGCTACGAAGGTTTAAAGGGAACCAATTATCATTTTCGTTGAACGAATATACTCCATCCGCAACATAAACTGTGTTATTGTTCAGACTGTCCGGTTTTATCAGAGCTAAGGCATAGTTTAAAGTAGCCAGTGGGTCATCGAGCGTCAAGCCGCTGTTGCTATTTTCACCATCAGGAGCTACATAGAGATCATCATTCACATGTTCTTCAATTATGGTATTGTTAGCAGACAGCAATGTATTTCCGCTAAATTGACCTGTTGAATTTACATGAAGAAGAAAGTATGGGTCTAATTCTGCTACCGTAAAAGTATCCAGAATAACATGAAAGTTCTCAATAGCTGTTACACTGGCAGCAATATCATTGCCAGTTAATCCGTAGTTTAAATAAATACTGTTCAAATTGCTTTCATCCCAAATGATATTTACTGGTGAAATAGTTGATCCACCCGGAGAAGTAATTAACAAGCCACCTCCTGACGCACGAGCTCTGTTATTATAAATTGAATTCCCTTCTAAATTTATTAAACAGTTGTAAGCAAATATACCACCACCGCCTCCTACTGCGTAATTATCTTTAATAATACAATTACGAATAGTGACTGCTGAATCCCTAACTCTAACCCCACCACCGCTAATACCCCATCCATTAGTTAAAGTAAATCCACATATCATTGTACCCTCTCCTTCACCGGAGGTTATCCGGACGCAGCTATCGTTTTGGTCTCCGTCTATGATAGTTTCGTATTTATAACTCTCATCACCGGTGGTGAGGCAGAGACTGGCTACGACGATAGTTTTACTGCTGAAATCTATGTTTTCATAATAGGTTCCCGGGTGAACCAACACCGTATCCCCATCTGCGGCTGCATTTATTCCTTCTTGTATGCTTATAAAATCTCCCGTGCCATCCTGCTTGATCTCCCAGATCGTGGCTGATAGTAAACTACTAATGCCGAGAAGTATTATCAATATTATTTTCATTATTTGCTCCTGTCTTGTGTATTTTGTCATTGCGAGTCGTTCTTCTTGCTAAACTTTGGCGTGGCAATCTCATTTTCTACTGCTCCTTTCTTGCTCTATGATGCCTATAATAACAAGGGGATTTTAGATGGCATGTGAAATGACATGTTTTTGTCATCCTGAGTGATCCCGACTTGTCGGGATTGTATCGAAGGGTGACAAGTAAAACGCCACACTCCCTGAGTTCACACTTCGATACGCTCCGGCTTACGCCGAAGCTACTCAGTGTGACGATATCGTTTTTCATTCAATTCTTCTCCTCGCTAAATTCCAGAGACGGGGAGAATACTCCCCGCCTCTGTTTATTACCACTACTTCAGCAAAATAAGCTTCTCAGTCAGTTCTGCTGACTCTGTTTTTAGTTTATAGAAATATACGCCTGATGATACTACTCTGCCCTTGCTGTCTTTACCGTTCCAGACGATAGAATGCGCACCTTCATCGGCACTGCCTTCATAGACGGTACGTACTTTCTGACCACGGATGTTGTAAACGGTTAGTTCCACATCCTGTTTGTGAGCAAGTGTGAAGGAGAAAGTAGTCTCCGGATTGGCAGGGTTGGGATAATTGGGATGCAATACTACGGAAGCTTCGGCTATATCACCCTTATCAAAGCGTTTGTCTTGTGCCAGACTGATGATAGTATGACGATACATACCACCGGTGAGCTGTCCTTCTCGGAATCTGCCTGTATTGGGATCTAAAATTCCATATTGTGAAATCGTAGATCTGCTGCCACCTGCGGTAATCAATTCGAATGAGAGTGGTGTGCCGTAGTCTGCATAGACCAATATCTGCTCAGCAGGCTCTTCTACAACCACAGCCCCCACACAGCTTCTGTCTTGATGCACACCGATCTCGATAACATCCTCGGGTATATCAATCACATCGATAGCCTGATAATCAAAATCCTTCTCCACTGTAAAATATTGCGGCTCCTCTTTGTTGAATGTTTCTGCCATATCTGCAGAGTCCACATTCCAGCCGAAATTCCGTATTTCTTCATTTAGATAGACAATATAACCTTCTCCATAGTGAAGTGAGTGGATTTTGCCACTGGGAAGAGGTTGGGATTGATTGCCACTATCTGGATATTCTTGTCCGTCATAATACCAGTCCTCATATTTCATCCATTCCACCTTGTCCCAATGCTCACCAAAAGCATCATCTTTTCGCTGACTGTTTGGAACCCAATAACCAATATAGTTTATACCTTGATTTAATGTAATCGTAGAGCTGTCGGATAATCTGGTTGCCTGTGCTTCCACTTCGTAAACTCTGAAACTATCGACCTCAGGAGCTATATTGATGATAACACCATCGCTGCTTTGGAGTGGATATTCTTCAGGATCCCATTGAGGGATTGCATACAGATCGTATACAATATAATAATAATCTCCAACTTCCATTATCAAATCTTCGTATCCTGGGTATATTGACTCTAAAAGCGGGATAGCATCCACCGGATCATTTCCTGTTCTATCCAGTTTGGGGAATGATACCCAATTGTAATCATTGTGGAATCTTTTGTTATCAAAGACGAATTCGATATCGTTATTTTCCCATCTGCGGGTTTCTTCATTAAATTCGA
>CAYSSJ010000034.1:0-2848 GCA_964433675.1 uncultured Candidatus Cloacimonadota bacterium
TCTCACACCACTTTTCACTTCTCACTTTTTCACTTTTCACCAGAAATTCATCCTGCTTCTCTCCATGCTTATTTCAAAAGCATCATCTTCCTCGTAACCACCTCATACTCGGTTACCAATTTGTAAAGGTAAATCCCCGACGGTAACTGCCTGCCGTTATCATCTTTACCGTTCCAGTAGAGTGAGTAGATACCCGGGGCTGAGTAGCAATCGTAAAGTTTTCGTACCTTTTGACCTTTGATATTGAATATTTCCAGCGTTACATCGCTCTCTTGCGGTAGTTCGAATTCGATAGTGGTATCCGGGTTGAACGGATTGGGGTAATTCTTCACCGAAAGCTGCTGAGGTATCTCTATTGCCGGTTCATCTGCACTGACAGCGGATTGAGGATAAGGCGGTGCACCGTATTCGTAGCAGCCCATATCGATGATAGCTTCACCATTGCCAAGCCCATCCCATACACGACGGTTGTAGAGCAGATCCCATGGCGGTAGATGCAAACCGGTAGTATCCGGCATACCGGCATCTACTGCCGGAGAATTTTCTGTGAGCTGGTAATAGAGCGGATCGCTGGGATCCAGTCCTGCCTCTTGTCCGTAGAAATGTACCGGTCCATCTATATTACCCTCGCCCCAAACAATATCAACACCATAAGGACGTGGAGTGATAATATGTATCACAAGAGGATTCGTTCCACCTTCGATTAAGTTATGTTCCATATAAACCGTGCTGGGAGATTCTCCACGCCCAAGTAAAAAGGTAAACATAGTGTTGTCGTATATGATATTGTTCGTTAGATAAAAATCTCCTCCTCCACCGATACTTATAGCTCCGGTAGGTACGGTACATCCCGGAGCCGGATGATTGTTTACTACCGTATTATTGGTAAAATACAATGTTTCCGTGCGAGACAAACCAACTGCTGATTTGGGCCAAATATCATTCAACAAAGTGTTGTTGGCGATCAAACAGTTGGAGATAGTTACATGATCTGTAGCTCCAACTCCTAATCCACCTCCACCCATCCATGTGTTATAATTGGGTTCATGATTCATGATTGTTAAATGCTCAACAATAGCTTCACTATTATCAGGATTTGTAAGGTTACCTATACTAACAGCACTAGCTTCAGTTATTGTGTTAAAAAATTCACTATCTTTAATAGTAATATTCCCTCTAGTTAACGATATCCCAGAACGAGTACCTTCAGTATTGTATATATTTATTCCGGATATAAGAACATTCTGTTTGTAAGGTGCCATACTTGAAAAGAAAAGAGTATAGCGTCCCGAAAAGTTTCGTATAGTCATATCTTTGATTGCATTATCGCTTGCATATCTACTCCTCGTTAAATAATTTGGCATCATAGTTTGCACTACATCCCATTCAATAATGGTTTTCTCCTTTCCCGCCCCTTTGAGAGTAACATGGGAGCGCATATTCAGTGGAAAGAGCTGCCCTCTTCCGGGAGAATATATACCTTCATCCAAATGGATGGTGCGCGGATTGAGGCTATCGGCAGAAATTTTGGTAAGCGCCCATTGAATACTTTGCAGAGGTTCATCCGGACTAGCACCACTGTTGCTATCATCACCGGCAGGGTGAACATAAAGGTCATGCTCCGCCGGCTCGAGCCATTGATTGTCTATACTTAAAGAAAGATAGGGACTGGGAGTTATATATGCAGTAGGGTCCAATACTGTAAATGTGTCTATAATCACATGATTATGAGTATTAAAGGCAGTTGAATTTGTTACACCAATATCAGCACCCGAAGAAGATGTATTATTATATATATTGCATTTATTCTCATTACTCCAAATAATTTGAGTATCTATTCCATTGCTCCTTCCTATACCAATTCCACCACCTATATCATATGAATGATTATTTCTGATAGTTACATTTTCCAGATAAGCTTGTGAACCTCCGAAAAATATGCCGCCACCGGCATTGGCATAATTATCCTCTATCAAAAGATCTTTTAATGAAGGCGAAGAGTAATCTATGTTTATTCCTCCACCGAAATTAGAATAGGCAATTCCATTTCTGATTGTGAAACCTTGCAGCGTAGCAACTTTACTCTCGCCATTGTTAAATTCCACCACACTCCATTCTTCGTTGCCGTCGATGATGGTATTGTATATATAGCTTTCGTCACCGGTGATCAGTATGAGACTGGCTACGGTGATATCTTTGCCGAAGAAATTTATGTTTTCGTAATAGGTTCCCGGATATACCAGTACCGTATCTCCGTCAGCCGCTGCATCTATACCTTCCTGGATGGTGGTAAAATCACCGGTTCCATCCTGGTTGATCTCCCATATTGTAGCTGATAGAAAACAGCTAAGGCTGAGGAGAATTATTATTAGCGTTGTTTTGAACATTATTGACTCCTTTTTTGTTTCTTTGTATAGTTTGGGAATTGAAGTTTGTAATTTGGGATTCTTAGAAAATCCCTCTGGCCGGCTAGCGCCAGTCTTCTCCTCTTGTGAAGGGGAGCCGATTCCCTTTTTCTACAATGGGTTGGGGCTATATATTGTCCCCCTTCCCAAGGGGGAATAAAAGGGGGTTTACATGGATTAAAACCCAACCGAGATGGGTGATACCCACACCCACGAGCTAAAAGCTCGTGGCTATTCATCGGCCATTGACACCAATTAACCAATAAACTAATCAACATCTCCCTTGTCCTCAGCCGTCACCCTGCCTGCCATTCCGTAGTAAAACGAAGGATGGAGTGATCCCGACTTATCGGGATTGTATCGAAGGGTGACAATGCCACACTTCCTCAGTTCACACTTCGATACGCTCCGGCTTGCGCCGAAGCTACTCAGTGTGACAATAT
>CAYSSJ010000035.1:0-2690 GCA_964433675.1 uncultured Candidatus Cloacimonadota bacterium
TACTCATCTTGACTCCTTTCTTTTTTGGAGTCCACCTTTTTCAGGACGGGTCACTCTTCTCAAAACTCATCACTCACTACTCACAACTACGCCTTTCTTCACCTATGCATAGGCAAGTTGCCAACTTGCCCTACGATCTTCCACCCTCTATCAGCTTATTTGACAAGCATCATTTTTTTGCTGATACTATCTTCCTCGTATTTGATGCGATACATATAAACACCGCTGGCAACTGCTCTGCCTCGCTTATCATTACCATCCCAGACAACGCTATGATGTCCGGCTTCATATTGCGAATTTACTACGGTTCTCACCTTCTGCCCGCGCAGATTGAATATTTCGATGGAGATCTCGGCAACTTCTTGCAAAGAGAAAGATATGGTCGTCTCCGGATTGAACGGATTGGGATAGTTATGAACATAGTTGATAAGGGGAGATGCTATTTCATCGTCATCAGCGGAGACATCGATGCCGAAATGAATATCAAGCGCTGCATACATCATCTCGCCACCCAGATATTCACCCTGACCTTGAACATAAGAGCCATAACTATTATCGTCCATAAACATCAGATGAATCCTACCCCAATCATCGCCGAGATTTTCGATATGATCGGTCGGATAGGCATATACAGGTATCATTCCTTCCAGCTCGGGCGTTTCTATACTATTTAGATAGATGATATCCTGCCAGGTTTCGCCATGATCGTTAGATATACAGATAGCAATTTCGGGAACCTCTTCCCAATCTTCATAACCGGGTTCCTCGTCGAAGGCGAATTTGTTTTTCAAACCATCATGCCAGAGTGCTGCTATCCAACCCATATCATCATTTACCGCTACTTTATGTTTGTTTTCGTGAAATGCTAATGTGGGATCATGAAAATATATGGGCCAACCATATTTTACAGCTCCATCCATGATTGGTAATGCCGGTTCATTATTATAATCGTCCGGTGGGAAGCCGAGATTATGAAGATTGAATTCTTCGGTATCAAAATCGAATATTATCGCTTTGGGATAGCCGAAATGTTGATAAAAGCCACCTGTGGGGATCTGGTTTTCATCGAGTTCGGCAAAAAACACATTTTGCATAGTTACCAATTTGGAATCATTATCGAGAAAGAGACTGTTTTGATTATGTGAGAAGAATATCCTCCAGTAAATATAATCAAAATCAAATGGAAGTAGCCATATTCCTGGCGGAGGAATAGGACCAACATCAATCTCCCAATATGCTTCTCGGGAATGATATTCCCATTCACCTTCGGCATAATTATCATTAACAAAGACAAACATCTCCTCATCCAGCGGAGTAGCTTCCGGGTCTCCGTCCAAAACTATATTCCAACCGAAAAACGCTACTTTTCCATCATCGGAAACAGCAGCAGAGTAAAAAGGACGGCGGCTGCCTTCTATATGCCATTGATCCATCATCGGAATGGTGGTAAAATTCCAATCGAGTGCAGTCGGAGAAAAGAAGGAATCATCTTCATCAAAATCAGCATAGGCAATAAGAGGATTGGGCGAAGGTTCATCAGTAACCGGATTATTAGTGGAATTTTTCGCAATCACATAGACTCTCCGTTTATCCGGCTCAGGGGAAGGTCCGACAAATACATCGGGGCAAATATACTCGGGCGGGTCCATTGTTGGTGGATAGGGAGGTATCGGCGGAATTATAACTTGCGGAGGCCATGATACAGGTAATGGTGGGTACGCATGAAATCCAAAAACAACATTCCAGTCGATCAAATTATCATCCAAACGATGCCAGGCTACCAGGAATAGATTGCTTTCCGGATCGGCATCTATACCGGCAAATCCCTCGTGGCGATCTATGGTAGTAGCAAGCGAGTTGTCTAACACATTACCGTCCGCATCCAACCAAGCCTGCCATACACGCCGGGTGGCATCCGGGGATTCTCTTGCCGTGTAAAGTATGGCGATGACGCCGGAACCGGTGGATTCGAGTCTTATCGGTGTGCTGTTATAACTTCCGGGCATATAGTCGTAGTAGTTTGTGATCCCCAGTGGTGTCGGCAGGCGGGAAAATTCATATTCCGGGATGTTTAGATTTTGATGTGATCGATTTATTTCGGAGACACCTATTGGCTCCATATCTATCGAAAAAAAATGATCTGACTCGGGAAGATCCGAGCTTTGTAGTACAACAATTCCAGCAGTTAAAATAAATAGTGAAAAAATTAAACTTTTCATAGCAACCTCCATGCTTTCATATTCATATAATAAGATAGCCCCACGCTCGGGCAAGGTTTATTTCGAAAAACTTCCTTTCTTCGCTGCGCTTCGAATGGCAGGCGAGATGACCAGCCTGAAGTAAGCACCAAATTCCCCCTGTGAAATATTTCTGACGAAATTTTACCACAGTGGAACAGACAGGTTCCACATGGCAAGCCGGGCAGGCAATTACCAATTGACCGAAACTCTCGTTTGCTCTTGCTATTCAGCAAATCTTCTTTGCTCATCTTCTCTCCTTCCCATCTTCTCACATTCTCACCTTCTCCATTCTGCTTACTGCCTACTGTTCCCTGTCTCCTGTTTTCCGTCTTCCGTCTTCTGTCCTCCGACTTCTGACCTCTAAACTTCTAAACCCTGAACTCCTAAACTTCATCTTGCTTCTCTCACACCACTTTTCACTTCTCACTTTTTCACTTTTCACCAGAAATT
>CAYSSJ010000036.1:0-2649 GCA_964433675.1 uncultured Candidatus Cloacimonadota bacterium
GTTTCTTCGTGTACTCCACCAATAATTGTTATGCCATACGGTTCATTGGGATCATAACTAAAAGGCACCCCTATATTACGATTACCTGTACCACTATAAGTTCCCGGTGCTATGCTTACAGTGCCTCCTCCAATATCACCAATATAAACGAGGGCGGATTGGATATCATTAAAAGCCTCGTTATTTGATGGGTCATCAGAGACATATGCAACGCTTGATTCGATAGGAGTTAATGTAACGTCTGGAATAACTATAGTATCGTAACCGGAAATGTCTAAGTTTTCAAATGTTACTGGATAATATTGTGCTGATGCTTCATTCAATGAGAACCTAACATCATATGTTCCTGACTCAAGTGGTTCAAACACACGGGAAAAAAAACCATTTTCATCTGGATTAATTGTGAAGTTATGATTATCACTTTCGAAGGTTATCTCTACATCGGTAATGTTTCCTGGACCACCATCTAAATTTACAAAACCCTGTACAGGAATTAGTAACTTATTCAAAGCTTCATATGCATTTAATCTTCCAGCACCTAACATGCCGATATAATTCGGATTTACAGCATAATGATCATCTGCTGTATCAATAAGAATATCTGCTACATCATCCGCAGTCAACTGACCATAAGCGAGAGAAATGATAAGTGCCGCAACACCAGAAACATGTGGAGCAGCCATTGAAGTCCCTTGACGGTAACCATAATTATCTCCGTTAAGAGTACTTAAAACGCCACGTTCATTAACTTGATGTCTTTCTCCACCCGGTGCAGAGATATCGATCCATGTATCATAATTCGAATACCAAGCTTTTTTATCCTGATTGTTAGTAGCAGCTACGGAAAATGCACCGGAATAACATCCTGGATACCACATGCCAGAAGAGTTTTCATTCCCCGCTGAAAAAATTGTGATTCCACCATCAAGGGCATCTCCACCACCATGCTGATTGAAATAATCAATGGCATCCAGTACATTTTGATTGACTGTACCGGAAGTAGTGTATCCCCAGCTGTTCTGTGAAATCGTAGCATCATTATCTGCAGCATATACAGGAGCTATATGAAACCCACCACTAACATTGAAACCATGAAAAACTTGGCAAGTCATTAGGCGTACTCCATCACCACTACCAGAACCACCAGCAACTCCTGCAACGCCGATACTATTGTTGTTTACAGCAGCAACTGTGCCAGCCACATGTGTGCCATGATTACCTGGTGTAATAGTGCTTGATTGATTTGCAAAATTATACCCGATTCCGTCCCACATATTATCCGCTAAATCTGGATGATCATACTGAATTCCTCTATCAATTATGGCAACGATAACATCGGAATTACCTTTTTCGATATCCCAGGCATCAAAAAGACTTATATCTGAACCCGGTGTTCCGTTTTGCTGCCCGGTATTATTGTAATGCCATTGATTACCCAACATCGGGTCATCCGGTATCCATTGATGTAGTTCTTTTCTATATGTAGGTTCAACTATTGCCAAATCACTTATTTCCCTATAGTTTAATGCCATATCAACAATATTAGTTTTTTCATCAACCTCCAATTTGTACCAAAGATGAAAACCCCATAATTTATGACGCCAGTTATATTCATTATCTAGTGCTGGACTATCGAACATTGCTGTAATATCAGATACTTCGAATTGGACATTTAAACTATCTATTTCTGATATACCAAATTTGGCTATACCCTCTTCATAGTATATGTTATTATTATCAAGAAAATCTGTATAATAATCATCAAATTTAATCTGAATTTCTCCTGTTACCATGGCATCTTCAGAAAGTTGTGTAATATCTATGTAAGGTCTTTCACCACGATGAATCTCTATTGCTTCTAACATACAAGCTAATGGGAAAACAAATGCTATAATTATTATTACACTAATCATTAATTTCATTTTATCCTCCTATTCAATTTTTTTTCCACTCCCTATCTTGTCCATATTATTTTGGATTTAGACAAGATAAGACATTTACTCTCCCCACGCCGGAGCATACGCAGGGAGATAGAGCTAAATGTACTTATTGCGTGAGCAGAAGTAGATTTGCCCGAGGATGAAAGCCGTGACACATGATGTGACATTTCTGCTATTTCTCTCTATATTTTGGCTTAATTTCTCTGTTTTCGGGGGGGGGGGGGGTAGCTCTACAGATAATGGAATAGAAAAGTTATTCAGGCTGTGATCTGCTTTGAAACGCACTTTGGCAACCAACAGCTTATCATTATGCGTAAGCTTCACAGTAACACCTCTACCACAAAATATCTTTTTTCTAATGCTCATATGCTATATATAATACAATTTTCATGCCAAAATCATTATTTTCTATTATGACAATTATATAAATATTTCTAACTGACTTATTATTAGTTTATTACATTTACCTATAAAAAATTTCTGCCAATAGAAAAAATAAAACCTTAAGTATCAAAACTGAATTTGAACATCAAATATGTGACTAAAATGTCACAATATTTGCCGTATAATTGTCACAGATGTCACGGTTTTGCTTTCTTGGTGAAATAAGCAAGAGGGGAGCAGGTGAGAAGACAGTAGTGAGTGATGAGTATATTGACCCGTCCTGAAAAAGGTGGACTCCAAAAAAGAAAGGAGTCAAGATGAGTAA
>CAYSSJ010000037.1:0-2143 GCA_964433675.1 uncultured Candidatus Cloacimonadota bacterium
GTGACCACTGAGGACAAGGGAAATGTTTAGGAGTTTAGGGTTTAGAGGTTTAGAGGACAGAGATCAGAAGACAGAAGACGGAAAACAGAAGACGGAAGACAGAAAACAGGAGACAGTAATCAGTAAGCAGCAAGCAATAAGCAGATTGGAGAAGGTGAGAATGTGAGCAAGGAGTTGTTTAGTGTTGAAGGTTGAAAGATTAAAGAAATCGCATTATTTCGCTTGCCATTGGAAGCTCAGCGAAGAATGGACCGAGCATAGCGAGTGGAGAAATCTCATTGAATTCGAATTTGATTTAGGCTATAGTATTCTTAGAGATCTCTCGACTCCACCCAGCTTGCCGTGTGGAACCTGTCTGTTCCATCGTGGTGGAATAGCAGCTTGCTGCTCGGCTTCGCCGATTCCACCGGGTTCCGCTCGAGATGACCATAACTTTATAGTTCAAGCTTCCCTTCGTATTTATTCCTTAGTCCTTGTCCCTTGTCACTCGTTACTTGTTACTCGTCACTTTCACAGAAAGATAGAGGTAGTAGAAAATGAGATTGCCACGCCAAAGTTCAGCAAGAAGAACAACTCGCAATGACAAAATAAACAATACAGGAGCAAATAATGAATAAAATAATAATATTGATAATACTTTTCGGCAGTTGTAGCTTATTATCCACCACAACCTGGGAGATAAACCAGGATGGTACGGGAGATTTTGTAAACATACAAGCAGGTATTGATGCAGCGACTGACGGTGATACGGTACTGGTGTATCCGGGAACCTATTACGAAAACATAAATTTCCTCGGCAAACATATCACCGTAGCCAGTCTCATACTGACCACCGGTGACGAGAACTATATCTATAATACCATCATCGACGGTAACGAAGAATGGAGTGTGGTGGAATTTAACAATAGCGAGAGTGAAGTTGCTACGCTGCAAGGTTTCACAATCAGAAATGGAATTGCCTATTCTAATTTCGGTGGAGGAATAAACATAGATTACTCTTCGCCTTCATTAAAAGATCTTTTGATAGAGGATAATTATGCCAATGCCGGTGGCGGCATATTTTTCGGAGGTTCACAAGCTTATCTGGAAAATGTAACTATCAGAAATAATCATTCATATGATATAGGTGGTGGAATTGGTATAGGAAGGAGCAATGGAATAGATACTCAAATTATTTGGAGTAATGAGAATAAATGCAATATATATAATAATACAGCTTCTTCGAGTGCTGATATTTTTGTAACAAATTCAACTGCCTTTAATACTCATAACCATGTAATTATAGACACATTTACAGTTTTGGACCCTACTGCATATATAACTCCCAGCCCCTATCTTTCTTTAAGTATAGACAATCAATGGCTCGAACCGGCAGAGCATGATCTCTATGTTCATCCCGAGGGTGATGATAGCAACAGTGGTGCTACGCCGGATGAACCTCTGCATAGTATTCAATGGGCGCTTACCAAAATTTCTGCCGATAGCCTCAATCCGCGCACCATCCATTTGGATGAAGGTATATATTCTCCCGGAAGAGGGCAGCTCTTTCCACTGAATATGCGCTCCCATGTTACTCTCAAAGGGGCGGGAAAGGAGAAAACCATTATTGAATGGGATGTAGTGCAAACTATGATGCCAAATTATTTAACGAGGAGTAGATATGCAAGCGATAATGCAATCAAAGATATGACTATACGAAACTTTTCGGGACGCTATACTCTTTTCTTTTCAAGTATGGCACCTTACGAGCAGAATGCTCTTATATCCGGGATAACTATATACAACACGGAAGGTACTCGTTCTGGGATATCGTTAACTAGAGGTAGTATTACTATAAAAGACAGTGAATTTACAGATACAAATAATGAAGGTAGTGTAATTTCTATTACCGGTATAAATCCTGCATATGAGTATCAAGCCGTCTTAGAAAATCTTACTATTATGAATACTCAACCGGATTACCAATCCGGTTTCGGCGGGAGTGCATTAAATGTAAGAGGGATGGAGAAAGCAAGTGTCTCCAATTGTCTGTTTGCAAACAACACATTGCTAGATGATCTTTGGCTAAGAGGGGCAGTGAGTTTATTGAATACCGATACGCTCTATTTTACGAACAATACGGTGGTGAATAATCATCAGGATC